>CAWKHA010000001.1:0-1156631 GCA_963849365.1 uncultured Actinomycetota bacterium
CGATGAGGGCCATCCCGTGCTGGGGTGGCCCTCATTGCTTTTCACGGCTCCCGATGTGCAAGAGGAGGCACGACCGTGGCCGCACCTTCGGGCGGAGCAGGTGACGGGGCGCGAAGGCACAAGCCAACGGCGCGAACCGGCTCGCCGCGCCCCGGTTCCGGACCGCGCGGCAGTTCCGGTGCGTCGCGGGCGGACTCGAGCGCTGCCAAGACGACCGGAAAGGGCGTGGGTAAGGGCAGACCCGGTCGCGCGCCGCGGGACGCGGGCGGAACAGCCAGTCGGACGGGCCGCGGCTCCGGCCCTGCCGATCGTTCGTTAGCCCGTTCGGCCCGGCCGAGCGCCCGCCCTCAGTCCGCGGCGCCGCCGCTTCCTGAAGGACAGGACCCGGCCACCCTCGACCCCGACGTGCGTCGGCAGCTCCGAACCCTGCCCAAGGGGCTCGCCGAGGAGGTGGCGGCTCGTCTCGTGGCAGCCCGCGACCTGCTCGGGGACGAACCTGAGCAGGCGCATCTGCACGCCTCGGAGGCAGCCCGCATCGCCTCCCGGGTTGCGCCGGCCAGGGAAGCGCTCGGGGTGACCGCCTATGCCACGGGGCGATGGGCGCAGGCCCGGTCCGAGCTCCGCGCCGCAGGACGGTTGTCCGGGTCCGACGAGTTCCTGCCGATGATCGCCGACTGCGAGCGTGGTCTGGGCAAGCCCGAGCGAGCCCTCGAGATCGCCGGCAGCCCAGAGGCCGCCCGCCTCGACAGAACCGCACGGGTGGAGCTGCGCATCGTCGCGTCGGGTGCGCGACGTGACCTCGGTCAGTACGACGCCGCGGTCGTCACCCTGCAGTGTCCGGAGCTGCGTGACGCCGCCAAGCCGTGGGCTGCGCGGCTCCGCTACGCGTACGCGGACGCGCTTCTCGCCGCCGGGCGCACGGACGAAGCCACGGACTGGTTCCGGCGCGCCTCCGAGAGCGACCCGGATGGCGAGACGGACGCTGTGGAGCGCTTGGACGAGCTCGGGGGCACGGTGTTCATCGACGTCGAGGCCGACCAGGCCGACGCCTGACACCTGCTTGACGGTCACCGAAGGGAGCAGGCGTCCCCGATCCCTCCGGTCGGGCCGTCGACGCGATCGAGCCACCGGTTGATGCCGACCACGTTGGCGGTCGTCGCGTTCAGATGCTCGAACTTCTCCAGCACGGACTCGTCCGCGAGATAGGCCGCATAGCGCTCGGCGGTCTTCTCCGTCACCCGCTGGACGGCATGGTCCAAATCGAGCGCGTTCGCGCGGGTCTGGCGCACCAGCTCGACCCAGAGCCTGAGCTCCTCTTCGGCTCGCTCGAGCGAGCCCGCCACGTCGTGGACCGGTCCGAAATGGCTGAACAGCAGGCGGCTCGGCGCGACGTCGCGGAAACGGTGCAGCGAAGTCACGGCGAGGTCCAGGTCGAAGTCCGGGGGAGGCGTCGACGGACGAAGGTCCGCCGTCTCGGGGACGTACACCCCGGCGGCATCACCCACGTAGAGGTCGCCGGTGGCGGAGTCGACCAGGCCCAAGTGGTGCTGGGCGTGGCCGGGGGCGTGGAAAGCGGACAGCGTTCGGCCACCGCCGAGATCGATCGAGCCGACCTCGCCGAGCGCGACGACGCGTGCGGCGTCGGTCGGCTCGAGCAGCCCGAACACATCGTCCAGCACGTTGCCGAACACGCGTCGGGCACTGGCCATCAGCCGCTCGGGGTCGACGAGGTGCCGGGCTCCGCGCTCGTGGACGACGACCTGAGCGCCGGGGAACATCCTCGCCAGCGTCCCGACCCCGCCCGCGTGATCGAGATGGATGTGAGTGACCACGATCGTCGCCAGGTCGTCGGGACCGACGCCCAGCTGCTCCAGCCCGTCGCGGACGACAGCGGCCGACGTCGCCGTCCCGGTCTCGACCAGGCACGGGCGCTCGGCCCGGACGAGATACGCGGAGGTGATTCCGGCGTACCCGGACATCCGGGTGTCGACGGCGAACACCTCGGCGCCGAGGTCCACGGCAGCTCCGCGGTCCCGGTTCGGGCCGCTGTCGCCCGAGACCGCACCGTCATCCACGTGCACCTCCTTGCGGGAGTTGTCCACATGTTCGGTTTCCCGCTGTCGGAGCGGGTCCCGGTCCGGGCATCGTAGGTCCGCGGTCGGAGGATCTCGTCGGAGGGGCGCGGATGGAGTCAGGCCAGGTCGAACGACCTGAGCACGAAACCGGTTCGGGGTTTGGGCCCGAACGACGTGCTCTTGCGCGGCATCCGTACCCCCTGCGCGGCGATGGCGAGGACCTGTTCGACGGTCACCGGGGCCAGCAGCACTCCGACGGCCTTGTGCCGACGGGCATACGCCAGGGCCTGCTCCGGGTCGTGGTGGTAGCGGAGCTGGTCATCCGACGCCCGCCAGAGCTCCTCGACGAGGACGTGATGAAGCACGGCGGTGTCCAGTCGCTGCCAGGCATCCGGGTGCCGGTCGGTCACCAACCGACCGACGGTCTCGGTGTCGCGCGCCGTGAGCACCACGGCCTGCTCGCCGTCCACCAGCAGGAGCTCGCCCTCGCGCAGCGAGTCCAGGCGGGTCCGAACGCTCTCGGGGGGGACGTCCACGGCGTCGAAGAGGGTCCCGGCGGCGGCCACCGCGTCGACGAGGCTGAGCCCGTCGACCGTCCGGTGGATGGCCCCGACCTTCGGCGGATGGGCCCGCAGGTCCACGAGCAGGGCGAGCCCGTCGTCCCACGGTCCGGCACCCTCGACGGCGCCGATCTCATGCTGGAGGAGACGGTAGGCCGCGTACCGATGGTGGCCGTCGGCGATGAGCGCCTGCCGGTCGTGCAGGTCCGCCTCGATCGCGGCCAGGTCGCCTCGACCGGTGAGCTGCCAGAGCCGATGGGTGATCCCGTCGGTGCCGGTCGCGGTCACCATCGCCGGTTCGCTGGTCACCTGGGCGACGATCTTGGCCGTGGTGCCCTCGCCACCGTCGTAGGTCAGCAGGATCGGCTCGACGTTGGCCCTGGCCGCGCGCATCAGCTCGAGCCGGTCCGCCACCGGGCCCGGCATGACATCCTCGTGCGGCAGGACGATGCGCTCGGCCGGATCCCGAAGCCCGAGGGCGCCGAGCAGGCCGCGCTGGAGCACGCGCCCGGCCTGGGACTGCTCGTACACGTACAGCCCTGCGGACGCGTCGGCCTTCAGCACGCCGTCGGACACCCACGCGCGCAAGGCGCGCGCTGCATGCTCGTACCGGCCCTCGGGGCCGGATTCCTCGTCCCTCGGGAGGATCAGTCGAACGACGTTGTGCGGGTCGGAGGACTCGAGTGCGAGCACCCCGTCGGCGTCCAGGACGTCGTACGGAGGGCTGGTCACCTCGACGAGCCCGGTCACGCGTCCCGGCACGTAACGCAGCCCGCGCATGGGGTTCAGGACGAGCCCGGGCCGGGTTCCCCGGGCGTCTGCGGTCACGCTCGGCATCGTACGGTGGCCCCGACCGGCGTACCCGCGGCGGCATGAGCGACGACGGCGAGGCGATGGTGTCGGCGACCGCGAGCGTGACGGACGGGGCAGTCGAGGCCGGGCGGGCCACGCCGACGGGCGCCGGCACGAACGCCACCTTGGACGCCGACGTCAGTGCGGAGGACCGGTGGGTCGACCAGCTGGGTGACCAGGCGCGCGACTGGTACCGCATCGGCCTCCGGCTCCAGGACGAGGGCCGGCTGTCCATGGCGGCGTCCCTGCTCATCCGGGCGTCATGCCTCGAACCGCAGTCTGCGCCTTTGATGGAGGTGGCCGCGCGGGGGCAGTTCCGCGCCCGGCAGTACCTCGGGGCCCATGCGACCTTCTCGGGCATGCTGGCACTCGCGCCCAGGGACGACTTCGCCCGGTATGCGAGTGCGCTCTGCGCAGCTCTGCTGGGACGGTGGGACGAGGCTGCGGACGATCTCGCCGAGGCAGTTCGCCGACGTCCCGACGTCATCCGGTACGCCGACGCCCTCGACACCGTCCTGTACCTGCTCGAGAACGCCGGGGGCGACCCCGTGCAGCTCCCCAGCTACGCGGTCCCGCCGATCCCGATCGAACCGGCACTCCTGGCCCTCGAGCTCGGCCCGCGTCCTGGGCCGGTCGAGGACTGGGCATGAGCAGCCCGGTCCCGCCGTTGCGGTCGCGGCTGCACCGCTCGGGCGAGCGTCCCCTGTGCGAGGCGTACGACCTCGTGATCGTCGACCTCGACGGAACCGTGTACGTCGGCGATCGTGCGATCCCGGCCGCGGTCGACGCGCTGGCCGAGCTCAGGGGACGCAGGACCCGCGCGGCCTTCGTCACGAACAACGCGTCCCGGACCCCGGAGGACGTCGCCGTGCAGCTGTCCGCCCTGGGAGTCGAGGCCGGGCCGCTCGACGTGGTGACCAGCGCCCAGGCGGCTGCGCGGCTGCTCGCCGGGATGTTGCCGGCAGGGTCCCGGGTGCTGGTGGTCGGTGGGCGGGGTCTGCGCGAGGCACTCGCCGACGTCGGCCTCGTACCGGTGGCCGCGGCGGGCGACTCACCGCTGGCGGTCGTGCAGGGGTGGACGGCGGACCTCGGGTGGGGACTGCTCGCCGAAGGTGCCTACGCGCTCGCGCGAGGGCTCCCATGGGTGGCCACCAACACCGACCGGACGCTCCCCACAGCGCAGGGCCTCGCCCCGGGCAACGGAGCCTTCGTGTCGCTGCTGGCCGAGGTGACCGGGCGGCAGCCGGACGTGGTGGCCGGCAAGCCGGGAGTCGCGCTGCTGCGCCAGACGGCCGAGCGGTTCTCCGCCCTGGCACCGCTGGTCGTCGGGGACCGTCTCGACACGGACATCGAGGGTGCGGTGTGCGCCGGAATGGACAGCTTGCTGGTCCTGACCGGAGTCAGTGGCGTCGAGGACCTGCTGAGCGCCGGCCCGGACTCGCGTCCGACGTTCGTCGCCACCGACCTCGGCGGCGTTCTCGAGTCGTACCCGGAGGTCGTGGCGCGACCGGGTGAGTACCGCGTGCGCGACGCGACGGTGACCTCGGTTGCGCAGGGCCCCGGCCGCCCAACGGCTCTGGAAGTGGGGGCCGAGCCCGCCGCCGCGGACCGATCGCCGCGCTTCCACGTCGACCTGGTACGCGCCGCTGCGGCGGCCGCCTGGGCCGCCCAGGACGCGGGGATCGTCGCCGAGCCCACGCCGCGGCTGCTCGAGCTGCTCCGGACGTTCGGCCGCTCAGGCGAGGAAAGACCGTAGCCGTAGGAGATCGCGGAAGGAAGCGTCCAGCTTGATCCGCCCGGTCGCCCAGGCGTGCGGGAACGACAGGCGACCCGCGACGAGATCCACGAGGTCGTCGCTGGACATCGTGAGTCGGATCTGCGCGGGCTCGCTGGAGATGGCGTCGGTCACGTCCACCAGCGCGCCGCCCGCCAGCCGGCCGCGGAAGGTCACGTCGAGATCGGTCAGGCGGCAGCTGACCGTGCGGTCCTGCACCTGGGCCCGCACCGTGTCGTCGGTGCCGGCCAGCTTGACACCCAGCTCCCCCAGCGCCTTTCGGCAGTCCCGCAGCGAAGCCACTGTTCTGTCTCCCCAGGGCCGGATCCGACGGCCGGACGCTACCGCAGGCGGGTTGCCCGTACGGCGGGGGTAGGTTGGGTGCGACCGGCTGGACGGGAGGTTACGGATGGTGTTCGACGCGCTTCGCGGGTACGCGCAGCTGGCCAACGGGCTGACCGACGTCACGAAGCAGCGCGCCGTCCAGGCTGCGCGCCAGCTGGTCGACGCGGGCGGGGGGCTCATCGTCGGCGTGACGTCTTCCGCCGGATCCGCTGAGATCGCTCGTCAGGTCCAGGGGCTCGCGGAGGACCTGATCGCGACCAGCCGGACCAACCGTGACCTCCTGGTCGGACTGATCCGTACCGAGGTCGAACGTGCAGTGGGTCGGCTCGGGCTGGTCGGCGCCGACGAGCTGAGCGCCATGGCCCGCGTGGTCGAGCGCCTCCAGAACCAGCTCGACGCGGCCATCGCGTTCGGTGGACGGGTCACGGGTGAGGCTGCCGGCTCGCCGGCAGCCGACGAGGAGGCCGGTTCGTCCGGCCGGCGCAAGGTACGACGGGAGCCGGTCACCTTCGCCGCCCCGCCGCGCTCGGCGACCAAGCCTGCGCCGGCCAAGAAGACTGCGAAGAAGACCGCCCGGAAGACGGCGAAGAAGACGACGGCCAAGAAGTCGGTCGCGAAGACGACCATGAAAGCGGCCCCGAAGGCCGCAGCGACGCCTCCCGGGCCGCCCGTGACGCAGCCGCCGGGCGACACCGGTGACGCGGGCGGCACGCTGCCGGTGCACCCGACCGAGGCGGTCGGGCAGGTGCAGGGAACCGAGACGTCCACCGGCGCCCCACCGGCCGACGCAGGCACATCCCTCGACCGGGAGCAGCCGTGAGCATGGACGCCGACGAACCCTACGAGGAGCCCCGCACGGGCACGCGGCCTCCCGACCACGAGGCCCGGCCGGAGCCGGCCGGGGGGACAGGCGCCGCCGCCACGGGCCACGGGCGCGTCGACGAAGCCGTGGCCCGTCTGGGCGAGCTGGACACCCGGCCCACCTCCGAGCACGCCGACGTCTACGAAGATGTGCACCGCCGCCTGCACGCGGCGCTGACCGAGCTCGACGCCGACTAGGTCGCCGGGCGTGACCAAGCGCCAGCGACTCGACGCCGAGCTGGTCCGTCGGGGGCTGGCGCGCTCGCGCGAGCAGGCCCAGGAGCTGGTGGCGGCCGGCCGGGTCAAGGTGGCCGGCACGGTGGCGGGCAAGCCGGCGACCCAGGTCGAGCTGGCTGCCGCGATCGTGGTGACGGCTGACGGGGATGACCCGGGGTACGTCTCCAGGGGCGCCCACAAGCTGGCCGGTGCGTTGAGCGCGTTCGTGCCGAAGGGCCTGACTGTGTCCGGCCGCAGGTGCCTGGACGCGGGTGCCTCGACTGGCGGCTTCACCGACGTCCTCCTGCGCGCCGGCGCGTCGTCTGTGGTCTGCGTGGACGTGGGGTACGGCCAGCTGAGCTGGCGGCTGCGCCAGGACCCGAGGGTCGAGGTGCTGGACCGGACCAACGTGCGCGACCTCGCCCCGGCCTCCTGGCCGGGCCGGCCGCCCGCGCTCGTCGTGGCGGACCTGTCGTTCATCTCCCTGGCTCTCGTGCTGGACCCGCTGGTCGCCGTGGCCAGCCCCGACGCGGACTTCGTCCTCATGGTGAAGCCGCAGTTCGAGGTCGGCCGCGACCGGCTCGGGTCCGGGGGAGTCGTCCGGGATCCTGCGTTGCGCACGGAGGCGGTGGCTACGATCGCGGCGCGGGCGTTCCAGCTCGGGCTGGGGGTCCGTGGCGTCACAGCCAGCCCGTTGCCCGGTCCCTCCGGGAACGTGGAGTACTTCCTCTGGCTGCAGGCCGGGGCGGAGCCGCTCGACCCCGAGGCGCTGGCACGAGCGATCGAGGAGGGCCCGTCGTGAGCGAGCCAGGCGGCGACGGGCGTCCGTTCCTCCTGGTGACCCACATGGGCCGTTCCGAGGCGACGCAGACCGCGCGCACGGCGGCCCAGCGGCTCCTCGACGCCGGGATCGAGGTTCGTGTCCCGGACCTGGACGTGGCCGGTCTGGGTGTCCCCGGGGTGGTTCCGGTCCCCGCTGTCCAGGGAGCCGCGGCGGGTTGCGAGCTGGTGGTGGTCGTCGGCGGCGACGGCACGCTGCTGCGCGGCGCCGAGCTGGCCCGCGGTACCGGTGCCGCCCTGCTCGGGGTGAACCTCGGCCACGTCGGGTTCCTGGCCGAAGCCGAGCCGGAGGACCTGTCGGCGGTGGTCGACCGGCTGGTGGCCCGGGAGTACACGGTCGAGGAACGGATGACCCTGGAGGTCTCGGTCCTGCGGAACGGGACCGGGCACGTGCGCAACTGGGCCGTCAACGAGGCGAGCATCGAGAAGCGCTCGCGGGAACGGATGATCGAGCTCGTCGTCGAGGTCGACGGCCGTCCGCTGTCCCGGTGGGGCTGCGACGGTGTCGTCTGCGCGACCCCCACCGGGTCGACGGCCTACGCGTTCTCCGCCGGGGGGCCGGTGGTCTGGCCCGAGGTCCAGGCCCTGCTGATGGTGCCGTTGAGCGCCCACGCGCTGTTCGCGCGACCCCTCGTGGTCGCACCGACGTCGGTGCTGGCCGTGGAGCTGGCTCCGGGGACCCCGCCCGGCGTGCTGTGGTGCGACGGGCGCAGGACCGCCGACCTCGAGCCGGGCGACCGGATCGAGACCCGGCGCAGTGACGAGCCGTTGCGGCTGGCACGCATTCACCTCAAGCCGTTCACCGACCGCCTGGTCCGCAAGTTCGACCTGCCGGTGACGGGTTGGCGCGGTCGTTCGGACCGGCCGTGATCGAAGAGCTCCGGATCCGTGGCCTCGGTGTCATCGACGACGCCGTGCTCGAGCTGGACCCGGGCCTGACCGTGGTCACCGGAGAGACCGGAGCCGGCAAGACCATGGTGGTGACCGGGCTCGGCCTGCTGCTGGGTGGACGGGCCGACGCCGGTGCGGTCCGTTCCGGGTCGGGCCGTGCCATGGTCGAGGGGCGACTTCGGCTGGCCGCCGGTTCGCCCGCGGCCGCACGCGCCGAGGACGCCGGAGCCGAGATCGAGGACGGTGAGCTCCTGGTCGCCCGTGCCGTCTCCGCCGAGGGGCGCTCGCGGGCGTGGCTGGGCGGGCGCGCGGTGCCGGTCGGGGTCCTCGCCGAGCTCGCCGGGGACCTCGTCGCCGTGCACGGGCAGTCCGACCAGCAGGCGCTGCTCGCGCCGGCTCGACAGCGTGCGGCGCTGGACCGGTACGCCGGTCCGGCCGTGACCGAGCCGCTGGCCGCCTACGCCGAGGACTACCGGCGCCTGCAGGAGATCGAGGCGGAGCTGGTGGAGATCCGGACCGGCGCGGCCCGGCGCCTCCAGGAGGCCGACCTGCTCCGGTTCGGGCTCGAAGAGGTGGCCGGCGTGGGCCCGGAAGCCGGTGAGGACGCAGCGCTGGACGCCGAGGCCGGCCGGCTCGCCCACGCGGACGCCCTCCGATCGGCGGCCGAGACGGCGCACGCAGCCCTGCTCGGCGAGCCGGACTCAGTCGAGGCAGCCGACGCGCTGACCCTGGTGGGATCGGCCCGACGTGCGCTCGAGCAGGTCCGGCAGCACGATGCGGAGCTCGCGGTCGTGGCCGACCGCCTGGCCGAGATCCTCGCGCTGCTGTCGCAGGCCGGCGCGGACCTCGCGACGTACACGGGCACGGTCGAGGCGGATCCGCTGCGACTGGCGACGGTCCAGGAGCGCCGGGCGGCGCTGCGTACCCTGACCCGCAAGTACGGGCCGGAGCTGGCCGACGTGCTCGCGTGGGCCAAGGAGTCGGCCGTGCGACTCGAGCTCCTGGACCGCGACGACGAACGCCTCGCCGAGCTCACCACCGAGCGAGGGGATCTGCGGGCCCGCCTCGCCGACCTCGCCGCCCAGGTCTCGGCGGAGCGCTCGGCTGCCGCGGAACGGTTCGCGGGCGCGGTGACCGCCGAGCTCGCCGATCTCGCCATGGCCGACGCGCAGGTGTCCGTGGCGGTGGAGCAGAGCGACGACCCGGCCGGCCTGCAGCCGCGCACCGCCGCCAGCCACGGACGCCGGCTCCGCTTCGGCCCCCAGGGGGTGGACGACGTCGAGCTGCTGCTCGCCCCGCACCGCGGTGCTCCGGCCCGGACGCTGGTCCGCGGCGCGTCCGGCGGTGAGCTGTCCCGGGTCATGCTGGCCGTGGAGGTGGTGTTCGCGGGGGCGGACCCGGTCCCGACGCTGGTCTTCGACGAGGTCGATGCGGGCGTCGGCGGGCGGGCGGCGGTCGAGGTGGGCCTGCGGCTGGCCCGGCTGGCCCGGATCGCCCAGGTGCTCGTCGTCACGCACCTGCCGCAGGTGGCCGCCTTCGCCGACCGTCACCTGCTGGTCGAGAAGGCCTCGGACGGCGCCGTGACCCGTTCCGGCGTCACCAGGCTGGACGGGGCCGGCCGGGTCGCCGAGCTGACCCGGATGCTCGCCGGGCTGGAGGGCTCGCAGTCGGGCCGCGCGCACGCCGAGGAGCTGCTCGAGGCCGCCGCGGTCGCCAAGAGGGGATGAGACAGCAGGTCCGGCCCGGCGGCGACGCGTGTCGCTGCCGTGACCGGTGTGCCGTGCGGGGCAGCATCGACGGGTGAGGCTCAAGCGACATCCGGTGGAGCCGGCGCTGCCCGGTGTCCAGGGCGTGGCCAGGCCGGTACGTCCGGGCGCCGGCGATGCCACCCAGGCGACCCGGGCGCTGGCTCGCCGGGTCGCCCCGGGCGATGTGGCGGTGCTGGACCATCTCGACCTGGACCGGGTGTCCGCCGAGGCCCTTGTCGCGGCCCACCCGGCTGCGGTGGTCAACGTCCGGCCGAGCCTGTCCGGCCGGCACCCGGCGCGTGGCGCTGAGGTGCTGCTGGCGGCCGGGATCCCGGTGGTCGACGCCACCGGAACGGGGCTGCTGTCCGAGGTCCATGACGGTTCCAGCGTCCGCGTGCACGAAGGCCACGTGTACGCCGGCGAGCGGCTGCTGGGGACCGGGACGGTGCAGACGGCCGAGTCGGTCCGCGCCGGACAGGAGCTCGCGCGCAGCGGCATGAACGCGCGGCTGGAGGCGGTCGGAGCCGACGCCGCCCAGTTCCTCGGCAGCCACGAGGCGCTCCTGCTGGACGGGCTCGGGCTCCCGCAGGTGCAGCTGAGGTTCGCCGGCCGGACGGTGCTCGTGGTCGGACCCGGGGACCGTGCCGCGGCCCAGGCCCGGGCGCTGCGTCGCTGGGTCCGCGACCTCCGTCCGCTGGTGGTCGCCGCGGACGACGGGACCGCCGGCGCTCTCGCCGCCGGACTGCGACCGGACCTGGTGGTCGGCGACCTGCCGAGCCCGGCCCCCCGTGGCCTGGTGCGAGCCGAGCACGTCCCGGTCGAAGCCGTCCCCGAAGGCCTGTCGGCCACCGACCTGGCCGTGGTCCTGGCCACCGACGGCGATGCGGCACTGGTCGTCGTGACCGGCTCGCCCGTCTCGTTCGACGAGATGCTCGACCGGGAGCGGGCCAGCGCGGCGGCGCTGCTGGCCGTACGGCTGCGGGGCGGCGAGCGAGTGGTGGACGCCCCCGCCGTGCTCGCGCTGCGGCAGTCCACGGTGGGCGTATGGGCGGTCGTGGCGCTGCTCGCCGGTGGAGCCGCGGCGCTGGCAGCGGCGTTCGCGGCCGTCCCCGGCGGCACCGACATGCTGCAGCGGCTCAGGGACGCTCTCCCGTGGTGAGCTTCCGGTACCACCTGGTGTCGCTGTCGGCCGTGCTGATGGCCCTCGCGGCCGGCGTGGTCCTCGGCGCCGGGCCGCTGGCCGACGCTGTGAGCACCGCCGTCGGACCGGCGCCGTCCGCGTCGGCGCAGGCGGGGTCGTCCGCACAGGCCGCCGCCCTGGCCCAGCTCCAGTCGACGGCGCGGTACGACGACGCCGTCCTGGCGGCGGGGGCGACCAAGATCGTGCGCGGTTCCCTGAACGGGACCAGGGTCGTGCTCGTGGTCGCCGCCGGCGCCCCGGCCGACACGGTCGCGGCGACCGCGTCGCTGCTGCAGTCGGCGGGCGCCACCGTCACCGGCCAGGTTCAGCTCACCGCAGCCTGGACCGACGCCGCGCAGTCGACGGTCCTCACCGGGATCACCGACCAGCTGGTCCCTGCCGACACCAAGGAGGGCGACGGGACCCCGGCCGGGAACGCCGCCGCGGCGCTGGCGGCCGCCGTGCTGGCGACCAAGGCCGCCGACGTGGGCCAGACGTCCGACTCGTCCACGGCCCTGCTGGCCGGACTCCAGCAGGGCGGCTTCGTGACAGTGAAGGGCACGCCGGCGCAGGCCGCCGCGCTCGCCGTTCTGGTCGGTCCGCCCGGAGCCCGCAACGGTGCGGCGCTCGTGCCGCTGGCCCGGGCCCTGGCCGCCGCCGGCTCCGGTTCGGTGACCGCGGCGCCGCGGGGGTCGGCAGCACCCGGTGGACTCGTCGCGGCGATCCGCAGTGACGCCGTGGCCCGCGCGGCCGTGTCGACGGTCGACTGCGTCGATCTGGCCGCCGGGAGGGTGGCGGCGGTGCTCGCCCTGGCCAGGGACCGTGCCGGGCGGCACGGCCAGTACGGCATCGGCCCGGGAGCCGACGCGCCGCTGCCCGGCTGAGCGGTCCGGCGGGGCTGCCCCGCGCTGTTACTCTGGTGGTCCGTGGGTGGTCGACCCAGCGGAGCACTCGTGCAGGGCATCCCGGTGAGTCGGACCACACGCTCGACCAGTTCGACTCAGTAGCGACCACGGGAGCCCATGTGGCAGCGCCGCAGACCACCAAGCATCTGTTCGTGACCGGCGGCGTCGCCTCGTCGCTGGGCAAGGGCCTGACGGCCAGCAGCCTGGGGAACCTGCTCAAGGCCCGCGGGCTGCGCGTCACCATGCAGAAGCTCGACCCGTATCTCAACGTCGACCCCGGCACGATGAACCCGTTCCAGCACGGCGAGGTGTTCGTCACCGACGACGGCGCGGAGACCGACCTGGACATCGGCCACTACGAGCGGTTCCTCGACCGCGAGCTCGACGCCACGGCCAACGTCACGACCGGTCAGGTGTACTCGACCGTCATCGCCAAAGAGCGCCGCGGCGAGTACCTCGGCGACACGGTGCAGGTGATCCCGCACATCACCAACGAGATCAAGGCACGGATGCGCGCGATGGACGGCCCCGACGTGGACGTGGTCATCACCGAGATCGGCGGCACCGTCGGCGACATCGAGTCGCTGCCGTTCCTGGAGGCCGCCCGCCAGGTGCGCCACGACGTGGGCCGCGACCAGGTGTTCTTCCTGCATGTCTCGCTGCTGCCGTACATCGGACCGTCCGGCGAGCTGAAGACCAAGCCGACGCAGCACTCGGTGGCCGCGCTGCGCAGCATCGGCATCCAGCCGGACGCGCTGGTCCTGCGGGCGGACCGGCCGGTGCCGTCAGGCATCAAGCGCAAGATCAGCCTCATGTGCGACGTGGACGACGAGGCCGTGGTGGCCGCAGTCGACGCGCCGTCGATCTACGACATACCGAAGGTCCTGCACTCCGAAGGCCTCGACGCGTATGTCGTGCGCCGGCTCGGCCTGCCGTTCCGGGACGTCGACTGGACCGACTGGGACGAGCTGCTCCGACGGGTTCACCGCCCCGCGCACGAAGTGACGGTGGCCCTCGTCGGCAAGTACGTGGACCTGCCCGACGCGTACCTCTCGGTCACCGAGGCGCTGCGTGCGGGCGGGTTCGCCTGCGACGCGCGCGTGAACATCCGCTGGGTGGCCTCGGACGAGTGCGCGACGCCCGAGGGTGCCGCGGCTCAGCTGTCGGACGTCGACGGGGTCTGCGTGCCGGGTGGTTTCGGCGTACGCGGGATCGAGGGCAAGCTCGGCGCCCTGACGTACGCCCGCGAGCACCGCATCCCGACCCTGGGCCTGTGCCTGGGCCTGCAGTGCATGGTGATCGAGCACGCGCGCAACGTCGCCGGCATGGAGGGAGCCAACTCCGCCGAGTTCGACCCGCAGACGCCGTACCCGGTCATCGCCACGATGGCGGACCAGCGCGACGTCGTGGCGGGCGAGCGGGACATGGGCGGCACCATGCGCCTGGGGCTGTACCCCGCCGTGCTGGCCGAGGGCTCGCTGGTGCGCGAGGTCTACGGGCAGGGCTACGTGGACGAGCGGCACCGGCACAGGTACGAGGTCAACAACGCCTACCGCGAGCACCTGGAAGGGAACGGGCTCATCTTCTCGGGGACCTCGCCCGACGGCCACCTCGTCGAGTACGTCGAGCTGCCCCGCGACGTGCACCCGTACTACGTCGGCACCCAGGCGCACCCGGAGTTGCGGTCGCGACCGACCCGCGCCCACCCCCTGTTCAGCGGGCTGGTGCGCGCGGCACTGGACCGCTCCGCCGGACACTCGGTCGTGCTGCCCGACACGGTGCCGGCGAGTTGACGGTCGCCGACCTGCCGGGCGGGCACCCGGTCGCGGCCAGCGAGCCGGTGTTCCATGGCCGGGTCTGGGACGTCGTCACCGACGCGGTCGTGCTGCCCGCTGGGGAGCAGGTCGTCCGCGACGTCGTCCTGCATCCCTCGGCCGTCGCGGTGCTCGCGCTGGACGCGGACGACCGAGTCCTCGTCGTGCACCAGTACCGGCACGCGGCTCGGGCCACCTTGTGGGAGCTGCCGGCCGGGCTGCTGGACGTCTCGGGCGAGGACCCGCTCGCCGCGGCTGGGCGCGAGCTGTGGGAGGAGACGCACCACGAGGCCGGTCGGTGGGCCGTGCTCGTGGACTTCATGTCGTCGCCGGGGTTCTGCGACGAGGCGATCCGGATCTTCCTCGTGCGCGACGTCCGACCATCGACCGGTGTCCAGCACGCGCGGCACGGCGAGGAGCGCGACATGCCGGTGGCATGGGTCCCGCTGGACGACCTGTGCGGGGCCGTGCTCGGCGGCAACCTCCACAACCCGACGCTCGTCGTCGGTGTGCTCGCCGCGGCGGCTGCCCGGGCCGGTGGCTGGGCGGCGCTGCGGCCCGCCGACGCGCCCTGGGTGCTCGGTCCGCGCGCGATGCGCGGCTCCGCCTGAGGGCACCCTCCGGGTCACCCGGAGGGCGACGCGTCAGGCTTGTACACACCGTCGCGCAGGGCTGGCAGGACCTGACGAGGTGTCAGGGTCACCGTGGGGTGCGTTGTCCTAGAGTGAGCCCGCCCCCAGGGGTGCGGTTCCTTGTGCCGACGACGAGGTCGGCTCCGCTTCGTACAAGAGGGACGTGCATCGACGTGAAGGTCGGCATCCCGAGTGAGGTCAAGAACCACGAGTACCGGGTGGCGATCACCCCGGCGGGGGTCCACGAGCTCACCCGCAACGGCCACGAGGTGTTCGTCGAGAGCGACGCCGGCGTCGGCTCGTCGATCGACAACCAGGAGTACGTCGCGGCTGGCGCCAAGATCCTCCCGACGGCCGACGACGTGTGGGGGACCGGCGACCTGATCCTGAAGGTCAAGGAGCCGATCGCCGACGAGTACGGCCGCATGCGGGAGGGGCAGACGCTCTTCACCTACCTGCACCTGGCCGCGTCCAAGGCCTGCACGGATGCTCTGCTCGAGCGCGGCGTGACCGCCATCGCCTACGAGACGGTCGAGCTCCCCGACCGGTCGCTTCCGCTGCTCGCACCGATGTCCGAGGTCGCCGGGCGGATGGCCCCGCAGGTCGGCGCGGCGACCCTGCAGCGGGCCAACGGCGGGCGCGGGGTCCTCATGGGCGGGGTGTCCGGGGTGTACGCGGCCAAGGTCGTCGTCATCGGCGCCGGGGTCTCCGGCATGAACGCCGCCGCGATCGCGCTGGGCATGCAGGCCGAGGTGCTGCTGCTCGACCGCAACATCGCCAGGCTGCGGCAGGCCGACGCCATCTACCAGGGCCACATGCAGACCGTCGCGTCGAACGCGTACGAGATCGAGCGTGCGGTGCTGGACGCGGACCTGGTCATCGGCGCGGTCCTCGTGCCCGGCGCCAAGGCGCCCACCCTGGTCTCCAACGAGCTGGTCTCGCGGATGAAGCAGGGTTCGGTCCTCGTCGACATCTCCATCGACCAGGGCGGCTGTTTCGAGGACTCGCACCCGACGACGCACGCCGAACCGACGTACAAGGTGCACGAGTCGGTCTTCTACTGCGTCGCCAACATGCCGGGCGCCGTCCCGCACACGTCGACCTACGCGCTCACCAACGTGACGCTGCCCTACGCCGTCGAGCTGGCCAACAAGGGCTGGCGGCACGCGGCCCGCGACGACCGGGCGCTCGCGCTGGGGCTCAACACCCACGAGGGCCGGGTGGTCTACGGCGCCGTGGCCGACGCCTTCGGCTACCCGGTGCTCAGCCTGGACGAGGTGCTCGCCTGAGCTGACCACAGCGGTGGGCTAGCCTGAGCGTTATGTCAGGTGAGCAGCCGGCCCCCGCTGCGGCCGGCGGGGTCAGCGCCCTGGGTCGGGCGGTCGACTCCTACCTGGACCACCTGACCGTCGAGCGGGGGGTGGCGAAGAACACCGCCCTGTCGTACCGACGGGATCTCGGCCGGTACGTGCTGTGGTGCACTGCACGCGGCCTGGGGGACGTGGACGCGGTGACGGAGGCCGACGTCGGGGCGTTCCTGGCCGCCCTGCGGTCGGGAGACGCCGAGCACCCTCCGCTGTCCGCGTCCTCTGCCGCCAGGACGGTCGTCGCGGTGCGCGGCTTCCACCGCTTCGCTCTCCGCGAGGGGCTGTCCAGCGGTGATCCCGCACACGAGGTGCGCCCGCCGCAGCCGCCCCGTCGGCTGCCCAAGGCGATCGGGGTCGCCGAGGTCGAGCGGCTGCTGGAAGCGGCCGGCGCGGACGACGGCGTGACGGGTCTGCGGGACAGGGCCCTGCTCGAGGTCCTGTACGGCTGCGGAGCCCGCATCTCCGAAGCCGTGGGCCTCGATCTGGACGACATCGATCTGGAGCGGGGTGCCGTGCTCCTGCGCGGCAAGGGGGGTAAGGAGCGGATGGTCCCGCTGGGCTCCTACGCCCGGGCCGCGGTGGACGCCTACCTGGTGCGGTCCCGGCCGGCGCTGGTGGCCGCCGGCGGGGGGACGGCGGCGCTGTTCTTGAACCGGCGCGGCGGCCGACTGAGCCGGCAGAGTGCCTGGACGGTCCTGCGGGCGGCCGCCGTCCGTGCGGGCCTCACCACGGACCACCTGTCCCCGCACACCTTGCGGCACTCCTTCGCCACCCACCTCCTGGACGGGGGAGCGGACGTCCGCGTGGTCCAGGAGCTGCTGGGGCACGCCTCCGTGACCACGACGCAGGTGTACACGCTCATCACGGTGGACAAGCTGCGTGAGGTCTACGCAGCTGCCCACCCGCGCGCCCTGGTCTGAGCTGCCTCGCGGGTTCGGGCGCCTTGCCCCATTCCGGTCCCACGCCTAGAGTCCAGCCCTTATGGTTTGACGATCGGTCGCCAGAAGGGTCTAACGGCTTGTGAATATGTCGACAAATGTCGGGCCAGACGAAGGTGCGGAGCCCGAGGGCGCCGTTCACGCTCAGCCCCCGCAGGACACGGGTCGGGCCGCACAGGAGGTCGAGGCGGCCCTGGTCCGTGCGGGCGCGATGGCCGCGCACCTGGGCCCGACGGGACGTCCGTTGCCGGAGCTGCCCGAGCCCGCGCCGTTGGCGGAGCACGGGCCGGCCCACGTCATGGCCATGTGCAACCAGAAGGGCGGCGTCGGCAAGACGACGTCCACCATCAACCTCGGCGCGGCGATCGCCGAGCTCGGTCGCCGGGTGCTGCTGGTCGACTTCGACCCGCAGGGGGCGCTCTCGGTCGGGCTCGGGGTCAACCCGCACGAGCTCGACCGCACTGTCTACAACCTGGTCATGGAGCGGGACGTGACCGTCGACGACGTCCTGCTCAAGACCAATGTCCCGGGCCTGGACCTGCTGCCCAGCAACATCGACCTGTCCGCAGCGGAGGTGCAGCTGGTCGGCGAGGTGGCCCGCGAGCAAACGCTGGGCCGCGTCCTGGGGCCGGTGCTGCCCGACTACGACTTCGTGATCATCGACTGTCAGCCGTCGCTCGGACTGCTCACCGTCAACGCGCTGACGGCCGCCGACGGGGTGATGATCCCGCTCGAGTGCGAGTTCTTCGCCCTGCGCGGCGTCGCGCTGCTCATGGACACCATCCAAAAGGTGCAAGAACGGCTTAACCCTGAACTTGAACTTGAGGGTATTCTCGCCACGATGTACGACGCCCGGACGCTGCACGGGCGTGAGGTGCTCTCGCGGGTGGTCGAGGCCTTCGGGGACCGCGTCTTCCACACAGTGATCAACCGGACGGTGCGGTTCCCGGAGACCACGGTGGCCGGCGAACCCATCACGACGTATGCGCCGAGCTCAGCCGGGGCTGCTGCGTACCGACAGCTCGCGAAAGAGGTCCTGGCCCGATGAGTCGTCGAATCACCCTCCCCGGCGCGGACGAGCTGTTCCGCGCCACGGGCGCAACGGGTCACGAGGCGGCCGCCGCCGACCTCGTGGCTCCCCGTCCGCTGAGCGTGGCGCCAGATCCGGCGCCCGACCACGACCTGCCCGGCACCGGCGCGGGCAACGCCGCCGTGGCCGTGGGCGGGCCCTCCCGATCGCGGGGCGGGGTCCGTCAGACGGCCCGTCCCCGTACCCGCAAGGGCCAGGAGCGCACCCCGTCCGGGCGCGAGCGGCACGACGAGAAGATCACGGTCTACCTGTCGCCCGAGGAGCTCGTCGAGCTCGAGCACGCCCGGCTGTCGCTTCGTCAGGACCACGGACTGGCGGTGGACCGGGGCCGAATCGTGCGGGAGGCGCTGTCGGTCGTGCTGGCGGAGCTCGACGCCAGGGGCGACTCCTCGACCATCGTCCGCCGGCTGCGCGAAGGCTGACACAGGTCCGGTCCGTTACCGTTCCGGGCGTGAGCACCAGCCCTGCGCCTACGGACGGGGCCTTCCTGCGGCCCCCGCACGGAGGCCTGGACCCGGTGCACGACCCGACGGGGCTCGACCCCGACCACGAGGGCTCGGCCGGTCACGACGCGTTCCGCGTGCACCTGGCGAACTTCGAGGGGCCGTTCGACCTCCTGCTGGGGCTGATCTCCAAGCACAAGCTGGACGTCACCGAAGTGGCGTTGAGCCAGGTGACCGACGAGTTCATCGCCCACATCCGGGCGGCCGGGCCCGATTGGGACCTGGGGCAGGCGACCGAGTTCCTGGTCGTTGCGGCCACCCTGCTCGACCTCAAGGCCGCCCGGCTGCTGCCTTCGGCGGAGGTGGAAGATGAGGAGGACCTGGCCCTGCTCGAGGCCAGGGACTTGCTGTTCGCCCGCCTGCTGCAGTACCGCGCGTACAAGGAGGCGGCCGCCTGGGTGTCTCGCCGGCTGGCCGAGGAGGCCAGGCGTTACCCGCGCGCCGTCGGTCTGGAGGAGCGCTACGCAGGCCTTCTTCCGGAGGTGCTCCTGACGCTGGGCCCCGCGGAGCTTGCCGGGCTGGCTGCCCGCGCGACGGCGCCCAGGCCGGCGCCCATGCTTCCGATGGACCACGTGCACGCTCCCCGCGTCAGCGTGCGCGAGCAGGGTTCCCTCCTGGTCGAGCGCCTGCGACGAGTCCGTACGAGCACTTTCCGGAGCCTGGTGGTGGACTGCCCGGACACCCTGCACGTCGTGGCCCGCTTCCTGGCCCTGCTCGAGCTCTTCCGGGAGGGGGCTGTCGCATTCGAGCAGCTGGACGCTCTCGGCGAGCTGCACGTGCGCTGGACCGGGTCGGAGGAGGGGGACCTGTCCCTCGACGACGAGTTCGACACGCCGGTGGACGCGGACCCCGACGCTGAACCGAGCGAAGATCCGCGACACGGCGCCCGAACCATCGATCTCACCGAGGCCGGCGTTCCAGGAACGGACGAGGAGGGATTGTGAGCGAGCAGACCGACTCCCATCCGGTCGGGGAGAGCCCCACCCTGGAAGGTTCGCTGGAAGCGATCCTCCTGGTCGTCGACGAGCCCGTCTCCGAGGTGGTCCTCGCCCAGGTGCTCGAGGAGCCGCAGGACGCCGTCCGCGCAGCGCTGACAGCGCTGGCGACGCAGTACACCCGGTCGCAGCGTGGCTTCGAGCTCCGGGAGGTCGCCGGGGGATGGAGGTTCTACACGCGGCCCGAGTACGCAGCGGCAGTGGAGCGGTTCGTGCTGGACGGGCAACAGGCGAGACTCACACAGGCCGCCCTGGAGACGCTGGCCGTGGTCGCGTACAGACAGCCCGTCAGCCGGGCGCGGGTGTCTGCCGTCCGTGGTGTGAATGTGGACGGGGTGATGCGCACGCTGCTCACGCGCGGCCTGGTCGAGGAGTGCGGATCGGACGCGGAGAGCGGTGCGCTTCTCTACCGGACCACGAGCTACTTCCTGGAGCGCCTCGGCCTGGGTTCACTGGATGAGCTCCCCCCGCTGGCGCCCTATCTTCCCGATATTGAGACCATAGATATTGATTCAGTCTCACCTTCAGGTTGAGATATGCATGAATCCGCGGAGAGACGGGCAGACGGCGAGGGGGTTCGTCTTCAGAAGGTGCTGGCCGCGGCCGGAATCGGCAGCAGGCGCGCCTGCGAGGAGCTGATCGCTGCCGGCCGGGTCGAGGTGGACGGGGAGCGGGTCACCGAGATGGGCGTCCGGGTGGACCCCGAGACCGCGGTGATCCGCGTGGACGGGCTGCGTATCGCTCAGCCGGGGCGCAGCGTCCACCTCGCCTTCAACAAGCCGGCGGGAGTCCTCAGCGCGATGTCCGACTCGAGCGGTCGGCCCAACCTCGGGGACTACGTGGGGGACCGCAATGAACGGCTGTTCCACGTCGGCCGGCTGGACGCGGAGACCGAGGGCCTGATCCTGCTCACGAACGACGGGGAGCTGGCGCACCGGCTGGCGCACCCCAGCTACGAGATCCCGAAGACCTACCTGGCGGAGATCGCCGGACCGGTACCGCGCGACCTGGGGCGGCGGCTGCGGGCCGGCATCGAGCTCGAGGACGGGCGGGCGTCCGTGGACGGCTTCCGGGTGGTCTCCAGCGCCGGGTCCCGGGTGATGGTCGAGATCGTGCTGCACGAGGGCCGGAACCGGATCGTCCGGCGCCTTCTCGGCGCCGAGGGATTCGGAGTCCGGCAGCTGGTCCGCGTGCGGCTCGGGCCGGTCAGCCTCGGGGATCTGCGGCCCGGCCGGTACCGGCAGCTCTCCCGCTCTGAGTTGGGAGAGCTGTACGCCGCTGTAGGCCTTTAGCCCTAAAGCCTCTAAGCGACTTATCGACATAGCCACCTTCACTCGATTCCATCCAATATTGACTTGTCGCCATTGACGAATTCGGCCTGCTGCGCGATGTGAGCGTGAATTGTGTCGGCATATCGACAAGGACCGCCAAGGTGCGGGTGGGTTGTAGCTCGGTCTGTATCTCTGAATCGACAAAGTGGTCTGCGGGTTCGGAGCCTTGGAGCTTGCCCGGCATGGCGATCAACCTGTGGGTAGGTTTCGTTCAGTAGGGTGGTCCGCGGCCAGCGAGGAGACGCGGCAGCCGAAAGGGGAGAGCGGCAGATGGCGGTGCGAGCGATCCGCGGCGCGACCTGCCTCGAGGTCGACGAGTCCGACCACATGCGGGAGCGGGTCGTCGAGCTCGTCCGGGCCATGCTCGACCGCAACAGGATCGACGTGGCCGATCTCATCAGCGTCGTGTTCACCGCCACCCCCGACCTGCGCAGCGACTTCCCGGCCGCAGCGGCGCGATCCGTCGGGCTGGGCGACGTGCCGCTGATCTGCGCCCAGGAGCTGGACATCGCCGGTGCCCTGCCACGGGTGGTGAGAGTGCTGGCTCACGCGGAGATGGATGTTCTGCGGTCCGAGGTGGCGCACGTGTACCTGCGGGGAGCAGAGGTGCTTCGCAAGGACCTCGCCCAGTGAGCGCAGCGTCGGCAGCTCCAACCGAGCCGCCGGGTACCGCTGAGCGGCGCCAGGTGGTGCTCGTCGTAGGCGCCGGGCTCATGGGCGGATCGATCGCACTCGCTCTGCAGCGGGCGGGCCACTCGGTCTGGCTGGATGACCGGGATGAAGCGGCTCTGCACCTAGCCACCGAGCTGGGCGTCGGCCTCGAGGGCCGTCCACCGGAGGATCCGGGCGTGGTGATTGCCGCAGTTCCTCCTGCGGTCACGGCTTCGGTCATTATTGGGCTCCAAGGGATATATCTGGACACGATATTTAGTGATGTTTCTTCAGTTAAGTCTTACGTTGAGGCTGAACTAGATAGTTCTGGAGCCGATCTGTCCAGATTTGTCGGAGGTCACCCGATGGCGGGCCGCGAACGGTCCGGTGCGGGTGCCGCGCGCGCCGATCTGTTCGACGGGCGGCCGTGGGTGCTGACCCCGACGCGCGCCACACCGGAGTCGGTCGTCGAGGTGCTCCGCCGGCTCGTGATCGACTGCGGAGCCCTGCCAGTCGTGGTGGGTGCCAGCCGGCACGACGAAGCAGTGGCTGTGGTCTCGCACGTGCCCCAGGTCGTCGCCTCACTGACCGCCGCGCGACTGGTGGACGCAGACGCGGAGGCGCTGACACTCGCGGGTCAGGGGCTGCGGGACATGACCCGTATCGCGGACTCGGACCCCGGGCTGTGGGCGGAGATCTTCGCCGCGAACGCCGGGCCGGTGCTGTCGGTCCTGGACGCCCTCGCCGCCGATCTCGACACCGTCCGCTCCGAGCTTCGCGAGCTGGCGAGCCGAGCCACGGGGGACGTCGGGGCCGACCTGCCGAGCAACCCATCTCCAGACAAAGACAGAGAGCGACATGGTGACATGTCGATACATGCACCGCAAACCATGGCCCTGATCGAACGGGGGAACCGGGGCCGCGCCCGCCTGCCGGGAAAGCACGGTGCCGCCCGCGTGGAGTTCTCGATCGTGCCGGTGGTGGTCGCTGACCGTCCCGGCGAGCTGGCACGTCTGCTGCTGGCATCGGGCGCGGCCGGGGTCAACGTCGAGGACGTGGCGATCGAGCACTCGCCGGGACAGCCGGTGGGACTCGTCGAGCTGTCGGTCCGGCCCGAGCTGGCCGCTCAGCTCGCCGGAGCCCTGCGCTCGGCCGGCTGGTCCGTGCACGCTTGAGCACGCGGTCGGGCCGGTCCCGAGCGACCGACCGGTGCACCGCAGGCCGGTAGTCTGGTGGCCGCCGACCCAGGGACGACCCGGCCGGCGAGCCAGCCCGGGCGAGCAGGTCTCGCCACGCGCGAGCCGGCCAAGGCCGCCCTGCGCACATCCGTCACCAGCGATCCGGAGGATGCCCGATGACCGGCTCCGACGGTGTCGACCGCGCGGGCGTGGTCGTGGCGGTGGACGGCCCGTCGGGAGCGGGGAAGTCCTCAGTCTCCCGCGGCGTCGCGAAGCGGCTCGGGCTGCGCTATCTCGACACCGGGTCGATGTACCGGGCGCTCACCTGGTGGATGCTCGAGCACGGAGTCGACGTCCACGACGGTGCCGCCGTCGCCGCCGCCGCCCAGGAACCGCAGATCGAGGCGGGTACCGACCCGGCGTCCCCGACGATCACCGTGGACGGCAGGGACGTCGCCCGTGCCATCCGTACCGATCGCGTCACCTCGGCGGTCTCGGCGGTCTCGGCGGTGCCGGACGTCCGTGCCCGCATGGTGACGATGCAGCGCGAAGCCATCGGACCAGGCGGCATCGTCGTCGAAGGTCGGGACATCGGCACCGCGGTCGCGCCGGACGCGGCGGTCAAGGTGTTCCTGACGGCTTCGGAAGAAGTGCGTGCCACCCGGCGCGCCGCCGAGCACAGCGCGGCCGACGCAGAGGCGACGCGCGTGGCCCAGCGGCGACGGGACCACCTCGACTCCGCGCGGCCTGCGTCACCGCTGCGCAAGGCGGACGACGCCGTCGAGCTCGACGCGACGCACCTGCGCCTGCACGAGGTCGTCGAGCGGGTCGTGCGCCTGGTGGACGAGCGGGTGCGTCGGACCGGCGTCGCGCACGGCGGCCAGCGATGAGCGGTGACGGCGGCTGGACTGTGGCCGGCGACTGGACGGACGCCGAGATGGCCCGGCCCGTCCACGCAGAGGACGACGCCGACCCCGGCGAAGTCGATGACGGTCCGGTGCCGGTCCTGGCGGTCGTCGGTCGCCCGAACGTCGGTAAGTCGACATTGGTCAACCGCATCCTCGGGCGGCGCGAGGCCGTCGTCGAAGACCGCCCGGGCGTCACCCGGGACCGGGTCGCCTACGACGCCGAGTGGAACGGCCGACGCTTCACTGTCGTCGACACCGGGGGGTGGGACCCGGACGCGCAGGGCCTGCAGGCCCGCGTGAAGGCACAGGCCGAGGTGGCCGTAGCCGCGGCGGACGCGGTGCTGCTCGTGGTCGATGCGACCGTCGGCGCGACCGACACGGACGAGGCTGTGGTCAAGGTGCTGCGCCGGGCACGCAAGCCGGTCGTCCTCGCAGCGAACAAGGTCGACGACGCCCGTACCGAGGCCGACGCAGCCTCGCTCTGGTCGCTGGGCCTGGGTGAGCCGTATGGCGTGTCCGCCCTGCACGGCCGGGGGAGCGGCGACCTGCTCGACGCCGTCCTGGCCGCACTGCCGCAGGCCCCCCCCGACCGTGACCCTTCCTCCGGCGGACCCCGGCGGGTGGCCCTGCTGGGAAAGCCCAACGTCGGCAAGTCCAGCCTGCTCAACAAGCTGACCGGGTCGGACCGGGCGGTCGTCGACCCCGTGGCCGGCACCACCGTCGACCCGGTCGACGAGCTGGTGGAGCTCGGCGGCCGTACCTGGCGGTTCGTCGACACCGCGGGGATCCGGCGCCGGGCGCACGAAGCGTCCGGGTCGGAGTACTACGCCGTGCTGCGCACCGAAGCCGCCCTCGAGAAGGCCGAGGTCGCCGTCGTGCTGGTCGACGCCTCGCAGCCGCTCACCGAACAGGACCTGCGGATCATCTCGATGGTCGAGGAGTCCGGACGCGCGCTGGTCCTCGCGTTCAACAAGTGGGACCTGGTGGACGAGGAGCGGCGCTACTACCTGGACCGCGAGTTGGAGCGGGACCTCGTCCGGGTGCCGTGGGCGCCACGGGTGAACGTCTCGGCGCGGACCGGACGGCACGTGGACAGGCTGGTCCCGGCCCTGGAGACCGCGCTCGACGGTTGGGAGACGCGCGTCCCGACGGCCAAGCTCAACGCGTTTATGGGACAGCTCGTCGCGGCGACACCGCCCCCGGTCCGCGGCGGCAAGCAGCCCAAGATCCTCTTCGCCACGCAGGCGTCGACCCGGCCGCCGAGCTTCGTGTTGTTCGCCAGCGGTTTCCTGGAGGCCTCGTACCGGCGCTTCATCGAACGACGGCTGCGCGAGGAGTACGGGTTCGCCGGGTCGCCGGTGGTGCTCGGGGTGCGGGTCCGGGAGAAGCGGCGCAAGTCATGAGCCAGTACCGCTGAGGTAGGGTGACCTGCGCTCGGGCGACCGGGCGGCGGGCTGTAGCGCAGCTTGGTAGCGCACTTGACTGGGGGTCAAGGGGTCGCAGGTTCAAATCCTGTCAGCCCGACGCACGTCTTCGCAGGTCAGCGGCCTACACGACGGTAGTCCGACTTTGCCCGGTGCCCGGCCGTGTGCCAACGGGTGTGCCGACTGCTCAGAAGACATCGCGTCTGGTCCGACGTGGATCTCTAGTGGCCAGCTGGGTCTGCTGCAGGACCCGGATCGCCACGTCCTGCTCATTGGCGCTCGGCCGGTAGACCATCCGCAACCACAGCAGCCGCAACCGGCCGCTTCGCCGTTGACGTGCTGTCACGAGGGCATTGACGACGTGGGGACGGTAGTCGTCAGGCCATGGATGACCGTCCGGGATCCTCACGGTGGGCATGGTGCATGCGGCGGCGGCCGGAAGGTGCGGGAATGAACCCATGCGAACCGAATAGGTGACGGTCGCGGGGCCGGACGAGGGACACCTGGAGCATAGACTTCGGGCAGAGATCTGAGGACGCGGGCGTGGGTCGCGGTCGTGCTGATCCCCGGCTTCTTCTTTGCCGCCTTCGCTGCGGCCCAGGGCATCTACAGCCTCCTGGGCTACAAGCCGGAGAACAACGATGCCCCGTTGTGGGTGGACCTGATCGCCGTCGTGGTCGGCGTCGCGATCCTCCTGCTCCCGTGCGTGGCAGCCGTGCTGTACGGCGGGCGGGCCACCCGCGTCGGCGACCGCTGGGGACTGGTCCCTCTGGTCATCGGGGCCTTCGCTGGGGTCGGGTTCACCATCCTCAGCGTGGTCTCGACCTTCTTCGACTAGGCAGGCCGGCATGGGTGATGAGTCGGTCCCGTCGTGTGAGCGAGAACGGGCGGCGTCAATCGGTGATGTCCTGTACGAACCCGACGAGGTCCACGGCGACGCGTTCTGGCTGTTCCCAGAGGACCAAGTGGCCGACGCCCTCGTACGTGCGGAACCTCGAGCCGGGGATTCTCGCCGCCAGGGCTACCTGGCCCTCGTGAGCCAGGAGTTCGTCGCGGTCGCCCCAGAGGATGAGCGTGGGAGCCGAGATCGGTCCCGTCTCGATCGGTGGTGGTGAGGTGGTGAGTCCCATCAGGCTCCGCTGCCAGACGCGGGCGGGGATGAGAGCAGACTCTCGGACCCGCTCTTCGAGATACCAGTCCGGCACCTCGTGGAAGAGAGGGAAGGTCTCGAGGAACGCCCTGACCCAAGCGGGATCGATCGGGTCGGTGAGCCCGTCGACCGCGTCGGCGAACGCCGGCCGGCCGCGCAGGCTCGGCGGTGATCCGATGAGGACGAGCCCTGCGGCGCGGCCGGGGCTCCGCACCGCCACCTGTTGGGCCACGTATCCGCCGCTCGAGGAGCCCACCAACACCGCGGACGACAGACCAAGGGCATCCATGAATGCCTCGACGTCCGCGCCCAACGCCTCGACGTCGTACCCGTCGTCTGGCGCATCCGCCTGACCGTGCCCCCGCTGGTCCATGGCCAGTATGTGCAGCGAAGGAGGCAACATCGGCGTCAGGCGGTCGAAGCAGCGAAACGACTCGGCCCAGGCATGCAGCAACAGGATGGTAGGACCAGATCGATCGCCCTGCTCCACGAAGGCGACGCGCACTCCTGTGCTGAGATCAACCCGATGGACGACCTGTTCCCGGTCCATGTTGCGAGCGTAAGTCCGATGGAGTCCGACGCCGGTCCCGAGCCGAACGACCGCGCGCATCTCCGCCCAGCGCCGTCGCCGCGAGGTTGGCGCAAATCCGTCGCGCATAGGCCGTCGGGTTGTCGAGCCGCGCGATCTCGTCCCACCGTCGGAGCACGACGACCATCACGTCCAGTGCGACGTCCTCGGCGGCATCGCGGGAGCCGCTGAGGCCACGGGCCAGCGCGACCAGCCGCAGGTGCCGACGAACTGCAGCCAGCCGCTGCGGCAGGTGGCCGCTGGGGCGGTCGGCGCAGTGTGCCGCGCCGACCCCGGGCCACTTGCAGATCCAGGCTCGCTGAGCTAGGACGAACAGCATGAGGCTGTCCGCGGTGGGCGGCCCGGAGGGGCACCCGGTGCATCCGTTCCTGGTGCCGTTGCCGGTCGGGGCGTTCGTGGCGTCACTCGTCTTCGACATCCTCACCTGGACCCGGCCGGGCGAGCTGCCGTGGCTCGTCGACGGCGCCTGGTGGCTGATCGGTGTCGGGTTGATCGGCGCGGGGGTGGCTGCCGTGTTCGGTGTGGTCGACCTGCTGCGGATTCCGCGCCGGACCCGGCCATGGCGGTTCGCGCTGGCACATTCGGCGTTGAACGTCGGGGTCGCCGTTCTCTTCCTCATCGGGTACGCCTGGCGGGCCGGAGACCATGTCCAGCTGGACAAGACCCGATCCGGACAGCTCACGCTCAGCGCTGTTGCGGTCGGGATTCTCGTGGTTGCTGTGCTCCTGGGGCAGACGTTGACGTACCGGTTCGGGATGCGGGTCGACCGACGAGCGACCGACGAGCGGCCGGCCGTTCGGGACTGACCGGCGTGGTCACGCGCAGGGCAGTCTCGGCGCCCTGCACGCGCGGCCCCGGCCGGTGCGGCCGGTTGAAACGTCACGTGCCTCCGGCGGGGGAGTCGGCGCCTCACCGCTGTCGGCCCGACCGTCTTGGTGCTGTCCGGGTTAGGGTGACCGCCGTGATGCCCCGGCTTCGTGCATTCGTGGGCTCCCATCCGAGGCTCAGGGGCCCGGCCGTACGGATCCGGGGGGTGTGGCGACGTGCCCTGCGGCGTCCGGCCCCTTCGCCTGCACCCGCTCGGGGCACCGTCCCCTGGGGTCATCTGGGTGACCACCTGCGCTCGTTCGACCTCGTCCTGCCGGCCTCGCCCCATGGGCGGCGTCCGCTGCGCACGGCGAGGGTCGTAGCTCCCCAGCGCTGCCTCGTCCCGCGCCACCTCGAGCGAGGAGGGCTGGGCGCGTTCGAGGTCGACTCCGTGGCGGCCTTCCTGGGACTGTGCGATCAGGCCCCACCTGGTGCGGTGCTCGACATCGGGGCGAACACCGGGCTCTACGCATTCCTGGCCCGGGTGTACACCGACCGCGCTGTGGTCGCCTTCGAGCCGGCACCGGAGCTGGCCGATGTCGCGCGCAGCCTCGGCGTGACCAACGGTCTGCCGTTCACGGTCGAGGAGCTGGCGCTGTCCGACGAGCCGGGCACTGCCACGTTCTACCTGTCGAACGGTTCGGACTCGTCGAGCTCGTTACGGGCCGGCTTCCGGCCGTCCACCCAGCAGATCATCGTGGACAAGGAGACCTTGGACCGGTACGTCGAGCGGACCGGCCTGGTCCCGGTGGTGCTCAAGATCGACACCGAGACGACGGAGCCGGACGTGATCCGGGGCGGGTTGCGGGCGCTGGACCGGCACCGCCCCTGGTTGATCTGCGAGGTGCTCCCCAAGCGCGGCGGGGACGAGCAGATCGAGGCGCTCCTGAGCCCGCTGGGCTACCGGTTCTACCGGCTGGGCGACGACGTCTCGCACGAGCCGAGCGAGCATCTCGTCGGCGAACAGTCGCAGTACAACTGGCTGTTCGCGCCGCAGGAAGCGGAACCCGCTCTGTGGCAATCCATCGACGCCTGGCGGAGCCTGCTCTCCGGGCCGCCGGGTCGCTGACGAGTCGGTGCACGGCTACGCGGCTGGGTAGGGTCGGGGCATCAGGCCCGGCGGGGACCGGACCTGGACGCTGGGAGGAGCCGTGAGCGTGCCGACGCGCGAGGTCGTCGGCGACCGCGTGCTCACAGTCCCGAACCTGTTGTCGGCGCTGCGGCTGCTGGGCGTCCCGGTGTTCCTGTGGCTGGTGCTCGGCCCGGAGGCGGACGGCGCTGCGGTGCTCCTGCTGATCGTCAGCGGCGCCACCGACTATCTCGACGGGGTCATCGCGCGCCGGTGGAACCAGGTGTCCCGGCTCGGCCAGCTGCTGGACCCGCTGGCGGACCGTCTCTACATCCTCGCCACGCTGCTCGGACTCGGCCTGCGCGGCATCGTCCCCTGGTGGCTGCTCGGCCTGATCGTCGCCCGGGACGTGGTGCTGGGCGTGTGGCTGCTCGTCCTGCGTGGCCGGGGCGTCGGGCCGCCGCCGGTCCACTACCTGGGCAAGGCCGCCACGCTGAACCTGCTGTACGCCTTTCCGCTGCTCCTGCTCGGCGACGGTCCGGGACCGTGGGCGACCGTGGCCCGGGTCGTCGGGTGGGCTTTCGCGCTGTGGGGCACTGGGCTGTACTGGTGGGCGGGGGTGCTGTACCTGCGCCAGCCGCGCGTGGAGGTAGGGGCTGATGCACCGGTGCCGCCGGCGCCGGTGCAGGGGGAGGTGTCGTGAAGGCTGTCGTGATGGCGGGGGGCGAGGGCACCCGCCTGCGCCCGATGACGGCGAGCATGCCCAAGCCGCTCCTTCCCGTGGTGAACCGACCGATCATGGAGCACGTCCTGCGCCTGCTGCGCAAGCACGGGATGACGGACGTCGTGGTCACGGTCCAGTTCCTCGCCTCGCTGGTGCGCAACTACTTCGGCGACGGCGAAGAGCTCGGGATGACGCTGCAGTACGCCACCGAAGAGGAGCCGCTGGGCACGGCCGGCAGCGTGAAGAACGCCGAGGAGGCGCTGTCGGAGGGCACCTTCCTCGTGATCAGCGGCGACGCACTGACCGACATCGACCTCACGAGCCTCATCGAGTTCCACAAGGAACGGCAGGCACTGGTGACGGTCTGCCTGACCCGGGTCCCGGACCCGCTGGAGTTCGGCATCACGATCGTGGACGAGGACTCGCGGGTGCAGCGGTTCCTGGAGAAGCCGACGTGGGGCCAGGTGTTCAGCGACACGGTGAACACCGGCATCTACGTCATGGAGCCGGAGATCTTCGACTACGTGAAGGCCGGCGAGCCGGTCGACTGGTCGGCGGACGTCTTCCCGAAGCTCATCGAGGAGGGTCGCGCGGTCTTCGGGTACGTGGCGGAGGGCTACTGGGAGGACGTGGGCACCCTCGACAGCTACCACAAGGCGCAGGCGGACGTCCTGGAGGGCCGGGTCAGCGTCGACATCGACGGCTTCGAGGTGTCCCCGGGCGTGTGGGTGGCCGAGGGCGCAGACGTCGACGCGCAGGCACGGCTGCGCGGCCCGTTGTTCGTGGGCGACTACGCGAAGATCGAGGCGGGTGCCGAGCTGCGCGAGTACACAGTGGTCGGGAGCAACGTCGTGATCCGCTCCGGCGCGTTCCTGCACCGCGCCATCGTGCACGACAACGTGTTCATCGGACCCCACGCGAACCTGCGCGGGTGCGTGGTCGGCAAGAACACCGACGTCATGCGGGCGGCTCGCATCGAGGAGGGCGCCGTCCTCGGTGACGAGTGCGTCATCGAGGAGGAGGCGATCATCTCCTCGGGGGTCAAGGTCTACCCGTTCAAGACCATCGAGGCCGGTGCGGTCATCCACTCGTCGGTGATCTGGGAGTCGCGCGGCCAGCGCAGCCTGTTCGGCGCCCGCGGCGTGTCCGGGATCGTGAACGTGGAGATCACGCCGGAGCTCGTGGTCCGGCTGACCTCCGCGTACGCGACGACGCTCGACAAGGGCGCCACGGTCGTCACCGGCCGTGACCACTCCCGGGCCGCCCGGGCGTTCAAGCGGGCGGTCATCAGCGCCCTGACGTCGAGCGCGCTCAACGTGCGGGACCTGGAAGCCGCACCGTCGCCGGTCACCCGGCTGGAGACGGCGCGGGCCGGCGCGGCCGGCGGCATCATGCTGCGGACCCGGGCGGGGGTGACGGACAGCCTGGAGATCCTCTTCCTGGACGAGTCAGGCGCGGACCTGTCGGCGGCGGCGGTCCGCAAGGTCGAGCGCATCTTCCAGCGGCAGGAGTTCCGCCGCGCCTTCCCCGGCGAGATCGGGGACCTGTCGTTCCCGCCCCGTGCGGTCGAGAGCTACGTGCAGGAGCTGCGCGCGTCGATCGACTCCAGCCAGATCGAGGGGGCCGGGCTGAAGGTGGTCATCGACACCGGTGGCGGCGTCGCAGCGATGGTGATGCCGACGCTGCTGGCGCGCCTGCCGGTCGAGGTGCTGACGGTCAACAACCGGCTGGACGACGACAAGCCGACCGAGACCGCAGCCGGGCGAGCCGAGGGCCTCAAGCGTCTGGGCGAGCTCGTCTCCTCCGCGCGGGCGACGTTCGGCGTCCGTTTCGACCCGCTCGGCGAGCGGCTCTCCATCGTGGACGACACGGGCCGCGCCATCGACGACGAGCGCGCTCTGCTGGTGTTCCTCGACCTGGTCGCCGCCGAGCGCCAGTCCGGCCGGGTCGCGCTCCCGGTCACCACGACGCGGGTGGCCGAGCAGGTGTGCCGGTTCCACGGCGTCGAGGTGCTGTGGACGACGACCGCGCCGGACGACCTGGCCCGCACGGCCGCGATGCCCGGGCTCATCCTGGGCGGCGACGGTCGCGGCGGCTTCGTCGTCCCCGAGGTGGGGCCGGCGGTCGACCCGTTCGCGGCCTTCGCCCGCCTGCTGGGCCTGGTGGCCAGGACCCAGCTGACCCTCAGCCGCATCGACGCGCGCATCCCGCACGCATTCGTCGTACGCCGCGATGTGCCCACCCCGTGGGCGCACAAGGGCCAGGTCATGCGCGCCGTGCTGGAGGCCGCGGGGGACCGGCCGGTGGACACGCTGGACGGGGTGCGGGTCGTCGAGGCCGAAGGCTGGGCCCTGGTGCTGCCGGACCCGGCCGAGGCGATGACGCGGGTGTGGGCAGAGGCGCCCACAGCCGCGGCCGCCGCCGAGCTGCTGGACACGTGGACCGACGTCGTCGACCGCGCGGGCCGGTAGCCGGTGCCAACGGCTCCCGCCGCGCCCGCCGCCCGGGCTCATCCGTCGGACGCTGTCGGCCAGCTGCTCGGCGAGATCTGGGACGGTGCGCTCGACCCCGGCTACGCGGCTTCCGCGGAGGAGCCCGTGCGCAAGCCCGGCCGCAGCCGTGCCGGGACCGCCGCCGGACTCATCCTCATCGGCCTGCTGCTGGCCGTCGCCCTCGTCCAGACCCGTGCATCGGCTCCCGCGGTGGCCCGGCAACGGGCGGACCTGGACACCCGGATCAGGCAGCAGACCGCGGCGTACGACGCCACGACGCGGCAGGTGACGGCGCTCCAGGCCGAGGTCGGCGCGCTCAAGGACAGCGAGCTGTCGGCGACCGGGCAGGGCGAGGCACTGGCCGGTCGGCTCGCGCAGCTGGAGCTCCAGTCCGGTCAGGTGGCGGTCTCGGGCCCCGGGCTCCGGGTCACCCTGGACGACGCCGCGACCCCGCCGCCCGGCACCGACCCGTCGGTGGACCGCGTGCTCGACCGGGACCTGCAGTCGGTGGTCAACGGCCTGTGGGCGGCCGGCGCAGAGGCGGTCGCGGTCAACGGTCAGCGGCTGACGGGGTTGTCGGCGATCCGCTCCGCCGGCGACGCGATCCTGGTCGACTACCGTCCGCTGACGAGGCCGTACGTGGTGGCGGCCATCGGCGACCCCAGGACCCTCCAGTCGAGTTTCGTGTCAGGCCCCGCAGGCCAGGCCCTCCGCACGCTGGAGCAGGCGTACGGCATCAGCTACGCGGTGCAGGCGGTCGACCGGCAGTCGCTGCCGGCGGCCTCGGCGGGCGAGCTGCGCTACGCGCGCGGGAAGGAGGCGGCGTCGTGATCGCGGTCCTGGGACTTCTGGTCGGCATCGTCGCCGGTCTCGTGCTTCATCCCGCGGTCCCGCTCTGGCTCCAGCCCTACCTGCCGATCGCGGTGGTCGCGGCGCTCGACGCGGTGTTCGGCGCGGCCAGGGCCACTCTCGGCGGCGTCTTCGACGACCGCGTGTTCGTGATCTCGTTCCTGGCCAACGTGCTGGTCGCGGCGCTCATCGTCTTCCTCGGCGACCAGCTCGGTGTGGGGGCCCAGCTGTCGACGGGGGTCGTGGTGGTGTTCTCGATCCGGATCTTCGCCAACGCTGCCGCCATCCGGCGGCAGCTCTTCGGCGCGTGAGCGCGCGATGAGCGACGTCGCGACCGGCGGGACCGTCCTGGACCAGCGCGCCCTGGCGCGCCGCCGGCTGGTGGTCGCCATCAAGCCCCGCGCCACCCGGGGGCAGGTGGCGATCGGCCTGCTCTTCGTCCTGCTCGGCTTCGGCCTGGCCCTGCAGGTGCGCTCGACCGAGCAGACCGATGGTCTGTCGACCGCGCGCGAGTCCGACCTCGTGCGCATCCTCGACGACCTGACCTCCCGCAACGAGCGGCTCGCCGCCGAGCAACGCGACCTGCAGGCCACCCGGGACCGGCTGGCCTCCGGCGGGGACAGCAGCGCCCTCGCGCTGCAGGAGGCGCAGCAGCGCGCCCAGACCCTCGGCATTCTGGCCGGCACCCTGCCCGCCCAGGGGCCGGGGGTGGTGCTCACGATCACCGACCCGACCGGCAAGGTCGACGCCGCCACCGTCCTGGACGTCGTCGAGGAGCTGCGCGACGCGGGGGCGGAGGCGATCCAGGTGGGCGACGTCAGGGTGGTGGCCCAGACCGCGTTCGTCGACGGCCCGCCCGGGGACCTGGTGGTCGACGGTCGGACGGTCCGGGCGCCGTACACGGTCGTGGCCATCGGGGACCCGCACACCCTGTCGGCTGCGCTGCGGATCCCCGGCGGGGTGGTGGAGAGCCTGCGCAACCTCGGGGGCGACGGGACGGTGGACGAGCGGGACAGCGTCACGATCACCGCCTTGCGACCCGCTTCGACGCCTCAGTACGCTCGCCCGGCCGCGAGCCCGTGACGCTGTTCCCGCCCCTGGAAGGACGACCCGAGTGAGCAACATCCCGGACCACCTCCAGTACACCCCCGAGCACGAGTGGGTCGCCGGCCCGGACGCGGACGGGATCGTCACGTTCGGGATCACGGACTACGCGCAGGACGCCCTCGGCGACATCGTCTACGTCTCGCTTCCCGCCGACGGCGCCGAGCTGGTGGCCGGGCAGCCGTGCGGCGAGATTGAGTCGACCAAGAGCGTCAGCGAGCTGTACGCCCCGGTGTCCGGAGTCGTCACGGGGCGCAACGACGCCCTGGACGGCACGCCCGAGGTGGTGAACTCCGACCCGTACGGCGAGGGGTGGATGGTCCGGGTGCGCGTCGCGGACGGACAGGCACCGACTGGCCTGCTGGACGCGGCGGCGTACGCGCAGCAGTCCGCGTCCTGAGCCCGCCGGGGCCGGCCCGGACCTCTCGACTTCAGGTCGAGGGTCGAGCGGGGGCGGCCTCCTCGGGGGCTGTTCGGCCAGGGCTTGGCACCGATCATCGGGTTCCGGTTGACCCTGCTCCGGGCCGCGCCTAGGGTCGAGGCCCCGACTGTCGATGACTGGTCGAGGGTTGGCCCTGGAGGGATTGCCCCATGAGCAGCGACGACGAGACCCGCGCCGGCCCTGCGCCGGACGATGGTCAGCCGCCGCGCGAGGTCGAGCCGACCCCGTCCGAGATGACCTCGACGCTGTCCCTGGGCTCGGCCGAGGTCGAGCCCGACGTCGTGGCCGCCGACCCGGACCAGGCGGCCGTCGAGGCGCTCCCCGAAGGCAGCGCGCTGCTGGTGGTGCGCCGCGGGCCCAACGCCGGGAGCCGGTTCGTCCTGGACGTGGAGATGGTCACGGCCGGCCGCCACCCCGACAGCGACATCTTCCTCGACGACGTCACGGTGTCGCGGCGGCACGCGCAGTTCGTGCGGCTCGGCTCCGGCTACGCGGTCAAGGACGTGGGCAGCCTGAACGGCACGTACGTGAACCGGCACCGCATCGACGAGGCGCAGCTCGCCGGCGGGGACGAGGTGCAGATCGGCAAGTACCGGCTGATGTACCTGGTCGGACCAGCCGGGTCCGGGGGGCAGCCGTGACCGCCGCGGTCCCGGCCCGGGCGTACCTCAGCATCGGCGAGGTCCTGGCCAAGCTGCGCCCGGAGTTCCCGGACGTGACGATCTCCAAGATCCGCTTCCTCGAGGCGGAGGGGCTCGTCGAGCCGCAGCGGACCTCTTCGGGCTACCGCAAGTTCGGCCACGACGAGATCCAGCGGCTGCGGTACGTCCTGTCGGCCCAGCGGGACCGGTACCTGCCGCTGAAGGTGATCAAGGACCACCTGGACGCGATGGACCGCGGTCTGGAGCCGCCCGAGGGTCCGGGCTCCGGCCCGCGGGTGCCGATGACCGTGGTGTCGACCGACGGGTTCCCGACGGCCGAGTCGTTCACCCGGGACGCTTCCGAGCTGCGGCTGTCCCGGGCCGAGCTGCTGGAGGCGGCGGGTCTGGAGGAGGAGCAGCTGCGCCAGCTCGAGAGCTACGGGCTGCTCGGGCCGAAGCAGGGTTCTTCGCACTACGACGGCGACGCCCTGGTCGTGGCCAAGACGGTGGCGGAGATGGCGGCGTACGGGCTCGAGGCGCGCCACCTGAGGGCCTTCCGCTCGGCCGCCGACCGTGAGGTGGGCCTGGTCGAGCAGGTCGTCGCACCAATGGCGAAGCAGCGCAACCCGGAGGCGCGGCAGCGGGCCGACGAGGTGGTGCGCGAGCTGTCCGCGCTCTCGGTGCGGCTGCACGCGGCACTGGTCAAGGCCGCGCTGGGGACGGCCGGCCGCCGCTGAGCCGGGCGGCCGGCGACTGACCGGGCGCGCGCCCGGGCGCCGTCTGTATGGTGGAGAGCGTGCAACCACTCGACGTCGTCGGCGTGCGGGTCGAGATGCCGTCGAACCAGCCGATCGTGCTCCTGCGGGAGATCGCGGGAGAGCGCTACCTGCCCATCTGGATCGGCGCGGTCGAGGCCACGGCCATCGCCTTCGCGCAGCAGGGCGTGGTACCGGCCCGCCCGATGACGCACGACCTCCTGCGCGACGTCCTCGAGGCCCTCGGCGTCGAGCTGCTGCAGATCCGGATCACCGAGCTCCGCGACGGCGTCTTCTACGCGTTGCTCGTCTTCTCCAGCGGCGTCGAGGTGAGTGCGCGGCCCTCGGACGCCATCGCCCTCGCCCTGCGTACCGGTACTCCGATCTTCGGGGCCGAGACCGTCCTCGACGAGGCCGGCATCGTCATCGAGGACGAGCAGGAGGACGAGGTCGAGCGCTTCATCGAGTTCCTCGACCAGATCACACCCGAGGACTTCGGGGCCGGGCCGGAGGGCACGGGGGAGTCCGGCGAGCCCGGCGACCCCGCTCCCGGAGAGCCGGAACCCCCGCCGAGCCCGCGCTGATGCAGGGCGTGCCGGACGACCCGCGGCGGTTCGACACGGACTCGAGAGTTCGTTCCCTCGACCAGAGGTCAAGGGTTTGCTCCCGGCGTGTCGATCACCTCGTCGTTGACCGCTCCGCGACGGAGTCCTAGCGTCCACAGTCCGGGCCGGTGTAACTCCAGGCGTGTGCTTCGACGGCACGGCCGGACCGGCAGGGCACGGGAGGCGAAGACGGCGTGAGCACCAACGGTGACGGCGGCGACGGCCGCGACACGCAGGGTCCGCTGCTGCCCGGGGGCCCGGCGGTGCCGGCGCCGACCAGTGGGGACGAGCGCGCCGAGAGCCGTCGGCGCGCGGGAGCGCAGGGGCTGCTCTTCGACGACGACGTCCAGCTGCCGCCCGACGTCGGGTACCGCGGCCCCGTGGCGTGCGCCGCGGCCGGGATCACCTACCGGCAGCTCGACTACTGGGCGCGCACCGGGCTGGTCGAACCGAGCGTGCGGCCGGCCACCGGCTCCGGGACCAAGCGGCTGTACGGCTTCCGCGACATCCTCGTCCTCAAGGTGGTCAAGCGGCTGCTCGACACCGGGGTCTCGCTGCAACAGATCCGCCAGGCCGTGCAACACCTGCGCGAGCGGGGCGTCGAGGACCTGGCCGGGATCACGCTGATGAGCGACGGCGCGAGCGTCTACGAGTGCACCTCGCCGGACGAGGTCGTCGACCTCGTGCAGGGCGGCCAGGGCGTGTTCGGGATCGCCGTCGGACGGGTCTGGCGCGAGGTGGAGGGGTCGTTGTCCGACCTGCCCAGCGAGCGCGCCGACGGCCTGACCGAGCCGGTGGCCGGCGACGAGCTGGCCGCCCGGCGCAAGTCCCGCGCCACCGGCTGACCGCTGCCGCCCGTCCACGGGCCGCTGCACCGGCTGCACTCAGCCGCGCGTCGTCGCTCGCCGCATGACGGGTCGACGTATGCTGCTCGTGCTGGTGAACCCGCACGGGAGAGCCCCCGCACCGACGGGGGCGCCGAAGGGGCAATCCTCCCCGGAACCTCTCAGGCGCCAGGACCGTGCGGACGAGGCGACTCTGGAGCGGCGGGCGCGACCCGGCCGGCGTGACAGAGGGGGAGGCCCCAGGTCGGGGGCGCGAGGCACCTCCGACGCCGTTCCTCCCGGAGGCCACCCTGATGTCCGACCGCGTACCCTCCCTGTCCGAGCTCGAGCAGGCCGCGCCGTTCCGCGACCGGCATATCGGCCCGTCGCACGACGACCGCGCCAAGATGGTCGCGGTGGTGGGCCGCGGCAGCCTCGACGAGCTGGTCGAGGAGGCCGTACCGGCGTCGATCCGGATGACTGAGGACCTGGACCTGCCCGGTCCGCGGACCGAGGCCGAGGTACTGGCCGAGCTGCACGCGCTGGCCGGCCGCAACCGGAACATGGTGCAGATGATCGGGCTGGGGTACTCGGACACGTTCACGCCCATGGTCGTGCTGCGCAAGGTGCTGGAGAACCCCGCCTGGTACACGGCGTACACGCCCTACCAGCCGGAGATCAGCCAGGGCCGGCTCGAGGCACTGCTGAACTTCCAGACAGTGGTGGCCGACCTGACCGGCCTGCCGACGGCCGGCGCCAGCCTGCTCGACGAGGGCACGGCCGCAGCTGAGGCGATGACGCTGCTGCGCCGGGTCGGCAGCGGCGGCGAGGTGTTCCTGGTGGACGCCGACACTCACCCGCAGACCATCGGCGTCCTGCGCACCCGGGCCGAGCCGCTCGGCATCGAGCTGCGCGTGCACGACTTCGGGCAGCCGCTGCCGGACGACGGCTTCTACGGGGTGCTGCTGTCCTACCCGGGAACCAGCGGTGCGGTCCGCGACCACGAGCGGCTGGTCGAGCACGTGCACGAGCGCGGTGCCCTGGCCGCCGTCGCCACCGACCTGCTCGCGCTCACGCTGCTGCGTCCGCCGGGGGAGATCGGGGCTGACGTGGCCGTGGGTTCCAGCCAGCGCTTCGGTGTCCCGCTCGGATTCGGCGGTCCGCACGCAGGGTTCATCTCGGTCCGGGCCGGGCTCGAGCGCAACCTGCCCGGCCGTCTGGTGGGGGTCTCGGTCGACGCTGCCGGCCGGCCCGCGTACCGGCTCGCCCTGCAGACCCGCGAGCAGCACATCCGCCGCGAGAAGGCGACGTCCAACATCTGCACGGCCCAGGTGCTGCTCGCGGTCATGGCCTCGATGTACGCGGTCTACCACGGCCCCGAGGGGCTGGCCACGATCGCCAGGCGTTCGCACCGGCACGCGGTCCTGCTCGCGGCCGGGCTGCGGGCCGGCGGCGTGACCGTGGTGCACGCCGCGTTCTTCGACACCGTCCGGGCGGCGGTGCCTGGGCGGGCCGACGCCGTCGTGGCCGCCGCGGTCGGGCTCGGCGTGAACCTGCGCCGGGTGGACGCGGACACGGTCGGCATCTCGACGGATGAGATCACCGACCGGGACCACCTCGAGCGGGTCTGGGCGGCGTTCGGCGTCCCGGCCGTCACGGGCGCAGACCTCGACGCGCTGGACGCCCGGACCGCCGACGCCATCCCCGCCGAGCTGCTGCGCACCTCGACCTACCTGACCCACCCGGTGTTCCACGAGCACCGCAGCGAGACGTCCATGCTGCGCTACCTGCGCAAGCTCTCCGGCCGCGACTACGCGCTCGACCGCGGGATGATCCCGCTGGGCTCGTGCACGATGAAGCTCAACGCGACCACCGAGATGCAGGCGATCACGTGGCCGGAGTTCGCCGGCCTGCACCCCTTCGCGCCGCTGGACCAGGCCGCCGGAACGCTGGAGCTGATCCACCAGCTCGAGCGGTGGCTCGTCGAGGTCACCGGCTACGACGCCGTGTCGCTGCAGCCGAACGCGGGCAGCCAGGGCGAGCTGTCCGGTCTCCTGGCGATCCGCGCGTACCACCGCGGCCGCGACGAGCACAACCGCGACGTGTGCCTCATCCCGTCCTCGGCGCACGGCACGAACGCCGCGTCCGCCGTGATGGCCGGCCTGCGGGTCGTCGTGGTGGCCTGCGACGAGGGCGGCAACATCGACCTGGGCGACCTGCGGGCGAAGATCGAGCAGCACGCCGACCGGCTTGCGGTCCTGATGGTGACCTACCCCTCGACGCACGGGGTGTTCGAGGAGTCGATCACGACCGTGTGCGGGCTCGTGCACGACGCCGGTGGCCAGGTCTACGTCGACGGCGCCAACCTGAACGCGCTGGTGGGGCTGGCCAAGCCCGGGCGCTTCGGCGCCGACGTCAGCCACCTGAACCTGCACAAGACGTTCTGCATCCCGCACGGTGGCGGTGGTCCGGGAGTCGGACCGGTGGCGGTACGCGCCCACCTCGCCCCCTATCTGCCCAACCACCCGTTGGTTCCCGAGGCGGGTCCGGCCACCGGCGTGGGCAACGTGTCGAGCGCGCCCTGGGGCTCGGCCGGGATCCTGCCCATCTCGTGGGCGTACGTGCGCCTGATGGGGGCGGCCGGCCTGACCGAGGCGACCAAGGTCGCGATCCTGTCGGCGAACTACCTGGCCACCCGGCTGGCTCCGCACTTCCCGGTGCTCTACACCGGCCGCGGCGGCCTGGTGGCGCACGAGTGCATCATCGACCTCCGCCAGCTGACCAAGGAGACCGGTGTCACCGTCGACGACGTGGCGAAACGGCTGATCGACTACGGGTTCCACGCGCCCACGATGTCGTTCCCGGTGCCCGGGACCTTGATGATCGAGCCGACCGAGAGCGAGGACCTGGGCGAGCTGGACAGGTTCTGCGACGCGATGATCGCGATCCGCGGCGAGATCGGGCGCGTCGGGTCGGGGGAGTGGCCGGCCGGCGACAGCCCGCTGCACAACGCGCCGCACACCTTCGAGGCGGTCGCGGGCGAGTGGGTGCACCCGTACACGCGCGAGGAGGCGGCGTTCCCCGTCGAGTCGCTTCGGCACGACAAGTACTGGTCACCGGTGCGCCGGATCGATGGCGCGTACGGCGACCGCCACCTGGTGTGCCGTTGTGGCTCCCCCTCGGATTACGAGGTCTAGCCGGGTCCCTCGTACCGGATGCGGTACGGCTGGACAGGTACCCCAGGCGTCCTTGGGTGAGGAAGGCAGGTCGATGCTCGCCGGGCCGTCGGCCGGGACTAGCAGGCAGGTGAGCCGCTCCAGCGGCACCGCGTCGTAGCCGGTCAGGTACTGCAGGTCAGGACCCGAGTAGCAGCGCGGGCGTCAGACGTGTCGGTGCCCCGGGCGTAGCCTGCCCGGCCTCTCGTCAGTCCAGAGTCGCTAGTCCGGGCCCGACTCATCGAGCGCCGCCCTGACGGCTGCCTCGACCTCGACGCTCCAGGGCGTCGTCTGCGGAGGTGCTCGCCAGGATCCACCGCGCGCCCCGCGCCACGCCGAAGACCCGCCGACTGGACGTGCCGGAGCCACGCTCGGGACCAATGCCGCTGCCCGTGACGGCACGTCTCCACCAGGCTTGAGGCTGTACGAGGTGGTCGGGATGAACACGCGATTCAGGAAGGAAACGGCGGTCCTCCTGGCGGTAGGGGCGGTCTTGGTCGGCTGCGCGACGGGGTCGACGACGCAGACGGCTGGCTCTGGCAGCGGCACGGCGTCCGCCACAGCGGCTACGGCTCAGCCCACGACCTCAGTCACGCAGACGCCCACCGGGTCGCCGGCCGCGAGCGCGCCCGTTCTCGCCGACGGCCGCTACCCGGCCCGCATCGTCGCCATCGACGCCGCCCGTCGAGTGGTCACCGTCGACGTGGTGCAGTTGTTCATGGGGAAGGCTGCCGCGTCGGCGGCCGCGGCGGATCACGCCACCGAGGTGCCGCCGCCCAACGACTACTGGATCCGGAACACCAGCCCGCTGCTGCGCCGCTACTACGTCACGTCCACCGCGCCGATCACGGTCAACGACCTCGGGGCGGTCATCACGCAAAGCGCCACCAAGAACGTGGCCGTGTCGCTGAGCTGGCTCGCCAAGGTCAACCACCTGTCTGACAGCGTGTTCTGGGTGACGGTCGAGCACCAGGTTGTGACCCGGATCGCCGAGCAGTACCTGCCGTGACCCAAGGCGACGGCTGCGGGAGCCGACCGTGCTGGCGTCCTAGAGTGGCCGGGTGGACGCATCCGTGGCAGACCTCGGCGAATCGGCTGGCGCGTGCGCGCGGGTAAACCCACCACGCCGGGCTCGACGCGCTCCTGGTCACGCCGGGGTCCGTAGCGTCGGTCCAGCACAGCGCGGCGCACTGGATGTCTCACAGTTCCGAGACGGGACCCGCGAGCAGCCCGTCGTCTAGCCGATATGACAGGCACCTGGTCTGCGCCTGCCCGCCGCCGGAGGCGTTCGCCTGAGAGCCGGGGGTCGCGCCGCTGGGCCGTTCAGGTGATGCTGGGGACGTGACCGCTGGTGCCGGGACGTCCACCGCGTCGGTACTTGCGGCCGTCGGCACCGCGCTGGGGGACTTCGCCTACCCCCAGCAGGTGATCACCAAGGCGTTCGGCGCGCTCGTGGTCCCCGACCCGGAGCGGCGCGGGCTGCTCGAGCGGTTCCACGCCGCCGCCGGGGTCCGCACCCGGCACCTGGCGCTGCCGCTGGAGGCGTATCCCGCCCTGGAGGGGTTCACCGCCGCGAACGAAGCCTTCGTCGGGCTCGCCGTCGAGCTCGGCGCGCGGGCGGTCGGCGACGCACTCGACGCCGCCGGACTGGCCGCCACGGACGTCGACCTGATCATGTCGGTGACGGTGACCGGCGTGGCTGCCCCGAGCATCGACGCGCGCCTGGTCTCCGTGCTGGGGCTGCGCGAGGACGTCAAGCGGGTGCCGGTCTTCGGGCTCGGGTGCGTGGCCGGCTCGGCCGGTGTCGCGCGGCTGCACGACTACCTGGCCGGACACCCCGACGAGGTGGCCGTGCTGGTCTCGGTCGAGCTGTGCTCGCTGACCGTGCAGCGCGACGACGCGTCGACGGCGAACCTCGTCGCCTCCGGGCTGTTCGGGGACGGCGCCGCCGCGGTGGTGCTGGTAGGGGAGCGGCGCGCAGCGGCGGCCGGGATCGACGGTCCGCAGGTGGTCGCCAGCCGGTCCCGCATGTACCCGGACACCGAGCGGGTCATGGGCTGGGACGTCGGTGGCTCGGGGTTCCGTGTCGTGCTGGCAGCCAGCGTCGCGGACGTGGTGGCCGAGCATCTGGGGCGCGACGTCAAGGGGTTCCTCGCCGACCACGGCGTCGAGCAGGCCGAGGTGGGGCACTGGGTCGCGCATCCCGGCGGGCCGAAGGTTCTGGAGGCCATGCAGACGGCGCTCCAGCTTCCCGACGGTGCCCTCGACGTGACCTGGCGCTCGCTGGCCGCCGTCGGCAACCTGTCCTCCGCGTCCGTGCTGCACGTCCTCGCCGACACGATGCGGGCGGCTCCGGACCGGACCCGGGCCCCCGCGGTGATGCTGGCGATGGGGCCGGGCTTCTGCGCGGAGCTGGTGCTGCTGCGATGGTGAGCTCCGAGGGCTGGTACCTGCTGCTCATCCTCGCGGTCGGCGTCGAGAGGCTCGCCGAGCTGCGCCTGTCGGTACGGCACGCGCGCTGGGCCTTCGAGCACGGCGGCGTGGAGACCGGTCGCGCGCACTACCCCCCGATGGTGGCGCTGCACACCGGACTGCTGGTCGCCGCGCCGCTGGAGGTGTGGCTCGCGGACCGGCCCTTCCTGCCCTGGCTCGGCTGGCCGATGCTGGCCGTCGTGCTGGCGGCGCAAGGCCTGCGGTGGTGGTGCATCGCGACGCTGGGCGTGCGGTGGAACACGCGTGTGATCGTCGTTCCCGGCCTGCCGCTGGTGCGGACCGGGCCGTACCGCCAGCTGCGGCACCCGAACTACGTGGCCGTCGTCGCGGAGGGGGTCGCACTTCCGCTGGTGCACACGGCGTGGGTGACCGCGCTGGTCTTCACCGTGTTGAACGCCTGGCTGCTGCGAGTACGGATCAGGACCGAGAACAGGGCGCTCGCCGCGGCGGTGCCGGCGTGAGCCCCGACGTGGACGTGCTCGTCGTCGGGGGTGGGCCGGTCGGCCTCGCCGCCGCCGCCATCGCGGCGGGGCACGGACTGTCGGTGGCCGTCGTGGAACGGCGTAGGGACCCGGTCGACAAGGCATGCGGCGAAGGGCTGATGCCGTCGGCGGTCGCCGCGCTGGCCGGCCTCGGCGTCGACCCGCCCGGGATCGACTTCGGCGGCATCCGGTACGTGGCGGCCGACGGGCGCCGGTCGGCGGTCGCGCGCTTCGGGGCGGGCCCGGGTCGGGGGGTGCGCCGCACGGCGCTGGTGGCAGCGCTGGGCGAGCGGGTCGACCAGCTGGGCGTGAAACGGGTGCAGGCCGACGTGGGCGACGTGCACCGCCGGGCCGGCGGGGTGGCGGCCGCCGGCCTCGAAGCGCGCTGGCTGCTCGGTGCGGACGGGTTGCACTCGACCGTGCGGGAGGCCATCGGTGGCGTCGGCGGGCCGCGGGTGCGAGCCCGGTACGGGCTGCGGCGACACTTCGTCGTGCAGCCGTGGACCGACCTGGTCGAGGTGCACTGGGCCCGCGGGGCGGAGGCGTACGTGACGCCGGTCGGGCCGGACCTGGTGGGGGTGGCCGTCCTCACCGACGTCCGAGGGCCGGACCATGCCACCTGGATGGAACGGTTCCCGGCCCTCGCGGCCCGGCTGCGGGGGGCCGAGCCGGCTGCACGCGTCCTGGGCGCAGGCCCGCTGGAGCAGAACGTCACCCGGCGCTGGTCCGGGCGGGTCCTGCTGGTGGGTGACGCCGCCGGCTACGTGGACGCCCTGACCGGAGAGGGCGTCTCGCTCGGGATAGCCACCGCCCAGGCAGCCGTCACCTGCCTGCTGGAGGGCCGACCGGACCGGTACGAGCGGCGGTGGCAGGACGCGACCCGGCGCTACCGTGGGCTGACGAGGGCGGTGCTGTTCGCCGCGCAGCACGAGCCGCTGCGGCGAGCGGTCGTCCCGGCCGCCGCGGCGCTGCCGCCGGTCTTCCGCGCCACGGTCCGCGCGCTGGCCTGAGCCGTGATCGGCTCACGTCCGGCCCTGGTTCTCCTGCGCGTCGAACAAGGTCGGCTGCGGCGCTTCCTCGGTCATCCACTGCGCGTGCAGCACGGTGACGCCGGCCTCGCGCAGGGTCCGCACCACGAGCTCATCGTCGTCCACCACCACGGCGACCGGTCGCTCCCGCTCCAGCTGTCGAACCGCCTCCAGCTTGGTCATCCGGGCGGGCCGGCGGTCGCGGTTGCCGCGCATGAACAGCGGACCCTCGGGCAGTCCGTGCCGGGCGAGCCAGCGCACGGTGTCCCGGCGGCAACGCTCCGGCCTGCCGGTGAGCCACACCACCTCGTGCCCGCGGCCGAGGAGCTCGGTGACGACCGCACGGCCTTCGGGGAGCACCGGGTCGTCGGCCGCGGCGGCGAAGAACCCCTCCCAGTCCTTGGGTCGGCGGTCCAGGAACGGGAGCCGGTGCCGGACGTCGGCGACGACGCCGTCCAGGTCGACGACTGCGTACGCCGCGGGATCCACAGCGGTCACGCTAGCGGCGGTACGGTCGGGCGATGAGCCTTGACGTCGACGCCACCGAGGCGTTGCGCACCTCGACGCCGTTCGCCCGCACGCTCGGGCTGGAGGTGCTCTCCGTCGACGACGAGCACGCCCTGCTGCGGCTGCCTGCCGCCGCCGGGCTGGCCAACCACGTCGGCGGTCCCCACGCCGGCGCGATCTTCACGCTGGGGGAGTCGGCCGCGGCCACGCTGATGCTGAGACGGTTCGGCGCCTGGCTGGACCGGGCCGTCCCGCTGGCCGTGAGCGCCCAGATCGCCTGGTCGAAGCTCGCCCGCTCGTCCGTCACCGCGCACGCGACGGCGGACGGCGTCAGCGAGCAGGTCGAGGCCGAGCTCGTGGCCGGAGCCCGTCCGGAGTGGGAGACGACGGTCGTGTTCAGGCGCGAGGAGGACGGCGAGGAGTGCGCCCGCATGGCGGTCGTGCTCACCCTCAAGCCGCTTCGGCCGAACCCGTGACGGCGGGTCGAGCGCACCCCTAGGGTCGGCGCATGGGCGAAGATGTCCGCGACACCGTCTTCACCCGCGAGGACAGGCAGCGCTACCGCGAGAAGGTGCACCGCTGCCTGGAGGTGCTCGAGCGGATGCTGGCCGAGAACAGGTTCGACTTCGACGACCCGTTGACCGGCATGGAGATCGAGCTGAACCTGGTCGACGAGAACGGCGACCCGGCCATGCGCAACACCGAGGTCCTCGCCCTGATCGACGACCCTGCGTTCCAGACCGAGCTCGGCCGCTTCAACCTCGAGATCAACGTGGCGCCGCGCCCGCTGGCCGGCGACTCGATGGTGGCGCTCGAAGCCGACGTGCGCAGCCAGCTGAACGCCGCGCAGGCCAAGGCGAGCGAGGCGGGCGCGGGCATGGTGATGATCGGCATCCTCCCGACGCTCCTGCCCGAGCACGTGACCCACGAGGCGTTGACGCGCAACCCCCGCTACGCACTGCTCGACCAGCAGATCCTCGCGGCGCGCGGCGAGGACCTGCACCTCAGCATCGAGGGAGTCGACGCGACCGAGGACCTGGACACGTACACCGACACCATCGGGCCGGAAGCCGCGTGCACATCGCTCCAGCTGCATCTCCAGGTGAGCCCGGAAGCGTTCGCGGCGTACTGGAACGCGGCCCAGTGCATGGCCGGCGTGCAGGTCGCGGTCGGGGCGAACTCGCCGTTCTTCCTGGGCAAGGAGCTGTGGCGGGAGAGCCGCATCGCCGTCTTCACGCAGGCCACCGACACCCGCTCGGTGGAGCTGAAGGCGCAGGGGGTCCGGCCGCGGGTCTGGTTCGGGGAGCGCTACATCACCAGCGTGTTCGACCTGTTCGAGGAGAACCTGCGGTACTTCCCGGCCCTGCTGCCCGTGCTCGACGACGAGGACCCGGTGGCCGTGCAGCTCGCCGGTGGCACGCCGTCGCTGGCCGAGCTGCGCCTGCACAACGGCACCGTCTACCGCTGGAACCGGCCCGTCTACGACGTGGTCTCCGGCCGCCCGCACCTGCGCGTGGAGAACCGCGTGCTCCCGGCCGGCCCCACCGTCGTGGACGTGATGGCCAACGCCGCCTTCTACTACGGGACCGTCCGGATGCTCGCCGAGGGCGACCGGCCGATCTGGAGCCAGATGTCGTTCCAGGCGGCGTCGGACAACTTCACCTCCGGCGCCACCCGGGGGATCGACGCCGAGGTGTTCTGGCCCGGCTACGGCGACGTCCCGGTCAGCGAGCTGATCCTGCGCCGGCTGCTGCCCCTCGCGCACGAAGGACTCGAGCGGTGGGGGGTGGACCGCGCCGTGCGGGACCGGCTGCTCGGCATCGTCGAGCGCCGTTGCACGTCGGTGCGCAACGGGGCGTCCTGGCAGGTGGAGCGGGTGCACGCGTTGGAGGCGGCAGGACGCGACCGCCTGTCGGCGCTGCGCGAGATGACGCACGAGTACGCCGAGCTCATGCACGACAACGTGCCGGTCCACACCTGGCCCAACGGCTGACGTCGGCGGCGGTGGCCGGCCTGCTGCGGCCCCGTTCAGGCAGGGGAGCGCAGCGGCACGATCCCGCTCGTACGCCGCCGCACCGCGGGCTGCAACGCGAGGAAGCCCGCCCCGACGACGAGGCCGGCCAGCAGGCAGCCGGTCCAGACGGCTGCCGGGCCGGCGTACTGGTAGGTCCAGGTGCCGAGCAGCGGGGCGAACAGGGTGGCGACACCGAACGAGCTGCCCCAGACGGCGGCGTACCGACCGCGCGCCTCCGGGGGAGCGAGGTCGGCCACCAGCGACGCCGACAGACCGGCGGTCGCGATCTCGCCGAGCGTCCAGACGACCACTGTCGCCATGTACGTCAGGACTGAGTCGGCGAACGTCGTCAGCCAGAACCCCACCCCGATGAGCGCGCTGCCGAGCGCGAGCACGCGCATCCGGTTGAACCTGCCCAGCACGCGCACCGCGAACGGCTGCAGGGTGACGATCAGGATCCCGTTGACCGCGAGCACCAGGCCGTAGTCGCGCGGCAGGAAGCCGTCGTGGGTCACCGCGAGGGGCAGGGTGATGCTGTTCTGGAAGTACACGGTCGCACCGAGCACGGTCAACGCCACCAGGGCCAGCATCAGCGGGTCGCGAAGCGCCGTGCGGTAGCCGGCCGGGTTCGTCTGGTCGGCCGCGGGAGGACGGGGCGGGTCGCGCCGGATCCCGACCGCCACGACCACGGCGAAGCCGATGCAGGTGACAGCGTCGATCGCGAACAGCAGCGTGTAGCTGATCCCGGCGACGTAGCCGGCGGCGACCGCCGCCAGCGAGAAGCCCAGGTTGACGGCCCAGAACAGCAGAGCGAACGCCCGTCGCCGTCCTGCCGGTCCGACCAGGTCGGTGACGAGGGCGTTGCTGGCCGGGCGGTACACGTCGCTGGCGAGGCCGACGAGGAACGCGGCGGCGCAGATCGGCCCGAGCCCGCGTGCGGCCCCGAGCAGGGCCAGCGAGAGACCGGCCGCCACCATGCCCCACACCAGCGTCGCCCGCCGCCCGACGTGGTCGGCCGCCCAACCGCCCACGATCTGCGACGCCGCAGCCCCGATCCCGTACGCGACGAGCGCGACGCCGATCTGGCTGGGGGAGAACCCGCGCTGGCTGCTGAGGTACAGGACGGCGAAGGGTTCGACGAACGTCCCGGCGCGGTTGACAAGGGTGCCCGTCCAGAGCACCCAGTACGCGCGCGGCAGCGGGGCAGTCGGTGGATCGGCAGGCACTCACGCAGGAAAGCACAGCCGTACGACGACGCTCGCAGATCGCCCCCCGTGGGCGCGCGGACGCTGACGCCAGGTCGCCCGGACAGCCGCACAGCCCGGGACCTATCGGTCGATGGGGCTGCGTGAGCTCGGTCGGCCGCGCGGTCTCGGCTCGTGCCCGCCTGACCCTGTGCCCCTGCCCAGGCGATCCCGGTGCGCATCGTGCCGGCGCCGCCGGGGGACATGATCGAGGGCAACGCCACGTACCACCCGCCGATGCATGACGAGCAACTTGCTGGCGCTGCGGGAGCCGGTCAGGTGACCATGAGGGCGTGGATTGACATAATGTTCATTATCGGCACTCTGGCTACGGCGGCCGTCAGTCTGGGGTCTCACCGCAAGGCACAAGCGCTGTCCCCGGGGTGAAGGCACATGATCACGCGGTACGGGAGCTCGAGCTCGCCCGGCTGTCCCTCGCTGACGTACTTCACCGTGAACCCGGATGAGGCCGTTGACCTCGTACCTGCGCGCAGCTCAACCAGTAGTTCGTAACTGCCTCCGAGCGCATCTCGGCAGACCACCGTCAACGGGTCAGGGCCCGGCGAGATACCTGCTTCGGTCAAGGTCTTGTCCAGATCGCCTGCGAAGTCCGGCGTCGCGTGGACGGCCAAGGCGTAGCCCGTGACGTCGAGATCGCCGTCGGTCGGCACGACGGACGTCACGTGCACGCGGCCGGGTCTGTCCAGACACAACGTCATGCCACCGACCACCATCACGTGGTACCGGTTCGCGTCTATCCGTGTGCACCGGCGCCCAGGAGGATGACCGCGTGGCGCAGCTGCTCGAGCCGCCGGCTGCTGGACCGGATCCTGGCGTCGACGGACGCCGCCGGCATCTGGACCGTTCAGGCGGGCATCTTTCCGGAGAACGCCGCCAGCCTGGCGTTGCACCAGCGGGCCGGCTGACGCATCCCGGACACTCCCCCTGTCCTCGTCGATCTCGAGCAACATGCCGGCGACACGACGACGACGGCACCGCATTGCTCGAGATCAAACGCAGGCTGGGGCCACCTACCGGGGCCGCCGCGGTAGGTGCCGAACGGCCAGTGGTTGCCCTCGGGGTCGCGCACCGCGAAGTCGTGCGAGCCGTAGTCGGTGTCGCTCAGCCCGAAGATCACGTCGGCCCCGGCGGCGGTCGCCTCGAAGCCGAATGCGTCGACGAGGAAGCGGATCAGTCCGCGCGTGTCCCGCGCACGCAGCGTGGGCCGGACCTGCGGCTCGGGCGCCGCTTCGGCGTCATCGCTCATGACCGGCAGGTGTGCCCGCGGGCGGGCGCTCAAGACAGGTGTCCGCGCACCCGACCCTGTCAGGGTGAGCAAGCGACTGAGCATCGAGTTCTTCGTCTGCGCCGCGCTGATGCTGGTGTTCGGCGCCGGCTTCGGCTCGTACGGCCGGCGTCCCGTGGGTCTCGAGCTCGCCCTCGCCGCGGCGGTGGCCGGTGCCGGTCTGCTCCTGCTCACCGGTCACGAGCAGGCCCGCCCCGTCGGCATCGTGGTCCTCGGCGCCGTCACGCTGGTGGGCGGGGTGAGCACGTTCTCGGGGTCGTACATGCCGGGCACGATCGTCGCCCTGATCACGCTCATCCGGATGCTCTCCGCAGGCAGCGGGGCCACCGGCGGCACCGGCGGTGGGCTGCCGCCGGACCCGTCGCGGGCCGGACAACCCTCCTACGGCCAGGCGTACGGCAGCGCGGGCACATCCCAGCCGTACGGCGGCTACGGGGGCGTGCCACCGGTGCAGCAGCAGCCAGCGACGCAGCCGTACGTCGGCGACCCGCGGTTCGGCGCGCCGGTCCCGGTCCAGCCGCAGTACCCCCAGCCCGCTCCCCCACCGGCGCCCCCCGCGGCTCCGCCGGCCTGGCCGGCCCCGCCGGCGGGCTGAGTCCGGTACAACTCGCAGGGTGACGACCACCCGCGCCGCGCACCCGTTCCTCGACCACGACGGACCCATCGCTTTCGTGCACCGCGGGGGTGCCCTGGAGGCCTACGAGAACACGCTCTCGGCTTTCGAGATCGCGGTGTCCGCCGGGTTCGGGTACGTCGAGACCGACGTGCGGGCCACGGCCGACGGGGTGCTACTGGCGTTCCACGACGCGACTCTCGGCCGCGTGACCGACCGGGACGGGCGCGTCGACGGCCTCCCCTGGTCCGAGGTCGGTCAGGCCCGGGTCGGCGGCCGCGAAGCGATCCCCCGACTGGACGAGCTGCTGCACACGTTCCCGCAGGTGCGGTTCAACCTCGATGCCAAGGACGGCTCGACGCTGCGCCCCCTGGCCCGGCTGCTCCGTGCCTCCCCCGGCCTGCTCGACCGAGTGTGCCTGGCCTCCTTCAGCGACGGTCGGCTGAGGTGGCTGCGCGCCGCTCTGGGGCCCGGCCTGTGTACCGGGCTCGGGCCGCGGGAGATCGCGCGCCTCAAAGGAGCTGCGGTCTCCGGGCGCCGGACGAACCTGCCCGCGACGGCACTGGCCGCGCAGGTCCCGGTCGGCCCGGCCCGGTTCCCGCTGGTCGACGCCCGCTTCATCCGGACCGCGCACGAGCACGGCCTGGCGGTGCACGTGTGGACCGTTGACGACGAGCCCACGATGGAAAGGCTGCTCGACCTCGGCGCCGACGGGATCATGACCGACCGCCCCGCCGTCCTCAAGGCGCTCCTGGAGCGGCGCGGGCAGTGGCACGGGCCGGCGCCGGTGCCCTGAGGGGCTGGCGGACCTGACAGTTTCCTGTGAATTCGCCTGTCCGGGCCAACAGCGGTGAACCTTCCACCCGTTTCGAGCGTCTGGACGGGTGAAGGTCGTGGGCGGCACGGTGTGGGGCTCCGGAATCCGGGGAATCCTGCCCGTCACCCCAACGTTGAACGGGCATACGAGTGCCCGGCTCGACCGGGACGGTAGGAGGACGGATCAATGGCTGAGTCGATGCGCGGTTCCCGCCTCGGAGCCGTGAGCTACGAGAACGAGGGAGGCGTGGAGTTCGCCCCGCGTCAGCTCGTCCCGTTCGACTGCCCGCACGGGCACGCCTTCGCGGTGCCGTTCTCGGTCGAGGCCGAGCTCCCGGACACCTGGGAGTGCCGGGTGTGCGGCGAGACCGCGAAGCGCCGGGACGGCGACGGGGGCGAGGCCAAGGCGGGCCGCAAGATCCGCACCCCTTGGGACATGCTGCTCGAGCGGCGCACGATCGGTGACCTGGAGGTCCTCCTCGAGGAGCGCCTCACTCTCCTGCGCGACCTCGGTGGGCCGGCGCGGGCCGACCACCCTGACCACCGCAAGACCGCCTGACCTGCAACGCACCCGTAGGGCCGGTGCCCGGGACCTGACCTCCCGGCGCCGGCCCTTCGTATGTCTTCAGCAGGTCAGGACGATGGCGGGAGCTGCTGGGGCGGGTCCTGCGGCGACCCCGGCGGCCCCTGCGGGCCGGTGGTGCCCGGCGTGCCGTCCTCGCGCACGACCTGGCCGCGCACGATGCGGTCCCGGCGGGTCCAGACCGATATCCCGCCCGGCCCGGTCACCGAGGTGAACCGGCGGACGAACCAGGCTGCCGTCGCTGCCTGCAGGAGCGCGCGCACCGGCGGGAGCAGCAGCACGAGCCCCACGGCGTCGCTGATGAACCCGGGCAGGAAGATCAGCAGCCCGGCCAGGAAGAGCAACGCCGCCCGGGCCGCGCCGGCACCGTCCGGGGCGCCGGTCACCACCGTGCCTGCGCTGGTGGTCCCGGGGTCGGTCCGGACCTGCCCGCGCAGGGCCCTCCACCACGACGAGCCGGCCCGGCGCATGACGTACAGGCCGAGGGCGGCTCCAGCCACGAGTGCCAGCAGGGTCCATCCGGCGCCGATCACGTGCGCGACCTGGACGATCAAGTAGATCTCGACAGCCGGGAAGACGATGAAGACGAAGAAGGCCAGCAGCGGCACGACGACAGCCCTCAGTCCTGGCCGCGCCGCGCGGGCCGCATCGACCGCAGAGCGTCGAGCCTGCTGGCGACCCCCCACTCGGTGACCCGCCAGAAAGCCTCGCGCACGATGCTGCCCGTCATCTTGCTCGTCCCGATCTCACGCTCGGCGAAGGTGATGGGAACCTCGACCACGCGGAACCCGCCGCGGACCGCTCGCCAGGCCAGATCGACCTGGAAGCAGTAGCCCTGGGACTGCACGTCGTGCAGGTCCAGCCCGGTCAACGTCTCGCGGCGGAAGGCGCGGTAGCCGCCGGTGATGTCCCGGATCGGCACACCGAGCGCGAACCGCGCGTAGGTGTTGCCGCCCTGGGACAGCAGCAACCGGCGCCGGGGCCAGTTGACCACCTTGCCCCCCGGCACCCAGCGCGAGCCGAGGACCAGGTCGGCGTCCTGCAGCGCGGCGAGCAGGCGCGGCAGGTCCTCCGGCCGGTGGGACCCGTCCGCGTCCATCTCGACGATGACGCCGTAGTCGCGCTCGAGCGCCCAGCGGAACCCGGCCAGGTACGCGGCGCCGAGACCCTGCTTGCCGGGCCGGTGCAGCACGTGCGCGTGCGCGTCGTCCGCTGCGATCTTGTCGGCGACCTCCCCGGTGCCGTCCGGGCTGTTGTCGTCGGCCACGAGGATGTCGGCGTCCGGCAGCGCGACTCGGATGCGCCCCACGATGCGTTCGACGTTGTCCCGCTCGTTGTACGTCGGCACCACGACCAGGACCCGTCCCAGCGGTGGCCGCACCGGGCGTGCGGAGCGCTCCGTCCCGGGCGGCTCCGGCTCAGGAGGCTGCGGTACGGCTGGCATCGTCGGACGGGCTCCTCTCGCGTCGCCGGCGGACGGTCGCCACGACCACGGCGCCGATCCCGAGGGTACCCAGGAGCAGCTCGGGCCACGGACCCAGCCGGGTGGCGAGGGTCTCGCCGGTGCGCACTGTGACCGGCCCGTCGTAGACCCAGCGCTCGAACTCCTGCGACCCGGCCACGACCCGACCGTCCGCTGCGATGACCGCGCTCAGGCCGCTGGTCGCCGCGACCAGGACGGTCCGCCCCGTCTGGACCGCCCGGAGCCGGGAGATCTCGAGCTGCTGGTCCGGCTGGCCGGTCCGCCCGTACGTCGCGTTGTTCGTCTGGACGACCAGGAGGCCCGGTTCCCCCGCCGCAAGGTCCTGCAGGATCGGGTCGTACGCCACCTCGAAGCAGATGACGTCGCCGACCCGGACCGGGCCGACCTTCAGCAGGCCCGGCTGGTGCCCGGCGGCGAAGTCGCGCGGGATCCGGTCCAGGCGGGACACGAAGTGCGTGAGCAGCGAACGGAACGGCACGTACTCACCGAACGGGACCGGGTGCCGCTTGGCGTAGCTCTCGCCGGGACCACCGCCGCCCGGGCTGCCGGTCGGCGCCCACACGATGCCGAGGTTGAGCACGGTGGCCGGGTCGGCCGGGTTGGTGACCACCGCACCCACGAGGGTGGGGGCCTTGATCGCGTCGACCGCTCCCTGGATCGCGGCGGCCGCGCCCGCGTCGGCGTACGGGTCGATGTCCGTGGCGTTCTCCGGCCACACCACCAGCTGGGGCTGGGGGCGCTCCCCGGCGGCGACCTGCCCGGCGAGCTGCTCGGTGGCGTCGACGTGGTTGTCGAGGACGGCGGCTCGCTGGCCGAAGGCGTCCAGGCCGCTGCGCGGGACGTCGCCCTGCACCAGGGCCGCCACGACCTGTCCGCCGTCGGTCGGCAACGGGACCAGCAGGGCCGCCGCGGGGACGAGCGCGGCAGCGCCGAGCAGCAGCGCCGTCACCCGCAGCCCGTGATCACCGGACAGCAGCGCGGCAGCGAGCAGCGCACCCGAGAGGGCGACCGCGAACGTGAGCAGCGGCATCCCGCCGAGCGCGGCGTAGCCCTTGAACGGTGCGTCGGCCTGCGCGAACGCGAGCCGCCCCCAGGGGAACCCGCCGAAGGGGACGGCTGCGCGCAGCCCTTCGACGGCGACCCAGACGGCGGCCACGTACACGGGCCACCCCGGCAGCCGCCGGACCAGCAGGGTCCCGACCGCGAGCAAGGCGAACGACAGCGCCTCGAGCAGCGACAGCAACGCCCAGGCGTCCGGCCCGATCACGAACATCCAGCGCAGCAGCAGGCCGAAGAACGTCAGCCCCGCGACCAGCCCGACGAGCGCGGCGGAGCGCGGCCGCAGCCCGAGCGGCAGCAGCGTCAACGCGGCCACCGCGGGCACGGTCAGCCACCACAGACCGAACGGCGGGAAGGCCAGGGCGAGCACGAGTCCGGTGACCGCTGCAGCGACGCAGCGCGCCCACAGCCGGGGTTGGCGCACCTGGGTCGGGCCGTCCGCCCGGTCGGCTCCGAGGGGTCCGGCGATGTCGGTGCGGCCCACCGTGGCAGGGTATGCGAAGCCCGGCCCGGGCCCCGACATGGAAGAGGACCCGAGTCGCCCTTCGGACCGGCGCGCGCGCCGCGGGATGCGGTGCGCAGGCCGTTGTCTACTGGACGACCGGGTCCTCTCCGAGTCGAGCCCCGCAGGCCCGGGGTGCCTCCGGTGGAGGGTGGGGCGCGGCGTCCGGGCGGGCGGTCGACCGGGGGCGAAACTACTCCGGTACGGCCGGTCCCTGTCAACCCGAACCGGCGGTTCGGCCTTTCCCTGCAACGACTTTCGGCGTGTCGTGCGACTCGCCAGGTCCCGGCATGACCGTGCGGAACACCCGTCACACGCGGCCCGCCCGATCGTTCCTCACCGGGTCGCCCTGCGAGGTCAGTGCGGGACGACCACGGTCCCGGTGGCGCGCGTGCAGACCAGTGGCTCGGCCAGGACCTGCGCCGCGGAGGGGCTGCCACCGGGCAACGCCCGGCACACCACCCGCGCCTCGAAACGCAGCTCGCGGCTGCGCCGCCCGACCCGGACCACGGTGGCGCTGGCCTCGAGGACGTCGCCGCCCTGGACCGCAGCCACGAACTGTACGTCCGAGTACGACGCGAACAGCCCCTCGTCCTGGTCGGTGCGGATCAACAGCTCGGTCGCGACGTCCCCGAACATGGCCAGCACGTAGGCCCCGTCGACGAGGTTCCCGGCGTAGTGCGCATGCGAGTAGGGCACGTAGCGCCGGTGGGTCACGACGACCCCCAGCCTGGGGTCCGCGCCGGCGGGGTCCTGGTCGGTCGTCATGCCTCTCCTCGTCCGTCGTGCTCAGTTGGCGCCCGGGACGAGCGCGTGCACGAGATAGCTGGCCACCTCGCCCGGGGTGGTGCCCTTGCCGAAGATCCGGTCCACGCCAAGCTCGGCCGTGCGGGTCTCGTCGAACCGGGGGCCGCCGACGACGAGCAGCGGCCGACGGCCCGCCGGGTACGCCTCGTTGAACGCCGCCGCCATCTCGCGGGTGTTGTGCACGTGCGCGTCGCGCTGGGTGACCACCTGGGAGACCAGCACCGCGTCGGCCGCGGCGGCCTTCGCCCGTTGGACCAGCTCGGGGACGAGCACCTGCGCGCCGAGGTTCACGACCTCGATCTCGCTGTAGTACTCCAGCCCCTTCTCCCCCGCGAACCCTTTGATGTTGAGGATCGCGTCGATCCCGACGGTGTGCGCGTCGGTCCCGATGCACGCACCGACCACGACCAGGGGCCGGTGCAGGCCGCGCTTGATGGCGACGTCGACCTCCTTCGCCGAGAGCAGCGCGAACTCGCGCTCGACCACCTCCACCTTGGAGGTGTCGACGAGGTGGTGCACGGCTCCGTACACCACGAAGAAGGTGAAGTCGGGGCCCATGGCTTTGGCGTGCACGACCATCGCCGGGTCCATGCCCATCTTGCGGGCCAGCTGGGCAGCCGCGCCCTCGGCCCGCTTGTCGTGCGGGAGCGGGAGCGTGAAGGACAGCTGGACCATCCCGTCGCCGGTGGTGTCGCCGTACGGGCGGACGATCCTCGGTTCACGCCCGGCAGGCGCGCCGGGGGTCATGACCGGCTCCCCTCGAGCAGGTCCGTGGCCGGGTTCACGTAGCCGGGGGCCTGGCGGAACACGCCGTCCATACCCTTCCCGGCGTCGGCAGGACGTCTCATGAGTCCGAACGTCCCGTCACCGATCGCGGACAGCAGACCCGACGGCCCCGGGTGGTCGACGATGCGTTCGAGCAGGTCGACGGCCTCGGCGAGCACCTGGTGCGCGCGCTGCACGATGAAGCCGTCGTGCCGCGGGGTGAAGTCCTCGTGCAGGCGTCCGGCGGCGTTGAACACGTAGCGGACGTTCTGGAGGGCCAGATCGCGGTCGGAGAGCCACGGCGTCACCACTGCCTCGGTCATCATCCCGACGAGCAGGATGCCCTGGCCGGTCATCGCGCCGGCCAGGTTGAAGAACCCGTCCAGGAGGTAGCCGCGGAACACGTCGCCGGTCATGTGCTTCGTGGGCGGCATCCACTTCAGCGGGGCGTCCGGGAAGAGCTCCCGTGCCAGCATCGCGTGCGCCAGCTCGATCCGGAACGAGTCGGGCAGGTCGGGGTTGACCTCGAAAGCGTGCCCCAGCCCGAGCTGCCAGTCCTCCAGCCCTGCCTCTTTGGCGAAGTACTCGTTCAGCAGCTGGCTGACGGTCACCGTGTGGGCGGCCTCGACGGCGTCGGCGGTCGTCAGGTAGTTGTCCTCGCCGGTGTTGATCACGATCCCGGCGCGGGCGTGCACCTGCCGGGAGAACCGCTGGTCGACGAAGGTACGGATCGGGTTGATGTCGCGGAACAAGATCCCGTACATGGAGTCGTTGAGCATCATGTCCAGCCGCTCGAGCCCGGCCAGGGACGCGATCTCCGGCATGCACAGACCCGATGCGTAGTTCGTGAGCCGGACGTACCGGCCCAGGTCGCGCGACACGTCGTCCAGGGCGGCCCGCATGAGGCGGAAGTTCTCCTGCGTGGCGTACGTGCCGGCGTACCCCTCCCGGGTCGGACCCTCCGGCACGTAGTCGAGCAGCGACTGGCCGGTCGAGCGGATCACGGCGATGACGTCGGCGCCCTCGCGGGCGGCGGCCTGAGCCTGCGGGATGTCCTCGTAGATGTCACCGGTGGCCACGATCAGGTAGATCCACGGCTTGGGCGGGTCCCCGAGCCGCCCGACCAGGCGCTCGCGCTCCCGCCGGTTGCGGTCGATCCGGGCGATGCCCCTGGCGACGGCCGCGGTGGCGGCGCTGCTGGCCCGCTCGGCGTCGCGACCCTCCGGGAGGCGGAACGTGACCGAGCCGGCGGCGGCCTTCTGGGCGAGCACCTCGAGGCCCGCTGCGCCCTTGGAGCCCTCACGGCGCATGCTGTCCCACACTGGCAGCGCGACACCGTGCTCGAGCCCGCAGTCGCCCCGGACAGCGTCCACCAGCCGGTTCACCCACGGGATGCCCTCGGCGTCCGCCCCCTGCAGGCCGGCGAGGCGCAGCACGGCCCGCTCGACCGAGACGGTGGTGTGACTGCGGGCGATCTTCACGACCGGAGCCCCGGCCCTGCGGGCCAACGAGCGCGCCTTGCGCACGACGGCGGGATCGAGCTCCAGCCTGGAGCGGGTTCGAGCGGTCACGCCTGCGTCCCTCCGTGCGTCGACTGTTCGGCGCGCAGCCGGGTCTCGAACAGCGCGCGCACCCCCGGCTCGCTGCGCAGCAGGTCCAGGGCCAGCTGGGCGTGACCCGGGCTGTAGCCGTTGCCGATCAGCATGGTCACGTCGGCCGCGAGCCCCTCGGCGCCCAGCGCCGCGGCCGAGAACGACGTCGCCATGGAGAAGAAGATCACGGTGCCGCCCTCGGCGGTGGCCAGCACGGCCCCGTGCTCGCAGCCGGGCACGTCGACGCAGACGACCGTGACGTCGGCCGGACCGCCCAACCCCCGCTCGACCGCGGCCGCGAGTGCCACCGGGTCCCGGGCGTCGGCCAGCACGACCGTGTCGGCGAGGCCGCTGCCGGTCAGGGCCGCCGCCTCGCGGTCAACCGGGACCACGCCGCAGGTCAGCCGGGCACCGCCCTTGCGAGCGGCAGCCAGGGCCAGCGACCCCGACTTCCCGGCGCCGCCCACGACAGCGACCGCCGGTGGACGGCCCCGGTCGGCGTAGTCGCGCACGACCCGCTCGGTCAGCGCCGGAGCGCCGCACACGTCCATGACCATCATCGCCAGGGCAGGTTCGAGGTCCGCGGGCAGCACGGCGGCGATCGAGCGGCCGAAGAGGATGGCGGTGCCGTCCGCCGGGACCTGCTCGGACGCACCGTCCCAGCGGGCCAGGCCGTCCTCGATGCGCAGCGGCGTGAGCGACAGGGACACCAGCGACGCCACCCGGTCGCCGGGGTGCAGGCCGAGCGTCGAGCCCGGCCCTACCTCCTCCACGGTCCCGACCAGCATGCCGCCGGAGCCGGTGACCGGGTTCTGCATCTTGCCGCGGCTGGCGATGATCTCCAGGATCTCTGCCCGGACGGCGTCACCGTCGCCGCCGTGCTTGGTCGCGAGCTGACGGAAGGAGGCTGCGTCCAGGTTCAGGGTCTCGACCCGGATCCGTACTTCGTCCGGCCACAGCTCGGGGTCGGCGTCCAGCCGCCGGGCGGCCTGCGGCAGCACTCCCGCGGGCTCCAGCACCCGGTGCAGGCCGACCGGCGAGGACGGGGTGGTCCTGGGCACGGGGCGGATCCTTCCAGCGCGCGGCATCCGGCGTCGAACGTCGCCGCAGATCTTACGGTGTCGCGGTGGATCTGCCGGAGATCCTTCCGTATCCTCGGTCTACCGGCGTCGGGCCGGGCCCCTCAGCAGCGTCGCTGGAGACCAAGGTGACCGAGCAGCCGTACGCCTACCGCCGCACCGAGCTGGTCGAGCCGGACTGGACCCGGCTGCCCGGGTGGGCCGACGTCACCGCCGCGCAGTGGGCCGACGTCCAGTGGCAGCGCGCCCACTGCGTGAAGAACATCAAGCAGCTGCGCGAGCTCGTGGGCGACCTGATCGAGGACCGCTTCTACGCGGACCTGGAGCGGGACCAGGCCGAGCGGGCGACCATGTCGATGCTGGTCACGCCGCAGATGGTCAACACCATCGTCCCCGCGTCGCACGACCCCGGCACGCCGACCCCGGCACAGTTCACCGAGGCGTTCTACGCGGACCCGGTGCGGCGCTACATGCTGCCGGTGTTCAGCGACCGCCGGACCGACTGGCCGTCGCACCCGTACGCCACCCGTGACTCGCTGCACGAGCACGAGATGTGGGTGGCCGAGGGGCTCACGCACCGCTACCCGACCAAGGTGCTGGCCGAGCTGCTGCCGACCTGCCCCCAGTACTGCGGCCACTGCACCCGGATGGACCTGGTGGGCAACTCGACGGCGGTGATCTCCAAGCTCAAGTTCGACCTCAAACCGGTGGACCGGTACGACGCCATGATGGCGTACCTGCGCTCGCAGCCGGGCGTGCGCGACGTGGTCGTTTCCGGCGGCGACGTCGCCAACCTGCCGTGGAAGAACCTCGAGGCGTTCGTGGCGCGGCTGCTCGAGATCGAGAACATCCGCGACATCCGGCTCGCCACCAAGGCGCTCATGGGCCTGCCGCAGCACTGGCTGCAGGACGACGTCCGGGCCGGCATGGAGCGGCTGGCGAAGGTCGCGCGGGCCCGCGGGGTCCAGCTCGCGATCCACACCCACGTCAACGCGGCGCAGTCCGTCACTCCCCTGGTCGCCGACGCGACCCGGGCGATGCTGGACACGGGCATCCGGGACGTGCGCAACCAGGGTGTGCTCATGCGCGGGATCAACGACTCCCCCGCGCAGCTCCTCGACCTGTGCTTCGCGCTCGTCGACGGCGCCGGGATCATGCCGTACTACTTCTACATGTGCGACATGATCCCGTTCAGCGAGCACTGGCGGGTCTCGGTGCACGAGGCGCAGCACCTGCAGCACGCGATCATGGGCTACCTGCCCGGTTTCGCCACCCCCCGGATCGTGTGCGACGTGCCGTACGTCGGCAAGCGCTGGGTGCACCAGCTCGAGGACTACGACCGCGAGCGGGGCATCTCGTACTGGACAAAGAACTACCTGACCGGGATCGAGCTCGACGACCCGGAGGGGCTCACGCGGCGCTACGAGTACTACGACCCGATCGACACGCTCCCGCCCGAGGGCCGGGCCTGGTGGTCCGAGCACGCCGCCGAGCACGGCGACGGCCTGGAGGCGGCGATGGCCGCTGCTGCCGCGTCCCGCGCCGCCGCGCACTCCCAGCACGAAGACCTGGTCCACCGCTGAGCCCGGACCGCGGTGACCCGCAGCCGGTCACAGGGCCGGGGGGCGGCCTTCGTACGGCGTGGACAGGACGACGATCGTGCGGGTCCGCACGTTGGCCGCAGACCGGATCTCGGCGAGCAGGCTCTCCAGGTCGCCCGGCGACGGGACGCGCACCTTGAGGATGTAGGACTCCTCGCCGGCGACGCTGTAGCAGGACTCGATCGCGGCCAGGCTCTCCAGCTTGTCGGGAGCGTCGTCCGGTGCGGCCGGGTCGAGCGGGATCGCCGAGACGAACGCGGTCAGCGGCAGCCCGACCGCGACCGGGTCGACCACGGCGGCGTACCCGCGGATGACCCCCCGCTCCTCGAGCTTGCGCACCCGCTGGTGGACGGCCGAGGTCGACAGGCCGGTCGCGCGGCCGAGGTCTGTGTAACTCATTCGGCCGTCGGCGGCGAGCAGGCGCAGGATCTGCCGGTCGAGGTCCTCCACACGGCGGAATCTACCGCCCTCGGACGGATGCCGCCCCGCACCCGAGCGGATGCGGGGCGGCCCGGAGCGTCAGCGGACCCGCCGTACCGTCCCGTCCGGCTCGCGGACGTACTTCACGGCGGGGCCGAGCGACACCCCGCTCGCCCGGACAGCCGTTCCCGCACCCGGCGCATGGCCGGGAGCGGCGACGGCTGTCGCGGCCGTTCCCTCCGCGGGTGCGGCGGCCGGAGCCGTCGTCCCCGCCGAGGCAGGCAGGACGAGGACCGCCGCCGTCGACGCCGAGACCAGCGCCGCGACCACGACCACACGCCCTGTCGTGAGGACCCGCATGAGCAATTCTCCCGTCCGCCTGGGCGGACGAGCCGGTCTCGCCACTCACTCCCCGGACGGTCTGGGCGACCGTGCTGTCTCCGTGCCGGGGCCCGCGGTGCGCGCCCCGGTCGGTGGGGACCGTCCGGATCATCGTGTCCCGTCCCCCTCCCCTGGTCGGGGAGGGCACCCTCCGTCCTTCGTCCCCCCGCCCCCCTCCCTTGAGTTGATCTTGAGCAGACCATCGCCAACGTCGGCGTGTCGCAGGCGTGGGCTCGAGATCGACGCGGTGAGACGGGTGGGGTGGGCGGGTATCAGCTGGAGGTGAGGGCGCGGCCGATGACGACGCGCTGGATCTGGTTGGTGCCCTCGACGATCTGAAGCACTTTGGCCTCGCGCAGGTACCGCTCGACCGGGTAGTCCTGCACGTAGCCGTACCCGCCGAAGACCTGCACCGCGTCGGTGGTGACCCGCATGGCGGCGTCCGTGGCGAACAGCTTGGCCATGGCCGCCCTGGTCCCGAACGGCCGGCCCGCGTCACGCAGCCGGGCCGCGTCCAGGTACAGCGCCCGGGCCGCCGCGACTGCCGTGGCCATGTCCGCGAGCATGAACGACAGGCCCTGGAACTCCCCCACCGGCCGTCCGAACTGGCGCCGTTCCCTGGCCCAGGCCGCCGCAGCGTCCAGCGCTGCCTGCGCCAGGCCGACCGCGCACGCGGCGATCCCCAGCCGGCCGCTGTCCAGGGCCGCCAGCGCGATCTCGAAGCCCTGCCCCTGCGCGCCGACCAGCCGGTCACCGGGGATCCGGGCACCGTCCAGGACGATCTGCGCGGTCGTCGAGGCGTTGGCGCCCATCTTGTGCTCGGGGGCCGCCGCGGACAGCCCGGGCGTGCCCGCGTCCGCCACCAGGCAGGAGATGCCCCGCGGCCCGGGGCCGCCGGTACGGACCATGAGCGCGTAGAAGTCGGCCTCGCCGCCGTGCGTGATCCACGCCTTGCGCCCGTCCACGACCCAGGTGCCGGTGCCGTCCCCGCCGCTGCCGGGCTCGAGCACGGCTCTGGTCTCCAGCGCGGCCGCGTCCGAGCCCGACTGCGGCTCGGACAAGCAGTACGCGCCCAGCAGCTCCCCGCCGAGCATGTCCGGCAGCAGCTCGGCCTGCTGGCCCGCAGTGCCGTACCGGGCGACCGGGTGGCAGGCCAGGGTGTGCACGCTGACGCCGATGCCGACCGACAGCCACGCCGTCGCGAGCTCCTCGAGGACCTGCAGGTAGACCTCGTACGGCTGCCCGCCGCCGCCGTACTCCTCCGGGTACACCAGACCCAGCAGGCCGGCTCGGCCCAGCGTGCGGAAGACCTCCCGCGGGAAGCGCGCCTCGGCCTCGTACTCGCCGGCGCGCGGGGCCAGCTCGGCCGCTGCCAGCTCGCGGGTCAGGTCGATCAGCTCGGCCGCCTCCGGCGTCGGCAGCAGGCGCTCGACCCGGGGCTGCGGCGACGCCACCGGTCAGGCCTCCAGCACGACGAGCTCGCGTGGACGCAGGTTCAGCCGCTCGAGGCCGTCCTCGGTCACCACGACGATGTCCTCGATCCGGGCACCGTGCCGTCCGGCCACGTAGAGCCCCGGCTCGATCGAGAAGGCCATGCCCGGCTCCAGCGGCAGCTCGTTCCCGGTGACGATGTACGGGTCCTCGTGCGTCTCCAGCCCGATCCCGTGGCCGGTGCGGTGCACGAACAGCTCTCCGTACCCCGCGGCCTCGATCACGTCCCGGGCGGCGGAGTCGACGCTGGCGCAGCTCACGCCCGGCCGGGCCCACTGGCAGGCAGCCTCCTGGGCCGCCTCCAGGACCTGGTACAGCGCCAGGAAGTCCGCGTCCGGGTCGCCGACCGCGTAGGTGCGGGTGGAGTCGGAGCAGTAGCCGCTGGGCATCGTGCCCCCGATGTCCACGACGACCGGCTCGCCGGCGCGGATCGTCCGCTCGGACAGCCCGTGGTGCGGGCTGGCGCCGTTCGGGCCGGCGGCGACGATCGTGAAGTCCACCCTGGCGTGCCCGGCCGCGAGGATGGCGTCGGCGATGTCTCGGCCGACCTCCGCCTCCGTACGCCCGGGCTTGAGCCACTCCGCAACCTGGGCGTGCACGGCGTCGATCGCCTGGCCGGCCTCGCGCAGCGCCGCCACCTCGGCCGGGCTCTTTCGCATGCGCAGGTCGCGCAGGACCGGGCCACCCGGCCGCTGGTCCACACCGGGCATCGCGGCGCGCAGCGCGAGCACCTTTGCCGCCCACATGTGGTCGTCCAGCCCCACCGCGGCGGCGCCCGGCAGCAGCGCGGCCACCAGCGCGTACGGGTCGTCGGTCTCGTCCCAGGCCTGCACGTCCATGCCGAGACCCCCGACGGGGCTGGCCAGGGCCGCCGGCCGTTCGAGCGTGGGCACGACGATCGCCGGGTCGCCGTCCGCCCGGACCACCAGACAGGTCAGCCGCTCCAGCGCGACCGCGTCGTAGCCGGTGAGGTAGGTCAGGTCCGGACCGGGGGTGACCAGCAGAGCGTCCAGCCCGGCCGCCGCGACCCTTGCGGACGCGGCGCTCAGACGGGCGGCGGAGTCGGCGACGGTGCCGTGGGGAGCGCTCACCCCTGCACCCTACGCACCATCCCCGCGGCGGGCGCCTGGGCGCACGCCGACGCCCGGCGACGCCTCGGCGGGCACAAGCAGCCGAGCAGGTCGACCGCGCGGTCAGGCGATGTGCGGCGCGCCCTCGAGGATCTCCGTACGGGCGCTCCCGGGGTAGACGAGCTCGCCGGCGGACCGGAAGATCTTCATGAACTCAGGGTCCGTCTGCGCCGCCTCGGTCTCCTGCTGCATCGCCGTCAGGTCGGGGTATTCGACCTGCCAGACGACCTCGTTGTTGACTCCCGCCAGTGGCGTCATCAGGGTTCCGGGCACCCAGCCGCGCTGGCGGCAGATCTCCATCAGCTCTTCAGCGGCGTGCACGAACTCTCGGAACGACCCGTACTTGACCGTGCAGATGTTCCTCACCTGAATCATGGGACACCTCCAAGTGTCGACAGGCACCCTTCGCCTCCCACGACCGGCCGTCAAGACTGCCTGCCGGTCCTGCTGTAGCTCTGTTCGCGGGCGGGAGCGCGCTGACAGATCCGAGATGGGATCCTCAGGCCGTGACGGCTGAACCCAGGAGTCTGCTCCTGCTCGACTCCGCCTCGATGTACTTCCGGGCGTTCCACGGGGTGCCGGACTCGTTCCGGGCTCCGGACGGGACGCCGGTCAACGCGGTACGCGGTTTCCTGGACATGGTCGCCACGCTGCTGCGCGGCTACCCGCCGGCGCGGCTGGTGGCCTGCTGGGACGAGGACTGGCGGCCGGCGTTCCGGGTCGCGCTCGTGCCGTCGTACAAGTCGCACCGGCTGGCCGAGGGGGTCGATCCGCGGGCCAACGTCGAGGAGACTCCGGGCGACCTGGTCCCGCAGATCGACGTCATCGCGGACCTGCTGGCTGCTCTCGGGATCGCCCGGGTGGGCGCGACCGGTTTCGAAGCGGACGACGTCATCGGCACCCTGGCGACCGTCGGCCCGGGGCCGGTGGACGTGGTCAGCGGCGACCGGGACCTGGTCCAGCTCGTGGACGACGAGCGGAGGGTACGGCTGCTGTACATCGGTCGCGGCGTGCGCAACCTCGAAGTGCTCGACGACGCCGCGGTCCGGGCCAAGTACGGAATCCCGGCGCGGGCCTACGCCGACCTGGCCGCGATGCGCGGCGACCCCTCCGACGGGCTGCCGGGCGTGCCCGGGATCGGCGAGAAGACGGCCGCGTCCCTGCTGCAGCGCTGGGGCTCCGCGGAGGCACTGCTGGCCGCGCTCGACGCCGGCGACCCGGAGGTGACGCAGCGGCCGAAGCTGGAGGCGGCGCGGGCGTACCTCGAGGCGGCGATCGCGGTGACGCGGGTCCGCCGGGACTGCGCCCTGCCGGCGTACCACGACGAGCTGCCCGCCGAGCCGGCGGACCCGGAACGGCTGCTCGAGCTGTCCGACCGGTGGGGCGTCGAGAGCAGCGTCAACCGGGTGCTCGTCGCGATGCGCGCCGCCGCCTCGCCGCGATGAGTCTGGCCCGGGGAGACGACTGATAGGGGGTCAGGCGTCGCGCTGGGCCACCCGGGCGGCGCGGGCGTCCCGGCGCTCCTCGAACCGGGTCGCGGCGAGGTCGAGCCCGTCCAGGAACTCCGACAGCTCCTGCCGCGCCTTCTCGGCGTTCGCGTCGAGGCCTTCCAGGTCCCAGACCTTCCACTGCCGCAGGACCGGGATCAGCACCTGGTCCCGGTGCTGGCGCAGGTCGTAGATCCCGGCCATGGCGATCTGCACCGACTTGCGGGTGAACCCCTCGATCGAGTGCCCGGGCATCTGGAAGTCGAGCACCACGTCCCGGACCGCCTGCATGGTCAGGTCGGGCTGGCGCTCGAACGCCGCGCCCAGCATGTTCCGGTAGAAGATCATGTGCAGGTTCTCGTCCGTGGCGATCCGCGTCATCATCTGCTCGCAGATCGGGTCCTTGGACGCGGCGCCGGTGTTTCGGTGCGAGATGCGGGTCGCCAGCTCCTGGAAGGACACGTACGCCAGCGAGTGCAGCATCGTCTCGTGGGCGTTCCTGAAGCCGGTGCTCATGTGCACCATGCGCGCGTTCTCCAGCGCCACCGGGTCGACCGCCCGGGTCACGGTGAGGTAGTCGCGCAGGACGGCCCCGTGCCGGTCCTCCTCGGCGGTCCATCGGTGCACCCAGGTCCCCCAGGCTCCGTCGCGGCCGAAGCTCTGGGCGATCTCGAAGTGGTAGCTGGGGAGGTTGTCCTCGGTCAGCAGGTTGACGATCAGGGAGGTCCTGGCCACGTCGGGGATCTTGGAGTCCTCGGGCGACCATTCCTGTCCGCCGAGCAGGCCGTCGAAGGTGCGGCCGTCGCTCCACGGCACGTACTCGTGCGGGTACCAGTCCTTGGCGACCGACAGATGGCGGTCGAGCTCCTTCGCCACGTCGGGCTCGAGGTCGGCGAGCAGGCGGCGGGTCTCGGCGTCGGTGAGCTCGACGGGCACAGGATCTCCTCGGGTACGGGGTGGGACGCTCGGCATCGGTCTCCCCCGACCTACGCAAGCGTAACCTACGCTACCGTAAGGTCAACCCACCGCCTTGCCGTGCCACCGGCCGAGCGCGTCACCCGCAGGAGTCAGCCGACCGAGGAGTACGCGACGACGCCGCGGCGGATCGCGTCCACGGCCTGGTCGGCGGTGCGGCGCAGCCCGGGGTCGCCCGCCCCCGCTGCCTGCGCAACCTGCCCCAGCAGGTCGACCAGCTGCTTGGCCCAGCGCACGAAGTCCCCGGCGGGCAGCCCCGACTCCCCGAGCACCTGTTCGAGCGCGCCCCCGGACGCCCACCGGTGCGCCGCCCAGGCGAACCCCAGGTCGGGCTCGCGCAGGAAGGCCAGCCCGTGGTCCTTCTCGACCCGGTCCAGCCGGCCCCAGGTACGCACGGTCTCCGCCAGCACCTCCCGGACCCGCCCCTCGGGCAGCCGGGGCGGCCCCGAGTCGTCGGACTGCCGGGATTCGAACACGAGCGCCGACACGCACGCCGCCAGCTCCGCCGCGGTCAGGTCGGACCACAGCCCGTCCCGCACGCACTCGGCCGCCAGCAGGTCGAGCTCGCTGTACAGCCGGGCGAGCCGCTCACCGTCGGGCGTGACGTGGTCCCCGTCCAGGTAGCCGAGCGACTCCAGCAGCCTGCAGACACGGTCGAACGTGCGCGCGATGGTGTTCGTGCGGGACTCGACGCGCTGCTCGAGCTGTGCGGTCTCCTTCGCCAGGCGGTGGAAGCGCTCGGCCCAGCGGGCGTGGCTCTCCCGGTCGTCGCAGCCGTGGCACGGGTGCCGCCGGATCGCCTGCCGGAGCTCGGCGACGCTCTGGTCGTCGGCGGCCGCGGACCGCTCGCGCCGGCGCGATCCCGCCCCGTTCCCGCCGTCGGGGACCTTCTGCCGCAACGACGCAGCCAGGTCGCGCCGCGACTGCGGCGAACGCGGGTTGAACGCCTTGGGCACCCGGATGCGCTCGATCGGCTCCACCGGCGAGGGGAAGTCGACCAGCGACAGGCGGGCGACCTGCCGTTCCGCGGTGAGCACGACCGGCCGCGGGCCGCCGTCCTCGCCGTTGCCCAGACCCGGGTCCAGCACGACCGCGAGGCCGCTGCGCTTGCCGGCCGGCACCCGGATCACGTCCCCGACCCGCAGCGACTCCAGCGACGCCGCTGCGGCCGCCTTGCGCAGCGCGGCGCCCTGCCGGGACAGCTCCGCCTCGCGGTCGGACAGGGTTCGGCGCAGCGCGGAGTACTCCGCGAAGTCCCCCAGGTGGCAGGTCATCGCCTCGCGGTAGCCGGCCATGGCCTCCTCGTTGCGCCGCACCTGTCGTGCGAGCCCGACCACGGCCCGGTCCGCCTGGTACTGGGCGAACGAGGACTCGAGGATCTCGCGCGCGGTGTGCCGACCGACCGACCCGACGAGGTTGACCGCCATGTTGTACGAGGGCCGGAAGGACGAGCGCAGCGGGTACGTGCGGGTGGACGCGAGACCGCCGACCGCGCGCGGGTCCAGCCCCGGCTGCCAGAGCACGACGGCGTGGCCCTCGACGTCGATGCCGCGCCGCCCGGCCCGGCCGGTGAGCTGGGTGTACTCCCCCGCGGTCACCTCGGCGTGGGTCTCTCCGTTCCACTTGGTCAGCTTCTCGAGCACGACCGAGCGGGCCGGCATGTTGATGCCCAGGGCCAGGGTCTCGGTGGCGAACACGACCTTCACCAAGCCGCGCTGGAACAGCTCCTCGACGACCTCCTTGAAGGTCGGGAGCATGCCGGCGTGGTGGGCCGCGATCCCCCGGGTGAGCCCGTCGAGCCACTCGTGGTAGCCCAGGACGCCCAGGTCCTGGTCGGGCAGGTCGGCACAGCGCTGCTCCACGTACTCGCGGATCTCCACCCGCTCGGCCTGGCCGGTCAGGCGCAGGCCCGAGCGCAGGCACTGCTCGGCCGCCGCGTCGCAGCCCGCGCGGCTGAACACGAAGACGATGGCGGGCAGCAGCCCGGACCGGTCGAGCCGGTCGACCACGTCTACCCGGGAGGGAGCGTTCGCCCCCCGCGCGGGCGGACGGCGCTGGCCACGGCCGGGGCGCCGGTCGCCGAGCCGTCCGAACCGCTCCTCGTCCCGGGCCACCCGCAGCAGCTCGGGGTTCACCGCGCGCCCGTCGCCGGACCGCCCGGTCCCGCGGTCGGCCGGCCGCTCGTCCTCGACCCACAGGTCCAGCAGGCGGGAACCGACCATGACGTGCTGCCACAGCGGCACGGGCCGGTGCTCCTCGACCACGATGGTGGTCTCGCCGCGCACGGTGACGAGCCAGTCGCCGAACTCCTCGGCGTTGCTCACGGTCGCCGACAGCGACACGAGCCGCACCGGCCCGGGCAGGTGGATGATCACCTCTTCCCACACCGCGCCCCGGAACCGGTCCGACAGGTAGTGCACCTCGTCCATCACGACGTAGGCCAGGCCGGCCAGCGCGGTCGAGCCGGCGTAGAGCATGTTGCGCAGGACCTCGGTGGTCATCACCACCACGTCGGCGTCGCCGTTGACCGAGTTGTCGCCGGTCAGCAGACCCACCCGGTCGGACCCGTGCCGGGCGACCAGGTCCGCGTACTTCTGGTTCGACAGCGCCTTGATCGGCGTGGTGTAGAAGCACTTGCGACCCTCGGCCAGAGCCAGGTGGACCGCGAACTCGCCGACAACGGTCTTGCCCGCTCCGGTGGGCGCCGCGACCAGCACACCCCGGCCGGACTCGAGGGCCTCGCAGGCCCGGACCTGGAAGTCGTCCAGGCCGAACGGGTACCCGGCCCGGAACAGGTCCAGCTGCGACCCCGAACCAGCCTGCCGGGAGCGGGCGGCGGCGTACCGCTCGGCGGGAGAGGGCATGGGCTCAGGGTATGTCGCCCCGACCGCCGCGCCGCATCGGACGGTTACAGGCCCGGCACCAGGACCTGCAGCGCACCCGGTACGCAGGTGATCTCCACCGGCAGCGGGCCGACCCGCTCGCCGTCCGCGTAGGCGACCGCGCCGGGCGCCCGCAGGGTCACCGAGCGGGCGTCGTGGACCGTCACCGCCGGGTGCTCGATGTGGGTCCCCTTGTACACCTTGGGGAAGACCCGCAGGAACTCCGGTTTGCTGATCCGGCCCAGGATGGTGACCTGCAGCAGCCCGTCGTCCACCAGGGCACCCGGACACACCTTCATGCCGCCGCCGTACGACGACCCGTTGCCGACCGCGACGAGCATCGCCTCCCGGTGCAGCTCGGTGTCGTCCAGCACGATCGTGAACGGCAGGGCCCTGAAGACGCGCAGCTCGGCCAGGATGGCGAGGTTGTAGCGGCTCCGTCCCTTCGGCCAGCGCATCGCGTTCGCCCGTTCGTTCACGTTCGAGTCGAAGCCGCTGGACAGCACCCCGCCGAACCAGCGGTCGCCCACCCTGGCCGCGTCGACAGTACGCAGCAGTCCGTCAGCGATGACGTCCGCGGCGGCGACCGGGTCGTGCACCGCGATGCCCATCAGGCGGGCGAAGTCGTTCCCGCTCCCGGCCGGCACGATGCCGAAAGGCATCCCTGTCCCGGCGACGGCCTGCAGCACGACGTTCACCATGCCGTCACCCCCGACCGCGACCACCGAGTCGTAGCCGTCGGCAACCGCCCGCCGGGCGAGCCGGACGGCGCTGGACGCGTCGCTGCCGGCGATCTCGTCCGCGACCAGGCCATGCTCGCGCAACCGGTCGGCGGCGGTGATGGCGGCGCTCGCACCGCGGCCCCCGCCGGCCGTCGGGTTGACCAGGACAGCGATCCGTCGAGTCACGCACCGGACGGTAGTGCCAGCGGCCCCGTCAGTCGCTCAACTGGTCCAGATCGAGCGGGCTCGCTTCGTCGTCGGACAGGTCGTGGAAGGGCGAACGGGCGTCCTTGGCCGCCCGCCGCCGGTCGTTGAGCCAGCAGATCGCGAACGCGACCACCATCAGCAGCAGCAGCGGGGCGGCGAAGATGAAGAGGTTGAACGGGTCGGTGGTCGGTGTCGCGACAGCGGCGAAGACCAGCACGAAGAAGAGCACCCAGCGCCACCACGACGCGAAGCGCCGCGCCGACAGGACGCCGATGACGTTCAGCGCGACGACCACCACGGGGGCGAGGAACCCGATCCCGAACGACAGGGCGATCTGAAGGAGGAAGCCCACGTAGGTGTCGATGTTGAGGATGTTCTGGGCCGTCGTCGGGGTGAACCCGAGGAAGGCGCCCAGCAGGTGCGGCAGGGCGATGTAGGCGACAGCGACGCCGGCGAGGAACAGCGGGACGGCGGCGGCCCCGAAGATGGCGGCCCAACGGCGCTCGTTCTTGTGCAGGCCCGGGGTGACGAACCGAAGCAGCTGGTAGATCCAGACCGGTGACGTCAGGATGACGCCGGTCGCGAGCGAGACCTGCAGCTTCAGGTTGAACGCGTCGGCGACGCCGGTGACCGCCAGGATCGGCTCGTGGTGACCCTGGGCCTTCAGCTCGTTGGACGCGTCTATCAGCGGCTGGGTGATGAAGTTGAAGATCTGCGTGTAGAAGACCCAGCCGACGATGGCGCCGAGGGCGATGGCCACGAACGACCAGAAGAGCCGGTTCCGCAGCTCGCGCAGATGCTCGACGAGCGTCATGCGCCCTTCGGGATCAGCGACGCCCTTGCGCCTGAAGCGGCCGCGCCCCTTGCCCTCGCTCACCCGGTCCTGCTCGGGCTCTGCCGGCCCCGCTCAGCTCTGCGGCTGGTCGGGCGTGGGCGCCGCAGGCGGGGACACCGGCTGCTCGGCCTGGGCGGGCGCCGGTGCGGCCGGCTGCTGGACGAGCGGTGCCGCAGGCGCCGGGGCCGGCGCCGGCGCCGGGGCGGGAGCCGGGATGGTCTGCGGCGGCGGAGCCGGCTGCGTCTGCTGGGCCGGGGTGACCTGCTGCGGGGTCTCCTCGTCGTCGGTCATGAGGCCCTTGGTCTCGGCCTTGAGGATCCGCAGGGAACGGCCCACGCCGCGCGCGGCGTCGGGGAGTCGCTTCGAGCCGAAGATCAAGATGACGGCCACGATCAGGATGACCAGGATGGTCGGGTTGTCGAACAACTTGCCCATGCCAGGTGCCTCTCTCGGGACGTCGGCTCATAGTACGTGCTGGCCGCGGCGGCGTGCGGAACCGCGGGGCACCGAGCCGGCCCCTGGGGGCCCTCGGTCAGGCGCGCTGTGCGGGCTGGACGGTGCCGGCGAGCGCGTCGTTGGCGTCGAGCCAGAGCGCGAAGTCGAGCAGGTCGTCGTAGGTGAGCCGGGGACCGCCGTGCGACTCGAGCGCCTCGGCGGGGATGTGCCACGGGCGGGCGACGACGCCACCGGAGATCAGCAGCGCGACGACCTCTTCGTCGGCCGGCTTCTTGACCTCGTCCGTGCAGGTCGGGCAGGTGAAGGCGTACGTCGACCACTCGGGACGGGTGCACACGCTCAGTCGCAGCTCGGCCGGCTTCAGCTCGACATCGCCGCACGTGGGGCACGTCGCTCGGATGGTGGTCATAGCCGTGGTCCTTCCGCCCTCCCCCCGGGACTCGTCCCGAGGCTCACGCAGGTGGATTCGGCACCTCATCCTCAGACCTTGAACCTTCACCCCCGGTCAGTGGATGACGACACGCCGTACGCTTCCAAGGCTTCGTCCGCGGCTTCCCGGACCGACTGGGCGACTTCGCCCGGCTCCACCACCCGGGCAGCGCCCCCGAGCCGGAGCACCAGCCGCACGACCAGCCGGGGGTCGGCGGTGCGCAGGGCCACGCGGACCGAGCCGTCGGGCTGGTCCTCGACCCGCTCGCAGGCGTAGTACTCCGGCACCCAGCGGGCCTCCGGGCCCAGGTCCAGCACGACCACGGTGTCCTCGTCGGAGGGGTGGAACGCGGCGGGCGTCTCCCGGACCCGCCCCGGTCGTGCCTCGGCTGGCGTCGCCGCGGAGTCGAGGACTTCGGCGTGGGTCACCCGGTCCAGCCGGAAGGTACGGACCGCCTCGGAGGCGTGGCAGTAGCCCTCCAGGTAGGCCGCATCGTCGACCGTGACGAGCCGGAACGGGTCCACGTCGCGTTCGGTGATCTCGTCCCGGCTGGGGACCCAGTAGCCCAGGTGGACGCGACGCCCGGCCGCCAGCGCGTCGCGGACCGCGGCGGTCGGGTCCGCACCGGTCCCCGCGGGCGGCGCCTGCGCGGTGCCGCCGGTGGCTCCAGGGCCGAGCCCCACACCGATGCGGCCGGCGGCGTCCTCGATCTTGGCGAGCGCGCTGTCGAGCGCGGCCCGGTCGGCGAGCCCGGGTACCGCAGCGAGGGACCGGAGCCCGACCAGCAGTGCGACCGCCTCGTCCGCGCGTAGCCGCAACGGCCGGTCGATGCCGGCCGCGTCGATCACCGACACCCGGTCGGAGTCGAGGTAGTCGATGTCGATGAACACCTCGGGCCGGCCGGGCAGCTCGCAGGTGAAGGCCAGCTGGAGGTCTCTCTCGAGCTGGTCGACGCTGATGGCGAAGGCGGCCGCCGCCTCGGTCTTGGCGACGCCCGGGTGGGCCTGCAGCCAGGGGACGAGGCTGAGCAGCCGGGCGAGCTGGTCGCTGGCGGTGGCCATCAGCGTCCCCCGGCCAGCACGGCAGCGAGCCGTTGGACCACGGCGTCCCGCAGCTCGGGTGGGTCGACCACGACGACCGCGGCGCCGTACGAGGCCACTTCCTCGGCGAGCGCCCAGCTGTCCCCGAACGGCACGGCCAGCACGTCGAAGCCGTCGTCGGCGCCCGGGGCGGAGCCCGGGCGGTCGGAGGCGCGCCGCCGCAGGCCGTGGCCGGCTCCGTGCCGGACCCGCAGCGTCGCCGTCCGGGTGGGCCGGGCCGCGTCGAAGGTGTCGACCTGCGACCGCAGGTCGATGTCCGGCGGGACGTCGTACGAGCCGGGCGGACCTTCGGCGACGACCTCGCCGGCGATCCGGGAGAGCCGGAACACCCGGATGTCGTCACGGTCCAGGTCGTGGCCGACGACGTACCACCGCCCCCGCCTGGACACCACGCCCCAGGGCTGCAGCCTGCGCTCGCGCGGCTCGGAGTCGCGGGCCCCCTGGTACCTGAACCGCACCCTGCGGCGGGCGCTCAGCGCGGTGGTCAGCGGCTCGAAGGCCGCCTCGCCTCCGGACAGGCGCGGCTCGATGGCCGGCAGCTCGGCGGCCCCGACGGTCGCCGCGCCGTCGGCCTGCAGCTTGAGCAGCGCGCGGGCGGCGGCGTTCGCGGGGCCGGGCTCGCGCCAGACCCGCGCGGCCAGCGCCAGTGCCGTCATCTCGTCCCGGGTCAGCCGCAGGGGCGGCAGGGCGTACGCGTCGCGGTCGATCCGGTAGCCGGGGTCGTCGTCGACGACGCCGGGAGCTCCGGTCTCCAGGGGTACGCCGAGCTCGCGCAGCTCGTTCTTGTCGCGCTCGAACATCCGCTCGAACGCGTCGGTCGTCGGGCACGCCGAGTAGTCCGGGATCGCCAGCCGCAGCTGGTCCTTGGTGACGTACCGCCGGCTCTGCGTCAGGCAGAGGACGACCTGCAGCAGGCGTTCGGTCTTGGAGTCGGCCATCGTGCCCGGGTGCGCGGGATCAGCCCACGTCGAGCAGGTCGATGACGAAGACGAGCGTCCGACCGGACAGCCGGTGGCCACCACCCGCGGGACCGTAGGCCAGCTCGGGCGGGCAGACCAGCTGACGCCGGCCACCGACCTTCATGCCGGGGATCCCGTCCTGCCAGCCCTGGATCAGGCCGCGCAGCGGGAACTTGATCGGCTCCCCGCGGTTCCACGAGGAGTCGAACTCCTCGCCCGTCTCGAAGTCGACGCCGACGTAGTGGACCAGCACCTGGTCGCCGGGCGCCACCTGCGACCCGTCGCCGGTCTTCAGGTCGCTGACCTGCAGCTCGGTGGGCGGCTCCCCGCCGGGGAAGTCGATCTCGGGCTTCTCGCTCAACGCGCTCTCCTGCGGTCGGTCAGCCGGGTCAGTGGTAGGTGCCGACGATGTCGACGGCGAAGACGAGCGTGTCGGTCCCGGAGATGCCGGCCTGGGACTGACCCTGGGCACCGTAGCCCTCCGCGGGCGGTACGACGAGCAGGACACGGTCGCCGACCTTGCGGCCGACCAGGCCGTTGTCCCAGCCCTTGATGACCTGCCCGACACCGATCCCGAACCCGGCCGGAAGGCCACGGGCCCACGAGGAGTCGAACGTCTTCCCGTCGGCCCACTTCACGCCGACGTACTGGACGATGAGCAGGTCGCCCGAGCGCACCGTGTCGCCGGTCCCGGCGACCACCGTCTTGACCACGAGCGTCGTCGGGGGGGTGCTCTTGGGGACGGTGATCGTCGGCTTGCCCGCGGCTGTGGTCACCTGGGGCAGGTCGGAGCCGGGCGCCGGGCCCGGCGTTCCCTCGGCGGTCTCGTCGGCCTTGTGGGCGCCGAGCAGGTCGACCACGAAGATCAGCGTGTCGGTCCCGGAGATGCCCGCCTGGGAGTTGCCCTGGGCGCCGTACCCCAGCGCGGGCGGGATGACCAGCAGGACCCGGCTCCCGACGGTCTGGCCGAGCAGGCCCTTGTCGAAGCCGTCGATGACCTGGCCCGTCCCGATCGGGAACGCGGCGCCCGTCCGGCCCGCGTCGAAGGAGGTGTCGAACACCTTCTTGGACTTCCAGATCTCGCCCAGGTAGTCGACCGCGACGAGCTGGCCCTTGGCGATGGTGGCCCCGGTGCCCTTGTGCAGCACCGACGTCTGCAGGGTGGTCGGCGGGTTGCCGCCCGGGACCGTGACCGAGGGCTTGGTCCCGAAGTCTCCCTGCACGGTCGGGAGGGCGCCGCCGTTGACGGCCGTGGTGGGAGCGACGCTGGAGCCACCGCCCGAGGAGGCCGAGCCGCACCCGGCCAGGACGGCCAGGGCGAGCGCGAGCGGGACGGCGAGCAGTTTGCGGCGCACGGAAGGACGGCCTCTCGGAGGGGGTGGCCCGTCGGACGGACAGTGCACCCAGGGTAAGCCCGTCCCACCCCTGCCCTGGCTGAGGCGACGGTGAGAGGTCGCTGTGGACTACATGGACTGGATGAGCTTGTCGACGCGCTCGTCGACGGAGCGGAACGGGTCCTTGCAGAGCACGGTGCGCTGCGCCTGGTCGTTCAGCTTCAGGTGCACCCAGTCCACGGTGAAGTCGCGGCGCTTGTCCTGCGCGTGCCGGATGAACTCCCCGCGCAACCGGGCCCGGGTGTTCTGCGGCGGGACCGACTTGGCCTGGAACACGGTCAGGTCGCGCACGACCCGCTCCACCTGGCCGCGCCGCTCGAGCAGGTAGTAGAGCCCGCGCCGGCGGTTCACGTCGTGGTACGCGAGGTCCAGCTGTGCCACCCGCGGCGAGGACAGCGGCAGGGAGTGCTTGTCCCGGTACCGCTCGATCATGGAGTACTTGACCACCCAGTCGATCTCGTGGTCGACGCGGGCGTGGTCGCCGCTCTCGACCGCCTTCAGCGTGCGCCCCCACAGGTCCAGCACCTGCGCGACCACGGAGCCCGGCTCGTCCAGCTCGCGCCTGGTGGCGAAGTCGCAGGCCTTGGCGTAGTACTCCCCCTGGATGTCCAGGGCGCTGATCTCCCGGCCGTTGGCCAGCCGTACCGTCCGCCGGCCGGTGACGTCGTGGCTGATCTCGCGGATCGCCCGGATCGGGTTCTCCAGGCTCAGGTCGCGCAGCACGACCCCGGCTTCGACCATGCGCAGCACCAGATCGGTGGCGCCCACCTTCAGCAGCGTCGTGGGCTCGGCCATGTTCGAGTCGCCGACGATCACGTGCAGCCGGCGGTACCGCTCGGCGTCCGCGTGCGGCTCGTCGCGGGTGTTGATGATCGGGCGGCTGCGGGTGGTCGCGCTCGAGACCCCCTCCCAGATGTGCTCGGCCCGCTGGCTCAGGCAGAACACGGCGCCGCGCGGGGTCTGCAGGACCTTGCCGGCGCCGCAGATCAGCTGCCGGCTGACCAGGAACGGGATCAGGACGTCGGCCAGCCGGCCGAAGTCGCCGGCGCGCGTCACGAGGTAGTTCTCGTGGCAGCCGTAGGAGTTGCCCGCGGAGTCGGTGTTGTTCTTGAAGAGGTAGACGTCGCCCGGGATGCCTTCCTCGTGCAGCCTGCGCTCGGCGTCCACGAGCAACCCCTCGAGGATCCGCTCCCCCGCCTTGTCGTGGGCCACGAGGTCGCGCAGGTCGTCGCACTCGGGGGTCGCGTACTCCGGGTGGCTGCCCACATCGAGGTAGAGCCGGGCCCCGTTGCGCAGGAACACGTTGCTGCTGCGCCCCCAGGACACGACCCGGCGGAAGAGGTACCGGGCGACCTCGTCCGGCGAGAGCCGGCGCTGGCCGCGGAACGTGCAGGTGACGCCGTACTCGGTCTCGATGCCGAAGATGCGCCGGTCCATGCCGAGAGCCTAAGTCCGCGCGGGCGGCCCGCACGGTTCCCGCACGGCGCGGATTCCGGCCGGGTGGATTGCGGACAAAAGGCGCATCCGGTACGGCGTGTCGCGTTGACATTCGTGGTCAAGGGGTTGCCACGAGGGGTCGATGGGACCAGTGTGGCGAAGGGCTCGCGATGGGCCGTTCGGGTGAACGCGACGAGGGAGAGGACGCGACTCGTGGGCCGGGATCCGATGCGCGGGAGGCATCGGATGGACGAGCCACCCGCCGCCGAAGACCCCGGTCCCCCGCAAGGACGCCCCCGGATCGGCCGCACCGCAGGGCTGCTGCTGACTGCCGGAGCCGCTGCAGCCCTCGCGCTCTCGCCGCTGGCCACGGCCTCCTCCACCAAGGCGTCGGGCGTGCCGCAGGCGGTCGTCAAGCTCCCGCCGACGGCCGAGGCGCTGTCCCCGTACCTGCCGCAGGTCTCGTGCGACCCCGTCGCCAAACCCGGGGTGGTCGCGTTCCGGGCGCTCATGCTCGCGACGTACAAGCGGGGCACCGACGGCGGCATCACCCGGGCCTGTTCGGACGGCGGCGTCTCCGAGCACAAAGAGGGCCGGGCCTGGGACTGGATGCTGAACGTCCGCGACGCGAACGACCGGGCCGTGGCCATGTCCGCGCTGGGCTGGCTGCTGGCCGCGGGCCCGCACGCCGAGCCGGCCTGGAACGCGCGCCGGCTCGGGGTCATGTACATCATCTGGGACGCGAAGATCTGGGGGGCGTACCGCCCTGGCGACGGGTGGCGGCCGTACACGGGGCCGAGCGAGCACACCGACCACGTCCACTTCTCGTTCTCGTGGGCCGGCGCCCAGAAGCGCACCTCGTGGTGGACCGGCAAGGTCGCAGCCGTCGACTACGGCCCCTGCCAGCCGGGCCCGGGGGCCCTGGCCCCGGTGTACCGCGGCCCGAACCCGAGCCCCTGTCCGGTCGTCACGGCGCCGCTGGTCACGTACGCCAAGCCAGGCGACAGCGGCGCGCACGTACGCGTCGTGCAGCTGAAGCTGGGCGTACGGCCGGTCAGCGGGTTCTTCGGCGACAAGACCGTGGCGGCGGTGAAGGCGTACCAGAAGCGGCTCGGGCTCACGCCGACCGGCGTGGTCGACGGGTGGACCGCCTACCGGCTGGGCGTCGGCCCGAACCCGAGCCCGGCGCCCCCCGGCACGGCCGGGTCGGCGCCGAAGGCCGTGCCGTACGCCAAGCCCGGCGACAGCGGGGCGCACGTGCGCGTCGTGCAGCTGAAGCTGGGGGTGCGGCCGGTCAGCGGGTTCTTCGGGGACAAGACGCTGGCGGCGCTGAAGGCGTACCAGAAGCGGCTCGGGCTCACGCCGACCGGCGTGGTCGACGGGTGGACCGCCTACCGGCTGCGGGTGGGCCCGAACCCGAGCCCGCCGCCGCCGAAGCCCGTGCCGTACGCCAAGCCCGGCGACACCGGCGCGCACGTGCGCGTCGTGCAGCTGAAGCTGGGGGTGCGGCCGGTCAGCGGGTTCTTCGGGGACAAGACCGTGGCGGCGCTGAAGGCGTACCAGAAGCGGCTCGGGCTCACGCCGACCGGCGTGGTCGACGGGTGGACCGCCTACCGGCTGGGCGTCGGCCCGAACCCGAGCCCGCCGCCGCCCGCCAAGTCGGTCGCGCCGTACGCGAAGCCCGGCGACAACGGCGCCCGGGTGAAGCTGGTGCAGACGAAGCTGGGGGTGCGCCCCGCCACCGGCTACTACGGGCCGAGGACGGTCGCGGCGGTGAATGCGTTCCAGCATCGCTGGCGCCTGCCTCAGACCGGTGTGGTCGACCACGCGACAGCGGTGCGGCTCGGACTGGTGCGGGCCTGAGGGCGCGTCCGCCCGGCCCCCCGCCGTGAGCCGGGGCTGCTCAGCCGGTGGCGTCGCCGCCGGAGCCCGTGGTCGGGCTCGGCCGGTGCGGCCGTTCGGCCGGCAGCTCCAGCCCGCCCTCGGCCAGCAGCGACGACAGCCGCTCCCCCACCAGCCGGCGGAACTTGCGGCTGCCCGGCCGGGCGCGGTCGAGCACCGCGGCCTCCAGCTGGCCGGCGTCCAGCTCGCGCGGCTCGGCCGCACCCTTCTCGCCCAGCACCCGCACGGCCAGGGCGACTGCCTCGGCCAGGGCGAGGCCGTCGGAGTATCGCTCCTCGAGCGTCGAGGCGATCTGGTCCGACAGCCCGCCCATCGCGACGAAGCCGTGCTCGTCGGCCACCGAACCGTCGAAGGTGAGCCGGTACATCTGGTCGTCCTCGGCGCTCTCGCCGACTTCCGCCACCACGATCTCGACCTCGTACGGCTTGGTCGTCTCGGTGAAGATCGTGCCCAGCGTCTGTGCGTAGGCGTTCGCCAGCCCGCGACCGGTGACGTCTCGCCGGTCGTAGGAGTAGCCACGCATGTCGGCGAGGCGGACGCCGGCGACACGCAGGTTCTCGAACTCGTTGTACTTGCCGACCGCCGCGAACGCGATCCGGTCGTATATCTCGCTGACCTTGTGCAGTGCGCGGGAGGGGTTCTCCGCGACGAACGCGATGCCGTCCGCGTACTGGACGACGACGACGCTGCGTCCGCGCGCGATGCCCTTGCGGGCGTAGTCCGCCTTGTCCTTGATGATCTGCTCGGGCGAGACGTAGAACGGCATGGACACCGGGAGGGCCTCGGTTCGGTGCGGGTCGGCGAGGGCCGAGCGACGGGTGGGCTAGGTGCTGCGCAGGCCGGTGGGGCCGTCCGGCCGGTCGAGCCTGGCCTGCACGACCCGGTGCACCACGGTGCCGATCTCGGCCTCCGGCACCCTGCGGTAGCCGTCGGCGGACACGACCGCCACCACCGGGAAGATCTTGCGGGCGAGGTCCGGACCACCGGTGGCCGAGTCGTCGTCGGCCGCGTCGTAGAGCGCTTCGACGCAGACGGATACGGCGTCGTCCTCGCTGAGCCCGGGGCCGTAGAGCTTCTTCAGCGCGCCGCGGGCGAACATCGAGCCCGACCCGACGGAGTGGAACGAGTGCTCCTCGTACCGGCCGCCGGTGACGTCGTAGGAGAAGATCCGCCCGCTCCCGGTCTCCAGGTCGTAGCCGGCGAAGAGCGGGACGACCGCGAGCCCTTGCATGGCCATGGCGAGGTTGCCGCGGATCAGCGTCGCGAGCCGGTTGGCCTTGCCGTCCAGCGACAGCGACATCCCCTCGATCTTCTCGTAGTGCTCGAGCTCGACCTGGAAGAGCCGGACCACCTCGACGGCCAGGCCCGCGGTGCCGGCGATGCCCACGCAGGAGAAGTCGTCGGCCGGGAACACCTTCTCGATGTCGCGCTGGGCGATGACGTTGCCCATGGTCGCCCGGCGGTCGCCGGCCATGATCACCCCGCCCGCGAACGTGGTCGCGACGATCGTGGTCCCGTGCGGCACCTCGACCCGACCCTCGGGCAGCACCTGGCTCCCGGGCAGCAGCTCGGGGGCGTGCCCGCGGAGGAAGTCCGCGAACGACGGTGGCCCGGCGGTCAGGAAGGCCGGTGGCAGCCCTCCGCTCGCCACGCCTGCAGGATCCGGCACCGGCTACTCGCCGCCCTTCTGCACGAACCCGCGGACGAACTCCTCGGCATTGGTCTCCAGCACCTCGTCGATCTCGTCGAGCATCGCGTCGACATCCTCGTCGAGGGCGGCCTTGCGCGCGGCCGCGGCGTCCGGGCCCGGGGCGTCGTCCGGCACCTCGTCGGGCTCGTCGGTGCGGCGGGTCGTGCGGTCCTGACCGCCGGTGTCCCTGGTGCTCATGGTGCCTCCGTCCGGCTGAGCTTCTCCCCCGGCCTGTCGGGCAGGCCAAGAACCTCGACGCCTGCCCCGAACCTATATCTCGGCACGGACGATCGTCCCGGTGAGCCCCGCAGGACACGCACCGAAGTCGTGCGGGCGGCGGTTGAAGTCCGCCCCGCCAGGGCCGATACCTATGGCATGGGCGAACGGACCCCTCACGCCCGGCGCTCCAGCGCGGGCCGGCGGCGTGACCGCGGGATGCGCCTGGTCGACGCCGCGACCGCCGGCACGGCGGCACTGGCCGTCGCCGCCACCGGCGTGGTGACCGTCTCGCTGGCCGGGCCGCTGACGGGATCCGCCGTCGCTGCGCCGTCGGAGCGGACCACGGACGGCGGCGCCGTCAGCGCGCCCGGGCTGGCTGTCCCGACCCGGCCACCGACGGCACCGGGCAAGTCGGCGGTCCCGCCGAGCGCGCCGACCACGCACCCCTCCGGCTCGGCCGCACGACGCTCGGGTCAGGAGCGTTCGGGTCCCGCGGCCGTCACCACGCGGCCGGGGACGACCAAGCCGGCGACCGACAAGACGACGAAAGCCGCTGCGCCGGCCCGCAGCTCCGCGCCGGCGCCGGCACCGAGCAGCGCGCCGCCGGACCCGCCACCGCCCTCGATCCCCGCGCCGACGCGCCACCCGGGCCCGACCGCGTCCTCCGGCGGCTCGTGATGCAGGCCGGGCCGGACGACGCCGAGATCGCGACCGACTGGCCGCTGTGGGGAGGCACGGCTCGCCTCGTGGTGCGTGCCGGATCCGAGCCCGCCTTCGCCGAGGCCGCGCTGGCAGCGGCCCGTACCGAGGTGGACGCCGTGGTCGCGGCCGTGGACAAGGCGTGCAGCCGGTTCCGCACCGACTCGGAGGTCACCGCGCTGGCGCGCTCGGGCGGCGCCGGGGTGGAAGTGTCCGAGGTCCTGGCGTCCGCGGTAGCCGTCGCGCTGCGGGCCGCTCGGCTGACCGACGGCGCCGTCGACCCGACGCTGGGGAACGCCCTCGTGGCCGCCGGCTACGACCGCGACATCACCGAGCTCGCGGACGCGGGCACCGGGACGGCCCCGGAGCCGCCGGCCGTGCTGCGGCGCCGGGCGTCCTGGCGCGATGTCACCCTCGACGAGGAGCGCCGGGTGCTGCAGGTCCCCGACGGGGTGCTGCTCGACCTGGGTGCCACGGCCAAAGCGTTCGCGGCCGACCGCGCCGCTGCGCGCGCCTTCGACGTCCTCGGGATGCCGGTCCTGGTCAGCCTGTGCGGGGACATCAGCGTCGCGGGCACGACCGCCGGGGAACCCTGGCTCATCCTGGTGGTCGAGCGACCGGACGAGACGGACGGGCCGCTGGTCGACATCCACGACGGCGGTCTGGCCACGTCCACGACCCGGGCCCGGCGCTGGATGCGGGCGGGCCGGCCGATGCACCACCTGCTCGACCCGCTGACCGGCCTGCCCGCGCGCGAGGTCTGGCGCACCGTCACCGTGGCTGCCGCCACCTGTGTGGACGCGAACATCGCCTCGACCGCGACGGTGGTGAAGGGCGACAGCGGGCTGGCCTGGCTCGAGTCGACCGGACTGCCGGCTCGCCTCGTCGCGGCCGACGGCTCGGTCCTGGCGGTCGGCGGGTGGCCGGAGTGACCAGCCTTGCGCCGGCCGTTTCGACCGCCTCGTCGGTGTGGACCGACCCCAGGCTCACCTGGTTCCTGACCCGGTCGTCCGGGCTCGTGCTGCTGGTGCTCTTCACGGCGACGACGGTGCTGGGCGTCCTGACCTCGTCCGCACGCACCGGGGGTCGGGTTCCTGGCTTCGTCGCGACCGACCTGCACCGCCGCCTGAGCACGCTGTCGCTTGTGCTCCTGCTCGGCCACATCGTGACGTCGGTGGCCGACAGCTTCGTCACCATCACCTGGCTGGACGCCGTGGTCCCGTTCGCATCCACGTACCGCCCGCTGTGGCTGGGGCTGGGCACCCTCGGGTGCGACCTCGTGCTGCTCGTGGCCGTCACCAGCACGCTGCGGCACCACATGGCGCCGCGGGTCTGGCGGGGGGTGCACCTGGCCGCGTACGCCGCGTGGCCGGTCGTCGTGCTGCACACGCTGGGGACAGGCACCGACGCCCGTTCCGTCCCGGTGCTGCTGCTCACCGGTGCCTGTACGGCCGCGGTGGTCGCCGCTGTCGGGTGGCGGCTGGCCCGCCGGCCCGTGCCGAGCCGTCGGCGCCGGCTGGCGACACTCGTCGCGATGCCCGTCGCTGTCGTACTCACGGCGATCTGGGCGTGGTCGGGGCCGCTGGCCCCGGGCTGGGCCAAACGGGCCGGGACGCCGGCGCCGCCGTCCGCCGCTCCGGCGGCCGCGCCGTCGGCGTCCCCCGGAGCGGCCCGGTGAGCAGAACCGACACGTCCCCGGTGGCGGGCGCGTCCGGTTCGCCCGGGGTCACGGCGGGGGCCCGGCCGTCCGGCGCCCCGGCGACCGACGCTTCCAGGCTCTTGCGTGGCCTGCGGCCGGACGGTCGTCCGGCGACGCTGGCCCAGCACCTGGCGGTGCACGGCCCGCTGCCCGACCGTGGCGCGGGCACGCCCGAGGGCGTCCTCGCCGCGGCGCAGTCGTCCGGCCTGCTCGGCCGGGGCGGCGGCCGGTACCCGCTCGCCGCGAAGCTGCACGCGGTCCGCGCCGCGGCTCACCCGCTGCGGCGGCCGCTGGTCGTCGTCAACGCCGGCGACAGCGAGCCCGCGGTGGCCAAGGACTCCGTGCTGGTCCAGCGGGCTCCGCACCTGGTCCTCGACGGCCTGGCGGCGGCCGCGCTCGCAGTGGGCGCCGGGGCGGCCGTGCTGTGGCTGCACCGCGGCCAGTCCTCGTCCGTCGCGGCGCTGCAGGGCGCGCTGGACGAGCGGGCCGCCGCGGCCCGCCCCGGTCCGCGCATCCGGATCGTGCAGGGTCCGACCCGGTTCGTCTCCGGCGAGGCGTCGGCCGTCGTGCGTCACCTGTCCGGCGGCCCGGGCCGGCCCACCACGACGCCGCCGCGGACCGCCTCCCGCGGTGTCGACGGGCGGCCGACCCTGGTGGCCAACGCGGAGACGCTGGCCCACCTGGCGCTCGTGCTGCGGCACGGACCGGCCTGGTTCCGGTCGCTCGGGACGGTCGACGAACCCGGCACGGTCCTCGTCACGGTGACCGGCTCCGTGGCGGTGCCCGGTGTCGTCGAGGCAGCTGTCGGGACGCTGCTGTCGGCGCTGCTGGACGCCTGCGGCGGAACCGGACCCGAGCCGGCGTCCGCCCTGCTGGTCGGCGGCTACGCAGGGGCGTGGGTGCACCCGGACCTGGCCGGCCAGACCGGGTTCTCCCGGGCCGGGCTCCGCGCGGTGGGGGCCGAGCCGGGGGCGGGGCTGCTGGCCGCGCTCCCCCTGTCGGCCTGCCCCGCGGCCGAGACGGCGCGACTGGTCGCCTGGCTTGCAGCGGAGACCGCGGGACAGTGCGGGCCGTGCCTGAACGGTCTTCCCGCTCTGGCCGCTGCGGCCCGGGAGCTGGCCGGGAGCGGCCCGGACGCGGCGGCGGCCGCGACCCGGCTGGACCGGTGGGCCGCCATGGTCGAGGGCCGCGGTGCGTGCCACCATCCCGACGGGGTGAGCCGGCTGGTGCGGTCACTACTGCGCGGCCTGCCGGACGAGGTGGCGCGGCATGCGCGGGGCGACCGGTGTCCGGGTGCTCCGCCGCACGGGTTCCTGCCGTTGCCGGCGCGCGGCGTGCTGCCCGGCGGTGACCAGTGGCGGTGAACGAACCGGTCGCGCTGGTCGTGGACTGGCTGCGGTGCGACGGCAACGGAGTCTGTGCCGAGCTGGTGCCCGAGCTGGTCTCGCGGGACGACTGGGGGTACCCGGTGGTCGCGCCCGGAGCGGTGCCGCCCCAGCTGCGCCGGCTCGCCGCCCGCGCGAAGGCTGCCTGCCCGGCCATGGCCCTGCGACTGCAGACCTACGGTGCAGTACCGGGGCAGGACCGCGTCGCCCTACCGTAGGTTCCGTCGCCACCCGCTCAGCGTGCGGACAGCGCCTCGAGCAGGTCGGTGGCGGTCGGGCAGCGGTCCAGCAGGGCGCCCACGTGCGCTTTGGTGCCGCGCAGGGGTTCCAGGGTGGGCACCCGCTGCAGCGAGTCCTGCCCGGGCACGTCGAAGATCACCGAGTCCCACGAGGCCGCGGCCACGTCGTCCGCGTACCGCCGCAGGCACTCCCCGCGGAAGTACGCGCGGGTGTCCTCCGGCGGCGCGGTGACGGCGGCCTCGACCTCGGGGTCGTTGAGGATCCGCTCCATGCGACCCCGGGCGACCAGCCGGTGGTAGAGGCCCTTGTCCGGCCGTACGTCCGAGTACTGCAGGTCGACCGCCTGCAGCCGGGCGCTGTCCCAGCCCAGCCCGTCGCGGTCCCGGTACGCCTGCAGCAGCTCCAGCTTGGCCACCCAGTCGAGCTCGCGGGACAGCCGCATCGGGTCGTCGGCCAGGCGGGACAGGACCGACTCCCATCGGTCCAGCACGTCGCGCGTCTGCGCGTCGGCGTCGGCGCCCATCCGGTCCTCGACGTACTTGCGGGCCTGGTCCAGGTACTCCAGCTGCAGCTCGAGCGCGGTGAGCCGGCGCCCGTCGCGAAGGTCGACCGTCGTGTGCAGCGTCGGGTCGTGCGACACCTGGTGCAAGGCGGTGACCGGGCGCAGCAGTGCGAGCTCGTCGCCGAGCCAGGCGTCCTCGACCATCGCCAGCACGAGCGCCGTCGTCCCGACCTTGAGGTAGGTGGAGACCTCGCTGAGGTTCGCGTCGCCGATGATCACGTGCAGCCGGCGGTACTTCTCGGGGTCGGCGTGCGGCTCGTCGCGCGTGTTGATGATGGGCCGCTTGAGGGTGGTCTCGAGGCCCACCTCGACCTCGAAGTAGTCGGCGCGCTGGCTGATCTGGAAACCGTGCTCGCGCCCGTCCTGCCCGATCCCGACCCGGCCCGAGCCGCAGATGACCTGCCGCGATACGAAGAACGGCGTCAGGTGCCGCACGATCGCGGCGAACGGGGTCTCCCGCCGCATCAGGTAGTTCTCGTGCGTGCCGTACGACGCGCCTTTGTTGTCGGTGTTGTTCTTGTACAGCGTGATGGGTCCGGTCTGGGCCGCCTGCGGCAAAGTGGCGGCGGCCGCCGCCGCCCGAGCCATGACCAGCTCGCCGGCCTTGTCCCACAGCACCGCGTCGCGCGGGCCGGTGACCTCGGGCGCGGAATACTCCGGGTGGGCGTGGTCCACGTAGAGCCGGGCGCCGTTGGTGAGGATGACGTTGGCGAGCCCGAGGTCCTCGTCCGTCAGCTGGCTCTGGTCCGCCATCGAGCGCTCGAGGTCGAAGCCGCGCGCGTCGCGCAGCGGTGACTCCTCCTCGAAGTCCCACTTGGCCCGCCGCGCCCTGGACGCCTGGGCGGCGTACGCGTTCACGACCTGGGAGCACAGCAGCATCGCGTTGGCGCCGGGCTGGCCCGGCACCGAGATGCCGTACTCGGTCTCGATGCCCATCACCCGGCGTGCGCTCATGGGACGAGGGTAGGCGTGCCCGCGGCCGCGTGGGCCCGTTGGGGGCCCTCGCGATGCCTACAGGTACTGGCCCGTGTTGGCGACGGTGTCGATCTGGCGGCCGGCCTCCGGACCCTTCTTGCCCTGGACGAGCGTGCGGATGAACACGATCCGCTCGCCCTTCTTGCCCGAGATCCGGGCCCAGTCGTCCGGGTTCGTGGTGTTGGGCAGGTCCTCGTTCTCCTTGAACTCGTCGATGCACGCCTCGAGCAGGTGCGAGACGCGGATGCCCTTCTGGTTGCGCTCGAGCAGGTCCTTGATGGCCATCTTCTTGGCCCTGGCCACGATGTTCTCGATCATGGCGCCGGAGTTGAAGTCCTTGAAGTACAGGACCTCCTTGTCGCCGCCGGCGTACGTCACCTCGAGGAACTGGTTGTCCTCGCTCTCGGTGTACATCGCCTCGACCGCCCGCTGCACCATCGCGTTGACCGTGACGTCGGGCGAGCCGCCGTGCTCGGCCAGGTCGTCGGCGTGCAGTGGGAGCTCGGGCCGCAGGTACTTCAGGAAGATGTCGCGGGCCGCCTCGGCGTCCGGACGCTCGATCTTGATCTTCACGTCCAGCCGGCCCGGGCGCAGGATGGCGGGGTCGATCATGTCCTCACGGTTCGAGGCACCGATCACCAGGACGTTCTCCAGGCTCTCGACGCCGTCGATCTCGCTGAGCAACTGCGGCACGATCGTGTTCTCGACGTCGGAGGAGACGCCCGAGCCACGGGTGCGGAAGAGCGAGTCCATCTCGTCGAAGAACACGATCACCGGAGTGCCCTCGGAGGCCTTCTCCCGCGCCCGCTGGAAGACGAGCCGGATGTGCCGCTCGGTCTCGCCGACGTACTTGTTCAGCAGCTCGGGGCCCTTGATGTTCAGGAAGTACGAGCGGCCCTCGGGCCGGCCGGTGCGCTCGGCCACCTTCTTGGCCAGGGAGTTCGCGACGGCCTTGGCGATCAGGGTCTTGCCGCAACCGGGCGGGCCGTACAGCAGGATTCCCTTGGGCGGGCGCAGCTGGTGCTCGCGGAACAGGTCCGGGTGCAGGTACGGCAGCTCGACGGCGTCGCGGATCGAGTCGATCTGCGCGGCCAGCCCGCCGATGTTGCTGTAGTCGATGTCCGGCACCTCTTCGAGCACGAGCTCCTCGACCTCGGACTTGGGGATGCGCTCGTACACGTAGTTGGACCGGGGCTCGAGCAGCAGCGAGTCGCCGGCGCGCAGCGGTGCGTCGTCCAGCGTCGCCGCCAGCCGCACCACGCGCTCCTCGTCGGCGTGCCCGATCACCAGGGCCCGCTCGCCGTCCTCGAGGATCTCCTTGAGCATGACGACCTCGCCGACCCGCTCGAACTCCATCGCGCGGATGACGTTGGTGGCCTCGTTGAGCATGACCTCCTGGCCGCGGCGCAGGGAGTCGGCGTCGATGTCGGGGCTGACCGCGACCCGCAGCTTCCGGCCGCCGGTGAAGATGTCGGCCGTGCCGTCGTCGGCCCGCTCGAGGAAGATCCCGTACCCGGACGGGGGTTGGGCCAGCCGGTCGATCTCTTCCTTGAGCGCGACGATCTGGTCGCGCGCCTCGCGCAGGGTGCCGGCGAGCCGGTCTCCCCGGGCCGTGGCGGCCGCGAGCTCGGCCTGCGCGGCGGCGAGCCGCTCCTCCAGAGCACGCAGGCGCGCGGTCCTGCTCTCGTCGTCGTACGCGGACATGGCACACCTCCCGCCGGGTGCGGTCGTTTCGACCCTACCCGGGATGGCGCCGAACGCGACCAGGTGGACCCCCGCGTGTCCACGTCAGCCGCGCTCGCGACTGATGGGGCAAGTCGGCACCGGTGGGTGCCGGGGCCGGCCGGTCCCGTGATGAGGACTGCATCGGCAGCCTCCCCGGTCTCCCCAAGGGAGCGGAGCGCAGTTGTTCCGGACCGGTGTCCACTCAGCCGGCCGGGACAAGGGAGTCGCCCCGGATGTGCCAGGCGCGGCCGACGGCTACGTCGGGGCAGCACCGTGGCACGGTGGGCTTGGAGTAGCCGAGACCGGAGACCCTGACCGTGCCGGCGTTCTGCGTGACACTGCTGACGTCGATCTGGGCGGTCGCGGGGACGAGCGTCGCCGCGATCCGGCTGCCCGACCCCGAGCGGGCGACGACGTACACCCCGCTGGGCGGGCTGCCGGCTGCGGAGACACAGTGCGCCACCATCACTGTCGCCGGGTCGGTAGTGGGTACGTCCAGGCGGTGGTCGACGGCGACCGGCGTGCTGCTCGGACAGCCCAGGGCGGTACGGAGCGCGGCGGTCGGGACGGCGACCGGGACCTTCGGGACGGGCGTCGCGGTACTGGGGCGCGCGCTGGCGGGCGGGGTCCCGGGGCGATCACCGGCGGGGGCGGACACGGAACCGCAGCCGGCCAGGGCGAGGGCGGCGACCGCGGCGAGCGCGGCCAGGACCGCCATCGGAGACGCCGCGGCCGAGGCCGGGCGCTGCAGACGTACGGGGCAAGCAGGCACGAGCAGGTCCAACGGGATGATTCGGGCGCTTCGGACGCAGGACTGTAACCCGGTGGGTGCGCCCGTCAGGTCCAGGCGCGCCCACCCTGTCCCTGTTGTTCTCGAGGATCACGCCGGCCGTCACGGCGCGTCACCGGCGTGTTGCTCGAGATCACCGCGGCTCGGGGGGTCGGGGGTGGGGGCGGCCTTGGCGGGGCGGCGCCGGCGCAGCGGCGGGGCGACGCCGTCCGCCAGCCGGCGCGAGCGGACCAGGAACCCGGTGTGCCCGACCATCCGGTGCTCGGGCCGCACCGCGAGGCCTTCCACGTGCCAGCCGCGGACCATGGACTCCCAGGCCACCGGCTCGGTGAAGCTCCCGTGCGCGCGCAGGTCCTCCACGATGCGCGACAGCTGGGTGGTCGTCGCCACGTACGCGACGACCACGCCACCGGGCGCCAGGGCGTGCGCGGCCGCGTCCAGACACTCCCAGGGCGCGAGCATGTCCAGCACCACGCGGTCGACCGCGCCGTGCTCGACGTCAGCCGGCAGCGCCTCGGCGAGGTCACCCACGACGAGCTGCCAGGCCGGGTGCTCGGCGCCGAAGAACGTCTCGACGTTCGTCTTGGCGATCTGCGCGAAGTCCTCGCGCCGCTCGTACGAGCGCAGCCGGCCGCCCTCGCCGACCGCCCGCAGCAGGGCGCAGGTCAGCGCCCCCGACCCGACGCCCGCCTCGACCACGTGCGCCCCGGGGAACACGTCGCCCATCGTCACGACCTGACCGGCGTCCTTGGGGTAGACCACGGCTGCGCCGCGCGGCATCGACAGGACGAAGTCGGCGTACAGCGGCCGCAGCGCCAGGTACTCGACGCCGCCGCTGCTGCGCACCACGACACCCTCGTCCGACCCGATCAGGTCGTCGTGCGCGATCGAGCCCTTGTGCGTGTGGAAGTCCCGGCCCGGCTCGAGGGTGACGGTGTGCATCCGTCCCTTGGGGTCGGTCAGCTGCACCCGGTCCCCGGTACGCAACCGCCCTCGGCTCACGGCGGGCAACGTTCTCACACCTGGGCGAGGACCCGCTCGACGTCCGCCGTCGCCAGCACGCCCGAGACACTGCCGCCGGCGTCGACGACGAGGTACTCCGTCGCCGGCTGGGCGCGCAGCGCGTCGATCAGCCGCGGACCGGTCAGGTCTGCCGCGAGCACCAGTCCCGGGACGAGCGCGCGGGCCACGTCGCCGACCGCGACCCACGGGCGCCGCTCGACCGGGGTGGCCGAGACCGCCGCCTCGCTGACGATCCCGGTGGCGCGGCCGTCGCCGTCGACCACAACGAGTGCGCCGGCCCCCGCCTCGCCGAGCTGGCGCAGTGCCTCGGCCAGCGGTGTCGCCGGCGGCACCGCGATCGACGGCCGGACCAGACTGCGCAGGGCGAGCAGCGGGAGCCGGCTGCGCACGCGCGCCGATCTGAGTGCCTGCGTGGACCCCGTCCAGAGCACGACCGCAAGGACCGCCGCCCACACGACGAGCACGGGGTCGGCGACCTGCTGGCGCAGGTACCCGGCGATGAAGGGCAGCGCCGCGGTGAGCACGGCCACCCCGCGGCCGGCCCAGGCCGCGAAGACGGTCCCCTTGAGCTCGTCGCCGGTCAGTCGCCACAGGACCGCCGAGAGCATGCTGCCGCCGTCCAGCGGCAGGCCGGGCAGCAGGTTGTAGATGCCGACGATGACGTTCGAGACGGTCAGCTGCGCGAGGACCAGGTGCGCCAGCCCGTTGGCCGGCGCGACCTGCAGCAGGCCGTAGCCCGCCGCGGCGATGGCCAGGGTGGCGGCCGGCCCGGCGGCCGAGATCGCGAAGCTGCGCCCGGCGGACTGGGGCGAACGGCCCAGGTCGGTGACCCCGCCCAGCATCGACAGGGCCACCGAGCGCACCGGCAGGCCGTACATCCGGCCGACGGCCGCGTGCGCGAGCTCGTGCACGAGGATCGACAGGTACAGCAGGGCGGCGAAACCGGCGGCGAGCAGGTAGGCGCGGTTGCCGATCGTGGGGTCGATGTCCTCCAGCCGGGGCAGGAACGCGAACGTGACGAGCGCCCCGGTGACGAACAGCGAGAGGTCGGCGTAGATCGGCACCCCCAGGAAGCGGCCCACGCGGAGCGATCCGGGTCGCCCCGCTGCCATCAGTGCCCACCTCCCATGCCCCGAGGGTAGACGGCGCCGCGCCGCGGCCCGTCGCAGTCGCACGTCTGGCCTACAGTCCCCGACATGACCAGCAGCACCGCCGAGCCGGACACCCGCGCCGGCGCCGCGACGACGCCAGAGCTGGGGCTCTCGCCCGAGGAGCCGCTGCTGGAGGGCCAGGCACCGCCGGGGCCCTCGCTGTCGCCGTCGCGGGCGGCCGACTTCATGACCTGCCCCCTGCTGTACCGCTTCCGCGTCATCGACCGCATCCCGGAGGCGCCCAGTGCCGCGGCCACCCGGGGCACCGTCGTGCACTCGGTCCTCGAGCGCCTGTTCGACCTGCCGGCCGCCGAGCGAACCCTCGCCCAGGCCCGGGCGATGCTCGGCCCGCAGTGGGAGGAGCTGCTCGCGGCCGAGCCCGAGCTCGCGGCCCTGGTCCAGGACGAGGGCTCCGGCGAGGGGGCCGACCCGGCCGGCGCGGGGGGCGACGACGAGCTCGAGCTCCCGGCGTTCCTGGCCGGTGCCGGCGGCCTGCTCGAGCAGTACTTCGCGCTGGAAGACCCCACCCGCCTCGAGCCCCGCGAGCGCGAGCTGCACGTCGAGGTCGAGCTGGGCTCCGGCCTCGCGCTGCGCGGGTTCGTCGACCGGCTCGACGTCTCCCCCGCCGGCGAGATGCGGGTGGTCGACTACAAGACGGGCCGTGCGCCGTCGCCCGGCTTCGAGGCCAAGGCGATGTTCCAGATGCGCTTCTACGCGCTCGTCCTCTGGAAGCTGTACGACCGCGTGCCGAGGCTCCTGCAGCTGCTGTACCTCGGCAGCGGCGAGGTCCTCAGGTACGAGCCGGACGAGGCCGACCTGCGCGCGACCGAGGTCAAGGTGCAGGCGCTGTGGCGGGCGATCGAGCGCGCGACCCAGACGGGTGACTGGCGGCCCAGCCCGTCGCGGCTGTGCGACTGGTGCGACCACCGCGACACCCGTTGCCCTGCCTGGGGCGGCACCCCGCCGCCGCTTCCGCCGCCGCCGGCCCAGCTGGGCATGCCCGGAAGGTCGACGGGCGACGGCTCCGGGAGCGACCAAGGGCCCGGTCCCGGTGGCGGCCAGGGACATCCCTGACGCGGCGCCGGGCCGCGCCGTCCTAGGGTCGTGGGCATGACCCCAGCCGCGCGCGCCGACCAGCTCACCAAGGTGTACGGGGAGGGCGACACCCGCGTCGTCGCGCTGGACGACGTGAGCGTGTCCGTCGAGGCCGGCCGGATGACCGCGATCATGGGACCGTCCGGGTCGGGGAAGTCCACGCTGATGCACTGCCTGGCCGGACTGGACTCCGCCACCTCCGGGCACGTGTACATCGGCGAGACCGACCTGACCGCGCTGGGCGACCGCGACCTGACCCGGCTGCGCCGCGACCGCGTCGGCTTCGTGTTCCAGTCCTTCAACCTGCTGCCGACGCTGACGGCGCTCGAGAACATCACGCTGCCGATGGACATCGCCGGTCGCCGGCCGGGCGCCGAGTGGCTGGACCGGGTGATCGACACCATCGGTCTGCGGGACCGGCTCGGGCACCGGCCCGCCGAGCTGTCCGGCGGGCAGCAGCAGCGCGTCGCGTGCGCGCGCGCCCTCGCCTCCCGTCCTGACGTCATCTTCGCGGACGAGCCGACCGGCAACCTGGACTCGCGCTCGGGTGCGCAGGTGCTCGGCTTCCTGCGGTCCTCGGTGCGCGACCTCGGCCAGACCGTCGTGATCGTGACGCACGACGCGAACGCGGCCTCGTACGCCGACCGCGTGCTGTTCCTCGCGGACGGGCGCATCGTCGACGACATGGCCGACCCGACGGCCGACACCGTGCTGGAGCGGATGAAGAAGCTCGACAGCGCCGGCCGGGCGGTCTGAGCCGTGCTCAGGGCCACGCTGCGAGGCCTGCTCGCCCACAAGGTCCGGCTGCTGCTGACGGCGGTCGCGGTCGTGCTCGGCGTGGCGTTCGTGACCGGCTCGCTGGTGTTCACCGACACTCTCGGCAAGACGTTCGACGACCTGTTCAACCAGACCGCGCCCGATGTGGTGGTCACCCCGCAGTCCGGTTTCACCCAGGGTGCCGCGAGCCAGGACGGCGCGGTGCTGGTGCCCGCGGGCGTGCTGGCGACCGTCAAGGCGGTACCCGGTGTCGACCGCGCGCGCGGCAGCGTGTTCGTCAACGGCGTGCAGGTGACCGGCAAGGACGGGAAGGTCATCGGGCAGGCCGGCGCGCCCGCGTTCGGGAGCAGCTGGTCCGGCGACCGGGACCTGTCGCCGTTCCGGTTGGTCGAGGGCCGGGGCCCGACCAGGGCCGGCGAGGTCGCGGTCGACACGCAGACGGCCACCAAGGCCGGTCTGCGCGTCGGTGGCCCGGTCGTGCTGACGACCCCGGGGCCGACCAGGCACGACACCGTCGTCGGCATCTTCCGCTTCGGCACGACGGGCAACCTCGCCGGCGCCTCCATCGTCGCCTTCGACCTGCGGACCGCCCAGGACGTGCTGCTGCAGGGCAACGCCGGCTACACGCAGGTCAGCGCGAAGGGCTCGGCGGGGATCTCCCAGGAGGTCCTGCGCGGGCGGGTCGTGGCCGCGCTCGGGCCGCAGGCGACCACGCTCAAGGTGCAGACCGGGAAGGCGGCCGCCGACGAGCAGGCCAAGCGCATCACCGACGGGCTGAAGTTCTTCAACGTGTTCCTGCTCGTCTTCGCAGGGATCGCGCTGGTGGTCGGCTCGTTCATCATCCTCAACACCTTCACGATGCTGGTGGCGCAGCGCACGCGCGAGCTGGCGCTGCTGCGTGCGATCGGCGCCACCCGGCGGCAGGTGACGCGTTCGGTGCTGATCGAGGCCCTCGCGGTCGGGGTCGTCGGGGCCACGATCGGCCTGGGCCTGGGCGTGCTGCTGTCCAGCGGGCTGCGCGCCCTGTTCGCCGGCCTCGGCATCGACCTGCCCGCCGGACCGCTCGTGCTGGCCGGGCGCACCGTCGCGGCCGCCTACGCGGTGGGGGTGCTGGTGACGCTCGTCGCCGCCTACCTGCCGGCCCGCCGGGCGTCCCGGGTGCCGCCGGTGGCGGCGCTGCGGGTCGACGCGTCGCCGACCGCGCGCTCGCTGCGGCTGCGGACCGTGCTGGGATGCCTCGTGCTCGGTGTCGGTGTGCTCACGGTCGTCGCGGGGCTGCGCAGCTCCGGCGACCGTGCACCCTCGCTGGTGGCGTTCGGCGGTTTCGCCGTGCTGGTCGGCGCGGTCGTGCTGAGCCCGTCCATCTCGCGCCGCGTCATCGGCTTCTTCGCCGCACCGGTGCGCTCGTCCGGTGCCGCGGGGAAGATCGCGGTCGACAACGCGCGGCGCAACCCGCGGCGCACGGCCACGACCGCCTCCGCCCTGATGCTCGGGCTCGCCCTCGTCAGCGCCATCGGGGTGCTGGGCGCCTCGACCACTGCCTCGACGGACGCCGTCATCGACGACGTGGTCCGCGCCGACTTCATCGCGTCGAACCCGTCGTTCCTGCCGTTGTCGCCACAGGTGGCGCAGACGCTGGCCGGTACGCCGGGGGTGGGGACCGTGTCACGGGTCCAGCTGCTGCGCGTGCAGATCGGCGGCGACCGCACCGCGATGACCGCCGTGGACCCGCGCACGATCACCTCGATGGTCGCCCTCGACATGGTGTCCGGCTCGGTGACCGGGCTCGGCGTCGACGGAGTGCTGGTGGACGACAAGACCGCCGCCACCGAGCACTACCGCGTCGGCAGCACGATCCCTGCGGTCTTCGAGTCCGGCCCGCGCAGGTTGACCGTGCAGGGGGTGTACAAGTCCAGCGGCGCCTTCTCCGGCGGCGTGGTGTCGGTGGCGACCGCCCGCCAGGTGGGCGCGCGCGACCTGGACGAGGTCGTCTACGTCCGGGTCGCGCCCGCGGCGGACCCGGCGGCGACGCGCGCAGCCGTCGACCGCGCCATGACCGGTTTCCCGAACGTGAAGGTGCTGGACCAGACGGAGTTCAAGGCTTCGATCCGCGACCAGGTGAACCAGCTGCTGTACCTCGTCTACGCGCTGCTCGGGCTGGCCGTCGTGATCGCGGTGCTCGGTATCGTCAACACGCTGGCGCTGTCCGTCGTCGAGCGCACCCGCGAGATCGGGCTGCTGCGGGCGCTCGGGATGGATCGGCGCCAGCTCCGGTCGACGGTCCGGCTGGAGTCGGTGGCGATCTCCGTGTACGGCGCGCTGCTCGGGCTCGTCATCGGCGTGGCTTTCGGCGCGGCGCTGCAGCGGTCGCTGGTCGAGCAGGGCATCACGGTGCTCGGGATCCCGTGGGCGGTGCTGGCGACCGTGCTGCTGGCGTCGGTGGTCGTCGGGGTGCTCGCCGCGGTCTGGCCGGCCCGGCGCGCCGCCCGGCTCGACGTGCTGGCCGCCATCACCACCGAGTGACGCGTCGAGCAGGCCGGCCCGGCGCTGCCGCGCGGTCGGGCGCACCAGGCGGGCGCCCTGTCAGGCCCGGCGTGCGCCCGCGTCGTACAGCGTGTTGAGGACCCGGTCCCACGCGCGGTCGGGGAGCAGCTTGCGGGCGATCGTGACCGGCTTGGCCAGCTGGCCCACGCGGTACCGGGTTCGCGGCCGGCGCGCGGTCGCGGCCCTGACGACGGCGTCCGCGACCACCTCCGGTGGCGACCCGTTCGGTTCGCCGTCGCGCTCCATGGCCAGCACAGCCGCCGAGCGCGCCGCCTGGTCCGCGTACGGCCCCGAGCCCGAGACTTCCAGCAGGTGCTGCGCGGCGATGGCGCCCCACTCGGAGGAGATCGAGCCCGGCTGGATCACCACGACGTGGATGCCGAGCGGCGCCAGCTCCATCCGCAGCGAGTCGCTGAGCCCCTCCACCGCGAACTTCGTCGCGTGGTACCAGTCCCCCAGCGGCTCGCCGAACCGTCCGCCCATGGACGACACGTTGACGATGCAGCCGCTGCCCTGCGCCCGCATGTGCGGCAGCACCAGCTGGGTGAGCCGCGCGAGCGCGAAGACGTTGACCTCGAACTGGCGCCGCGCCTCGTCCGGCGGTACCTCCTCGAGCGACCCGTAGGAGCCGTAGCCGGCGTTGTTCACCAGAACGTCGACCCGGCCGGTCTCCTCGACGACCCGGTCGACCATGGCCACCAGCGCCGCGTCGTCGGTGAGGTCGGTCCGGACCGTCCGCACGCCGGTCTCCGCCAGAGCCGACATCCGCTCCAGCCGCCGCGCGACGGCGTAGACGGTGAAGCCGGCCTCGTGCAGGCGGCGGGCAGTGGTCGCGCCGATACCCGACGACGCCCCGGTCACCACCGCGACCTTGCTGTTCATCGAAGCACCTCCGGTCGGGCGTCCCACTATCCGGTCCGTCGCCGGCGGGCGCCACCTCGCCCGCCGGCTTCTGCTGCGGTGGCCAGGGCGAGCGCGGTCATCGCGTCGACGGCCTCCCGCTCGGACAGGTGCTGGTCGACGCACAGGGAGCGCCACGTCCAGAACGAGACGGCGTGGCCCAGCACCGCGGCCAGCCGGGTACGGCGGGCCCCGCGTGCGGCGAAGGGCCGGAGCAGGACGGCTCGGTACGCCTCGTCGGTCGCGTCGGTCCGCTCGACGATCTCGGCCGGGAGCACGGCGCGGTCGCGCCGCACGTTCGTGAGCATCGGCTCCGCCTCGCGGTAGAAGCGGTACAGGTCCGACAACCCGGCGCGCAGCCGCTGCTCGGGGTCGGCGACCCGGCTCCACGCGCCGGGGTCCGGGAACACCTGTCCGGCCGCCCAGTGCACGCTGCAGGCCGCGTACAGAGCTGCCTCGTCGGGGAAGTGCCGGTAGACCGTCAGGCGAGTGACTCCGGCCTCCTCGGCCAGCCCGGAGACCGTCGTCGCGGCCGGGCCGACCGTCCCGTGCAGACGTACCGCGGCTGCCACGATCCGCCGCCGCGTCTCGGCGACGTCGTCGGCGCGTTTCCGCATCCGGTAGCTCCGGATATTCGGTGTACGTATGTGTTCAGCCATATCTTGACTTCCGGCGTCGGGCGGTGGACATTTCCAAAGTACAGCAGTGTTCACCCGACGAGGAGAGCCGGCGACCCCCATGACCACGATCACTCCCCCGCCCCTGACCGTCGTGCCGCCCGGCGAGGGAGGGACCGGCGAGCTCGGCTCGATCGGCGTCGCCTTCAAGCTGTGGGGTCGCGACACCGACGGCGCCGTGTCCGTCGTCGAGCATCCCTTCCCGGTCGGCGCGCTGGTGCCGCCGCACCTGCACACCCGCGAGGACGAGTACTCGATCGTCACGGCGGGGGAGATCGGGTTCCGCTCCGGCGACCGGGAGGTCGTGCTCGGGGCCGGCGGCTACATCACCAAGCCGCGCGGCGAGATGCACACGATGTGGAACGCCGGCAGCGTCCCGGCCGGCATGATCGAGATCATCAGCCCGGCCGGGTTCGAGAACTTCTTCCACGAGCTGTCGGAGCTGGTCGCCGCGGGTCCGCCGCCCATGGACGCGCTGCTTGCGCTGGCCGAGCGGTACGGGCTGCAGTTCGGCCAGCCGGACTGGCTGCCCGGTCTCGTCGAGAGGTACGGACTGACCCCTCCGCGCTAGCCGTGCCGGGTGTCCGTGCAGGGGTCAGCGGATAGGCTGCGAGCCGACCAGCCGGCCCCGCGGGGGGAAGAGGTGCGCTGACGTGGACAAGAAACTCGAGCTGCTGTCGCGGGTCCCGTTGTTCTCCGGCCTCGACACCGCCGGCCTCGAACAGGTCGGCAAGCTGGCCGACGAGATCGACCTGCCGGCCGGCAAGGAGCTGCTGCAGGAGGGCGCGCACCCGCACGAGTTCTTCCTGATCGTCGACGGGAGCGTGGGCATCGTGCGGGACGGCCAGCGGCTGAACACCTTGGGCCCGGGCGACTTCCTCGGCGAGATCGCGCTGCTCGACGGCGGCCGGCGCACCGCCACAGCCACCACCGAGACGCCCGTCCGGCTGCTGGTCCTGGGCAGCCGCGAGTTCCACAGCCTGCTGAACCAGTTCCCGGCCATCCGGGACAGCGTCATGGCAGCGCTCGCCGCGCGGCTGCGGCGGCTCGAGGACACCGTCGACTAGGACCGGGCGCCCTGCGGCATCTTCGTCCGGCCCGATCAGGTCGCGGCGAGGTCTGCGGCGACGAGTGCGACCAGCGTCCCGGTGTCGAGCTCGAGCAGCGACGACACGACGTGACGGCGCGGCGCCGGCTCGATCGGCACCACGAACGGCACCGCGACGACGAGGCACCCGGCGGCCTCGGCGGCGGCGACGCCGACCGGGCTGTCCTCGAGCACGACCGTGCGCGCGGGCTCGACACCGAGCCGCTCGCAGGCGTGCAGGTACGGGTCCGGGAACGGCTTGGTCCGGGCGACCTCGTCGCCGGCGATGGTGGTACGGAAGTGTTCCCCGCCGACGTCGTGCAGGACCGCGTCCACCAGCGAACGCGGCGACGACGACACCAGGGCGCAGGGGACGCCGTGCGCGGTGAGGTCGTCGAGCAGCTCCGGTGCCCCGGGCCGGTGCTCCGCTCCGCTCTCGAGCAGCCGTGCCATCGTGTCGACCAGGTGCTGCTCCACCACGGCCGGCGAGCGGTCCGTCCCCGACCGGTCCACCATGACCTTCGCGACCCGCGACAGCGGGCCGCCCACCAGTGCTGCCGTGTCCTCGGCGGTCCACTGCGGGTGCCCGAGCCAGGTCATCACCTCGCGCTCGGCGACGCCCCAGCAGTGCTCGGTGTCCACGAGCAGGCCGTCCATGTCGAACAGCACGGCCTGCAGCCCGGTGCGCGCCGGCTCGGTCGCCGGGCGGCGGGCGTCAGCGGGCATTGAAGTACTTGGCCTCGGGGTGGTGCACGATCACCGCTGACGTGGACTGCTCGGGGTGCAGCTGGAACTCCTCGGACAGCTCCACACCGATGCGGCCCGGGTCGAGCAGCTCGAACACCTTCGTCTGCTCCTCGAGGTCGGGGCAGGCCGGGTACCCGAAGGAGTACCGCGAGCCGCGGTAGCCCTGACGGAAGACCGCGTCCAGCGACGGGTCGTCCTCCGCGCCGAACCCGAGCTCGTCGCGCACCCTCGCGTGCCAGTGCTCGGCGAGCGCCTCGGCCAGCTGCACCGACAGCCCGTGCAGCTCCAGGTAGTCGCGGTAAGCGTCCTTCGCGAACAGCTCCGCCGTCGCCTCCGAGACCCGCGCCCCCATCGTGACGATCGTGAAGGCGACCACGTCGACCTGGCCGGACTCGCGCGGCCGGAAGAAGTCGGCCAGACACAGGTGCCGGTCCCGCCGCTGGCGCGGGAAGGTGAACCGGGTGCGTTCGGCGCCGTACGGGTCCGTGGGATCGGCGAGGATCACCAGGTCGTCGCCTTCGCTGACGCACGGGAAGTAGCCGTAGACGACACCGGCGTCGAGCAGGTTCTCGGTCTTCAACCGGTCCAGCCACAGCCGCAGGTGCGGGCGACCGTCGGTCTCGACGAGGTCCTCGTAGGACACCCCGCCCTCACCGCGCGTGGGCCGCAGACCCCACTGGCCCAGGAACAGCGCCCGTTCGTCGAGGTACGCCGAGTAGTCCCCGAGCGGCACGCCCTTCACCACCCGGTCGCCCCAGAACGGCGGCACCGGGACCTGGTTGTCGACCGCGACGTCGGATCGGGCCGGCATCTGCTCGGGCGCGGTCTCGTCCGGCCGTACGACGGTGCGGACGACCCGCTCCCGGCGCGGTGGCAGCACGTCGGCCAGGGTCGGCCCGGCGTCACCGTCGCCTGCCCTGGCCCGCGCCGCCCGGTGCGAGACGACCGCGTCCATCAGCCGCAGCCCCTCGAAGGCGTCGCGGGCGTACCGGACCTCACCGGCGTACAGCGAGGCGAGGTCCTGCTCGACGTACGCCCGGGTCAGGGCCGCTCCCCCGAGGATGACCGGCCAGCGGGCGGCGACGCCGCGCTGGTTCATCTCCTCGAGGTTCTCCTTCATGATCATCGTCGACTTGACCAGCAGCCCGGACATGCCGATGACGTCCGCTCCGTGCTCGTCGGCCGCCTCCAGGATCGCGTTGATGGGCTGCTTGATGCCGAGGTTGACCACGGTGTAGCCGTTGTTGCTCAGGATGATGTCCACGAGGTTCTTGCCGATGTCGTGCACGTCACCGCGCACGGTCGCCAGCACGATGGTGCCCTTGCCGTGCTCGTCGGTGCGCTCCATGTGCGGCTCGAGGTAGGCGACGGCGGCCTTCATCACCTCGGCGGACTGCAGCACGAAGGGCAGCTGCATCTGTCCGGAGCCGAACAGCTCGCCGACGGTGCGCATGCCGGACAGCAGCGTGTCGTTCACGATCTCCAAGGCGGGCCGGCCGGCGAGGGCCTCGTCGAGGTCGGCCTCCAGCCCGGTGCGCTCGCCGTCGACGATGCGCCGCTCCAGCCGCTCGGACAGCGGCAGCCCGGCCAGCTCGGCCGCCTTGGTCTGGCGCAGAGCGGTCGCGTCGACGCCCTCGAACAGGTCGAGGAACTTCACCAGCGGGTCGTAGTCGTGGGTGCGGCGGTCGTAGACGAGGTCGAGCGCGACCTCGCGCTGCTCGTCCGGGATCCGGGCCATCGGCAGGATCTTGGAGGCGTGCACGATCGCGGAGTCCAGGCCGGCCTTGACCGCCTCGGCCAGGAACACCGAGTTGAGCACCATGCGGGCCGCGGGGTTCAGCCCGAAGGACACGTTCGAGACGCCGAGCGTGGTCTGCACGTCGGGGAACCGGCGCTTGACCTCGCGGATCGCCTCGATCGTCTCCAGCGCGTCGCGCCGGGTCTCCTGCTGACCGGTCGCGATCGGGAAGGTCAGGCAGTCGACGATGATGTCCTCGACCCGCATGCCGTACGTGCCGGTGAGGTCGTTGATCAGCCGCTCGGCGACTGCGACCTTCCAGTCGGCGGTACGGGCCTGGCCCTGCTCGTCGATCGTCAGCGCGACGACGGCCGCGCCGTGCTCGCGGACGATGGGCATGATCCGCCGCATCCGCGACGTCGGCCCGTCGCCGTCCTCGTAGTTGACCGAGTTGATGACGGCCCGGCCGCCGAGCATCTCCAGGCCGGCCTCCACGACCGGCAGCTCGGTGGAGTCGAGCACGATCGGCAGCGTCGAGGCGGTCGCGAACCGGCCGGCCAGGTTGCGCATGTCCGCCACGCCGTCGCGGCCCACGTAGTCCACGCACAGGTCGAGCAGGTGCGCACCGTCACGGATCTGGTCGCGGGCGATCTCGACGCAGTCGTCCCATCGCTCGGCCAGCATGGCGTCGCGGAACGCCTTGGAGCCGTTGGCGTTGGTCCGCTCGCCGATCGACAGATACGCGGTGTCCTGCCGGAACGGCACCGACTGGTACAGCGAGGCGACGCCGGGCTCGGGCCGCGGCCGCCTCGGGACCACTGCCCGGCCGTGCACCTGCTCCACCAGCCGCCGCAGGTGCTCCGGCGTCGTGCCGCAGCAGCCGCCGACCAGCGAGAGGCCGTACTCGGTGGTGAACACGTCGTGGGCGTGCGCCAGCTCGGCCGGCGTCAGCGGGTAGTGGGCGCCGTCCGAGCCGAGCACCGGCAGCCCGGCGTTGGGCATGCAGGTCAGCGGGACCCGGGCGTGTCTGGCCAGCTGGCGCAGGTGCTCGCTCATCTCGGCCGGACCGGTCGCGCAGTTCAGGCCGATCGCGTCGATGCCGAGCGCCTCCAGCGCCGTGAGCGCAGCGGTGATCTCGCTGCCGAGCAGGAGGGTGCCCGTCGTCTCGACGGTGACCTGGACGAACACCGGCAGGTCCGCTCCGGCGGCGGCCAGGGCGCGCTTGGCCCCGATCACAGCAGACTTGGCCTGGAGCAGGTCCTGCGCGGTCTCCACGAGCACCGCGTCCACCCCGCCGGCGACCAGGCCCTCGACCTGGGTCTGGTAGGCGTCCCGCAGGGTGGCGAAGGACACGTGCCCGAGCGACGGCAGCTTCGTCCCGGGGCCGACCGACCCCAGCACCCAACGCGGTCGGTCCGGCGTCGACCAGCCGTCCGCCACCTCCCGGGCCAGCTCCGCGCCGACCCTGGACAGCTCGCCGATGCGCTCGGGGATGCCGTACTCGGCGAGGTTGGCCAGGTTCGCGCCGAACGTGTTCGTCTCGACGCAGTCCACCCCTACGGCGAAGTACGCGTCGTGGACCGACCGGACCACGTCCGGCCGGGAGACGTTCAGGATCTCGTTGCAGCCCTCGAGCCCCAGGAAGTCGTCCAGCGTCAGCGCGTGGCTCTGCAGCATCGTCCCCATGGCACCGTCGGCGACCAGGACGCGTGCCGACATCGCGGCGCGCAGAGCCGCCGGACCGGGGCGCGCGGTGGGGGCCATAGTGCCGCCAAGGGTAGTCGTCGCGCGCACACCGGCTGCGGCGCGGGGCCCGGTCGCGGGAGCCGCAGCACGTACGCTTGCGGTGGCTCGTCCGGGCCGCCGGGCCCGACCCGGTGGCGTCCGAGTCGGCGGGCCACGGCGGAGACGGTGGGTGCACGGTGAGCGAGCTCGAGGCGATTCCCGAGCTGACCGACCCGGTCCTGATCGCGGCGTTCGAGGGCTGGAACGACGCGGCCGACTCGGCGACGGAGGCGGTCGAGCACCTCGAGGAGGTGTGGGACGCCGAGCCCGTGGCCGAGCTGGACCCCGAGGAGTACTACGACTTCCAGGTCAACCGGCCGCAGGTGTCGCTGGCCGACGACGGGAGCCGTGAGATCACCTGGCCCACGACCAGGGTCTCGGTGGCCCGCGGCGTGGTCCCGGGCCGCGACGTCGTCCTGGTGCGCGGGATCGAGCCGAGCATGCGCTGGCGGTCGTACTGCGCGGAGCTGCTCGGGCTGACCACCGACCTCGGCGTCGAGCTCGTCGTGACGCTGGGCGCCCTGCTCGCCGACACCCCGCACACCCGCCCGATCCCGGTCAGCGGGACGGTCTCGGACCCCGAGCTCGCCGTGAGCATGGACCTGGAGACCTCGCGCTACGAGGGCCCGACCGGGATCGTCGGCGTGCTGCAGGCGGCGTGCGGCGGGATCGGGCTGCCGGCGGTGTCGATCTGGGCGGCCGTCCCGCACTACGTGGCGCAGCCGCCGTGCCCGAAGGCCACGCTCGCGCTGCTGCGCAAGGTCGAGGACCTGCTGGACCTGTCCGTGCCGCTCGGCGACCTGCCGGAGGAGGCGCGGGCCTGGGAGCGCGGCGTGGACGAGCTGGCGGCCGAGGACGAGGAGATCGCCGACTACGTCCGGACGCTGGAGCAGGCCAGGGACACCGCGGACCTGCCGGAGGCGAGCGGCGAGGCGATCGCCCAGGAGTTCGAGCGCTACCTGCGCCGCCGCGCCGACGAGGGCGGCCCCACCTCCCGCTGACAACGAGGGTGGGTCAGAGCGCGACGCCGAGCAGGGCGTCGACGGTGTCCCGGACGAGGGCGGGCGCCGCGGTGTCCGCACCGCCGCGCAGCCGCTGGTCCTCGGCCCATCGGTCGACGGCCGCGAGCGCGGCGGGGGCGTCCAGGTCGTCGGAGAGCGCCACCCGGACCTCGCTGAGTACGCGGTCGGCCGGCGGTCCGGCCGGCGCCGCAACGGCCGCCCGCCAGCGTCCGAGCCGCGCGGTCGCCGTCTCGAGGTCGCCCGGCGTCCACTCCCAGTCCGACCGGTAGTGGTGCCCCAGCAGGGCCAGCCGGATGGCCATCGGGTCGGCGCCCTCGGCGCGCAGCCGGGACACGAAGACCAGGTTCCCCCGCGACTTGGACATCTTCTCGCCGTCCAGGCCGACCATCCCGGCGTGCACGTAGGCCCGCGCGTACGGCCACTGCCCGGTCAGGACGTGCGCCTCGGACGAGCCCATCTCGTGGTGCGGGAACACCAGGTCCCGGCCGCCGCCCTGGACGTCGAACGACATCCCGAGGTGCTCCAGCGCGATCGCCGTGCACTCGATGTGCCAGCCCGGCCGTCCGTGCCCCAGCGAGGTGTCCCAGGACGGTTCGCCGGGCCGGGCCGCCTGCCAGAGCAGGCAGTCCAGCGGGTCCTTCTTGCCCAGGCGTCCCGGGTCGCCGCCGCGCTCGGCGAACAGCTCGAGCATCTGCGCCCGGTCGAGCCCGGACACCGACCCGAACCGGTCGTCGGAGCCGACCGAGAAGTACAGGTCGCCGTCGACCTCGTACGCCTGGCCGGCGTCCCGCAGGCGCTGGATGGCGGCCACCACGAGGGGGATCGCCTCGACGGCGCCGACGTACGCCTCCGGCGGCAGCATCCGCAGCGCCGTCATGTCCTCGCGGAAGAGCTGCGTCTGACCCTCCGCGAGCTCGGCCCAGTGCACGCCGGTCGCGGTGGCCCGCTCGAGCAGCGGGTCGTCCACGTCGGTGACGTTCTGCACGTACCGGACCTGGTGCCCGTTGTCGCGCAGCACCCGGCCGAGCAGGTCGAAGGCCAGGTACGTCGCGGCGTGGCCGAGGTGGGTGGCGTCGTACGGCGTGATCCCGCAGACGTACATGCGCGCGACCGGCCCGGGCGCCAGCGGCCTGACCCCGCCGGCCGCGGTGTCGTGGACGCGCAGCGGAACGCCGTGGCCGGGCAGGCGGGGGACGTCGTCCCCCTCGGGCAGGGTCCAGGCTTCCACGCAGCGAAGACTACGTGCCGGTCCGGGTCGCCGAGGGGCTACCTAGAAAGGCGGCCACGGGATCGCGGGCCAGTCGCCGGACGGCTGCGGGTGCACTCCGGTGCGCAGCAGGCGCTCGGCCCGGCGCCGCGTCGAGCGCACCTCGGCGACCGTCAGCAGCTGCTCGAGCCGCTCCCCCAGCTCGCCCGCCAGGTCTGCGGCGAGTGACTCCAGCACCTCCAGCGCCTCGTCCGTGAGCGGATCGCCGCGCCACTGCCAGAGCAGCGTGCGCAGCTTGCCGGGCACGGCGAAGCAGACACCGTGGTCGACTCCGAACACCCGGCCGTCGTCTGTCGGGAGCAGGTGCCCGCCCTTGCGGTCGGCGTTGTTCAGGACGACGTCGAGGACAGCCATGCGGCGCAGGTCGGCGTGGTCGCTGCGGGCCAGCCACACCAGGTCCACCTCTTCGTCGACGTCGACCCAGATCTGGCACATCCCGGGACCGAACGGCCCGTCCCGCATGACGGTAGGCGGCACGATGTCCCAGCCGGTCGCCTCCGACACGAGGTAGGCGGCCACCTCACGTCCGGCCAGCGTCCCGTCCGGGAAGTCCCACAGCGGACGCTCGCCCGACACCGGCTTGTAGACGCACGTACGCAGGACGCCGTCCTGGGAGACCCCGCAGTAGAGCGTCGCGTTCGAGGCGTCCACGATCCGTCCCACGACGTCCAGGTCGCCCTCGCCCAGCAAGGCCAGGGCGTCGGTGGTCGACAACCGCCCGGAGACCCCGGGCGCCTGCGGTCCGGCGGACCTGGGCTCGCTCACCGGACCAGTCTGCGCCCTGTCGCCGGTCAACGCCGCCGGTAGCCGTTCTGCCTCGGGCACACGTGTCCGGTCGGGTCCAGCGGCAGTCCGCAGAACGGGCACGGCGGCCGGCCGGCGCCTACGACCGCGGCCGCCCGTTGGGCGAACGCGCGGGCCACGGCCGGGCTGAGCCGCACGCGCAGGACGTCGCCCGCGTCGACCGCCTCGTCACCGTCCTGCGCCGGGTCGTCGGCGGCCTCGTCAACGCCTTCCGAGTCCTCGGAGTCCTCGGAGTCCTCGTCGAGCGCCAGCTGGTGCGCCTCGATCACCAGGACGCCGGCGTCGCTGTCCCAGGCGAGCGCCAGCGTGCCCACCCGGAAGTCCTCGAGGATCGGCTGGTCCAGCGGCGCCCGGTCCTGGAGCGCTGCCGGGGCGACGGCCGGCGCCCCGGCCCCGCCGGTGCGCCGCAGCACCTCGTCCAGCACCTCGTCGACACGCTCGGCCAGCGCCGACACCTGCTGCTTCTCTAGGGCGACGCTCGTCACCCGCCCGCCGCCGCTGGCCTGCAGGTAGAACGTGCGCTGCCCTGGCTCGCCGACCGTCCCGGCCACGAACCGGTCCGGCGGGTCGTACTCGAAGACCTGTGGCACTCGTCCGACTCCCGTGTTGATCGTCCGCAGCTGCGGAAGTTCGCGGTCACGACCCTAGGCGACAGCTCACGGCCCGGGTCCCCCACCGACGACGGCGTCGCCCGCGCCCGCGTCGCCGCCCTCGCTGCGACCGGCGCGGCCCCGCCGTGGCTTGGGCGGGAGCAGTGCGTCCACCCCGCCGCCGGTGTCGTTCATCCGTACCACGAACGGGCGCAACTCGGTGTACCGGACGACGGACACCGAGCACGGGTCGACCTGGATCCGCTGGAACTGGTCCAGGTGCAGCCCGAGCGCGTCTGCGAGCACCGCCTTGATCACGTCGCCGTGGCTGACCGCCACCCAGGTCGTGCCGGGGCCGAGCCGGGCGTTCCACTCCCGTACGGCGTCGACCGCCCGCTGCTGCATGCCGCGCATCGACTCCCCCGCCGCGCCGGGGAAGGTGACCGAGCTGGGGTGCGCCTGCACCGACCGCCACAACGGCTCCTTGGCCAGCTCCTTGAGCATGCCCCCGGTCCAGTCGCCGTAGCGGACCTCGCCCAGACGTTCGTCGACGTGCTCCGGGGTCGAGTCGCGCCCCGCCAGCAGGGCGGCCGCGGTCTGCCGGCAGCGTTCGAGCGGGCTGGTGACGACTGCGGCCAACGGGACCGGCGCCAGTCGCTGCGCCAGCTCCTCGGCCTGGACGAGCCCTTTCTCGTCGAGGTCGACCCCCGGTGTCCAGCCGGACAGGGTCCCCGACACGTTGGCGGCGGTGCGGCCGTGCCGGACCAGCACCAGCGTGCTCGCCGCGGGCGGGCGGCGATGCCGGGCCGGCGGGCGGGGGCTGCGCTCGGAGGTCACGTCCGGAAACCTACGGCCCGCCCGGCCGCCGCGTCGCCACGAGGCAGTCGCGAGCCCCCACAATGGGCTCTGTGATCGTCGACTGCGCGCTCTACCGCTCCGGGAAGCGGGTCGAGGAGACCCGCAACCTCGTCAAGATCGCGTCGGCGGCACGGCACGACGCTGACTCCTTCGTCTGGATGGGTCTGTTCGAGCCGACCGAGACCGACCTGGAAGGGGTCGCCCGGCTCTTCGGGCTGCACCCGCTGGCGGTCCAGGACGCCGTCCGAGCCCACCAGCGCCCCAAGATCGACGCCTACGGCGACTCGCTGTTCGTCGTCCTGCGCACGCTGACCTACCTCGACAAGACCTCGGACGTGGAGACCGGGGAGATCTCGATGTTCGTGGGTCACGACATGGCGATCACCGTGCGGCACGGCGAGGGCTCGGAGCTGGCGTCGGTCCGGCACCGGATGGAGGAGCACCCCGAGGTGCTCAAGCACGGGCCGGCCGCCGTCCTGTACGCCGTGAGCGACGCGGTCGTCGACACGTACACCGATGTGGCCAACGAGCTGCAGACCGACGTGGACGAGCTCGAGCGCAGCGTCTTCAGCCCCGCCCGCACCGACGACTTCGAGCGGGTCTACAAGCTGAAGCGGGAGCTGCAGGAGTTCCGCAGCGCCGTGGTCCCGCTGGTGGAACCGATGAGCAAGCTGGCCGAGCAGGACGTCGTTGCGGTGCCCGCCGAGGCGCGGCCCTTCTTCCGCGACGTCCTGGACCACCTGCTGCGGGTCCAGGAGCAGGTGGAGTCGCTCGAGGTGCTGCTGTCCGGCATCCTCCAGGCCCACGCCGCCCAAGTCGGACTGCGGCAGAACGAGGACATGCGCAAGATCTCGGCCTGGGTCGCGATCCTGGCGGTGCCCACGATGATCGCCGGCATCTACGGGATGAACTTCGAACACATGCCCGAGCTGAGCTGGAAGTACGGCTACCCGATGGCGCTGGGACTGATGGGGGTCATCTGCGTGAGCCTGTACCGCGCCTTCAAGCGCAGCGGCTGGCTCTGACGACGGTTGTGACGGCTCAGCGGGCGGCCAGGGCCCCGGTCGCCAGCAGGACCACGAGCAGCACGCCGACGCCGAGCCGGTAGATGACGAACGGCAGGAAGCTGTGCGTCGCCACGTAGCGCAGCAGCCAGGCGATGACGGCGTACCCGACCACGCCGGCGATCAGCGTCGCCACGATCGTCGGGCCCCAGGCCGCGCTGTTGTCCTTGCCGATGTCGAGCAGCTCGAACAGCCCGGAAGCCAGCACGGCCGGGATCGACAACAGGAACGAGTAGCGGGTGGCCGCCTCCCGGGTGTAGCCGAGGAACAGACCGGCCGAGATGGTGGCGCCCGACCGGGACACCCCGGGGATCAGCGCGGTGGACTGGGCCAGGCCGTAGATGAGGCCGTCGCGCACGTCGAGGCGGCGCAGCTCCTTGTCCCGCCGGCTGACCCGGTCGGCGACCCACAGCACGATCGCCACGCCGATCATGGCCGCGGCGATGATGCGCAGGTCCCGGGCCTGGTCCTTGATCTGGTCACGGAACACGAAGCCGAGGACGGCGACCGGGATCGTGCCGAGGATCACGTACCAGCCCATGCGCGCGTCGTGGTTCCCGCGGTACTCCGGCTGGAACAGCGACCGCACCCACGCCGTCACGATCGTGGCGATGTCCCTGCGGAAGAACAGCAGGACCGCCGCGGTCGTGCCGAGCTGCGTCACCGCCGTGAACGCGGCCCCGGGGTCGGACCAGCCGTAGAACGCCGACACGATGCGCACATGGGCCGTAGACGAGATCGGCAGGAACTCCGTGAGTCCCTGCACGATCCCGAGCACGATCGCCTCGAACCAGCTCACGCGAGCACTCCCGCCCTCTCAGCCGCCGAGACGATTGTGCGGAGCGTGTGTATGCGTTCGGTCAACGTCGGGGCGTACGTCGCCACCGACAGGGTGGTGACGCCGGCGTCGCGGTACGCCTGAATGCCGTCGGCCACCCGCTCCAGCGGCCCGATGAGGCTGGTCCGGTCGATGAACTCGAACGGCACCGCGGCGCCGGCCCCCGCGTAGTCGCGGGCGAGGTAGCGCTCCTGGACCTCGGCCGCCTGCGCCCCGTAGCCCATCCGGACCGCGAGCTGGTTGTAGAAGTTCTGCTCGCGGCTGCCCATGCCGCCCACGTAGAGCGACGCGTAGGCACGCAAGGGCACCGCGCACGCTTCGAGGTCGTCGCCGACCACGACCGGCACGGTGGGGACGACGTCGAAGCCGGCCAGGTCTTTGCCCACCTTCGCCCGGCCGGTGCCGATATGGCCCAGCCACTCCCCCGCGTGCTGCGGGCTGAGGAAGATCGCGAGCCAGCCGTCGGCGATCTCGCCGGCGAGCTCGAGGTTCTTCGGGCCGACCGCGGCCAGGTAGATCGGGATGTGTTCGCGGACCGGGTGGACCGTCAGCCGCAGCGCCCGGCCGGGACCGTCCGGGAGGGGCAGCGTGAAGAACTCCCCGTCGGCCTTCACCACCTCGCGTCGCAGCGCCTTGCGCACGATGTCCACGTACTCGCGGGTGCGGGCGAGCGGCTTGTCGAAGCGCACGCCGTGCCAGCCCTCGGAGACCTGCGGCCCGGAGACCCCCAGCCCGAGCCGGAACCGCCCGCCGGAGAGCGTGTCGAGCGTCGCCGCGGTCATGGCGGTCATGGCGGGCGTGCGGGCGGGGATCTGGAAGACCGCGGAGCCGATGTCGATCCGCTCGGTCTGGGCCGCGATCCACGCGAGCACCGTCGCGGCGTCCGAGCCGTACGCCTCGGCCGCCCAGGTCACCGCGAAGCCGAGCCGGTCGGCCTCCTGCGCGAGGGCGAGGTTCTCGGCGTCGTTGCCGGCTCCCCAGTACCCCAGGTTGAGCCCGAGCTGCATCCCGCCCCGCCCTCCGATCCGTGTCGGGGGACTCTACCGGCTGGTCGCTCGATAGCCTGCGAACCCATGGAACGCCGCCGGCTCGGTCGCAACGGTCTGCTGGTGTCCCGGCTCGGTCTCGGCACGATGACCTGGGGCCGCGACACCGACCAGCACGAGGCCGGCGACCAGCTGCGGATGTTCCTCGACGCCGGCGGGACCCTGGTCGACACGGCCGCGGCGTACGGCGAGGGCGAGAGCGAGCGGGTGCTCGGCTCCCTGCTGGGGTCGGCGGTGTCCCGCGACGAGGTCGTCGTTGCGACCAAGGCGGGGATCGTACGCAGCGGTGCGACCCGCTCGGTCGACACGTCCCGTCGCGCCCTGCTGGACGATCTGGACCGCTCGCTGCACCGGCTCGGCACCGACCACGTCGACCTCTGGCAGGTGCACACCTGGTCGTGGGAGGCGCCGTTGGAGGAGACCCTGGCCGCGCTGGACTTCGCCGTGTCGACCGGACGGGCGCGCTATGTCGGCATCTCCAACTACACCGGGTGGCAGACGGCCCAGGCGGCGACCTGGCAGGCGGCCTGGCCCGGGCGGTCGCCGGTCGCCTCCACCCAGGTGGAGTACTCGCTGCTCGAACGCGGGGTCGAGCGCGAGGTGCTGCCCGCGGCGATCGAGCTCGGACTCGGCGTGCTCGCCTGGTCGCCGCTGGGACGGGGCGTGCTGACCGGCAAGTACCGGACTGGCACGCCCGCCGACTCGCGGGCCGCCTCGCCGCACTTCGCCGGATTCGTCGACAAGTACCTCACGCCCGACGCGTCGCGGGTGGTGACGGCCGTCGCCACCGCGGCCGAGGGTCTGGGGCTGGCCCCGCTCGAGGTCGCGCTCGCGTGGGTCCGGGACCGTCCGGGGGTGAGCTCGGCGCTCGTGGGCGCGCGGACCGCCGCCCAGCTCGCCGCGGCCCTGGCCGCCGAGGACGTCGAGCTGCCGGAGGAGATCCGCGGCGCGCTCGACGAGGTGTCGCGCCCGGTGGCCGGCTACCCCGAGCACGCCCGGGACCAGCGCTGAGCGAGGACGGCCCCGACCCGCTGCTCCGGCTGCTCGAGCGGGCGGCGCTCGACGGGCACTCCGCTGTCCCGCTCCCGACGGTGCTCGCCGTGGTCGGACAGCCGGCGGTCGCCGCGGCCGCGGACCGCGGGACCGTCGCGGTCGGCGACGGCTGGGTGGCCCTGGACGACCTCGCGACCGTCGAGGACGCCGTGGCCGACGAGATCCTCGGGCTCGCCGCCGAGGACCGGCTCGCGCTCGTCCTCGGCTCCGTGCCCGAGAGTGCCGAGGTGGTGGAGGTCGGCGACGCCCACCGCAGGTCCCTCGCCGACCTCGCCGAGGCGCTGCAGGCCGCACCCGAGGAGGTCCGGGTGGTCATCAGCGGCGACCCGGACGCGCTGCGGGGGCCGCACCCCGGAGCCGTGCTCGCGGACCTGCTGGCCTGGGGACGGCTGCCGGTGCGGGACCTGCGTGGCGAAAGCGGTGGCACCGCGCTGGCCGGTCTGCCGGCGTCGTTGCGCCGCGGCGAGCTGCCCGAACCGGCCGACCGCAGCGTGGTGGTCGTCCCGTGCGGCGGCGACGAGGAGGTCGTGCGCCGCGTCGTCCAGCTCGTGACCGACTCGATCCCGCGCGTGCTGGGGGTGGCTCCGGCGCAGGTGCTGGTGGTGACGCCGCTGCGGCGCGGGACCGCGGGCGTGCGGGCTCTGGCCGAGGCGCTGCCCGAGGGTGCCCGGGTCAGCACCGTGCACGACGCGGTCGGGCCCGGTGCCGCGCCCGACGTCCCGGCGGAGGCCGTCGTCGCCTGCTTCCCCGGCCAAGCGGCCGGAGTGCTCAGCCGGGCGCTCGTGTACTCCGCGACCCTGCTCGCCGGACGGCACCTGTCGGTTGTCACCGCTGCGGGCGATGCGCTGCCCCGAAGCGTCGTCAGCGGCGCCGCCCGGCCCCGCTGGACCCGGCTGCCCACCCTGCTGGCCGCCGGCGAATGAGCCCGCGCTGCCGGTGGGTGACCGTGGATGACGTCATGGCACACAATGCCGCCCCGCCGGCCGTGTTCCTCCGTTCGAAGGCGCCTTGCGGACCTCCCGGACGCCGGCCTTTGTGTGCCATTGCGTTCAACCGCGCCCCCAGCGGATGCCACGATGGGCGCCGATGACCGAGTACGAGACGCGGCACCTGGTCCTCCCGCGCGGTACCACGCGCAACGCCGCCCGGCAGCTGCTCACCGAGCAGGCCGAGTACGGCGGGTGGGAGCTCGCCAGGCTGCTGCTGCGCGCGGACGGCACCCGGCACGTCTGGCTGCGCCGGCGGATCATCCGGGTCGTCCGCACGGCCTGATCGCGACCGGGAGGCGCGCGCCTGGTCCGGTCAGGCCAGGTCGAGGAAGCGGTCCAGGACCCGCGTGCCGAACTGGAGCGCCTCGACCGGCACACGCTCGTCCACTCCGTGGAACATCGCCGCGAAGTTCAGGTCCGGCGGCAGGAGCAGCGGCACGAACCCGATGCACGGGATCCCCAGCGGCCAGAACGCCTTCGAGTCCGTCCCGCCCGACAATGTGTACGGGACCGGTCGCGCGCCCGGGTCCTCCGCCTGCAGGGCTGCGCACGCAGCGTCGACCAGATGGCCCTCGAACTTCATCTCCAGCGCGATGTGGTGCTCCACCATCTCGCGCTGGACGTCCGGACCGATCAGCGCGTCGACCTCGGCGAAGAACTCCTCCTCGTACCCCGGCAGGAAGCGCCCGTCCACCTGCGCCTCGGCGGCGCCCGGGATGACGTTCACCTTGTAGCCCGCGGCCAGCATCGTCGGGCTCACCGTGTTCCGCAGGGTGGCCCCGACGAGGATCGCCAGCGGGCCCAGCTTGGCGACGACGGTGTCCAGGTCGTCCGGGTCGAGCTCGATGCCGAGAGCGTCGGACAGCTCGGCCAGGAACCGCCGGACCGTCGGCGTCACCCGGACCGGGAACGTGTGCCGACCGAGCCGGGCCACCGCCTCGCACAGCGCCGTGACCGCGTTGTCGTCGTTGATCATCGAGCCGTGGCCGGCCCGTCCCCTGGCGGTCAGCCGCATCCAGGCGAGCCCCTTCTCCGCCGTCTCGATGAGGTACAGCCGGCGGTCCGGTCCGACGGTGAAGCTGAAGCCGCCGACCTCGCTGATCCCCTCGGAGACCCCGTCGAACAAGTCGCGGCGCTCGTCGACCAGCCGGTACACGCCGTTGCGGCCGCCCGCCTCCTCGTCGGCCAGGAACGCCAGCACGACGTCACGCTGCGGTCGACGTCCCTCCCGGAGCCGCTGCCGGACCACGGCGAGGGTCATGGCGTCCATGTCCTTCATGTCCACAGCCCCGCGCCCCCAGACGCAGCCGTCCTGCACCTCGCCGGACAGCGGCGCCACGGTCCAGTCCGCGGCGTTCGCGGGCACGACGTCCAGGTGCATGTGCATGAGCAGGGCGTCCCGGGTCGGGTCGGTGCCCTCGATCCGCGCGATGACGTTGGTGCGCCGCTCCCCCGTCTCGTACAGCTCGGGCTCCAGACCGACCTCGGCGAGCTTGGCCGCGACGTACTCGGCGGCCTCCCGCTCGCCCGGACCGCTGCCGTCCCCGAAGTTGGTCGAGTCGATCCGGATGAGCTCGCTGCACAGGTCGACCACTTCGTCCTGGGCGGTGGCGTGGGGGGTAGCTGGGGCGGTCACGGGGCCATCCTGCCGTGGGCTCGGCGGTCCGGGAGGAGCTGCCCGATTTGGTAAGGTTCCGTGCGCTGTCCGGCCCTGCGCCGGTCGGGTCCGAGTGGCGGAATGGCAGACGCGCTAGCTTGAGGTGCTAGTGCCCTTTATCGGGCGTGGGGGTTCAAGTCCCCCCTCGGACACGAGTTCAAGATCATCTGCGTGCATTCGGCGGCGGTCAAGACGGTGGCTCTCCGAAGTACATCGCCCGAGCTGCGGCATCCGCGATGAGGCCATCGGGTCCGCAGGCCCCGAGAAGGGCGAAGCCGCCGAGAGTTGGGTCGTTGACTTTGGCCCGCTCATGCCCTTCGCGGAGAAGGTCTGCGTTGTCGCCGATCTCCATCTCCAGGACGTTGCACCACAAGTCGTACTGCCTGATGACATCGAAGTAGCGTGCGCGATGCTTCGCGAACTCCTGGATCGCCCCTGGCCAGTCGTCGCTGGCCAGCAGCAGATCGCTCAGCTCCCGGACGTCGCGAAACACCAGGGACGTCCCGTGGCCCTGAGTGGGGTCTGGCGATCCAGCGGCGTCGCCGATGAGCACGACATCATTACCGGCGATCCGCGTCGCCCACGTGTCCTGGTTGGAGAAGAACCCGATCGGTCCCTCCTGCGTGACTTGGTCGAGTGCGCCCTCAGGCATGTAGCCCGCCGCGAAGGCCACGAGAGCGTCGAAGGCGCGGTCGATCCCACGTGCGCGAAGCTGCTCGTGCGACATCATCAGGTACAACCGAGTCGTCTCGGCCCCCTGGGCGAACCAGTTGACCCCGAACCCCACAGTGCCACCGACGTTGTCGGTGTCGCGGTCTTCGGTCCGGACACCCGACACCGCTACCCCGCCAAAGCGATGATGCTCGGGGTCCGCAGCGCTTTCACCGCCTGTCCACCGCCGGGCTCTGGACATCTTTCCGTCCGCGCCGACGATCAACTTGGCATGCACCTCGTCCGCGCGGCCATCCCTCGTCACGGTTACCGTCGCCACCCCGTAGTGCGAGAAGTCGGTCACCTTCATGGGGCGGCAAACCGTCGCTCCTTGGGACGCGGCCCAGGAATACGCAGCTTCCTGCAACCCGGGATGCGAGAAGCCGATCTCGTTGGCGCCCTCGACGGAGTCCGTCGCCCAGCGATGCGCCGGCCCCAGCTGTCGTTCCTCGTACAGACCGAGTCCGATGAGCTCCACGCCCCCGGCCTGCTCGAAGAGGGGGCCCACCCCGAGTCTGAGAGCCTCCGCCGCACCCCAGGGGTATGTGGCCTCGCCGCGAACTCGGTCCCTGAAGCGCCCTTCCTTCTCGGCGACGAGCACAGCGACCCCGGATCGTGCCAGTGAGCCGGCCAGCAGCGAACCGGCGATCCCGCCACCAACGACGACGACATCGAATCTGCTGGCTACTGCCATGGCCACTCCGCCCTGACCCCCTGCGCTCGCAGCGAAGTTTTCACCCGGCCCAGGCCTCTGATCAACTACGCCGATCTCCGTGCTATTCATCGGACTGAGTTCGTGCTGGGTCCAGACCATTCCCAGAGGCGCCATGCGGGGATGCAGTCTGTTGACGTCGGTCCTCGGACACCAGGTTAAAGATCATCATCGGACGGACTTCGCCAGGCCCTACGTGTTAGTCGTTGGTCTCCCCGAAGAAGGCCCGCCGAGCCGCCTCATCGGGAACCAGCCCGTCCGGGCCACGCGCTTCGATCGTGGCGAACCCGCCAAGGGTGGGGTCGGCCTCGCGCGCCGCCGCGTTCAGCTCGCGACGGCGCTCCGCCTCGGGCCCTTCTTCGGCATCGACGACGGCGCACCACTGGTCATATGCACGAAGGACCTCGTAGTACGACTGTCGTCGGCGCGCGAACTCACTCGTCGCGGAATCCCACTGACGGTCCCCGATCAGCAGCTCGCTCAGTGTGCGCACGTCGTGGAAGAGCAGTGACGTCCCGAGCCCCTGGCTGGGGTCAACAGCGCCGGCCGCGTCGCCAACTAGAACCACGTTGCCTGCGGCAATGCGGCTGGACCAGATGCAGCTGTTTGGGAAGAACCCGATCGGCCCGGCCTGCTCGACGTCGGCAAGCGTGCCAGCCGGCATGAATCCGGAGGCGAACGCTACGAACGAACCGAATGCCCGGCTGACCCCGGTCTCACGAACCCGGTCGGCCGTGAGACGGATGTAGACACGGTGCGAATTCGCATCGCGAGGGAGCCAAGCTACGGCCGCCCCGGGTGTCGGTGCCCAACCGACGGAGCCAGGGTCTGATCGAGCGTGGCTCAGCGCGACACCACCGAATCGATGGTGCTCGGGATCGACGATCGTGTCCGCGCCGATCCAGCCACGCACAGCCGACCGCTTCCCATCCGCGCCGACAACCAGCCGGGTGCGGTACTGCTGCTCGCGACCGTCTTGCACGACGGTGACCGAGCTGCTGTCACCGGGCATCAGGCCCGTGGCCTTCGCCGGCCGCAGCACCGTGGCGCCCTGGGACTCGGCCCAGCCGAGGACTGTCTGCTGAAGCTGTGGGTGCGAGAACGCCACCGCAGGCAGAGCATCGATCGAGAGGGTCTCCCAGCGCAGGGTGTCGGCGCGCTTGCCACCCTCGTAGAAATCGAGCGCAGGCAGCACCAGCCTGCCCGCTTTCTCCAGAGGCTCGCCGAGTCCGGCCCGGAGCGCCTCGGAGTATCCCCACGGCCAGGTGACCTCGCCGCGGACCCGATCCCGGAATCCCAGCTCCTTCTCGACCACCAGCACACTCATGCCTGCCCTGGCCAAGACGCCGCCAAGCGAGGAACCGGCAAGCCCTCCACCGGCGATCACTACATCGAAGGACCGGGCGGCCATGCCTGATCCAAGCGCTCTCCTGCGAAGAGTCAAGATCTCGCAGGAGGCTCGGGCCGGGAGGGCCGGTCAGTGAGCCGCCAGGTCGGGCTGCAATCTGTTGACGTCGGTCCTCGGACACCAGCCCACGATCATCCACAGCTAACGGTAGGCGTCGCCTCTGTGGGCGACCTTGATAACCGTGACCGTCACCACCTCGTCGTCAATCCGGTAGATCACCCGGTACTGCCCGCGGCGGGCACCGTGATAGCCGGACAGCTCGCCGAGCAGCGGCTTGCCGACCCGATGGGGGTTCTCGGCGAGCGCCCCGTAGATGAACTCGAGAACGGCGGCGGCAACAGCTTCGGGCAGTCGGTTGAGGTCGCGTCGCGCAGATGGAGTCGGGCGAATATCGAACGTCACCGACGAGCCCGTCGCGCCGCCAAGTCAGCGCGAAGCTCGGCCTCAGTCGCGAACTCTCCACGGGCAGCCTCGGCCTGCGACTCCCGAATCTCCGCCATGAGTTGCGGGTCGCTGAGGATGTCGAGCGTCTCCTCGAGTGATTCGAGGTCGTCGACAGAGATCAGCACCACGGCGGGACGACCGTTCTTAGTGATCACGAATCGCTCGTGAGTCTCCTGCGCTGACTGGATGATCTCGCTGAGTCGATTCTTCGCGTCAGCGAGCGACGTGGTGGTCATGGCTATGATTCTAGCCAGACTTCCGAACACCTGTCCACGAAGCCAGCCGGCTATGGACGGTGCAGTCTGTGGACGTCGGTCCTCGGACACCCTTCTGACGCGAAGATTCACTGTGCCGCGGCGGTCTGCTGGGGGCTGAGGGTGACGGCGTAGCCCAGTCTTTGGAGCTGCTCGATGGCCCGGTTCTTGGTCTTGTCGGGGTTGCGGCGGGTGCAAAAGTCGCCGCCGGGTTTCGAGCTAGCCGACGTGGTGCTCACCAAACCGGCCGGTCAGGGCTTCGGTCAGCTCGGGGATCTTGGAGCGCATCCGCCGCTTGGCCAACTCGGCCAGGGCGGCCGGGTCGCGGTCCGGCGATCAGCGCTTCGAGCACGGCCCGCCCGGAGACCCGGCTGACGGGTGGGCGCCTGCAGCAAGGATGGAGCGAGATTCGCTAGCCGATCTCGGCGCGGACAGTGTCGGTGTCCGCCGGTGTCCAGCCGTCTGGCTGGAGCACGGCGACCCAGGCGTCCACGTACTCCTTCTGGTAAACGTGCCCGTGGCCGTCCGGGACGCCGGTCGAGAAGACCATGTCGGCAGTCACTTGCCAAAACGTCACCCATGGCAGCCAGTGCATGGCAGGGAGCACGTCGGATCCGGGCGGCTCCCGAAGCCAGTCCGGTTGGTGCAGGAGCAGGTCGCCGGACCACCAGACGATGGGGTCCGAGGCATGCTGCAGATAGGCGATACGGGGGCTGTCCCAGGGAGCCGATGGCTGGCCGAGGTCGGCAGGGCTGCCGGCCCATCGTGCGGCACGGCCTTGCTGGTACACGGGGAGCACTTCGGGCGAACCCACGTCGCGGTGGTTGACGAGGGACTTCCACAGCTCGGTGAAGTTGGGTGTCCCAGCCAGCACGGCACCGGAGGTACGTGCGCGCATGTCATCAAGGCTGCTGAACGCGTCCTGGCCGCCGAACGAGCCCAGGCTTTCCCCGTACAGGTACAGCTTGGGCCTGTGGTCGGGTGGTAGCTGCGACCACGCGTGGTAGATGCCGTCGAAGAGTGCAACGCCGGCCTCTTGCGCCTTCGACTTGTCCACCAGGAACGAGATCCAGCTGGGCAGGTAGGAGTACTGCATCGCGGCGATCGCGGTGTCGCCGCCCACGACGTACTCGGCCGCGTCGACGGACGCGGGGTCGACCCAGCCGGTCCCGGTGGTGGTGACGACGATGAGGGCCTTGCGGTCGAACCCGCCGGCGCGCTGCAGGTCGCGTACGGCGAGGTCGACCCGGTCGGCGACCGTCGGCGCGGACTGCAGGCCGGCGTACACGCGGACAGGTTCCATCGCGTTCGGGCGACCGGTCACGCTTTCGATCTGGGCGGCGTCAGGGCCGCGGCCGACGAAGTTGCGTCCCTGACGCCCCAGGGTGTCCCACGCGATCAGTGACTGGGCGCTGCCGGAACGCTGGGGGACGGTCGGCTGGACAGTGCCGGCGTCCGTGGTGGTGTCCTTGACGCTGAAGGCCGCGTTGGACACCGCGATGAAGCCGCGGAAGATCACGCCGGTGAGGACGCCGACGACGAGCAGCACCACGGCTGTGACCGCGATCGTGCGGGCCAGCCACAGTGGGAGTCGGCCGACCGTGTGCCGTAGAACCCAGCCGGTCAGCCGGCGCAGGACCCGGCCGAGTGCCACCAGCCCGACGAACACCAGCACTGCGACGGCCAGGATGAGCAGCGAGTCGTACCCTGCGGGCGCGGTCAGGCCCATCAGCTCGTGTAGGTCCGCCTGCCAACGCCAGCCCACCACCAGCACCACGGCCGTGCCGGCTCCGCCGACAACCATCAGGACCTGCCATGCCCGCCGGTGCACGTCGGCGCTGGGTCGCCAGCGTCCGAACCGGCGAACCGCCCAGCCGAGCGTCTCCCCGATGCCGTATCCGAACGCGCCCACGATGCCTGCGACCAGCCCCTGCAGCAGCGGCACCCGAGGCAGCAGCGACGGCGTGAACGAGGACGCCGCGAGCAGCCAGCCGACCAGCGTGCCGGGCCACCCATAGCGTGGCAGCCGCCCGACGAGGCGCGCCCAGCTACTGTTCGGCCGCCCTGCATCGGCGCGAGGCTGCCCGGCGGCGGGCTGCTCCGCGACGACCATCACAGCTCGTGACCCGATACCGTGCGCACGGGCTCATGGTGCACCAGACCGGACACGAACGGCGTGACCATCCGTTCAGGCGACGGTTGGCGCGCCCTGCTGCTGCGCTCGCTGGGACCATCGCAGTGCTCGCGGTCTGGAACGTCGGCGTACGGCCTGGCCTCCCCTCGGCATGGCACCTGCCGGCCGGCTTGCTGGTCGCCGGGCTCACTGTGGGGCTGGGCCTTTGGGCCGGTCTGGGCGCGGCCGGACTGGGCCTCGCGCCTGACCGCCTCGCGTCCGGCGCCCGGTGGGGCGGCGCTGCGGCCGGGCTGGTCCTGGCAGTCGTGCTCGTCGGCGCCGTGCTGCCGCGCACCTCCGGGTCCTTCGACGTTCCCCGTGCCCACGTCGGCCTCGGCGACCTGCTGCTGCACGTCCTCGTCATCATCCCGCTGAGCACAGTCATCGTCGAGGAGGTGGCGTTTCGCGGCACGCTGCTGGGTCTGCTTACGGTCCTCGTCCCGCGCGCTTGGGCGATCGCCGCATGCGCCCTGCTGTTCGGCCTCTGGCACCTGGACGGAATCCTCACCAGCACGCCCGGAAGCGCAAACCACGTCGCACTCGTAGGGCTCGGCACAGTCGCAGCCACAACTGCGGCCGGGGCTGTCTTCTCCTGGCTGCGACTGCGCTCAGGCAGTCTGCTCGCACCCATCCTCGCCCACCTGGCCACCGACACAGTCGCGCTCGTCGCGGCCTGGATCACGGTGCACTGATCCCGGCGTCATCGACGTCAGTGCAGCAAGGACTTGAGCGCGATCATGACGATTCCCAGCAGCCCCGTGCCCACGGTGGATCCGATCCGACGCCAGCCGACCAGACCACCGGATCTGCTGATCTCCCAACCCACGCCGAGGAGCAGGCCCACGTTCACCACCATCGCGATGCGGACAGCACGCTCCGTCGGCACGGCCAGCACGATCTCCGCAACCAGGACGATGACAGGGATGGTGCAGGCCGCGACCAGGGGAAGCCCGTCCCGCACCGCCTCTCGCCGCTCCAGGCGGTCCAGACCGCGCCCGTGCACCGCGCGAGTCGCCATCCAGTGCACGTAGGTGTCGGCTACCCAGTACACGGTGAGGGTGCCCACCAGCGCCAGGACGAGGTTGCCGAGCGCGACGGTGTCCGGGGCCGCGCCCAGCACGGCGCCGGTGACGACCAGGCCGTAAAGATGCGCGGCTCGGCGACGGACCTGGCCACCGGCCGGTAGGGCGCTCGTCGCATCAAAGCTCACGCTGTCATCCGAGGCGGCCGCCACAGTCGGATTCTGCCAGTGGATTCGCGCCGCCATAGCCCTGCCGATCCGAGCTAGCGTGGTCGCATGACCCGGATGACCCCGGAAGAGGTCTTCGAGCTCCTGTCCTCGGGCACCCGGACAGCCCATGCGGCCACGACCAGGGCTGACGGCAGCCCTCACGTCGCACCTGTCTGGTTCTCCGTCGACGGGACGCCGGAGGCCTTCGTCATCCACTTCACTACCAGCGCGTCCAGCGTCAAGGGCAGAACCTTGCGGCACGACAGTCGGGTCGCTCTCACTGTCGACGACCCGCACCCGCCGTTCGCGTTCGTGATCGTCGAGGGGGTCGCTGAGCTCAGCGAGGACCTCGACCAACTCCTGGCGATGGCCACCCGCCTCGGGGAGAAGTACATAGGCCCCGATCGGGCAGCCGAGTTCGGGAAACGCAACGCCGTCGCAGGTGAACTTCTCGTCACGGTCCATCCGGTGAACGTGATCGGGGAGAAGGACCTGACGGAGTGAGACGCCCGCATCGACCGCGCGCGTGATGTCGGTCTCGGCCGGCGGGTTACCTGTGTCGGGCGACCTCGAGCGGTCTCTCGAAACCCTTGCCTGCGGTGAGGGCGAAGAGTCATGATCATGTCGTCGGTCGAAGGAGGAGGAGAAGGATGGCAGGCAGTCGAAGCGGCGTCGCCGTCGGTTTCACGATCTTCGCCGCGACTATGATGATCGTCCTCGGGGCATTCGAGGCGTTCCAGGGACTTGCGGCGGTCATCAAGAAGAACTATTTCGTGGTCACCGCCGACTATGTCTACAAGCTCAACGTCACGACCTGGGGGTGGATCCACCTCATCCTGGGGGTCGTCGTCGTCCTGGCCGGGCTCGCCCTGATCGGCGGCGCGTTCTGGGCTCGGATGGTCGGCGTGGTCCTGGCCGCGCTGGTCGCGGTAGGGAACTTCCTGTGGCTGCCGTACTACCCGATCTGGTCAGTCATCATCATCGCGACCTGCGTCGTCGTCATCTGGGCGCTCATCGCACACGGACACGAGATCGCCGAGTAGGCGGACGGGGATCCCATCACGTCGTGGCGCGTGCTGACCCGTCGGACTGCCCGGCCCCGGCGGCCCGGCTCTTCCAAACGATGTCGATGCCGATGCTGACCAGGACGATCGCTACCAGCGTCACCATGGACGCGGGCTCGTCGACGAGGGTGGTCACCACGAACAGGGCCAGGGCCAGGCCCGTGGTGAGGACTCCCAGCACGAGGAGGACGACGGAGGCGCCCGTGTCGCGGCGGATCCGCAGGTGCCCGATGGTGATGAGCATGAAGACGAGCAGGGCGACCGCGCTGCCGATGGACGCGATGGCGCTGAGGCTGAACCCGACCGCGAGGACCGCCGAGACCATGGCGGTGACCAGGAGCCCGACCGGCACCCGGCCCCCCAGCCGACGGCCCATCACCGGCGGGAACTGGCCTTCTTTGGCGAGCTGCTCGGACAGCCCGGCCGCAGGATAGAGACCACCGTTGGTGGCGCCGGCCGTCGCGAACAGGCCGGTCACACTCATCAGCCAGTACCCGGCCCGGCCGAGGACTGGCTGGGCGGCGACCGCGAGCGCCGTACCACCGGACTCGATCACCTGGTCGACCGTGAGCGTCCCGAACACGCCGAGCGAGACTGCGACGTAGACGACCGTCGCGATTCCCAGAGCGAGGTACATGGCCTTCGGCAGGTCTCGCTGCGGGTTCCGCAGATCTTTGGCGGTGAAGGTGACGATGCCGAAGCCGAGGAAGGCGAAGAAGGTGAGCGCCACGCTGGAGAAGATGTCCTTGACAGGAGGGTAGTGGGACGGAGCGAGCAGCGACGGGTCCATGTTGGCAATCGTGACGACGGCGAACAAGGCCAGGATGCCGATGACGATGAAGACGATGACGCTCTGCGCCCGCGCCACCAACCCCGAGCCCACAACATTGACCGCGGACATCACAACGATGATGAGCGCGGCGAACACCTTCGCCCAGATCTTGTTCTCGCCTGCGAACAGCGCGCTGGCGTAGCTACCGAACGAGACCGCAACCATCGCCGTGATGATCGTGTTGACCCAGTAGATCATCCAGGCGAAGGTGCCGAGGAAGTGACCTTCGCCGAACCCGCGACGGACGTACTCCAGCATGCCCGCCGCAGATGGGTACTTTGCTCCCAGCTTGGCGAAGGAGTAGCCCTGGAAGCCTGCGATGATTCCGGCGAGGGCGAACGACAGCCAGACGGCGGCCCCGGCGACCTCGCCGGCGGCGCCGAGCAGAGAGAAGATGCCCGCACCCACCATGGCCGCGACGCCGATGAACGCAGCCTGGCGCCAACTGATGTACTGAGGCGCCTCGTCAGTTCGTTGCTCAATGTCCGTCATACCCGATCCCCCGCTTGAGGAGAGCGTCAGCTGACCTTCGGCGCTCAGCCGAGGGTTGCGACCATCAGTGCTTTGATCGTGTGCAGCCGGTTCTCGGCCTGGTCGAAGGCGATGTTCGCGGGCGACGCGAAGACTTCGTCGGTGACCTCGAGCCCGCCGGTCATCCCGGTGTGTTCGGCGACGTCGGCGCCGACGACCGTCCTGGTGTCGTGGAAGGCCGGCAGGCAGTGCATGAACTTGGCGTCCGGGTTGCCGGTGCGTGTCATCGCCGCGGCGTTGACCTGGTAGTCAGTCAGGTCCTTGACTCGCTGGGCCCAGACGTCCTTCGGCTCGCCCATCGACACCCACACGTCGGTGTGCACGAAGTCGGCGCCCCGGAGCCCTTCGTCGGGGTCGTCGGTCAGGGTGATGCGAGCCCCCGATGCCTCCGCCCGCTCACGCGCGGCGTCCTGGACGTCCTTGTCGGGCCACAGGTCCTTCGGCGCGCAGATCCGGACGTCGGACCCCATGATCGAGCCCATCACCAGCAGGGATCGGCCCATGTTGAACCGGCCGTCACCCATGAAGCAGTACGCCACCTGGTCCAGCGGGCGGCCGCCGATGTGCTCGCTCATCGTCAGGAAGTCCGCGAGCATCTGGGTCGGGTGCCACTCGTCGGTCAGGCCGTTGTACACGGGCACGTCGGAGCCGTCGGCGAGCTCCTCGACGGTCGCCTGGGCCTTGCCGCGGAACTCGATGGCGTCGAACATCCGACACAGCACGCGCGCGGTGTCGCCCGCGGACTCCTTGTGGCCGATCTGGGACGAGTCGGGGTCGAGATAGGTCACGTGCGCGCCCTGGTCGTAGGCGGCCACCTCGAACGCGCACCTGGTCCGCGTGGACGTCTTCTCGAAGATCAAGGCGATGTTCCGACCGGCCAGCGCACGGGTCTCGGTACGGATGTACTTGGCGCGCTTCAGGTCCCTGGCGAGATCAAGCAGGAACTGTAGCTCGGAGCGGGTGAAGTCCAGCTCCTTGAGGAAATGGCGGTGGTTCAGGTTCACCGGCATGGCGCGGCACTCCTGTCAGAAGGCGAACGGGCTACGCGACGGGCTCGCGCTCGATGGGGCACGACATGCAGCGGGGCCCGCCTCGGCCCCGCCCCAGCTCCGACCCGGCGATCGTCACGATCTCGATCCCTTCCCGGCGCAGGAAGGTGTTGGTCGTGGTGTTGCGCTCGTAGCCGAAGATCACGCCCGGGGCCACGGCGAGGAAGTTGTTTCCGTCGTCCCACTGCTCGCGCTGCGCCCCCAGGATGTCGATCGGGGTGCGCAGCACGCGAAGCTTCTCCACCCCGATCGCGTCGGCCACCACTGGGAACAGCTCCTTGTTCTCCGTCACTCGGTAGTCGCCGTAGTCACCGACGGGCGTGAGGGTGAACGAGCGCAAGGTGTCGGGCAGGTAGGGGAAGACGCTGAACGCGTCGCGGTCGACCATCGTCATCGCCGTGTCCAGGTGCATGAACGCCCGCGTCTTGGGCAGCTCGACCGCGATGACCTTGTCGACCGATCCGTGCGCGAAGTACTGCCTGGCCAGGAACTCGACTCCCTGGGGCGTGGTGCGCTCGCCCATTCCCACCATCACGGCACCGTTGCCGATGACCAGGATGTCGCCGCCCTCGCAGTTGGCCGGATCGTGCACCTCGCTGTCGTTGCCGTAGTAGAAGTGCAGCGGCTGCTCCGCGTCGCGGAACATCGGGTGGAAGTTCCAGACCAGCCGGGAGTTGATGGTCTCCCGCTTGCGCGCGGGCTTCGACATCGGGTTGACCGACAGCCCGTCGTAGACCCACGCCGAGTTGTCCCGTTGGAAGAGGTGGTTCGGAAGCGGCGCCAGCAGGAAGTCGTCGGGTTCGAGGTACTCCATCAGCAGGCTGGACGGGTCGGACAGCGTCAGGTCGCGCTTGAGGACGCCGCCGATGAGTGCCTCCGCGAGCTGAGCGGCGGGGGCCTGGGCCACCAGCTCGTCCAGTGGCTTGTCGAGTGCCGGGCCGAAGCGGGTCGCCGTCGTCAGCTGGTCCTGGACGAACTCCCTCCCCCCGGGCTGGTCGAGGGCCTGGGCGAGCAGCTCGCCGAACAGGTGCACGGTGACGCCCTTGTCGCGCAGCTTCTGCACGAACGCGTCGTGCTCCTCGCGGGCACGTTGGGCCCACATCACGTCGTCGAACAGCAGCTCGTCGACGTTGGAAGGCGTCAGCCGGGTCAGCTCGAGCCCTGGCCGGTGGACGATGACCTGCCGGAGCGGCCCGACCTCTGAGCTCACATGGAAGGTCATGGCGACCTCATCTCCTTGACGGGAGTTACGTAAGGGGGGACAGGTTCCGGTTCGGTCATCCGGCTTCGCTGCGCCAGGTAGACCGGGATGCCGAGGACGAACGCCACCCCGCAGAAGATGAACGGGAGCCACACCTTCCATGCCGCGGTCTCGCCGGTGTTCCGCGAGTACCAGATGAACAGGACGGAGAACACCACCGCGATCACGGCCACGGTGATGTCACGCGCGACGCGGGGGGTGTTCAGCTCACGGCCGTCCCGGATGCGCCACTTGATCTGCGCCAGCGCGGAGAACCCGTACGGGATGGCCGCGGTGATCCCGGACATGAACACCAAGGTGTTGAACACGGTGTAGCCGGCGCTCCCGATGTAGCTCACCACCGTGAAGGCGCTGGCCAGCAGCGTGGACACCACGATGCCGAACGCCGGCACCCCGCGTTTGGAGATCCGGCCGAACTGCTCAGGGAAGAGTCCGTCCTTGGCCGCCGCGTACGGCATCTCGGCGCAGATCATCGTCCAGCCGTTGAGCGCTCCGAACCCGGAGATGACAACAGCGACGCCCATCACGTAGCCCGCCCAGCTCCCCCCGAACATGGTGTTCACCGCGGTCGAGAAGGGGGCGTTGGAGTTCTGCAGCTCGTTGGTCGGAACCACGCCGAACACCACGAACAACGACAGCAGGTAGACCGCGGCGCACGCGAGCGTGCCGAGAGTGCTCGCCCGGGGCACGTTCCGGTCCGGGTCGCGGACCTTGCCCGCGGCCACGGCGGCACACTCCACGCCCAGATAGCTGAACAGGCCCAGCGCCAACCCCGTCCCGACAGCGGAGACGTTCGACCCTCCGGACACGTTCCACGGGTGGAAGTTCGCCGTGTTGATGAAGAACAGCCCGATCAGCGACACCGCCGCCAGCGCGGCGAACTTCAAGATCGTTGTGATGACCTGCACCGAGGCCATCCCCGAGACCCCGTTGAGGTTGATCAAGGCCGGCAGCCAGAGCCCGACGAGGGCTATGAGGATCAGGGCCCACTTGGCCAGAGGCTCATTCGCCCCGCCCTTGGTCAGCAGGTACTCCACGTACAGGACCCAGCCGGTAACGATCGCCGCGTTACCAGCCCACGCGGTGATCCAGTACGACCATGCGTTCGCGAAGCCGATGCCGTTGCCGAAAGCCGCCCGAGCGTACGCATACGGCCCGCCGTCCGCGGGCAGGCGACGGGAGAGAGCCGCGAACAGGAGCGCCAACGTCAGCGCGCCTACGGTCACCAGGGCCATCGACAGCAAGGTGATCGGGCCGTACGCAGACAGGGAACCGGGAAGGTTGAAGATCCCGACCCCGATGATGCTGCCGACGATCAGCGCGGTCGCCTGCCGCAGACCCATCAGGGACCGCGGGGGCGTCTCATCCCGGGTCTGGGCCGACGGCCCAGGGGCGGCGGACGACATCGTCTACCCCTTCCAGGCTGGAGGGCAGCCCTCGTAGACGTGAGCGTAGGACGTGACCACAGCCACCGCTACCTCACGTCGGCGTTCACCGCGAGTTCATCTGCCCTGTTGGGGAGCCAACTCTCGCGTCGCTTCGTCGGAGGACGGTCTTGCGGATCTCCGACGCGACGAGGACCGACGCAGGCCACGGCCGCACAGATGGGCCGCTGGCGGGCGTCCAGCGTCGTCATCCCGAGATGTCTGCACCGGCGTGAGGACGGTCGAGAGCAGAAGGTCCCCAGGGATAGTCCGGTGGAGAAGGCGAATGTCTTGTCGTTGAGAGTGTCCAGGCTGAACGCGGACCGCAGCTCGTCTCGAGCCGTCATCGAGAACGCCACCGCGAACAGCGAGAACGTGACGACGCCCATCGTGTGGGCGACCGCCTCGTCGTGGGCGTGCTCGGCCCAGGAGATCACCGCCAGGGTGCCGACACCGATGATGGCTTTGACGAAGACGAGCCAGACCACCGACGACTGGGTCAAGATGGGCTGGGCCGGGGGGCCGGGGTTGGCGTTCCATCAGCCCGGTTGCAGGTATGGGGCACCCAGTCCCTCGAGGAGCTCCCGGGGATGATCGCGGGCACTGCAGGCACGCGCATCGACGTACACGAGGCGGCGTCGTCCACTCCTGACGAGCACCGATGCCGCCCCGCCTCCTGGGGCCTCGGCTTTGCGTTCAAGGGCTGTGCGCCACGGCCGGAGGAGCCCTAGCCTGCGGTGAGGGCCGCCGGGATGGACCGGGGCGAACCGTTCGGACCTGCGGTCGGAGGCCGATATGAGCAAGAAGAAGCACGCCAAGGATCGCAACAGAGCGGACGCAGCGCCCGACGAGGGAACCGGCCCGCACTCCCCGGCACCCGTCGCCGGCCAGAAGCTGGGCCGCAAGGCGTACGAGGCAGAGCTCGCCAAGCTCCAGGGCGAGCTGGTGGCCCTGCAGGCTTGGACCAAGACGAGCGGCGCGAAGGTGTGCATCGTCTTCGAAGGGCGCGACACGGCAGGGAAGGGTGGGACGATCAAGCGCATCGTCGAGCGCGTCAGCCCGCGCGTGTTTCGCGTCGTCGCGCTCCCGGCGCCGACCGAGCGGGAGAAGTCTCAGATGTACATCCAGCGGTACATCGAGCACTTCCCGGCGGCCGGCGAGATCGTCATCTTCGACCGGAGCTGGTACAACCGCGCCGGCGTGGAGCGGGTGATGGGGTTCTGCACGCCCGAGCAGACCGACCGCTTCCTGGAGCAGGTGCCGGCGGTCGAGAAGGCGATGGTCGACAACGGGATCATCCTGATCAAGTACTGGCTCGAGGTCAGCTCGGACGAGCAGACCCGGCGGATCGAGAGCCGCATCCACGACCCGCGCAAGGTGTGGAAGCTGTCCGACATGGACCTGAAGTCGTACAGCCGCTGGTACGACTACTCCCGGGCCAGGGACGCGATGTTCGCGGCGACCGACACCGCATGGGCTCCCTGGTTCGTCGCGCACACCGACGACAAGAAGCGCGCCCGGCTCAACATCATCAGCCACCTCCTCAACCAGGTGCCGTATGCCAGGCCGCAGAGGACGGACGTGCGGCTGCCGAAGCGGCAGCGGCCCGGCGGCTATCGGGAGCCCGTGCTCGAGCTGAGCTACATCCCGACGCCGTTCTGATCCCGCGCCGCTGTCCCGGTGCGACGGCACCGTCACGTCAAGGAGGCAAACCATGTCCGACAGCCGCAGCACACCGAGCCGTACGGCAGCAGCGACCCCGGACGTCGCGTGGTACTCACTGACGCCCGAGGCGGTGGCAGGCCGCCTGGGGGTCGACCCGACGAGGGGTCTGAGCGCGACGGAAGCTGCGCTGCGTCTGCGCCAGGACGGCCCGAACGCGCTCGCAGAAGCGAAGACCGAACCCGTCTGGAAGCAGTTTCTCAAGCACTACCGCGACTACATGCAGATCGTGCTCGTCGTCGCGGCCGTCGTCAGTGTGCTCATCGGAGAGTGGGGCACCGCCATCGGCCTGGCCGTGCTGACCCTGTTCAACGCATGGCTCGGATACCACCAAGAAGGCAAGGCCCAGGCAGCGGCAGCAGCGCTCGGCGCGATGATGAAGGCGGTCGCCAAGGTCCGTCGCGACGGCGAGGTCGTGGAGGTCCCTGCCGAGCAGATCGTCCCGGGCGACGTCGTCATCGTGGATGCGGGTGACCGGGTGCCCGCCGACGGACGGGTGATCGTGGCGGCGACGCTGCAGGTCGAGGAAGGCGCGCTGACCGGCGAGAGCGTGGCCGTCGAGAAGAGCACGGAGGCAGTCGCGGGGTCGGACGTGGCCCTCGGGGACCGCGTCGGCATGGCGTACATGAACACCAACGTCACCCGCGGCCACGGCGAGGTCCTCGTGACGACCACGGGGATGGGGTCCGAGGTCGGCCACATCGCCGGGATCCTCGCCAGCCAGAAGACCGAGAAGACCCCCCTGACCAAGCAGGTCGACCGGCTGACCCTCTTCATCATCGGTGCGGCCATGTTCGCCTTCGTCGCCATCGTGATCATGGGTCTGGCGCAGGGCCAGTCGTTCACGGTGCTGTTCGGCATCGGCGTCGCCCTGGCGGTCGGGTCGATCCCCGACGCCCTGCCGGCCGTGGTGACCACGATCCTGTCGGTCGGGTCGGTCAACATGGCGAAGAAGAACGCCATCATGAAGGTGCTGCCGGCCGTGGAGACCCTGGGCTCGACGTCAGCCATCAACTCGGACAAGACCGGCACGCTCACCCTGAACCAGATGACGGCACGCGAGATCACCACCGTCGCGCACCACTACACCGTCAGCGGCGAGGGCTACAGCTTCGACGGTCAGGTGCAGCGCACGACGGGCGACGAGGAACCCAACCTCGACTACGTGATGTTCCCGTGCGCCCTGTGCAACGACTCCGACATCCAGGACGGCGCCGTCGTCGGTGACCCGACCGAGGGCGCGCTGTACGTGCTGGCCCAGAAGGGCGGGATCGACGTCCGGGCGTTCCGTGAGAACCATCCGCGCATCGCGCTGGTGCCCTTCGACTCCGACTACAAGTTCATGGCCACCTTCCACACGATGCCGGACGCCGACGGCACCCCCGTCGTGCGCGCGTACGTGAAGGGCGCCCCCGACGTCATCCTGGAGCGCTCCACCTTCGCGCGCATGCCCGAAGGCCGGATCGAACGGCTCACCGACGAGATGCGGACGAAGGTGCTCGCCGAGAACGACCGCATTGCGGGCCAGGGTCGTCGGGTGCTGGCCTTCGCCCAGCGCGAGTTCGACCCCGCCACCTTCGACCCGTCCGGTGACCTGATGGCGCTGATGAAGGACCTGGAGCTCGCCGCGCTCGTCGGCGAGGTCGACCCGCCGCGCGCGGAGGCCACCAAGGCCATCGCCGAGGCCAGGCGCGCCGGCATCCGCGTCCGGATGATCACCGGCGACCACGCGGTCACCGCCGCCGCGATCGCCCACGAGCTGGGGATCGAGGGCCGGGCCGTCACCGGGGCCGAGTTCGCCGCGCTCAGCGACGAGCAGGCAGCCGTGCAGGTGGACGACATCGGAGTCATCGCGCGCGTCGCGCCCGAGCACAAGGTCCGGCTCGTCAAAGTGCTGAAAGCCAAGGGCAACGTCGTCGCGATGACCGGCGACGGGGTCAACGACGCACCGGCCATCGGGGCGGCGGACATTGGCATCGCCATGGGCGTCACCGGCACCGACGTCGCCAAGGGCGCCGCCAAGATGATCCTCGCCGACGACAACTTCGCGACCATCGTCGTCGCCGTGCGCGAAGGACGCACCGTCTACGACAACCTGCAGAAGTTCCTGCGGATCCAGATCGCCAACCTCTGCATGTTCATCCTGGCATTCCTCGGCTCTACCGCGTTCAAGATCGCCGGCACGGCGCTGCTCATCCCCTCGCAGGTGCTCTGGATCCACATGGCGATCGTCGCGCCCATCGGCGCGGTGATGGGCCTGGACGTCGGCACGCCCGGGATCATGCAGCGACCACCGCGGCCGTTCAACCAGGCCATCATCGTGCGGTCCATGCTGGTCCGGCTGTTCGTCTCCGGCCTGTTCATGGCCGCGGCCACTCTAGTTCTGGTCCAGATCGGCAAGACCACCTACCACTCGCTCGAGGTCGGTCAGACCATGGCCGTCGTCGGGCTCGGCCTGATGAACATCTTCCTCGCGCTCAACCTGCGCTACCCCGAGGACAGCGCCTTCGCGGCGGCGACTCTGTCCAACCCGAAGCTCCTGTGGGCGTTCGCTTGGGCGTTCGTCGGCTCGATGCTCATCACCCAGATGCGAGTGCTCCAGGACCTGTTCCACACCACGCCACTGACCGGCGCGCAGTGGGCCGTCTGCCTGGTCCCCGGAGTGGTCCTGCTCGCCGGTGGCGAGCTCCTCAAGGTCATCCTCCGCGCACGGCGCGCACGCACGTACGTCACTGCCAGCGCGGCCCTGCAACCAGCAACATGACCGACCCCACCTCGGCTGCAGATCTGGGTACAGCCGCAGCAAGTGTTCCACCTGCCCCGCGCGGTGGTGGCCGGATTTCCTGTTCGGCGCGGCCCTCGACGTCGTGATCGGGGGTCGCCAGCCGGGCACACAGGTGTTCCCGGACCTGAACGAGCACTCCGGCGACGAGACAGTGCCCGGCATCGCCGTCCTGCGCCTCGACGGTGGGCTGTTCTTCGCGACATCAGACGCGCTGGAGCACCGGATCCGCGACGTCGTGCCGAGCGACCCGGACCTGACCGGGCTCGTCCTGGACCTGGAAGGCGTCGACTTCGTCGAGTCCCAGATCCTGGATCTCACGGACGCCGCCGGCGTCAACCCTGCGGCTGGCCCGGCTCAAGCCGAACGTCAGGGTGACGCTGGCTCGCGACGGATTGCTCGACCAACTGGGCCCGACCGGGTGCACGGCAACGTGCACCGTGCCGTAGAAGCGCATCAAGCCGATCCCATACCCTCCAACGGGGCCCCGCGGGCAAGTCTGACGAGCTCGTAGCCAGAGAAGAATCGGCCCTGACGGGTCGGTTCGGATCCCAGATCCAGCGCCCAACGCCCGCGTCAGGACGGGGCGGAGGGCGGCGCGTCCGGATTGGTCGATGCTAGTGCTGCCTCGAGTGCGCTCGCTGCGGTCGCCAGCTCAGCGCTCGCGGCCGTTGGCTCGATGGAGCGGACGAGCGCATCGATGCGATCCTTCGACCCCCGGACGGCATCGCGGAGCGTGCGCGCTCGTGCCGCCTCGATCTCGCCTGGGGCAGTGGACTCCAGACTGGTCAGTGAGTCCTCGGCTGCGGCCACCCGGTCCCGTGCGACCTGCCAACCGCCGGCCACCTGCTCGGCGGACGGCTGTTGCTGGAGCTGCGGGATGAGGACCCGCGCGAACCATGCCGCTTCCGCCGAGGCCGCGGCCATCTGTTCGGCCCACGCGCCGCGGCGGCGCGCGCCCAGCAGGAACGGGACAGCCACGGCCAGAGCGATCAGGATCGCAGCCAGCAGCCACCACAGCCATCCCGGCACCCCCGTCGACGTCGACACGGGTTCTGTCGACACAGTCGGCGTCGGCGTCGGGGTGGGCGTCGGGGTCGGGGTGGGCGTCGGGGTCGGGGTGGGCGTCGGGGTCGGGGTGGGCGTCGGGGTCGGGGTGGGCGTCGGGGTCGGGGTGGGCGTCGGGGTCGGGGTGGGCGTCGGCGTCGGGGTGGGCGTCGGCGTGCGGGTCCGCGTCGCCGTCGGGGTGGGCGTCGGCGTCGGGGTGGGCGTCGGTGCTGACGTTCGCGAGAAGGTGGGGGACGGCACGGTGATCGACGGGGAGGCGGTCCGGGACGGCAACGTCGGCCCGCTCCCCGAGCATGCGGATACCAGCAGTCCCGCGCCGGCGAGCACCGTAACGGAGGCTGTCACGCTGCGGCGTCGTGCAACCCGGCCTGCAGGCTGTCGTACGCTCATGAGCACCTCCAGCGCTAGCGTCGGTCGAGCGATGCGCCACAGCGTGACAGAACTCGGCAGACGACACGCCGGGGTGCGAACGCCCGAGCTTGAGCGCTGTCTAGCACAAGCCAGGCGCTGCCGCGGCGACCAGGCGCGTATCTCGCCGGCGACGGCGTGGGTGAACTTGAACTGCCGACAATGACTGCTCCCCTGGATGTCGACGCCCGACCACCCTGCGCCGGCCGCCCGTCGATGGAGCAGCTGGCTTGCGTTCCTTCGTGCGGACACTCCGATGCAGTCCGCAGCCTGAAGGAGCCAGGATCGGACCCGCCCCTGACCTGCGCGGTTGAAAGCCTGCGGGTCAGCGAATCCGGGTGACACGATGCGGTGCGGCGACGGAAACCACAGTTCCTTCGCCGTCTAGGGCCGTGCGGCAGTGGCGCGAACCGCGTCGATGGCCCGATCCGTAAGGATCGCGGCGGCCACCCCAACGGCCGACCCGACGAGGACGTCGCCTGGGTAGTGCACACCGGTATGGACGCGGGAGTAGGCAACGGCCGCTGCCAGCAGGTACATCGGTACGCTCGAAGCCGGCCACTCGTGCCGCACACCGCATGCGAACGCGAAGGCCGCTGCGGAGTGCCCAGATGGGAAGGACGTCGACTCAGGCATCTCGACTTGGCGGCGCTCGACCACGCCGTAGACCTCGCGGTCGGGTCGCTCGCGCCGGGTCATCAGCTTCGCCCCGATGTTCACGATGGCCGACGCAACGACGACGGAGACGAGGCCCGTCACCGCAGCACGGCGACCCCGGGGGCCGCCCGTGACTGCGAGCGCGGCAGCGGCGGCCATCGACAGTCGCGAGTAGTTCGCGGCCGAAGACAACCGCCGGAGCGGCTCGTCGAGCAGCGGCGTCGACGTTGCGGCCACGGCGCAGTAGGCGACGACGTCCCACTCGTGCAGGAGGTCGAGCAGAGGTACCCCGGCGGCCGGATCACTCATCGGGGCCGCCGACTCGTGGGGAGTCTCCGGCCACCATGCGTGCCAGCACGCGGACCGTCTCGCGCACCGAGTCCGGCTGGATCGCCGATGGCGAGGCACCTGGGTGGTGCGGCGCGATACGCACGCGCAGGACACCAGGTCGGGATGCGAACCGAAGCGGCGCATCGAGCAGGAGCGCCTCGCCGTCGACTCCGGCGGGCACAGGGTCGCCCGAGTCCACCGAGAACGCCGGCGTCGCCCACTGCCTCCATCCGCGTCCGCGCTCAAGCCCGCCCAGCACGGCTACGCCGAGGACGCCGGCGTCGATCCGCGGACGCGTCCCGGTCCCGATGGCGCGACCCAGACGGTAGACGTCGTTCGACACGAGGATCACGGCCGCTCCCCGATGGGTCCGCCCGGCGTCGTCGGACCAGACCAGATCCTGCGAGCGGCCGCCGCCCGAGCCGAGAACGTCGGGTGCAGTGTCGAGAATCGTGCGCAGCTTCGCATCCCTGTAGCCCTCGCGCTGCACTGCCTCCGCGTAGAGACCCAGCGAGACGTTGTTGACGAAGACGCGGCCGTTGACCTCAGCGAGGTCGACGCGCCGCTCCGTGCCCTGGACGAAGGCGTCAAGCGCGCCGACGACGTCATCGCGGTCGACGCCGAGGTCGAGGGCGAAGTGGTTGCGGGTGCCTGCGGGGATGCAGGCGAACGGCAGGTCGTGCTCAGCGGCGATCGCCGCCACGAGGGCCTGCGTGCCGTCACCGCCTGCTGCGGCCAGCGCGTCGGCTCCGGCTGCGACGGCATCCCGGACGAGCTGCTCGAGGTCGTCGCCCGACCGCAGCTCGATCGGCTGGATCCCGCGGCGTTGCGCCTCAGCCTCCAAATGGTGCGTGACCGCCTTCCCGCCACCGGACTTGGCGTTCCACACCACCACGGGGTGGCTCGGTCGGGTCGCGGCAGGCCAGCGGGCTTGAACTCGCAGGGCATTACGAGCGGCAGTGAACCCCGCCGCGATGAGCGCCACCGAGACCAGCCCGGCGACCATCGCCTCACCCGTCAGAGCAACCACCATCACGGCGACCATCAGTACCAGAGCAAGGACCAGCCGGGTGGTCCGCGGCGCCCCGCGACGCAAGATGCCGTCGCGCGCGATCCAGGCGGCCACGAACAGGAAGGCGACCGTAACGAGCCCTCGAGGCATCCTGCCGATTGCGACGATGACCAACAGGACGACCCCGACGACCAAGAGGACGAGTGCAGCGACGGCGAGCAGGCGGTGCGATCTCATGGCGAGTCCTCCTCGAGTAGGGGTTCGCGGCGCTCATCTGCGTCTCGATCGCGCCAGACAGCATCGGGGTAGGACTCACGGTAGGCGGCGATGGCGTCGTCGAGCGTGCGGTAGTAGTGATCCGCGGCGATCGCTTGCCCCAGCCCGTACTGCCGGATCCGCGCGACGACCGGGTCCTTGAGCTCGGCGACCGCGAGCTCGATCCCACGGGCGGCCATCTCCTGGTCGAGCTGCAGCAGGACGTCCGCGGCCGTCGTGTCTACGTCAGTGATCGGCTCGGCGGCCAGCAGGATCCAGCGAGGCGTCGGCTCGGAGTACGCAATCCGGCGTAGCTGCTCCCGGAAGGTACGCGCGTTGGCAAAGAACAGCGGGGCGTCGAACCGGTAGACGACCAGACCGTCGAGCTCCTGCGCAGACTCGTAGCGGGTGACGTCGTGCAGGCCGGACAGACCGTCAACCTGGCCGAGCCGAGCCTGGTAGGGCCACCACGCCCTGCGGAACACGTTGAGGATGGACAGCACGACGGCGACCGCGATCCCCGGGAGCACACCGAGCAGTGCGACGCCGAGGAAGGCCACCACGGAGATCACCCACTCGGTACGCCGTTGCCGCCACAGCCGACGCGTCCCCGCTACGTCCGCGAGCGACAGGGCAGCCGCGATGACGACCGCGGCGAGTGTCGCACTGGGCAGGTTCTTCAACAGCCCTGGCAGGGCGAGCAGCATCACCGTGATGGTGGCGGCGCCGACCACGCCGGTGAGCTGAGTACGCGCGCCCGACTGCTCGGCAACCGCGGTGCGAGATCCGCTCGTGCTCACGGGGAAGCCTTGGAACAGTCCAGCAGCGATGTTGGCAGCGCCGATACCCACCATCTCCTGGTCGGCACGAACCTCTTGGCCGCTCCTGGCGGCGAACGCCGACGCGGTCGAGATCGTGTCGGTCAGTGCCACGAGCGCGATCCCGACGGCGCCCGCAACGAGCAACGGAAGGTCAGAGGCCGACACCCGAGGAATGGTGAACGGCGGAAAGCCTTGCGGAAGAACGCCCACCAGCGAAACATCCTTGGCCCCGAGGTCGAACACGACCGCTAGGAGGATCGACAGCACGACGGCGACCAAGACGGCTGGAACCTTCCGGTACCAATGCTGCAGCACCAGGATCACGGTCAGCGCAAAGCACCCGACGACGAGTGCGGCCGGGACGGTCTGCCCGTCGGTGACTCCCTGGACGAAGCCGCGCAGCTCGCCGACGAGCCCGTCGGCGTCGACAGAGAAACCAAACAGCTTCGGTAGCTGTCCGACGACGATGGTGAGCGCCAGCCCGTTCATGTAGCCGATCTGCGTAGGCTTTGACAGCAGATCCGCGACCAGACCCAGCTTGGCAACGCCGGCCAGCACCATGAACGCGCCGACGAGCAGGGCCAGCATCGAGGCCAGCGCGACCGCTGTCGCGGGATCGCCGTTCGCCGCGATAAGGGGGAGGATCGTTGCGGCGATCATCGGGCCGAGCGACGAGTCCGGTCCCAGTACCAGAATGCGCGAGGGGCCGAAGACGGCGTACCCGAGAAGGCAAAGGATCGACGTGTATAGGCCCGTGACGGGCGGCAGCCCAGCTAGCTCAGCGTAGGCCATGCCCTGGGGCACCAGCAGCGCCGTGAGTACGAGACCGGCCACGACGTCCTTGGCGAGCCACCCACGCTGGTAGGACCGCAGAGTCGCAAGACCAGGGACCCAGGCCGGCGCCGCCCGCCCCGCCACGGGCCCGGCACCACCTTCCGAGGACGGGCTCGTCACTCACGATCCCCTCTCTGACGAACCGATGATCTCAGACGAGGCATGCCGGCACAGCGCCGCGGACGACCCGCCGCGGTCGCCGCCTTCTCGCGTGTCAGTCGTGGATTGGCCATCGCGCTGCCAGCAGCCAGGTGACAGTCCCGGCGAGCAGGCCGATCGCCGCGCCGCCGATGACGTCGATGGGCCAGTGGGCGCCGATGTAGATCCTGTGGCACGCCACGAGAACGGCGAACGTCACCCCGACGATCCGTTGGGGCCACCGCATCCACGGCCACAGCGCGGATACCGCAGCAACGGCCATCGCAGTGTGCGCAGATGGGTAGGCGTTACCGTGCGGGTCTGTTGGGTAGCCGTGGGTGTCCAGGCCGGGAATCACCCACAGAGGGCGGGGTTGGTCCGCCAGTCGCTTCATGACCTGCGCCGCGAGTTCGCTGAAGGCGAGCGCGACGAGCAAGGCGCGTAGTAGCTCGAGGCGCTGGGCGGTCCGGGGGGCGGTGAGCAGGACCCACCCAACCAGTACGGCCGCCACCACGAGCAACGGCACGGGTCGAAGCAACGGGTTCACCGCGGCGAAGATCACGGCGAATGGCTGTGGAGGATGGTTGAACCAGAGCACGAGGCCGGTCTGTGCCTCCTCAGCTGCCGGCCGCACGGTGAGCCAGGCGGACAGGGCGATCACGGCCGCCGACAGGCCGCCTAGCATCAAGGCGAGGAACGGTCGGGGTGACCTTGGCCTCCCCATGGGCTGGTCGGCTGCGGGTGTCGCCGCCGCGTCCGCCTCGGGCGTCATGCCGCCAGAAAGTACACGCTCGCTGTCCTGTTCGGGCGGTGGTGAATCATTGGGCTCGGTTACAGGTACCCATGCTTCTCCAGCCACCTGGAGGCGAAGAAGCCTTCCGTTGCCGGCAGGTAGAACGTGGACACGCGCCACACGACCGTGGCCGCGACCGCGATGTCGCTGGGGACGCCCAGCGGCACCAGGAAGCCGGTCATCACCGCCTCGGACACGCCGATGCCGCCCGGCACCGGGATGACGCCTTGGAACAGGCAGGTGGCCACGACCACGACGGTGCACGAGATGAGGTTCAGACGCGACCCGAGGGCGTACAGCGCAGCCCACAGGATGAGCCCCCACAGCACCTGGACGAGCAGCTGGCTACCGAACAGGCCCAGTGCCCGGCTCGGAGATCGCACCAGATCGGCCAGAGCCGCCCACACCGACTTCAGAACGGGCAGTACGCGGTCGTGCAGCCGCTTGACCTTCCATACCGCCATGACTGTGGCCACCGCGAGCACGGCGACGATCGCCAGCACCAGCTCCCAGTCGACGTCGCTCGACGACGTGGCCGTGATGTTGAACGACACCGCGCCGGTCGCGAACGCCAGCACCAGCAGGACCGCCTGCACGATGAACCCGGAGAAGCCGTCGATCCCACCCTGGGTGACAGCCACCGCCGGGGGGACGCCGTACTTGTAGAGGAACGCGGCGTTCATCGTGACCCGGCCCGCGACGCCCGGAATGGCGAACGAGATGAACGCGATCGCGCTCTGCAGGATGGCCATGGGCCGCAGCGGGAGCGAGCGCCCGACGGCGAACATCATCGCGGTCGCCTGGGGGATGAACGTGACCTGGCCCAAGATCACCGACGCGATGAGGACCCACCCGATCGCGTTCTGGAGCTCGGCCCACAGCTGCGCGTAGTCGACTCCGGCGAGGACGGGGAGCATGGCACCGACGAACAGCAGCAGCACGACCAGGGTGAGCACGTCGCGCAGACCCAGCCGCCGGAGCTTGACCGGCCTCGGTGGCTCGACCCCGGTCAGCTCGACGATGCGGGCGCGCAGGTCCTTCACGGTCCGGGACGCCTTGTCCGCCTGCCTGCGCTCGCGTGACGTGAGAGCGGGTGTCTGCAAGTACGCCAACGCGGCGCCGAGGCGTTCGTCTCCCAGACCGTCTTGCGCGGTGGCGACCGCACGGTCGACACCGACCAGGCTGGACAGCCCGAACAGCAGCCGCACCACGTCCAGCTGCGCGTCACGGTCACGGAATCGCAGCGACCCAGTGGAGAAGTCGCCGATGATCGGGCCGTCGTCGTCCAACCGCACCGCATCCGGGTCCAGCGATCCGTGCGTGATTCCCGCGTTGTGCAGCCGTACGACATCCCGCCACAGCTGGACCAGGTCGGCGTCCTGCACCGCCTCTGGGTCGCACTGCGCCAACCGGACTCCGCGGCGGGTCGTGGCCAGGACCGCGACCTCGCCCGATGGGCTCGCCGCTGCGAGGACCTCGGGGACCGGTACGCGCGCACGGCCGGCCAGCACAGTCACGAGAGCCTCGTGCTCCGCCGTCTGCAACCGTGAGGAGGCGAGACCACTTCCTTCCCCTCGATAGGCGACCGCCCGCCACGCCTTGGCTGCCAGCTGCGAGTTGGTGGCATCGCGACCGAAGGCCTTGACCTCCACCTGCCCCCCGTCGGGGCCGACGCCCACCATCCGTCGGACCCCCCACGACTGGTCGGGGTCGATCGTCAGCAATGTCAGCGGAAGGCCCAGATCGGTCAGGCCCTCGGCCACCGAAGCGACGTCCGGGTAACCCTCCGGTGAGCCGAAGGCGAGCAGGACGCCGCCAGCGCAGACCAGGCTGATCCCCAGCCCCCCTATCGCTCCGCTCGGTTCGCCGAAGCCGAGCGCAGCCGCGGCTAGGCCGGTGAGCAGCACGATGGCCCAGCCCAGCCGGCGGATCGGGCGCGCCAGATGTGGAGACGCGGCGATCAGCACCGCGGCAACGGTCGCCACGCGCACGACGGGGAACTGGGCCTGTCCCGATTCCTGGCTGAACTCCGGGAAGGGCACCGGCCACAGCTGGTCGAGCCACGCCATCAGTGCCAGCGTGACCAGCGTGGCGAGGACGCCCGCCACTGAGACGTCGCGTAACGCCGAGCCGCGCCGGGCCCACATCAGCACGCCCACGACGCTCACCGCGTAGACGAGCCCGAGGGAGAAGACGAACAGCAACAATGAGACGGCCCACGCCGGAAGCGCGGCCACCAGGCTGGAGATCGTCTGCTCCGAGCTGTCGCCGTTCTGGAAGACCAAGATGCCCCAGCCGGCCAGCACTAGACCGACCACGACCATGGCGACGTCGCTCGCCCGGCGCACCCGCGGCTGTTCATCAACAGCGACCAGGTATCGAGACCGTGGGGCGGGGATCGGCCCAGCGCCCCCACCTCCCACATCTGCTCTCATGTCCGGCTCTGGCGGCGGGGGGCGAAGGCCGGGGTCAGTCGGTCGGCTGGGCGGCGGCGAAGGTCCGGGCAGCGCGCCGGCTCCATGCCACCAGGCATGCGACGCCGATGATGATCTGGGGCACGTACGACGCGGCCCGCCACACCAGATCGGCTGCAGTCGCAACACCATCGCTGACGCCCATCGCGGTGAGCAACGCGATCAGGAACGCGTCCACCGTGCCCAGGCCCCCCGGAGTGATCGGGATCATGATTCCGATCTGGGCGACCGCCCACGCCCCGAACGCGACCAGGAACGAGGTCTGGGTCCCTCCGCCCTCCACTCCACGCAGGGCCGCGAACAGGATCAGGAACTGGGTGAACGACACGACCAGCCGCGTGAAGGTGAGCCCTGCCCAACGTCGCCGGACCAGGTCGACGACACTGAGTCGGAAGCCCACCAGCATGGGCGCGAAGTCCACGTCCGGGTGCTTCTTCGACCGGCTGACCACCGGCCTGGCGATCGTGTTGGCCAGGCCGCCGAGGCGTGCGGCCAGCCGTTCGCTGCGCATGATCAGGCCGAAGACCAGGATCATCGCAAGCAGAACCACTAGGCCGACGATCGCCACGATCACGTAAGGGCCTGCGCCGATCGTGCCGGACGCGGAGATCGCGATGAGTCCCAACACGGGTAGTCCGAGCGTGGCGAAGATGCTCCAGACACCCACGGCACCAATGGCGGCAGTCGCCGCGGCAGGGGCGACCTGGTAGGTGTCGAGCATTGCGTACTGGACACCCAGGCCGAATGCGCCACCGGCCGGGATCCCGTTGCTGATCGCGAATGCGCCCTGATTCAGCTGTGACGCTTGCCTGTACGGCAGTCCTGGGGTGGCTGCCATGAACGGGAACCCGTAGCAGACGTTGTACACGACCACGGTGATCACGATCAGGCCGATCGCGGCAGCGGTCATAGCCTGGATAGCGACCAGCGCGTCCGCATAGGACCCGATCTGTGGGATCACACCCAAGAAGATGACGGCTAGCGCGACCACGCCGAGGGCCGCCCCGATCAGGGTCTTCTTCCGGTCCAGAGCGGGGCGCGGGCCGACCTCTGCGGCAGACACGCAACTCAGCCTAGTGTCCCCTGAACCTAGATCTGGGCGACTCGCCAACGCCCGCAACGTCCGCGGTGTCGCCCGACGCCCCGCGGCCACACGCGGCCGATGGACGATGATCAGGCCGTGAGCGGGACCAGTGTGTCCGTGCTTTCTCAACGATCGTCTCGGAGCCGGTTTCCTGGCTGAGGCACCATCGCGAGCGTGTACGCGGCGTCTCGGCACCCGCTCGCTGGCCTCATGCGGCGAGAAACGGGGGGTGGGGCCCATCACTGACTCGTTTCGGAGACTGGGGGGTAGCGGGGAGCTCGACTCCACGGACGTCCGCGTTGGCTGTCCGTGGAGTCGGGAACCGGTCGAGGTCGAGGAGGATCACTGGCTGAGGCGCTCCAGGGCCTCGGCGAACCGCGGCAACTCCTCGTCGATCCCGCTCCGTAGACCAGAGCCGCGACCTGGCTGGCCGCCACGCATGTACGGTTGGCATGGCGTGTGTCTGGACCTAAGGCGATCCTCGGCGGACAGTCGCCGTTGACCTGTCTGGCCGTTCGGTGTTACACCGAAGTGGTGGTTTCGGTTGGGGAGGCTCCGATGAGATGGGCCCGGCTTGGTCGACCGCTCGGGTCGGTGGTCGCCCAGTCACTCTCGCGCCGATGACCCACGGCGCAGGGATCCGCTTCCTCCCCATTTCTGGTCGCCGTCTCGCGTACACGGTGACCGGGGACGGGCCGCCGCTGGTTGCGCCGGCCTGGTGGGTCAGCCACTTGGAGCTGGACTGGGAGAACTCGGCGTTTCGAGGTCTGTGGGAATCGGTCGGCGAGGGCTACGCCGTGGTGCGCTATGACCGGCTCGGTGTCGGCATGTCCGATCGTGATGTGCACGAGGAGGAGCTGTCGCTCGACGCTGAGGTCTCGTTGCTGGGTGGTGTGCTCGACGAGCTGGGCTTGGAGAGCGTCGTGCTGGTCGGCGGCTCGTCGGGCGGTTGCGCCGCGATCGCGTTCGCGGCTCGGTTCCCCGAGCGGGTGAGTCGCCTGTTGCTGTACGGCGCGTACGCCGACGGCTCCTCGGTCACTTCGCCGGAGGTGCGGGAGGCGCTCGTTGCCACCGTGCGGTCACACTGGGGGCTGGGCTCGCGGGTGCTGGCCGATATCCTTCTGGGGGAGGCCGACAGCGCGGAGCAGGAGCGGCTGGCGCGCTATCAGCGCTCGGCGGCGAGCCCGGAGACGGCGGCGAGGTTGCTGGAGCAGATCTACCGCAACGACGTGCGAGCGGAGCTGGAACGGGTGCGTGCGCCGACGCTGGTCGTACACCGTCGTGCCGATCGCGCCATCCCCTACCACCTCGGCCGGGAGCTCGCGGCGGCGATCCCGGGGGCGACCTTGCTCCCGCTCAACGGGAGCGCCCATTTCCCGTGGGCTGGGGATGCGCACTCGGTGGCGCGCGCGTTGCGTTCGGCTCTCGTGCCCGAGACGCCGGCCAGGCTTGCTGGAGAGCCGGCGGCGGTGCTGCTCTCCGGCCGCGAGCGCGAGGTGCTGGCGCTGGTCGCGAGAGGTCTGACCGACCGGGAGATCGCCGAACAGCTGGTCCTGAGCCAGCACACCGTGCACCGCCACGTCGCGAACATTCGCCACAAGCTCGGGCACGGTTCTCGCTCAGCGGCGGTCGCTGAGGCGGCGCGTCTGGGTCTGCTCTGACACAGGTCACCCGAACGGGCCATGTTTGCCAGATGGCCGGTCCGAGCGATGTGGCGACCCCCCTGGCGGGCGCACTGTCGCAGTCATGCAGAACGCCATCACACGAGTTGGACCGTCAGAGCGCTGGGCGGCATGGGCGCGCGCCTTCGCGGTCCTGTACGACCCATTCCTGTGGGTCGGCGAACGGGCGGGACTACGCGCTCTCCGAGAGGAACTGCTCAGCCGCGCGTACGGGTGCACGCTCGAGATCGGCAGCGGCACCGGTCTGAACGTACGCCACTACCCCGGCGACCTCGACGACCTGGTCCTGCTCGAGCCGGACGCCGCGATGCGCTCCCGCCTGGAGAGGAGGCTGCGGCGAGGCGGCCGTCCCACACGAATGGTCGACGGATGCGCGGAACGGCTACCGCTCGCCGACAGGTCGGTCGACACCGTCGTTTCGACCTTGGTGCTGTGCACGGTCGACCAACCCGATCTCGCCCTGCGGGAGATCGCGCGGGTGTTGCGCCCCGGTGGCCAGCTGCTCTTCATCGAGCACGTCCGTTCCGAGTCACCAACTCTCGCCTACTGGCAGGACCGCCTCGCAACGCAGTGGGGTCGCTTCGCGCAAGGCTGCCGCTGCAACCGCGCAACGGCAGAGCTGATCGCGTCCTGCGGGTTCGAGCTCGACCAGGTACACGAAGCCTCATGGCACGGCATGCCGCCGATAGTGCGGCCGCTGATCGCCGGCCGGGCACAGAAGGGAGACCGCGATGGGTAGCGTCCGCGTGGGGCTCTTCCCTCCGACCGGCCAGCTCAGCGGCAGTCCCGAGCACATGCGCGAGACGCTGGCTCGTGCGGCCGCCGGGGGCATCGACCATGTGTGCGTCGGTGACCACGTGAGCTTCTTCGTGGGAGCCGGATCGGACGGGCTCATCTCGGCGACCTCCCTGCTTGTTGCCCAGGCTGAGCTGCCGGTGTACGTCGGGCTCTACCTGCTGCCGTTGCGCCACCCGGTTGCTGTCGCACGGCAGCTCGCGACACTTGCGGAGCTCGCGCCTGGTCGGCTGACGCTGGGCGTCGGCATCGGCGGCGAGGACCGTCACGAGATCGAGATCTGCGGCGTGGACCCCAAGACGCGTGGGCGTCGGATGGACGAATGCCTGCAGATCCTGCGCGGCCTGGCCGAGGGCACGCCGGTCAGCTACACAGGCGAGTTCTTCTCGCTCGAAGACGCGCTGATCCTGCCGGCGCCGTCCCCGCCGATCCCCCTGATCGTCGGCGGACGGTCGGACTCGGCGGTCAGTCGCTCGGCGAGGCTCGGTGACGGCTGGCTCGGGATCTGGGTCTCGCCTCGCCGGTTCGCAACCGTTCGCGATCAGATCACCCATGAGGCCGCCCAGGCCGGCAGAGACGTGAGCCAGTTCCGGCATGCGCTGAACGTCTGGTGCGGATTCGCCCGCACCGACGAGGCCGCACGCGAGCTACTGGCCAGCCGGATGCAGGCGTTCTACCAGATGCCGTTCGACCCGTTCGAGCGCTACTCGCCATACGGCTCGCCCGAGCGCGTGGCGGAGTTCCTGCGCCCATACATCGACGCCGGATGCTCAACGTTCAATGTGATCCCGTGCGCCCACGACAACGAGAGCGCGATCTCCGCCGTGGCCGAGCTTCGAGCGCTTCTGACATCCGAGCACTAGGTCGAAGGACAACTGAGCCGGCCCGGCTAAGCATTCTGATTTCCCGCCGCTATGGCGCGTTGCGAGTCAACGACTGATCTGTGCGACGGTCCTTCGCGCGTCGCTCCAGGCAATGCGGGCACTGCGAATGCGGGGAGATACGACGTGTTCACCGCGTCGTCTGGCCCGCATGTGGTCGATGTACCATTCTGGGGCTTTCGCCGCGTCGATGGCGCGAGTCTTGGTGAGTAGATGACCGGTCGATATGGCGTATCGGGCGCGAGCCATCGACGTGAGTCCAAGGTCGGGCATGACAGGGTCGAGCCACCACCATGGATGCCGAACCGCTCGGGCCCAGTATCCGGCCAGTTCCGCACGGGCGGCGTCACGGACATCATCCGGGCTCATGGGTCGCAAGACATCGAGCGGGGGCCTCCCGATGACGGCGTATCCGTAGACCAGGAGCTCGGCCCTTGCGATGCCCGACAGGCTCCTTCTCACGAGCGTCCCGTGCGTCCACATGGGGTGAGTCGCAGCCACGTCACCCAGACGAGCGCCATCCACATAGACGCAACCGAGATTCCGTCCCGAGCCGATGCCTTGGTCGAGTTGACGATGCACACTCGCGAGCTTGGCCGTACGGTCGGCATCCGCATGCCCGTCAACGATGGCCACCAGGTCGAGGTCGCTCACGCCGGATATGTAGTCACCCGTCGCCAGCGAGCCCCCGACCCACAGGTCGGTTACCCAACCCAGGCGTGACAGAAGGCGAACAAGTCCGGTCACGCACGGCGGCTCCGTCGTCACCTCACCGCCCGCATCGAGAAGGTCCGCGACACGGGACCGATCTTGCCCCATGAAGTGAGCGCGAATGCTGTCGGTCATTGGCCTCAGCCGGCTCACGCGGGCCAGCCGGAGAGCCTCCAGTCAGGCGTGCAGGCTGTTGACGTCCCGCCTCGGACACCAGGTTCAAGATCATCTACTTCGACCGCAGTGATCAGCGCCGTCTGCGTCGAGCGGCGGCCTTGAGGATCCGCACCGTCGCCTGCAGGTCCTCGTCCTTGCCGGTCACGACAGTGGTGATCAGGTCGTACGCCGCCTTGTTCGTCATCTGGAGCCGAAAGCCGTTCATGCCGTAGAACGCGATGGTGCCGGCGAGCGCAAGCCGCTTGTTCACATCGACCAGTGAGTGGTTGTGGCTGAGCGAGTGCAGCAGGGCGGCGGCCTTATCGTGGATGGTCGGGTACGCGTCCTGTCCACCGACTGTTGTTTGCGGTCGGGCCACGGCAGCCTGCAGCAGCCCGGCGTCCCTGACCGCTGCGGGCTCGCCGAGCAGCCGTAGCGAGATATGGAGCACGTCGTCGAGGTCGAGGAAGATCACTGGCTGAGGCGCTCCAGGGCCTCGGCGAACCGCGGTAGCTCCTCGTCGAGTACTCGGTCGAGCAAGGCGCGACGGCTAGTCCGATCGACGTCCAATCTGTGGACGTCGGGCCGCACACTGGGCCTAGGCCGCTGGCAACCGCGAGCTGGAACGGCACCTCTTTCCACCTTGTGGCGCCGGCAGTAGCGTTGGCGCGTTGGCGCATTGCGCTGCCGCAGCGACGCATGACCGCTCTGAGGTCGGCCTCGGGCGTCCCGCACACCGCAACGCCCCCCGTGGGAGTGATCAAAGTCTTCCGGCACGACAGGAGGAGCAGATGTCGGCAATCGAGAGCAACGTGGGCGGCACGGCCGCCATTCGCGCGTTCGAGATCGCCTTCGACGAGTCGGAGCTCACGGACCTGCGCCGACGCATCGCCGCAACACGGTGGCCCGAGCGCGAGACGGTGGACGACGACTCCCAGGGCATGCCGCTGGCGACCATGCAGGAGCTCGCGCGGTACTGGGCGACTGAGTACGACTGGAGAAGCTGCGAGAAGAAGCTGAACGGCTTCCCGAACTTCCTCACGGAGGTCGACGGGCTGGACATCCACTTCATCCACGTCCGCTCGCGGAATGAGAACGCGCTCCCACTGATTGTCACGCACGGATGGCCTGGCTCAATCGTCGAGCAGCTGAAGATCATCGAGCCGCTCACCGATCCGACGGCGCATGGCGGCAGCGAGGCGGACGCCTTCCATGTCGTGGTCCCCTCCCTACCGGGCCACGGGTTCTCCGCCAAACCGACCACCAACGGCTGGGATCCGATGCGTATCGCCCGGGCCTGGGTGGTGCTGATGAACCGCCTCGGATACACCGAGTTCGTGGCTCAGGGCGGCGACTGGGGTGCGGCCGTCACGCAGGCGATGGGCATCCAGGCGGCGCCGGGGCTGCTCGGCATCCACTCCAACATGCCCGGCACCGCGCCTGCCGACGTGGTCCCGGGGTTCGAGCGCGGGGACCCACCGCCGGCCGGCCTGTCAGAGGAGGAGCTGCGCGCGTACGCGCAGCTGAGCGGCTTCTACGCCAAGCACGTGGCCTACGCGCAGATCATGGCGACGCGCCCGCAGACGCTCTACGGACTGGCGGACTCACCGGTCGATCTGGCGGCGTTCGCGCTCGACCACGGCGACGGCACCGGTCAGCCCGGACTGGTCAAGAGGGTCCTGGAGGGAACGTTGGACAGCGACCTGACCCGCGACGACCTGCTGGACAACATCACGCTGTACTGGCTGACGAACACGGGGGTATCCGCGGCTCGCCTGTACTGGGAGAACAAGGCGGACTTCTTCGACGCCAAGCCCATCTCGATCCCCTTCGCGATCAGCGTGTTCCCCGACGAGCTGTACCAGGCGCCACGGTCGTGGGCCGAGCGCGCGTACCCCGACAACCTCATCCACTTCAACACGCTCGACCGCGGCGGCCACTTCGCGGCATGGGAACAACCGCAGCTGTTCGCCGGCGAGCTGCGCGCCGCGTTCCGATCTCTCCGGCACTAGCGAGGTGGACGACGATGTCCCACGAAACCCAGATCCGCCCCAACCCTGGACCGACGGGGAGCCGCGTCGAGGTCTCGCCGTCATGAGCGGGAAGTGGGCGACGCCCGCGGGGCTGCACACGCACGCCGCCGAGCTGCCCGTCGAGGGCCGGCTGGCATCGTTCGACGGCGCGACGGGGTGGCTCAACTCCGAGCCGCTCACGCTGGACGACCTGCTCGGGAAGGTGGTGCTGGTCGACTTCTGGACGTACACGTGCGTCAACTGGCTGCGCCAGCTCCCATTCGTGCGCGCCTGGGCCGACCGGTACGCCGAGCACGGGCTCGCGGTGGTCGGCGTGCACACGCCCGAGTTCGGCTTCGAGCGGGACGTGGACAACATCCGCGCGGCGGTGGCGTTGCGCCGCATCGCCTACCCGGTGGCGATCGACAGCGAGTACCGGGTGTGGCAGGCGTTCGGGAACCACTTCTGGCCGGCGCTGTACTTCGCCGACGCGCAGGGCCGGATCCGGCACCACCACTTCGGTGAGGGCGAGTACGAGCAGTCGGAGATGGTCATCCAGCAGCTGCTGGTCGAGGCCGGCTCCAGCCCGGGTCGGGAACGCGTGTCGGTCGAGCCCCGCGGTCTCGAGGTCGCGGCGGACTGGCAGACCCTCAGGACGCCGGAGACCTACACCGGCTACGAGCGCGGTGAGGGGTTCGCGTCGCCCGAGGGGCTGCAACCGGGCAAGCCGCAGTCGTACACGGCACCCTCACACCTGCGGCTCAACGAGTGGGCCCTGTCCGGGGAGTGGACGGTCGACGGACAGCCGGCGACGCTCGACACCGCTGGCGGGCAGGTCGTGTGCCGCTTCCACGCCCGCGACGTCAACCTGGTCATGGGGCCGGCGGTGCGCGGCACGTCGTTGCGTTTCCGGGTGCACGTCGACGGGCAGGCCCCCGGTGCCGCGCAAGGCGACGACGTGGACGAAGAGGGCAACGGGACGCTGACCGAGCAGCGGCTGCACCAGCTCGTCCGGCAGGACGGCCGCATCACCGACCGGACCGTCGAGATCACCTTCCTCGACCCCGAGGCGCAGATCTTCTGCTTCACGTTCGGCTGAGGCAGGAGCGTCCTCGGCGGCGCGGGCAGTTTCGGCGCTCGTCTGCTACTGCCCTTGCGTCTCAGGCCGAGCCACGCGCAAGGATCCATCGGTGCCGGAAGTTGAGCACCTCCGCCGCGATCTCGAAGTCAGCGTCGTAGTGCACGATCGTGATGCCGTGGTCTGCGGCTAGGGCGGCGGTGAGCAGGTCGGCGATTCCGACGACACGATGTCGCCGGCTGCGCGCAAGCTCGCGTTGAGCCTCGAATGCCTGCTGCCAGTGGGCGTCTTCGGTGGGCAAGTACTCATACGCTGCGCGACGGTCAGCACGCAACTGCTCGTACTCGGCTGGGTTGCGCGCGCTGTAGAGCGCTTCGGCGTCCAAGGTCGCACAGGTTGCGACGACCGCTGTCTCAATCAGTGGTGCCAGCCGCGCCGCCACATCTGGGTGGCGCATTCGAGCGGCAGCGCTGGTGTCGATGAGGTACTGGGCGATTACCGCCACGCGCCGGCTCGCTGCTCAGTTTCGGCCATGGATTCCAGGCCGCCCTCGGTGAGCCACTCGATCTGGCGTGCCCTGGCTGCGTTGGCGGCCGCCTGCCGCAGGGCGGCACGTACTGTGTCGGAGACACCGACCGTGTGCAGCTCGCGCTGCGCGTCTGCCAGCAGCTCATCGTCGAGCTCGATCAGCCTTTTTGTCATCGCGCGCCTCCCCATATACCGGCCGTGATCGAAGTATATACTGCTGCACCGGACGGCGGCACGTAGATCGCAGATGACGGCGGTCCTCGGACACCAGGTCCACGATCACTGCCGAACCCGCGCGTGTCCGGCTTGGCGGCGCCTCCATGCCGGTATCGGTCATGCTGCCGCCGGACATCGGGGTCGGCGTCTGGTACACCCCGGCAGCAAGGACGGCCGGATGACGACTGCGACCGGGTCACGGGACCTTCCAAACGAATGTCCGCACCCCGCCGTAGCCTCGCCCCATGACTGACTTCACCAGTGTCGATCTCAGTGGCTCCCGGTTTGAGCGGGTGAACCTCAGCGGAGCGGACCTCCGCGCCGTCGACCTGGCCAACGCCCGGTTCCGCGGCGTCAACCTGAGCGGCGTCGTGATGCGCGGCGTCGAGCTGGTCGACGTCGACATCCATGGCGAGATCTGGAACCTGACGATCAACGGCGTGGACATCGGAGTCCTGGTCAACGCCGAGCTCGACCGGCGGTACCCCGACCGGGCCAGGATGCGCCCGACTGAACCGGCCGGCTTCCGCGAGGCGTGGGACGTCCTCCAGCGGCTGTGGGGCGAGACCGTCGAACGGGCCGGTCGGATGAACCCTGCGCTGCTGCACGAGTCGGTCGACGGGGAGTGGTCGTTCATCGAGACGCTGCGCCATCTGGTGTTCGCCACCGACTCCTGGGTCCGGCGGGCGATTCTCGGCGATCCGTCGCCGTGGGATCCCCTGGACCTGCCTTGGGACGAGATGCCTGACACGCCGGGCATCCCGCGAGACCGTGAGGTACAGCCGTCGCTCGACGCGGTCCTCGAACTGCGCCGCGACCGGATGTCCACCGTGCGCGAGGTCATCGACGGCCTGACGGACGAGTCGCTGCGGAGTCACACCGAGCCGGTCGAAGGGCCCGGGTGGCCTGAGCCTCGCAGCTACCCGGTGTGGGAGTGCCTGACCTGCATCCTCAACGAGGAGTGGGAACACCGGCTGTACGCCGAGCGTGACCTGGACGCGTTGGAAGCGCGCGGTTTCTAGCGGTCGTGCGTCGCCCACCTCCACGTCGGGCCACCGATGGGCTCGCCGGCAACGACCCCGCCGTCTTCCTGGAGTGGTCCGGTCTGCGGAGCTGGGTGAAGGTCACCGGACGGGACACTCTGCGGCGGCCGGCAGTCAGGGACGGAAGGTGCCCGCCGCAGTGGCCAGCGAGGCCGCGAACTCACGCGGGCACTCCAGCGGCGTGAAGTGGCCGACGCCATCGACGTACTGCAGCCTGACGTCGGCGAAGAAGGCGTCGAGCCGGTCAGACCATGCCCTGGGGAACAACGGATCGTGTTCGGGCCACAGAGCGGTTGTCGGCAGCGCGATGCGATCTCCCGGCCGGGGCGCTTGTTCTGCGAGCGATCGGGCGACCGAACCACTGCTCGCCCGGTACCACGCGATCGAGGCAGTGAAGGCGCCGGGCACTGAGTAGACGGAGGACAGGTGGTCGAGGTGCTCGTCGCTCGGCTCGAACCCGGGTCCCGACCAGTGTGACCAGAAGTGGCGGAGGTACGCACGGACGGCTTCGGGCCGGCCGTCGATGAGCTCGTCAGGAAGCTCGAGCCGGTGGAAGTACTGGTACCAGAACTCGTGCTGCACCCGCGCGTCCAGGATTCGCTCGCCGATGCCCGGCAGCGGCGGTGAGACGACCAGCGCACGGACGAGGTCAGGTCTGCTCCGTGCCACGGTCTGGGCGATCCGGCTGCCGATGTCGTACCCGCCGATCACGGGTCGGTCCAGCCCGAGTTCCTCGATCAGGCTGATGACGCTGCGCGCCTGTGCGTCAGCGCTGTACTGGTCCGCCGGGTCGGCCGGATGTTTGTCGGACTCGCCGAAACCCCGCAGGTCCGGGACCACGATGTCGGCCACCGGGCCCACCATGGACACGACCGAGCGGAAGTCCGTCCGGTCGCCCGGCCACCCGTGCAACAGCACGATCGCCGGCCCACGACCGGCCCGTTCGTACGCGAGCCGGAAGCCGTCGACAGGTTCGCTCCGATGCACGCTTCCCAGTGTCTCCGGGGGCGCGGTCGCCTGCCAGACCCGAGGGGGCGATGGTCCCGGCCAGGGCCAGCCTCTTGTCTATCGCTCAGCCGGCGGCTCAGTGACGTTCGGCAGGCCGGGTGGCACTCCCCTTACTCGTCGAGCTGCCGGCCCGCGAAGTACATCAGCGGGTCGCTGAGCAGCTCGATCTGGATGCCGTCGGGGTCCTTGAAGTACATGGACTCCTCGATACCCATGTCCGGTCCGGCGTACTTGACGCCGGCCTCGTCGAGGCGGTCGCGGAGCCGTTCCCAGCGATCCCGAGGCACGGAGATCGCGATGTGCTGGACGCCGCCGATGGCCTCGATGCCCGGCTCCAGACCCAGTCCGGGGAAGTCGAAGAAGCCGAGCAGGGTCTTGTTTCCCAGGTCGAAGAAGAAATGCGAGGAGCCCTTGTAGTCGCGGTTCTCCACCAGCTCCACCAAGGGGAAGCCCAGCAGCCCCTGGTAGAACTGGATGGTCCGCTCGACGTCCGAGCAGATCAGGGCCGCGTGGTGGATCCCCCTCCCCGGAGTGTCGCGCTGTTCCGGCGGCAGCAGGTACTTCTGGGCGAGCTGCTTGCGGCGGGCCTCGAGCTCCACCAGCTCCGCGTCCGTTGGCGGCATCGCGACTCCTTCCCGAACACTGGCCTTCGTCGACTGTATCTCCGGCCGTACCGCGGGCCCAGACGAGCGACTCATCGGGCTGGGCTCACGGCGGCCGCCGTCAGCCCCATTGCAGCCATGTCGGCCGGGACCTCCTGCCCACGTACGAGCGCAGCGGCCAGGCGAGCCATGGCCGGAGCGGTCTGGATCCCGAAGCCGCCCTGCCCGGCCAGCCAGAACAGTCCGGCACGCTCGGGGTCGAAACCGACGACGGGCACCCGGTCGGGTGCGAAGACGCGCAGTCCGGCCCAGCTGGCCGTCACGTGGCGAACCTGGAGCAGGGTGTCGGCCCCGAGGTCTTCGATCGCCTTCGCGATCGCGAGCTCGTCCGCACGGGGATCGCCCGGCGCCGCGGGGCTCTCGTCGGCCGGGGAACAGAGCAGGCTGTTGCCTTCCGGCTTGAAGTAGAACCGGGAGGCGACGTCGTGAACGAGCGGCCACGCAGCAGCCCCCGGGAGCTGGGGCCGCGCAACCATGAAGACCGAACGCAGCAGCGGCCGCAGACCGACCGGCGCCCCACCGGCCATAACGGCGACTTCGTCCGCCCAGGCGCCCGCGGCGTCGACCACGACTCTCGCCCGCTGCGCGGTCCCGTCAGCCGTCGTGGCGAGCCAGCCGCCCCTGATCGGCTCCAGGCGGTGCAGGGGCGCAGCTGTCCGGACGGCGCCGCCGCGACTGCGCAGCCCGCGCACGTACCCCTGGTGCAGTGCGTGCACGTCCATGTCCATGGCGTCCGGGTCGAGCACCGCGACCGGCCGGCTCGCGGGCCGCAGCAGTGAGCACGCGGCCAGACAGTCGCCCGTGCCGAGCAACCGCACCTGGTCGTTGAGCAGCCGCACATCCTGGTAAAGCTCCTCCACCAGGGCCTCGTGACCGGCGAAGCCGACATACAGGGCGCCGCGTGGCGTGAGCAGGTGCCGGTCGAAGCCCTCGGGAGGACTGTCCAGGAACGGCCGGCTCGACTTCGCGAGGGTTCGCACCTCGACGCCGCCGTAGCTGTCGATGAAGGTGGCAGCGGACCGGCCGGTCGAATGTGCCGCCAGCACACCCTCGCGCTCCACCAGCCCTACCCGGAGATCGGCGGCGAGCTCGTACGCGACCGAGACTCCGGCGATCCCGCCGCCCACGACGAGGACGTCGTAGCTCTCCACCGCTCCAGCCTTTCACGGGACCACCAGGCACCACGGCCCCCGACGGCTCAGAGCAGCGGATGCGGAAGGCCACCGCTCGACGCCGCCGGCACAGTACGTTGACTCTGACAGGGTCGAGCTCGGTCCGAGCGTGAGCGAAAGGGGTCCGGTGAAGCGCTGGTGGCCTCTGGTCGCGCTCGCGACGGCCCAGTTCGTGATGGTTCTCGACCAGTCCGTGATGAACGTGTCGATCAGCCAGCTGGTGGAGGACTTCGACACGACGGTCACCGTGATCCAGGCCGTGATCACCCTGTACTGCCTGGTGATGGCCATGTTCATGCTGACCGGCGCCAAGATCGGCGACATCATCGGGCGTCGCCGGGCGTTCGTCGTCGGCCTGGTCATCTACGCGTGCGGGTCGGCGCTCACCGCGGTGTCTCCCAACGTCGAAGTGCTGGCGCTGGGGTGGTCGGTCCTCGAGGGCCTCGGTGCCGCGCTGGTGCTTCCCGCGCTGGCCGCCCTGATCGCCGGCAACTACGGGGGCAACGACCGCAAGGTCGCGTACGCCGTGATCGGCGGCGTCGCCGGGGCCGGCATCGCGATCGGCCCGATCCTCGGCGGCTGGGCCACCACCGAGCTCACCTGGCGGGTGGTCTTCCTCGGCGAGGTCGTCCTGGTGGCATTCATCATCGTCATGGTCCGCTTCGTCGGGGACGCGGCGGTCAGCGGACCCAGGCCCCGCCTCGACGTCGTGGGCGGTGCGCTCTCCGCCGCAGGGCTGGGGGCGGTCGTCCTCGCCGTACTGCAGTCCAGCAGCTGGGGCTGGGTCCAGCCCAAGGACTCGCCCATCGAGCCGTTCGGCTTCTCGCTGACCCTGTTCGTCCTGGCGCTCGGCGCGGCACTGCTCTGGGGGTTCGTGCGGTGGCAGCGGCGCCGGGAGGCGATGGGCCTGGATCCGTTGGTGCACCTCGACCTCGTGCAGATTCCGCCGCTGCGGGCCGGGCTGGTGGGCCTGTTCAGCCAGAACCTGATCCTCATGGGCGTCTTCTTCGCCATCCCGCTCTACCTGCAGCTGGTTCTCGGCCTGGACGCCCTGCAGACCGGCGTCAAGATGCTGCCCGTCTCGATCACCATGTTCCTGGCGTCCGCGATCGGGTCGCGTCTGTCGTCCCGCTACCCGGTCCGCACCATCGTCCGGGCCGGGTTGTCGGTGACCCTTGTCGCCGTCGTCGCACTGCTCGCCACCGTCCAGCCTGACCTGGCCGACGCCTTCTTCGCCGCATCGATGGCCCTGCTCGGGGTGGGCATGGGGCTCATGGTGTCGCAGCTCGGCAACGTCGTGCAGTCCTCGGTCGACGCCGCGGGGCGCGCCGAGGCCGGCGGCCTGCAGTACACCGGCCAACAGCTGGGCTCCTCGCTCGGCGTCGCCCTGATCGGGGCGATCGTGCTGACCGGGCTCGCCAGCGTGTTCGCGTCGACGATCAAGGCGGACGACCGCATCAGCGACGAGGTTTCCAGCCAGGTCTCCGTCGCGGTCGAGTCCGGCATCGACTTCGTCTCCAGCGACGAGATCGAGGCAGCCGCGAAGGAGGCCGGCCTCGACACCGCAACCACGCAGGCGATCGTGGACGACTACGAGCAGGCCCAGCTGAAGTCCCTCAAGGCCGGCTTCCTGGCTGCGGCGTTCCTCGCCCTGGCCTCGCTCGCGTTCACCCGCGACCTGCCCCACGACCAACCGGCGCCCAAGGCGAAGGCCGCGGCCGAAGTCACGGCGTGAGGGAACGCGTTGTGGCCGTGCCGGCTGCGCCGTGGCACTTCTTCCACTTCTTGCCGTTGCCGCAGGTGCAGGCGTCGTTGCGGGAACGCCGGGCGTCCGCGGCGGCGTACGCGGCCATCAGCTCGGACGGTGCGCGGTCCTGGCGCAGCAGCTGGGCCATGTCCTGCCATGGGCCCCTGCACGTGGTGGAAGAACTCCTTGTAGCCAGGGCACAGGTAGTGCTGGCCCGGCTCGCCGTACGGCGAGGTCGCGAACCGGTCCTTCGGGCAGCCGCCGTTGCACACTACCCGCACATCGCAGTCCAGGCAGTACTGCGTGAGGGTGTCGCGCTTGTCCTGGCCGAACTTGTGCTGCTGCGGAAGCGTGACGAGCTCGAGCATGGTCCTGTCCCCGATGTTGCCGAGCAGGTAGCCGGGCTCGACGTAGTGGTCGCAGGAGTACAGGTCGCCGTTGTGCTCCAGGGCGAGCTGCTGCCCGCACGTCTCGGCGTGCACGCACATCCCGCCGCCCTCGCCGTAGCCGTTGGCCAGGGCGGTGTCGAACATCTGCACGTAGACCGTGCCGATGTCACGGCGCACCCAGTCCTCGAACACGTCGATCATGAACCGGCCGTACTGCTGCGGCGCCACCGAGCGGTGGGTGACCAGCGAGCCGTCCTGGACGTACAGCGGCCGGCCGTGCACGCCGCTCCCCCAGCCGGAGTCGGCGATCTCGCAACGTCTCGTCCGTGGCCCGTTCGACGATCGGGATGAACTGGACGAACGTCGCTCCGAGGTCGTCGCGCAGGAACCGGTAGACCTCGCGAGCCGTGGTCGCCGTTGACCGCGTGGACGGTGGTCAGCACGTTCCAGTCGACGTCGTGCCGCTTCAGCACGTCCAGCCCTCGCAGCACCCGGTCGAACGTCGGTTTGCCGCCCTTGTCGACCCGGTAGGCGTCGTGCATCGCGGGCGGCCCGTCGATGGAGATACCGACCAGGAAGTCGTTCTCCTTCAGGAACGCACCCCACTCGTCGTCCAGCAGGGTCCCGTTGGTCTGCATCGTGTTCAGGATCCGCTGCCCCGGCCGGGCCTAGCGCCGCTCGCAGCTCGATCGAGCGGCGGAAGAAGTCCAGCCCCATCATCGTCGGCTCGCCGCCCTGCCAGGCCACGACGACCTCGGGCGCCCGTGCGTGCGCCTCGAGCAGCTGCCGGATGTACGTCTCCTGCAGGTCCTGCGGCCATCCGGAACCGACTGCCCGGGTAGAGCATCTCCTTGGACAGGAAGAAGCAGTACTCGCAGTCGAGGTTGCAGACGCGCCGGTCGGCTTGGCCATCACATGGAACGCCGTCGGAGCCCGGGCATGGTGAGGACCGGGCCGGCGGCCTCGGTGCTCAGCTCCATGGGACTCGGTCCGATCGGGTCGGGGCGCTCGCCGTCGAGTATCCATCGTCACGGCGGCAATGCGACGAACGGCCGGACCACTGGGCCGTGATGCGCCCGCCGGGCGCGTCGCGGCCGGCGGGCGCGTGACCCCTCAGGCGTGCACGAACTCGCAGATCCCGGGGTGGAAGACGCCGGCGCACTTGGCCCCGTTCGGAGCGTCCGACGACACCCACAGGCTTCCGGCCGAGTCGAGGAACAGGTCGAGCACGCCGTGTCCACGGGTCTTGCCCGGGTTCCAGGAGGTGGCCAGACCGGTCGTCGCGTCGACGTCGCCGATGCCCTGGCGCGGCACGCAGCCCGGCCCGCACTTGTCGACGCCCAGCGGGTTGTTCAGCCAGCGCTGGTGACCGCCCACGTAGACGTCCGTGGCGGTCGCGACGACCGCGTACAGCGAGTCACCGCCCGTCTTGTTGATCCAGATCAGCTGCTGGTTGGAGTTCGCCGTCGAAGAGAACTTCGCGACGGCGTCGCACAGTGTGGCCCCGCGGAAGCCCGTGCTAGCGACGTAGATGAAGTTGCCGTCCGGCGACCAGGCGAGGCCCTTCGCGTAGAACTGCTCCCCGCTGGCACCGCACGCCTCGCTCAGCGCCGGCGCGTACCACGCGTCCAGGCTGACGGAGCTGGTCCCCAGGTCGAGGACGAACGCCTGCTTGCGGCTCTGGCCGAGCACGCTGGTGAAGACGCCGTCGACCGCGAGCCTGGTCCCGGCCGGGTTGGCCCACATCTTGTAGATGTGTGTGACGTCCTTGGGCAGCGTGCCGGTGATGCCCAGGTTGTTGGCGTAGCCGTCGACCTTGCCGGTGGTCGGGCTGAGGCTGGTCAGATACGACGCCGTGGTCCCGGTCGAGCCGTTGATGGTCTTGAAGTAACCGCCGGTCAGCAGGTGCCCCTTGAAGTACAGCAGGGCCGCGACACGGGCCGGCGCGGTGTGCGCGAACGCTGCGTCGACCGCGCCGGTCGAGGTGCTGATCTTGGCGATGTTCTTGACCGTCGTGCCGCCGACGGTGGTGAAGGTGCCGCCGATGTAGGCGCTGGTGCAGTCCGGCGAGAACGTGATCGTGTCCACCTGACCGTTGACGTTCGGGTTGACGGCGGCGACGGCGCCGCTCGCGTTGTTGAACGCCACGATGTTGTTGCGTGTCACTGCGGCGTGGCCGGGCGAGCCGACCGTAGTGAACTTGCCGACGGCCCACATCTGGGTCCCGCACTGGCGCACCATCGTGGCTGTCGGCGTCGTGCCGGTCCACGGCAGGTTCGGCGTGTTGGGCGCCGCGGTCGAGGAAACGGTCGTGGCCGCGAGCAGGGCGAGGGCGGCCAGCTTGGCCGTGACGATCAGTGGCATGCGCGGACGCTACGTCCGGTCGCGTCCTGGGTGAATGGCCCGAACGGCCGATGAGAGCAAGGTCACCTGGGCCTCATGGGGTGGCCGTGGCTGGTGGGTCCGGAGTGTCTCGCACGCAGTGGTGGTGCCGGCGGGCCGGCTCCTCGATACTCCAACCCCATGACCCAGATCCCGGCTCCGGCCGCCCCCGCCGCCCGCGACCTGCGCCGGGACATCGAACAGTCGGTGCCGAGCCTGGCGACCTCGATGGACGGTCGCGACTTCGCGTTCCAGGCTGCCCTGCACAGCCTCTCGGTCCAGGTCGGGGACTACGTCGTCATCGACGCGCCGTCCGGGCCGCGGCTGGGGCAGCTGCTCAGCCTCGAGCTCGCGTCGGTCTCCGCGGACGACGTCGTCACCGGGCCGGTCGGCCCCGCCGGTGGAGCGCAGGTGCCGCAGCGGATCAGAGTGGCCCTCGGCACCGGCGTCCTGCTCGAGCGCGGCGCCCCTTTCCACGACGCGTCGACACGGCCGGCCTCCCCCGCAGACGTGTCCACGTGGATCCAGGCGAACGGGCCCGCGGCAGCGGCGCTCGACATCGGCGAGCTGATGCCGGCGGCGGGAGTCCCGGCCCGCCTGGACGCTCGAGGCTTCGACCGGCACACGTTCTTGTGCGGCCAGTCCGGCTCGGGCAAGACGTACTCGTTGGGGCTGGTGCTGGAAAGGCTGCTGCTCGAGACGGGTCTGCGCATCGTGATCCTGGACCTGAACTCGGACTACGTGCGCCTCGGCGAGGTCCGGCCGGGCGCGGACGAACAGGCCAGCACCCGGTACGCCCGGGTCGCCGGCGCGGTGGACGTCCGGCGCGCCGCGTCCGCCGGCGGCGAACCGTTGCGGGTGCGCTTCGGCGAGCTGGGACGGCGCTGCCAGGCGGCCGTGCTCCACCTGGACCCGGTCGCGGACCGGGAGGAGTACGCGGTGCTCTCGCGCCTGCTCGAGGGCGACGAACAGGGCAAGCCGCTCGTCACCGGCATGGCCGAGTTCCTCACCAGCGACGAGCCCGGTGCGCGCGAGCTCGGGCTGCGGGCGGCGAACCTCGGCGTGTTCGGATGGGAGATCTGGGAGGGCGGTGCCGGCGGTTCCATCGTCCAGGCGCTGGCCGACCCCGGCTGGAGGGCCCTGGTGGTGGACGTGGGGTCCCTGGGTACGCGCGAGGAGCAGTCGACGATCTGCGCGGCGGTGCTCGGCACGCTGTGGGAGCAGCGGAGGCTGCGGGAGCCGGTGCTCGTGGTCATCGACGAGGCGCACAACGTCTGCCCGCAGAACCCGGAGGACGCGCTGCAGGCGCTCGCCACCGGTCACGCCGTCCAGATCGCCGCCGAGGGACGCAAGTTCGGCCTGTACCTGCTGGTGTCGACCCAGCGCCCGCAGAAGGTGCACGAGAACGTGCTCTCGCAGTGCGACAACCTCCTGCTGATGCGGATGAACTCGGCGGCCGACCTGGAGTACCTGGGCGCCACGTTCTCGTTCGTGCCGCCCGGGCTGCTCGGCCGCGCGTCGCGCTTCGGTCTCGGCGAGGCGCTGGTCTCGGGGAAGATGTCGCCGGAACCGACCTTGGTCAGGTTCGGGGCGCGGATCAGCCAGGAGGGTGGCGCCGACGTGCCGACCGGCTGGGCCAGCCGTTCGGAGCCCGACGCGGGCTGAGCCCGACGCCCGGTCCGGTCCGTTCCGGTCAGGCCAGCCAGAACTTGATCGACGTGATCCAGCCGTCCAGGGAGTCCGGGCTGGCGACCGCCGAACGACCGCCGAGGTTCACCTTGCCGGGCGGGGCGATGGTGCCGATCGCGGTCTTGCTGTACCTCGTCTTGCCGGCCACGCCGTCGACGATGGCGACGACCTTGGTGCGGCCGCCGCTGTCCGCGCTCTTGACGCAGGTGAGGGTGTGCCACTGGCCGTCGGCGACGTCGATCGCCGGGCCGACGGCGAGGACCGAGCCGCTCGCGCCCTTGATCCGGCACTGCCCGCGGTGGTCGGTCTTGTTCGGGCCGTGGGAGATCTGCAGCTTGAACTGCGCCGCGGACGAGTAGCGGCCCTGCTGGGCGATGTTCGGTCCGTCGACGAGCGCCTTCACGTCGACCCAGCGGGTCCTGAACCGGACCGTGGCCGTCGCCTGCTGGGAGCCCTTCGACGCGAAGCTGGTGGGCAGCGCGAGGAAGCCGGCCTGCGTGGTCTTGCCCCGCTGGTAGTCCGACAGCAGGGCCAGCGGCGGGTTCCACGAGCGCGACCACATCAGCGTGCCGGTCGAGGTGGCCGCAGCGGCCGTCACGGTCCGCTTCGCGGCTGCCTTCTTCGCGGTCTTGGTGGTCGTGGTGCCGCTTGCGCCGACGGTGGCGTTGGTGTGCTTGGTGCTCATGGTGTGCTTGGTGCTCATGGTGTGTTTGGTGCTCGTGGTGTGTTCGGTGGCCGCGTGACCGGCGGCGAAGGCCGACAGCGGCACGAGGACGAGCAACGGCGCGACGGCGACGATCAGCAGGCGCGCCCCGCTCGGCCGGCCCTTGCGCGGAACCGGCGTGCGGACGTGGCGCGGCGCCATGGGCCGATCTCCTCGCGACGCTGGGGTGGACTGTTGGGGAAGTTGATACCAGCTGGGGCCAGCGGTCAAGTCGTTCCGGAGCTCCCGAGTGACACCTGATGCAGGGTGAGCCTTTACCTGGTGTTGTCCGAGCCGGTCGTAGCGTCCGGATGGTGCTCGTGCCTCGCCCGCGTCGCCGTGACGTCCTCATCGCCGGAGCTGCCGGTGCGTTCCTCGCCGGCTGCGGCCCCGCTTCTGGGTCGTCCCGGGAACCCACCGCGAGCGACCCCGCACCGACGGCGCGCGGCTCCGCGCCGACGCCCTCGCCGGCGGCTTCGCAAACCGCCGCCACGCCGACCCGAGCGGTGCTCAACGGCGCGGGGGACGTAGCCCACGGGAGCCGCACCGGCGACGCGGTCGCGCTGACCTTCCACGGCGCAGGCGCAGGGGCTGTCACCCGCCAGGTGCTCGCCGCGCTGGCCGCGGCGCACGCACAGGTCACCGTGTTCGCCGTCGGCAGCTGGCTGGACGCGGAGCCGGACCTCGCCCGGCTGGTCCTGGACGCCGGGCACGAGCTGGGCAACCACACCTACCACCACCTGCCGATGCGGACGCTGGGGGCCACCGAGGCGGACGCGGAGGTGGAGCGCGCAGCGGCGGTCCTGACCAGGCTCACCGGCGACCACGGGGCCTGGTTCCGGCCCTCGGGCACGCCGAGCTCAACCCCGACGATCCGTGCGGCGGCCCGCCGATCGGGGTATCCGGTCTGTGTGAGCTATGACGTCGACTCCCTCGACTGGACCGACCCCGGGGCCCGCGCCGTCGTCACCACCGTTCTCAGCCACGTCCGACCCGGCTCGATCGTCAGCCTGCACCTGGGTCACAGCGGCACCGCGGCCGCCCTGCCCGGCCTGCTCGTCGGTCTCGGCCGGCTGGGGCTGCGCCCGGTCACGGTCACCGAGCTGCTCGCATGAGCAGGCGGCGCCGGGTCGGCCCGCCTGAGGCGGTCCGGATCGCCTTCGTCTCCGGGATCACCGTGGTCCTGCTCGGGTGGACGATGCTCGGCCACCCGTCGCCGCAGCAGCGCAAGGCGCCGGCCCCGGGGGGCATGACGTCGATGACCATGACGTCCCCGGCACCGCTTCCCGCGGGCGCCACGGCGAGCCGGCCGCCGCAGCCGTCACCGGCGAACGCCGTGGCGCCGCTGCCGGGCATGCCGCCGCTGCTCGACCCGCACGACGCGTACGCGGCCGACCGTCCCGGGATGCTCTCGCCGGTCGTGGCTCGCTTCCCGGCCCGGGTGTACGTCCCCAACAGCAAGAGCGACACCGTGACGGTGATCGACCCGGTCCACTACCGCGTGCTGGGCACGTACCGGGTCGGGCACGAGCCGCAGCACGTCGTCCCCTCGTGGGACCTGCGCACCCTCTGGGTCAACGACGACCTCGGCAACAACCTGGTCCCGATCGACCCGGCGACGGGACGCCTCGGACGGCCGGTCCACGTGCACGACCCCTACAACCTGTACTTCACGCCCGACGGCCGGTACGCGATCGTGATGGCCAGCAACGACCGCCAGCTGGACTTCCTGGACCCGCACACGATGGTGGTGCGCAAGCGGGTGAACGCCCCCTGCCTCGGCGTGAACCACGCGGACTTCTCGCTGGACGGCCGCTACTTCGTCGTGAGCTGCGAGTTCTCCGGCCAGCTGCTGAAGGTGGACACCGTGCGGATGGCGGTGGTCGGGCGCATCGACCTGCCCGGGCCGAGCATGCCGCAGGACGTCAAGGTCGCGCCCGACGGCCACGTCTTCTACGTCGCCGACATGATGCACGACGGGGTGTGGCTCATCGACGGCAACCGCTTCCGCGTGCGCGGGTTCCTGCACACCGGGCTGGGGGCGCACGGGGAGTACGTGAGCCGCGACTCGCGCCTGCTGTACGTCTCCAACCGCGGCGAAGGGTCGGTGTCGCGGATCGACGTGCGCACCGACCGGGTGGTGGGGAAATGGCGCATCCCCGGCGGCGGGAGCCCGGACATGGGCGGGCTGTCGGCCGATGGGCGGGTGCTGTGGCTGTCGGGGCGCTACAACGCCGTCGTGTACGCGATCTCGACCGTGGACGGCCGGCTGCTCGCGCGGATCCGAGTCGGCGCCGGTCCACACGGCCTGTGCGTGTACCCGCAGCCGGGGCGCTACTCGCTCGGGCACACCGGCGTCTTCCGCTGACATTCGCCGTGGCCGCTCGTCGCCGTCGTCAGCGTGCGCGCCACGCAGCGAGCGACAGCACCGCACGGCTGACCCGGTCCAGCTGGCCCGAGGAGGCGTGCGCCGCGAACTCGAAGGTGATCGCGGTGCCGTCCCACGGCTGGGAGTTGAACCAGCCGGTGAAAGACCCGGGCCTGGCTCCGAGCGTGCGCGCCGGATAGCCGCACGCCTTGGCCATGTACCGGGTGACCGTCGGGTCGGCGCCTTCGGAGAAGTCGACCGCGTCGAGCGGGCTGTGGAAGACCAGGACGGTGCGTGGCTTCACACGCAGCAGGAAGGCTTGCAGCGCCCGGGTCTCGGGCTCGGACAGGGCGCTCGGCCCGCCGTAGGTCGGTGACGAGGAGGCGGATGCCTGCCAGGTCGGCGGCCAGTTCCGGTTCAGGTCGACGTGGTGCGCGTTCTGCCGTGTCCGGGCGGCCAGCCCGTCGGGGTTGACGGCAGTGATGGTCCACAGGTCGACGCCACGCGGGACGGTCAGCCGGCGCAGGCGGCTCAGCACGGACAGGCCGAGCTGCTCGTCCCCGTGGATGACGCCGATCGCGACCAGGGCCACGCCGCCGGGAGTGCCGCGCTCGCAGGCGGTGATCGCGCGGTGCCGCACCGAGTAGCCGACGAGCACGGTGTGCAGGCAGGGCTGGGTGGCGGCCGTGGTCGTGGCCGGGCGAGGGCTGGTGGGCGTGCGGGTGGTGGTCGCTCTTGCGGAGGTACGTGTGGCGCTCAGGCTGGGCGAGCCCAGCGGCTGCTGCGTCGTGGGTGCGGCGGACGCGGCCGGGAGCGTCGAGCCGACCGGCTGTGCGGTCGCGGCGGCACCGTTCGAGCACGCCGCCAGCACGAGCGACCCCGCGATGCCGATGAACGGCCCGCTGATGCCTCGCCGGCGGCGGACGCCGTTGACCCGTGCCTGCCACACGCCTCTCACTGTCGCATCCCCGGGCCCGCCAGGGTGGACGATGGGTCTGTGACCCGGACGAGCCGTTGCAGCCGGCTGCTGGTGGCCGCACGCCACGTGGGCACGGTGTCGCTGGTGGGCGCGGTGGCCGTGCTGGCCGCGTGCGCGGCCCCCGCCGGAGACGGCGCGGCGACGTCGGCCCCGGCTGCCGCGACCTCGGCCCCGCCCGCCGCGACGTCGGCCCCGCCCGCCCCGGCCACCACCGCGAGCGTCGCGCCGACCGTCGCTCGGACACCTGCGGCCATGCCCACGCCCACCCCCGCTCCAACGCACCGGCCGAAGTACGTGGTCCGCTATGTCACCCACGTGCCACTGCCGCACGGGTGCCTCACCGTCGGCCCCGCCATCGTGGGGATCAAGGTGTACCTGGTGCAGAGGGCGCTGCACCTCGTCGGGCACAAGGAGCGGTACGACAGCGCCACGGTCGCCGCCGTCAAGGCGTTCCAGACGGCTCACGCGCTGCGCGTCACGGGCCTGGTCGACGCGACGACCTGGGTGGCCCTGCACACCGGCTACGACTTCTGCGTCGACCGCTACACGCAGCAGCCGACCGTGCTCGCCACGGCGAGCCAGGCACAGCGCATCGAGGCGATGATCGCGTACGCGGGGGCGCGGGTCGGGCTGCCCTACGTCTGGGGCGGCGCCGGACCGATGGGCTTCGACTGCTCCGGCCTGGACCTGCAGGCGCTGTACGCCGGCGGAGTGGTCGTGCCGGGGATCAACACGGACCTGCACGTGCAGGCGAGCTTCACCACGACCAAGATGCTGTACGCCTCCGCCTTGCCGCACGTGCCGTTCTCACAGCGCCGGCGCGGCGACCTGGTCTTCTACGGCAGCCCGATCTCGCACATGGCCATCTACCTCGGGAACGGACGCATCCTCGAGGCGGTGCGGCCGTTCGTGCGCACCGCCGCGCTGCTGGCGGACGGGCTGCCCGCCCAGCCGTACGTGCTGCGGCCCTTCCCCGGCTGAGGCCGCTCAGGCCTGGGCGGCCTCGGCCTCGGCCTCGATCGCCCCGGAGAACTGGGCCGCGTACAGGCGCGCGTAGGCGCCGCCGGCCGCGAGCAGCTCGGCGTGGGTGCCCTGCTCGACGATGCGGCCGGACTCCATCACCAGGATCAGGTCGGCGTCGCGGATCGTCGACAGCCGGTGCGCGATGATGAAGCTGGTGCGGTCCGAGCGCAGGGCCGCCATCGCCTTCTGCACGAGCACCTCGGTGCGGGTGTCGACCGAGCTGGTCGCCTCGTCGAGGATCAGCAGCGAGGGCGCGGCCAGGAAGGCCCGGGCGATGGTCACCAGCTGCCGCTCCCCCGCGCTGATGTTGCTGCCCTCGTCGTCGATGACCGTGTCGTAGCCATCGGGCAGCGAGTGCACGAACCGGTCGACGAAAGTGGCCCGGGCGGCCTCGAGGAGCTCCGGCTCGGTGGCTCCGGGCCGGCCGTACGCGATGTTGTCCCGGATGGTCCCGTTGAAGAGCCACGCGTCCTGCAGGACCATGCCGATCTGCCCGCGCAGCTCGTCGCGCCGCAGCGTGGCGACGTCGACGCCGTCCAGCGTGATGCGGCCGGCGTCCAGCTCGTAGAACCGCATGACCAGGTTGACCAGCGTCGTCTTCCCTGCGCCGGTCGGTCCGACGATCGCCACGGACTGGCCCGGAGCGGCCAGCAGCGACAGGTCGTCGATGAGGGGGACGTCGGGTTCGTACCGGAACGACACGTGCTCGAAGGCCACTTCGCCGCGAGTGACCGGCAGGGCGCTCGGGTGCTCGGGGTCCGGGACCTGCTCGCCTGCGTCCAGCAGCTCGAATACGCGCTCGGCGGAGGCCACGCCGGACTGCAGCAGGTTGGCCATCGAGGCGACCTGCGTCAGCGGCTGGCTGAACTGCCGCGAGTACTGGATGAACGCCTGCACGTCGCCCAGGGACATGCTCCCGGAGGCGACCTTCAGGCCGCCGATGACGGCGACGAAGACGTAGTTCAGGTTCCCGATGAACATGATCGCCGGCATGATGATGCCGGACAGGAACTGGGCGCCGTAGCTCGCCTTGTACAGCGCCTCGTTGCGCTCGGAGAACATCACCTCGGCCTCGTGCTGGTGGCCGAACACCTTCACCAGCGCGTGGCCGGTGTACGTCTCCTCGATGTGCGCGTTCAGCCGGCCGGTCTGGCCCCACTGCTGGACGAACAAGGGCTGGGAACGCTTGGCGATCAGCCGGGTCACCACCACCGACAGGGGCACCGACACGAGCGCGACGAGCGCGAGCACCGGCGAGATGACGACCATCATCGTGAGCACCCCGACGAGCGTCAGCAGCGAGTTCAGCAGCTGGCTCATCGTCTGCTGCATGGTCTGCTGGATGTTGTCGATGTCGTTGGTGACGCGGCTGAGCAGCTCGCCGCGCGGCTTGGTGTCGAAGTAGCTCAGCGGCAGGCGGTGCAGCTTCTCCTCGACGTCGGACCGCAGCCGCAGCACGGTTCGCGCGACCACGCCGGCGAGCACGTACCCCTGCGCCCACATGAAGACGGAGGCAAGGACGTACAGGCACAGCACGACGAGCAGGACCCGGCTGAGCGCCGCGAAGTCGATGCCCTGGCCCGGAGTGACGGTCATGCCGGACAGCAGGTTCGCGAAGCCGTCGTCGCCGCGCGCACGGGCGGCGTCGATCGCCTGCTGCTGGGTGATCCCGGGCGGCAGCCGGCGGCCGATGACGCCCTCGAAGATGATGTTGGTCGCGGTCCCGAGGAGCTTGGGCCCGAGCACGCTGAGCGTCACGCCGGTGACCGTGAGGGCCACGATCAGCGCGACGAGCAGCCGCTCCGGTGCGAGCTGCCTGAGCAGTCGCTTGGCCGAGGGCCAGAAGTCCTGCGACTTCTCCGCGGGCATCCCGGCTGTCATGGCGAAGGCGGCCGGGCCGCGCATGGGCGGCGGCCGGTCCGGGTGCCTGGCCGGCGCACCCAGCGGCTGGCCGGGCGGCTGGGACGGGGGTGCCGTGCGCTGGCTCATGCCGCCGCCTCGGCGGGCAGCTGGGACTCGACGATCTCGGCGTACGTAGGGCACTCGGCGACCAGCTCGTCGTGGGTGCCGATCCCGACCACGACCCCGTCCTCGAGCACCACGATCTGGTCGGCGTCGACGATGGTGGAGACCCGCTGGGCGACGACCAGCACCGTCGACTCGCGCGTGATGGGCCGCAGCGCCGCGCGCAGCCGCGCGTCCGTGGCCAGGTCGAGCGCCGAGAACGCGTCGTCGAACAGGTAGATCTCCGGCTTGCGCACGACGGCCCGGGCGATGGCCAGTCGCTGGCGCTGGCCGCCGGAGAAGTTCGTGCCGCCCTGGGTGACCGGCGCGTGCAGGCCCTCCGCGAGCGCCGAGACGAAGTCGTCGGCCTGCGCTGTGCGCAGCGCCTCCCAGAGCTCGTCGTCGGTGGCGTCGGGCTTGCCGTAGCGCAGGTTGGTCGCGATCGTGCCGGTGAACAGGTACGAGCGCTGCGGCACCAGGCCGATCCGGCTGTGCAGTACATCGGGATCGATCGCCTGCACGTCGACGCCGTCGACCAGGACGGTCCCGCCCGTCGCGTCGAACAGCCGTGGCGCCAAGGACAGCAGTGTGGTCTTGCCTGCGCCGGTGCTGCCGATGATCGCCGTGGTGCGGCCCGGCTCGGCCCGCAGCGAGATGTCGCGCAGCACCGGGTCGGCCGCGCCCGGATAGCTGAACCAGACGTTCCTGAGCTCGAGCGTGCCCCGCTCGGGGAGCTCGCTGACGCCCCGCTCGGGCGGGACGACGGACGGGGCCGTGTCCAGGACCTCGGTGAGCCGCTCGGCGCAGACCGCCGCCCGCGGGATGAGGACCAGCATGAACGTCGCCATCATGATCGACATAAGGATCTGCAGCAGGTAGCTCAGGAACGCCGTCAGCGCACCGATCTCCATCTGGCCGGCCTCGATCCGGTGCCCGCCGAACCAGAGCACCGCGACGCTGGAGACGTTGAGCACCAGCAGGACCGTCGGGAACATGAACGCCATCAGCCGCCCGACGCTCAGCGCCGTGGCCGTCAGCTCGTCGTTGGCGGTGCCGAAGCGATCGCGCTCGACCGGCTCGCGCACGAAGGCTCGCACCACCCGGATACCGGTGATCTGCTCGCGCAGGACACGGTTCACGCTGTCGATGCGGGCCTGCATGAGCCGGAACTGCGGGACCATCCGGCGCACGATCAGGGCGATCGCCCCGACCAGCACCGACACGCTCACCACGATCAGCCAGGACAGGCCGAGATCCTCGCGCAACGCCATCACGATGCCGCCGACGCACATGATCGGCGCCGTCACCATCAGCGTGAACGTGAGCAGCACCAGCATCTGCACCTGCTGGACGTCGTTCGTCGTGCGGGTGATCAGGGACGGGGCGCCGAACCGGGTGACCTCGCGAGCCGAGAACGATCCCACGCGGTGGAAGACGGCGGCCCGCGTGTCCCGACCGAATCCCATGGCGGTGCGGGCGCCGAAGTACACCGCGATCACGGAGCAGACGATCTGGACCAGCGTCACCGCCAGCATCATGGCGCCGGTACGGACGATGTAGCCCGTGTCACCGGTGGCCACCCCGTTGTCGATGATGTCGGCGTTCAGGCTCGGCAGGGTCAGTGCAGCGAGCGTGGCGAACAGCTGGAGGACCACGATCACGACGATGGGTCTGCGGTAGGGCCGCAAGTACTCCCGCAGCAACCTGACCAGCACCCGTGGCCTCCTCAGGGGGTTTCTGCGCGCGGACGGACCGAAGATCCGGCGGGCTTGCTTCGTACGCTAACAAGCGCCGGCGGCGGCGGACGAAGAGTCCAGGCTGTCAACGTAGATTGACACGCACGGCTTGTCAACTCCCGTTGACATTGGTCGGGCCGTTGCCGTCCTCAGGCTCCCCCGCAAGACTGCCCGGCATGCCGGACCTGCCGCTGTTCCCCACCTCGCTCGTGGGCAGCTACGCCCAGCCCGAGTGGCTCATCGACCGGGCCAAGCTGGCCGGGCGCTTCCCCCCGCGGGTCCGCGCCCGCGAGCTGTGGCGACCGGCTCCCGAACACCTGCGCCAGGCCCAGGACGACGCGACCCTGCTCGCCATCCGGGCGCAGGAGCGGGCCGGCCTGGACATCGTGACCGACGGCGAGATCCGCCGCGAGAGCTACTCGAACCACTTCGCCACAGCGCTGGAAGGGGTCGACGTCGACCACCCGGGCGAGGCCCTGGACCGCAGCGGGCACTCGAACCCCGTGCCCCGCGTGGTCGGGCCGGTGCACCGCCCCGGCCCGGTCGAGGTCTCGGACCTGGACTTCCTGCGGGCGAACACCGACCGGACGGTGAAGGTGACGGTCCCCGGGCCGTTCACGATGTCGCAGCAGGCCCAGGACGACTACTACGGCGACCCGGAGGCGCTGGCGATGGCCTACGCCGAGGCGGTGAACGCCGAGGTGCACGACCTGTTCGCGGCGGGAGCCGACATCGTCCAGCTGGACGAGCCGTACATGCAGGCCAGGCCCGAGCCGGCCCGCCGGTACGGGCTGAAGGCGCTGAACCGGGCGCTGGAGGGGGCACCGGGGACGACGGCCGTGCACGTCTGCTTCGGGTACGCGGCGATCATCCACGAGCGGCCGTCGGGCTACTCGTTCCTGCCCGAGCTGGCGGACTGCTCGTGCGACCAGGTGTCGATCGAGACGGCCCAGTCGGGGCTGGACCCCTCGGTGCTCAGGCACCTGCCCGGCAAGACGGTGATCCTCGGCGTCATAGACCTGTCCGACCACGGCGTGGAGAGCGCCCGAGACGGTCGCCGCGCGGGTGCGACGTGCGCTGCCGTTCGTCGACCCGGAGCGGGTGGTGGTGTCGACGGACTGCGGCATGAAGTACCTGCCGCGCGACTCGGCCGAGGGGAAGATGCGCGCGATGTCTGCGGCGGCGGCGCTGCTGCGGGCCGAGCACGCCTGACCCCCAGACCTACGGGCAGGTAAGGCCGGAAAACGGCCTTACCTGCCCGTAGGTTTGCGGCTGGAGAGGAGGGCGGATGTCCGAGACGGCCGGTGCACCACCGGTCCTGGACAGGAAGAAGTCGATCATCCTGGGGCTGATCGGCCTCGCCGTGATCGTGCTGATCTTCGTCCGGGTGATCCCCCAGATCGGTTCGTACCAGGAAGCGCTCACCTCGCTCCAGGCCATGACCGCCGGCGCGCTCGCGCTGATCGTCGTGTCGGTGGTCGTGTACCTCGCGGTCTACGGGCTGCCGTTCATGGCGGCGACACCCGGGCTCTCGTACTGGCGGTCCCAGCAGCTCAACCAGGCGGCGTTCGCGATCAGCAACGGCGTCCCGGCCGGCGGCGCGTTCGGGCTCGGCGTGCAGTACGCCATGCTCGCGTCCTACGGGGTCGAGCCGACGGTGAGCACGGCGGCGATCGCCTCGGTCGGGGTCTGGAGCATCTTCGTCACGCTCGGCCTGCCGATCCTCGGGGTCGCCGCGATCGAGCTCTCCGGCCAGGCCGCCGACTCCTACGTCTGGCCGGCGGTGCTCGGCCTGATCGTCCTCGGGGCCGTGATGGTGGTCTTCGCGCTGGTCGTGCGCAGCGAGCGGATCGCGCGGTGGGTCGGGTCGCTCGGCGACAGGGTCGCCCGGCCGTTCATGCGCCGCTTCGGCAAGGGCCGCACCGTCGACCTGGTACCGACCGTGCTGAAGTTCCGGTCGGACATCGCCGACCTCGTGACCCGACGTTGGGCGGCGATCACCGGGGCGCAGCTGTCGGTCTCGGTCACGCAGTTCCTGATCTTCTACGTCTCATTGCGCGGGGTCGAGGGCTGGGGCGCGGCCGGGACGTCGTTCCTGGTGGCCTTCGGGTCCTTCGCCGTGGCCCAGATCGGGCTGATGATCCCGATCACGCCGGGCGGCCTCGGCACGGTGGACGCGGCGATGATCGCGCTGCTGACCACACTCGGGGTGGACACCGGCGCGGCGACCGCCGCCGACCTGGTCTGGCGGGCCGCGTCGTTCGTCCCGCAGATCATCATCGGCGTCATCGCGCTGGTCACCTGGAGCCGCCAGGGCGCCCGTGCGCTGGCGGCCAGGGACGCGGCGCGACACGACAGCGCCGGGCAGTCCGGGTGAGGACGGTGCCGGACGCCTGAGCCCGGCGCGTGCGCGGCTCAGCCGGCCGCGGGGTGGGCCCGGGCGCCGTCCAGGACCAGCCGCAGCGCCGGTGCCAGCGTGCCACCGAAGTGGGCCCGGACCGCCGCGGCACCCTGCGCCTCGAGCTCGTCGGGATGCCGGCCACCGAGCGCGTACGAGTCGACGAACGAGGACACGGTCAGGTCGTCGAGGACGAGCCACGAGTACGCCTGGAACGGCTCGGCGACGGGGTTGCGCAGCACCAGGCCGGAGCCGTTCAGCGGCTGGTAGGGCCCGAGCAGGTCGTCCCCGACGAACCCGTACAGGCCGGTCGGTCCGGCGACGCCCGGCGCGAAGGTGCGTGCCTGCGTGGAGAAGAACAGGTAGTAGCGGCCGGCCTGCACGACCACGTGCGGGCGCTCCATCTCGTTGTTGACCCCGTCGGCCGTGACCAGCGGGTCGAGCAGCTGCCAGTCCCCCGGGCCGCCGACGGCGTCGAGCCCGCGGGCCGTCGCGATGCCGATCAGACCGTTGAAGTCCGGGGACCGCGCGCCCGCGAGCGACCCGGTGAACAGCAGGGAGGACGTCCCCGTCGCCGGGTCGTCGAAGCGGAACGGGTCGCGGAACGCCTTGATGAACCCGGGCACTCCGTCGTCCTGCGCCGCCTCCTGGTAGCGGACCCCGTCCGCGACGAACAGCTCGCGGTGCTCCGACCACGGGCCCACCGCGAAGACGTCCGCGTCGCAGCGCACCGGGGCCGAGGCGCCGAGGATGCGCTGCCGGTAGGTCGGCGCGGGCTCGCCCCGCACGCCCGCCGCTGTGTAGTAGGCGAACAGCCGGCCGCTGCCCGCGTCGTGCACGGTCGAGCCGGCCCACTCCCGGCTGCCCACCGACGCGCCGTCGGGGAACAGCGGCCCGCCGTCCTGCCAGCCGTCACCCGCCCGGTCCCGGACGATGAGGCGGATGCGGGCCTCGTGGTGCCGCTCGCCGGGGTCGCCGACGGCCGCCGCGGACAGGCCGGCCCACACCGTGCGGCCGCAGGGCGAGGCGACGGCGCCGCCGGGGGTTCGCACCGGCCACAGGTCCCAGAAGTCGGCGCCGGGCAGCAGCGGCCGCACCTGTGCGGGGTCGATCACCGCGGTCTGCACCGAGTCCGCGGACGGGGCACCGGCGAGCCGGCTCAGGTGCTCCCGGTCCCAGGTCGACGTCGGCATCTGCGCATCATCGCGTGCCCGCCGACCCGTTCGCGGGAGGTCAGCGGATCCGCAGTGCGCCGTCGGGAAGCACCTCGACCGTCCGCGGGTCGCTCAGCGTGCCGTGGAAAGCCCCGTCGCTGCTGGTGCGGTGCCAGGCCATGAAGACCAGCCCGCCGGCGGAGTCCTCGTGCAGCTTGCCGGCATAGGTCGACCCGTGCCGGTCCGCCTCGAGCACGCCGTCCCCGATCGGCCGGAACGGCCCGGTCGGCGAGTCGCCGACGAGGTAGAACGTGCCGGTGCCCGGGCCGTCCGCGCGCAGCCGTTCCCCCTGCGTGTCCAGGTCGCTGCAGAACAGCAGGTACCAGCGCCCGCCGGCCGGAACCACCTGCGGGACCTCGAGCTGCCCGAAGCCCATCGGCTCGGTGACCGGTGGCAGCACCTCCCAGACGGCGAGGTCGGCCGACCTGGCGTGCCCGACGACGCCGCGCTCGGACGGCGGTCCGTACGGGACGCGGGCGGTCACCAGGGCGTGGTACTGCCCGTCGTCGGGGTGCAGGAACACCCACGGGTCGCGCCAGGCCTGGTCGTGCCAGGCCTCGCGGTCCAGCGTCTCGTACCAGCGGGGGTCGGCCTCCAGCACCGCGCCGTCGCGCTTGGTCCAGGTCAGCAGGTCGGGCGAGGTGGCCATCCCGACCCGCTGCACGAGCCGGTCGTCGGCGTGGCTGGTCCCGGTGTAGAGCAGGTGCCACAGGTCGCCGTGCCGGACGACGCTGCCCGTCCACGTGCTGGCGTCGTCCCAGGAACCGGGCGGACCGGGCTGCAGCGCGTCGGGCAGGACCGTCCACGACCGCAGGTCGGTGGAGACGGCATGACCCACGCTCACGTTCCAGTGCCGGGCGTCGGGGTGCCCGATCGCGTGGTCGGCCTGGAGGTAGAAGACGTGGTGGTCGTCGCCGTCGCGGACGAGCCAGAAGTCCCAGACCCAACGGTCGTCGAAGTGCAGTGCCATGGCGCACGGAACCCTACCGGCGCCGGCGGCGGCGCCCCCGCGAGGGGCACGCGGCCGACACGCCGAGGCGGGCCGGCCCCGGTGAACCGGGCGGCGACGGCTCCCGTTCCTTCCTGCGAGCCACTCGCACCGAGATGAGGAGAAGACATGGTCGCCCAACCGCCCACGTTCTCGTCCGAAGCAGCCCGAGTCGCACCACCGCGTCCGAACGGCCGGCGCCGCCGCGCGGCCATGGCGGTCGGCGTCGGAGCCGTCTCGGCCGCGGCCCTGGTCGCCGCCCAGTCCCCCGCCACCGCGTCGCCCGGCTTCAACCAGCACCGCGCTTACGTCCAGACGAACCTGGTCTCCGACGTGCCGGGTCGGGCCGCGCTGACCGACCCGAACCTGGTCAACCCGTGGGGGCTCTCGCAGGGAGCCACCACCCCGCTGTGGGTGTCCGACAACGGCACGGACGTGACCACGCTCTACACCGACCCGCCCGGCGGCTCGCCCGGGATCGTGCCGCTCGTGGTGAAGATCCCGGGCGGCGCGCCCACCGGTCAGGTGCACAACGACACCACCGGCTTCGTACTGTCCGACGGCGCGCCCGCGTTGTTCATCTTCGCCAGCGAGGCCGGCAAGATCACGGCCTGGAACCCGACGCTGTCGCCGAACACGCGAGCCAGGAAGGTCGCGAGCAGTGCGAACGCCATCTTCAAAGGCCTCGCGCTGGTGCCCGGTGCGGCCGGGCCGTTCCTGCTCGCGGCGGACTTCCACACCGGCCGGATCCGGGCCTTCGACAGCTCGTTCATGCCGATGCACCTGCCCTCCGGGGCGTTCGCCGACCCGACGCTGCCCGCGGGCTACGCACCGTTCAACGTGGCGGTCGTCGGCAACCGCGTCTTCGTGAGCTACGCCAAGCAGGACGCGGACAAGGTCGACGACTCGCGCGGTCCCGGCCACGGCTTCATCGACGTCTACGGCTTCGGCGGGCAGCGGCTGCAGCGGTTCGCCAGTCGGGGCGTGCTGAACTCGCCCTGGGGCATGACCGTCGCACCGGCGGGCTTCGGCCCGTTCGCCGGCGACCTGCTCGTCGGGAACTTCGGCGACGGCCGCATCCACGCCTTCGACCCGACCACCGGCCACCTGGACGGCACGCTGCGCGACGGTTCCGGCCAGCCGCTGCAGATCGACGGGTTGTGGGGCCTGCTGCCCGGGAACGGTACGACCGCGCCCGCGGACGCGGTCTGGTTCAGCGCCGGCCCCGAGGAGGAGTCGCACGGGCTGCTCGGGACCCTGCGCAGCGCCGTCGCGAAGAGCTGAGGACCGGGGGGCCGCAGGGCCTGCGGGCGGGTGGGACTTCTCCCGGTCCTACCCGCCCGCTGGTGGCGGTTCGCCGAGCACCTGCAGCAGCGTCTCCTCGCGGCTGTAGTGACCGGCCACGTCGAACCAGGCCTTGCCGCGCAGCGCGTCGCCGAGGTCGCAGTCCGCCAGGACGGTGCCCTCCCGGTCGTACAGCGGTCCGGCGATCACCCGGCCCTCGTCGGGGTGCACGACGACCGCCCCGCCGCGCGACAGGACGTCGGCGCCGGCCGGCAGCCGGACCGGGAAGTCGGCCGGGTAGTCGGCGGCGCGCACGAACTGTGGGGCGCCCACGACGAACGCACCCGACTCGATCGCGATCGCCCGTAGCAGGGCCTGCCAGCCGTCCCCGGTGTCCGCGGTCGGCGCGACCCACAGCTGCGGGGCCTGCCGGTACAACGCGTAGCGGGCCAGCGGCATCCGGTTCTCCCAGCAGACCAGGCCGCCGACGCGCCCGACGGGCGTGTCCACGACCCTGAGGTCGTCGCCGGCGCCGATGCCGTGGAACATCCGCTCGTGCATGGTGGGCATCAGCTTGCGGTGCCGGGCCAGCAGCCCGTCCGGTCCCAGCGTCAGCATCGTGTTGTAGAGCGTGTACGAGCGCCCGGGCTCGCGTTCGTTGACGCCCAGCACGAGGTGCACGCCGGTCTCGCGGCAGGCCTGCACCAGCCGGTCCACCGCGGGGCCGGGGATCTCGACGGCCGACTCCCAGAGGCGGCGGAAGATCTCGTCGACGGCCGCACCGTCGGCCGCGGCGGCGCCGATCCAGGCCCAGGTCGGGTACATCGACAGGAAGCACTCGGGCAGCACCACCAGCTCGGCGCCTTCGCCGGCGGCGTCGTGCACCAGCCGGACGGCCTTGTCCAGCGAGGCATCCAGGTCCAGCACGACCGGGGCCGCCTGGACCGCAGCGACCCGGACCGAGCGAAGCGTCGTCGCGACCACGAGGCCAACCTACGGTGCAGCAGCGCGCGGTTCCTCCCCTTCCGCACCGTAGGTTGGCCCGATGCGGCATCGGGGCCTCGGCACCGTCGCGGTCGTCGGTCCGGCGCTGTTCACCGTGACCTGGGTGGTGCTCGGCTGGTCGCACTCCGGCTACCTGCCGCGGCAGGAGACGATCAGCTCCCTGTCGGCGCACGACGTGCCCGGGTGGCCGTGGATGGTCGCCGGCCAGCTGGGCCTGGCCGCCGGCTTCGGCGCCGTCGCGACCCTGCTGCCCTGGGCGTTCGGCGGTGCAGGCTGGCTGCCCGCCGCGCTCGCGTACCTCGCGGCGTACGGGACGGTTCAGGCCAGTGCCTTCCGGACCATCTGCAACCACTCCGACTCCGGCTGGTGCACCCCGCTGCCGCGCTCGGCGTACCCGAGGTCGCAGTGGCTGCACGGCATCGGCACCGGCATCGCGTTCGGCGGCGTGCTGCTGGCATGCCTGGCGACGGCGTACGTGGCCGCGCGCGCCGGGCCGCAGTGGCACGACGTCGCCGTGTGGTCGCTGGTCGCCGGGGCGGTGTCCCTCCCGCACATGGCGTGGTTCCTGGCCAACGCCGAGACGAGCTGGCACGGCTGGTCGGAGAAGGTGTTCCTGGTGACGCTGGCCGCGTGGGTGGCGTGGTGCGGGCAGCGGCTGGGCCGGGCCACGCCCGTCACGGCCGGACCGTAGGCTGCCCGGATGAGCGATGACCTGCTGCAGCGGTACGCCCGGCTCGTCGTGCGGGTGGGCGCCGCCGTGCTCCCCGGTACCGTGGTCCAGCTGCGGGCCGACGTCGCGCACCGCGACCTGGCCCGCGCCGTGGCCGAGGAGGCATACGCAGCGGGTGCGCGGCGCGTCTACGTCGACTACGAGGACGCCCACGTCCGGCTGTCGGCGCTGCGGCACGCGCCCGAGGACGCCCTGCGCGAGACAGTCCCGTGGGAGCTGGCGCGGCTGCTCGAGGCCGAGCAGGAAGGGTGGGCCCTCATCCGGCTGACCGGGAACCCCGAGCCGCACCTGTTCGACGGGGCCGACCCGGCCCGGGTCGCGGCGGTCCCGCTGGAGCTGGCGAAGGAGTCCCGGCGGATCCTGACCAGCGGGGCGGTGACGTGGACCATCGTCGCCGCGCCGAACCCGGGTTGGGCGGAACAGGTGTTCGGCGAGCCCGACGTCGCGCGGCTGTGGGACGCGATCTCGTTGCCCATGCGGCTGGACCAGCCCGACGTCGTCGCCGCCTGGGAGGAGCACCGCAGGACGCTGGAACGACGGGCGGCCGCACTCGACGCGCTCGGGCTCGACTCCGTGCACTACCACGGGGAGGGCACGGACCTGCTGGTCGGCCTGATCCCCGGCTGTCGGTGGACCGGCGGCGGGCTGCAGGCGTCGGACGGGCGCTGGTACATGCCGAACCTGCCGACGGAGGAGGTGTTCACCAGCCCGGACCGGGCCCGCGCCGTGGGCGTGGCGAGGCTGACCCGTCCACTGGTGATGCCGAGGGCGGGCGCCGTCGTGGAGGACCTCGTCGTGCGTTTCGCGGACGGTCAGGTGGTCGAGGTCGCGGCCAGCTCCGGAGCCGACCTCGTGCGTGCCGAGCTGGCCACCGACCCCGGCGCCTCCCGGCTCGGCGAGGTCTCCCTCGTCGACGGCGGTTCGCGGGTGCGCGCGGCCGGCGTGGTCTTCCACGACACGCTGTACGACGAGAACGCCGGTTGCCACGTCGCCTGGGGCACGGGCTTCCCGTTCGCTCTGCCCGGCGGCGGTGCGGGGCTGAGCGAAGCCGAGATGGTCTCGCTCGGGCTCAACCAGTCGGCGGTGCACACGGACGTGGTCCTCGGCGGCCCGGGCGTCAGCGTCGACGGTCTGACCGGGGACGGCACCCGGATCCCGGTCATCGCCGACGACGTGTGGGTGCTCCCGGTCTGAGCCGCCCGCCCCGCTCTGCCCTGCCGGTCTACTCCGCCTCGGCCTCGGCGATGGTCAGGTTGCCGTCGGCGTCCAGGACGCCGATCGTCTCGTCGACGACGACCAGGTTGCCGTCCTCGTCGGCGACCGAGACCGTCTCGTCGAACGCCGCGCTGCCGTCCGGGGCCTCCACTGTGAGGAGGTCGTCCACCGCGACCGGGTTGCCGTCGGAGTCGATCACGGCCGTGACGTCCTCGGAGACGATGGTGCCGTCGTCCGCCACGGCGGAGCCGCTGCCCTCGACGACTGCGTAGTCGGCGCTCTGGTCCTGCTCGCTCATGGGTCCTCCTGGTCGCGTTCGGCTCGTCCCGTCCGGACACTACGGGCTGCGCGGCCGGCTCGGGTGCTCGTTCGCCGGCGGGGGTTGTGCCGGTCGGGGATCACGAGGAGCCTATGGCCGTCCCAGGCAGACAGCCCGGGACCCGGGAGGTGGGCGTCATGCCCAGGTACATGTTCATCGCCAACTACAGCAGCGAGGGTGCGAAGGGCGTGATGGCCAAGGGCGGCACCGCCCGGCGGATCGCGATCGAGAAGACGCTCGCGGACCTCGGCGGGCGGCTGGAGACCTTCGACTTCGCCTTCGGCGGGGACGACGTGTACGCCGTCGGAGAGCTCCCCGACAACACGACCGCGGCGGCCCTGGCGCTGGCCATCAGCGCCGACGGCCGGGCCGGCGTGCGCACCGTGGTGCTGCTCAGCCCCGAGGAGATCGACGCGGCCTCGCAGCGGACGATCAGCTACACCGGGCCGGGCTCGACCTGATCCCGCGCGGGGTCAGCCCCGGCGGGATCTGATCTCGGCGACGACGGCCGGCACGATCTGGTGCAGGTCGCCGACGACCGCGTAGTCGGCGCGGGTGACCATCGGTGCGTCGGCATCGGTGTTGATGGCCAGGATCGTCTTGGCGGACTGGCAGCCGGCCCAGTGCTGGATGGCCCCGCTGATGCCGCATGCCACGTACAGGTCCGGGGCGATCTTGGTCCCGGTCTGGCCGACCTGCTCGTGGTGCGGCCGCCAACCCTGGCTGGTGACGACGCGGGAGACGCCGAGCGTGCCGCCGAGCAGGTCGGCCAGCTCGATCAGCTCGGCGAACCCCTCGGGCCCGCCCACACCGCGTCCGCCGCCGACGACGACCCGTGCCGCGGCGAGGTCGGCCCCGCCGCCGCCGCCGGCCTCGACCGACTGCACCTGAGCGACGAGGTCGGCTTCGGACAGGTCCGGCAGGCCACGGACGACCTCGGGGTCCGTGGCCTGGCCGGCCGGTTCGGCCGGGACCGCGTGCGGAGCGACCGCGAGGACGGCCGGAGTGCCGGCCAAGGTCAGGTCCTCGAGCACGGCGCCACCCATGATCTGCCGGGTCACCCGCCACGGCTCCCCCGCTGCGCCGGGCACCGCGGCGACGGCGCCGGCGGCCATCGGCACGTCGATGCGGGCGGCCAGGTGCGCGAGCACTTCGTTGCCGCGCGGCGTGCCGGCGGCGACGACCGCGTCGAAACCGACCGCCGACGCGACCTGTGCGGTCCCGGACGCCCAGGCGGCCGCGGCGAAGCGGTCCAGCCGCGGGTCGTCGACGTGGTGCGCCTTCGCGACCCCGTGCTCGCCGAGCTGTGCCACGGTCCCCGCCGGGTAGGGCCCGACCAGAACAGCGTGCACGTCGCCGCCGAGGCTCCGGGCGAACGTCAGCGCCTGGGCCGAGAGCGGTGCGATCCCCAGTTCGTTGGTCTCGACCAGGACCGCTGTCCTCGTCATCGCTCCACCAGCCCGAGGCGCTCGAGAAGGTCCACCACGGCCGGGGCCGCTTCGGCCCCTCGGCCCAGGATCTCCACCGTCTTGGTCTCCTCCGGTGGCAGTGTCAGCAGGATGCGCCCGTTCCCGACCGGCTGCACCGCAGCCGCCACGCGCTCGACCTGAGCCTTCTTCGCGCGGATGCGGCCGGGGACGGAGGGGTAGCGCGGCACGACGCCGCCCTCCTTGACGGTCAGCACGGCCGGCGTCGGCACGTCGAAGACCTCGACACCGTCCGGCCCGTCGCGCCGCACCAGCAGCCGGCCGTCCTTGACCTCGAAGGTCTTGACCCCCGCGACCACCGGCAGCCCGAGCTCGTACGCGACCCGGATGCCGACCTGGAAGTCCGCGGTGTCACCGGCCTCGTTGCCGAACAGCAGCAGGTCGTACGGCTGTCCCGCGTCGCGTCGCGCGGCTGCGACCTCGGAGATGGCGGCGGCGACGTCGGCCGGTCCCCAGCCGTCCGCGTCGGCCTCGACCAGCACGGCCGCCCCCACTCCCATCGCGAGCGCGTCGCGCATCTGCTCGAGGCACTCCTCGGGGCCGACGCTGAGCACGGTGGCCGACCCGCCCTGCGCCTCCACGGCCTGCACGGCGCACTCGACCGCGCTCTCCTCGTGCGGGCTGACCGTCCAGCCGACGTGCCGGGCGTCGACCGCACGGGCGTCGTCGGTGAGCGTCACGCGGCCGGACGCGCCGGGCACACGCTTGACGCAGACCAGGACCTCCATGCCGCTACCCCCGGATCCGGTCGTTCTCGGGGTCGAACAGCGGCCTGGCGCCGACCCGCGCGACCGTGACCGGGTACTGCTCGGCCATGTACTCCACCTTCAGCGCCGTGCCCTCGACCGCGAAGTCGGGTGGCAGGTACGCCATCAGCAGGTGCTGGCCCAGCGACGGTGCCGAGCCGGCCGAGGTGACGTACGAGCGGTGCCCGCGCTTGTCGGCGATCGGCTCGCCGCCAGCGGTCAGCAGGGGCTCGCGGCCGAGCATGTACCGCTTGCTGCCGTCCGCGCTGGAGTGGTCGTCGACGGTGAGCGTGCACAGGATCGTCACGGGGTCGGCGTCGAGCTGCTCGAGCAGGGCCGCCCTCCCGACGAAGTCCTGCTCCTTCACCGACTTGCGGGTCAGCCCGGCCTCGACCACCGTGCGCTCGAGGTCCAGCTCCGCGCCGTGCGCGCGGTAGCCCTTCTCCAGCCGCCCGGTCGTGCCGTAGACGCCGATGCCGACCGGCACGAGACCGTTCTGCAGCCCCTCGTAGTACAGCGTCTGCCACAGCCGCGCACCCTGCTCGAACGAGACGTACAGCTCCCAGCCGAGCTCGCCGACGTAGGAGATCCGGGAGGCCAGCACGACCTGCGAGCCGATCTCGATCTCGCGGCAGGTGCCGAACCTGAAGCCGTCGTGCGACACGTCGGCACGGGTCACAGCCGACAGGATCTCGCGCGCCTTCGGGCCCCACAGGCCGATCGTGGTGAACGCGTTCGTCTGGTCGACCACCTGGGTGGTGCCGTCGGCCGGCGCGTGGTCGGCGAACCACTTACGGTCCGCGTTTCCGTGCAGGCCACCGGTGACGACCCGGAAGTGCTCCTCGCCCAACCGCATGATGGTCAGGTCCGACTTGATCCCACCCGCCGCGTTGAGCAGCGGGGTGTACACGACGCGCCCGACCGGCACGTCCATCTGCGCGACCGCGACGCGCTGCACGGTGGCCAGCGCGCCGGGCCCGAGGACGTCGAAGATGTTGAACGCCGACAGGTCCACGAGGCCGGCGCCCTCGCGCATCGCCAGGTGCTCGGCGTTGATGATCGGGGACCACCAGCGCGCGTCCCACTCCGCGGTCCGCGGCATCACGGCGTCGCCGTACTTGGCCAGCAGCGGCGCGTTGGACTCGTACCAGAACGGCCGCTCCCACCCGGCTGTCTCGAAGAAGACGGCACCCAGGTCGCGCTGGTGCGCGTTCATCGGGCTCAGCCGCACGTCGCGGTCCGAGGACCACTGCTCGCTCGGGTGCACGATCCCGTACGTCTTGTTGAACGCCTCGCCGGTGCGGGCGCGGATGTGCTCGCGGGTGCGCTGCGTCGGGTAGAAGCGGGCGATGTCCGAGGAGTGCGGGTCGATCTCGGGAGTGCCCTCGACCATCCACTCGGCGACCGTCCGGCCCACGCCGGGCCCTTCCTTGATCCAGACCGCGGACGCGGCCCACAGGCCCTTGACCTCCGGGGTCTCGCCCAGGCAGGGGGCACCGTCCGGGGTCAACGAGAGCAGTCCGTTGATCGCGTGGCGGATGCCCACGGCGGGGTTGCCCAGGACGTCCGGCATCAGCTCGAGGGCCTGCTCCAGCTGCGGGTCGAAGTCGTCGGAGGTGAACGGCAGCTCGGTCGGCGAGAGCGTCGACTCGGCGATCGACGGGATCTGCTCCGCGTCGTACAGGATGGCGCGGTGCGCGTACGAGCCGACCTCGAGGTCGCCGCCGTGCTGGCGCTCGTAGCAGAAGGTGTCCATGTCGCGGATGATCGGGAAGGTGATCTCGCCGACCGTGTCGGCGAACTGCGGCACCGGACCGACGCTGATCATCTGGTGCACCGCCGGAGTCAACGGGATGGTCGCGCCGGCCATCCGGGCCAGCTTGGGGCTCCAGACACCGCAGGCGATGACGACAGTCTCGGCCTCGATGTCGCCGCGGTCGGTGCGCACCCGGCGGATGCGCCCGCCCTCGACGTCCATGGCGAGGATCTCGACCCCGGCGTGCACGGACAGCGCCCCCATCTCCTGGGCGCGCTCGCGCATGATCGTGCCGGCGCGCAGCGAGTCGACGACCCCGACGCTGGGCGTGTAGAAGCCGCCGATGACGACGGACGGGTCCAGGTACGGCACCAGCTCGGCGACGCGCGCGGGCGTCACCAGCTCGGACTCGATCCCCCAGGACTTGGACGAGGCGATCCGGCGGCGCAGCTCCTGCATGCGTTCCTCGCTGCGCGCCACCTCGATCCCGCCGGACTCGGTGAACACACCGAGCTCCTTGTACTGCCGCACGCTGTCCAGCGTCAGGTCCGTCATCTCCCGGGAGTGGTCGACCGGGAAGATGAAGTTGGACGCGTGGCCGGTGGAGCCGCCGGGGTTCGGCAGCGGTCCCTTGTCGAGCAGCACCAGGTCGCGCCAGCCGAGCCGGGCGAGGTGGTACACGAGGCTGTTGCCGACGATCCCGGCGCCGATGACCACGCAGCGGGCGCGGGACGGGAGCTCGCTCATCCTGTTGCCTTCCTGTGTTACGGCCTGCCCGGCGCTGCCGTTGCATGATACGCAACATAGTTCGTCATGAGAGACGCCACCAGCATGGTCCGCCGTCCCCGACCCGTCAAGCAGCCAGCGTGGCCCGGCTTCCACCAGATCACGGCGAGACGGGGCTGGGGTGAGGGCGGACCATAGGGTGCGCGTATGCGGATCCTGGCCGTGGGCGGTACCCGGTTCGTCGGCCGGCACGTCGTCGACACGGCCCTCGCCCGGGGGCACGACGTGACCGTCCTGCACCGCGGCCGCACCGGTGCGGACCTGTTCCCACCCGCCGAGCACCTGATCGCCGACCGGGACGGCGACCTGTCGGCGCTGGCCGGCAGATCGTTCGACGCGACCGTGGACTTCTGTGCGTATGTCCCCGGGCAGGTCGACTCCCTCGCCGACGCGCTCGACGGACGGGGCGGGCGGCACCTGTTCGTCTCGACCGTCTCGGTCTACGCCCCGCCCCCGGGCCCGGGGATCACCGAGTCGGCACCGCTGTTCGAACCGGCCGGCGCGGACGTCAGCGAGGTCACCGACGAGACCTACGGTCCGCTCAAGGTCGCCTGCGAGCAGGCCGCCGCCCGCCGCTACCCCGATGGCCTCCTGGTCATCCGGCCCACCTACGTCGTGGGCCCCTACGACTACACCTGGCGCTTCCCCTACTGGGTGCAGCGCATCGCCGCCGGCGGACGGGTCGTGTGCCCGGGGCCGGCGGACGCGCCCATGCAGGTCATCGACGCGCGCGACCAGGCGACGTTCATGGTCGATCTGCTCGAGCGCTCGGCCGCCGGGACGTTCCACACCGTCAGCCCACCGCCCCCGTTCGGTTTCGGCGACCTGCTCGAGGCCGTCGCCGGTCGTGTCGCACCACCCGGGACCACGCTGGAGTGGCCGGACGAGCAGCTGCTCCTGCACAGCGGCCTGCCGGAGTCCGCGCTGCCGCTGTGGGGCTGGGACGAGCCGGACGGCTGGGCCGGTGCGGCCGACCCGTCGGCGGCGTACGCGGCCGGGCTGGCCCCGCGGCCGCTGGCGCAGACCATCGACAGCACCCTGGACTGGATCGGCACCGCCGGCGGTCCGCCGCCCGGCGTCGGCCTCACCCCGGAGCAGGAGACCGAGCTCCTCGCCCGCGCCTAACCCCCCGGCCCCCCGGCCCCCCGGCCCCCCCGCCCCCTGGCCCCGTTGATCATGAGAGATGTGGGGGGTGGGAACGTTCCCACCCCCCACATCTCTCATGATCGTCGAAAAGGTGGGCGGGTGGGCGGGGGTCACGCGGGGTGGTGGCGGTAGAACTCCGCCTTCGACGGCTCAAGGGGCGTGTTGCCGAGGATGAGGTCGGCCGCCTTCTCGGCCACCATCATCACCGGCGCGTAGATGTTGCCGTTCGTGACGTACGGCATCACCGAGGCGTCCACGACGCGCAACCCGTCCACCCCGTGCACCCCCATCGTCGACGGGTCGACCACGGACATCTCGTCGACGCCCATCCGGCAGGTGCAGCTGGGGTGCAGGGCCGTCTCACCGTCCTGCGCCACCCAGTCGAGGATCTCCGCGTCGGTCGACACCGTCGGCCCCGGCGACAGCTCCCCCGCGTTGTACGGGTCGAACGCCGGCTGGGTCAGGATGTCGCGGGCGACACGGACCGCCTCCACCCACTCGCGCCGGTCCTGCTCGGTAGACAGGTAGTTGAACCGCAGCGCCGGGTGCACCCGAGGGTCGGTGGAGGTGATCTTCACGGTGCCGCGTGCGTCGGAGTACATCGGCCCGATGTGCACCTGGTAGCCGTGCCCGCCGGCCGGCGACGTCCCGTCGTACCGGATCGCGATCGGCAGGAAGTGGAACATCAGGTTCGGGTAGGCGACGTCGTCGTTGCTGCGCGTGAAGCCGCCGACCTCGAAGTGGTTGGACGCACCCGGACCCTTGCGCAGGAACAGCCACTCCGCGCCGATGAACGGCCGCTTCCACATCGCCATCGACGGCTGCAGCGAGACCGGCTGCTTGCAGGCGTACTGCACGTACACCTCGAGGTGGTCCTGCAGGTTCTCCCCCACCCCGCGCACGTCCGCGACGACGTCGACCCCCAGCGCCCGCAGCTCGTCGGCGTTGCCGACGCCGGACAGCTGCAGCAGCTGCGGGGAGTTGATCGCGCCGCCGCTGAGCACGACCTCGCCGGCGTAGGCGCGCCGGGCCGGTCCGTTGCCGTGCACGTACTCGACGCCCACCGCCCGGCTCCCGTCGAACAGCACCCGCGTCACGAGGCAGCGCGTCCGCACGGTCAGGTTCGGCCGGTCCATCACCGGATGCAGGTACGCCCGCGCCGCGCTGAGCCGCCGCCCGCGGCGGATGTTGCGGTCGAACCGCGCGAACCCCTCCTGGCGGTAGCCGTTCACGTCGTCGGTGAGCGGGTAACCCGCCTGCTGCACGGCTTCGAAGAACGCCGCGAACAAGGGGTTCGTGGCCGGCCCGCGCTCGAGCACCAGCGGGCCGTGGTCCCCGCGCCACTCGTCCCCGCCGGCGGTGCAGTTCTCCATGCGCTTGAAGTACGGCAGGCAGTGGGCGTAGTCCCAGGTCGCCATCCCCGGGTCGGCCGCCCAGCGCTCGTAGTCCAGCGGGTTGCCGCGCTGGAAGATCATGCCGTTGATGCTGCTCGATCCGCCCAGGACCTTGCCCCGGGCGTGGTAGATCCGGCGGTCGTGCATGAACGGCTCGGGCTCGGACTCGTACTTCCAGTCGTACAGGCTGCTGCCGATCGGGAACGGCAGCGCCGCGGGCATGTGGATGAAGACGTCCCAGGGATAGTCCGAGCGGCCGGCCTCCAGGACCAGCACACGCCGGTCGGGCGAGGCGCTCAGCCGGTTCCCCAGCGCGCTGCCCGCCGAGCCACCGCCGACCACGACGAAGTCGTACCGCTCGGATGCCATCGCGCCTCCCTGGCCGCCGGAGCGCACGCATCCGGCGAGGTGAGTCCCGGATCCTAGCGCCGGCCCGACCGGACGACCCTGGCCAAGCGGGGCGACGTGGGGCACCGGCTGCGGCAGGATGGCGCCGGACCCGTGCACGAGACCCGGAGGCGACGATGGGCGTGGCAGAGCTCGGTGAGGGCGCCCTACGACGCGTCACCGGTGGCGACGCCGCCGGCCAGACCGCCGCGTTGGTGGCGACAATGGCGATCGGGTCGAGCTTCGCCCGCGGTCTCATGCCGCGGCGCAGCATCGACCAGGCGATCGCCACCGGGGTGGTCGGTGCGACGCAGTACGGCCTTGTCGTCACCTCGCAGTCGATCTCGGCCTCACTGGCCGGGGCCTTGGTGGGACGGCGGGACGGCGCCTTCGCCCGGCTCGCGGCCCAGACGGTCGTGACGACCGGGCTGATCGCTGTCGGGACGGCCGTCGAGCGCATGCTGCCACCCAGGCCGGGCGAGCCGGTGCGGCGCGCGCTGCTGCGGACCATGGGGCGCCGGGCGAGCCGGGTCGGAGCCGCCAGCCTGCTCGTGGGGGCGATCGAGGCGGCCGACCAGGCTGCCGCCGACCGGGGCAGGGCCGGGGTGCCGGTACGGGTGCTCGGCGCTGCCGGCGGCAGGCTGGTGGGCGTCGGCATCGCCGCGTGGTCGATCACCCGGTACCACCGCCTCGACGACCCCGGCGTGCTGCCGCCCCCCGTCGACCCGCTGACGGGACTCCCGCAGAAACCGACCGCCGACGGCACGCCTGTCGCGGACTCGCTGCCGCCGGTGGCCAAGTCGTTGGCGCTCGGCGCGGCCGTGAGCGCGGGCCTGCAGGGGATCTCGTACGCCGACTCGATGCTGTCCCGCGGCGTGGCCGCGGCGGTGCGGCGCGTCGCACCGGGGTCGGGGCCGGTCGCCGGCGCGGTCGGCCACGTCGTGTCGCTCGGCGTCCTGTCCGGCGCCGTGCTGGGGGGACTCGAGTACGCCTACCGCAAGGCGGAGTTCGGCGGCGCCGCGGTCGACGCGGCCTACACCGCCCCGCCCGAGCTGCAGACGGTGAGCGGCGGACCGGCCTCCGGCGTGGAGTGGAGCACCCTGTCCCGCGAGGGCGTGCGGTTCGTGAACATGACGCTCACGCGGCAGGAGATCGCCGGCACGACAGGTGTGCCCGTCGACCAGGTCGCGGCGCCGGTGCGGGCCTTCGCCGGGCTGGCGTCCGCCCCCACCGTGGACGCCAGGGTCGACCTCGTCATGACCGACCTGGAGCGGCTGGGGGCCTTCGAACGCTCGGTCATCTGCCTCGCCTCGCCCACGGGCAGCGGCTACGTCAACTATGTGGCGGTGGAGTCGCTCGAGTACCTGACCCGCGGTGACTGCGCGACGGTCGCCCTGCAGTACTCGCTGCGTCCTTCGTTCCTGTCCCTGGACCGGGTTCCGGTCGGGCGCGACCAGAACCGCGCGCTCTTCCACGCACTGTCGTGGCGGCTCCGGGCGATCCCCGAGGAGCAGCGTCCGAGACTGGTCGGCTTCGGCGAGTCGCTCGGGGCGCAGACGCTCCAGGACGCCTTCCTGTACGAGGGGGCCGGTGGGTTCCACCGGGTTGGCCTCGACCGCGCGTTGTTCCTCGGCACCCCGGCTGCCAGCAAGTGGGCCCGAGAGTGGCGGCTGGCACCGGAACGCACCGATCCCGACGGCGAGGTCGTGGAGGTCGCGTCGTACCAGGAGTGGGTCGAGGCCGACGACAAGGACCGGGCCCGCCACCGCTACTTCCTGCTGTCGCACCACGAGGACCCGATCACCCGGTTCGAGCCCGCCGTGGCCGTGCAGCAGCCGTCCTGGCTCGGACCGCCGGAGGAGCGGCCACCGGGCGTGCCCAGGACCACGCACTGGTACCCGCTCACGACGTTCTTCCTGACCGGCATCGACACGATCAACGCGATGAACGTCGTGCCTGGCAACTTCGTCGCGCGCGGGCACGACTACCGCGCCGACCTGGCCCGGATGGTGTCGGTCGCATACGGTCTGCCGGCCGGCGACGAGGAGCTGCTCAGCATCGAGCAGGCGCTGCGCAGGCGCGAGGCCGACTGGGCCGAGCGCCGGCTCGTCGCGGAACAGCTGCAGCATGCCAGGGAGGCCGTGCAACGCCAGGTGAGCGCGTGGGGGCTCGGACGGGACGGCGCCGTCGCGTCCGGTGCGTCTCCCGCGCCGCTGCCGTCGTTCGGCTGAGCGGTCAGCGCGCCCAGAGCTGCACCAGGGACCCGAGCCCGTTCGTCGCCCAGTGCAGGCCCATCGCGGCGAACACGCTGCCGCTGATCTGACGGAGCACGCAGAACACGACGCCGCCCAGGGCGGTGAACAGGACCGTCCCCGCGACCCAGAGCGGGATCGCCCACCGGTGCGCGGCCAGCCGCGGCGGCGGCCGCACCCCCTCGTCCCGCAACGACGGGGCGACGTGCCAGAGCCCGAAGAGCAACGAGGAGACGGCCGTCGCAGCCACGGCGCCGTGGTCGTGCTGCAGGAGTCCCCAGAGCACGCCCCGGAAGGCGGTCTCCTCGAGCAGCACGGTCGCGAACGGGACCTCGACCAGGGCGGCGAAGAGCACCTGCCGGCGGTGCGGTGCGTCGCCGGTCACGGAGCGCAGGCCGGGCAGGGCGAGCGCCGCCGCGTACACCGCGCCGACCACCAGGACGCTCCCGGCCGCCCACAGCACCCCCTGCAGCAGGGCGCGGCGACCCATCCCGAGCTCGGTCCAGGACAGGCCGGCCAGCCGGCCGATCGCCACGAGCAGCGCCGCGACCACCGGGCAGGTGACCAGGTACAGCCGCGGGAACCAGTAGTGGTTGGCCAGGTTCGTGAGCACGAGGACCGCCACCACCACGACGACGGCGGCACCCATGGCGCGAAGGTTAGGCCGCCGACGCCGTCAGGCGTCGGTCTCGAGCAGGATGCCCAGGCACATCTCGTCCGTGGTGCCGGCTCCCCACGTGACGTAGCGCGGTGGCAGCCCGGCCAGCTCCGGCAGCTTCTGCCGCAGCGTCGCGTCGTGCGTGCAGGTCACGCGCAGGACGTCACCGGGACGGACTGTCACCGGCTTCGCCAGCGCCTGCGCGCGCTGGTCGTCGAAGTTCCAGACCGGGCGCGAGAGCAGCACCCGGGCCTTGGCGGTGCCCGGGTTCAGCTCGACGGTGATCGAACGGCCGAGCAGGTGCATGTGTCCGGCCACCGCGAGGATCGTGGCCGCCTTGCGTACGCGGCGGTCGCACGACTGGGTCGGGCCCGCGGCCGGCGCCGTGAGGCTCGTCCCGCCGCACAGCAGCTGCAGCCCGGCGACCGTCGTCCCGGCGCCCGTGCCGAACCGGGTCATCAGGTCGACCAGCGACGCTCCGCGGTCGCACAGCGGTCCCGCCTGACCGGCCGGGCAGGGCAGCTCGACCGGGGCCACCAGCAGGGCGGTGTGCAGGGGCTTGAGCGGGGACGTTCCCGGAGCCAGGCGCAGCTGTACGTGGCTGGCGTCCGTGCCGTGCCCGGCCCGCAGGTTGTAGTGCACCTGCAGGACGATCATCGAGCCGGCCTCGAGCGGAACGCCGACGCCCGCCGGGAACAGCTGCTCGCCACCACCCGGCGCCCAGCCGGCGAGCCACGACGACTGGTCCAGCGATGCCACCGCGTCGGTGCCGCCGGACGGCAGGCCGGGGTCGCCGAAGCACGTCCACCCGTGGCCGCCGCTGCGCGCGTCCCTGGCCCGGGCGGCCGGAACCTGCGCCGGCGTCGCCCGGTACAGGATCGCGTGGTGGACGATCGCCCGGTTGCCCGGCTCGAAGTCGACGCCGGTGACGAACGCCGACGACGTCAGGTGCGGGTCGACCAGGAAGCAGCGGTAGTCGTCGGACCCGCCGGACGGAGCCGACGGCTGGTAGCTGCCGTGCGGAAGACCGAGAGTGAGCCGGGACTCCCCGGCGCGCAGCGGGATGGCCGGCACGGTGGGGGTCGACGCAGCGGCCGAGGCTGCGCCGGATGCGGACCCGGTCGGCGCGGACACCGGGCCACCGCCGCTCCCACCGCCGGCGCAGGCGGTCAGGACGAGGCTGGCGGCCAGCAGCCCGGCCGCAAGCCCACGTCGTCGCATCCCGCCAGCGTAGGCGGACGCGGCCTCACTCTGTGCCGGGGAACGCCTCGAGCCCGGACCCGTCCTCGTCCGAGCCGGGACGCGGGTCGCCGGACGCCAGGGTTCCCGACAGGTGCAGCCGGAGCGGGTCCACCCGGATCAGGCCCGCCGGGGTGGCCAGCAGGTTCGGCATCGACTCGACCAGCTCGGCGAAGCCCGGCGCCTCCCGGTGGGCGCGCAGGCCGTCCTCGTCGGTGAACCACTCGTACAGCCAGACGACGTCGGCGTCGTCCGGGTCCAGGCCCACGAGGAACCCCTCCGTACCCGGCTCCTCGCGCAGGCCGTCCACGTACGTGTGCAGGGCGTCGAGCACGGCCGGCCGTCCCCCCGGCTGCCCCTGCAGCCGGATGAACAGGCCCACCCGTCCGGGCAGCAACCGTGCGATCGGAACGTCCGTCGGCTCGGTCATGCGACCCATTGTGTCGGCAGGAGGACGATGGACCCATGGCGGACGACGACATCGACAGGCTGCTGCGAGAGGTCGAGGCCGCGCTAGGCCCCCAGAGCGGCGGTACGGCGCGCCCGGTCGAGCCGGCCCGCACACCGGCCCCCGAGCGCCCCGGCCCGGGCGAGGGACCGCCGGGCGTGACCGGACGGGTGCGCGCGGGTGTCCCGCGGGCCGTCGTCGTCGGCGCGGGCTGCGGCCTGGTGATGGGCGGGGTGTTCTCGGTGCTGCCGGTGGTCGACGGACTCAGCGGTGCGCTGGCCGGTTTCGCCACCGGGTTCGTGGTCTCGCTCGCCGGGCGCCTGCGCCGCCGCTGACGGCGGTCCCCACCGTCAGGAGGCGACGTCGGCCTTGGTCACGACCTGGTCTCTGGGGACCACGCGGGTGCGGGCGAAGATGTCGAAGGCGTCGCGGCGCTGGCGCTGGAACGCGCCCACCGTCACGCCGACGAAGACGAGCAGGACTCCGATGATCGAGATCAGCGGGACGAACACCGCGAGGTAGCGGACGATCAGCGGGGTCCAGCCCGGGACCGTACGGTCCAGGGTGACCAGCCGCAGCCGCGTCACCCGCCGACCCGGGGTCCCGCCGGTGCGCTCCAGCAGCGCGAACACAGCGACGGCGATCGCGGCGAACACCAGGGAGACCACCACGGTCTGGCCCTCGGTCAGCCGCTGACCCGGCTTCGGTTGGATGGCCATGACGATCAGGCTCGAGGTCACGATGTAGACGACGACGGCGAACACCGCGTCGATCAGCGAGGCGAGCGTGCGCGCTGTGGCCGTCGGGACCGTCGGGTCCGGCCCGTACGTCTCTGGCGTCGGGGGGTCCTGCAGCTCGTCGTCGGTCACGGCGCGCCAACCTACCCGGTGCCGGGCTGGGACGCCCGCCGCACGGCAGGTCGGCCCGGGATACCCTGGCGCGGCCCCGTGGTCCACCGCCGGGTGGCCCGCCGTCCCCACGATCCGTTCCAGGGGTTGAGATGCCGCTGTCACGCGAGCGCGCGCTGTTGGCCAACCGCACCCTCGACCAGACCGTGCCGCCGATCCTGCGCGACCAGCGATGGTTCATGGGGCCGATGATGAGGATCCTCTTCAGGGACAAGGCCCGCCTGTTCATGGACTTCAAGGACCGGGCCTTCGTCATGACGCCGGAAGAGTTCTCCGGCGTGTACCGCGAGGTCGCCGACGTCTCGCAGATGCAGGGCGAGACGGACCTCAACGAGCGGTGCGTCGATGCGATCCTCGCTGCCGTCGAGGGCGACTCGATCGTGGACGTGGGCTGCGGACGTGGGTATCTGGCCGGAAGGCTCCGCGCCCGGGGCGAGGTTCACGCCTGCGACATCGTTCTGGACTCCGGAGCCATGGCCCGCTACCCCGACGTCAAGTTCACCGAAGGAAGTCTGGACCGGCTGCCCTACGACGACGCGTCGTTCGACACCGTCGTCTGCACGCACACCCTCGAGCACGTCCAGAATCTGGGCCGGGCGATCGCCGAGCTACGGCGGATCGCCCGCAAGAGGCTGCTGATCGTCGTACCCAAGCAGCGCCCCTACCGGTACACGTTCAACCTGCACATCCACTTCTTCCCGTACGCGTGGTCGCTGCAGTCGGTTCTGGGTGACCAGCCGGGCGCGGTGGTGCGGGACCTCGGTGACTGGTTCTACCTGGAGGACGTGCCGGAGCCATCGGCGCCTCGCCCCGGGGCCAGCGCGTAGAAGGCCAGTGCCGCGGCCGCGGCGACGTTGAGAGAGTCGACCCCGCCCGCCATCGGGATGCGCACGCGCCAGTCGGCGGCCGCCTGCGCCTGGGTGGTCAGGCCGTCGCCCTCGGTGCCCAGCAGGACCGCGCAGCGCACCCGAGCCTCGGGCGGGAGGTGGTCGAGGTCGCCCGCGTCCGCCGCCGGTGTGAGCGCGAGCACGGTCAGCCCGGCGGCCCGCACGTCGTCCAGGCCGGCCGGCCAGTGCTCGAAGCGCGCGTAGGGCACGGCGAACACCGCGCCCATCGAGACCTTCACGGCGCGCCGGTAGAGCGGGTCGGCGCAGCGCGGGTCGAGCAGGACCGCGTCCATCCCCAGCGCGGCAGCGGCGCGGAAGACGGCGCCGACGTTGGTGGGGTCGACGATCCCCTCGAGGACCGCGACCCGCCGCGCCCCGGTGAGCAGGTCCCGCGGGTCCGGGAGCGGCCGCCGGTGCACGGAGGCCAGCGCGCCCCGGTGCACCGCGTACCCGGTGACCGAGCGGAGCACCCCCTCGTCGCCGACGTACACCGGGACGTCGAGCGGGTCCAGGAGGTCGGCGAGACCGGCCAGCCACCGACGTGCGAGCAGCACCGAGCGCAGGTCGTAGCCGGCCGCCACCGCGCGGCGGACCACCTTCTCCCCCTCCGCGACGAACAGCCCTCCCGCCGGCTCGAGCAGCCGACGGAGCCGGGTGTCGGTCAGCCCCGCGTAGTCGGCCAGGCGCGGGTCGGCCGGGTCGGTGACCGGCAGCACGGTGGCCATGGCGCCATCCTGCCGCCAGACTGCCGCCGTGCCCCGAGACCTCGACGCCGTCGTCGCCGACATGGATGCCGTCCTCGAGCAGCTGCCCGGGGGCGACCCGCGGCGCGCCTTCGTCTCCACCTACCGCCGGACGACGCTCGCGGTCGGCAAGAAGATCGCCGCGAAGGCGTTCGTCGACCCCGAGTGGGTCGAGCGATGGGACGTGGCGTTCGCCGACCTGTACCTCGCGCCGCTGGCGGCGGACCTGGCCGGCCGGCCGGTCCCCGGGCCATGGGGGGTCGCGTTCGCGTACGCGCGCACCGACCCGGGCCAGCCGTTGCTTCGACACCTGCTGCTCGGCATGAACGCGCACATCAACTACGACCTGCCGCAGGCGCTGCTGGCGGTCATCAGCGACGAGGAGTTCGACGACCCGGAGGTGCGCGCCGTCCGCGGCGAGGACCACCGCCGGGTGGACGACATCCTGTCCTCGCGCGTCTCTGCCGAGGACGCCGAGCTGGACAAGGCCGGCGGCCGGCGTTCGGTCAAGGACCGGCTGCTGCAGCCGGCCAACCGGGCGGCGTCCCGGCGGTTCCTGCGCGAGTCCCGGCGCAAGGTCTGGGCCAACTCCGTCGCCCTCTCCGCGGCCCGGCGCAACGGAGCCGTCCACTACGACGCCGCGCTGCGCTCGCTGGAGTCGCTGTCCGAGGCCAAGGTGTCCGAGCTGGTCCGGCCCGGCCCGGTCCTGCTGCGCCTGGGTCTGCGTGGCTTCGGAGTCCTGCTGCCCGGGGCCGCCCTGGTCAAAGTGGACTGACGCTCGAGACCGCCCGACGGGTCCGGTCAAGCGGGCGTGGCGGGGTGTCGACACCTCACGGGTGAGGCGGCCCGCTCCCCGACGCCCACGGCTGCCCGCCCGGCTGCGCCCGGCGGTGCTCGCCGTCGTCTTCGCGCTGGCCTTTGCCGGGCTGCAGGCAGGCTCGGTCCCCGCCTCCGCCGAGACGGCGGACCAGGCGAAGGCGGCCGCTCAGAAGGCCCAGGCCGACGTGGACCGGCTGCTGCCGCAGGTGCGGATCGCCCTGCGGGCGTACCAGGTGGCCCTGCACCGGCTCGGCCAGGACGTGACCAGCGGCATCTCCGCGGACCAGATGGCCCAGGAGGCGCAGCAGGCCGCCGACGCGGCCCAGCTGGACCAGGTCCAGCGGGTGCGGGCCCTCTACATGTCCGGCGGGCAGGCCGGCCTGATGGGCAGCCTGCTGGAGAGCTCGGGACCGTCCGACCTGGCCGAGCGCCTGGGGATGCTCGACCGGGTGCTGTCCGCCCAGACGACCCGGGTGCGTTGGGCGCAGGAAGCGGCGACCGTCGCTCGGGAGGACGCCGACCACGGACTGGCGCAGGCCGACCAGACCGGCCTGACGGCAGGTGATGTCGAGGCCCGGTACGAGTCGTTGCTCGGCCTGCTGTCCGACGCACAGAGCCGGCTGGACCATCTGTCCGCGCGGGCGAAGACACTGGCGACCGCGGAGGCTGCGCAGCGCGCGTTGCGGGCCCTCGCAGCCGCCGCTTCGACCGCCGGCACCGACGCCGCCGGCTCGGCCCGCGGACATGGCATACCGCCCGCGTACCTGCTCCTCTACCGCGCGGCCGCGACGACCTGTCCCGGGCTGGACTGGCACGTGCTCGCCGCGATCGGGCAGGTCGAGTCCGGGCACGGCCACAACGTGGGGCCGTCGTCCAGCGGTGCCGAGGGGCCGATGCAGTTCATGCCCGGGACGTTCGCCGGCTACGCGGTCGACGGGAACGGCGACGGGGTCAAGGACATCTGGAACCCGGCGGACTCGATCTACACGGCGGCCCGCTACCTGTGCGCGAACGGCGCCGGCTCGTCGGCGAAGCTGTACACCGCGATCTGGCACTACAACCACGCCGACTGGTACGTGCAGATGGTGCTCCGCGTCGCGGCCGACCTGCGGGTGAAGTACCCGCTCTGACCTCCACTCCACCTTGCCGGGCGGAGCCGGGTCAGGCGGGAGGAGCCGAGTCGTCCTTGTTGCTGAAGGCCGTCGCCAGCATGGCCATCGCCGACGAGAGCTCCGCCGGCACCACCCACACCTTGTTGGACGCGCCGGCCGCGATCGCCGGCAGCGACTGCACGTACTGGTAGGCCAGCAGCTTGGGGTCCGCGTCCGCCTCGTGCACCGCCTGGAAGACGCGATGGATGGCCTGCGACTCGCCGTCGGCGCGCAGCACGGCCGCCTGAGCGTCACCCTCGGCCTTGAGGATCGCGGCCTGCTTCTCGCCCTCCGCGGTCAGGATCTGCGACTGCTTGAAGCCCTCGGCGTTGAGGATCGCGGCGCGCTTGTCACGCTCGGCGCGCATCTGCTTCTCCATCGAGTCCTTGATGGAGACCGGCGGGTCGATCGCCTTCAGCTCGACGCGGTTGACGCGGACGCCCCACTTGCCGGTGGCCTCGTCGAGCACGCCGCGCAGCTGCTGGTTGATGTCCTCGCGCGAGGTCAGGGTCTGCTCGAGGTCCATCCCGCCGACCACGTTGCGCAGGGTTGTGACCGTGAGCTGCTCGATGCCCTGGATGTAGTTGGCGATCTCGTACGTCGCGGACTTCGCGTCGGTCACCTGGAAGTAGATGACCGAGTCGATGTTCACGACGAGGTTGTCCTCGGTGATGACCGGCTGCGGCGGGAAGCTGACGACCTGCTCGCGCAGGTCGATGAGCGGGCGCAGCTTGTCGACGAACGGCACGAGCAGCGACAGGCCGGCGTTGAGGGTGCGGTGGTAGCGGCCCAGCCGCTCGACGACTCCGGCCCGCGCCTGCGGCACGATCCGCACGGTCCGTGCCAGCGTGACCAGGACCAGCAGCAGGAGAACGGCGACGATGATCAGCGACAGCTGGGTCGAGGACACGAAGGATCACGGCTCCGATGCGTAGACAACGGCATGGGCGCCGTCGATGCGGACGACCTCGACCGATGTGCCCGGTTCGAGGACGACGGACGGGTCGAAGGTCCGGGCTGACCAGATCTCTCCCCCGATCTTGACCCGGCCGTCCCGACCGTCGACCCGGTCCAGGACGATGCCGCCCGCCCCCACGAGCGCGGCCGTACCGGTTCGGGTCTCGCCGGGCTGGCGCAGGTGCCGCAGCGCGACCGGACGGACGACGAGGAGCATGAGGATCGACACGATGGCTGCGACCAGTGACTGCGCCACCAGCGAGTCGGTGACCAGCGACACGACCCCGCCGGCGACCGCTCCGGCCGACAGCATGATGAAGACCAGGTTGACGGAGGTCATCTCGACGAGCGCGAGGAGCAGCGCCGCGAGGAACCACAGGTACCAGGCCACGCCTTCATCCTAGGTCGGCACCGGACGGAAGGAGCGGCGGTCAGCCCACAAGTCTGGCGGCGTGCCGACCGGCTCGTGCGTCGAGCTGAAGCGGCAGCCCGAACGTCTCCGACAGCGTGCCCGCCGTGAGCTTCTCGGCGATCGGCCCGGAGGCGACCACGGCTCCCGCGCGCAGCATCAGCACGTGCGTGAAGCCGGGCGGGATCTCCTCGACGTGGTGAGTGACGAGCACCATCGCCGGTGCGTCCGGGTCGTCGGCCAGCCCGGCGAGACGGTGGACCAGGTCCTCGCGACCGCCGAGGTCCAGGCCGGCGGCCGGCTCGTCGAGCAGCAGGAGCTCGGGGTCGGCCATCAGCGCCCGCGCGATCTGCACGCGCTTGCGCTCGCCCTCGGAGAGGGTCCCGAACGTGCGTCCGGCGAGCTCGGCGGCACCCAGCAGTGCGAGCAGCGACAGCGCGCGCTCGTCGTCGACGCGGTCGTACCGCTCCCGCCAGCGCCCGACCACGGCGTACGACGCGGTGCGCACCACGTCGACGACGCGTTCCTGCGCCGGGAGCCGCTCGGCGAGGGCAGCGCTGGTCAGGCCGATGCGGGGCCGCAGCTCGAAGACGTCCACCGCGCCCAACCGCTCACCCAGCACCCAGGCCTCCCCCGCGGTCGGGTGCATCTGGGTGGCTGCGATCTGCAGCAGGGTCGTCTTCCCGGCACCGTTCGGGCCGAGCACCACCCAGCGCTCGCCCTCGTGGACGGCCCAGTCGACCCGGTCGAGCAGCGTGGACACGCCGCGCACGACGGTGACGGCGCGCAGGTCGAGCACGTCCGCCACAGCCACCCGACGAACCTACCGGGCGTGCCGCGACCGGGTCGTCGCCGGTTCGGGCGCCCGGCTGCCTAGGCTGGTGCGGTGCCGGTACCCAACCGATCAGCGCGACTGGTGGCGTGGTCCAACGCCGTCGCACTGGGTCTGGTCTCGCCCGACCTCGCGGCCGCGGAGGTCGCCGGGCCCGACCCGTCGCACCGGGTGGACGGGTTGCCCGGTGGCGACGGCCAGACGCTGCCGGTGCTGCTCGCCCGGGTCCGGCGGCACGCCGTCGCGGGTGCGCGGCTGGTGCTTCCCGTCTCCGGCGACCCGGTCGGTCTGCCCGGCCCGGGACCGCTCACGGCCGCGGCGCTGGCCACCGGCGAGGCAGCGCTGCTTCCCGAGGCGTTCGGAGCCGCCGGAGCGCCGGGCGGCTGGGGGCTGGTACCCGTGCTGGAGCCGGCCGGAGTGCGCTGGACCGCGTACGCCGTACCCGAACCGGCCCTGGCCCTGCGCACGACCACCCTCGCCGAGGCGGACCAGGGACTGGCGCAGTCGCTGCGCGAAGCCACTGCCGTGCTCGACCGGCTCGACGTCGCGACCTGGGACGACCGCGATGCCGACGACATCGCCGCACTCCGGTCCGGCCGGCTGGACGGCGACGGTCTCGCGCCGGGCTACCCCGAGCGTGCTGTCTCCGTCCTGGTCCGCGCGCGGCGACTGCGCACCATCGTCCGGCTGGCGTGCCGGGACGACGGCGCTTCGCTGACCGTCGGTGAGGCCGCGGCCCGGGCGGCGGCGCTCGAGCCCCTGGACCGCGCGGCCAGGCATGCGGAGATGGCGGCGTACAACGCGCTGGCGGACGGGTTCCCGGCCTCGAGTCGAGCCGCGCAGTGACCACGCTGCTGGTGACGCTGACCGGTCCCGACCGGCCCGGCGTGACCTCGTCCCTGTTCGAGTCGCTGTCGGCCTTCGACGTGACAGTCCTGGACATGGAGCAGGTGGTGGTGCGCGGGACGCTGGTCCTGGGGGTGCTGCTGGGCGGTCCGCAGGCTGCGCAGGCCGAGCCGTCGGTGCGCACCGTCGGTGCGCGGCTCGGCATGACCGTGGAGACGAGCACCGGCGCCGACGAGGTGGACCCGAGGCGGCTGGGCCGGCTGCACGTCACCCTGCTCGGCACGCCGCTGCTACCCGCGGCGGTCGCCGCGATCGCCGGGACGGTCGCGGCGACGGGCGCCAACATCGACCGGATCGTCCGGCTCTCTTCGTACCCGGTGACCACGATCGAGCTGGAGGTCAGCGGGGCCGACCCGGACCGGCTGCGGTCCGAGCTGGCCACGGCTGCGGCGAGCCACCACGTCGACGTCGCGGTCCAGCGCAGCGGGCTGAGCCGGCGGGCCAAGCGCCTGGTGGTGATGGATGTGGACTCGACGCTGATCCAGGACGAGGTCATCGAGCTCGTCGCGGACGAGGCCGGCTGCCGACCGCAGGTCGAGGCGATCACCGCAGCCGCCATGCGCGGCGAGCAGGACTTCGAAGCCTCGCTGCGCGCCCGTACGGCGCTGCTGGCCGGCTTGCCGGAGGAGGCCCTGGAGCGGGTGCGGGACCGGGTACGGCTGGCCCCCGGAGCGCGCACGCTGATCCGTACGCTCGGCCGGCTCGGCTACCGCACCGCGCTGGTGTCCGGCGGTTTCACCCAGGTCGTCGGGCCGCTGGCCGCCGAGCTGGGCATCGACTTCCTCGCCGCGAACACGTTCGAGATCGCCGGCGGCCGGCTGACCGGCGGCCTGGTGGGACCGGTGCTGGACCGGGCCGGGAAGGCGCAGGCCCTGGAGCGGTTCGCGGAGCAGGCCGGCGTCCCGGTCAGCCAGACGGTCGCGATCGGTGACGGCGCCAACGACCTCGACATGCTCCACCGCGCCGGGCTCGGAATCGCGTTCAACGCCAAGCCGCTGGTGCGCGAGGCTGCGGACGCCTCGGTGAACGTCCCCTACCTGGACACGATCCTCTACCTGCTCGGCATCAGCCGGGACGAGATCGAGGAGGCGGACGCCGAGGCCGGCCTGGTCACGCCGGCGCCGCCGATCGCCTGATCGACGTCCGAGCCGGCGCAGTCAGCCGCGGGGCACGGCAAACGACGTCAGCACACCGCACCCGGGGGTGACGGCGGACCAGCCGGTGTCCAGGTCCAGCACCGCCAGCGCCGAGGTCGGGTACTTGGCCGCGGCGAGGGCACGCGCCTCGTCCGAGTCGTGCTTGGCCAGCGAGAGCACCAGCTCCTGGACCCCGGGGTTGTGCCCGACCAGCAGCACGCAGCCGCGGTCGGCCGGGGTGTCGCGCAGCACCGCGAGCAGGTCGACCAGCCCGGCGTCGTACACCCGCTCGTCGAAGCGCACCTCGACCGGGTCCTCGGGACCGAGCTCGGAGCTCAGACCGTCCCAGGTCTCGCGGGTGCGGCGGGCCGGCGAGCACCACACAAGATCCGGCAGCGAGCCGTGGTCGGCGAGCCAGCGACCCGCCGCACCCGCGTCACGGCGACCGCGACGACCCAGCGGCCGGTCCTGGTCGGCCACGCCGGCCGGCCAGTCCGACTTGGCGTGCCGCAGGACCACCAGCCGGCGGTCGGCTCTGCTCATCGACTCATCATGCCCGTCCGCGGCCGCGCTTCATGCACCCATGGCGTGGACGCCGCCGTCGGAGTGCACAATCTCGCCGGTGGTCCGGGGGAACCAGTCCGACAACAGCGCCACGCAGGCGCGGGCAGCGGGCTCGGGGTCGGACAGGTCCCAGCCGATCGGGGCGCGGGTCGACCACACGGTCTCGAACTCCTCGAAGCCGGGGATGGACTTGGCCGCCACGGTCTTGATCGGACCGGCCGCGACCAGGTTGACCCGGATCCCCTGCGGTCCCAGGTCGCGGGCCAGGTAGCGCGCGGTCGACTCGAACGCCGCTTTCGCCACCCCCATCCAGTCGTACTTCGGCCAGGCGACGGTCGCGTCGAAGTCCAGCCCGACCACCGAGCCGCCCGGGCCCATCAGCGGCAGCGCGGCCACCGACAGCGCCTTCAACGAGTACGCGCTCACGTGCAGAGCCGTCGCGACGTCGGACCACGAAGCGTTCAGGAAGTCGAAGGCGCCCTCGGGCGCGAAACCGATCGAGTGCAGCACCCCGTCGAGCCCGTCGACGTGCTCACGGACCCGCTCGGGCAGCGCCGCCAGGTCGGCCTCGCTGGTGACGTCCAGCTCGATCACCGGTGCGGTCCGCGGCAGCCGCCCGGAGATCCGCCGGGTCAGGCTCAGCGCCCGGCCGTAGGACGTCAGCACGACGGTCGCGCCCTCCTGCTGCGCGAGCCGGGCGACGTGGAAGGCGATCGACGCGTCCGTGAGGACACCGGTCACGAGCACCCGCTTGCCGTCGAGGATCCCCATCAGTGCCCCATCCCGAGTCCGCCGTCGACCGGGACCAGCGCTCCGGTCACGTAGCCGGCCTCCTCCGAGGCCAGGAAGCGCACGACCGCGGCCACCTCGTCCGGGTCCGCGTACCGCCCGAGCGGCACCTGCGCGAGGATCTGCGCCTTGCGCTCGTCCCCGAGGGCGGCGGTCATGTCGGTGTCGACGAAGCCGGGCGCGACCACGTTCGCGGTGATGCCGCGGGAGCCGAGCTCGCGGGCCAGCGAGCGGGCCAGCCCGACCAGCCCGGCCTTGGACGCCGCGTAGTTCGCCTGGCCGGCCGAGCCCAGCATGCCGACCACGGACGAGACGAAGACCAGCCGGCCGCGCCGGGCCCGCAGCATGCTCTTCGACGCGCGCTTGGCCACCCGGAAGGCCCCGGTCAGGTTGGTGTCCAGCACCTCGGCCCAGTCCTCGGCCGACATCCGCAGCAGCAGCGTGTCGCGGGTGATCCCGGCGTTGGCGACCAGCACCTCGACCGGGCCCTGGTGCGCCTCCACCTCGGTGAACGCGGCGTCGACGGAGGCGTCGTCGGTGACGTCGCAGCGCACCGCGAACAGCCCGTCGGGCGCCGCACCGGAACGCGACGTGACAGCGACGCTGTCGCCCGCGGCCGCGAACGCCCTGGCCACGGCCAGCCCGATCCCCCGGTTCCCCCCGGTCACCAGTACCGAGCGCGGCACGCGTCGTCCTTCCGTCGGCTGTCGTTCCCGGTCTCGTCCGTCGCGGCGACGCTAGCGGCTACCCATGGGTACGCCGCAACCGGCTCTGGCGCGCCGCCGGCGGCGATTCCGTAGGGTCGGGGCCATGCGCGCCGTCCAGATCACCCGCTTCGGCGGCCCCGAGGTCCTCGAGCTGGTGGACCTGCCCGACCCTCGGCCGACCGGCGACCTGCAGCTGGTCGAGGTCGACTCCGCCGGGGTCAACTACGCCGACACGCACCAGACCGAGGACAGCTACCTGGCCAGGCAGACGCTGCCCATGGTGCCCGGCGCCGAGGTGGTGGGACGGACCCCGGACGGCCGCCGCGTGCTCGCGGTCGCGGCCAGCGGCGGGTACGCCGAGCTGGCTCTGGCCCACGCCGCCACTACGTATGAGCTGCCGGAGGCGGTCGGCGACGCGGCGGCGCTGGCTCTGCTGGTGCAGGGGACGACGGCCTGGCACCTGCTGCGGACCTGCACCCACATGGCCGCGGGCGAGACCGTCCTGGTGCACGCGGGCGCCGGTGGCGTGGGCACGCTCGCGGTCCAGCTCGCGAAGGCGTGGGGCGCGGGCCACGTCATCGCGACCGCGTCGACGCAGGACAAGCGGGACCTGGCGGTCGAGCTCGGCGCGGACATCGCCATCGGCCCCGAGCCGGAGGGGCTGCGCGATCGCATCCGCGAGGCGAACGGCGGTCATGCCGTGGACGTGGTCCTGGAGATGACCGGTGGACCGGTGTTCGACCAGAGCCTGGCCGCCCTGGCGCCGTTCGGGCGGCTGGCGACGTTCGGGATGGCGTCGCGGGTAGCCCCGACGCCGGTCGAGCCCGGCGCCCTCATGGCTCGGTCCCGGGCCGTGATCGGGTTCTGGCTGGCGCACTGCTTCAGCCGCCCGGAGATGATGCGCGGACCGCTGCAGGAGCTGTTCGCGATGGTGGCCGACGGCCGGCTGCGGACGGTGTCGGCCGGGTACTACCCGCTGGCGGACGTTCGGAGGGCGCACGAGGACCTCCTGGCCAGGCGCACGACCGGCAAGGTGGTCCTGGACGTCGCCGGAGGTCGTTCGTGACCACGCCGGTGCACAGCGCCGGCGGGCGCACCGTCGACGCGGACTTCCTGGCCCTGCCGCTGCGCGCCATCGCCGACGCCGCGCTCTCGCGCAGCCGCGCGCTGGGCGTCGACCACGCCGACGTCCGGGTGGCCAGGATGCGGCACCAGATCCTGCGGCTGCGGGACGGGCACCCGGAGAGCGCCGTCGACGCGGAGGACCTGGGCCTGGCCGTCCGGGTGGTGCACGACGGGTGCTGGGGCTTCGCGGCCGGGGTCGACCTCACGCCCGACGAGGCGGCGCGGCTCGCCGAGCGGGCCGTGGCGATGGCCCGGCTGAGCCGCCCGCTGTCGACCGAGCGGGTCGAGCTCGCGCCGGAGCCCACGTACGCCGACGTCACGTACGTCTCCTCGTACGAGGTCGACCCGACCACCGTCCCGGAGGCGGACAAGACCGCGCTGCTGGCCGACTGGAGCACGCGCCTGATGGCCGCGGCGTCCGTCGACCACGTCGACGCGACAGTGTTCGCCGTGCAGGAGTGCAGCTTCTACGCCGACCTGGCCGGCACGGTCACGACGCAGCAGCGCGTCCGCATCGAGCCGGAGGTGACCGCGGTCGCGGTGCAGGACGACGGCGGCTTCGAGTCGATGCGCACCCTCGCGCCGCCGGCCGGGCGCGGCTGGGAGTACGTGACCGGGCCCGCCGACCGCGTCGCGCCGACGTGGGACTGGGACGCCGAGCTGGCCGAGCTGCCGGAGCTGCTGGCGGAGCGGCTGCGGGCTCCCTCCGTGCAGGCGGGTCGGTACGACCTCGTGGTGGACCCGACCAACCTGTGGCTCACGATCCACGAGTCGGTCGGGCACGCCACCGAGCTGGACCGCTCGCTCGGCTACGAGGCGAACTACGCCGGCACGTCCTTCGCGACGTTCGACCGGCTGGGCACGCTGAAGTACGGCTCGCCGCTCATGCACGTCACCGGCGACCGCACCCTCGAGCACGGCCTCGCCACCGTCGGATGGGACGACGAGGGTGTGGCCGGCCAGCAGTTCGACCTGGTGCGGGACGGGCTGCTGGTCGGCTTCCAGCTGGACCGCAACATGGCGCGGCTGAAGGGGCTGGGCCGGTCCAACGGCTGCGCGTACGCCGACTCCGCGCTGCACGTGCCCGTCCAGCGCATGGCCAACGTGTCGTTGCAGCCGGTCGCGGGCGGGCCGTCCCGTGACGAGCTCATCGCCGGGGTCGACGACGGGCTCTACGTCATGGGCGACAAGAGCTGGTCGATCGACATGCAGCGCTACAACTTCCAGTTCACCGGTCAGCGTTTCTACCGGATCAAGGGCGGCCGGCTCGCGGGTCAGGTCAAGGACGCCGCGTACCAGGCCAACACCACCGACTTCTGGGGCGCGATGAGCGTGGTCGGCGGGCCGTCGACCTACTACCTGGGGGGTGCTTTCAACTGTGGCAAGGGCCAACCGGGGCAGGTCGCCGCGGTGACGCACGGCTGCCCGGTCGCCCGGTTCGACCAGGTCAACATCCTCAACACGCTGCAGGAGGGTGGGCGATGAGCGTGGTGCGCCCGCAGGACCTCGTCGAACGGGCCCTGGCCGCCTCGACCGCCGACGGCTGCATCGTGGTCGCCCAGGAGACGAGCACCGTCAACCTGCGCTTCGCGGCGAACACCCTGACAACGAACGGCGAGATGCGTGGCCGGTCCTTGACCGTCATCGCGACCGTCGACGGCGCCGAAGGCACGGCCAGCGGGATCCTGTCGCGCAGCAACGTCACGGTCGAGGCGGTGCAGTCCGTCGTCCGCGCGGCCGAGGACGCGGCCAGGGCGGCCGGTCCGGCCCAGGACGCCCGGCCGCTGCTGACGCCGGAGCAGGCGCCGCCGGCCACCGGGTGGGACGACCCGCCCGACGTCACGACCAGCGCTGTGCTGAGCGACTTCTCCCCCGAGCTGGGCGCGGTGTTCGCGCTGGCCAGGTCCGACGGGGTCGAGCTCTTCGGCTTCGCCGAGCACGACCTGTCGACCACGTACCTCGCGTCGTCGACCGGGCTGCGGCTGCGGCAGACGCAGCCGGCCGGGCGGGTCGAGGTGACCGGCAAGTCGCACGCGCGCAGCCGGTCCACGTACGTCGGGGAGGCCACGCGCGACTTCACCGACGTCGACGTGCCGACGATGTACGCCGAGGTGACCCGGCGGCTCGGCTGGATGGAGCGCAGCATCGAGGTCGCCCCCGGCCGCCACGACACGATCCTGCCGCCGAACGCCGTCGGCGACCTGATGGTGGCGCTGTACTGGTCCGCCTCCGCGCGTGAGGCTTTCGACGGGCGCACGGTGTTCAGCCGGCCCGGCGGCGGCACCCGGGTCGGCGAGCGGCTGTGCGAGGTGCCGGTCGAGCTGTACAGCGACCCCGGCGACCCGAGGGTCGCGTGCGAGCCGTTCGTGCTGGCCACGGCGTCCGGTCCGTCGTCCTCGGTGTTCGACAACGGGCTGCCGCTGAGCCGGACCAGCTGGATCGCCGACGGATGCCTGGAGTCGCTGCTGCAGACGCGGGCGAGCGCCGACCTCACCGGGCTGCCGGTCACGCCGGGCATCGACAACCTGCTGATGCAGGTGCCGGGCGGCGGGGGCGACGTCGACGCGGTCGTGGCCGGCGTGCGCGGGCGCGCGTTGCTGGTGACCTGCCTGTGGTACATCCGCGACGTCGACCCGCAGACGCTGCTGCTGACCGGGCTCACCCGGGACGGCGTGCACGTCGTCGACGACGGAGAGGTGGTCGGCACCGCCACGAACTTCCGCTTCAACGAGAGCCCGGTCGACCTCCTCGGCCGGATCACCGCCGCCGGGGACGGGCGGCCGTGCCTGCCGCGGGAGTGGGGCGACTACTTCACCCGCGCTGTCATGCCGCCGCTGCTGGTCGAGGGGTTCAACATGTCGACCGTGAGCCCGGCCAGCTGACCGTCGCCGGCTCAGGTGTCCTCGAGCCGGAAACCCACCTTCATGCCCACCTGCACGTGCTCGACCTCGCCGTCGACGATCTGTCCGCGGATCTGGGTGACTTCGAACCAGTCCAGGTGGCGCAGCGTCTGGCCGGCCCTGGCGATGCCGTTGCGGATGGCGGCGTCCACGCCCTCGTCGCTCGTGCCGACGATCTCCGTCAGGCGGTAGGTGCGGTTGCTCACGGTGGCTCCTGTTGGCTGCTCGGGTCCGGCCGGCGAATCGGGTCGGTCACCACAGGTGCCACCCGCGTGCAGGCACCGTACCGTTGGCACCATGCGGGCGGCCTGGAGGTCGGAGCCGGTCTACCGGATCACGGAGGCCCAGACCCCCCTGTCCGAGGACCAGCGCAACCGCACCCGGCGCTACCTGTGGTCGATGGGCATCCGCACCGTCTGCTTCCTGGGCGCCATCGCGGCGCACGGCCCGCTGCGCTGGGTCCTCATCCTCGCCGCGCTGGTGCTGCCCTGGGTGTCGGTGATCAGCGCGAACGCCGGCCGCGAGTGGGACCAGGACGCGCCGCCGCTCACCGTCCAGACGCCGGACCGGCCAGCGCTCGGCCCGGGTGACGCCCCGGACGGACCCGAGACCGGTTGATCTCGGACACAGGATTCCGGAGCCTGACTGCACGTTCAGTCATCCCGGCGTTTCCACCGGTCTGGATGCGCTCCCATGGCATAATCCCCGGCTGACGCCGCGGTCCCCCGGTTGTGGCGTCACCCGCGATGCCGGGCGGCTATCCCCGTGGCCGTCCGGCATCGCCCTTGCCGGGAGCCGGCGAGACCGGCTACCCGCCGATGGCCGACATCGGACGGGCCGGCTGCAAGAACGCCGGGTCGTTGATCCCGTGGCCGGCACGCTTGGCCCACAGCGCCGAGCGCATCAGCTCCCCCAGCGTCGCGTCGTCCGCGCCGGAGCGCAGCGCCGTGCGCAGGTCGGTCTCGTCGCGCGCGAACAGACAGTTGCGCACCTGGCCGTCGGCGGTGAGCCGCACCCGGTCGCAGGCGCCGCAGAACGGCCGCGTCACCGAGCCGATCACGCCCACCCGGCCCGGTCCGCCGTCGACGACCCAGGTCTCGGCCGGGGCGCTGCCGCGCACATCGTCCGGCTCGGGGTCGAGCTCGAACTCGGCCTTCAGCAGCGCCAGGATCTCGTCGGCGGTGACCATGCCGTCGCGGTCCCACCCGTGCTGGGCGTCCAGGGGCATCTGCTCGATGAACCGCATCTCGTAGCCGCGGTCCAGGCACCACCGCAGCAGGGCCGGCGCCTCGTCGTCGTTGACTCCGCGCATCAGCAGGGCGTTGACCTTCACCGGCGTGAGACCGACCGCTTCCGCGGCAGCCAGCCCGGCCACGACGTCGTCCAGCCGGTCCCGCTTGGTCAGCTCCACGAACCGCTTGCGGTCGACCGTGTCGAGGCTGACGTTGACCCGGTCCAGCCCCGCGTCGCGCAGCGGACGCGCCGTCCGCGCCAGCCCGATGCCGTTGGTCGTGAGGGAGATCTTCGGCCGGGCGGGTAGGGCCGACACCCGCTCGACGATCCCGACCAGACCCTTGCGCAGCAGGGGCTCGCCGCCGGTGAACCGCACCTCGGTGACTCCGAGCCCCACAGCCACCGAGACCAGCCGCACGACCTCGTCGTCCGTCAGCAGCTCGGGCGACGGCATCCAGTCCAGGCCTTCGGCCGGCATGCAGTACGCGCAGCGCAGGTTGCACCGGTCGGTCAACGACACCCGCAGGTCCGTCGCGACCCGGCCGAACGTGTCGACGAGCACCCGACCTCCCAGGACCGACCGACGGTCTTCGGCATCGTAACCCGGGGTACCGTCGAGTGTGCTCGGCTTGCTGCGGCAGCGTCGTTGGCTGGGGTTCACCCTGCTCGCGGTCGTGTTCGTGCTGCTGTTCGCCCGCCTGTCCGTCTGGCAGGTCAGCCGCCTGCACGAGCGCCAGCGCGCCAACGACGTGGTCCGGGCCCACCTGGCCGCGCCGGCGATGACGTACGCCGACCTGACCGCGCTCGCGGCCGCCGACCGCGCGTTCGCGACGCACCAGCAGTGGCGGACGGTTCGGCTGGACGGGCGCTGGGACGCCGCGCACCAGATGCTCGTGCGCAACCGGGGCAGCGACAGCGGCGACAACGGGTACGAGGTGGTCACCGCGCTGCTGCCCGCCGGCGGCGGGACCGCGCTGCTGGTCGACCGGGGCTGGGTCCCGGCCGGCAGCACGCCGGCGGCGCCGGACTCGGTGCCCGCGCCCCAGCCCGGACCGGTCACGGTGACCGTCCGCCTGCAGCCGTCCGAGCCGGCCCGGCCGACCCACGGGCTGCCGCCCGGCCAGGTCTCCTCGATCAGCGCCGGCGACGTGGCCCGCGGCGACGGCTACCCGGTGCTGGACGGGTACGGCCTGCTGGTGTCGGAGACCCCGGTCCCGCCGACGGCGCCGCAGCTGCACGCCGGGCCGGTCCTGGACGACGGGCCGCACCTGTCCTACGCCGTGCAGTGGGTGCTCTTCGCGCTGGTGGCCGTCGGCGGCTGGTGGACCTTCCTGCGCCGCGAGGCCGAGGAGGCGGCCGGGACCTCCGGCGGCGGCGACGCTCCCGGCGAAGCCGGCAGGCCGGACAAGGCGCCGACCGCGGCCGGCGGCTGACACGATGCGGGCATGGACCTCGGCCTGGACGGCTCCGTCTTCATCGTCAGCGGTGGTAGCCGTGGGCTCGGGCTGGCGGCCGCGCGGATGCTGGTCGCGGAGGGGGCGCGGGTCCTGGTCTCCGGGCGCGACGGGCACGCCGTCCTGGCCGCCTCGTCGCAGCTGCGCACCGACCGCGCGATCGGCATCGCGGCGGACAACGCGGACCCCGCCGCTGCCGAGCGGCTGGTCGCGGCCGCGGTGGCCAGGTTCGGGCGGCTCGACGGCGCGCTGATCAGCGTCGGCGGTCCTGCGCCGGGCCGGGTCGACCAGGTCGACGACGGTATGTGGCGGGCCGCGTTCGAGTCCGTGTTCCTCGGCTCGCTGCGCCTGGCCAGGGCGGTCGCGAGCCAGCTCCCGCCCCGCGGCGGGTCGATCGCCTTCGTGCTCTCCACCTCCGTCCGCGAGCCGCTGCCCGGCCTGGCCCTGTCCAACGGGCTGCGGCCCGGCCTGGCGATGGTGGCCAAGGAGCTGTCCGAAGAGCTCGGCCCGCGCAACATCCGGGTGAACGGCCTGCTGCCGGGCCGGATCGGCACCGAGCGGCTCCAGGCGCTGGAGGCGGGCCGCAGCCAGGCCCAGACCGACGCGGCGCGGGCGGCCATCCCGCTGGGCCGCGACGGGACCCCGGACGAGTTCGCCCGGGTCGCGGCCTTCGTGCTGTCGCCCGCCGCTTCCTACCTCACCGGCGCGATGGTCGCGGTCGACGGGGGCGCCACCCGAGGGCTCTGAGCCCGCGCGCACGTGGCCCGCGGCTCAGGCCGGCGCCTCCTGGCCCTCGAACTGCGTGCGGTACAGGTCGGCGTACAGGCCCTCGGCCGCGAGCAGCTCGCCGTGCGTCCCCCGCTCGACGACGCGGCCCCCGTCGACGACCAGGATCTGGTCGGCGTCCCGGACGGTCGAAAGACGGTGCGCGATGACCAGCGAGGTGCGCCCGGACAGGGCCGTCGCCAGCGCCCGCTGCACGGCAGCCTCCGACTCGGAGTCCAGGTGGGCCGTCGCCTCGTCCAGGACGACGATGCTCGGGGCCTTGAGGAGCAGGCGGGCGATCGCGAGCCGCTGCTTCTCGCCGCCGGACAGCCGGTAGCCACGGTCGCCGACCACCGTGTCCAGCCCGTCCGGGAGGCCGGCCACGAGGTCCCCGATGTGCGCGGCGCGGACGGCTCCGGACAGCTCGTCGTCGGTGGCGTCCGGCCTGGCGTACAGGAGGTTGGCCCGGATCGTGTCGTGGAACATGTGCGCGTCCTGGGTGACGACCCCGATCGCGTGGTGCAGCGACTCCTGGGTGACGTCGCGGACGTCCCGCCCGCCCACCAGGACCGCGCCGGCGGTCACGTCGTACAGCCGGGAGACCAGCGCGGTGATCGTCGTCTTGCCGGCCCCCGACGGGCCGACGAGGGCGACCATACGGCCGGCCCCCACCGAGAACGTGACACCGTTCAGCACCGCCTGCGAGGGCGTCGCGTCGAGCACCGCCACGGACTCCAGCGACGCGAGTGACACCTCGTCGGCCGACGGGTAGCCGAACACGACGTCGCGGAACTCCACGGTGTCCGCGCCCGGCGCGAGCTCGACGGCGCCCGGCCTGTCGTCGACCATCGGCGGCAGGTCGAGCACCTCGAAGACACGCTCGAAGGAGACCAGGGCGGTCATCACGTCGACCTGCACGTTCGACAGCGAGGTCAGCGGGCCGTACAGCTGCCGGAGCAGGGCCGCCAGCGCGACCAGGGTGCCCACCTCGAGCGTGCCCTGGATCGCGAGCAGGCCGCCCAGCCCGTAGACCAGGGCGGTCGCCAGCGACGCGACCAGGATCAGCGCCGAGAAGAAGATGCGGCTGTACAGCGCCGAGGTGATGCCGATGTCGCGGACGCGGCCCGCCTTGCCGCGGAACTGGCCCGACTCGTCGTCGAACCGGCCGAAGATCTTCACCAGCAGCGCGCCCGCCACGTTGAAACGCTCGGTCATCGTCTGGCTCATCGCAGCGTTGAGCTGCATCGACTCCCGCGTGATCGCCGCCAGGCGGGCACCGACCCAGCGCGCCGGCAGGATGAACAGCGGGAGCAGCACCAGCGCCACCAGCGTGATCTGCCACGAGAGCAGGAGCATCGTCACCAGGACGAGCACCAGCGACACGACGTTGGAGACCACCGACGAGAGCGTCGAGGTGAACGCCTGCTGGGCGCCGACGACGTCGCTGTTCAGCCGTGAGACCAGCGAGCCGGTCTGCGTACGCGTGAAGAAGGCGACCGGCATGCGCTGCACGTGGTCGAACACCCGCGTGCGGAGGTCGAAGATCAGGCCTTCGCCGATCCGGGCCGAGTAGAACCGGCCGATCAGCGTGACGACGGTGTCGAACACGGCCACGGCGGCCAGCGCGACGGCGGTCCAGATCACGACCGAGGTGTTCTGCTTGCCCACACCGTCGTCGATGATCACCTTGAAGAGCAGCGGGGTGACGACCACGGTCAGCGCGTCGAGCACCACGGTCACCAGGAACGCGGCGATCGACCCGCGGTACGGGCGGGCGAAGCCGATGATCCGCTTGGTGGTCCCGGGCTTGAGCCGCTTCTTCACGTCCTGGTCACGGGTGAAGGAGCGGTAGTGGCTCCACGGGTTGGACATCGACATGCGACGGGGGGCTCCGGTTCTTCCTGGGTGCTTGCCGCGGGGGGAACGTCAGCTCACAGTCTGGCTGTTCCCGCCGACACCCGACGCCGGCGCGCCGCCCTGACCGGCCGGGCCGGCCCGGGCGACGAGCCCGGCCAGCTCGGCCAGCCGGCCCGCCTGCTCGGCGCGCTCGGCCGCAAGCTGGGCGGCGTGGTCCCTCCCGCGGGCGTCCCGCAGCAGCCGCTTGGTGGCCCGGACCGCGCCGACCGGGGCCACGCACAGAGCTGCGACCAGCTCCTCGGTCGCGGCGGCCAGCCCGTGGAGCGGGACGGCTCGCTGCGCCAGGCCGCGCTCGACCGCCTCGGGTGCCTCCATCCAGCGGCCGGTCACGCACAGCTCCAGGGCCACCGGGTAGCCCACGATCTGCACCAGCGGCTGGGTGCCGCCGAGGTCGGGTACCAGGCCCAGCGCCGGCTCGCGCATGCAGAAGCGGGCGTCGTCCGCCACCAACCTCAGGTCGCAGGCCAGCGCCAGCTGGAACCCGGCCCCGACCGCGTGCCCCTGCACGGCGGCGAGAGAGACGAACCGGTCGCTGCGCAACCACGTGAAGGCGTGCTGGAAGCGCGCGATCGCCGCGTCCAGCCGGTCGGCCGGCATCCCGGCCAGGTCGGCCAGCGACGGCTCTCCCGGGATGCCTTCCGGGGTGAACATCCGGCGGTCCAGCCCGGCCGAGAACGACGGCCCGTCGGCGTCGACGACGACGACGCGGACCTCGTCCGGGAACCCGCCGGGCAGCGCCGCCAGCGCGTCCCACAGGCGTGGGGTCTGCGCGTTGCGGTGGGCTGCGTCGGTCAGGGTGACGCGCGCGACCGCTCCGTCGACCTGGACGCGCAGGCCGACGGGAGCCGCCGTCACCGCTACTTCTTCTTACCCCGGGTGGCGCCGCCACGGCCACGCAGAGCGGCACCGGACTCGTTGAGGATCCGGTGCACGAATCCGTACGAGCGCCCGGTCGACGAGGCGAGGGCCCGGATGCTGACCCCCGACTCGTACTTCTTCTTCAGGTCGGTGGCGAGCTTGTCGCGCTCGGCACCGGTGACCCGGCGCCCCTTGGTCAGATCAGCCACGAGGTCCCTCCTTCGGTGCGGGCTCTGGCGAGACATGATCACTCAACTCTGGTCGTCCGGCTACTGCAAGGGGGTCGGCGGTGGGAGCATGCAGCCGAGCGGTCTAGTGCCGCGCGGCACGCGGGAGGGCGACATGCAGGACGCGCCGTACGTTCCGTCCAGCCGGCTCGAGAAGGTCCCGCCCAGCACCGGTGCCTACCTCACGTGGTGGGCCATGGACGCGGTGGTCGCGGGGTTCGTGTTCGTCGGGACGCTCCTGTGCGCGGCGTTCGTGCTCTCGGCCTGGGCGCTGCACCCCGGCGACGGCGAGCTCTTCGCCCGGCTGGACACCTGGGCTGTGTGGCTCGCGGTCGGAGTCGGCTACGTCGCCGCGGTCGCCGTCCTCTCGGTGGGCAAGGACCACCGCAGCCCCGGCCAGAACCTGGCGGAGGTGAGGACCGACGACATGGCCGGTCGGCCGGCCCGGCTGGGGCGACGGGCCCTGCGCGCCGCGCTGGTGCTGGCGCTGCTGCTCGGTCTTGCGGCGGTGCACTGGCTGCTGGCCGTGGCTGGAGTGCTCGCCCTGCTGGCGGTCGGCCTGCTCACACCGCAACGGCGCGGTCTGTGTACCCGGCTGGCCGGCCTGCGGGACTACCAGACCGACCTGGTACAGGTCAGGCAGGGGCGAACATCTCCTCTGCGATGATCTGACGGAACAGGTCCATCCCCAGCCCGGCGACGATCGGCTCGACCTGGCTGGTCTGCCGCAGGATCGCGCGCAGCTTGCGGTCGAGCAGGTCCTCGTCCAGCAGCAGGTGGATGCTCAGCTCGTCCGTCGGCGTGCTGGGTGGCTCGTTCCCCATGTACACGCCGAGCGCGTCCAGGGCCGGACGGAACGCGGCCAGCCACTCGGGGGTGCTGGTCTCGTAGCACAGCAGGATGTCGCCCCCCATGCGCTGTACGGCCGTCGTCGCCCAGCGGCAGGCGCTGATGTGGTCCCCGTGGCCGGTGCCGCCGGTGGGGCCGAACGTCAGCACCGTGTCGGGCCGGACCCGCTCCATGACCGCGCAGATCCGCTCCACGGCCTCGGCGTCGTCGACCGCGCTGCAGCCGCCGTCGGGGTAGTCCAGCCAGACGTGGTCCGCGACGCCCAGCTCGGCCAGCGCCGCCTCGAGCTCCGCGGTACGCACCGCGGCCAGCGGCGGGCCGGCTGGCCAGCGCTCCGGGTCCGGCGAGCCGAGCTCCCCGCGGGTGGCGGTGATGCAGGTCACGGCCGAGCCGTCCCGGACGGCCCTGGCCATGATCCCGCCGCTGACGTAGGTCTCGTCGTCCGGGTGGGCCCACACCCCGAGCACAGTGCCGAGGTCGTGCGGCTTTGTCCGTTGGCCTGCCACGGCGGCCTCCTCATACTGACGTCGAGCGCACCGGGCCAAAGTACGGCCTCGGGCACACTGGGGCGGTGCACACGCGAGCGGCCGTCTGCCCGGTCCACGTCGGCCGGGAGGACGAGCTGCGCGTACTGGCGGACGCGGTGGCGGGCGTGGCCGCTGACGGCCGTGGCCGCATGCTGCTGGTGGCCGGCGAGGCCGGGGTGGGCAAGAGCCGCCTGGCTGCCGACGCGCTGCGGCTGGCGGCCGACGCGGGCCTGAGCCGGCTCGAAGGGCAGTGCGCGCCGGACGCGTCCGTGCCGTACGCCTGCTTCGTGAACGCCGTCCGGCGCCGGACCCGCACGATGGACCGCGCCGGTCTCGACGCCCTGTTCGACGGGCCCGCGGCACTGTCCGCCGCGCTGCTGCCCGAGGTCGCGGCCCAGGTCGGCCTGCCGTCGACCGACCCGGCGGCGGAGGACCTCTTCGCCGCGGTGTGGCAGCTGCTGGCCAGGCTGGCGCGCCCGGGCGGCGGGGTCCTCCTGCTCGAGGACCTGCACTGGGCCGACGCGGACAGCCTGCGGCTGCTCGCCTACCTGGCCGGTGAGCTGGACGACCTGCCGGTCTGGCTGGTCGGGACCTACCGCTCGGACGAGATGCACCGCCGGCACCCGCTGGCGCAGCTGCTGGTCGACCTCGGCCGCGAGCGGCAGTTCGACGAGCTGTCACTGCAGCCGCTCGGCCGCGAGCAGGTCCGCACGATGGTCAGCGCGATCTTCGACGGCACCGAGGTGGGGGACGAGTTCACCGACGCGGTCGTGGAGCGGACCGGCGGCAACCCGTTCTTCGTCGAGGAGCTGGCGCGTGCGCTGGTCGAGCGGGGCGACGTGTACCTGGCGGGTGACGACTGGGAGCGCCGCGAGCTCGCCGACATCCAGATGCCCCTCAGCGTCCGGGAGACGCTGCTCGCCCGGGCCCGGACGATGCAGCCGGTGGCCGTCGACGTCCTGCGGGTGGCCGCGCTGGGCGGCGACGACCTGGACGTGTCACTCCTGGCCGACGCCGCCGGCGTCGACCAGGACCAGGTGGAGGACGCGTTGCAGGACGGCCTGCGCATGCAGCTGCTGGTCGAGCGTCGCGACGACCCCAGGATCGGGTTCGCCTTCAGGCACGCCCTGACCCGGGAGGCGTTCGCCGACGAGCTGGTGGGTCCGGAGCGCCGGCGGGTGCACCGGCGGCTCGCCGAGGCGCTCGTCCGCGCGCACGCCGACGACCTCGACTCCGTGGCCGCGTCCGTGGCGGACCACTTCGCCGCCGCCGGGGACGACGCCGCGTTCGACTTCGCGCTGCGCGCTGCCCGGCAGGCGGCGGCCGCCTTCGCCGGCGACGAGGCGGACCACCGGTACGACCAGACCCTGCACCTCCTGCCGCAGGGCGACGAGCGCCGTCTCGACCTGTTGCTCGAGGCGGCCGGGGCCAGCGAGGTCGAGGGCATCTCCCGGGTGCGGGTGGCCTTCGCCCAGGAGGCCCGCGACCTGGCCGCCGTCCTGGCCGACCCGGTGGCGCAGGCCCGCGCGATCTGCGTTCTCGAGCAGTCCAGCTGGCTCGCCGGGGAAGGGCAGAGCTCGGTCTCGATGCTCATCGACGCCAGGGCCCTGGTCAGCGGGCGCGACGACTACTGGGAGGCCTGGATCCTGCGCCGGCTCGTCCGCGTCCTCGTCCTGCGGGACCGCAGCGAGGAGGCCGAGGCGCTCATGCCGGAGGCGCTCGCGCTGGCCGACCGGTCCGGCAACCTGTCCGCGCTGTCCGGGCTGCACGGGACGCGCATGATGATGGAGCCGTACGGACCGGCCTTCCAGGAGGCGCAGCAGGCCGCCGTGCGGGCCGCCCGGGCCGGGCACGACCTGCGGGCCGAGCTGAACGTCACGGTCAACAGCGGCTTCGTGGCGCTCTGGAGCGGCGACCTCGAGGCGTCCGAGCGCTGGCTGCGACGCGCGAGCGAGCTCGGCGACCGGATCGCCCCCCGCGACAGCTACCCGCAGGCCGGGTACGCCTGGCTGCTCGCGCTGCGCGGCGAGTACGAGGCCGCGGAGCGGCTCGCCCGGCCGCTGCGCTCCAACCGGGTGCCCACCCGCGTGGTGGCGCTGACGGCGCTGGCCGAGGCCGCCCAGCGCCGGGGCGCGCCGGAGGCCGCCCAGATCGTCGCGGAGCTCTGGGAGCTGGGCACGAGCACAGCCGAGCCGCAGCGCTCGGTCCCGGCCGCGGCGGCCCGTGCCCGGCAGGTCCTGGCCGACGACGGGGTCGACGCGGCGCTGCCGCTGTTCTGGTCGGTCCTGCGCGGAACCCTGAACTGGCGCCGGCAGGGCAGCCACTGGGCGTTCGCTCCCGACCTGGCCAGGGCCCTGACCGCCGCGGGGCGGGTGGGCGAGCTGGCGGCCTGGGCGGCGCAGGTCGCGGCGACGACCGAGGCCGACTCGAACGCGCACAACGTCGCGTCGGACGCACTGTGCGCGGCGTACCTGGCGGCCGCCCGCGCCGACGAGGAGACCGCGCGGGCGCGGTTCGCCGACGCGCTGGAGCGGTACCGGGCGATGCCGTGCCCGGCGCGGGTCGTCGAGGTGCTGATCGGCCTGGCCGACCTGGACTGGCGGACGGGCCGGCCCGACGCAGGGTCCGAGCCGGCCGCCGAGGCGCTGGACACCGCCCAGCAGATCGGCGCCGCCGCGCTCGTCGCCCTCGCCGAGCGGGCGGTCGAGCGCTCACAGGCCCGGGCGACGCTCGCGACGATCCTGTTCACCGACATCGTCGGGTCCACCAAGCTGGCCGCGCGCATGGGCGACCTGGCCTGGGGCGAAGTCGTTGAGCGTCATCACGGGATCGTCCGGCGCGAGCTGGCCCGGGCCGGGGGTCGCGAGATCGACACCGCCGGCGACGGCTTCCTGGCCGCCTTCGACACGCCTGCGGCGGCCATCCGGTGCGCGCGCTCGATCAGCGCGGCGCTGCGCGACGCCAGCATCACGGTGCGCGCCGGCCTGCACAGCGGCGAGTGCCGCGAGATCGGCGGCAAGCTGACCGGCCTGACGGTGCACATCGCCGCGCGGGTGAGCCAGCTGGCCGGACCCGGCGAGGTGCTGGTGTCGAGCACCGTCAAGGACCTCGTCGTCGGCGCCCCCATCGACTTCGAAGCTCGCGGCGAGCACGAGCTCAAGGGGGTGCCCGGCCGCTGGCGGCTGTTCGCGGTCGTCGCGGGCTGACGCCGTGCCCGCGGGTCAGGCCAGCGCCACCAGGTCGGCGTAGTCCGCGGTCCACAGGTCCTCGACCCCGTCCGGGAGGAGCACGACGCGCTCGGGCTGCAGCGCGTCGACGGCGCCCTCGTCGTGCGTCACCAGGACCACCGCGCCCCGGTAGCGGTGCAGCGCCGCCAGCACCTCCTGCCGGCTGGCCGGGTCGAGGTTGTTGGTGGGCTCGTCCAGCAGCAGGACGTTGGCGCTGGACACCACCAGCGTGGCCAGCGCCAGCCGCGTCTTCTCGCCGCCGGACAGGACGGCAGCCGGCTTGTCCACGTCGTCCCCCGAGAACAGGAAGCCGCCGAGGATGCGCCGGTGCTCGACCTCGGCCAGGTCGGGCGCGGCCGAGGCCATGTTCTGCAGCACCGTGCGCCCGGTGTCGAGGGTCTCGTGCTCCTGGGCGTAGTAGCCCAGCCGCAGCCCGTGCCCGGGCTCGACCGCACCGGTGTCCGGGGACTCGAGCCCGGCCAGGATCCGCAGCAGGGTCGTCTTCCCGGCGCCGTTGAGCCCGAGCACGACCACTCGTGACCCGCGGTCCACGGCAAGATCCACGTCGGTGAAGACCTCCAGCGACCCGTACGACTTGGACAGCCCGGAGGCGGTCAGCGGCGTGCGGCCGCTCGGGGCCGGGTCGGGGAAGCGCAGCCTGGCGACGCGGTCGGACCGCCTGGTGCCCTCCAGGCCGGACAGGAGCCGCTCGGCCCGCCGGTCCATGTTCTGCGCCGCCTTGGCCTTGGTCGCCTTGAACCGCATCCGGTCCGCCTGCGCCCGCAGCGCCGCCGCCTGCTTCTCCGCGTTCGTGCGCTCCCGGCGGCGTCGCCGCTCGTCCGCCTCGCGCTGCTCCAGGTACGCCTTCCACCCCACGTTGTACAGGTCCAGCTCGGCCCGGTTGGCGTCCAGGTGGAACACGCGGTTCACGCAGGCTTCCAGCAGGCCGACGTCGTGGCTGATGACGACCAGGCCGCCCTTGTGCGTCCGCAGGAACTCGCGCAGCCACACGATCGAGTCGGCGTCCAGGTGGTTGGTGGGCTCGTCCAGCAGCAGGGTCTGCGATCCGCCGAACAGGATCCGGGCGAGCTCGACCCGTCGCCGCTGGCCGCCGGACAGCGTCAGGAGCTGTTGCCCGAGCACCCGGTCCGGCAGCCCGAGCGACGCGCAGATCTGGGCTGCCTCGGACTCGGCCGCGTAGCCGCCCGCGGCGGCCAGCCGCTCCTGCAGGTGCGCGTACCGGCGCAGCGCGCGCTCGGCGGTGTCGGGGTCGGCACTGGCCATCTCGCCCTCGGTCTGCCGCAGCGCGGCGACCACCTCGTCCAGGCCGCGGGCGGACAGGATCCGGTCCCGCGCGAGCTGCTCGAGGTCGCCGGTGCGCGGGTCCTGCGGCAGGTAGCCGACCGTCCCCGACCGCGTGACGGTGCCGGCCGCCGGCTGGGCATCACCGGCCAGCACCCGGGTGAGCGTCGTCTTGCCGGCGCCGTTGCGGCCGACGAGGCCGACGCGGTCCCCCGGTCCGACCCGGAAGGTGGCGCCGGACAGCAGCACGCGCGCACCCGCGCGCAGCTCCACGGCGGTGCTGGTGATCACGGCAGGAGTACCTCTCCGGGACGGCGGTGACGGTGACGGCAGGCGTCTGCGTCAGGGCGCGGAGCTGGGCACGCGACTACTCTACGGGCTGCGATCGCCCGGGGAGGTCCGCGATGGAGTTCGCCGACCAGAACGTCGACGCCAGCGGTGTGGACGACCGACGCGGCGCCCGGGGGGACGTTCGGGCTCCCCCGCGGCGTGGCGATCGGCGGTGGTGGCGCTTGTACAGCACCGGTTTCAGCACCGGCGACCTGAACGCCGGCAACACCTTCGCCGCCTGACCGGTCCCCCCGGCCAGCCCTCTCCACCGACTCGGGTGCGTGTCCGGGCCCGCCCGCGGTCAGAAGCCCCGGACTCGCGCGCAGGTCTGGGGTAGGCACAGGCGCCGGGGTGGCCCGGCTACAGGCCGTCACCGATTCGTTGCCGGATCGTTCCCTGCGCCTGGGCTCGGATCGCGCAGGCTGGAACTGTGGCGGGTCGCAGCACGGCACTGGGCGACGGCGTGTACCGCGGGATGCGCGCGGCACTCGCCGCGGACTGCGGCGCGCCGCGGCCCCGCGCGACCGAGCACGAGCTGCACGTCGACGCGGACGCCGTCTGCCCCCGCTGCCTGCAGTGGATCGAGCCGGGCGACTTCGTCCGGCGTACGGCGTTCGGGCCGCACCAGCACGAGTCCTGCGCCTAGATCGCTCCGCCGACGACCAGGCGGTAGCCGAGGTCCATCGACTCCCGGGTGAGCAGGTCGGCGTGACGGGTGGCCCAACGCCCCGTGTCCAGGTCCGCGGCGAGCCGCCGGACCGCGTCGTCCACCAGGTCCTGGTCCAGCAGGGCCAGGGCCGAGATCGCGTTCCGGACCACGGGGAGCAGGTACGCCTCCGGCCGGCGCCAGTACGCTCCGAAGAACCCGTCAGTGCAGTCCCAGGGGACCGGCACCACCTCGACCCGGACCGGCGCCAGCGCGCCGGCGATCTCGTCGAGGGTCCACAGGCCGCGGTCGCGCTCGCCCTCGAGCGCTGCCGGCAGGTAGTCGCGGGTGAACCAGAACTCACGGGCCACGACGTCGGGGTCCCAGGTGAGGACGACCTGACGCGCCGGGGCGACCCGGACCAGCTCCGCCAGCCCACCGGCCGGGTCGGTCCAGTGGTGGACGGTGAGGCTGGCCAGCACTGCGTCGAAGGCGGCGTCGCGGAACGGCAGCCGCTCGGCGACGGCCCGCACGGCGGGGGCCGCGTCCGGGCTGCGCTGCGCCAGCATGGCCAGGCTCGGCTCCACCGCGACGACCTGGGTCCTCCCCTTGCGGCTGCCGGGCTCGTACGAGCCGGCACCCGCACCCACGTTGAGGACCCGCGCAGCCGGGGCGAGCGCGGCGCTCACCCGCCCGGCGATCCGCGGGTCGGGCCGGCGCCGGCCGGAGTAGCCGACGGCGAGGGAGGTGCGGTCGTAGACGTCGCCGGCGGAACCACCGCCGCGGGCGGCCATGGACGGCGAGGTCACACGTTGAAGCCGAGTGCGCGCAGCTGCTCGCGGCCCTCGTCGGTGATCTTGTCCGGCCCCCACGGCGGCATCCACACCCAGTTGATCTTCACGTCGGAGACGAGCGAGCCGAGGGCCGAGCGGGTCTGGTCCTCGATGACATCCGTCAGCGGGCAGGCCGCGCTGGTGAGGGTCATGTCGAGCACGGCCACGCGGTCCTGGTCCACGGTGATGCCGTACACCAGCCCCAGGTCCACCACGTTGATGCCGAGCTCGGGGTCGACGACGTCACGCATGGCCTCGGTGATGTCGTCCAGCGATGCCGCCTCGGTCGTCGTCTCGCTCATGCCGTGCCTCTCTCGTCGGCGGTCCGGACCTGCACGGCCCGGGCGGCCGCGTCCTTGAACGCCATCCATCCCAGCAGCGCGCACTTGATGCGTGCCGGGTACTTCGCCACACCCACGAACGCGACCGCGTCCTCGAGCCGGTCCTCGTCGACGTCGACCGGCTCGCCGCGGCCCTGCATGAGAGTGAGGAACTCCTCCTGCGTGACCAGCGCTTCCTCCACCGCCCGGCCGGTCACCAGGTCCGACATCACCGACGCGGAGGCCTGCGAGATCGAGCAGCCCAGCCCCTGGTGCGTCACCTCGTCGACCGTGTACGCGCCGTCGTGGCCGGCCAGCCGCACCCGTACGGTGACCTCGTCGCCGCAGGTCGGGTTCACGTGGTGCGCCTCGGCGTCGAACGGCTCGGCCAGCCCCTTGTGGTGGGGGTGCCGGTAGTGGTCGAGGATGATCTCCTGGTACAGCGCCTCCAGCTGCATCAGCTCACCCCGCCGATCCGGCGCTCCGGCGTCCCGCCGACCCCGAAGAAGCTCTGCGCGTGGCGGACGCCGTCCAGCAGAGCCTGCACGTCGGCCGCGTCGTTGTAGACGTAGAACGTGGCGCGGGTCGTCGCCGGGACGTCGAAGCGCCGGACGAGCGGCCAGGCGCAGTGGTGCCCCACGCGCACCTCGACGCCCAGGTCGTCCAGCACCTGGCCGACGTCGTGCGGGTGGATGCCGTCGACGACGAACGAGACCGCACCGCCGCGCTCGACGGTGTCGACCGGCCCGAGCACGCGGATACCCGGCATCGCCAAGAGCCCGTCCAGCGCCAAGCGGGTCAGCTCGTGCTCGTGCGCCGCCACGTTGTCCATGCCGAGCGAGGTGAGGTAGTCGCACGCCGCAGCCAGCCCCACCGCCTGGGCGGCCATCGGCACGCCGGCCTCGAAGCGCTGCGGCGGCGCGGCGAACGTCGTCGCCTCCATCCTGACGACCTCGATCATCGAGCCGCCGGTGAGGAACGGCGGCATCGCGGCGAGCAGCTCGTGCCGTCCCCAGAGCACGCCGACACCCAGCGGGCCGAGCATCTTGTGCCCGGAGAACGCCAGGAAGTCCGCTCCGAGCCGCTGCACGTCGACCGGCTGGTGCGGCACCGACTGCGCCGCGTCGACCAGGACCAGCGCGCCCACCTCGCGGGCCCGGCGCACCAGGACGTCGGCCGGGTTCACCGTGCCGAGCACGTTGGACTGGTGCGTGAACGCGACCAGCTTCGTGGTGGCGTCGACGACGGTGTACAGGTCGGTGAGGTCCAGCCGGCCGTCGTCGGTCACCCCGAGCCAGCGCAACGTCGCCCCGGTCCGCTGGGCCAGCATCTGCCAGGGCACCAGGTTCGCGTGGTGCTCCATCTCCGTCACCACGATCGAGTCGCCCGGGCCCACCACGAAACGGGCCGCCTGCGGCCCGGACGTGGTGGCGTTCGACATCGAGTACGCGACCAGGTTGATCCCCTCGGTCGCGTTCTTCGTGAACACGACCTCGTCCGCGCGTGCGCCGATGAACGCCGCGACCGTGGCCCGGGCGCTCTCGTACGCGTCGGTGGCCTCCTCGGAGAGCTGGTGCGCCCCGCGGTGGACCGCCGCGTTGTGGTGCTCGTAGAAGTTCCGTTCGGCGTCGAGCACCTGCACCGGCTTCTGCGAGGTGGCGCCGCTGTCGAGGTACACCAGCCGGCGTCCGTCGCGCACCGTCCGGCGCAGGATCGGGAAGTCGGCCCGCACCCGCTCGACGTCGATGCCGCCGGCCACGGACAGGGGGCTGTGCACCGGGGCGGTCACGGCTGCGTCGCCTCCGCCGCCACCTTCGCGAACCGCTCGTAGCCCTCCGTCTCGAGCTGGTCGGCCAGCTCGGGACCGCCCTCCTCGACGATGCGCCCGCCCGCGAAGACGTGAACGAAGTCGGGCTGGACGTAGCGCAGGATGCGGGTGTAGTGGGTGATCAGGAGCACGCCGACCTGGCCGGTCGCGCGCACCCGGTTGACGCCTTCGGAGACCACGCGCAGGGCGTCGACGTCCAGGCCCGAGTCGGTCTCGTCGAGGATCGCGATCCGCGGCTTGAGCAGCTCGAGCTGCAGGATCTCGTGCCGCTTCTTCTCGCCGCCGGAGAAGCCCTCGTTGACGTTGCGGGTCGCGAACGACGGGTCGATCGCCAGCCGCTCCATCGCGCCGTTGACCTCCTTGACCCACTCGCGCAGCTTCGGCGGCTCGCCGGCGATCGCCGTCGCGGCGGTCCGCAGGAAGTTCGACACCGACACCCCGGGGATCTCCACCGGGTACTGCATCGCCAGGAACAGCCCGGCCCGCGCCCGCTGGTCGACCGTCATCGCCAGCACGTCGGCGCCGTCGAGCGTCACCGAGCCCTGAGTCACCTTGTACTTCGGGTGCCCGGCGATCGAGTACGCGAGCGTCGACTTGCCCGAGCCGTTCGGCCCCATGATCGCGTGCGTCTGGCCCTGGCGCACCGTGAGGTCGACGCCGCGCAGGATCTCCCGCGCGCCGTCCTCGGCCTCGACGGACACGTGCAGGTCGCGGATCTCCAGGACTGACATCAGCTCTCCTCGAGCGGGACGAGCGACACGTAGACGTCGTCGTCCTCGATCTTGACGGGGTAGACGGGGACCGGGCGGGTGGCGGGCAGGCCGGTGGGGTGACCGGTGACCAGGTCGAAGCGCGAGCCGTGCAGCCAGCACTCGATGGTCAGGCCGTCGACCTCCCCCTCCGCCAGCGAGACGTCCGCGTGCGAGCAGATGTCGCTCACCGCGTGCACCTCGCCCTCGGTACGGACCAGGCAGATGGGTACGCCGTCCAGCTCGACCCGGGTCGCCTCGCCCTCGCCAAGCGAGGCGAGCGGGCAGGCCCGCAGATAGCTGTCACTCATCGCGCGGGTCGCTCCAGTTCTGCGTCGACGGCGCCGAGCAGGCGCTCGGCCAGGTCGGGGATGCCGATGCGGGCCAGCAGGTCGGCGAAGAAGCCGCGCACCACCAGGCGGCGGGCGTCCTCGGCGGTGATCCCGCGGGCCTGCAGGTAGAACAGCTGCTCGTCGTCGAACCGTCCCGTGGTGCTGGCATGGCCGGCCCCGACGATCTCGCCGGTCTCGATCTCCAGGTTGGGCACCGAGTCGGCGCGCGCCCCTTCGGTCAGCACCAGGTTGCGGTTGATCTCGTACGTGTCCGTGCCGACCGCGTTGCCGCGGATGCGCACGTCGCCGATCCAGACCGTGTGCGCGTCCGCACCCTGCAGCGCGCCCTTGTAGACGACGTTGCTGCGGCAGTGCGGGACCGCGTGCTCTACGTACAGCCGGTGCTCCAGGTGCTGGCCCGCGTCGGCGAAGTACAGGCCGAGCAGCTCGGCGTCACCACCGGGGCCGGCGAAGTCGACCCTCGGGTGGATCCGGACCAGGTCGCCGCCCAGCGTGATGGCCACGTGCCGCAGCCGCGCGTCCCGGCCGACCCGCATCCGGTGGCCGGAGACGTGCACGCTGTCGTCGGCCCACTCCTGCAGGCTCACCAGGGTCAGCGACGCGCCGTCGCCCACCACGACCTCGACCGTGTCCGCGTAGGTCGCCGAGCCCACGTGGTCGACCACGACGACCGCCTCGGACTGCGCGCCAGCCTCGACCAGCAGGTGCCCGAAGGCGGCCCCCTCCGCCCCGTCGCCGCGGCGGGTCACGACGGTGGGACGCGAGGCGGCGACGCCCGCCGGCACCGACACCACGGTCGCGGACTTGAAGCCCTGCCAGGCCTGCGCTGCCACGCGGTCGACCGGCGGGCCGGTCGTGCCCAGCCGCGGGTCGCCGCGCTCGAGCGTCGCTACGGTCACCTCGGGGGCGGCGTCCACCTCGACGACGACCTTGCCCTCGGGCGAGCCCGGGGCCACCGCGCTGCCGTCGTGCAGGCCGCGCAGGCGGCGCAGCGGGGTGAACCGCCACTCCTCCTCGCGTCCCGCCGGCACCGGGTGGTCGGCGACGTCGAAGGACTCGACCGCTTCCGGACGGACGTCGCCGGGCTGGCGGTGCGTGACTCCCATGGTCAGCCCACGGCCCCTTCCATCTGCAGCTCGATGAGGCGGTTCAGCTCGAGCGCGTACTCCATCGGCAGCTCGCGGGCGATCGGCTCGACGAAGCCGCGCACGATCGTCGCCATCGCCTCTTCCTCGGTCAAGCCGCGGCTCATCAGGTAGAACAGCTGCTCCGCGGAGACCTTGGAGACCGTCGCCTCGTGCCCCATCGCGACGTCGTCCTCGCGGACGTCCACGTACGGGTACGTGTCGGAACGGCTGATGTCGTCGACCAGCAGCGCGTCGCAGCGCACCGTCGACTTCGACCCGTACGCGCCCTCCTGCACCTGGACCAGGCCGCGGTACGACGTGCGCCCGCCGCCGCGTGCGACCGACTTGGAGACGATCGTGGAGGACGTGTGCGGTGCGCAGTGCACCATCTTCGCGCCGGCGTCCTGGTGCTGGCCCTCGCCCGCGAACGCGACCGACAGTGTCTCGCCCCTGGCGTGCTCGCCCATCAGGAACACGGAGGGGTACTTCATGGTGACCTTGGACCCGATGTTGCCGTCGATCCACTCCATCGTGGCGCCCTCGGCGGCGGTGGCCCGCTTGGTCACGAGGTTGTAGACGTTGTTGGACCAGTTCTGGATCGTCGTGTAGCGCACCCGGGCGCCGCGCTTGACGATGATCTCGACGACGGCCGAGTGCAGGGAATCCGAGGAGTAGATCGGCGCCGTGCAGCCCTCCACGTAGTGCACGTAGGAGTCCTCGTCCGCGATGATCAGGGTCCGCTCGAACTGGCCCATGTTCTCGGTGTTGATGCGGAAGTACGCCTGCAGCGGGATGTCGACGTGCACACCCTTGGGGACGTAGATGAACGAGCCGCCCGACCACACCGCGGTGTTGAGCGACGCGAACTTGTTGTCACCCACCGGGATGACCGTGTTGAAGTACTCCTTGAACAGGTCCTCGTGCTCGCGCAGACCGGTGTCGGTGTCGAGGAAGAGCACGCCCTGCTGCTCCAGGTCCGCGCGGATCTGGTGGTAGACCACCTCGGACTCGTACTGGGCGGCGACCCCGGCGATGAGCCGCTGCTTCTCGGCCTCCGGGATCCCGAGCCGGTCGTAGGTGTTCTTGATGTCGTCGGGCAGCTCGTCCCAGGACGTGGCCTGCTTCTCCGTCGACTTCACGAAGTACTTGATGTTGTCGAAGTCGATCCCGCCCAGCTCGGCGCCCCAGGCCGGCATCGGCTTCTTGTCGAACAGCCGCAGGCCCTTCAGGCGCAGGTCGAGCATCCACTGCGACTCGCCCTTGCGGCCCGAGATGTCTCGGACGACGTCCTCGGACAGGCCGCGGCGGGCGTTGGCCCCGGCGGTGTCGGCGTCGTGCCAGCCGAAGTCGTACCGGCCCAGACCCTCGATACGAGCCTCGATGTCGGTGTTCGTGCTCTGGCTCATGACGGGGTCCTCTCGGACGGGACGGGACGGGGTACCGCGGTGGTGCAGACGTGGCCGCCGGCGCCGATCGTGGACAGGCGCTGGACGTGCCGCCCGAGCAGCCGGGCGAACGCCTCGGTCTCGGCCTCGCACAGCTGGGGGAACTCGGCGGCGACGTGCGCCACCGGGCAGTGGTGCTGGCAGAGCTGGTCGCCGGCCGGGGATGGCGCGATCGAGGCGGCGTACCCGTCGGCGGTCAGCGCGTCGGCCAGCGCCTGGACGCGGGCCTCGGCGGGGGCGGCGGCCAGGGCCGGGGTGTAACGGTGCTCGATGTCGCGGGCCAGGACCCGGGCGAAGTCGGTGACGGCGGAGGGTCCGGCCAGGCGGGCCAGGTAGTGCAGCGCCTCGGCGGCCAAGTGGTCGTACGCCTGCGGGAAGGCCTCGCGGCCCTCGGGTGTCAGCACGTAGACCTTGGCCGGGCGGCCGCGGCCGCGCTGCCCGGCCGGGCCGTAGGGGGCCCGGTCGCGGGCCTCGACCTGACCGGCGCCGACCAGCGTGTCGAGGTGCCGGCGGATCGCGGCCGGGGTGACGCCGAGACGGTCGGCGAGGACCGCAGCCGTGGCGGGACCGTCGGTGAGCAGGGAGCGGGCGACGCGGGTGCGGGTGCTGTCGTGGAGCTCGCCGGCGGACGTCGACGGACGGTCGGCCACGACCGTCTGCACGTCCTGCTGGCTCCCCACGATTTCCACAACGTCATTGTGTGCTTATTCGCTTCCCGATTCTAGCAAGGGTCCCCTAACCTCCCCCTCCACCCCGCCCCCTCCCCCGACTTGTGCGCGTGTCTTGGGGCTTCCGGGGCTCCGGAAGCCCCAAGACACGCGCTTCAGTCGGAGGTTCTCTTAGGCTGCGCGGCGTGCCGGAGGAGAGTGCAGCGGTCGAGATCGTCGACCTCGGCGTGACCTATCGGGGGCGCGGGCGGTCGGTCACGGCGGTGCGCGGGCTCAGCCTGACCGCGCCCTCGGGGCAGGTGACGGCGGTCCTGGGGCCCAACGGCGCCGGCAAGACCAGCACGGTGGAGACCTGCGAGGGGTACCGGCGGAACGCCACCGGCACCGTCCGCGTCCTGGGCCTGGACCCGCGGACCCAGGGACGCGAGCTCAGCCCCCGGATCGGCGTGATGCTCCAGGACGGTGGGGTCCCCGGCGGGGCGGGCGCGCTGGAGGTGCTCCGCTACACCGCCAGGCTGTACGCCCACCCGGCCGACCTCGACGACCTGGCCGGGCGGCTCGGCCTGGGCGCGTTCGGCAGCCGGCCCTACCGGCGCCTCTCCGGCGGCGAGCAGCAGCGGGTCAAGCTCGCCCTCGCCCTGGTCGGGCGCCCCGAGATGGTCTTCCTCGACGAGCCCACGGCAGGGCTCGACCCCCAGGCCCGGCGTGTCACCTGGGACCTGATCCGCGGGCTGCGCGGGGCGGGCGTGTCCGTCGTGATCACCACGCACCTGATGGACGAGGCCGAGCAGCTCGCCGACCACGTCGTGATCGTGGACGGCGGCCGGGCCGTCGCCGCCGGGTCGCCGGCCGATCTGACCGCCGCGGGCGCCGAAGGCTCCGTTCGCTTCCGTGCGCCGCACGGCCTCGCGCTCGACGAGCTCGTCTCCGCCCTTCCCGCCGGGGCGTCGGCCGCCGAGGAGCGGCCCGGTGCGTATGTGGTGCGGGCCGAGGTCGGGCCTCAGCTGCTGGCCACGGTGACCACGTGGTGCGCCGCGAACGGGGTCATGCCCGAGGGCCTCGCCGTCGAGCGCCAGACCCTGGAGGACGTCTTCCTCGACCTGACCGGACGGGAGCTGCGATGAGCGCCCCGACGCTCGGAGGGTCGCTGGTGCCTTGGCCGGGAGCCGCGCCGCTGCGACGGATGGTGGCCGCGCACGGCCGGTTCGAGCTGACCCAGCTGCTGCGCAACGGCGAGCAGCTGCTCCTGACGGTGGTGATCCCGACCGTGCTGCTGATGCTGTTCGCGAAGGTGGACATCGTCGACCTCGGCCCCGGCCGCCGGGTCGACTTCCTGCTGCCGGGAATCCTGGCGCTCGCGGTGCTGTCGACGGCCTTCACGGCCCAGGCGATCGGTACCGGCTTCGAACGCCGGTACGGCGTGCTCAAGCGGCTCGGCGCGACGCCGCTCCCCCGCGGCGGCCTGCTCGCCGGCAAGGCCTCCGCCGTACTCGTCGTCGAGGCCGGGCAGGTCGTCCTGCTCGGCGCCGTCGGGTTCGCGCTGGGCTGGCGTGCGCACGGCGCGGACGTCGTGGCCGCCGTCACGCTGGTCGTGCTCGGGACAGCCGCGTTCTCCGGGCTCGCCCTGCTGATGGCCGGCACGCTGCGGGCCGAGGCGACCCTGGCGGCGGCCAACCTGGTCTTCCTGGTGCTGCTGCTGGGCAGCGGCATCGTCGTGCCGCTGGCCAAGTTCCCCTCCGGCGTGCAGAAGGTTCTCGAGTGGTTGCCGTCGACCGCACTGGCCGACGGACTGCGGGCGGCGCTGGCCGCGGCCACGGTCCCGGGTCGGGTGTGGGTCGTCCTGCTCGTCTGGTCCGTCCTGGCGATCGCGGCCGCTGCCCGCTGGTTCCGCTGGGAGCCCTGACGCGTGCGCCCTAGGTCCTGGCCAGGGCCTTGGCCCGGACGACCTTCGCCATGCCGCGGACACCGAGCACGTGGAGCAGGTTGCGGCCGCTGAAGTAGTCGTCCGCCCTGGTCGCGCCGGTCAGCACGCCGAGGAAGCGCGAGGTCTCCACCGGGTCACCCGCGAGCCGTCCCAGCAGCACCCGCTGCTCGGGACGCAACGGCGCGAACGACGCAACGTCGAGGGTCAGCTCGAACGCAGGCACGGCCTCGGCGTCGCGCACCTGCTGGTACCGAGCCATGGCCGCGTCGGTCCGGCCGGGGTCGCCCGACCCGTCCACGGCCGCCCGAGCGACCAGCTCGGCGTCCCGAAAGGCGTGCCCGATCCCGTACGCCGTGATCGGGTCCATCACCAGGCCCGCGTCGCCGACCAGGGCCCAGCCCGGCCCGTACGGACGGCGGAAGCGGTTCGGCAGGTCCGGCGTGCCGCGCACCGGCGCCTCGCGCCGTCCCGCCCGCGTCCGCTCGCCGAGGTCACCGGCGTTGTCGAGCGCCGCCAGCAGCGCAGCCTCCGGGTCGTGGCGTACGGCGTCGAAGTCGGTGGCCGGCCATGCGACGTAGGTCATGGTCAGGCCGTCGTCGGTGGGCCAGGCGCCGACCAGGGACTCCGTTCCGGCGAAGATCTGGCCGCCCTCCAGCGGGAAGCCGGACCAGTAGGTGTAGAAGCCGGTGCTGAGCACCGGCCGCTCCCGGTACACGGGAGCGTCGACCTCACGGGCGACCGACGAGTCCTTCCCGTCGGCGCCCACGACCAGAGTCGCGCGCTCGGCGCTGACGGCACCGGACCGGCTGCGCACCGCGACGCCGACGACCCGGCCGTCCCCGTCGCGCAGCAGCCCGTCGACCGTCTCCCGGTCGCGCACCTCGGCGCCGGCCTCGCGAGCCGCGTGGACGAGCATCGGGTCGAGCAGGGTGCGCCTCGGGCCGTGGACGGCGTCGACACCGTCGTGCTCGGGGAAGCACCCCTCGAGCACGAACGGGCCCTGTTCGAACCGCACCTTCCGCACGGCCGGGTTGCCGGCCGCCACCAGCCGGTCCAGCAGACCCCAGCGGGCCAGCCTGGCCACGCCGGGCAGCTGGATCTGGTGCGTGGACAGCGTGTCGGTGCCGACCGTCGCGCGTTCGACCACGAGGACCTTCATCCCGCCCCGAGCCATCAGCATGGCCGTGGACGCCCCGGCCGCCCGGGCCCCGACGACCACGACGTCCCAGGAGGTTCCGTTCATCGCGCGCGCCTTCCCGCCCGGCCGGTGGCGGGCGGTGCCAGCGTGTAGGCGCGCACCATGGCGACGAGGACGTCGACGCGCTCCGCCAGCCGGCCGTCGCCGAGCTGATCAGTGAGGCCTTGAACACCGTTGAACGCACCGATGACCAGCTCGGCCATCGCGTGCGGGTCGAGGTCGGGACGCAGGTCGCCCTCGTCCATCGCCCGCCGGAACTGTTCTGCGGTGGCTTCGATCCACGGCCGGATGCCGGACTGCACGCGGTCCTGGAGCCGCTCGTCGGCGCACAGGTCGGCGATCAGCCGCTGGAACGACGCCAGCCCCCGGCCGGCGGCGATCTGCTCGGTGAGGATCCGCGGCACCGCGAACAGCTGGTCGACGGCGCGTTCGTGCTGCGCGGCCGCGGTCATGGTCTCGGTGAACCACTGCTCGAGCTGGTCGCCCATGACGGCGAGCGCCAGCTCCTGCTTGGACGCGAAATGGAAGTAGCAGCCGCCCTTCGTCGCACCGGCCACGTCCAGGATCCGTGCCATGGAAGCGCCGGCGTACCCCTCCTCGGCGAACACCGTCGCCGCCGCCGCGAGGATGCGCGCCCGCGACCGGTCGCCCCGCTCGGTACGCGTCCCGGCCTGCATGCGGGTGACACTAGACCGACCGGTCGGTCTGGTCAAGACCCTGGACCCGACGGGCGCCCACGTCCGCCGGGTTCCGCCCCGCCTACGATTCGAGCCGTGACGAGCCTGCCGACGGATGCGCCGACGGACGCCGTGGAGCCGGCGCTCCCGCCCGGGGCCGACGGCCGGGCGGCGCGGCGAAGGCGCGTGGTGTTCGGCGCGGCCGTCGTCGCGCAGATGGCCATCGTGGTGACCGGGGGGCTGGTGCGCGTCACGGCGTCCGGGCTCGGCTGCCCGACGTGGCCGCAGTGCTACGAGGCCTCGTACGTCCCGGTGGCCGGGCAGCCCGAGTCGTTCCACAAGGTGATCGAGTTCGGCAACCGGACCCTGACCTTCGCCCTCGGCCTGGTGGTGCTGGCCGCGATCGTCGTCGCCTGGCGCCGTCTCCCCCGGCGGCGGCCGCTGGTGCTGCTGGCCTCGGTCGGTCTGCTCGGCGTCGTGGCGCAGGCGGTGATCGGCGGCCTGTCGGTGCTCACCGACCTGAACCCGTACGTCGTGGCCCTGCACTTCCTGGTCTCGATGCCGCTGATCGCGGCGGCGCTGGCGGTGTACCAGCGGGACCGGGACGGTGGCGACGGGCCGCCGGTCCCGCTCGTCCGGCGCGAGGTGCGGCTGCTCTCGTACGTCCTGGTCGGGCTCGCCTCGGTGGTGCTGCTGATCGGAACGCTGGTCACCGGAAGCGGCCCGCACTCGGGCGACGCCACGAGACCGGCGCGCACCGGCTTCGACCCGGAACGCATCGCGTGGCTGCACGCCGACGTCGTGGTGCTGTTCGTCGGGCTGGTCATCGCGCTGCTGCTGGCCCTGCACCTGGTCGACGCTCCCGGGCCGGCACGCCGGCGCGCGTGGGTGCTGCTGGCCGTCACGCTGGGCCAGGGCCTGGTCGGCTACGTGCAGTTCTTCACCGGAGTGCCGTGGGCGCTCGTCGGCGTGCACGTGCTGGGCGCGGTGCTGGTGTGGTTCGCCGTGCTGCGCGTCCCGTACGCGCTGCGTCGCCGCGACTGACCGCGGCGGCCGGGCGAGCGGTCAGCCGCCGAACAGGCGCGGGAGCGGGAGCAGCGGGTCGACGGCGACCGCGACGAACAGCAGCGTGAGGTACGTGATCGACCCGTGGAACAGGCGCATCGGACGGATGTCCCCGCTGCCCGATCGCGCCCGCGCCCGCAACCGGTAGGCCTCCAGCAGGAACCCGGCGCCCAGGGCCGCGGCCGCCGCTGCGTACACCACGGTCATGTGCGCGACCGGGACGAGGACGAGCGAGGTCGCGACCATCGCCGAGCTGTACGCGAGGATCCGGGCCGCCACGACGCGGGCCGGGGCGACCACCGGCAGCATGGGGACCCCCGCGGCGGCGTAGTCGTCGGCGAAGCGCAGGGACAGCGGCCAGTAGTGCGGTGGTGTCCAGAAGAAGATGACGCCGAAGAGCACCATCGGTGCCCACGCCAACGAGCCGGTCACCGCGGACCAGCCGATCAGCACCGGCATGCAGCCGGCGGCCCCGCCCCAGACGATGTTCTGGGCGGTGCGCCGTTTGAGCACCAGCGTGTAGACGAACACGTAGAAGGCGATCGCGATCGCTGTGAGCCCGGCCGCGAAGGTGCCGACGAGCCAGGCCATCCAGGTGACCGCGGCGACGGCCATGACGATGCCGAAGACCAGGGCCGCGCGCGGCGTCACCGCACCGGTCGCCAGCGGCCGGTGGCCGGTGCGGTGCATGACCTTGTCGATGTCGCGGTCGATGAAACAGTTCAGGGTGTTGGCGCTCCCGGCCGCCAGCGCGCCGCCGACCAGGGTGGCCGCGACCAGCCCGAGCGGCGGGACCCCGCCGGCCGCCAGCACCATCGTCGGAACGGTCGTGACGAGCAGCAGCTCGATGATCCGCGGCTTGGTGAGGGCGACGTAGACGCCGATCCGGGTCCACAACCGGCGGGTCCCCCGCAGGGGGGTCGCGCCGACCACGGTGGGACGCGAGTCGACGGCGGTCACGCACACCTTCCGGGTCGCTGGAACCACCGGATGCGCTCCGGCGCTGGCGCCTGCATCGTATCGGTAGGCTCGCCCGCAGGACGGCGGGAGGCCTACGGCGCCGAGCCCTGTCCCGTGCAGCGAGGACGACTGCCGCTCGAGAGAAAGCTGGGACACCGTGAGCACGATCAGCGCACGACCGGCCGGCTGGACCGATCTGGACGACCGCGCCGTGGCCGTCGTCCGCGGGCTGGCGATGGATGCGGTCGAGAAGGTCGGGAACGGCCACCCGGGCACCGCGATGAGCCTGGCCCCGCTGGCGTACCACCTCTTCCAGAACGTCCTGCGGCACGACCCCTCCGACGACCGCTGGGTGGGGCGCGACCGGTTCGTCCTGTCCTGCGGGCACTCCAGCCTCACCCTGTACATCCAGCTGTACCTGTCCGGGTACGGCCTGGAGCTGGCCGACCTCGAGTCGTTCCGGACCTGGGACTCGCTCACGCCCGGCCACCCGGAGTACCGCCACACCGAGGGCGTGGAGACGACCACGGGCCCGCTCGGCCAGGGCCTGTCGACGGCGGTCGGCATGGCCATGGCGGCCCGGCGCGAGCGCGGCCTGTTCGACCCCGACGCCGCTCCCGGGACGAGCCCCTTCGACCACCACGTCTACGTGTTCGCCTCCGACGGCGACATCGAGGAGGGCATCACCTCCGAGGCGTCCTCGCTGGCCGGCACGCAGCGCCTGGGCAACCTCACCGTGGTCTGGGACGACAACCACATCTCGATCGAGGACGACACCGCGGTCGCCCTCAGCGAGGACACCGTCGCCCGGTACGCCGCCTACGGCTGGCACACCCAGATGGTCGACATGCTGCCCTCCGGCGAGGCGGACGTCGCCGGGTTCGCCGCGGCGGTCGAGGTGGCCCGCTCCGTCACCGACCGGCCGGCGTTCATCGCGGTACGCACGGTCATCGGCTGGCCGGCCCCGAAGCTGCGCAACACCGGCAAGGCGCACGGCTCCGCGCTCGGCGCGGACGAGGTGGCCGCCACCAAGGAGCTCCTGGGCCTGGACCCCGGGCGCAGCTTCCAGGTCGACGACGCGGTCCTGGCCCATGCCCGGCTGGTGAGGGAGCGGGGCGCGAAGAGTCGCAACGACTGGCAGTCGGAGTTCGAGCGGTGGCGCGCCGCCCAGCCACAGCACGCCGCCCTGTTCGACCGCCTGTTCGCCGGAGAGCGGCCGGCCGGCTGGACCGACGCGCTGCCGACGTTCCCGGCCGACCCGAAGGGGATGGCCACCCGCAAGGCGTCCGGTGAGGTGCTCAACGCGCTCGGACCCGTGCTGCCCGAGCTGTGGGGAGGCTCCGCGGACCTGGCCGAGTCCAACAACACCACCATCGAGGGGGCCCCCTCGTTCCTGCCGTCGGGGATCAGCACCCGCCTGTGGGGCGCCGGCGACCCGTACGGCCGGACGATGCACTTCGGCATCCGCGAGCACGCCATGGGCGCGATCCTCAACGGGATCACCACGCACGGCCCGACCCGGCCGTACGGCGGCACGTTCCTGGTGTTCAGCGACTACATGCGCGGCGCCGTGCGGCTCGCCGCGATCATGCAGCTCCCGGTCACGTACGTGTGGACGCACGACTCGATCGGCCTCGGCGAGGACGGGCCGACGCACCAGCCGGTCGAGCACCTGTCGGCGCTGCGGACCATCCCGGGGCTGTCCGTGGTCCGGCCGTGCGACGCCAACGAGACCGTGGTGGCCTGGCGGGCCACGTTGTCCGGCAGCCGTCCGGTGGGCCTGGCGCTGACCCGGCAGAACGTGCCGACGCTGGACCGGTCGGTGCTCGGTTCCGCCGACGGCCTCGAGCGCGGTGGCTACGTGCTGGCCGAGGCGTCCGGCGGCTCACCCGAGGTGATCATCATCGGGACCGGCTCGGAGGTGCAGCTGGCCCTCGGCGCACGGGACATGCTCGAGGCCGACGGGATCGCCACCCGGGTGGTCTCGATGCCCTGCGTCGAGTGGTTCGACGAGCAGGACGCGGCCTACCGCGAGAGCGTGCTGCCGCGCGCGGTCCGGGCCCGGGTGTCGGTCGAGGCGGGGGTGGCGATGACGTGGTACCGCTTCGTCGGCGATGCCGGCCGCTGCGTCAGCCTGGAACATTTCGGGGCGTCGGCGGACTTCACGACGCTGTACCGGGAGTTCGGGATCACGGTGGACTCCGTGGTGGCCGCGGCCAGGGAGAGCCTGGTGCAGGCGCAGGCCTGAGCGAACCACGAGCCCGGACGCAGCAGGACCGGGCCGAACGACAGAGAGGAGCCGGACGGTGCCCGAGACGACAGGTGCGAAGGACAACGTACGGACGCTGGCCGCCCAGGGAGTCTCGGTCTGGCTCGACGACCTGAGCCGGGCACGGCTCGCCTCCGGCGGGCTGGCCGCGCTCGTCGCCCGTGGCGTCGTCGGGGTCACGACCAACCCGACGATCTTCGAGGGCGCGCTGCGGGGCAGCGCCGACTACGCCGAGCAGGTCCGGGACCTGGCCGCCCGCGGCGTCGACGTCGAAGAGGCCGTCCGCATGATCACCACGTACGACGTGCGCTGGGCCTGCGACGTGCTGCGGCCCGCGTACGACGCCTCGGGCGGCATGGACGGCCGGGTGTCGATCGAGGTCGACCCGCGCAAGGCCCGCGACACCGCCGGGACGGTGGCCGAGGCACGCGGGCTGTGGTGGCTCGTGGACCGGCCCAACCTGCTGGTCAAGATCCCCGCGACCGTCGACGGGCTGCCCGCCATCACGCAGGCGGTCGCCGACGGGATCAGCGTCAACGTCACCCTGATCTTCTCGCTCCAGCGGTACCGCGCCGTGATGGACGCCTACCTCGCCGGCCTCGAGCAGGCCGCCGCCCGCGGCATCGACCTGGCCTCGATCGAGTCGGTGGCGTCGTTCTTCGTCAGCCGCGTCGACACCGAGGTCGACGCACGGCTGGAGAAGATCGGCACCCCCCAGGCGCTCGAGCTGCGCGGGACCGCGGCCATCGCGAACGCCCGCCTGGCCTACGAGGCGTACGAGCAGGTGCTGGCCACCGACCGGTGGAAGGCGCTGGCCGCCGTGGGCGCCCGCGTGCAGCGGCCGCTGTGGGCCTCCACCGGGGTGAAGAACCCGGAGTACGCGGACACCCGCTACGTCGACGACCTGGTCGCCCCCGACACCGTGAACACGATGCCGGAGAAGACGCTGGACGCGGTGGCCGACCACGGCCGGGTCGACGCCGACACCGTGCGGCCGTTCTACGCCGCGGCGCACGAGGCGTTCGAGCAGCTGGCCGCGGTGGGCGTCGACATGGAAGACGTGGTGCGGGTGCTCGAGGACGAGGGTGTCGACAAGTTCGACACCTCGTGGGAGAGCCTGCTCACGTCGCTGAAGGACGCGCTGGCCCAGGCCGGTTCCCCGGCGTCCGCGCCCGGCCCGGCCTGAGGTGGGCAGCTCCGGTAACCCGCTCCGGGACCCGCGCGACCGGCGGCTCCCCCGGGTCGCCGGCCCGTGCGGGATGGTCATCTTCGGCGTGACCGGTGACCTGGCCCGAAAGAAGCTCATGCCGGCGATCTACGACCTCGCCAACCGCGGCCTGCTGCCGCCCGGCTTCTCCCTGGTCGGGTTCGCCCGGCGCGACTGGGCCGACCAGGACTTCATGCAGGTCGTGCACGACGCGGTCAAGGAGCACTCGCGCACGCCGTTCCGGGACGACGTGTGGGCGGCCCTGTCCGAGGGGCTGCGGTTCGTCCCCGGCGAGTTCTCCGACCACGCCGCCTTCGACCAGCTGCGCGGCACCATCGAGGACCTGGACCGGACCCGTGGCACCGGCGGCAACCACGCCTTCTACCTCTCCGTCCCGCCCAAGTTCTTCCCGGACGTCCTGCGCCAGCTCAAGGAGCACGACCTCGCCGAGGGCCCCGCCGACGCGTGGCGCCGGGTCGTGATCGAGAAGCCGTTCGGTCACGACCTGGCCAGCGCGCAGGAGCTCAACAGCGTGGTCGGGGAGGTCTTCGACTCCGGGTCGGTGTTCCGCATCGACCACTACCTGGGCAAGGAGACCGTCCAGAACATCCTCGCGCTGCGGTTCGCCAACGAGATGTTCGAGCCGGTCTGGAACGCCAACTATGTGGACCACGTGCAGATCACGATGGCCGAGGACGTCGGCATCGGCGGCCGCGCCGGCTACTACGACGGCATCGGCGCCGCCCGCGACGTGATCCAGAACCACCTCCTGCAGCTCCTCGCGCTGACCGCCATGGAGGAGCCCGTCTCGTTCGAGGCGGACTCGGTCCGGATCGAGAAGGAGAAGGTGCTCTCCGCGGTCCGGCTGCCCGCGGACCTGGGCGCCGCGACCGCGCGCGGGCAGTACTCCGCAGGCTGGCAGGGCGGCGTGCCGGTCGTCGGCTACCTGCAGGAGGACGGCATCCCGCCGGAGTCCATCACCGAGACGTACGCCGCCATCCGGCTGGACATCGACACCCGCCGCTGGGCGCACGTCCCGTTCTACCTGCGCACCGGCAAGCGGCTCGGCCGGCGGGTGACCGAGGTCGCCGTCGTGTTCAAGCGGGCCCCGCACCTGCCGTTCGAGGCCACGGCCACCGAGGAGCTGGGCCAGAACGCGCTGGTGATCCGCGTCCAGCCGGACGAGGGCCTGGCCGTCCGGTTCGGGTCGAAGGTCCCCGGCACGGCGATGGAAGTCCGCGACGTCACCATGGACTTCGCCTACGGCGAGGCCTTCACCGAGTCCAGCCCTGAGGCGTACGAGCGGCTCATCCTGGACGTGCTGATCGGCGAGGCGCCGCTGTTCCCGCGCCACCGCGAGGTCGAGGAGTCCTGGCGGATCCTGGACCCCATCGAGGAGTACTGGGCCGCGCACGGAAGCCCGGACCAGTACCCGGCCGGTCGCTGGGGACCCGACTCGTCCCACGAGATGCTCGCCCGCGACGGGCGTACCTGGAGGCGGCCGTGATCGTCGACCTCACCGACACCACCGCCGGAGCCATCGCGACGGCCCTGGTCCAGGCCCGGCACAGCGCCGGAGTGCCGGCGGTGGGCATGGTGATGACGCTGGTGATCGTCACCGACGAGGGCGACCACTACGACGCCCTCCGCGCCGCGCTGGACGCCGCCCGCGAGCACCCGTCGCGGATCCTGGTCGCGATCCTGCGCAAGGGCCGGGGCAAGGAGCGGCTGGACGCCGAGGTGCGCTTCCTCGGCGACTCCGGACCCGGCGAGACCGTCGTGATGCGGATGCACGGCGAGCTGTCCGACCATGCCGAGTCGGTGCTGGTGCCGCTGCTGCTGCCGGACGCCCCGGTGGTCGTCTGGTGGCCGGGGCTGTGCCCGGAGCAGCCGGCCAGGGACCCGGTCGGCTCGCTCGCGCAGCGGCGGGTGACCGACTCCGCCGCCGCGGACGACCCGCACGCGGAGCTGGCCCGGCGCTCGCGCGGCTACGCGCCCGGTGACACCGACCTGGCCTGGACCCGGATCACGCAGTGGCGGTCGCTGCTGGCGGCCGCCCTGGACCAGCCGTTCCGGCCGGTCAGCGGCGGCACCGTGGCGTCCGAGGCCGGCTCGCCGAGCGCCGAGCTGCTGGCCGAGTGGCTGTCGTGGCGGCTGGGCGTGCCGGTCGCCCAGGAGCAGTCCGACGGGCCGGGGATCACCGGGGTCCGGCTCGAGTGCGAGGACGGCACGATCGAGGTGTCGCGGCCGGACGGAAGGGTCGCGCACCTGCGCCGTCCGGGCCAGCCGGAGCGGCAGGTGTCGCTGCTGCGCCGTGAGACGGCGGAGATCATCGCCGAGGAGATGCGCCGGCTCGACCCGGACGACGTGTTCGGCGAGGTGATCGGCCGGGTCACCGGGCGCACCGAGGACCGGCCGGTGCAGCCCGGCCGACCGGACGCGGCGTCCGAGGTGTCCGGGGTGGCGAGCGCCGAGTGAGAGCGGGGACCGGGTGAGCGTGCCGGAGGTCGTGGTCCATCGCGACGCCGACCAGCTGGCGCAAGCGGTGGCGGCACGGCTCGTGACCAGGGTCGTGGAGGTCCAGGCCGCCCGCGGTACCGCGGCGCTGGTCCTCACCGGCGGTGGCGTCGGCATCGCCACGCTGGCCGCGTTGGCGGCTTCCCCGGCGCACGACTCGGTCGACTGGCGGACGCTGGACCTGTGGTGGGGCGACGAGCGGTTCCTGCCCGCGGGGCACCCGGACCGCAACGTGACGCAGGCCCGTCAGGCGCTGCTGGACCGCGTACCGCTGGAGCCCGCCCGCGTGCACCCGATGCCTGCCTCCGACGGCCCGGACGGGGACGATCCCGAGGCAGCCGCTGAGCGCTACGCGGCCGAGCTCGCGGCGGCCACCCGGCCGGGTGACCACGGCGGGGTGCCGCGCTTCGACGTGCTGATGCTGGGGGTCGGACCGGACGGCCACGTGGCGTCGCTGTTCCCCGAGCAGCCGGCGGTGTACGAGACCTCGCGCACGGTGGTCGGTGTCCGCGGGGCCCCCAAGCCACCGCCGCTTCGGATCACCCTGACCCTGCCTGCGATCCGCTCCGCGGCGGAGGTGTGGCTGGTGGCGGCCGGCGCCGAGAAGGCCCGCGCGATCCACCTGGCGCTGTCCGGAACCGGGCCGGTGCAGATCCCCGCGGCCGGGGCGCGCGGGCAGCAGCGGACGCTGGTCCTGCTGGACGAGTCGGCGGCGTCCGCGCTGCCGCCGCAGCTGCGCCGCCTGGCCAGCCCCTGACCGCTACGCGCCCTGGTGGGCGGAGGGGTCAGCTGTCGCCGCGGAGCTTGGCCAGGGCCTCGGCGAGGATCGCCTCGCCGTCGACCTCGCTGCGGCGCTCTCGCACGTAGGCCAGGTGCGTCTTGTACGGCTCGGTCTTCGGCGGCGCGGGGGGGTCGTTGCGGTCCCGGCCGGCCGGCCACCCGCACCGGGGGCAGTCCCACTGCTCGGGGATGGCCGCCTCCTCGGCGAACGAGGGCCGTGTCTCGTGACCCTTCGCGCAGAAGAAGGCCACGCGGTGCCGGGGAGCGCTGTCGCCCCGCTCGGCCTCGCCCATGGGACCGGCCCCGACCCGGCTGCCTCGGATGGCGCTCCCACTACCCACGTGCGCACTCCCTGCTGGTCGGCCGCCGCTCGGCTGCTCGTCGGATGCCCGTCCGGGCCCTGGCTCAGATGTTGCCGCAAGATCACCCTAGTGATCGGCCGGCTCAGGTCACGTGCTTGAGGATCAGTCCGAGAGCGACGATGCAGGCCAACCAGACGACCATCAGAGCGATCGTGATCCGGTCCAGGTTCCTCTCGGCCACCGACGACCCGCCCAGCGAGGACGAGACGCCGCCGCCGAACAGGTCCGAGAGCCCGCCGCCCTTCCCCTTGTGCAGCAGCACGAGCACGATCAGGAGCCCGCTGGTGATCACGAGGATCGCCGAGAGCGTGTAGGAGATCCAGCTCATCAGATGACGGCTCTTTCCTCCGGGAAGTGGCACGCCACCTGGTGCCCCGGGGCGATCTCCAAGAGAGGTGGTTCGATCTCCGAGCAGATCGGTTGGGCTATGGGGCACCTGGTGTGGAAGCGGCACGCAGCGGGCGGGTTCAGGGGACTCGGCAGGTCTCCCTTGAGGAGGATACGCTCCCGCACCGCCGCCTTGTCCGGGTCCGGCACCGGCACCGCCGACATGAGCGCGTGCGTGTACGGGTGCATGGCGCGCTCGTAGAGCGAGTCCCGGTCGGCCAGCTCCATGATCTTGCCGAGGTACATCACGGCGACCCGGTCCGAGATGTGCCGGACCACCGACAGGTCGTGGGCGATGAACACGTACGCGAGGTTGAATTCGTGCTGGACGTCCTCGAGCAGGTTGATGACCTGGGCCTGGATCGAGACGTCCAGCGCGGACACCGGCTCGTCGCAGACGATCAGCTTCGGCTGCAGGGCGAGCGCCCGCGCCACCCCGATCCGCTGGCGCTGACCGCCGGAGAACTCGTGCGGGAACCGGTTGTAGTGCTCCGGGTTGAGACCCACCAGCTCGAGCAGCTCCTCGACCCGCTTCTTGGTGCCGCCCTTGGGCGTGATCCCCTGGATCTGCAGCGGCGCACTGATGATCGTGCCGATGTTGTGCCGCGGGTTCAGGCTGGAGTACGGGTCCTGGAAGATGATCTGGATGTCCCGGCGCAGCGGCCGCATCTCGGAGCGCTTGAGGTGGCTGATGTCGCGGCCGTCGAAGATGACCTGCCCGGCGGTGGGCTCCAGCAGCCGCGTGATGACACGGCCCAGCGTGGACTTGCCGCAGCCGGACTCCCCCACGACGCCGAGCGTCTCGCCCTTGCCGACCTCGAAGCTGACCCCGTCGACCGCCTGGACGGCCCCGATCTGCCGCTGGAAGAGGATCCCCCGGGTCACCGGGAAGTACATCTGCACGTCCTTGACCGCGAGCAGCTGCTCGGCGGGCGGGACGATCGGGGCGGGCTCGGCGGGAACGACCGCCTCGGTGGACGTCGTCACGTCAGGCGCTCCACTCGGACATGTCGTGCGCTCCCGCTCACAGGTTCGGCTTGATGTCGGTCTGGAAGGCCATCTTGCGGTCCGCGACCGGCAGGTGGCAGGACACCAGGTGGTCGCCGTCGGACACCAGCAGCTCGGGCCGCTCGGTCTGGCACGGGATCCCGTTCCGGTTGCGGTACGTGCAACGCGGGCTGAACGCGCAGCCGGGCGGCACGCTCAGCAGGCTCGGCGGCGTGCCGGGGATGGGCTTGAGCCGGTCCTCCCGGACGCGGTCCAGCCGGGTCACCGAGCTGAGCAGACCCCAGGTGTACGGGTGCTCGGGCCGGTAGAACAGGTCCGCGGCGGCGCCGTACTCGGCGCCACGCCCCGCGTACATCACCATGATGTCCTTGGCGATCTCGGCCACCACGCCGAGGTCGTGGGTGATGATGATGATGGCCGAGCCGAACTCCTTCTGCAGGTCGATCATGAGCTCGATGATCTGCGCCTGGACGGTCACGTCCAGTGCGGTGGTCGGCTCGTCGGCGATGAGCAGCTCGGGGTCGTTGACCAGCGCCATCGCGATCATGGCCCGCTGGCGCATCCCGCCGGAGAACTGGTGCGGGTAGTCCTTGGCGCGATCGGTGGCGTTCGGGATCCCGACCCGGTCCAGCATCTCGACCGTCCGGGTCCAGGCCGCCTGCTTCGAGACGTCGTTGTGGACGCGGTACGCCTCCACGATCTGCGCACCGATCGAGTAGAACGGGTGCAGCGAGGACAGCGGGTCCTGGAAGATCATCGCCATCTTGTTGCCGCGCAGCTTGCGGACGTCCTCGGCGTCGGCGGCGATCAGCTCGGTGCCGTCCAGCCAGATCTGGCCGCCGAGCTTGGCCTTGGTGCCCTTGTGCAGCCCGAGGATGGCCTGGCTGGTCACGGACTTGCCGCAGCCGGACTCCCCCACGATGCCCATGGTGGCGCCGCGTTCGAGGGTGAAGCTCACGCCGTCGACGGACTTGACCAGGCCGTCGTCGGTCGGGAAGTGCACCCGCAGGTCGCGGACGTCGAGGAACGCGGTGGGCGCACCCTGCGCACCGTCGCCGGCCTGCCGGTCGATCATGACGGTCATGACAGCCGCACCCTCGGGTCGACGTACGCGTACAGGACGTCCACGATGATGTTCGCCAGCACGATGAACAGCGAGCCGATGATGGTGACCCCGAGAATCACCGGCAGGTCCTGGGCACCGATGGCCTTGAACGACAGCAGGCCGAGGCCCGGGAGCGAGAACGCCGTCTCGGTGAGGATCGCACCGCCCAGGAGGCTCCCGACGTCGAGGCCGAAGATGGTGACGATCGGCGTCAGGGCCGCGCGCAGCCCGTGCCTGCCGACCACCGCCCGGCGGCGCAAGCCCTTGGCCGTCGCCGTGCGGATGTAGTCCTCGCCCATGGTCTCGAGCATGTTGGCCCGCGTGAACCTGGCATACAGCGCTGCGAACAGGAACGCCAGGGCGATCCAGGGCAGCACGAGATTCTGGAACCAGAGCAAGGGGTTGGTGGTGATCGGCACATAGGTGACGTTCGGGAACAGCCGGAGCCAGGCCGGACCGTAGCTGAAGATCAGCAGGAGCAGGATCTCGGCGGTGAAGAACACCGGCAGCGACACCCCCGCCAGGGCGAAGATCGTGGCGGCCCGGTCGAAGAACGAGCCGCGTCTCAAGGCGGAGATCACCCCGATCGAGACTCCTCCCACGAGCCAGAGGATCGCGGCGCCGACGGTCTCGCTGAGTGTCACCGGGAAGGCCTGCTTTCATCAGGTCCCACACCGACGTGTTCAGCCGGAACGAGTAGCCGAAGCACGGGGCAGGGCAGTCCACCGTCGTGCTGCCGTCGGTGTACTCGCGGCCGAAGACGATGCCCTTCATGTAGATCACGTACTGCTGGTACCACGGCTTGTCGAGCCCCAGGCTGTGCTCGACCGCCGCGACCTGCTCGGGGGTCGACACCTTGCCGACGTAGTAGTACGCCTGCGCGTGCGGCACACCCGACAGTGCCGGGCCGATCTGGAAGATGCCGAACGTCACGAAGCTGATGATGACGACGACCAGCGCCGCCCCGAGCAGCCGGCGGATGAGGTACCGGAACATGAGCCTGGATCACGTCCTATCGAAGAGCTGACCGGCGGGGGCGGGGTCTCCGCTCCCACCGGTCCTGCTCGCTGTGTTCGGACCCTACGCCAGGGCGCAGGGCTGCACGGCTACGTCACTTGCCGTCGGAGGTACCGATGTTGACGTAGTCGTAGTAGTTACCCGTGCCAGGGGTGAGGTACAGGTTCGTCAGGCGCGGGCTCCGGTAGTAGTAGTAGGACTCCCAGATGTACGGCAGGTAGACCGCCGCGTCCATGATCTGGTGGTTGACCGTCTTGCCGAGCTCGTCCAGCTTGGTCGCGTCGGTCGTCTGGCCGGCCTGGTTGATCGCCGTCGTCGATCTTGGGATCGCTCAACGACGGGTAGTTGCTCGTGCCGGACGGCTTGATCGCACCGGTGGTCGCGATCGTCTGGTAGAAGCCGTTCAGGGTCGGGAAGTCCGGGCCCCAGCCGGCCTGAGCCATGCCGATGTTCTTCGGATGACGTTGCTCGGCGAACCGATGAACGTCGAGTAGTACGACGCCGCGTCGCCGGCCAGCGGCTTCACGATGATGCCGACCCGCTTGAGCGCGTTCTGCGTCGCGGCCAGGACCTTGTCGGCCTTGCCGCCGGCCACGTACGCATTGTTCAGCGTGAAGCCGTCCGGCTTGCCGCACTTGGTGAGCTCGTCCTTCGCCTTGGCGATGTCACCGGTGAAGTCCGCGCCGTTCGGGTACGGGTTGTACTGCTCGGTCGTCTCGAACCCGGGGATACCGGCCGGCGTCATCGATCCGGCGATCTCGCCTGCCGTGGTACCGCCACGGGCCAGCCGCAGGTCGGGCTTGTTGATCGCGTAGAAGATCGCCTTGCGGCAGTCGATGTTGTCCAGCGGCTTGACCGTCTGGAAGACGACCAGGTAGCGGGTGAAGCCCGTCAACGGGTTGTCGGAGTTCGCCTTGAGCTTCGGGTCGGCCTGGATCTGGGCCTGGAAGGTCGCCTGCACGCCGCCGTCGGCCTCGAGGTCGATGTCGCCGGACTTCAGGCGCGCGTCCTCGTCATCGACGCTCGCGAAGATCGTGTATCGTGATCTTGTCGACCAGCGGCTTGCGCACGTCGTCGGTCGCCTGGTCGTACGCGGTCGTTGCGGACGAACTCGATCGACTTGCCCGGGGTGTAGCTGGCGAACTTGTACGGGCCGTCGGCGAACACCTTGTTGGTGTACGTCTTGCCGGTGTCCTGCGACTTCTTGACCGGCGCGCCGGTGGGCAGGGACATCAGGTAGTCGAAGGTCGGGGTCGACGTCGTTCAGGTGGAAGACGACAGTCTGCGCGTCCGGGGTCTCGATGCTCTTGAGGTCGCCGGTCGGGTCCTTGTACGGGCCCTTGTACGCAGGGGTGTTGTCGACGATCGCGTCGGTGTAGTAGAAGCCGGCACCGGTGGCGAACACGTCGGTCGCGAACAGCCGCTCGATGCCGTACTTGACGTCAGCCGAGGTGACCGGCGACCCGTCCTGCCACTTGATGCCGTCCTTGAGGTGGTAGGTCCACGTCTTGAAGTCGGCGTCGTGCTCACCGGCGGCCTTGGCCAGGTCGGGGACAGCCTGCGTCGGGCCCGGCTTGGCCTGGTAGGTCATCAGGGTGCGCATGTACAGGCGGCTGAGGTCCCAGCAGAACGCGTAGTACATGTTCGCCGCGTCCCACGAGTCGCAGTCCTGTGACGCGCCCAGCTTGAGCGTGCCGCCGGTCTTGGTCGATGGGTTCACGATGGACGTGATCGCCGCGTTGAAGCCGCTTGCGCCCGACGTCGAGCTCGAGCTCGGCCCGGTGCTTCCGCTGCCGCCGCACGCGGCCAGCGCTAGGGCCGCCACGGCACCCACGGCTGCGATCTGTGTCGCACGTCGTGTGTAGGACATGGAGGTGTTCCACCTTCTCCTTCGGGTGCCCGACCGTCGGACGACGTCGGGGACCCCCGGCTCGTGGCCGGGGGGGACTAGGGGGTCTGGTCGGCTCATCGGTCCGACTTCGGGTCGAGGGCGTCACGCAGACCGTCGCCGAACAGGTTGAAGGCCAGCACGGTGACGAAGATCGCGATACCCGGGAAGAGCATGTACGAGGGGTCGATCTGCACCGTCGCCTGGGCGGTCGACAGCATGTAGCCCCACGACGGCTCGGGTGGCTGGATCCCGACTCCGAGATAGGACAGGCCCGCCTCGGTCAGGATGTTGGTCGGAATGGTGAGGGTCGCGTACACGATGATCGGTGCGACCAGGTTCGGCAGGAGCTCCCTGACGATGATCCGGCTGTTGTGCGCACCGAGGCTCCGGGACGCGTCCACGAACTCCTTCTCGCGCAGCGAGAGCACCTGGCCACGCATGACGCGGCCGATGTAGGCCCAGCTGAAGAACCCGATGATGAAGATGAGTAGCGTCATCCGGACGCCGATGCCCTCGATGAAGAAGATGTGGTCGACGGACGAGAAGATCACCAGGAGCGCGATCGAGAACAGCAGGACCGGGAAAGCCAGCATGATGTCCATGGCCCGGCTGATCACGGTGTCGAGCCATCCGCCGGCGAAGCCGGCGATGGTCCCCAGGGTCACGCCGATGAGCACCGAGAGCACCGTCGCCATGATCGCGATCGTCAGCGAGATCCGGGCGCCGATCAGCAGCCTGGCCAGGATGTCGCGGCCGCTGGACGGCTCGATCCCCAGCCAGTGCGAACCAGCTGATGCCACCGGTGCCGCTCGGAAAACCATTGGCCTGGTCGAGCAGGTTGGTGTTGAAATCGTAGGCGTCGATCCCGAGCAGCTTGCAGATCAGCGGGGCGAAGATCGCGGTCAGGATCAGGAGGACGACGAACACCCCGCCGGCCAGCGCCACCTTGTCCTTCTTGAGGCGGCGCCAGGCGAGCGCGCGGAGTGAGCGTCCGGCGATGGCAGCCTGGGCGGTCGGCGCCTCGGTGACGAGGCCGACTTCTTCGCTCAGTATGTTGCCGCTGAAGTTCGACATCTCAGGTTCTTCACCGCTCCCTGGTCGCGATGTACCGTCGCGCGCCCTGGACCCCCTGGAGGGGCTACCCGGCTCACGGCGGTCTCACCATAAGCCGCACGCAGCATGCCCCGTGGCACCTCGACGGGCAAGCGCCGTGAATCGTGACCTAATGGTTACGGCACGTCGACAGATGTGCGGTGGAACTGACAGATGGCGGCAAACTCTCCCGCGTCGAGGCTCGCCCCGCCCACCAGAGCGCCGTCCACATCCGGCTGGGCCATGATCCCCAGGACGTTCGAGGCCTTCACGGACCCTCCGTAGAGCACCCGGACGTGGTCGGCCAGGTCGCCGCTGTAGATCTCGGCGAGGCGGGTCCGGATCGCCGCGCAGACTTCCTGGGCGTCCTCGGGGGTCGCCACCTCGCCGGTCCCGATCGCCCAGACTGGCTCGTACGCCACCACGGCGGTCCTGGCCTGCTCGGCGGGGATGCCGGCGAACGCGCCGTCGAGCTGGGTCAGGCAGTGGCCGACGTGCCGGCCCTCCCGCCGCACGTCCAGGCCCTCGCCGACGCAGACGATCGGCACCAGGGCGTGCCGGAGCGCCGCCTTCGCCTTCTCGTTGACCACGTCGTCGGACTCGTGGTGGTACTGGCGCCGCTCGGAGTGGCCGACCACGACGTACGTACAGCCGAGCTTGGCCAGCATCGCCCCGGAGACGTCGCCGGTGTAGGCGCCCGCGTCGACCGGCGACAGGTCCTGCGCCCCGTACACCAGACCCAGCCGGTCCCCGTCGATGAGCGTCTGCACGGACCTGAGCGCCGTGAACGGCGGCAGGATCGCGATATCCACAGCGTCGTAGTCCTTGGAGGTCAGGGAGAACTCGAGCTTCTGGGTGAGCGCGATCGCCTCGAGATGGTTCAGGTTCATCTTCCAGTTGCCCGCCATCAGCGGGCGCCGGCTCGGGGTGCTCACGCGGGGTCTTCCTCCTCGAGGACGGCCAGTCCGGGCAGGGTCTTGCCCTCGAGCAGCTCCAGGCTGGCGCCGCCGCCGGTCGAGATGTGGGTGAAACCGTCCTCGGGCAGGCCCAGCGCGCGGACCGCCGCGGCCGAGTCGCCGCCGCCCACCACCGTCGTGCCGTCCACCGCGATGATCGCCTCGGCCACCTTCCTGGTGCCCTCCGCGAACGGCGCCAGCTCGAAGACTCCCATCGGGCCGTTCCAGACGACCGTCCTCGCGTCGACCAGCCGGCTCGCGAACAGCTCGACCGTCCGCGGCCCGATGTCCAGGCCACGCCACCCGGGCTCGATGGCGTCGGCGGCCACCACGGCCGTCTCGGCGTCGGCGCTGACCTCGCGGGCGACCACGACGTCGACCGGCAGGACCAGCTCGACGCCCCGCTCGGCCGCCTGGGCCAGGAAGCCGGCGCAGGCCTCGACCTGGTCGGCCTCGAGCAGCGAGTCGCCGACCCCGTGGCCCTGGGCCGCGAGGAACGTGAAGCACATTCCGCCCCCGACGAGCAGGCGGTCCACCTGGCTCAGCAGGTTGCCGATCACACCCAGCTTGTCGGACACCTTGGAGCCGCCGAGCACGACGACGTAGGGCCGGTCCGGGTCGTGCAGAACCTTGGCGAACACCGCGGCCTCGGCACGGACCAGGCCGCCGGCTGCGTGCGGCAGCAGGCGCGCCACGTCGTAGACGCTGGCCTGCTTGCGATGGACCACGCCGAAGCCGTCGCTGACGTACAGGTCGGCTAGCTCGGCGAGCCGCTCGGCCATCGCCGCCCGCTCGGTGTCGTCCTTGCTGGTCTCGGCCGCCTCGAACCGGAGGTTCTCCAGCAGGGCCACGTCGCCGTCGCGCAGGCCCGCCACCGTGGCCCGGGCGGACTCCCCCACCACGTCGGTGGCGAAGGCGACCGGCCGACCCAGGAGCTCGGAGAGCCGCTCGGCGACCGGTCGCAGGGAGAGCTCGGGCCTGGGCTCCCCCTTCGGCCGGCCCAGGTGGGCGACCACGACCACGCGCGCCCCCCGGTCGGCGAGCGACCGGATCGTCGGAACGCTGGCCCGGATGCGGCCGTCGTCGGTGATCACCCGCGCGCCGGCGGCGCTGCCGACGCCGTCGGCCAGGGGCACGTTCAGGTCGGACCGGACCAGCACCCGCCGCCCGGCGACGTCGAGGTCGTCGGTGCTGCGCACGCCGGCTCGCCTACAGGCTCGCGCCGACGTAGCCGACGAAGTCGACCAGCCGGTTGGAGTAGCCCCACTCGTTGTCGTACCAGCCCAGGACCTTCGCGCTGTCGCCGATCACGTTCGTCAGCCCCGCGTCGAAGATGCACGACGCCGGGTTGGTCACGATGTCGGAGGAGACGATCGGGTCCTCGGTGTACTCCAGGAGACCCTTCAGCGGGCCGTCGGCCGCCGCCTTCACCGCGGCGTTGATCTCCTCCTTGGAGGCCGGTCGCGACAGCTTGACCGTGAGATCGGTCGCCGACCCGGTCGGCACCGGGACCCGCAGCGCGTATCCGTCGAGCTTGCCCTTGAGCTCGGGCATCACCAGCCCGATCGCCTTCGCCGCACCCGTCGTGGTGGGGATGATGTTCAGGGCGGCGGCCCGGGCGCGGCGCAGGTCCTTGTGCGGGAAGTCCAGGATGACCTGGTCGTTCGTGTAGGCGTGGATCGTCGTCATGAGGCCGTGCTCGATCCCGAACGACTCGTGGATCACCTTCGCCATCGGGCCGAGGCAGTTGGTGGTGCAGGACGCCATCGAGACGACGGTGTGCGCGGCCGGGTCGTACGAGCGCTCGTTGACGCCGAGGACGATCGTGATGTCCTCGTTCTTGGCCGGCGCCGAGATGATCACCTTCCGGGCCCCGCCGTCGACGTGCACCCGGGCCTTGGTCGCATCGGTGAAGTGGCCCGTCGACTCGATCACGATGTCGGCACCCAGGTCGCCCCAGGGCAGCTTGGCCGGGTCGCGCTCGGCCAGCGCCGTGATCTTGGTGCCGCCGACGACGATCGCGTCGTCGGTGTGGCTCACCTCGGCTGGGAACCGGCCCAGGATGCTGTCGTACTTGAGCAGGTGGGCCAGGGTGGCGTTGTCGGTGAGGTCGTTGACGCCGACGATCTCGACGTCGGCGCCCTGTGCGACCAGGGCGCGGTAGAAGTTGCGTCCGATCCGGCCGAAGCCGTTGATCCCTACGCGGACAGTCACGCGCGTCTCCTCGAAGGCTCTGGGTACCTCGTCAACCGGTCGCCGACTGCGCCGTCGGTGCGGCTCCGACCCTATCGGAGCCCGCGGGCGCTCAGGTCTGCAGCATCTCGGGCGTGAGGTCCGCCTCCGTGCCGGGGATGCCCTCGTCCGCGGCGCGCTTGTCGGCCATGGCGAGCAGCCGCCGGATGCGGCCGGCCACCGCGTCCTTGGTCAGCGGCGGCTCGGCCAGCTGGCCGAGCTCCTCGAGGCTCGCCTGGCTGTGGTCCAGCCGCAGCCGCCCGGCGGCCGCGAGGTGGTCGGGGATCTCGTCGCCGAGGATCTCCAGCGCCCGCTTGACCCGGGCGCCGGCCGCGACCGCCGCCCGCGCGGACCGGCGCAGGTTGGCGTCGTCGAAGTTGGCGAGCCGGTTGGCGGTCGCACGCACCTCGCGGCGCATCCGCCGCTCCTCCCAGGCCAGCACGCTCTCGTGCGCACCCAGCCGGGTGAGCAGGGCGCTGATGGCGTCGCCGTCGCGCACCACGACCCGGTCGACCCCGCGCACCTCCCTGGCCTTCGCCGGGATCCCCATCCGCCGGGCGGCGCCGACCAGGGCGAGCGCCGCCTCCGGGCCCGGGCAGGTGATCTCCAGCGAGGACGAGCGGCCGGGTTCGGTGAGCGAGCCGTGCGCCAGGAAGGCCCCTCGCCACGCGGCCTCGGCGTCGCAGGTCGACCCGGACACCACCTGCGGCGGCAGCCCGCGGACCGGCCGCCCGCGGCCGTCCAGCAGCCCGGTCTGACGGGCCAGCGCCTCGCCGTCCTTGACCACGCGCACGACGTACCGGTTGCCGCGCCGCAGCCCGCCGGGGGCGAGCACGGCGACCTCGCTGACCTGTCCGAACACCTCGGCGATCTCGCGGCGCAGGCGGCGGGCGGCCGCCCCGGTGTCGAGCTCGGCCTCGACGACGATCCGGCCGCCGACGATGTGCAGGCCACCGGCGAACCGGAGCATGGCGGACACCTCGGCCTTGCGGCAGCAGGGTTTGGTCACCGTCAGCCTGGACAGCTCGTCCTTGACCGCCGCCGTCATCGCCATGGGGGGATCCTGCCACGGCTCATCAGAGCCGAGTACGCGGCGGCCAGCCGGGTGGGGTCGTGCCTGGCAGTGCCGTCCGACGCCGCGACCCGGGCCAGCACGAGATCGGCTCCGAAGGACGCGGCCACGGACGCGAGCACGACCGGGTCCGGCACGGCGGCCTCGTCGGCGAGCACCGCGTCCAGCTTCAGGTCGGGGGCGTGCGCGGCCAGGACCTCCAGGTACTGCTCGGGGGCGAAGCCGGTGGTCTCACCGGGCTGCGCCGCGAGGTTGAGGTTGACCAGGACACGGGCGTCCGAGCCGACCAGGGCGTCGCGCAGCTCGGGGACGAGCAGGTGCGGCAGCACGCTGGTGAACCACGAGCCGGGACCGAGCACCACCCAGTCGGCCGCGCGCACCGCCTCGATCGCCTCCGGACAGGCCGGCGGGTCCGGCGGGACCAGCTGCACACCGACGACCCGGCCACGGGCGGTGGCCACCTCGACCTGGCCGCGCACCATGCGCGGCTCGGACTCCCCGTCGTGCAGGACCTGCGCGGCGATGTCCATCGGCATGGTGGCCATCGGCAGCACCCGGCCCCTGGCCCCGAGCAGCCGGCCGACGTGGTCCAGCCCCTCGACGGTGTCCCCGAGCAGCTGCCACAGCGCGACGATCAGCAGGTTGCCGACGGCGTGGCCCTGCAGTGCTCCGGTTCCGGAGAACCGGTGCTGGGACACCTCGCTCCACAGCCGGCCCCACTCGTCGTCGCCGCACAGCGCCGTCAGCGCCATCCGCAGGTCGCCGGGGGGCAGGCAGCCGAACTCCTTCCGCAGCCGGCCGCTGGAGCCGCCGTCGTCCGCGACCGTGACCACCGCGGTCAGCTCCGGCGTCAGCTGCCGCAGCGCGGCCAGCGACGCGGCTAGGCCGTGCCCGCCACCGAGCGCCACCACCCGCGGGGGCCACGAGGTGCCCGGCGGTGCGGCGGGGTCGGGCGGTCCCGAAGACGGCGCCCGGCCAGCCGGCGGCACCATCGGGCGCTACTCCCGGCCGAGGTCGCGGTGCACCACCTGGACCTCGACGTCGTCGGCGCGCAGCAGCCGGCCGAACGCCTCGGCCATGGCGACGCTGCGGTGCTTTCCCCCCGTGCAGCCGACCGCGAGCGTGAGGTAGCGCTTGCCCTCGCGCACGTAGCCGGGCAGGACCAGGCGCAGCACCTCGCCGAAGCGGTCGACCAGGGTGGCCGCCTCCGGCGACTCGAACACGTACGCGGCGACGGCGGGGTCCAGGCCGGTCAGCGGGCGCAGCTCCGGCACCCAGTGCGGGTTCGGCAGGAACCGCACGTCGACCACCATGTCCGCGTCCACCGGCAGCCCGTACTTGAAGCCGAAGGAGAGCACGGTGGCCTGCAGCGCCGGGTTGTGATCGCCGGCGAACGCCTTCTCGATCTCGGCCCGCAGCTCGTGCACGTTCAGGTCGGAGGTGTCGATGACGAGGTCGGCCTCGCCGCGCAGCTCGTGCATGAGCTCGCGCTCGCGGGTGATGCCGTCCATGATCCGGCCGTCGCCCTGCAGCGGGTGCTTGCGGCGCACGCCCTCGAACCGGCGGACCAGGGCCTCGTCGCTCGCCTCCAGGAAGACCACGCGCGGGTCGACGGCGAAGGCTGCCAGCCGGGCCAGCGTCTCGTGCAGGTCGGCGAAGAACGAACGCCCCCGTACGTCGACGACGACGGCGATCCGCGGCACGGTGCCCTGGGTGTGGCCGGCGAGCTCGACCATCGAGCCGAGCAGCCCGGGCGGGAGGTTGTCGACGACGAACCAGCCGAGGTCCTCCAGGCAACGGGCGGCGGTGCTGCGGCCGGCCCCCGACATCCCGGTCAGGATCGTGAGCTCGGGGGCGACCGTCGGCGGCGCTGGACTGGCGGTCACCGCCGGCTCCCCTCCGTGGACGTCTCCCGTCACGGAAGGATCTCACCGGTGCCGACGTTCACGGCCGGCTCCGGGACCGGCGCGTCGGCGAGCGCCTCGATGATGGCCTGCGCCGTCAGGCGGCCGATGCCCGGCACCTCGGCGAGCTCGTCCACGGTCGCTGCCCGCAGCCGCTTGAGCGAGCCGAACCGCTTGAGCAGGGCGGTGCGGCGGACCTCCCCCAGTCCCGGGACCCCGTCGAGCACCGAGTCGACCATGCGGCGCGAGCGACGCTGCCGGTGATAGGTGATCGCGAACCGGTGCGCCTCGTCGCGGACCCGCTGCAGGAGGTACAGACCCTCGCTCGTGCGCGGCAGGATCAGCGGCTCGGGCTGGCCGGGCAGCCAGACCTCCTCGAGCCGCTTGGCCAGGCCGGCGACGGCCACGTCGTCGATGCCCAGCTCGTCGAGCGCGGCCTTCGCGGCGGCCACCTGGGGCGCGCCGCCGTCGACCACGAGGAGGTTCGGCGGGTACGAGAACTTGCGCGGGCGGCCGGTGTCCGGGTCGAGCCCGGGCGGACGCCCGGGCTCGTCGCCGTCGGCCATCTCCAGGTCGCTGGCCTGCGACCGCTCGTCCAGGTAGCGGCGGAAGCGGCGCGAGACCACCTCGTGGATGGACCGCACGTCGTCGGTCGCGCCGCCGGCGTCGTTGTTGCCCCGCACGGCGAACCGGCGGTACTCGGACCTGCGCGCGACCCCGTCCTCGAACACCACCATCGAGGCGACGACCTCGGTGCCCTGCAGGTTCGACACGTCGAAGCACTCGATCCGCAGCGGGGCCTGGTCCAGGCCCAGACCGTCCTGCAGCTCGGCCAGCGCCCGGCTCCTCGCGGTCAGGTCGCCGGCCCGCTTCGTCTTGTGCAGGACCAGGGACTGCTCGGCGTTGCGGGCCACGGTCTCCATCAGGGCGCGCTTGTCGCCGCGCCGCGGGACCCGCAGGTCCACCGGCCCGCCCCGGCGGGCGGCGAGCCACTCGGCCAGCGCGGGCACGTCGGCCGGCAGGTCAGGGACGAGGACCTCCCGGGGCACCGCGTCACCGCTCTCGCCGCCGTACAGCTGCAGCAGGAGCTGCTCGACCAGGTCGCCGGTGCCCAGCTCCTCGACCCGCTCGACGACGAAGCCGCGCTGGCCGCGGATCCGCCCGCCGCGCACGTGGAACACCTGGACCGCGGCCTCGAGCGGGTCCTCGGCGAGGGCGACGACGTCGGCGTCGGTCCCGTCCCCGAGCACGACGGCGTTCTTCTCCATGGCCCGGCGCAGCGCCCCGATGTCGTCGCGCAGCCGGGCCGCCCGCTCGTAGTCCTGCAGGTCGGACGCCGTCCGCATCTCGACCTCGAGCCGCCGGGTGAACCGTTCGGTCTGGCCGGACATGAAGGCGCAGAAGTCCTCGGCGATCCGCCGGTGCTCCTCGGCCGAGACCCGGCCGACGCAGGGCGCCGAGCACTTGCCGATGTACCCGAGGAGGCAGGGCCGCCCGACCTGGCCGGCACGCCGGAACACTCCGTTGCTGCAGGTGCGCGCGGGAAACACGCGCAGCAGCAGGTCGACGGTCTCCCGGATCGCCCAGGCGTGCGAGTAGGGGCCGAAGTACCGCACGCCCTTGCGCTTGGCCCCGCGCATCACCTGGACCCGCGGGTACGCCTCGTCCAGCGTGACCGCGAGGTACGGGTAGCTCTTGTCGTCGCGGTAACGGACGTTGAACCTCGGGTCGAACTCCTTGATCCAGGAGTACTCGAGCTGCAGCGCCTCGACCTCGGTGGCGACGACGGTCCAGTCCACCGAGGCGGCCGTGGCCACCATCGTCTGCGTGCGCGGGTGCAGGCCGGCCTGGTCCTGGAAGTACGAACCGAGCCGCTGGCGCAGGCTCTTCGCCTTCCCGACGTAGATCACCCGGCCGTGCTGGTCGCGGAAGCGGTAGACCCCGGGCGCGTCCGGCACCGACCCCGGTGCGGGGCGGTACGTCGAGGGGTCGGCCACGGCGTCCACCCTAGGACGGCGCCCCGACCGGCCCGGACCGGTCAGGGCGTGACGACGACCTCGGACCCCTGCAGCTGGGACGGCAGCACGGTCAGGCCTTGCGTCGCCGGGCCGTTGACGACCGAGCCGTCGCTCACCTTGAACCGGCTCCCGTGGCAGGGGCAGGTGATCAGGCCGCCGGCGATGCCGTCGACCGAGCAGCCCTGGTGCGGGCAGACCGAGCTGTACGCCTTGAACTCCCCCGACGTCGGCTGCACGACGACGACACCGGTCGCCGTCTCGATCACGCCGCCGCCGACCGGGACGTCGGAGGTCTTCACCTTCGTCTGCGTGGACGTGGTGGACGAGGGGCGCGAAGAGCAGGAGGCCAGGACGGGGACGGCGACGACCGCGAGGCCCGCGGCCGCGGCGCCGCCCAGCACGGTGCGTCGGTCGACCGGGCGCGGCGAGGTCATGCTGCTCCTCGGGGTTCGGTGCGGCACGGACCGGAAGCCTAGGGCGCCGGCGGTCACGGCCCGCTGAGAGACCGCTGGCAACCGGCTGAGCGGGCAGTACAGCTAGGTGCGCCGGGCCCGGGCGGCGGCCGTCGTCTTGCGGGCAGGCGCCGCGGTCTTGCGCACGCGGGGTGCGGCCGCGCGCGGACGTGCCGCGCTCCTGCTCGCGCGCTCGGCGGCGAGCCGCTCGGCCAGCACCTGGCGCAGGAACGTCCCGGTGTGGCTGCCCGCGACCTCCGCGACGTCCTCCGGGGTGCCCTCGGCGATCACCAGCCCGCCGCCGGTCCCGCCTTCGGGTCCGAGGTCCACGACCCAGTCCGCCGTCTTGATCACGTCCAGGTTGTGCTCGATGACGACGACGGTGTTGCCCTGGTCGACCAGGCGGCCGAGCACGCCGAGGAGCTTGCGGATGTCCTCGAAGTGCAGCCCGGTGGTCGGCTCGTCGAGGACGTACACCGTGCGGCCGGTCGAGCGCTTCTGCAGCTCCGAGGCCAGCTTCACGCGCTGCGCCTCGCCGCCGGACAGGGTCGGCGCCGGCTGGCCGAGCCGCACGTAGCCGAGGCCGACGTCGGCGAGCGTGCTCAGGTGCCGCGCGATCGCCGGCACCGCCTCGAAGAACCCCAGCGCCTCCTCGATCGGCATGTCGAGGACCTCGGCGATGGTCTTCCCCTTGAAGTGCACCTCGAGCGTCTCGCGGTTGTACCGCGCGCCGTGGCACACCTCGCACGGGACGTACACGTCCGGAAGGAAGTTCATCTCGATCTTGATCGTGCCGTCGCCGGCGCACGCCTCGCAGCGACCGCCCTTGACGTTGAACGAGAACCGTCCCGGCTGGTAGCCGCGCACCTTGGCCTCGGTGGTCTGCGCGAAGAGCCGGCGCACGTGGTCGAACACCCCGGTGTACGTCGCGGGGTTCGACCGCGGCGTCCGCCCGATCGGGCTCTGGTCGACGTGGACCACCTTGTCCACGTGCGCCGTGCCGGTCACGGTGCGGTGCCGGCCGGGGACGGTCCGGGCGCCGTTCAGCTCCCGGGCGAGGACGCTGAAGAGGATGTCGTTGACCAGCGTCGACTTCCCCGACCCGGACACGCCGGTCACGGCGACCAGGCATCCGAGCGGGAACGAGACGGTCACGTCGCGCAGGTTGTGCTCGCGGGCGTTGTGCACGGTCAGCTCGCGGCCCTTGGTCCGCGGCCGCCGCACGGCGGGCAGCTCGATCGTCCGGGTCCGCGACAGGTACTGGCCGGTGAGCGAGTGCTGCGCGGCCAGCAGGTCCTCGACGGACCCGGACACGACGATCTGCCCGCCGTGCTCCCCGGCCCCCGGCCCGATGTCCACGACCCAGTCGGCCGTGCGGATCGTGTCCTCGTCGTGCTCCACCACGATGAGCGTGTTGCCTAGGTCGCGCAGCCGGACGAGGGTCTCGATCAGCCGCCGGTTGTCCCGCTGGTGCAGGCCGATGCTCGGCTCGTCCAGGACGTACAGCACGCCGACCAGACCCGACCCGATCTGGGTCGCCAGGCGGATGCGCTGCGCCTCGCCACCGGCCAGCGTCGCGGACGGCCGGTCCAGCGAGAGGTAGTCGAGCCCGACGTCGAGCAGGAACCGCAGCCGCTCGTTGACCTCCTTCAGGACGCGCTCGGCGATCTGCGCGTCACGGGGGGAGAGCTCGACGCCGCGCAGGAAGTCGGCGCACTCCCCGATCGGCATCGCCGCGATCTGCGCGATGTTCCGCCCGGCCACGGTCACCGCCATCGACACCGGCTTGAGCCGGCTGCCGCCGCAGTCGGGGCAGGGCACCTCGCGCATGTACCCCTCCCACCGCTCCCGGGAGATGTCGCTCTCGGACTCGGCGTGCCGGCGCTGCACGAACGGCAGCACGCCTTCGAAGCTCGTGTAGTAGGAGCGCTCGCGGCCGTACCGGTTGCGGTACCGAACGTGCACCTGCTCGGGATACCCGGTCAGCAGCGCCGCGCGCACCTTGGCCGGGAGCTTCTCCCAGGCGACGTCGGTGCGGAAGCCCAGCGTGTCCGCAAGCGCATGCACGAGTCGCCCGAAGTAGTCGCTGGTCGTTGCGGCGCTCCAGGGGTGCAGCGCGCCGTCGTCCAGGCTGCGGGTGGGGTCGGGCACGACCAGCTCCGGGTCGACCTCCATCCGCGTGCCCAGCCCGGTGCAGGTCGGGCATGCACCGAAGGGACTGTTGAACGAGAACGACCGCGGCTCCAGCTCCTCGAAGCTCAGGTCGTCGTCGAGGCAGGCCAGGTGCTCGGAGAAGGTGCGCTCGCGGTGCGGGTCGTCGTCGGGCAGGTCGACGAAGTCCAGGACGACCAGGCCGCCGGAGAGGGTCAGCGCGGTCTCGACCGAGTCGGTGAGGCGGCGCCGGGCCGACTGCTTCACCTGCAGCCGGTCGACCACCACCTCGATGGTGTGCTTCTCCTGCTTCTTGAGCCGGGGCGGTTCCGCCAGCGAGACGACGACGCCGTCGACCCTGGCCCGGCTGAACCCCTTGGTCTGCAGCTCGCGGAACAGCTCGCCGTACTCCCCCTTGCGCGCCCGCACCACCGGGGCGAGGACCTGGAACCGGCTCCCTTCGTCGAGCTCGAGCACCCGGTCGACGATCTGCTGCGGGGTCTGCCTGGCGATGGGCTTCCCGCAGACGGGGCAGTGCGGCTTGCCGATGCGGGCGTAGAGCAGGCGCAGGTAGTCGTAGACCTCGGTGATCGTGCCGACGGTCGAGCGCGGGTTCCGCGAGGTGGACTTCTGGTCGATGGACACGGCCGGCGACAGGCCCTCGATGAAGTCGACGTCGGGCTTGTCCATCTGGCCGAGGAACTGCCGGGCGTAGGCCGACAGGCTTTCCACGTACCGGCGCTGGCCCTCGGCGAAGATCGTGTCGAACGCGAGGCTGGACTTGCCGGAGCCGGACAGACCCGTGAAGACGATCAGCGCATCGCGGGGCAGGTCGAGCGAGACGTCCTTCAGGTTGTGCTCGCGCGCGCCACGCACGATGAGGCGGTCGGCCACGGGTGGGTTCCTCGGGGTCGGGGGCAGCTCGGAGGCTTCGGTGCAGAATGCGGCGCCAGGCTAACCGGGGCGTCCGACACATTCTTCCCGGGCTCCGGCCGGTTCGCGACCGGCGTAGCGTCGGCCGGGGAGCGGCGCGCCCGCCGGCGGGTGAGTACGGTCGGCCCTGAGGCCACCGGCGCGGCGGCCGGACCGACCGGACAGGAGCGGGCGATGGCGTACACCGGGAAGGTGCGGCCCGGCGGTCCCGCCGAGGTGCGGGAGCTCCCCCAGCTGATCGTGTCCAAGATCAGCGTGGGGTCGATGGACAACGAGGCGTACCTGCTGCGCTGCCGCTCGACCGGAGAGCAGGTGCTCGTCGACGCGGCGGCCGAGCCTGACCGCCTGCTCGACCTCGTCGGCCCGGACGGGCTGGTCGGCGTGGTGACCACCCACCGCCACCCGGACCACTGGCAGGCGCTGGCGGACGTGGTCAAGGCGACCGGCGCCCGCACCTTCGCGCACCCCCTCGACGCGCCGGCGATCCCGGTCGAGACCGACGTGTTCCTCGAGGACGGCGACCGGCTGCGCTTCGGCGCTGTCGAGCTGTCCGCCGTCCACCTGAGCGGGCACACGCCGGGCAGCATCGCCCTCGTGTACGACGACCCCGACGGGTTCCCGCACCTGTTCACCGGCGACTGCCTGTTCCCGGGCGGGGTGGGCCGCACGACCAGCCCGGAGGACTTCCGGTCCCTGTTCACGGGGGTGCGCGAGAAGCTGTTCGGGAGGCTGCCGGACGAGACTTGGGTGTACCCGGGCCACGGCGACGACACGACCCTGGGGGCCGAGCGCCCGCACCTGGACGAGTGGGCCGAGAGAGGCTGGTGAGCACGATGGGGCGACCGGTGCACTTCGAGATCCACGGCACCGACCCGGAGGCCCTCGTCGGCTTCTACGAGAGCGTGTTCGGCTGGACCGTCACCCGGTGGGGCGACCAGGCGTACTGGCTGGCCGACACCGGTGAAGGGCCCGGGATCAACGGGGCCCTGCTCCCCCGGCAGGGGCCGAGGCCGCAGGCCGGCGCTCCGGTCAACGGCTTCGTCGTGACCGTGGACGTGCCGGACCTGGACATCGCCCTGCGCGCCGCGCTCGACGGTGGGGCCACCGAGGCCCTGCCGCGGATGACGGTCCCCGGCATCGGCTGGGTCGCCTACGTCCACGACCCCGACGGCAACATCCTGGGCATGCTGCAGGCCGACGAGTCGGCGGCCTGACCCGACGGCTCAGCGCAGCTCGGGGGCGACCCAGCCGTCCGGGCGTTCCTTCCGGGTGAGCCGTTCGACCACGCAGTCGTACGACTCCTCCAGCAGCGCCTCCAGGTCTTCGTCGCCCACCGAACCGTCCAGCCGGACCAGGTTCCACGGCTTGCTGCCCAGGTACGGAGCGGGGCCGATCGACCCGGGATGGCGCTGCCGCCAGGCCTGCACGTCCTCGGGACGGCAGCGCAGCGACACGGCCGTGCCACCCTCGGCGCCCAGGAACGCGAAGATCCGCGACCCCACCTTCACCACGGTGTCGTCCTGCCACGGCTCGTCGGCCCACGCGCCCGGCTTCGCCAGCGCGAGCGCCATCAGCTGGTCCCGGTTCACCGCACGCCGGCGGCGTCCATGCCGCGCAGCTCCTTCTTGAGCTCGCCGATCTCGTCGCGCAGCCTCGCCGCGAGCTCGAACTTCAGCTCGGCGGCCGCGGCGTGCATCTGGTCGCTGAGCTGCTGGATCAGGTCGGCGAGCGCCGTGCGCGGCATCCCCGCGAGGTCGGCGGCGTGCCGCCCCACCCCCTCGGCCCGCGAGCCCAGCCCGGGGATCGGCGCCTTGCCGCGGCTCTGCTGGCGGCCGCCGCCGCCGAGCAGCTGCTCGGTGTCGGCGTCCTCGCGCGCGATCAGCTCGGTGATGTCGGTGATCCGCTTGCGCAGCGGCTGCGGGTCGAGCCCGCGCTCGGTGTTGTACGCGACCTGCTTGGCACGGCGCCGGTTCGTCTCCTCGATCGCGTGCTGCATCGACGGCGTCACCGTGTCCGCGTACATGTGCACCTGGCCGGACACGTTGCGGGCGGCCCGGCCGATCGTCTGGATGAGCGACGTCGACGAGCGCAGGAAGCCCTCCTTGTCTGCGTCCAGGATGGAGACGAGCGACACCTCGGGGAGGTCGAGCCCCTCGCGGAGCAGGTTGATGCCGACCAGGACGTCGAACTCCCCGCTGCGCAGCTCGCGCAGCAGCTCGACCCGGCGCAGGGTGTCGACCTCGGAGTGCAGGTATCGCACCCGGATGCCCAGCTCGAGCAGGTAGTCGGTGAGGTCCTCGGACATCTTCTTGGTCAGCGTCGTGACCAGGACGCGCTCGTTGCGCTCGGCCCGCTCGCGGATCTCGTGCACGAGGTCGTCGATCTGGCCCTTGGTGGGCTTCACGACCACCTCGGGGTCCACCAGGCCGGTCGGCCGGATGATCTGCTCGACGACGCCCTGGCCGCGGCCGAGCTCGTACGGTCCCGGCGTGGCCGACAGGTAGACGGTCTGGCCGATCCGCTCGACGAACTCCTCCCAGCGCAGCGGCCGGTTGTCGATCGCGCTCGGGAGCCGGAAGCCGTGCTCGACCAGCACCCGCTTGCGCGACATGTCGCCCTCGTACATGGCCCCGATCTGCGGCACGGTCACGTGCGACTCGTCGATGACCAGCAGGAAGTCCTCGGGGAAGTAGTCGAGCAGGGTGTTCGGGGCGCTGCCCGGCGCACGGCCGTCGATGTGCCGGCTGTAGTTCTCGATGCCCGAGCAGGAGCCGACCTGGCGCATCATCTCCAGGTCGTACGCCGTGCGCATGCGCAGTCTCTGGGCCTCCAGGAGATGACCCTGCCGCTCCAGCTCGGCGAGCCGGTCGGCCAGCTCGAGCTCGATGCCGGCGATGGCGCGCTCCATGCGCTCGGGCCCGGCGACGTAGTGGGAGGCCGGGAAGACGTACAGCGACTCGTCCTCGGTGACCACCTCGCCGGTGAGCGGGTGCAGCGTCATCAGCCGTTCGATCTCGTCGCCGAACATCTCGATCCGGACCGCGAGCTCCTCGTACACCGGGAAGATCTCGATCGTGTCGCCGCGCACGCGGAACGTGCCGCGGGTGAAGGCGAGGTCGTTGCGGGTGTACTGGATGTCGACGAACCGGCGCAGCAGCTGGTCGCGCTCGTGGGTGTCGCCGACCTTCAGCGGGACCATCCGGTCGACGTACTCCTGCGGCGTCCCCAGGCCGTAGATGCACGAGACCGAGGCGACGACGACGACGTCGCGCCGGGTCAGCAGGCTGTTGGTCGCCGAGTGCCGAAGGCGCTCCACCTCGTCGTTGATCGACGAGTCCTTCTCGATGTAGGTGTCCGTCTGCGGGATGTACGCCTCGGGCTGGTAGTAGTCGTAGTAGCTGACGAAGTACTCGACGGCGTTCTCGGGCAGGAGCTCCCGGAACTCGGTGGCCAGCTGGGCGGCGAGGGTCTTGTTCGGGGCGATGACGAGGGTGGGGCGCTGGAGCCGTTCGACCAGCCAGGCGGTGGTGGCGGACTTGCCGGTGCCGGTCGCCCCCAGCAGCACGATGTCGGGCTCGTCGGCCCGGATGCGCCGCTCGAGCTCGTCGATCGCCTGCGGCTGGTCCCCGGACGGGGAGAAGTCGCTGATGACGCGGAACGGGGAGACCCGCCGCTCCAGATCGGTGACCGGGCGCATACGCCTACCGTACGGTCCGGCCCCGACAGCCGGATCCCTGGTCGCGCTCGGGTCGTCGCTGCTTTCGCAGCTCCTCGCCTCGCCGCTCCGGGATCACTGGTCGCGCTCGGGTCGTCGCTGCTTTCGCAGCTCCTCGCCTCGCCGCTCCGGACCAGCGTGGGACCATGGCGCCGTGGCCGACCGGACCGAGCGAGCCCGGCACCGTAGGACACGGAGCCTGCGCCCGCGCGGACGGCACCGTGTGCGCTACGGGAACGCCCGCTGGCTGGTGCCCGCGGGGCTCGCGGTGGTGATCCTCGTCCTCGTGGCGGTCGCCCTGCTGATCACCGACGTCACGACGTCCGGTGCGAGTCTCGCGCCCGCGCGCTGAGCTCGGCCCAGACCGCTTCCACCCGCTCGGCCAGCTCGGCCGGCGTCCCGTCGTTGGACACCACGACGTCGGCCGCCGCGAGCCGTTCCGCGCGGGGGGCCTGGGCCTCCATCCGCGCCCTGGCGTCCGCCTCGGTCATCCCGCGCAGCCGGACCAGCCGGTCCAGCCGCACATCGTCCGGGGCGTCCACGACCAGGACCAGGTCGTAGCCGCCGGCGAGACCGTTCTCCACCAGCAGCGGAACGCTGTAGACGACCATGTCGGCGCCGGCCCGCTCGGCGGCGCCGAGGAGGTCGTGCGCGCGTGCCCCGACCAGCGGGTGCACGATCGCCTCAAGCCGGCGCCGGGCGCCGGCGTCCGCGAACACGATCGCGGCCAGCGCGGCACGGTCCAGGCTGCCGTCGGCGGCCCGGACCGCAGGTCCGAACTCCTCGAGGACCGCAGCCAGCCCCGCCGTCCCCGGCCCGACCACCTCCCGGGCCAGCCGGTCCGCGTCCACCACGACGGCGCCCCGCTCGGCCAGCAGCCGCTCAACCTCGGACTTCCCGCTGCCGATCCCTCCAGTCAGAGCGATCTTGATCACGACACGCCGTCCGTCACCCGACTGTCCCCTCGTCCGACGCTCAGTTATCGTCCCGTGACCAAGGCCCGGCAGTGCCGGGCACCGTACGGTCCCGACGATGGGCGGGCGACCCGGGGAGTACGCGGGAGCTGCGTCGGACCCGGATCACCAGGAGTCTATTGATGTCGCCCGCCCGCAAGACCTTGACCGCGTCCACCTCCCTCCTGCTCGCCGGCGCCGCCGTGTTCGGGGTGGCCACGCAGGGGACCGGCCAGGCCGCCACTGCCGCCAGCCCGATCATCTTCGGCGTCGCCGCGGCCAACCAGACCCAGGTCCTCGCCGCCGAGAAAGTCCAGGGCAAGCACATCGAGGGAATCCGCGACTACAAGCCGTGGGACGGGGTGCTGTTCGGCTCCCAGCCCACCTGGATGCGGGACACCGGGCACTCGGTGTTCATGAGCATCAAGGCCCAGCGCAAGGACGGCACCAACATCTCGTTCGCCTCGATCGCCGCCGCGAAGCCGGGTAGCCAGCTCTACAAGGACATGCAGAACATCGCCGCCCAGGTCAAGGCGTTCAAGGCGCCGGTGTACATCACGTTCAACCACGAGCCCGAGGCGTCCGGCTCGACCGCGATGGGCACCGGCCCGCAGTTCGCAGCCGCCTGGCGGCTGTTCGTCGCGGTCATGCGCGGCTCCGGCGTGACGAACGCCAAGTACATCGCGACTTTCACCGGCTACGGCTTCACCCGCAAGGACGCGCAGAGCGTGAACAACTACTACCCGGGTGACGCCTACGTCGACGGGGTCGGCGCGGACGTCTACAACTGGGCCTCCTGCAAGAGCCAGCCGTGGACGTCGATGGCCAGCCTCGTCGCCGGCCTGAAGGCGTTCGGCGCGGCGCACCCGACCAAGGGGCTGTACGTCATGGAGTACGGCTCGGTCGAGGGCGCGGCCGGCCAGAAGGCCCAGTGGCTGAAGGACGCGGACGCTCTGTTCAAGTCGGCGGGCTACGGCCAGTTCAAGGCGGTCATCCAGTGGACCGGCCAGAACATCGCCGCGAAGTGCTCGTTCAGCTACAACACCTCGGCCACCTCGCAGGCAGCATGGGTGACCTGGGGCCACGACCCGGCCTACGCCGCGAGCTGACGCCTCCGGTGACGACGAAGAGGCGCCGGCCCACAGGGGGCGGCGCCTCTTCGTCGGTACGGACGGGTCAGGACTCGCCGGTGAGCTTCTCCCGCAGCGCGGCCAGGGCCTCGTCGGAGGCCAGCGTGCCGGCCACCTCGCCCTCGGGCTCCTCCGGCGTCGAGGTGTAGGTGGCCGGGGTCTCGGTCACGGCCTCGGCGTCGGCCTTGCGGGCCTCCTCGACCTGCTTCTTGTGCGCCTCGAAGCGGGACTGGGCCTCGGCGTACTGCCGCTCCCACGCCTCGCGCTGGGTGTCGTAGCCCTCGAGCCACTCCCCCGTCTCCGGGTCGAAGCCGTCCGGGTAGACGTACTGGCCGGCCTCGTCGTACGTGGCGGGCATGCCGTACAGCGTCGGGTCGAACGCCTCCCCGACGGCCTCGCCGATCGTGCCCTCGTTGGCCTGCTTGAGGGACAGGCTGATCCGGCGCCGCTCGAGGTCGATGTCGATCACCTTGACGAAGATCTCGTCGCCGACCTGCACGACCTGCTCGGGGATCTCGACGTGGCGCTCCGCCAGCTCGGAGATGTGCACCAGGCCTTCGATGCCCTCGTCGACGCGGACGAACGCCCCGAACGGCACCAGCTTGGTGACCTTGCCCGGAACGACCTGGCCGATCTGGTGCGTGCGCGCGAACTGCTGCCAGGGGTCCTCCTGCGTCGCCTTGAGCGACAACGAGACCCGCTCGCGGTCCATGTCGACGTCGAGCACCTCGACGGTGACCTCCTGGCCCACCTCGACCACCTCGGACGGGTGGTCGATGTGCTTCCAGGACAGCTCGGAGACGTGCACGAGACCGTCGACGCCACCCAGGTCGACGAACGCGCCGAAGTTCACGATCGAGGACACGACGCCGGACCGGACCTGCCCCTTCTGCAGGGTGGTCAGGAACGTCTGGCGCACCTCGGACTGGGTCTGCTCGAGCCAGGCGCGGCGGGACAGGACCACGTTGTTCCGGTTCTTGTCCAGCTCGATGATCTTGGCCTCGAGCTCCTTCCCGACGTACGGCTGGAGGTCGCGCACCCGCCGCATCTCGACGAGCGAGGCGGGCAGGAACCCGCGCAGGCCGATGTCCAGGATCAGGCCACCCTTGACGACCTCGATGACCGAGCCGGTGACGACGCCGTCCTCTTCCTTGATCTTCTCGATCGTGCCCCAGGCGCGCTCGTACTGGGCGCGCTTCTTGGACAGGATGAGCCGGCCCTCCTTGTCCTCCTTCTGGAGGACCAGGGCCTCGATCTGGTCGCCGACGTTGACCACGTCGTTCGGGTCCACGTCGTGCTTGATCGACAGCTCGCGCGAGGGGATGACGCCCTCGGTCTTGTAGCCGATGTCGAGCAGGACCTCGTCCCGGTCGACCTTGACGATCACACCCTCGACGATGTCGCCGTCGTTGAAGTACTTGATGGTCTCGTCGATGGCGGCGAGGAAGTCCTCGGCCGAACCGATGTCGTTGACGGCCACCTGCTTGCCGGCGCCGGTCGTCGCGGCGGCCGGGGAGGCCGGGTCGGTCGTGCTGATCGTGCTGGCGGTCATGAGAGTAGGGGCTCCGAAGGTTGACAGGGATCGTGCGGTTGCGCGGCGGACCCGTGGAGTGTGCCGGGACCTGCGGCGTCTGGCATCCGGGGGGACGCCCGACGACGTTGGGGGGAACAGCATCCGGCGCGGCCTGCTCCGTCCGAGGTCGCGCAGGCCCACAACGCGCGGGAAGTCTACGTTTGCGCAGGTGACAGGGTCAATCGAGCGCGGCGGCGGCACCGGTCCGCCCCCGCGGACCGGCCGCTCGCCCGGGGCGGTCGGGCCGGCGGTGTCCCGGGCGGCGGCCCGGAGCTGGTGGGACGCCGAGGCCGTCGCCTACCAGGCCGAGCACGGCGCCTTCCTGGGCGACGCCCGGTTCGTCTGGGGTCCGGAGGGCCTGGACGAGGCGCGGGCCGGCCTGCTGGGCCCGGTTGACGGGCGGCAGGTGCTGGAGGTGGGCGCCGGGGCCGCAGCGTGCTCACGGTGGCTGGTCGGCCGCGGGGCGCGTGCCGTGGCCACGGACCTGTCGGCCGGTCAGCTTGCGCAGGCGGCGCTGGCCGACGCCCGCACCGGCACGCCGGTCCCCGCGGTCCAGGCCGACGCGGCCGCGCTGCCCTTCGCGGCCGGCTCGTTCGACCTGGTCTTCTCCGCCTACGGGGCGCTCCCGTTCGTGGCCGACGACGCGGCGGCGCACCGGGAGGTGGCCCGCGTGCTGCGCGCGGGCGGACGCTGGGTCTTCTCGGTCCCGCACCCGGTGCGCTGGGCCTTCCCGGACGTCCCGGGCCCGGACGGCCTGGTGGCCACGTACCCGTACTTCGACCGGAGTCCCTACGTGGAGACGGGGGCGGACGGCCGGGTCACGTACGTCGAGCACCACCGGACCTTCGGCGACCACGTGCGGGCGCTGGTCGCCGCCGGGTTCACCCTGCTGGACGTGGTCGAGCCGGAGTGGCCGCGCGGACACGACGGCGTGTGGGGCGGCTGGTCGCCGTTGCGTGGACGGCTGCTGCCGGGGACGGCCGTGTTCGTGGCGGAGCGGCGCTGACCTGCGCCGGTCGCGGTGGGTCCGAGCGGTCAGGCGCTGGTTCCAGGCCCGGACGGCTCCGGCTGGGTCGGCTCCGGGGCGGGCGGCTGCGGGGCGGGCGGCTGCGGGGCGGGCGGCTGCGGGGCGGGCGGCTGCGGGGCGGGCGGCTGCGGGGCGGGCGGCTGCGGCGCGGGCGGTTCCGGGGTGCGGGCGGCGTGAGTGCCGCTCGGCGGGAACGGCTCCTCGCGCCGGGCGCCGAGGATCAGCCAGAGCCCGAGCCCGAGCAGGACCAGGCCGCCCACGAGACCGACGAGCGGGATCACGGTCTGGACGATCGCGAGCTGGGACTTGCCGTCGGCCGCCGCCTGGGCCGACAGCCGGACGTTGTCCGGGGTGAAGCCGATGGTCGCGTCGATCAGGGTGAGCTTGTCGGTGCCGTCGGACCCGCGCAGCGTCTGCTTCTGGACCTCGACGCCCTTGACGATCACACCGGTGGTGGGCTCGACCCAGACGCTGCGGGTGTTCGAGTAGAACTCGGGAGCCTGGACCGCGGGCTCGGCTGACCCGACCAGGTTGCCGGGGACCTCGAGCGTCCCGATCTCGGTCGGGGCGATCACCTGGACGAACTTGTAGCACTCCACCCCGTCGATGGTCTCGACGTCCTTGAACTCCATCGGAGTGGCCTTGTTCAGGGTCTTGTCGAAGTACTGGTACGTCTTCTGCTCGGTCCCGAACCCGAACTTCAGCGGGTTGAGGCCGGTGAAGTCGGTGATCGGCTTGCCGTCGGCGTTGGCCCCGCAGCAGTCGATCATCTGCGAGGTGTGGCCGTCGAACGGGATCCGCATCGTCGTCGCGTTGACCAGGGTGCCGCTGGAGTCGGAGACGGTCTGCGACTCGTCGTAGACCGTGCGGTTGTCCGCGCCGGTGCTGGCGGCGACGTCGGCGCGCACGCGCTCCTGGCCGACCAGCGCGACGTTGGTGCGCTCGGTCAGCGTCGCCGGGTCGAACAGTGTGGTCGCGGTGCCGGCGGACGGAGACAGGTTGACCCGGTCCTTGCAGATCGCCGAGGTGGTGTCGCAGCCGAGCGGCGCGACCGCGACGCGCGGGTACACGTACCAGCGGGCCAGTGGTGCCAGGACCAGCAGGAAGGCGCCCACTCCCACGAGCACGTACCCGATCACGCGGCGCATGCTGGGCCTCCGGCGGTCGACGTCGCCGCACGCTACCGCACCCGTCCAGTGGCTAAGGGCTCATTCGGACGGGTTTCGTCGGGGCGAGCAAGCGGTCGACCGCCTCGGCGAGGTCCCTGGCCACGAGCTCGACGCGGGCGCCGGCGGCCGTGACCTCCGGACCCGCGAGCAGGACCCGGACCAGACCGAGCTCGTCTCCGGCGCGCACGTCGCTGCGGCTGTCGCCGACGATGGCGCAACGGGACGGGCGCAGCCAGGGCCGGCTGTCGAAAACCCGGCGCAGCAGCTCATCGCCCGGTTTGCGGCACCCGCAGGAGCTCACGTCGTGCGGGCAGACCAAGAACCCGTCCACCGTCCCGCCGAAGGCGTGCACCGCGGCCAGCAGCCGGTCGTGGACGGCCTCCAGCATCACCGGCGAGAGCAGGCCGAGGTGCACCGCCCGCTGGTTGGTGACCACGAACACCGCCGCACCGGCTGCGGTCAGCCGGCCGATAGCCTGGCCGGCGCCGGGCAGCAACGTCACAGCGTCGGGTGAGAGCACGTACCTGCCCGGGCCCGGGGACGTGTTGATCGTCCCGTCGCGGTCGAGGAAGACCGCGTCCCAGCCGGGCCCGGTCACGAGGAGAACAGCGCCGCCTCCACGGCCTCGGCCCACAGATGGCACCAGAGGCCGTGCACCTCCTGGATGCGCCCGGTGTGCCCCGACGGGACGACCAGGACGTGGTCGGCGGCGCCCGGCAGCGCGCCGGCGTCACCACCGGTGAGGGCGACCGTGCGCAACCCAGCCGACCTGGCCTGTGCCAGCCCGCGCAGGACGTTGACCGAGCGGCCGCTCGTGGACAGGCCGACGACCAGGTCCCCGTGCAGCGACTGCGCCTGGACCTGGCGGGCGAAGACCTCCTCGTAGCCGTAGTCGTTGGCCAGCGCGGTCAGCACGGCCGGGTCGGTCAGCGCGAGGGCGGCCAGGCCGGGGCGGTCGCGGGTGCAGCGTCCGACGAACTCGGCAGCGGCGTGCGCGGCGTCGGCGGCGCTGCCACCGTTCCCGAACAGCAGCAGGCGGCCTCCGTCGCGGTACGTCCGGATGCACTCCTCGGCGACCAGGGTCACCTGTGCGGCGAGCCCGGTCCCGGCGACCGCGGCGGCGATGGCCGCGTACTCGTCGAGCCGGCTGCGCACCAGCGCCCCGGTGTCAGCCACCGAGCCGCCAGGTGGTCAGGCCGGCCGGCTCGAAGGTCACCTCGGACACGGTCAGGCCCATCTTGATCATCTCCTCGGCGACGAGGTGCCTCCGGTCGAAGAGGCAGTAGAAGATCATGTAGCCGCCGCCGCCGGCGCCGGTGACCTTCCCCCCGAGAGCGCCTGCGCGCAGCGCCACGTCGTACAGCTCGTCGATGAACGGCGTGGCGATCTTGGGGCTTAGCCGGCGCTTGGCGTGCCAGGCCTCGTCCAGCAGCCGGCCGAAGTCGTCCTGCCGGCCGCGCAGCAAGGCGTCCTTCATGTCCCTGGCCAGGCTGCGCTGCTGGCGCAGGCCCTCCACCGACTCGGCCTCCCCCGCCTCGTACCGGTGCGTCTGGTCGTCGATGATGTGGTCGGACAGCCTGGTCCTGCCGGTGTACACCAGCAGCAGGTTGTGCTCGAGCTCGTTGACGGTGTCCGGCCGGATCCGCAACGGGTTCACCACGACCCGGTCCGCCCCGAACTCGATGAAGTTGAAGCCTCCGAAGGTCGCCGCGTAGTGGTCCTGGAGGCCGCCCCGGATACCGAGGTCCTCCCGCTCGACCTGGTACGCGATCTCCGCCACCCGGTAGTCGGTGAGGGCCAGCTTGTACCGCTCCTGGAGGACCCCGACCAGCGCCACGACCATCGCGGACGACGCGCCGAGCCCCGACCCCGGCGGTGCGCTGGAGTGCAGGAACAGGTCGAAGCCGTCCCGCTCCCGGTCGATCAACCGCCGAACCGCCGCTTTGGCCAGGTCCAGGTCGCCGTCGAACGACACCGGCTCGTCCACGCCGAACTCCACCGACAGCCCGTAGTCCAGCGACCGGACGGTGACCTGACGGTCCGGTCGGGGGCGCAGGCTGGCGAAGGCGTAGCGGTTGATGGTCGCGGACAGCACCGCGCCACCCTCCTGCGCCGGGAAGGGCGGGACGTCGGTGCCGCCTCCGGCGAAGCTGATCCGCAACGGGGCCCGGGCCCGGATCAGGGTGTCGGCCGGCGCCCCGCCCGGTCCGTCGCTCGTCATCAGAGGCCGCCTGTCCGTCGGGCCGGGGGTGCCGGCGCGTGCACGCCGGACCTTACGACACCACGGGCCGGCCGTGGCCCGTCCGCGCCGGCTGCGCGGGTCACCCTCGACGTGCCAGGGTCGGACCGTGTCCGCCGACCGCATGCCGACGCACGACCTGCCGCTGCTGGACGGCGTCCGCGCCCTTGCCGCGCTCATGGTGCTGACCACCCACGTCGGGTTCCAGACCGGCACGGTGGTCCAGGGAGCCTGGGGCGCCGCCGTGGCCCGTCTCGATCTCGGTGTGGCGCTCTTCTTCGTGCTCTCCGGGTTCCTGCTGCTGCGCCCCTGGCTGGCGGCCGGTTCCGCCGGCCGGGCCGGGCCGTCGACGCGCCGGTACCTGGTACGCCGTGCCGCGCGCATCCTGCCGGCCTACTGGCTCGTCCTGGCCGTGGCGTTGGCGACGACCGCCGCCGGTGCCGGCCCGCGCGCGGCCGCCGTGAACGCGGCCCTGCTGCAGGTGTACCGCGGGCCGCTGCTGCCCGGGCTGACGCAGACCTGGAGTCTGTGCACCGAGGTCGCCTTCTACGCCGTCCTCCCCCTAGTGGCGGTCCCGGTGGCCGCCCGCGCCCGTGACGCAGCCGGACGGCGCGGGTTGGCGGTGCTGCTGGTGGTCGTCGTCGCGGTCGCGCTGACCTGGACCGCGCTCGCCGCGGCGGAGGTGTTGCCGGCCCGGTCCAGCACGTGGCTGCCGGCGCACGCGGACTGGTTCGCCGCCGGGATGGCTCTGGCCGTCCTCGAGCAGCTGGTCCGGCGCGGTCCGGGGACCCGGACAGCGCGCGTCGCCGCCGAGCTGAGGGCTCACCCCGGGACGGTGCTGGCCCTGGCGGCAGCCGTGTTCTGGCTCGCCGCGACCCCGCTGGGCGGCCCGGCGACGCTCACCCCGGTCGCCCCGGCGACCGCGGCGGTGAAGGAAGGCCTCTACGCCGTCGTCGCGGGGCTCCTGGTGGGTGCCGCCGCCCTGTGCGACCAGCGTCGGGGGCTGCCCGCGGCTGTGCTCGGGCACCCGGTGGCGCAGGCGGTGGGCCGCGTCTCGTACGGGGTGTTCCTGTGGCACCTGCTGGTGCTGTCGGCCGTGTTCTCCGTCCTGCACCGCTCGCTGTTCTCGGGCGGCTTCTGGCCGGTCCTGGCGCTGACCGTCGCCGGCAGCCTCGCGGTGTCTACGGTGTCATGGAAGTTCTTGGAGGCGCCGTTGCTGCGCCTGGCGCACCGGCCGCGGCCGGCTGAGCGGGCCCCGGAGCCGACACCGCCGCCACGACCAGCGCGACGGTGAGCCCCTGGGCGAGAGCCTGCACCGACCAGGGGGCGCCTGTGGAGCGGACCAGGACCCAGCCCGTCGACGCGGTGACCCCGACCAGCAGCGCCAGCACGGCCGAGCCGAGCACGATCCGAACCGGGGCCGCCTTCTTGGCCAACAGCCGGCCGGCGAGCCAGCCGAGGACCCCCACCGGGCCGGCCAGCACGAGCGCGGTGCCGAAGGTGAGGAGGGCGCCTCCCACGCCGCGGGAGCGACCCGGCCGGCTGGCCTGGTCGGGCCGCCGCGTGGGAACCGGGGGCGCCAGGCGCCGGGCCGGGACCAGGGCGGCGAGCACCAGCACGGCCAGTGCCAGCGCGCCGGCGGCCAGTCCGGAACGGTTGAGTGTCCCCGGACCGAAGGTCAGCACAGCGACGGTGGGTCCCGAGTCGGGCGGCACCACCCAGCCCTGCCGCCAGCCGTCGACCCGCACCGGGTCCAGCCGGTGACCAGCGGCTGTGGCTGCCCAGCCCGGGTTGAAGCCCTCGTCGAGCACGAGCGTCCCGCCGGTCGGCGTCGCCGGGACCTCGACCACCCGCTCCTCGGGCCCCCACGACCGGGTCGCCACCGCGACCGGAGGTGGTGGCGATGCGCCCGACGACGCCGAGGCGAGCGTCACGGCGTACACCAGCAGCGCCGGTGCGGAAGGCGCGACCAGGCGGTGCGGCCCGGCGGGCAGGGTGCGCGCTGAACCGGTGCAGAGCCGCAGCGGCAGCGGGGAGCCGGACAGCACGGCCGCGCGCGAGGCGGTGAAGGCCGTCGTGGTGGCGGCCCCGTCGAGATCCAGGGTGGGTCCCTGGCCGCACGGGAGCGACACCGGACGGTCCGGCACCGGCGGGGCACCGTCGACCTGGAGGCCGGTGACGACCAGCGGGTCGCGCCCCGCCGCCTCCCCCGGCCGCAGGCGGAGCGTGATCGTGAGCGTCTGCGTGGTGAGCGGCGCGAAGGTGCCGGAACCGGTCGTGCCCAGGGCGACCGTGCGCTGCCCGGTCGAGCCGATCAGGACCGCCGCCTGCACCCGCTCGCGGCTCGCTCGCGGCGCGGTCAGGGTGATCCCGGAGACCGTCACGACCCGTCCGTAGTCGACCGACAGCCGCGGCGCCGCATCGGTGGACGTCGTGATCCAGGCCGTCGACGAGTCTGCGTCCAGGGCCGCGCCGGGACGGTCCGCCGCGTCCGCCACCAACCGGCTCGACCCGGAGACGGACAGCCCGAGGGTGCCGTCGAGCAGCGCGTCGAGAGCCGGACCCTGGACCGGCAGGACCTGGGCGGACAGTGCCACCGGCGTCGGCTCGCCGGAAGTGAAGGTCCGGTCCAGCGCGCCGGCCTCCTCGGACGAGCGGCCCAGGCCCGGCGCGCAGACCCAGGCCGAACCGGGGTCGATGCAGTCCCGCCGCGCATCGGGTGCGCGGACGAACGCCCACGTCGACCCCGGTCCCGCGGCTGCCGAGTCCGCCGGCGCGACGAGGCTCCGCGCGATCGGCGGCAGCCCGTCGACCCCGGCGAGCGCGAGCGCTGCGCGCCCGCCGCCGGGCGCAGCGAGGCGCACCTGCAGCCACGACGTACTCCCGGTGGCCTGCGGGAGCCGCACCTGGTCCGCGGCCACCGGTGCGGTCCAGCTGCCGGCCTGGGTCAGGACCGTCACCGAACCCGGGCGCACGACGCCGGCCGGGCGGTTCCCGAACTCGAGCACCAGCCCGGCCAGTGCGACGGGACGGCCGAAGTCCACGCGCAGCGTCGGCGCCGCGTCGGGCTGGGCGGACACCCACGATGTCGCCGGGTCGCCGTCCACCGCCGCGTAGGGCGCGAACGCCGGTCCGAGGTAGCCGACCGCGAACGGGTCGGCGGCCGACGACGAGGCCGTGACGTCGACGGCACCGTCCAGCACGGAGGTGGTCTGGTGCCGTTCCCCGTCGTACGCCAGCACGTCGGCCGCCGGGCGTCCGGGCGCCGGGACCGACCCGATGGGCAGGGTGGGGCCGTACGCGCTGGCGGCCGCCGAGCCCATGTTCCGGGCTCGCCGGCGCTGCGTGTCGGTGACCAGCACGTCGGCGGTCGGCCCGCCGTCCGCGACCGCCACGTAGGGCAGCCCGGGGTCGGTGGGCAGCGAACCGGCCAGCGCCTCCGGTCCGCCGGAGAGCCCGGTGGCAGGCGCCGTGAGGAGCTGGGCCCGCGGCGATGCGGTGGAACCGACGGCGAAGATCTCGACAGCCGGCCGCTCGGGCAACGGCCCGGCCAACCCGATCAGCCGGCCGGCGGTCGAGCCGCTCATGCGCCCGAACTGGGCGGCCAGCCGCAGGCCCGGGCTGCCCACCAGCGCCGCCCGGGCCACCGCCGGCGGCGTCGGCGAGGCTTCGGGCGCCAGGTCGTTGCGCAGCACCACGTACCGGACCCCTGCTCGCTGCAGCGCCCCGGCGAGGTCCGCGGTCCCCCGTCCGGTGGAGACGAGCGCCTCGACGCCGTCGAGCAGCCGGGTGGCACCCGGCGCGCCGAGCGGTACCGCGTCACGGACCGCCAACGGGGACCGGGCCAGCGCCGCCAACGGCTCGTCGCCGGGACTTCCCCAGACGTAGTCGCCGAAGGCCGACGCCGGCTCGAGCAGCGCCCGGCCGTCGTCGTGTGCCGCGAGCCAGTCGGCGGTCTGGTACCACCAGCCCGGCACGGCGGCGAAAGCCCCGGGCGGGGCGAGGCCACCGGTCCACGCCGGAGCGGTCGCCAGCAGGACGGGGATCAGAACGGCACCGACAGCGAGCCGCGGCACGAACCGGGGGTGGCCGCGCAGCCAGCGACCCTCCTCACCCGGCGCCGACGCCGCCACCCGACGGGCGACGCCCGGCACCCGGACCAGGGCAGCCGCAAGGCCGAGCGACAGGGGCAGCCGCAGCACCGGGTCGAACTTGTGGATGTTGCGCAACGGGGCGAGCGGGCCGTCCAGCAACGCGTCGACCGGTGCTGCCAGCGGGCTGCCGGCGGCCCCGGCGTAGCCCACGCCCACGAGCAGCATCCCGGCCAGCAGGCAGCAGCCGAGGAAGCGGCGCTCGGGCGTTCCGCGGCAGGCCAGCCCGGCCAGCCCGAGGCCGGCGACGAGCACGGTCGCGGCGGCCGGGACCGCCGAGGTGGCCAGCGCCCACCCCGCCGGCCAGCCCGGCCCGGTCGGGGTGACCAGGAAGCCCAGCCAGTGGTCTGTGCCGCGCAGCACGTTCGTCGCCGAGGTGACCGCGGTGGTGACCTGGGCGTTCTCGATGTACTTCAGGAACGGGTAGGCGTACCGGCCCAGCACGAGCAGCGGCAGGACCCACCACGCGGTGGCCAGCACTACAGCAGCCAGCCACCAGCCGAGCAGACGCCGCCGCAGCGAGCCAGGGTCCCGCGTCAGCAGCCAGAGCAGGGGCACGACGAGGACGGCGGCGGCCGCGGCCGCGTTGACACCGCCGATGCAGGCCACAGCCAGACCGGACCACGCGGCCGCCCGGCGCGGCGACGTCCCTGGCCCGCCGCGAGCAGCGCGAACCAGCGGGACGAGCACCCACGGCAGCATCGCCAGCGGAAGCGTCTCCACGGAGATCGCCCCGAGCTCGGTGACCACGCGCGGCCCCAGCGCGTAGGCCAGCCCGGCGAGCAGCGTCGAGTCCCGCCCGCCCACGCCGAGCAACCTGGCCAGCTGCACGAACCCGGCGTAGGCGACCACGAGGAGGGTCGCCCACCACAGCCGCTGCACCACCCAGGCGGGCAGGCCGGCGCCGTGGCCGAGCCAGAAGAACGGTCCCATCGGGAACAGGTAGCCGTACGCCTGGTTCTGCAGCTGGCCGAACGAGGCCTGCGGGTCCCAGGCCTGCAGGGCCCGGGCGAGGAACCGCCCGGGGTCGAGCACCAGGTCCAGCTTGGTGTCGGGGACCACGGACCCGGCCGACTGGCTGAAGGCGACAGCCACCAGGACGACAGCCCCGGTGAGGAGGCGCAGGCGGTCGACGAGACGGCCGTCACGGTACGGTGTGCCCGCCCGAGACACCCCGGCAGCTGCGGCCACCTCAGACCCGGCGCAGCACGAGCAGCAGGTTCCAGGTGGCCACCTCACGCAGTCCGGGCACCCGGACCACACCGGCCGCCCAGCCCGGGTAGTACCGCGGCCGGGCCGAGAGCAGCTGCGTGCCCGGCTGGCTGCGCGCCCAGCTCAGCCCGTCGGCGACCGAGACCCGGAACAGGTTCTCGCCCACGCGGTTCTTGGGCGCGTGCCCGTACCTGCGGGCGTACCGGCGTACCGCCCGCCGGCCGCCGAGATAGTGGAACGGAGACGTCTCGTGGCCGCCCCAGGGCGACAACCAGTTGGTGTAGGCCACGACCACCAAGCCGCCCGGACGGGTCACCCGGACCAGCTCGGCGCCCAGCCGGGCCGGGTGCGGAACGTGCTCGAACACGTTGCTGCAGAACGCGATGTCGACCCGGCCGTCGGCCAACGGCAGGGCCTCACCACGCGCCACCACGGCGGGAGCCCGCACCGGGGCGGACCGCAGCGGCTCCAGCGTCGCCGGGTCACCGTCGACGGCCAGGTAACCCGCGCCGCGAGCCGCGAAGGCCGCCGCGAACTCCGCTCGCCCGGCACCCACGTCGAGGACCGTCCGGCCCTCCAGCGGCCCGAACCGGGCGACGAGCCGGGCCGAGTCCTCGGCGAGGAGCCGGTAGAACCGGGGTGGGTCGGACTGCTCCACGGCGAAGGCCCGCAGCAAGGCGACCGATCGGCGCAGGCCGTCGTCGGTCGGTTCCCAGGTGCGGACCACCGGCGCATGCTAACTGCGCGGCAACGGCCGGCCACGGTCCCCGAGCGCCGCCGCGACGCGCACACGGGTGGTTCGCCGGCAACCTCCGCCCCCAGCGGCTACCGGTGAGTAGTGTGCAGCCCCACACGAGGGCTGCTGGGGCTCCCTGTCGGCGGCGGAGGGCGGATCGACACACGTGCGGATCCTCGTGTTCACCTGGCGCGACGCCGGCCACCCCGAGGCGGGCGGCTCCGAGACCTTCGTCGAACGCGTGTCGGCCGGGCTGGTCGCCCTGGGGCACGAAGTCACCATCTTCACCGCCGGGTACCCGGGCGCGCGACCGGCGCAGTACCGAGACGGCCGGACGTACCTGCGGCAGGGCGGTCGCTACTCGGTGTACGCGCGGGCCGGGGCCTTCTTGCTGCGTCACTCGCGGGAGTACGACGCCGTCCTGGACATCCAGAACGGCGTGCCCTTCTGGACGCCGGTCTGGACCCGCACCCCGGTGGTCGACATCGTGCACCACGTCCACCGCGAGCAGTGGCCCGAGGTGTTCGGGCCGGTCCGGGCGCGCCTGGGCTGGTGGCTGGAGTCCGTCGTCGCACCGCGGGTGTACCGCCGTCACCAGTACCTGACCGTGTCCGAGGCCACCCGGCTCGAGCTCGCCGTGCTCGGGGTGTCACCTGAGCGCGTGCACGTCGTGTACAGCGGCAACGACCTGCCGGACCCGGCGCTCACGGCCGACCTGTCGCGCACCCCGTACCCGTCGATGGTCGTCCTCGGCCGCCTGGTGCCGCACAAGCGGGTGGAGCTGGCGATCGAGACGCTGGCGGGCAACCGCGCCGCGTTCCCCGGCCTGCGGCTCACCGTCGTGGGCCAGGGCTACTGGGAGCCCCGGCTGCGCGAGCACGCGCAGGAGCTGGGCGTGGCCGACGCCGTGGAGTTCACCGGGTTCGTGGACGAGGCCAGCAAGCACCGGCTGCTCGCACAGTCCTGGTTGGCGCTGCTGCCGTCGGTGAAGGAGGGGTGGGGTCTGGCCGTCGTCGAAGCGGGCGTCCACGGAACGCCCACGGTCGCCTTCCGTGCGGCGGGCGGGACCGCGGAGTCCGTACTCGACGGGGAGACCGGCCTGCTGGCCGATGACGACTCCGAGTTCGTGGAGCTGGCCGGACGGATGCTCGACGACGAAGCCCTGCGGCGCACCCTGGGCAAGTCCGCCGCCGAGCATGCGCGTCAGTTCAGCTGGAGCCGTACCGCGGCCGACGTCGCAGCCCTGCTGGACCGGTCGGTGCGAGTCGGGTCGGAGCCCGTGGTCAGGTCGAGTCGTACGTGATCAGCGGCGCCTGGATGGGCGCCTGACCACTCACGCTGCCGGCGTGGACCAGCGCCACCGCGCCCAGCCCCGCCAGGCACATGCCCACGACGACGGCCAGCAGGAGCAGCAGGACGAACCCCTCGTCGCCTTGCGGTTGCTGGCGCGCTCTCATCCTGGGGACCTCATCTGTTCAGGGCCGTTGCCGGAGGGTAGCAGCCGTGCACGGCGGCGGCTCCCGATCCGCCAGCCCGCCACGCCGACGGCGGAACCGGCCAGCACCACCCATCCGAGTCCGGCCCACGCCGGCGCACGCCCGGGCGCGGCGGCGGCGGGACCGACGTCGACGACCAGCAGCTCGGGTCCCTCGTGCAGCACCGGCGAACCGGCCAGCAGCCGGCGGTAGCGATCGGCGTCCGGCGCCGTCAGGTCCACCACCGCGAGCTGCACGCCCTGTTCCCGGAGGACCGGCACCAGCGGCGCGCCGGTGCGGATCGCCGCGGCCACCGCGGCGGCGCGCGGGTCCTCGCCGCGGACCGTCACGGTCGACAGCGGCAGGTCGTCGTTGACCAACACCACCCGGTCCAGCAGCCTCGGCATCGGGTCCAGCACCACGCGGTCGCCGTTCCACGCGAACCGCCGGTAGTAGGTGAACGGGAACGAGACCACGTCCCCTCGGCCCGGCATTCCGGCGACCTGCCGCTGGACGGCCGTCCACTCCGCCGGGAACTGGACCGCGTGCAGCCGCCCGTGCACTCCCCACGCGAGACCGGGCAGCACGACGAGCGGGACCCCGACCAGAAGTGCGGCAGCGGCGGCCCCCCACGGCCGGACCGGACGCGGGGCGAGGACCCGGTCCACGGCCAGGCCCGCACACACGCAGACCAGCAGCACCGTCGGCATGAGCAGCTTCTGGCCGTCCCGGAGCAGACCGCCACCGGGCAGGTCCAGGACCGCCCAGCGCACCACCGCCCGCAACCCCGGCGTCGCCCCGGCGGCGGCGGCCACCAGTCCCGCGGCCCCGGCGGCCACCAGGCCCGCTCCCCCTGCCGCGGCGGCCGACCGGACCAGTACCGGCAGCCCGAGCACCAGCGCGGCCGCGACTGCGGCCAGGGCGCACGCCGCCAGGACCAGCACACCGCGCTCCCCCGGCCACGTCGCCGGGTTCCAGATCCCGCCCAGGGTGAGCAGGCTCCCCCATGTCCCCAACGGCGTGTCCGGACGGGCCGCGAACGCCGAGACCCCCGCCGGATCAGCCGGCAGCCCTCCCGGCCGGGCGACGGCCGGCAGAACCCAGACCAGAGCCGCGCCGGTGGCCGGTACGACCACGACCAGCAGCCTTCGCCACAACGGCGGAGACGTGCTCGCGGCACGGCCGGGCCAGCAGGCGACGCACGCCGTCGTCGCAGCCACGACCAGCAAGGACGTCGACCCGCACAGTCCGGCCGCCACGACCCAGCAGGCCGTGGACGCGGCCGCGCCGGGAACCCCAGCGCGGAGCCTGGCCGCTGCGTGGACCGCCCAGGGCAGCACGGCCAGGCCGAGCAGGAACGTCCAGTGGCCGATGACGAGCCGTTCGAGCACCCACGGGTTCCACACGTACAGGACCGCCGCCGCGACCCCGCCGGCCGGTCTGCCGGGCAGCCGGGCGGCGCCCGCGCCGGCCAGCACGAAAGACCCGAGCAGCAGCACCTTCTGCAACAGGTCGGCGGCGACCACATGACCGAGCAGGGCGACCAGGAGGTCGTCGGGAACCGCCCGCGGCAGCGAACCGTCCATCCCCCAAGTGCCGGCCGTGATCGGCATCCGTGGCACGAAGACCATGTCGTACGTCAGCGTGAAGCCACGGTGCAGGAGGGCCGGTCCGAGCACCACCAGCCCGGCCACGAGTCCGACCAGCGCACCCCGCAGGGCGAGACGAGCGCTTCCGTGCGCGGTCTCATCGACCGCCGGGGGGTCGGCGACGGCGCTCATAGTCGGGCGGCCACGACCTGCAGGGCGGGCCGCAGCCGCGGGCTCAGCAGGCGAGCCGCCAGCACGACGGGGAGCGAGGCAGCCGCCGCCAGCCGGGTGGGGCGATCCGCGAGCACCCCAGCGCCGCCGACGGTGAGCTCGCCCCGGCGACGGCGCACGAGGCTGGCCGCCTCGACCGACAGGCTGTCGGCGAGCGGCCGGGTGACGGCGCGGACGTCGAGCCCGGACCTGGCCACCAGCAGCGCGAGCGACACGGCCGAGAAGAAGCGGACGTGGGTCGGGTCCTCGAGCATCCACCAGGACCACCCGGACCGGGACAGTCCGGTCGAGTCGCCGGCCGGGGTGACCAGGACGACGCGACCACCGGGCCTGGCCAGCCGGGCGCAGGCACGGACGAACGCCCAGGGATCCGCCACGTGCTCGACCACGTGCACGCCGAGAACCAGGTCGTAGCTGTCGAGTCCCTCGGTCACGGCGTCCACCGGTCCGTCGAACAGAAGGCCCCCGGCTGCGACCAAGGGATCTACCGGGGTGCGCAGGCCCCCGGGGTCGGCACCGGCCACGTCGGCCCCGCTGTCGAGGAACCTGCGCAGCAGCGTGCCCGAGCCGAACCCTGCCTCGAACACCCGGGCGGGCGACGACGCACCGCGCGGCGCATGCAGCTCCGCCCGCACCCGGCGGAACGTCAGGCCCAGCCGCACCCGGTCCATCTCGGCCTCGCCACCCCAGGCACCGGCCCGGTGCCCGGCCGGGCACCGGGCCAGGTCACGCTGCACATGCCCGCAGGAGGCGCACCGGTCAAGAGTCTGCCCGGGTGCCAGCTCCCAGGCGCCGAGACCGCTGCCGCAGATCTCGCACGGCTCGCTGTTCGCCGTCATCCCCGGCCGGCCCGCCGGCCCTGCCATGCGCCCACTGCGTACGCCCCCGCCTCGACGGAGCGCAGCAGCACCAGTCCGGCAGCATGCACCGGGTCGGCCAGCAGCCTGTTGCGGTGCCGGGCGAAGGAGGCCACCGTCGCGCGTGCCTGGGCGCGGACGGCGCCCGGGTTGGCCGCGGCGAACGACGGCAGGCTCCGGCCGTAGTACACGCGTTTGCGGGCCACGTTGCGCAGCGTGAGCCGGCCTTCGTCGTGGTCGATGAACGCCGCAGCGTGGCCGAGCACCACGCCGTCCGCGTGCAGCCGCAGCCGCAGGTCGGTGTCCTCGGGGCCGGACATGGCCACGTCGAAGCCGCCCAGGCCGATCAGGTAGTCGCGCCGCACCAGCCTCGGGTTGAACAGGTCACGGTCGTCCAGGTAGCAGCTCCGCTCGAGGGTCCGGCAGGCCGTCCAGAACCCCTCCCCGACGGTCCGCTCGGGGATCGACACGGCGACCGCCCCGGTGCGGGCCGCCTCGGCCATGGCCGCCGACAGCACGTCCGGCGCGAGCACCATGTCCGCGTCGATCCACAGCACCCAGGTACCGAGGGCCTCCCGCACACCCAGGTTGCGCTGAGCGCTGCGCTCGGGGCCGGCAACCAGGACACGGTCCGCCAGCTCGCCCGCGATCCGGGCGGTCCGGTCGGTGCTGTGGTTGTCCACGACGATCAGCTCGAAGGAGGAGTAGTCCTGGGCGAGCACCGAGCGCAGGCACGACTCCAGCGTGCGCTCGACATCCTTGGTGGTGACCACGACGGACACTTCCGGCCGCCTGGCGAGGGTGCCGAGTCGTCGAACCGGACGCCCGCCGGTCGAGGTGGCCGGGGGGCCGTCGCTCACATCGGTCACGGCGGTGCAGTCTTCCAGACACCCTCGGCCGCGCAGCCGGATCCGCACATCCTCTTGCAGCGCCGTCCGCGCTGTTACCCTCCCCCCGATCGACGGACTCGACGCGACGTCGGCACGGGAGGTGGACGACCCGGTGAGCGAGGAGAACGCGGCCCCGGCGCGGACCGAGCCCCGGGCGGTCCTGTCGCTGAGTCTGGGCGCCCGGATCAGCCTGGTCGTCGCCGTCCTGCTGCTGATCGTTGCCGCGTACCTGTTCTGGGGGCCCATCACGCACGACGTGCCCAACGGTTTCCCGGCGAAGTGCGGGAGCGCGGCGAAGCCGCCGCACGACACCCTCGGCAAGGCCGTCTGCGGCTCCGCCAACGACATCCGGCTCGCACAGTCGTTGGCCGTGCTGGCCGCGGCCGTGGTCGTCGCCGTCGGTGGGCTGCTCTCGTTCGGGGTCCGGCACGTTCCGCCGCGGCACACGCGCAGCGCACCGTAGCGGTGGACTTCCCGGCGTACTACCGGAACAACGTCACGTACACCGAGCACGACGACCGGCGGCTGGACAAGATCGTCGATGTCGTCGAGGAGCTCGCGCCTCGCGTGGTGCTCGACCTCGGCTGCGGGACCGGCTGGCTCGTCCGACGGCTTCGGACCCGGCTGCGGTCCACGGTCGTCGGCGTGGACATCCTCGACGGCGTCGTCGCCGACGGCTGGTCGTACGTGTCGGCCGACGTCACGCACGGCCTTCCGTTCGGCACGGCCTCGGTCGGGTGCGTGATCGCCGGGGAGATCATCGAGCACGTGCCCGACCCGGACGGCATGCTCCTGGAGATCCGTCGCGTGCTGGTTCCCGGCGGCAGCCTCGTCGTCTCGACACCGAACATCGTGTCGTGGGCGAACCGGATCCTCGTCCCGCTGGGCGTGCAGCCGCTCGGCACCGAGACCAGCAGCGTGGTGGCGCTCGGCAGACGGTGGCGGCTGCTCGGTCAGGGCAACCGCGTGCAGGGACACCTCAAGGTGTTCAGCCACCTGGCTCTCGCGGAGATCCTGGAGCGGTACGGGTTCAGCGTCACGGCCCGCTACGGCATGCCGGCGGAGTTCCCGTTCCCGGCGTCGGCGGTCGACCGGTTCTTCACCCGCTTCGTCCCGCTGGCGTCCGACCTGCTCTTCGTGGCGCGGTGCCGCGCCCCTCCCGGTGCCGCCCGAACCACCCCGGCCCTACGACCCGCGGGCGCGGCGGTGGGACCGCGGCCGCTGACTATCCGCCGGCCGCGCCCCGCACGATCCCGACCAGCTGCGGGCTGAGCCACTCCCAGACGAGTTGCACGCCGTCGGGGGTGAAGTGCATCCCGTCGGTCCGCAGCTGCTCGACGCCGTGGACCTGGTCGGTGTAGCCGTCCGCGCAGAGGAACCCGTACAGGTCGACCAGCCGGACCCGGTCGGCGTGCGCGGCGACGTACCGGCGCTGGACGTCGTTCATCCAGCGCACCCGCTGGTCGTCGTTGATGACGGCCGGGATGTCGTTCCCGGCGGACTCGAGCACGTGGTGACAGGGAACGGTCACCAGCACGACCGGGCGGTGCCCTGCGCCGAGCACCGCCACCCGACGGTCGATCTCGCGGTCGAGGAAGGCCTCGTAGTCGGCGGTTCCGAACCGCACCGCGGCTCCGGCGACCTCCCGGTCGAACTGCTCGCCGATCCCCAGCATCAGCACTGCCACGTCCGGGTGGTCGGCTGCCAGCTCGACCGGCCACCGAGCGTCGAACTGGGTGCAGGTCGGGCCCAGGGGCTCGACCTGGTCCGCCACGATCACCGGGAACGCCATCAGCCCGCAGCCCAGCTCGTAGGTTCCGCCCACGACCACGTCCGCCGACATCGCCTGGCGGAAGCCGTGCCAGAGCCCGTACGCCACCGAGTCGCCGATCACGTAGACCCGCACGGCGTTCGGAGCGGGGGCGACGACCTGCGCCGCCGACCGCGACACCGGCACGGCGGAGGTGCCGCCGGTCGATGCGAGGACCGCCGCCACGACGACTCCCACGGCGCCCGCGGTGACGAGCCCCGGACGCAACCTCCGCAGCAGCGGCAGGCCCGATCCGCTCCGGACCGGTCGCTCGACCAGGTGGTAGGAAAGCGTGGCCAGCGCGAAGGTCACCACGATGCGGAACACCAGCAGGACGGATCCGCTCATCCCGGTCCGGTCCGGGTCGAGGACGACGTAGACGGGCCAGTGCCACAGGTACAGCCCGTACGAGATGACGCCCACGGCGGTGAGCGCACGCCAGGACAGCAGGCCGGTCAACGCGCTGCCCGGGCGTGCCCGCGTCGCGCCGGCGATCAGCACGGCACAGACGACCGCGGTGACGAGCAGGCCGCCGCGGTACAACGAGCCGGACAGGTCGCGCGCCGCCACCACGAGGACACCGAAGCCGAGCAGCGCCGCCAGACCGACGGCCCCCCACCCGGGCAGCGGCAGCTCGAGCGGACCCGTCCGCAGGTAGGTCCGCGGGCCGTGCCGCACCGGACGGCCCGCGGCCCAGACAGCGAGCAGCGCGCCCACCAGCAGCGCCTGCATGCGGGTGTCGGTCCCGTAGTAGACCCTCGACGGGTCCGTCCGGGGATCGAACAGCAGCAGCATCAGCAGCGCCGAGCCGGCGGCGCCGACCAGCAGGCCGATCTTCAGCAGCTGCGTGCGCCCCGAGGTCAGGCTGAGCCAGACCAGCAGGAGGACGGGAAAGAGCAGGTAGTACTGCTCCTCGATGCCCAGCGACCACATGTGCCGCAACGGCGACGGGTCCTCGTACTGGGCGAAGTACGACTGGCGGGTCAGCGCGAAGCGCCAGTTCGCGACGTAGCCGAGCGTGCTCAGCGCGTCGAGCCGCAGCGACTCCCGCTGCGACGAGCGGGCCAGAGCGGCGGCGTACACGCAGACCGCGAGCAGGACCACCAGGAGCGCGGGGAGCAGCCGCCGGGCGCGCCGCCCCCAGAACCGCACCAGGTCGACGGTGCCGGTGCGGGCGTGCTCGGACAGCAGCAGCCCGGTGATCAGGAAGCCGGACAGCACGAAGAACAGGTCGACACCGAGGAAGCCTCCGCGGGTCCAGGACACCTGCCCGTGGTAGAGCATCACCGCCAGCACCGCGAGGGCCCGCAGCCCGTCCAGCGCAGGGTGGTACGGCAGCCCGCCGCGGCCCGGCCGGGGCGCGCGCGACGGACCCACCACCGTGTCCGCCGCCGTGGCGCTTCCGGCCCGCATCTGAGGACCGTAACCGGGACACGGGCGGGCGTCCGCCATCGGGCGAATCGGCCGGCCGCGTGTTTCGTGGAGGTACCGTGGGCGCATGCGGTCCGTCGATCCCGTCGGCTCACCGTGACGGGGGAGTCGACGACGACCGTCGCTCACGGTGACACTGCGCAGGACGAACCGCGTCGGCCCTCGAGGCCTATCCGGTGGGAGGCGCTCGCCTTCGGGGCGCTCTGGCTGGCCCTGGCTCTGGTCGTCTTCCTGAACGCTTTCGGCGTGTTCACGCCGGACATCAAGCCGGAGATCTACCTCGCCCCGGCGCGCTCCGCGGCCGACCTGCTGTCCAGCTGGTTCGAGGACCAGCAGCTCGGCCTGCCGAACTTCAACGTGGGACTCGCGCCGGTGGCCGCGTTCGTGACGCTCCTGGACGGGCCTCGGCCTCGGCCCGGAGCTGTCCATGCGGGTACTGCGCCTGCTGCTGCTCACCGTGGCCGGATGGGGCGCTGCCCGCCTGTACACGCAGGTGGCCCGCGACCGTGCCACCCCGATCGGGCGCGTCGTCGCTGCGGTCGTGTACGTGGTGAGCCCGTATGTCTGGGTGGCCGGCGACACGCTGGCCATCACGCTGCCACTGGCCGTCCTCCCGTGGCAGGTGCTGTTCCTCATCAGGGCGCTCGAGCAGCCGCGCAGCTGGCGCTGGCCGGCTGCGTTCGCGCTGACGTTCGTGGCGATGAGCGGGATGAACGCGGGCGTCGTCCCGGCCATGCAGCTCGTCTACGTCCCCGCCGTGCTGTGGTACGTCGTGAAGCGGTCTCGTCCCGGAGCCCGGCTGCTGCTGACAGCGGTCAGCCGGTGCGCCGCCCTCGCGCTGCTCGTGTCGCTGTACTGGTTGGTCCCGGCCCTGGCGGCCCGAGGCGTCGGCGACAACGTCGTGAGCAACTCCGAGACCTTCCGCGGGATCGCCGGTCCGTCCTCGTTCGCCGAGGTCATCCGTGGGCTCGGCCTGTGGGTCATGTACGGGCGCGGCCCGGACGCGGCCCTGGCAGCCCGGTTTCACGTCGTACCTCACCAGCGCGCCGGTCGTGGTCGCGAGCTTCGCCCTGCCGGTGCTGTTCGCGGCGTCAGCGCTGGTGGTCCGCGGCACGGTCCGGCAGCTGGCCTTGCTGATGGTCGGGCTGGCGGCGGTGGTGATGGTCGGGCTGCATCCCCCGGACCACCTCACGCCGGTGGGCACGGCGATGCGCTACATCTTCGAGCACACGTTCGCCGCGGCCTTCCGGACGACGAACAAGGCCGGGGCCGTGCTGGTGCTCGGGGTCGCGCTCCTGGTCTCGGTGGCCGCCGCCGCGGTCGCGCGCCGGCTCACGCCGCGTGCCCTGGTCGCCTCCGGCGTCGCCGTCGGCGTGGTCCTCGTGGCCGGGGCGTGGCCGGCCGTCAGCGGCGGGCTCTACAGCGACCGCCTGACGATCCCGTCGTACTGGGACCAGGCTGCTGCCGCGACGGACGTCGGGAGTCCGAACCAGCGGGTCTGGCTGGTTCCCGGACAAGTGCGCTCGGACTACCGATGGTCGACCGAACGCGTCGACGACATCGACAAGTCACTGCTGTCCCGGCCCTCCGTCGTGCAGTACACGATCCCTGCGGCCGGGCCGGAGTCCGCCAACTTCCTGACGGCGATCGACACGCTGATGCAGGAGGGAGCCCTCCCACCGGGGGCGGTCTCGTCGGCGGCACGGTACATGGGCGTGAGCGATGTGCTGGTCCGCAACGACCTCGTCTGGGAGCAGTCCAACGGCGCCCGGCCGGCCACCGTCCAGGACCAGGTCGGCCCGGATCCAGGGCTGTTCCCCGCCGGCGTGTTCGGAGCACCCGGACAGAACACGAGGTCACCCACCGCAGCGCCGCTGTCCTCGTTCGAGGCCGCCCTGCCGCCGCTGCAGCGGTACCAGGTCACCGACAGCCGCGACATGCTGCGGATCGAACCGCTGCACGGCAGCGTTCTGGTCGACGGCGACGGCTGGGCGGTCGCTCCGCTGGTGGCGGCTGGGCTCATGGACCGGCAGCCCGTGTTCCGCTACCTGGGCCAGACCGACGCGTCGCAGCTAGCTCAGGCGCTGCGTGCGGGCACCCGGCTGGTCATCACCGACACCAACCGGAGGCGGCAGTCGCTCACCGACCGGCTGGCGGACAGCCAGGGCCCGCTGGTCGCAGCCGACCAGGCGACCGGTCCCAGCCGCGTCCTGTTCTCGGACCCGGCGAGGCAGACAGTGCTCGACGTCGAAGGGGGCCGGGTGACCGCGACCACCTCGGGGTCACAGTTCGGCGCGCTCCCTTACGCCGCGCCGGAGAATGCGTTCGACGGCGACGACCGCACGGCCTGGCTCTTCGGAGACTTCGGGAACGCGGTCGGGCAGACGGTGCGACTCCACCTCGACTCGCCGCCGCACGATCAGCGATCTTCGGCTGGTGATGCGTCCGGTCGGTCCGGTGGTGATCTCGCGCGTGAGCCTGCGAGTCGGTGGCCTGAGACGGACTCTCGACGTGCCCCCGTCCGGGCTGCTGGACGTCTCGGTCCCCCCGACGACGGCCGATGCGGTCGAGCTGACCGTGCTGGGGACGAGTGGCCAGGGGATCAACCTCGTGGGCGTCAACGAGATCGGCATCGCGGGCGCGACGGTCACCCGCGTGGCGAGGATGCCGACGCGGCTGACCGAGCTGACCGGACAGCTGGACAGCGCGGACACCGCTCGCCTCGCGCACACCCCGCTAGACGTGGTGTTCTCCCGGGTCCGCGGAACGGCGTCCTCGGGAGACGACGAGGAGACCGGGCTGAACCGGGACTTCACCCTGCCCCAGGACCGGACCTTCCGTCTGTACGGCCTGGTCCGTCCCGACGTCGGACGCGTCCGACCAGCGGGTCGACGCGCTGCTCGGGTACGGCGGCACGGTCACGGCCGACTCCTCGTCCCGGCTGTTCGACAGCCCGAACGTCCGAGCCTCTTTCGCCGTCGACGGCAACCCGTTCACGGGCTGGTCGCCGGGCAGCCCCGTCGTCGGCCAGTCGCTCACCCTTCGTGGTGCCGCGCAGCGCATCGACCATGTCGACGTCCGCCAGCCGGAGGGTGCCGACCCTACGTTCGCGTCCGAGATGCGCGTGTACCTGGACGGGCGGCTGGTCGCGGACGCGGCGCTGCGACCGGGTCTCACCCGCATCCCGGTACCCCGGCAGGATGCGCGCGAGCTCCAGCTCGTGATAGCCGGGGTGACCGGGACGGGCTTCGTGCAGCTCACCGAGGTGCACTTCGGCGACGCGCACATCTCCGCGCGCCCGGGGACCGCGCTCGCGGGCTGCGTGCCGGTGGCCGAGCTGGACGGGCACGTCCTGTCCATGCGCCCGGTCCGGCCGCTGACCGATGTGGGGCCGACAGTCTTCACCGGCTGCGGTCCGGCGCTGACGCTGACGGCCGGGCCGCACCGGCTGCGCGCGCTCCAGGACTGGATGCCCGACGAGCTCGTTCTTCGCGACCTCCTCGGTGAGGGGGCCGTGCCGGAGCAGACCGTGCTCACGGCGGCGAGGACCCAGCGGATCTCACCCACCCACTGGCAGATCACCGCGACGCTGCCCGCCGGGCCTCAGGTCGTCGTCCTCGGGCAGAACTTCGACCCGAGGTGGACGGCCACCATCGACGGCCGGCCGGCCGGTCCCACGGTCGTCGCCGACGGCTACTCCGCCGCGTGGGTCGTGGACGCGCCAGGCGTTCACACCGTGGACATCCAGTTCACGCCGCAAAGCGGCTCGAGCGTCGCGCTGGTGGTGTCGTGCGTGGCGATCGCCCTGTGCGTGGGTCTGGCGTTCGCGCGCGGCGGCAGGTCCGCACCGGCACCCGCCATGGGCCGGCCGGCACGCTCCGCCCGGCCGGGGCGGCGGCGCCGCGGCCCGGTCCGGCGCGGCCTGCTCGGCTCACCACGCTCGGGCGGCTGGGTCGGCTGGGTCGTCGTGGTCGTGTCCGCATGGGTGCTCGGGGGCCTGCCGATGGGGCTCGTGGCCCTGGGGCTGGCGCTGTGGCATCTGTGGCGGGCCCCGGACCCGCGCCGGCTGATCCAGCTGAGCGTGGCGCTGCTCGTGGCCTGCCCGGTCGTGTTCGTCGTCGGCAACGCGCCGCGGTGGGGGGAGGTCTCGCCGGACCTCGTCTTCGACAACGAGTGGCCGCACTGGCTCGCCGCCACGGCGCTCCTGCTGCTCTTCGTGGGCGCCTGGCGGGAGGACACCGAGCGCCCGGACGGGAGGCGGCCGGACCGCAGCCGACCACGGACCCGGCGGCGTGACGGCCGGCTACTGCGGCGCCGGCGGCACCGACGTCCCCCCGTGCACGTACGCCCTGCGCACCGCCGCCATGAGCCGCGGGTACCTGGGCAGGACCTGCCAGGCCAGGTGTCGGGCCGGGTCGAGGGCGTACAGGTGCGCCGCCCTGCGCCAGGCCACGTCCCATCCGGCCGGCGGGCGCCAGCCCGGGGGTCGCTGCCACCCGAAGACCTTGACCCCGTTGCACCAGCGCGGGTCGAAGTCGCGCTCGGCGACCAGGTCGAAGAGGAGCCGGTAGCCAGCGTGCCGCTCGACATAGCGGCGGGTTGCGGCGTCGACCTGGCGCCACGAGGCGTCGTCGACCACGACCAGAGCCGATTCGGCGAACAACGGCTCGGCCATGGCGAGCCCGAGGTACTGGGCCACCCGCGAGTGCGCCCCGTCGTAGAAGTACACGCCCACCGCGGGAGCCGCCGGCGCCGGCCCGAGCAGGCGGAACGCGTCGCCGCGCACGAGACGGACTCCGGCCGCGCAGCCGAACGCGTCCAGGGTTGCCCGCACGGCCGCGGTCGCCTCGTCGGGGTCGGTCCCGAACTCGCGGAAGCTCTCGATCGCGACCGCACGGGTCCCGTCCCGCCCGAGCATCGCGCCGACCAGAGAGCGGCCGCGGTACGAACCCACCTCGAGGTAGATCTCGCCGGGCGCCATCCGCCCGACGGCGAGGTTCAGCAGCGTCAGCGTGTGCTCGGTCGTCATGCCGGGGACCGTGTCGACCACACGGGCGAAGCGACGGTCGACAGGGTGCTCGGCCTGCAGGTCGCCGCCGAACGCCGCCGGCAGGTCGGCGGCGAACCCCGCGACGTCCATGGATCTCCTGACTGCTCGGGCGACGGCACGCCACACTACCCAGCGGGTCGGGGCCACCTGCCGGGCTAACCTGCACGTGCGTCACTCACCAGGCGGGCAGACCGGAGGAAGCGATGCGGGAGGCTGGCGACACGGCTTCGTCGCCGGCCGGTGGAGGCGGGGGCGGGCGCGCGCACGTCGGCCGGGCCGCGCTGCTGCTCGGGTTCTCGACGACGGCCGCGAACGTGCTCGGCTACGGCTTCGCCGTGGTGCTGTCCAGGTCGCTCGGGCCGGCCGACTTCGGTGCGCTGGCCGCGCTGCTCGCTGCGGGGCTGATCGGCAGCATCCCCGGCGTGGCGCTGCAGCTCGCCGTCGCCAGGTCCGCCGCGTCCGGCTCGGAGGCGGCCGAGGTGGCCCGGTGGCTTCGGATCGCTCTGGTGAGCGGTGTGCTGCTCATGCTCGGCACCTGGGCGCTCGCCCCCCTGGCCGAGTCCTTCCTCGACCTGCCGAGCCTGCTCCCGGTGTTCTGGCTCGGCGTCGTCCTGCTGCCGACCACCCTGACAGGTGCTTTCCAGGGTCGCCTGCTCGGTGCGTGAGCGGCACGAGCGGCTGTCCGCGACCTACCTCACCGTGGCGGGGTTCCGGTTCCTGGCGGGCGTCGTCGCCGCGTGGCTCGGCTGGTCGATCGCCGGGGCGCTGGCCGGCGCGGCTGTCGCGAGCCTGCTCGCGTGCCTGGTGTCGGGCTGGCTCGCCGGCATCCCCCGGCAGACCCCCGGTGGCGCGGCGGTGGCGACGCTGCTGCGCGAGCTCGGCACCGCAGCCTCGGCCACCGCGGCGATCCTGGTGCTGACCAACGTCGACGTCGTGCTGGCCCGGCACTACCTGCCCGGCACCGGGTCGGGCCACTACGCCGTCGGCAGCCTCTTCACCAAGGCGGCGTTCTGGGCGCCGCACTTCCTCGCCGTGCTGGCCTACCCCCGGCTGTCCAGGCGCAGGGGGCAGCGCCGCGCCCTGGTGGTCGCCCTCGGGCTCACCCTCGCCATCGGGGTGCTGGTCGTCGTGGGCTCCGCACTCGTCGCACCGGTGCTGATCGACGTCACGACCGGCCCCGCCTACGCCGACATCGCGCCGTTGGCGCCCGCCTTCGCCACGCTCGGCCTGCTGATGGCCGTCCTGCAGCTCATGGTCTACGCCGGCCTGGCCCGGCGACGGCGGGTGACGGAGGCAGTCGTCTGGTCCGGCATCGTGGCCGAGACAGCCCTCGTCGGTGCTGTCCTGCACGGCAGCCCCGGGCAGATCCTCGGTGCCTGCATCGTGGTCAACGCGGTCGTGGCCGTGGTCGTCGTGGTGCGCGAGCTCGGCTCCGGCCGGACCCGGGTGCCGCAGGACCCGCGGGACGCCGCGAACGCCAACGAGGTCGAGGCGGCCGCCGTGCCGCCGGCGGGCACCAGCGGAGTCTGAGCGCGCCGGCCCCGGTCAGGACCGGACGCCGGCGATCTCCGGGTGCGCGCGGAACCACTCGACCGTGCGGCGGACTCCCTCCTCGACCCCGACCGACGGCGTCCAGCCCAGCACCTGCGTCGCCAGCGTGATGTCCGGACGGCGTACGGACGGGTCGTCCTCCGGCCGCGGCGACGAACACGATCGGCGACGTGCTGCCCGTCGCGGACACGACCAGCTCGGCCAGCTTCAGCACCGACAGCTCCCCCGGGTTGCCGATGTTCATCGGCCCCGGGTGCCCGCTCTCGAGCAGGCGCAGCAGGCCCTCGACCTCGTCGTCGACGTAGCAGACCGACCGGGTCTGCTCACCGTCCCCGGCGACGGTGATCGGCTCACCGCGCAGGGCCTGCGTGATGAACGTCGGGATGGCCCGCCCGTCGCGCGGCCGCATCCGCGGGCCGTACGTGTTGAAGATGCGCGCGATGACGGTGTCGGTCCCGTACGTCCGCCGGTACGCCATCGTCACGGCCTCGGCGAAGCGCTTGGCCTCGTCGTACACCCCGCGCGGGCCCACCGGGTTCACGTGCCCCCAGTACGACTCGGGCTGCGGGTGCACCTGCGGGTCGCCGTACGTCTCCGAGGTGGACGCCAGCATGAACCGCGCACCCTTGGCGTGGGCCAGGTCGAGCGCGTGCCGGGTCCCCTCCGAGCCGACCCGGAGCGTCTCGATGGGCAGCTGCAGGTAGTCCAGCGGCGACGCCGGCGAGGCGAAGTGCAGGACGGCGTCCACCGGCCCGGGCACGTCGAACGGGGCCGACACGTCGGTGTCGACGAACACGAAACCGGCCTGCGGGCGCAGGTGCGCCACGTTGGCGGCGGTGCCGGTGCTCAGGTTGTCCAGGCACAGCACGCTCCAGCCTTGCCCGAGCAGCCGCTCGCACAGGTGCGACCCGAGGAAGCCGGCGCCGCCGGTGACGACCGCCCGGCGCGGTCCCGTCCCCGGTTCCGTCGAGGTCATCCGCCGCCTACGAGCCGGCCGGCCAGGGACCCGGCCGGTACACCGGGTCGTACCCGCTGGAGACACCCATCGCCGCCGCGATCGCGGCCGCGCCCGGGTAGACCCCGTTGCGGACCCAGTCCTGCATGAGGTCGACGACGGCGATCCGCGACACCGCGGTGAAGTTGCAGTGCCCGGCGCCGTACGGCGCACCCACGTCCTCGGGGTAGGTGCTCGGCGGGACCGTGTAGAGCTGCACCAGGTCGGCGTCCGCCTTCGGGTTCGTCGCGACCTCGTTCGCGAAGACGGTCTCGTTCTGCGCCAGCACGAGCGGGTCCGACTTGGTGTGCATGGTCAGCGTCGGGTGCCCGATGTCGCCGGTCGGGGTGCCGGTGGCGGCGAGCTTGGCCCGAGCCGCCTGGTCGGCGCTGACCCGGGTGCCGGCGGCCAGCTGGGCCAGCAGCCTGTCGGTGGCGCCCGGGCTGACTGTCTCGATCAGCGAGCGCTCGGACGCCGAGACCCGGCTCGCGTAGTCGACGCCGGTGTTCGCAGAGGCGTTGCCGCCCACCCGCTGCTCGATGTCGTAGCGGCCGAACGTGCCGTAGCCGAGCGCGGTGAGCACCGACTCCGCGTACGCCTCGACCTGCGAGGTGATGGTCGAGCCGTCGTACGTGGACGTCTGGTTCGGGGCGTCGACGAGCGCGGCGACGAGCAGGATCTTCGGGACGCCGTTCGTGGTGTCCGTGCCGGCCGCCACGATCGCCTTGGCCGCACCCTCCCAGTTCGCGACCGCCTCGTCGTAGGAGGAGTAGCCGGTCAGCTTGAGCGCCGGGTCGAGCAGGGTCTTGATGGCGTACGCGACGTCCAGCGCGAGGTCGAGGTTCTTGTCCGGGCCGGCGAGCACGCCGCACAGCGGGATGGCGCCGTCCACCCACTCCGGGTGCTTCTCGCTGAGCACCTCGGTGATGAGTCCGCCCAGCGAGTCGCCCCAGACGATGACGCGGTCGGGCTTGCCCACCTTGTCGACGAAGTACTGGTGCAGGTCCTCGTCCGCCTTGACGCCGTCGGCGACCGCCCATCCGTTCGTCTTGTAGGCCGAGCCCGCGATCGCGTACCCCTGGTCGAGCAGGGCCTGGCCGACGTCCTCCGCGCCCGCGTTCCAGCCGGGGGCAGGCTCGGCGGAGGTGTCGACCGGGGCGAAGTCCGGGGGTGCCGGGGCGGCCTGCCGGTAGCCGTGCGAGTAGATCAGCAGCGTGCCGTTCCAGGCCTGTGGCATGACAATCTCGTACTTGGCCCCGTCCAGCGTGCCGGTGCAGGCGACCTTGTCACAGCTCGTGAACGACACGTTGTCGTCCGTGCTGCGCTGCGGTGGCGTTGGGGTGCTTCCCGAGCTGCATGCGGCCAGCACGAGGGCCAGCACACCGACGCCGGTGAGCACTCGGGCGCGGCCCCGTGGGCGCCGCAGGACGCGGGAGACCGACCTCATGGCGGGCAGTCTGGCAGACCCGGGGGCCGGTTGACGCGCTACGGCGCGGACTTCACGGTAGCCAGCCAGCGCCGTGCCGCCCGGGGAGAGGCCAGCCGCACGACCCGCACGCCCGACCAGCGCGGGTCCGCCACGCGGGCCGTCGGCTCGGCCCGGCGGCGCCCGAACTGGGACCACGCCCAGCGCACCGGGTGCGTCGGGTCGACCCAGTCCCGGAAGCCTTCGCGGTTGCCGTTCCACAGGTCGCGGTCGTACGTGGCCCTGGCGACCGAGCGTCGCAGCACCCGGGCCATCACGACCGGTCGGCTGTAGTCCAGCCAGACGAAGGTGTCGCAGCGCTCCCAGACCAGGTCGCGGATCTCGGCGTAACCGCCGTAGGAGTCGACGACCCAGCCGTCCCCGCGGGTGGCCTCGGCCACGTCGTCGGCGAAGTCGGGCCGGCGCTCCCAGCCCGGGCCGTGCGCCAGGGCGTCGATCTCGACGTGGCGCAGTCCCAGCAGGTCCGCCAGAGCGGCCGCGAGCCTGGTCTTGCCGGCTCCGCTGATGCCTCCGACCACGACCCTGCGCAGCGGGTCGGTACCGTCCATCTGTCAGTGCGCGGCGTCGTCCCAGGTGCGACCGTGGCCGACCGAGACGACGAGCGGTGCCCGCAGCGGGTACGCGGCGGCCATCTGCACGCGCAGCAGCTCCTCGACGCGGTCGCGCTCGCCGGCCGCCACCTCGACGACGAGCTCGTCGTGCACCTGCAGGAGCATGCGCGAGGAGAGCTGCTGCTCGTGCATAGCCCGGTCGACGTTGAGCATCGCGACCTTGACGACGTCGGCCGCCGATCCCTGGATCGGCGCGTTCAGCGCCATCCGCTCGGCCATCTCCCGGCGCTGCCGGTTGTCGGACGTGAGGTCGGGGAGGTACCGCCGGCGGCCCAGCAGCGTCTCGGTGTAGCCGGTCCGGCGCGCCTCGTCCACCACCGACGCCAGGTAGTCCCGGACTCCCCCGAACCGGGTGAAGTACTCGTCCATCAGCCCGCGCGCCTCTTCGGGCGTGATCCCCAGCTGCTGGCTCAGCCCGTACGCGGAGAGCCCGTACGCCAGGCCGTAGGACATCGCCTTGATCCGCCCGCGCAGCACCGGGTCCACCTGGTCCGGCGGGACCGAGAACACCCGCGCGGCGACCGTCGTGTGCAGGTCCTCGCCGGACTCGAACGCCGCGATCAGCGCCTCGTCTCCGGACAGGTGGGCCATGATCCGCATCTCGACCTGGCTGTAGTCGGCGGTCAGCAGGGTCTCGTAGCCGGCGCCGACCACGAACGCCTGGCGGATCCTGCGCCCCTCCTGCGTCCGGATCGGGATGTTCTGCAGGTTCGGGTCGGTCGACGACAGCCGGCCGGTCGAGGCCACGGTCTGGTTGAACGTCGTGTGGATGCGGCCGTCGTCCGCGACCGACTTCTGCAGGCCCTCCACCGTGACGAGCAGCTTGGACACGTCCCGGTGCCGCAGCAGGTGCGCGAGCAGCGGGTGCTCGGTCTGCGCGTACAGCCCCTGCAGCGCGTCGGCGTCGGTCGTGTAGCCGGTCTTGATGCGCTTGGTCTTGGGCAGGTCCAGCTCGTCGAACAGGATCGCCTGCAGCTGCTTGGGCGAGCCGAGGTTGAACTCCCGCCCCACCACCGCGTACGCCTCCTGTGCAGCGGCCTTCACCTCGCCCGCGAAGTGGCTCTGCAGGTCGGCCAGGTGCTCGGAGTCGACGGCGATCCCGGCCCGCTCCATCGAGGCGAGCACGCCGACCAGCGGTAGCTCGACCTCGACCAGCAGCCGGGTCTGTCCCTTCGCCTCGAGCTCGGCGTCGAGGACCTCGGCGAGGTCCAGCACCGCCCTGGACCGCACCCCCAGGGCCTCGACGGCGCCGGCCTCGTCGGCGCCGTCCAGGGAGAGCTGGCCGTCGTCGCCGTTCTCCGCACGCAGCTCGCGGTGCAGGAACCGCAGGGTGAGGTCGGACAGGTCGAAGGTGCGCTGGCCGGGCAGTGCCAGGTAGGCGGACAGCGCGGTGTCGCTGGTGACCCCGGCGAGGGTCCAGCCGCGGGCGGCGAACGCGAGCAGCGGTCCCTTGGCGTCGTGCAGCGCCTTGGGGTGCCCGCTGTCGGCAAGCCAGGCGGCCAGAGCGGCATCGTCGTCGGGCCCCAGGGTGGCCGGGTCGAGCCAGGCGGTGGCGCCGTCGGCGGCGGCCAGGGCGAGCGCGGTGATGTCCCCGGTCCCGCGCCCCCACACGCCCTCGACGGCCAGACCGGTGCGGCTGCCGTCGGCCGCGTGCGCGGTGAGCCACAGGGCGACCGCGCCCGCACCGAGCTGCTCGACATCGACGGCGAAGCCTTCATCGGCCTCCGGCTCGACCGCCTCGAGCGTCTGGTAGAGGCGGTCCCGCAGCACCCTGAACTGCAGGGTGTCGAACACGCGGTGCACCGCGTCGCGGTCCCAGGTGCGAACAGCGAGGTCGGGGGGCGCGACCGGCAGCGGCACGTCGCGGACCAGCTCGGTCAGGGCGCGGTTGCGCACCACCGCCGCGAGGTTGGCCCGCAGCGCGTCGCCCGCCTTGCCGGGCACCTCGTCGACGCGGTCCACCAGCTCGGCCAGCGAGCCGAAGTCGCGCACCCACTTGGCCGCGGTCTTCTCGCCGACGCCGGGGATGCTGGGCAGGTTGTCGCTGGGGTCGCCGCGCAGGGCGGCGAAGTCGGGGTACTGCGCGGGCGTCAGGCCGTAACGCGCCTGCACCTCGTCCGGGGTGATCAGGGCCAGGTCGGAGACGCCACGGCGCGGGTACAGCACCGTGACGTGGTCGGACACGAGCTGGAAGGCGTCCCGGTCACCGGTGATGATCTCGACGTCGTACCCCTCCCGCTCCGCCTGCACCGTGAGCGTGGCGATGACGTCGTCCGCCTCGAAACCCTCCGCCGTGACCACGGGGACGTTGAGGGCGGCCAGGACGTCCTCGGTGAGGCTCACCTGGCCCTTGAACGCGTCCGGGCTGGCCGAGCGGTTCGCCTTGTACTCCGGGTACTGCTCGCTGCGGAAGGTCTGACGGCCCAGGTCGAAGGCGACGGCGAGATGCGTCGGCCGCTCGTCGCGGAGGGCGTTGATGAGCATCGACGTGAAGCCGTAGACAGCGTTCGTGGGCTGCCCGGTGGTCGTCGAGAAGTTCTCCACGGGGAGGGCGTAGAAGGCCCGGTAGGCCAGCGAGTGGCCGTCGAGCAGGAGCAGCAGGGGGCGGCCCTGCGGCGCGCTCTGGGGACCGGGGGCGGGCGTGCTCACGGCGCCGATCCTAGGGTGGGCCCATGACAGGTCGCGACGAGCCGAGCCCACCCACCTCGGCCGGCGACGCACCCGCCGGCGACGCGCCCGACTATCTCGACGCGATCCTGGCCATGGGCGTGGGAACGATGGGCGAGCACATGGGGCTGGTGGTCCACGAGGCCTCGCCGGCCCGGGTGGTCGGGTCGATCCCGGTGGAGCCGAACACGCAGCCGTACGGGCTGCTGCACGGCGGGGCGTCGGTGGCGCTGGCCGAGACGCTGGGATCGTTCGGTTCGGCGCTGCACGCCGGCCGCGACCGGATCGCCGTGGGCATCGAGATCAACGCGACCCACCACCGGGCCGCCAGCTCGGGCCGGGTCACGGGCGTGGCGACACCCGTGCAGCTGGGGCGCACTCTGGCCACCTGGGAGGTGGTCGTCAGCGACGAGCAGGGCCGGCGCGTGTGCACGGCCCGGATCACCTGCCTGCTGCGGGACGCGGTCCCCGGCTCGTGAGCTCCGGCTCCCGGGTCAGGCCGGGGTCGAAGCCCTGGTGCGGGCAAGCGCGGTGCGCCGGCGCGCCAGGATGCCGGCCCTGCGGTCGTGCTCCGCACCGTCCAGCGCGAGGGTCCGGCGCAGCGTGCTGACCGGCGCGACCCGGCGGACGACCATCGGCGAGAAGCCAAGCTTCGCGTAGAACCTGTTGGCCTCGCGCACCTGCGGGAACACGTTGACGACGACGTGCTCGGCGCCGATCTCGTCGCAGAACGCCGCGGCGGCCGCGACCAGCGCACGTCCCGCGCCACGCCGGTGGTACGCCGGGCGTACGTGCAGGTAGTCGATCTGCACCACCGTCGCCTCGACGAACGGCCCCATCGGCCGCCCGATGAAGCAGGCCATGCCGACGACGACGCCGTCGACCTCGGCCAGCACCGCGCGATAGGTGTCGTCGGCCTCGACCTCGGCCAGCAGGCGGCGCAGGGTGGTCTCGGAAGCGGGGGGCACGAGCGGACCGCCGCGGCCGCTCTTGCCGCGCAGCTCGTCCCACATCTGCAGGACGGCGTCGGTGTCGTCAGTACCGGGGGGGCGGACCACGACGTGGCCTCGGGGCACGGCAGCTCTCCTTCCAAAGGCCCGTGCGCGCGGCCGTGCACGGGCTTCCCACCCCCGGGAGTGCACGCGCGACTCTACGACCACCGTGGACCGCCGCGCAGCCGGTACCGCCCGATCAGTCCGCACGGACCGACCCCCACCCCTCCCGACTGATGCGCGCGTCTTGGCCCTTCCCGGCTCCGGGTAGGGCCAAGACGCGCGCATCAGTCGCACGGAGAGGACAGCGCCGCCTGGCGTCGGTCACACTGCGTGACAGGCCTGGGTCAGCCGCCGAGGTAGGCGTTGACGACCTCGGAGTCCTGGGCCAGCTGGGCGGCCGGGCCCTGCAGCTTGAGCAGCCCGGACTCCAGCACGTACGCCCGGTCGGCCACGCGCAGGGCCGCCAGGGCGTTCTGCTCGACCAGCAGGATGGTGGTGCCCTGCTGCCGGATCGTCGCGATCGTCTCGAAGATGAGGTCCACCAGCACCGGCGCCAGGCCCATCGAGGGCTCGTCCAGCAGGAGCAGCTTGGGCCGTCCCATCAGGGCCCGCCCGACCGCGAGCATCTGCTGCTCACCGCCGGACATGGTGCCGGCCTTCTGGTTGAGCCGCTCGGCCAGGCGCGGGAACAGTCCCAGCACGCGGTCGCGGTCGGCTGCGATCTCGGCCTTGTCCTTGCGCAGGAACGCACCCAGGTCCAGGTTCTCGTCGACAGTCATCCGGGGGAAGATCCGCCGCCCCTCAGGCGAGTGGGTGATGCCACGGGCGACGACCTGGTGGCCCTCGACGTTGGTCAGCGGCTTGCCCAGGAAGGTCACCTTGCCGCGCTTGGGCCGCAGCAGACCGGAGATCGTGCGCAGCGTGGTCGACTTGCCTGCGCCGTTCGAGCCGATGAGCGTGACGATCTCGCCCTCGTTGACGTACAGGCTCAGGCCCTGGACCGCCGCGATGTTGCCGTAGTAGACGTACACGTCGGTGAGCTCGAGCATCGGCACGGCGCCGCTCGGACGGGCCCCGTTGACGCCGGTGTCCGGCGCTGTGTCCGTGCTCATGCGCCGCTCCCCTCCGCGCCGGACTTGCCCAGATACGCCTCGATGACGCGCTGGTCGTTCTTGATGTCGTCGGGACCGCCCTCGGCGATCTTCTCGCCCCGGTCCAGCACGGTGATCCGTTCGGACAGTCGCATGACCACGCTCATGTCGTGCTCGATGAGAAGGATCGACACGTCCTTCTCGTCGCGCACCCGGTGCACGAACTCGACGAACGTGGCCGACTCGTTCGGGTTCATGCCGGCCGTCGGCTCGTCCAGGAGCAGCAGCCTGGGACGCAGGGCCAGGGCCCGGGCCACCTCTAGCCGACGCTGGTCGCCGTAGGAGAGGTTGCGGGCGTACTCGCCGCGCACGTGCCCGATCCCGACGAAGTCGAGCAGCTCGTCGGCCTGGTCCCTGGCGTCCCGTTCCTCGCGCCGCTGCCCGGGCAGCTTCAGCACGGTCTGCACGATCCCGGAGCGCATGTGGGAGTGCATCGCCACCATGACGTTCTCCTCGGACGTCATGAGGCCGAACAGGCGGATGTTCTGGAAGGTGCGGGCCATCCCGAGCTGGGCGATCTTGTGCGGGGGCATGCCGGTGACGTCCCGGCCCTCGAAGTGCACCAGTCCTGCTGTCGGCTTGTACAGGCCGGTGAGCACGTTGAAGAACGTCGTCTTCCCGGCGCCGTTCGGTCCGATCAGGCTGACGATCGACCCGACCGGGATGTGGAAGGACACGTTGCTGACAGCGATCAGACCGCCGAACACGACCGAGATCTGCTGGGCGTCGAGGACGAGGCCGGTGGGCGCTGCCACCGCCTGGGGCTCGGCTGCGGTGGCGCTCACTCGTCCTCCTGGTCCATCGCATCCTCGATGTCGATGCCGTGAGAGGCGAGCAGGCCCCGGTCGGGCTCGCGCATCAACAGCTTGGTCCGCGCCTCCGGGATCAGCCCCTCCCGTCGGAACAGCATCATCAGCACAAGGATGAGCCCGAACAACCCGTAGTTGTACGACGGGAAGTTGATGTCGGTCCCGAGGGCCGAGTTGACCGTCGAACCGACCTGCTTGAGCCCTTGCGCGTTCACCCATGCCAGCACCAGCGCGCCCACCATCACGCCCCATACGTTGCCCATGCCGCCGAGCACGACCATGGCCAGCAACGTGATGGAGATGCTGAAGTCGAACCGGTCCGGGATGACTGCGCTGATGTGCCCGGCGAACGCGACCCCGCCGATTCCACCGGCGACCGCGCCGACGCCGTACGCGGCCAGCTTGGTACGCATCAGCGGGACGCCCATCATGCTCGCGGCCAGCTCGTCCTCGCGGATGGCCAGCCAGGCCCGGCCGAGGCGGCCGGTCCGCAGCCGCAAGGAGACGAACACAACGAACGCAACCAAGAGGCACATCACCAGGAACTGCCCTTGCAGGTCGAACGGCCCCAGCTTGAACCCGGGCCCGGAGATCGGGTCGGTCGGGGTGATCCCGCGGGTGCCGTTCGTCAGGTTGTGCCCGAAGATGTCGTCACCGTTGCGGAAGAACTGCGGGATGATCTCCCCGAACCCGAGCGTGACGAGGGCCAGGTAGTCGCTCTTGAGCCGCAGCGTCGGAGCGCCGATCAGGATGCCGGCGATCGCGCAGACGAAGCCCGCGCAGATCAGCACCAGCCAGAAGTTGACGTGCACGCCGGGGGCGCCGGCCGGCGCCGAGCCGAAGAAGTTCCAGCTCCGGCCGAAGACGAACCCCGACATGATCCAGCCGGCCACGTACCCACCGATGGCCCAGAACGCCACGAAACCGAGGTCGAGCAGCCCGGCGTAGCCGACCACGACGTTCAGGCCGAGCGCGCAGATCACCCAGACCATGCACTCGTCGACCACGCTCAGCGGGAGCCAGCTGTTGAAGAAGCTGTTGACGTTGTCGTTGAGGTTCGGGAGCAGCCACTGGTACACCACGTACACGGCGACCGCCGCGATCAGGAACCCGATCGCCCACTTGCTGTTGTAGGTCAGCCGGGGCGGCCGGCGGTGCGGGCTGGGCGCGACCGGGGGCGCCGTGGAGATGTCCGTCGCCATGCCCTACACCTTCTCGGTCGTGGGTCTGCCGAGGATCCCCTCGGGTTTGAACACCATGAGCAGGATCAGGACGGTGAACACGACGCTCTGCGACCAGCGCTGGCCGAGCAGCGGGAGACCGTCGTTGAGACCCTGGATGAGGCCGATCAGCACGCCGCCCAGGACCGCGCCCGTGAGGTTCCCGATGCCGCCGAGTACGGCGGCCGTGAACGCGATCAGGCCCAGCTGCTGGCCGAGGTTGAACGCCGTCGTGCCGACGGTCTGCTCGTACATCAGGCCGGCGGCACCGGCCAACGCGCCGCCGAGGGCGAACGTGAAGGAGATCGTGCGGTTGACGTTGATGCCCATCAGGCGGGCGGCGTCCTGGTCCTGCGCCGTCGCACGCATGGCCTTGCCCTGGCGGGTCCGCTGGACCAGGAATGTCATCGCCAACAGGATCGGGACGGTGAAGGCGAGCACGATCAGGAAGCTCCAGGCGATAGTGACGTTCCCGATCGTGAACCCGCCGTCGGGCAGGACGCTCGGGTGCTGCTTCGGCGTCGAGCCGTTCAGGAACAGGCCGAACTGCTGGAGGATGAAGCTCATCCCGACCGCCGTGATCAGCGGCGCCAGCTTGGGCGCGCGCCTGAGTCTTCGGTAGGCCAGGAACTCGATCGTGACGTTGATGGCGGCACACATGGCCATGACCGCGAACAGGGTGGTGATCAGCCCCAGCCAGCCGGTCAGCGAGACCGAGCTCTGGTTCAGCAGCGTGGTGAGGATCCAGGCGCTGAAGATGGTCCCGAGCATGAACAGGTCGCCGTGGGCGAAGTTGATCAGCTCGATGATGCCGTACACGAGGGTGTAGCCGAGCGCGATGAGGGCGTACAGGGTGCCGTTGGCGAGGCCCTCGATCGCCGACGAGAAGAACTGGCTGGGCGACTGGACGAACTTCCAGAGCATCCACAGCCCGACGACCCCGACGACCAGCCACCCGCCGACGAGCTGAACGGTCTCCCAGGTCGACATCTTGGGCTTGGGGGCGTTGGTGAGCGCGTTCTCAGCGGCGATCGTTGCAGCCATCCAGAAGCTCCCGTCCGTACCGGTGGTGCGTTCGGCAGGGTGATCGTGATCCTGGCTCTGATCGACCGGTGGGCGGGGACGCGCCCTCGAACGGACGCGCCCCCGCCACCGGACCCGCCGACGTTACGAGACCGGCCAGGCCTTCAGGAAGCCTTCCTTGTTGTCCTTGAGCAGCAGGATGGAGATGTCCTTGGCGTTGACGTCTCCGGTCTGCGGATCGATGTGGATCTCCTTGCCGAGCATGGAGTCGGACGCGGAGATGGTGATCCCGCTCCCGCTGAACACCTGGTCGAGGACGCCCTTGCGGGTGCCGTCCGACTTGGAGATCGCCTGCAGGATCGCCTGCACCGCTGCCACGCCGTACAGCGCGTAGTCGGTCGGCGGGTCCTGCCCGTACTTGGCCTTGTAGGCGTCCAGCAGCTTGGCGCCGGCGCCGCCGGCGGTGCGCAGCTGGGCGGTCGACAGACCCGCGAAGCTCAGGTACATGCCCTGACCCTGGGCGAGCTTGTCGAGGTCCGGGTAGCCGGTGAAGCCATCCGGTCCGATCATCTTCACGGTGTTGTTGTCGCCGAGGACCTTGACCTTGTCCTTGACGAGCTGGCCACCGTTGTTGTCGAAGATGCCACCGACGTACAGGCAGTCAGGGTTCTTCGCCTTGATCGCCTGGAAGAACGCGGTGTAGTTGGGCTGCTTGCCGTCCCACGCCGTGTTGCCCAGGACGTTGATGCCCTGCTTCGTCGCCTCGTCCTGGAACGCCTTCGCGACGCCCTGGCCGTAGGTCTCGTTGTCGTTGATGATGAAACAGTTCTTGACCTTCAGGTCCTGGGCCGCGAACTGGGCGGCCGCCGCGCCCTGGTAGTCGTCGGTGGTGATGACGCGCGCGTAGTTGCGCGTGCCGGCGGGGTAGTACTTGCCGGGCTCGCCCGGGTCCCAGGCCTTGGTCAGACCGGGGTTGGTGTTCGCGTGCGAGATCATCAGCATGCCGCCACCGGGGGCCTGCTCCAGGGTCGGGACCTCGATCTTCGCGCAGCCGGAGTTGTAGGTGCCCATGACGGCCACCTCGTCCTTGTTGGCCACGTGGGCCTGGGCGTTGGCGGCGCAGGTCGCGTCGTCCCACTTGCCCGCCGCAGCCGTCGAGTCGTCGTACGTCTGCAGCTTGATCGTGTAGTTCCCGGCCTTGTAACCCACCTGGTCCAAGTACAGCTTGATCGCGTTGATGGTGGCTTCGGACGCGTCCTTCGACGCACCCTGCATCGGCAGGTCGGTGCCGATGATGAGCGTCTTGCCTCCGCCACCGCCGCCCGCGGTGCTACCGGACTTGCTGGCGCACGCGCCGGCAAGCAGTGCCACGCCGGCCACCACGGCTACGAGCTTGATCGGCTTCGCCATCGTGTCCCTCTCGTGAGGTTCTCGCCCGGGTGACGTCGTTGTCCACCGGGCGCTGGACGTGCCGGAGTATGCCACGGGCCCCAGCACGCATCGGCTCATTGTGGTGTGGCCCCGGTAACGCTTCGGACACGCCGGAACCTACTCACCTCCGGCCCCGTTCGGGAGGGTGTTCGGCCAACTGGTGCGAGCTGTGTCGGACCGGCGACAGATCGGTCTCGGCGAGGTCGCGGCGCTGGCGTCAGCCGCCGGACGGTGGGAACGTGCCTGAGACGTAGCTGCCGATCGGGGGGTAGGTACCGTCCGCCCCGAAGCGGTAGCTGCCCACTGTCCCGTCCAGCGGCTCGCCCGCCGCGTCCAGCCGGACCGCACCGGCCTGCCCCACGTAGGCGATGGACTGGTTCACCGCGATCAGCGCGAGGCACTCCTGGTACGTCGTGCACGTGGTCCGGCCGGTGGTCAGCGCCGGCAGCGCGGCCGCGATGTCCTTCCCCTGCGTGCTGCGGGCCGCGGCCGCGGCCAGGGCGACCAGGACCGTCGCGTCGTAGGTCTGGGCGGCGTACCCGGTGTCGGTCAGGTCGGGCGCCTGCCGGGCCAGCCGGGCCAGGAACTGCGGGCTGGGCGCCGCTCCCGGGCGCAGGCCGGTGATGCCGGCGGACTGCGCCGGCGTCAGCCCCTTGGCCAGGCCCGGCCACAAGGCGAGGTCGGAGACGTACAGCGGGACCAGGTCCGGCCCGGCGCCGGACCGGACCAACGCCTGGACCACGGCGTGCGCCTCGCCGGTCCCGATCACCACCACGGCCTGCGGCGCGGCGGCGGCGACCTGTGCCGCCTGGCCGGAGAAGTCGGTCGAGCGCCCGTCGTACTCGATCGCGGCCAGGACCCGGCCGCCCGCCTTGACCACGTCGGACTGCAGCTCCTGCGCGTAGCCCGTGGCATAGGCGTCGCGCTCGAACAGCACGGCGACGCGCAGGTGGCCGGCCGCCCTCAGCCGCGCGGCCATCGTGCTCGCCTCGAACGAGTCGGGCGGCACGATCCGGGCGTACAGGCCACGGTCGGGGTAGCCGGTGAGCTTGCTGCTCGCGTCTGCAGGCGAGACCAGGGCGACGCCGGCGCCGACGACTTTGTCGATCACGGTCAGCGTGACCGACGAGCCGGTCGCCCCGACGATCGCCTCCACGTGCCGGGCCAGCATCCGGTCCACGCTCTGCGAGGCCACCGCGCTGAAGGCGTCGCCGGAGTCCGAGTCCAGCAGCGTCACCGGCTGCCCGAGCACGCCGCCCGCGGTGTCGATGTCCTTGACCGCCAGCTGCAGCCCGGCCTCCTCGGCCGGCCCGACGTGCGCGAGCCCGCCGGTCATCGGCAGCAGGGTGCCCAGGACGAGGGGTCCCGTGGACGGCTGGGTGGTGGCCGCGGAAGGCTTCGTGCAGCCGGCCAGCAGGGCACAGAGCACCAGGGCCGGGGCCACGACCGCTGTGGCGACCGCCCGGCGAGCGGCCCGGCGGCGGTTCAAGAGCTGTTCGGCCCCTCCTGGGCGAGCACCGTCTCGGCCACCTGGCGCATCCCGATCCGCAGGTCCATGGACGACTTCTGGATCCAGCGGAACGCGTCCGCCTCGGACAGACCGTGCCGGCTCTGCAGGACCCCCTTCGCCCGGTCCACCAGCTTGCGCGTCTCCAGCCGCTCGGACAGGTCGGCGACCTCGCGGGTCAGCGCGGCCATCTGCTCGTGCCTGGCCACCGCGATCTCGATCGCCGGCACCAGGTCCGCCTTCTGGAACGGCTTGACCAGATACGCCATGGCGCCCGCGTCCCGGGCCCGCTCGACCAGGTCGCGCTGGGAGAACGCGGTGAGCATGAGCACCGGCGCCAGCTGGCCCTGGGTGATCCGCTCGGCGGCGGAGATACCGTCCAGGACGGGCATCTTGACGTCGAGCACGACGAGGTCGGGCCGGAGCTCGGCGGCCAGCCGCACCGCCGACTCCCCGTCGCCGGCCTCGCCGACCACGGAATACCCGGCTTCCTCGAGCATCTCCTTGAGGTCCATCCGGATGAGGGCCTCGTCCTCCGCGATGACCACGCGGCGCGGCTGCGCCGGGGAGGCGGGAGGTCCGGACATGTCGGCCAGCGTACCGATCACCGGAACGGGCCCCGACCCGTCGACGCCCGGTACCGTTGCGCGGACGCTCGGCTCGCCCCCGTGGCGGAACTGGTCAGACGCGCCGGACTCAAAATCCGGTGGCCGCAAGGCCATGTGGGTTCGAATCCCACCGGGGGTACGCGACCCCACCGCGCCCACCGCGCGCCCCCCGCGCGACCGCGCCCACCCCGCCCATCCGCGCCGATCATGAGAGATGTACACGCCCCGGTGGCCCGGCGACGTACATCTCTCATGATCGGCGCGGGTCGGCGCGCGGTGGGTGCGCGGCGCGCGGTGGGTGCGCGGTGGCGCGGCGCGCGGGTGGGGGCGAGTGGTGGGCGCGGGGGTCAGCGCGTGGGCTTGAGCGCGAGGATCCGGGCGAGCACGCCGTTGACGAAGCCGGGCGAGGAGTCGGTCGAGAGCTCCTTGGCCAGCTCGACCGCCTCGTCGATGACCACCGCGTCCGGCACGTCGTCGACGTACAGCAGCTCGAACACCGACATCCGCAGCAGGGCGCGGTCGACCGCGGGCATCCGGTCCAGCGGCCAGTCCTGCGCGTAGGTCTGGATCAGGTCGTCGATGCGCTGCTCGTGCTCGGCAACCCCCCGCACCAGCCGGGCGGTGTGCTCGTTGACCGGTGGGTCGGCCAGCTCGGTCCGCGCGGCCAGCACGTCGGTGGCCGCCACGCCGCGCTGGTCCGCCTCGAACAGGACGTCCAGCGCCCGCTTGCGGGCCTTGCTCCTCGCCGGCACCTGCGTCCGTCCCTCAGCCGCTGACCCGGCCCAGGTACGAGCCGTCCCGGGTGTCGACCTTGACCCGCTCACCGGCCGTGATGAACAGCGGCACCTGGATCTCGTAGCCGGTCTCGATCGTGGCCGGCTTGGTGCCCCCGGTGGAGCGGTCCCCCTGCAGGCCGGGCTCGGTGTACGTGACCGTCGTCTCCACCGAGGTCGGCAGCTCCACGTACAGCGGGGCACCCTCGTGCATCGCGACGACGACCTCGGCGTTGTCCAGCAGGAAGTGGGCGGCGTCGCCGACCGTCTCGCCCGGGACGTGCACCTGGTCGTACGTCTCGGCATCCATGAACACGTAGTCGGTGCCCTCGGCGTACAGGTACTGCATCGCGCGCTTGTCCACGCTGGCGGTCTCGACCCGTACCCCCGCGTTGAACGTGCGGTCGACGACCTTGCCGGACAGCACCGCCTTCAGCTTGGTGCGGACGAAGGCCGGCCCCTTGCCCGGCTTGACGTGCTGGAACTCCACGACGGTCCAGAGCTGGCCGTCGATGTTGAGGACCAGGCCGTTCTTGAGGTCGTTCGTGGTGGCCACGGGTCGCGTCTCCTGCAGGCGGGCGAGCCGCCCGGCCGGGGTGTCAACCCAGCACGAGCAGCTCCTTGGACGAGGTGGTGAGCAGCTCGGCCCGGCCGTCACGCACCACGAGGGTGTCCTCGATGCGTACGCCGCCGCGCCCCGGCAGGTACACGCCGGGCTCGACGGTGACGGGCGAGCCGGCGTCCAGGGTACCCGCGGCGGCCGGTCCCACCATCGGCGCCTCGTGGATCTCCAGGCCGACGCCGTGGCCGAGCCCGTGCCCGAACCGGGGTCCCAGGCCCGCGGCCTCGATCACCGAACGGGCCGCGGCGTCCACCTCGGCCAGGGCGGCGCCCGGTGCGAGGGCGTGCCGGCCGGCGCGCTGGGCGGCCCGGACCAGGTCGTACAGATCGCGCTGCCACCCGGCCGGCTCGCCGACCGCCACGGTGCGGGTCATGTCGGCGTGGTAGCCCCCGACCTGCGCCCCGAAGTCCAGCGTGAGCAGGTCGCCGGCCGCGAGCTCGCGGGGGCCGGGACGGTGGTGCGGGACCGCGCCGTTGGGACCGGACGCGACGATCGTGTCGAAGGCCGGGGCGTCGGCGCCGTGCGCGCGCATGAGGTCCTCGAGGGCGTGCCCGACGGCCCGTTCGGTCAGGCCGGGCAGCAGCGTGGGCAGCAGGTCGGCCAGGGCCCGGTCGCCAACCGCGCACGCCTGCCGCAACAGACCGATCTCGGTCTCGTCCTTGACCCTGCGCAGGTCCTCGACCGGCCGGCCCGCGGCGACCAGATCCGCGGCCGGGACGGCAGTCACCAGCTCGGCGTGCTCCGCCACCGTCAGGTGGTGCGCCTCGAACCCCAGCCGCACCCGTCCGGCCGCGGCGGCCCGGCGGGTCAGCGCGAGCGGGCAGGGGCGGTTCACGAGCACCTGCACGTCGGGGCACTGCGCGGCCGACTGCTCGGCGTAGCGGAAGTCGGTGCACAGCACCGCGTCGCCGTCCGCGCCGACCAGCAGCGCACCATTGCTCCCGGTGAAGCCGGTGAGGTAGCGGACGTTGACCAGCGACGTCACCAGGACCGCGTCCAGGGCAGCCGCCCCGACCCGCTCGGCGAGCCGGTCGCGGCGGGCGGCGTGGTCCGCGGGCACAGCGGGTCAGCCCGCCGCCGGCGACGCCGCGGCGACCGCCCGGAGCGCGAGCTCGTACGACGCCAGGCCGAAGCCGGCGATCGTGCCGGTCGCGACCGCGGCGACCACCGACGTGTGCCGGAACTCCTCGCGTGCCGCCGGGTTGCTCAGGTGCACCTCGACCAGTGGCGCGGTGCGCATCGCGCAGGCGTCGCGCAGGGCGTACGAGTAGTGCGTGAACGCCGCCGGGTTGAGCACCACCGGGACCTGCCCGTCGGCCGCCTCGTGCAGCCAGTGCACGAGCTCGGCCTCGTCGTCGGTCTGCCGGACTTCGACCTCCAGGCCCAGCCCCGCGCCGACCTTCCGGCAGTGCTCGGCCAGGTCGGCGAAGGTCGCGGTGCCGTAGACGTCCGGCTCGCGCCCGCCCAGCCTGGACAGGTTCGGGCCGTTCAGGACCAGCACCCGGGTCATCCCGTCACCTCCGCGTAGGCCGCGGCCAGCAGGGAGGGGTCGGGTCCCTCCAGCACGGCGGGCTGCCCGATCCCGTCCAGCACCACGAACCGCAGCGTGTCGCCCCGGCTCTTCTTGTCCACCCGCATCGCGTCCTGCAGCTGCGGCCAGCGGTCCCCGCGGTAGGCGACCGGCAGCCCGACGGAGGCGAGCACGTCGCGGTGCCGGTCCACGACCGGCGGCGGCAGCCGGCCCGCCAGCCGCGCGAGCTCGGCCGCGAAGACCATCCCGACGGACACGGCCGCGCCGTGCCGCCAGCGGTACTGCTCCACCTTCTCGATCGCGTGCCCGAGCGTGTGGCCGTAGTTGAGCATCTCCCGCGGCCCGGCCTCGCGCAGGTCGGCGGACACGACCGCCGCCTTGACCCGGACCGCGCGCTCGACCAGCTCGCGCGTGTGCGGGCCCGCGGGGTCCGCGGCCGCCACCGGGTCGGACTCGACCAGCTCGAGGATCACCGGGTCGGCGATGAACCCGGCCTTGACCACCTCGGCCAGCCCGCCCGCGTAGTCCGCCGCCGGCAGCCCGGCCAGCTGGTCCAGGTCGCACAGGACGCCGGCCGGCTGGTGGAACGCGCCCACGAGGTTCTTGCCCTCGGCGGTGTCGATGCCGGTCTTGCCACCCACGGCCGCGTCCACCATGCCCAGCAGCGTGGTCGGCACGTGCACGACGGCCACCCCGCGCAGCCAGGTGGCGGCGACGAATCCGGCCAGGTCGGTGGTCGCGCCGCCACCGAGCGAGACGACGGCGTCCGAGCGGGTGAACCCAGCTGTGCCCAGGGCGGACCACAGCTGCGCCGCCACCCGTACGTCCTTGGCCGCCTCGCCGTCCGGCACCGGCAGGGCCAGCGGCCGGTAGCCGGCCGCGGCGAGTCGGTCGACCAGCTGCGCGGCACGGGCGGCGAGCACCTGCGGGTGCACGACAGCGACCCGCAGCGCCCGCGGTCCCAGCAGTCCGGGCAGCTCGTCCAGCAGACCCGTCCCGACCAGCACGTCGTACGAGCCGGGGCCGGACCCGACAGCGATCCGCGTGGGTGCCTCCCCCGCCAGCACGCGGACGACGTCCGCGGCGACCTCCTCGGGGGTGCGCCCGTCGGTGGCCACCGTGGCCACGGCCACCGCTTCGTACAGCGGGCGGCGCGCCTCCATCAGCCGCAGCCACTGCGCGCGCGGGTTGCCCAGCAGCAGCGGACGGTCGCGGTTGAAACCCACCCGCGAGGCCGCGTCCTTCACGCCGACGTCCAGGAAGACCACGCGCAGCCCGGCCAGGGCGGCGCGGGTCGCCGGGTCCAGCACCGCGCCGCCGCCGACCGACACGACGCCGTCGTGCCCGGTCAGGGCGGCGGACACGGCCGCCGCCTCGAGCCGGCGGAACTCGGCCTCGCCCCGGTCGACGAAGATGTCCGGGACGGGGACGCCGGCCGCTGCCTCGACGTCGGCGTCGGTGTCCCGGAAGGAGACGCCCAGCCGGCCGGCGACCAGCCGCCCGACCGTCGTCTTGCCGGCGCCGGGCGGCCCGACCAGGACCACCGCCGGCACCATCAGCGCACGACCAGGTGCTCGAGGTACGCGGCCAGGTTGCGGGCGGTCTCCGGGACCGCGTCGCCGCCGAACTTCTCCAGCACCGCGTCGGCGAGGACGAGCGCGACCATGGCCTCCGCCACGATGCCGGCCGCCGGCACGGCGCAGACGTCCGAGCGCTGGTTGATCGCCTTGGCCGCCTCCCCCGTCTGTACGTCCACGGTGTCCAGCGCCCGCGGCACCGTCGAGATCGGCTTCATCGCGGCCCGCACGCGCAGCACGTCGCCGGTGCTCATGCCGCCCTCGGTGCCGCCGGACCGGTTGCTGCGCCGGCGCAGGCCGTCCGGCGCGGACTCGATCTCGTCGTGGGCGGCCGAGCCGCGAGCCCGTGCCACCGCGAAGCCGTCGCCCACCTCGACGCCCTTGATGGCCTGCACGCCCATCAGCGCGCCGGCGAGCCGCGAGTCGAGCCGCCGGTCCCAGTGCACGTGGCTGCCCAGGCCCGGCGGCAGCCCGTGCACCACGACCTCCACGACTCCGCCGAGGGTGTCGCCTTCCGCCCTGGCCACGTCCACCTCGCCGACCATCGCAGCGCTCGCCGCCGGGTCCAGGCAGCGCACCGGGTCGGCGTCGACCCGGCCGGCGTCACCTGGTCCGGGCCAGCAGCCCGCGGGCGCCACCGCCGTGCCCAGCTCGACGACGTGGCTCAGCACCGTCACGCCGGCGACCTGCCGCAGGAACGCCCGGACCACGGCACCCAGGGCCACCCGGGCGGCGGTCTCGCGGGCGCTGGCGCGCTCGAGCACCGGACGGGCGTCGTCGAAGCCGTACTTCTGCATGCCGGCCAGGTCGGCGTGACCCGGCCGCGGCCGGGTCAGGGGCGCGTTGCGCGCGAGCCCGTCGAGGACGGCCTGGTCCACCGGGTCGGCCGCCATCACCTGCTCCCACTTGGGCCACTCGGTGTTGCCCACCTGCACCGCCACCGGCGAGCCGAGCGTGACGCCGTGCCGGACGCCGCCCAGCACCGTGACCTCGTCGCGCTCGAAGCTCATCCGGGCGCCGCGGCCGTAGCCGAGCCGGCGGCGTTCCAGGTCGCGCGCGATGTCGTCCGTCGTCACGGCCACCCCGGCCGGCAGGCCTTCGAGCACGGCGACCAGGGCAGGCCCGTGCGACTCCCCCGCGGTCAGCCAGCGCAGCATGCGGTGATCCTCCCACGGCAGGCGCGCCCGACCCGGGCGGGCCCGCGCCGCTCATGCCCGCACGTACGAGCGGGCCGCGTCCCGAAGGACACGGCCCGCCGCAGAGGTACCGCCGCTGTCAGGTGCGCAGCGTCAGGCTCTTGCCCACCGTCAGGACCACGTTGGAGTCCCCGAACAGGAACTGGGCCTGCGAGCTCCCGGTGATGATGTCGAGGCTGAAGTACTTCGCGAACACCTGGCCGCGCTTCACGCCGGTGTACTTGGTCCCGTTGACGGTGACGTCCGCCGAGACCCCCGACGCGTTGAGCTTGACCAGGGTGATGGTCTCGGTCAGGCCGCTGGGCACCGCCGTGCCGGCGGTGGTGCCGGACGTCGAGCCCGCCGACGGCGCCGCGCTGGCGCTGCCGCTGGCCGCCACGACCAGCGGCGCGAACGGGTCGCGCCCGCCGGAGCCGGTGACCGTCTGCGGAGCCTTCGACGTGACCGGCTTGGCGCTGGCCGAGGGAGCCTTGGAGCCGGCCGGGGCCGCCACAGTGCCCTTGGGCACCGCGCCGGTGGCCGACTCGTCGGTGCTGCCGCCGCCCGCGAAGAGCAGGAAGTACGCCGCCGCGGCGAGCACGAGGACGCCGACCACCACCGCCACGAGCACGACCGGCTTGGGGCCCTTGGACGCCGCGAGCGCCTCCTCGGCCGGCGGTTCGGCGACAGCCGTGCCCGCGGAGCCGAACTGGTTGCTGTCAGACATCGCTGGACTGCCTTCCTACTGGGCCGGCGTCGACGACGTGGACGTCGACGTGGCCGGGGTGCCGGAGGTGCCGGAAGTGCCGGTGGCCGGAGCGGTCACGTGCAGCGGTGACGTTCCGGGTGCGGCCGCCGAGGAGACCATGAAGGCGCGGAAGTTGACGATCGCCGCGAGCTGGGGCGAGACCCCGGCCTGCGCCGCGACCACCGAGCTGCCGCCGGTCGTGCCCGAGCCGCTGTTCACGTTCAACGTGACACCGTTGATCAGCAGCGAGCGCTTCAGGCTCTCCATCTTGTTGAAGAAGCGCTCGATGTTGTAGTAGGTCCCGTCGACCTCCATGGTCACGTTGATGACCTGGAGCGTCTGGCCGTCGGCGCCGACCGCGTTCTCCGGCGGCTGGGCCGCGCTGGCGGTCGGCGACACCGGGGTGACGGTGTGGAGGTCCACACCGGTCTGGGTGGCCATCGTCGACAGCGACCGGATCAGGGCCGGGAGGTCGGGGTTCTGCGGGATCCGCTGCTGGATGTCGGCGATGATCGCCTTCTGCTGCGGCAGCTCCTTCTGCTGAGCCTGCAGCTGCGCGATCTTCGCCTTCAGCGTGTCGTTGGCCGACTCCTGTGCGGTGGCCTGCGTACGCAGGTCGGCCGCGGTGGCCCGCTTGGGCGAGACCAGCAGGAACCACCCTGCGAGCAGGACGACCACCGCCAACAAGGCGGAGAGCAACGACCACTTCCTGGTGCGCGTCATGTCAGCTGCCCGCCTTCGGCGCGTATCGGTTGGAGAGGGCCTTGTCGGACAGACCCACCGACGAGGTGAACTGGTAGCTGCCGCTCGAGGAGCCGTTCCCGTGGCCCTGGGCGTTCGTCAGGTACGGGTCGGTGTAGGACTTCTGCGCGGCCAGCGCCTGCAGCCAGCCGGCCACCTGCGGGAGGTTGCTCGCCGAGCCGATCATCGTGACCGTGCCGAGCACCGGGTTGCCCCAGGCCGCCTTGACCGTGTCCGGCGAGTCGCTCGGCTGGGTGATGCTGACGTTGGTCAGCCAGACCCCGCTGGGCATGCCCAGGCTCAGGTCGTTCAGCACGTAGGAGTACCGGATCTCCTGGCTCATGGCCTGCACGAGCTGCGCCTGCGCTGTCTGCGCCTGCGCGTAGACCACCGGCACCTGCGCGTACTTGACGACCTCGCCCTGCAGCTGCACGCCGGTGGCCTGCGCCGAGGACAGGTCGTCCTGGGCCGCGCTCGCGTCACCGGAGGCCAGGTACCACAGCCCGCCGACGATCAGCACGGATGCGAAGACACCCAGACCCATCACCAGCTGCGCGGTGCGGAACTTGGCACCCTCGGAGATCTCCGGGGGCAGCAGGTTCACCCGCGGCAGGGTGCCCGTCTGGACGGCGGTCGTGGTGCTCATCAGGCTGCTCCGAGGGCGAGGCCCACCGGGACGACGGCGAGCGGCTGCACGAATTCGATCTGCTCCGGGCTCAGGCCCGTGCGGCCCAGCGCCAGGCGCTCCATGGGGTTGCCGACGACGACCGGAGCCCGCGTCGCGGACTGCAGCCGGTCGCCCAGACCCACCAGGCGGGCGCCGCCGCCGGTCAGGACCACGCGGGAGATCCGGGTGGACCCGGTCGAGGCCTCGTAGTAGTCCAGGGAGCCGCGGACCTCGTCGACGAACGTGACCGCTGCGGCCTCGATGACGCGGGAGGCGATCATCGCGCCCTCCGGCACGTCGGTGCGCAGCCCGATCTCCTGCTTCATCGCCTCGGCCTGCGCACCGGCGACGCCCATGCGCTCGGACACCGCGTCGGTGAGGTCCTGCCCACCCATGAGCAGGATGCGGATGAACCGCGGCGCCCCGCCCTGGTGGACGACGATGTTGGTCACGCGCGCGCCGACGTCCACGAGCGCCTCGACCTCGGCGCCCATCCCCAGGTTGTCCTGGGAGGCCAGCGAGCGGAGCACCGCGAACGACGAGAGGTCGACGCTGGTGGCGGTGAGGCCGGCCTTCTGCACGGCGTGCACCGCGTTCATCACCATCTCGCGGGAGGCGGCCACCAGCATGCCCCGGCGCATCCTGCCGCCGTTGTCGTTGGTGAACTCCTCGAGGGTGAAGAAGTCGAGCACCGCGTGCTCCACCGGCATGGGCACCAGGTCCTGGACCTGGTAGCCCAGCGCCGAGCGCAGCTCGCCGTCGGGCAGCCACGGAAGGTCGACCTGGCGCACGATGACCTTCTGGTTCGCGACGCCGATGACGACCTTCTTGCCGGAGAACTTCGTGTGGGTCCAGAGCTGCTTGATGGCCTCGCCCACGGCAGCGGGGTCGACCACCTCGCCGTCGCGCACGGCCCCTTCGGGAAGCGCGACCTGGCCGAACTTCTCGAGGGTGACCTGCGCCTTGCCGAACGAGAGCTCGGCCGCGCGCACCCCCGACGTCCCGATGTCGAGACCGATGGCGGATCGTCCTGCCACGACGCCAACCTTTCGCATGGCGGCACCTGCCTGCCGCACCACTTGCCCCTGAGAGGCGTTTCAGCGGGAAGGATCGGCTGACGCCGGGCCCGGCTTGAGCGATCGGCGGAAGGGGTTCGCCGGAATCGTGCTCAGCGACCCAGGATCCGCGTGTACCAGTCGGCGATCTGGGTCCCCCACAGGACCCCGACGAGGGCACCGGCCAGCATGTAGGGGCCGTACGGGATGGCGCTCTTGCGGCCGGCCCGGCCGACCACGATCAGCGCGATCCCGGTCAGGCCGCCGATGACGAACCCGGCGAAGCCGCCGACCACGAGGGCGCCCCAGCCGAGCCAGCCCAGGTACATCCCCACGACGCCGGACAGCTTCACGTCGCCGAACCCCATGCCGCCCGGCCGGATCACGGCCAGCACGTAGTAGAAGGCGTACAGGGCGGCCGCTCCGGCCACCGCACGCAGCGCGGCGGCCCCGTCGTGCTCCAGCACCGAGGCCAGCGCCAGCAGCGCCGCAGCGACGCCGTAGGAGGGCAGCACGATGCGGTCCGGCAGCCGCCGCGTGTCCAGGTCGATCGCGCCGAGCGCGACCCCGATCGCGCCCAGGTACAGGTAGGCGGGCAGCTCCCAGGACGCGCCGAACCGCCAGCCCAGCACGCCGAACACTGCGGCGGTCAGCAGCTCGACCAGCGGGTAACGCACGCTCACCGGGTCGCCGCACGTCCGGCAACGGCCGCGCAGCACCACCCAGCTGACCACGGGCACGTTGTCGTACCACGCCAGCTGGGTGTCGCAGCTCGGGCAGTGCGACCGCGGCCGGACGACGGACTCGCCCCTGGGGACGCGGTAGACGACCACGTTGAGGAACGAGCCGACGAACAGCCCGAGCACGGCCGCCAGCGCGGCGACGGCACCGGCCGGGACGGCGTCGGTCGCTGCGGACGTCGAGAGCGTGAGCATGGGGGCGAACGGCACCCGCCACACCGTAGTGGGGTGTGGCGGGCGACCGGTCAGTACTGGGGCTTCAGCTCGGCCGTGGTCTTGCCCGCCCACACCGCGTTCGTCCACTGCGGAAAGTATGGCGGCGAGGCGAACTTGAGCCGGGTGTCGTAGCTGTAGTCCTTCAGGAAGCCGGTCCCGGAGGCGCCACCGGTGCCCACGATGCCGCGCCACTTCTGGGCGATCGACCCGCGCACGTGCAGCGTCCCGAGCTTGGGGCCCTGGTTGTACGACTCCACCCAGAAGCTGTGCTGCAGCGTCTGGATCGAGGCGTAGATCCAGCGGTCGTTGATGGTGGTCAGGTTGTTCCCGGAGCTGTTCACCGGGTGGTAGACGATGACCGAGTTCGCCGCGACCAGACCCAACATGTCCGGGCCGGTCGGTGCGCTGCCGGCGGTCGTGTTGACCAGCAGCAGGTCGTTCGTCACGACGATGTTGTTCTGCGCGGCCAGCGTGACCCGGCCCTTGAGCGTGCCCTCGACGTAGACGTTGCCGTTGCCGCAGTAGAAGGTCGACAGGCTCGTGTTCACGTCGTTGGCGATCGGCAGCCCGTCACCGATCTGCCCGGTGGTGCACTGGGACTGCGTGCTGGCGTTCTTCACGTAGATGACCTGGTCGTTGGGCACCGGGACGGTGACGGACGCACCGGTCCCGAGCGTCGTCGGGTCGCCGCAGTTGGTCCCCGTCGTGGTGCCGGCGCTCTTCTTGCTCCAGACGGTCATCGTGCCGTCGGGGTTGAACTTGATCCGGGTGTCGCCGGTGTACTGGCAGCCCGGGTAGCTCGAGAAGAGGTTGGTGTTGTCCGGCGGGTTGAGCACCCCGGCGTACACCGGCTTGTAGCCGTTGAAGTTCGGCGTGGCGCCGGAACCGTGGTTGCACGCCGTGTAGTACGGCGCGGTGGCCGTCTTGCAGGCCGGGTCGGACGTCTCGTACCCCTTGAGGAATGTCGGTGAGCCGGTCATCAGCGGCGTGTCGTTGAAGTGCACCTGCCCGTCCAGCTGGTCGCCGGTGACGAACGTGATCTCGACGCAGCCGGAGCGGCCCTCGTACCAGTAGTTCGCGTTGGTCGGCCCGGACTTGCCGCAGGCGTTGGTGGACGGGCCGCTCGGGTACGCGTTGGCGTTCGCCGGGTCGGCGTCCTCGAAGTCGGTGTAGTAGAGGAAGTCGGTCGCCCCGCCGCGGGCGGTGAGGACCTGCACGCTACGGGTGACGCCGTTGACCTTCCCGGTCGACGTGACGCGCACGACGCCCTGGCTGTAGATCGCGCTGGCGTCGATGTCGTAGTGGAACGCCCCGCGGGCCGGGTTCGCCGTCGACAGGTTCAGCCAGCCCGGCGGCGTCGCCGCGGTCCAGCCGCACGAGTTGGTTCCGGTCTTGCCGCCCTTGAGCGCCGGGTTCGTGCAGTCGACGGTCTGCCAGTAGGAGTCGCTCTGGTTCAGCCGGGACAGGTAGTCGTCGACGCCGGCCTGGGCCGCGGCCAGGGCCGCGTTCCAGTCCTGGTCGTGCCGCGCCTGCGGCTGCTGCTGCAGCGCGTAGCCGAGCGCCGCAGTGACCAGCAGCGCCAGCACCGTGATCGAGGCCATGACCATGATCATGGCGATGCCCTGGTCGTCGCCCTTGCTGAATCGGCGCCGCAGGGCCGGCCGTCGGGTCATCATGACTCCTCGCTCACGGGCTCGACGTCGGCTGCGCGACGCTGTCGGCGTTGGGCAGCGTGACCCGCATGGTCAAGGTGCTGCCGTGGATGGTCTGGTTCGGCGTGGACAGGACGGTGAGGAGGAGGTCGATGCTGTCCACGGAGGCGAGCTCGGCGGCCGTGAGGGTCGGGTCGGTGAACTTCGAGCCGTTCTTGGCGTAGTAGGTGAAGATCGCGTTCGTGGTCTGCACGTTCCTGGCCAGCACCCGGGTCATGTCAGTGGTGCACGTGGGCAGCGCCGGGTTGCAGTACTGGTAGTTGTAGTCCCCGACGGCGTGCGCGTCCGGCGGCTGGATCGTCTCGCTCAGCACGCCCGACGCGACGTTGTACGTCACCCGGCTCGGCCCGACGGTGTTCGCGTCGTTGTTGAGGTTCGCGTAGAACTGCACCGACGTCGCGGTGCCCTGGATGAACGCCGCCGCGCTGCCGGTGGAGCCGGTCGCGTTGAGCTGGGACGGCAGGACCGCGGTGCGCAGGATGCGCGACATCGAGTCCATCGCGACCTTGGCCTGGGCGGCCTGGTCCAGCCGGATGGCGTTCTGGCCCACGGTCCGCTGGGTGAAGATCAGTGTGGTCTGCACGCCGGCCAGCACGATGCCCAGCACGAAGATCACCACGACCAGCTCGACGAGGGTGTACCCGCCCTGCCGGTGCCGGCGCCGCTGCTCGTCGCCCGCGCGCCCGGCGCGGGCCCGCTCGGCGACCATGTGCAGCAAGATCATCACGTCGTCGTCACCGCCACTGAGATGGGGGAGCTGGTGGGAAGCAGGACACCGGTGTTCGGCCACGACCCGGACGGGGACTTGCCGCTCACCTTGAGCGTCCAGTTACCGGCCGGCAGCGAGGTCTTGAGCTGACCGCTGGAGTTCGTCACGCCCAGCGTGAGCGGGTTCTCGGTCGAGGCACAGCCGGTGGTGACCAGCGGCGTCGCCGTGACCGTGGCGTTCGTCAGCGGCAAGCCGACGGCGGTCTTGACGGTCAGGGTCGCACCGGTCAGCGTGACGGCCGCACTGCTCGAGGAACCCGCCGCCATGACCAGAGCGGGCGAGCGGGTGCCGCCGGACGCGGCCGGGTCCGCCTGCTGGCACTGTCCGGCCCACATCGTGTAGCCGTCCGAGAACGCCCACAGGCTGCTGACCGTGGTCGCGGCCGACGTGGACTGGACGTTGCGGGTACCGGTCGGCTGCAGGCCGGTGTTGGCGAACGTCAGCCACGGCAGCGACGTCGGCAGGCTGTAACCCGACTGGGTCGTCTGCACGACGGTGACGGTGGCGGCCTTGTCGTAGTTGATGGTCGCCTGGGCCAGGCCACCGACCGCGATCGTCACGGTCTTGGTGGCGTTCTGGTTGCCGTAGAAGTCGACGTACCCGGCCTGGTTGATCGAGGCGGTGTAGTTGCCGACCGAGCTGGTCTGGAAGACCGCGCAGCCGTCGTCGGCCGTGGTGTCGGTCAGCGTGCCGCCCGGCCCGGTCAGGGTGACCGTGGTGCCCTTGACGGCGGCCCCGGTCGAGTCGAGCACCTTGATCCCGGCATAGCCGAAGGTGTTCGACTGCACGTAGTTCTTGGGCGGCGTGAGGATCGTGTTGGTGCTCACCGGCTGGGTGCTGCCCATGTTCGACCAGGTGACGGTCACGGTCACCGACAGGCTCGGGTACGCCACGGTGGCTCCGCCGTCGCAGGGGCTCTTGCCCGTGCCGGCGACGATCCACTCGGTGTTGCGGGTGACCGTGTACGGGACGTTGTCCACGACCAGCGGCTGGCCGGCGGTACCGCCGGTCAGCGGGTTCGGGTTGGTCGCGTCAGTGATCTGGGCCGGTCCGCTGGCACTCCCGGTGAAGGTGTTGCGGGAGATCTCCAGCTCGCGCGCGGCCAGGTCGGAGGCGGCCACGCGGCTGCGGTCCGAACGGACCGTCTTCATGGACATCTCGAGCGCACCGACGGTCGCCGTCGCGACGAAGGCGAAGATGACCATCGCCCACATCAGCTCGATCATGGTCATCCCGGCGTCGTCGCAACCACGAGCGCGCCGGACATCGCGGTACGCCCGCAGCACAGTCCGCATGCCTCCCATATCGGTGACGGGGCCGGTCGACTTGAACCGGCCCCGTTCACCCCCCTTCTGTGCGAGCAGGAACGTGCGAGTTTGCGCTGGCTGACCGTTCGGGTCAGCCGGTACGCGCGGTTCCGGCGGTTCCGGTCGTCGTGACCGGGCAGCCGGCGGTGCCGACCGGCTGGATGCCGCCGGCCTGGCTGTCGTAGTACCAAGTGCGTGGCGAGCCGGCGCCCTTGGCGGACAGGCAGTACGCGCTCGCCGAGTAGCGGACGATCGTGATGGTGTCGTTCTTCGTCGGCAGCATGACTTCGCCGTCAGCGTCGAGCTGGGCGAAGTCGGCGTACGCCGCCGAGTTGGTCAGGTATGTCTCCTGGAACTGGGCCAGGACCCGAAGGTCCTGCTTCGATCCAGCGTCTACGGCCTTCGTCCGTTGGTTCAGGTAGACCGGGATGGCGATCGCGGCGAGGATGCCGATGATGATGATCACGACCAACAGCTCGATCAACGTGAAACCTTCGTCTCCGGGCCAGGGCGTCTGTCTGAGACGCCGCCTACCGGCCATGTCCAGCCCCCTCTCTGCTGGTTACCCGTGGTTTCGGCACCCGGGTCGGACCGATGAAGGCCCTTTCGGGCGAACAGCGCCGATCCGGTGCGGGCCCTGCGGCCGGCGGGCGGCTCCGGACATGCCTGTGGGCCGGTCGACGGACCGGCCCACAGGACTTGCTGCTACTTCAGTGCCGAGCGTGACTCAGACTCAGGTCACGTTCGTGTAGGTGCCGGCCGCGGTGCAGGTCGCACCGACTGCGCCGACGGAGTTCGACTGCGTCGTGGCGGTACCGGTCTGCAGACCACCCGCGGTCGAGTCGTACCAGAAGAACGAGCCACCGGTCGCGTTCGAGTTCGGGTTGGTGCCACGCAGGCAGTAGCCGGTCGTGGTCACCGCGACGGAGATCACGTTGTTCTGCGAGAACTTCGGGTTCTGCGTGGTGGCAGCGTTGTAGGCCTGGTTGTCGGTGAAGTAGGTCTCCAGGGCCGTCGCTGCCGTACGCAGGTCGGACTTGATCGACGCGTCCACGGCCTTCTTCCGCTGGTTCAGGAAGACCGGGATGGCGATCGCGGCGAGGATGCCGATGATGATGATGACGACCAGGAGCTCGATGAGGGTGAAGCCGCCCTCGTTCTCCTCCTGGGCCTTGCGGATGCGTGCGAGCATCTGCCCTTCCCTTCCGGGATTCACGTGGTGAGCCGATCCGGCAGATCCCCCATGGGCCCTCTGGCGAGGACCGACCGAGGCAGCTGGGCTGGCCTGCACGCCCGCAGGTCCCCTGGCTTTGCGACCCCGCCTCTCGGCGGGTGTGCCCTTTCTGGCCATGTCAGCTCTTGACATGAGTGATTTCGGTGCGTGACGACGCCGGCTTGAGGGGCGCGCGACACCAGTTCGTCCGCGAGTCGCAGTTCATCCGAACGGGCTCATCCGATTGGTCCTGAGCAGCCGACGACCCCCCGGCCGTCGGGCCGGGGGGTCGTCGCGGTACGGGCGTGCAGTGGCTACTTGATCAGGTCGAAGATCTTGAAGATGGGCATGTACAGGGCGATGATCATCGACCCGATGATGCCGCCCAGGACCGCGATCATCAGCGGCTCGATCAGGGCCGTCAGGGCCTCGGTCGTCGCCTCGACCTCCTGGTCGTAGAACTCCGAGATCTTGTGCAGCATCGCGTCCAGCGCGCCGGTGTCCTCGCCGACCGCCAGCATCTGCACGACCATCGGCGGGAACACCGGGTGGTGCGCGAGCGGGCCGGAGAGCGACTCACCGTTGCGCACGCTGTCCTGAACGTCGCGCACCGCGTCCCCGATCACGATGTTGCCGGTGGTGTCGGCGACGATGTCCAGGCTCTGCAGGATCGGCACGCCGGAGGACAGCATGGTGCCCAGGTTGCGGGAGAACCGGGACAGCGCGATCTTCTGGAACAGCGCCCCGAAGACCGGCGTCTTCAGCTTCAGCGGGTCGACGACGCGCCGGACCTCTTCCTTGTGCCGGATCCGGGACCACACGATGACGCCGGCGATCACGCCCGCGAAGATGAACGGGAACCCGTACTTCACGATCGTCGACATCATCACGAGGATGCGCGTGGGCGCCGGCAGCTCGCCGCCGAGCGTCTTGAACATGTTCGCGAACACCGGGACGATGAACAGCAGCATGCCGACGACAGCGAGGATCGCGATGCAGAACACCACGACCGGGTAGGTCATCGCGGACTTCACCTTGCCGCGCAGCTTGACCTCGGCCTCGTAGTTCTCCGCGATCTGCAGCATGACCGAGTCCAGGAAGCCGCCGACCTCGCCGGCCCTGGTCATGTTGACCATCAGCGGCGGGAAGATGCGCGGGTGCTTGCCCAGTGACGCGGACAGCGACTGCCCGGTCTCGACGTCCTGCCGCACCTCGGTGAGGATTTTGGCGAGCTCCTTGTTCTCGGTCTGCTCCTCCAGGATGCTCAGCGCCCGGAGCAGCGACAGCCCCGAGTTGATCATCGTGGCGAACTGCCGCGAGAAGATGGCCAGGTCCTTGAGCTTGACCTTCGCACCGATCTTGGGCATCGAGATCTCGGCGGACATGCCGCCACCGCCGGTCTGCGCGATGCTGACCGGTGCGTAGCCCATGCTCTTGAGCTTCTGGGCCACCGCGGCCTGCGAGTCTGCGTCGATCTTGCCCGTGACCAGCTTGCCCGCCCGGTCCCGGACGGAGTACTGGAACGTCATCGTGGCTGCCATGGTCTGCCCTGCCCCTAGCCCCGCCCGGTGAGGCGGTTGAAGTCCTCGATGTGGTGGCACTTCTCCAGCCCGGTCTCGTACGTGATGCGTCCGCGCTTCACGAGGTCGGCCAGGTGCTGGTCCATGGTGTGCATGCCGTGCTGGGAGCCGGCCTGCATCGCTGAGTAGATCTGGTGCGTCTTGCCCTCGCGGATGAGGTTCCGGATGGCCGGCGTGGCCACCAGGATCTCGGTGGCGACCGCCCGGCCCTGCCCGTCCACGGTCCTGGCCAGCGTCTGGCAGACGACGCCCTGCAGCGAGCCGGCCAGCTGAACGCGCACCTGCTGCTGCTGGTGCGGGGGGAACACGTCGATGATGCGGTCGATCGTCTGCGCCGCGTCCTGCGTGTGCAGGGTCGCGAACACGAGGTGGCCGGTCTCGGCCGCGGTCAGCGCGACGGAGATGGTCTCCAGGTCGCGCATCTCGCCGACCAGGATGATGTCGGGGTCCTGCCGCAGCACGTGCTTGAGGGCGTTCGCGAAGGAGTGCGTGTCCTCGCCCACCTCGCGCTGGTTCACCACGCACGACTGGTGCGTGTGCAGGAACTCGATCGGGTCCTCGACGGTCATGATGTGGTCGCGCCGGTTGCGGTTGGCGAGGTCGACGATCGAGGCGAGCGTGGTCGACTTGCCGGAACCGGTCGGGCCGGTCACCAGGACGAACCCGCGCGGCAGCATCGCGAAGTTGGCGATGCCGGGAGGCAGCCCGAGGTCCTCGAGCTTCTTGATCTCGAACGGGATCAGCCGGAAGGCCGCACCGACCGAGTCGCGCTGCCGGTACATGTTCACGCGGAAGCGGGCCTTGCCCGGCACCGAGTAGGCGAAGTCGAGCTCGAGCACCTCCTCGAACTTCTCCCGCTGGCGCTGGGTGATAGCCGCGTACATGACCCGCTGGATGACCGGCGGCGTCAGCTCGGGGAAGTCCTCGAGCGGGTGCAGGTGGCCGTTGATGCGCAGCTGCGGGCGCGAGCCGCTGGTCAGGTGCAGGTCGGAGGCGCCGCGCTCGAGCACCGTGCTGAGCAGCACGTGCAGGTCGACGTCGTCGGCCGCATTGGCCTCCTCCGTCGTGCGCCGTGCGTAGGCGCCCTCGAAGGCCTCGGACTGCTCGATCCCGACGCCGGGGTCGACGGCGGGCTCCTGCCAGCTCTGCGGGGCGTACTCGACGGGGGCCTGGGCGGCGGGCGGCGCGGCGGGCGGCGGGACGGCTGCGGGCGCTGCCGGCATCGGCGGTGCCGGGGCCGCGGCCACCGGTGCCACGGCCTGCGGGGGCGGTGGCATCGGAGCGGGCATGGGGGGCGGCATCTGAGCCGGCGCCGCGGGCGGCGGCATCTGCGTCAGCGCGGCCGTCGCGGCGGCGACGGCCGCCGGGTCCGGAACCGCCTCGTAGCCGGGCGGCATAGGCGGGGCGGGCGCCGGGAGGAACGCGGACGGCGCCGGCTGCGCCGCAGCGGCCGGGGGCTGCCATGCGGGGTCGAGCGGTGAGACGGGGGCCGTCTCCTCGCCTGCCGGGACCGGCGACGGTCCCGGAACGAACCCACCGGAGTATCCGGAGGTCTCCACTCCTGCCCCCTTCAGTGCTTCAGGGACGTGCGCTGACGTGACCGTCAGGAGCCGCACGAGCGCCGACTGGTGCCGACTGACTCCTCCAGGCATCGGCGCCGGACAACCCCCGCTTGAGCCGCAAGCGGCGCGCCCTGGATCCCGACTGATGCGCGCGTCTTGGCCCTACCGGACACCCGGAAGCCCCAGGACGCGCGCACCAGTCGCGGGAGTGGCGGGGGGTGGCGAGGACGGCGGGGGTGGCTCAGACCACGACGCGCAGGATCTCGTCGATCGAGGTCACGCCCTGGACGACCTTGAGCATGCCGTCCTCGCGAAGCGTGACCATGCCCTGCTCGATGGCGACCCGGGTGATGGCGGCGGCCGAGGCGTGCTCGACGGTGAGCCGCTCGAGCTCTTCGCTCATCGGCATGACCTCGTGCAGCGCCAGCCGGCCCTTGTAGCCGGTCTTCGCGCACGACGAGCAGCCCACGGCCTTGAACAGGGTGGGCAGCGGCTGCCCGTCCTGCCAGGGGAAGCGCGCGGTGATCAGCGCCTCCGGCGTCGCCACGTACTCCTCCTTGCACTTCGAGCACAGCCGGCGGGCCAGCCGCTGGGCGAGCACGCAGTCGACCGCGGACCCCACCAGGAACGGCTCGATCCCCATCTCGGTGAGCCGGGTGACGGCCGAGGGCGCGTCGTTGGTGTGCAGGGTGGACAGCACGAGGTGGCCGGTGAGGGCGGCCTCGACGGCGATCTGCGCCGTCTCGTGGTCGCGGATCTCACCGATCAGGACGATGTCCGGGTCCGAGCGCAGGATCGACCGCAGCGCCGAGGCGAACGTGAGCCCGGCCTTGTTGTTGACCTGGACCTGGTTGACCCCGGGCAGCCGGTACTCGACCGGGTCCTCCACCGTGATGATGTTGACCTCGCCGCGGTTGAGGATGTTCAGCGTCGCGTACAGCGTCGTCGACTTGCCGGAGCCGGTCGGGCCGGTGACCAGGATCATCCCGTACGGCTTGGTGAAGCTGAGCGAGTAGCGGTCGAAGTTGCCGTCGGAGAAGCCGAGGTCGGTCAGGTCCAGGCGCGCCGTTGAGTTGTCCAGGATGCGCATGACGATCTTCTCGCCCCACACGGTGGGCAGGGTGGCCACGCGAAGGTCGATCTTCTTCCCGTTGGCGTTGATGGACATCCGGCCGTCCTGCGGGACGCGCCGCTCGGCGATGTTGATGTCCGCCATGATCTTGAGCCGGCTGATGACGCCGGACTGGATCGACTTGGGCGAGCGCATGATCTCGTGCAGCACGCCGTCGATGCGGTACCGCACCCGCAGGTCGCGCTCGGTGGGCTCCAGGTGGATGTCGGAGGCACGGTCCTGGATGGCCTGGGTGATCAGAGCGTTGACGTACTTGACGATCGGCGCGTCCTCGACCGCCTCCCGAACCTTGGAGAGGTCTTCCTCCTCCTCCACGTCGAGGATCGCGGTGATCTCATCGAGGTCGCTGTCCGCGCGGTAGTACTTGTCGATCGCGCCCAGCACGTCGGTGCGGGTCGCCACGCAGGGCTTGACCTCCATCTGCGTGACCGCCCGGACGTCCTCGATCGCCAGGAAGTTCGCGGGGTCGGCCATGGCCAGCAGCAGCTTGCCGTCCTCGAACCCGAACGGCAGCACGACGTACCGCCGGGCCATCGCACCGGACACCATGCTCACGGCCGAGTGGTCGACCGGGAAGTCGACGAGCTCGACGAAGCGCATCCCGATCTGCTGCGCGAGGGCGGCCACCAGCTGGGCCTCGGTCAGCACGCCCTGGTCGACCAGGACCCGGCCCAGGGCACGACCCGCGCGCTGGTGCTCGTCGTAGGCCGCCTGCAGCTGGGCCTGCGTGACCAGGCCGCCCTCGAGCAGGATGTCGCCGAGCTGCTTCACGAGTGTCCCCCTCCGGACGTCGTGTGCACGTCGTTCACGTTCTGTGGAGCGCTGATGTGGAAGGGCTGTCCCCAGGCCGCGGCTCCCCCGACGGCGAGCGCGACAGCGAGGACACCGGCGCAGCTCGCCGCCAGCCGAGGCCGGGACGGGACGGGGCGAACCCGAACCGGGACCGCCAGCGCCACGCCGGCGACCACGGCCACCTGTGCCGCGAGCGCCGGGTAGGTCCAGTCCGTGTCCACGAGCGAGTGCACGCCCAGCAGCAGCGCCGCGATCACCGCGGCGCGGACCACGGGCAGGTCGGTGCCGTCCAGGCCGGTCGGTCCGCGCAGCCGCCGGAGCAGGCCGGCCAGCACCGCGCCGAGCAGCGCGAACAGCGGCAGGGCCAGCACCACACCGCCCTCGCCGAGGGCCTGCAGCGGCCCGGAGTGCGCCAGCGGGGAGACCGCCCACCGCGCCGGGACGTGGCCGTGGGACGCCGCGGCCAGCCGGCCGTAGCCGGCCCCGGTGACAGGCGCGGTGCCGAAGGCCGCCAGCGCCTCGCCCATGAACTGCGTGCGGTAGACGCTGTTGTGCCCCAGCGTCTCGCCGGCCTGGACCCGTACCGCCGCACCGCCCAGCGGGGAGACGCTGGTGGAGAACAGCGGCGGGCCGGGCAGCAGGAACGTCAGGCCGACCGTCACGACCGAGACGACGAGCGCACGGCTGGCCACCGAGCCGCGAGCGGCACGGTCGGGTGCGGCGAGCAGGCAGACGACCACGACGGCGAGCCAGCCCACGACGAGCAGCGCGAGGGTGGCCCGGCTGGTCGACAGCACGACGCCGGCCACGGCGAGCGGCGCAGCCACCCAGCCGGCCGAGCGCCAGGGCCGGTGCCCGGCGAGGACGAGGGCGAGACCGAGCAGGGCCGGGGCGAGCAGGGCGGCGGCGAACTGGTTGTGCCAGTCGTACGTCCCGACCATCGGCCGGCTGGGGTCCCCGCCCCCCCACCACGGCACCAGCGCCCAGGCGAACTGCGCGACAGCGCCGGCGCAGAGGACGCCGGCGACCGCGGCACGTCGGGCCGCAGTCCGGGCGTAGGCGGCGACCACCACGCCGCAGGCCGGCGCGAACCCGTACGAGAGTGCCGCGACGGCGCCGGCCCGACCGCCGCCGGTCCCGGCGAGCACGACCAGTGCGGCGACGGAGACGGCAGACACGAGGGCCAGGGCGCGGGTGTCCAGCCGGAGCCAGGGACGGGTCAGCGCGAGGGCGGCGAGGACGAGGGGGACGCTCCAGGCCAGGGCACCGGCACCTCGGCCCCCGCCCGCGTGCGCCAGGGGCAGCACGACGGCGACCAGCAGGCCCAGGACGACTGCGTGCTCGGCGGGCGGAGCCGTCAACCGGTGCTCGAGCCAGGCCCGCCCGCCCACGGCGGTACGGGCCGGGCCGGCGACGGGGCTTGGCTCGACCAGAGTCACCCTGCTGGCATCGGCCCGACCGCCTCGGGGCTTGACCGGTTCGCGAACCTGTCAGCGTCGGCAGCTCAGCCGCCGAACAGCAACCGGTCGTAGGCCTGCGCCACCGCGTCCCACGAGTAGCGCGCGCGGGCCGCCGCCCTGGTCCGGGCACGCAGGTCGTCCAGCTCCTCGGGCTCGAGCACCTCGACCCGCTCGAGCAGCTTCGTCAGCTCGTCGGCGTCCGCGAAGTACCAGGCGACGTCACCGGCCACCTCGCGGTTCTCCGGCGTGTCCAGCACCAGGCACAGGTTGCCCGCGCCCATCGCCTCCACCAGCGCGGGGTGCGTGCCGCCGACCTCGGTGGCGTGCAGGTAGCAGCGCGCGTTGGCCAGCAGGCCGCGGTAGCCGTCCCCGTACACCGCGCCGGGCAGGCAGGCGTCCGTGCGCGCCGCTGCCCGCACCTCCTGCTCCAGCCCGTCGTCGTAGGACGCCTTGCCCAGCAGGACCAGCCCGAGCCCGGTCGAGGATGCGGCGTGCGCGGCGGCCACCAGGTGCGGGTTGTTCTCCCGCTCCCACCGCGAGACGTACAGCGCGTACGAGTCGGGGAGGACGCTCTCGCCCTGACCCGGCGCCAGCTCCCCCCGGGGCAGCTGCTCGGCGCCGTAGGGCACCATCACCGAGTCCGTCTCGTGCCGGACGCGGTAGTACGTGCGCACCTCCTCCGCGTCGGTCACCAGGACCGAGGCGGTACGGACCGACAGCCACTCCCCCATGCGGTACCAGGACCGGCCCAGCACGCCCCACTTGCCGCGCCGCCACTCCAGCCCGTCCACGTTGAGCACCACCCGGCGGCCGAAGAGCCGCAGGAACGGCACGACCGGGGCGTTGGCCGCGTTGCAGAGCAGCACGTCCCGCGGTCCACGGGTCAGCACCAGGTGCGCCGCCGACAGGACCGTGTGCACCACCGTGTCCAGGTACTTGTTGCGGATCGTGGGCAGGGTGACCAGTCGTACGCCGCGGTACGCGGCCTCGCCGCCGGCGAAGTGGGCACGGCAGTACACCGTCACGGGCGTGCCGTCCGCGACGAACCGGGTGGCCAGCTGCTCCGCGAACGTCTCGAACCCGCCGTACGAAGCCGGGATGCCGCGCGTTCCCAGGATCGCGACCCCGTGGTGGCGCCGGTCCCGGGCCACCGTTCGGACTGCGCGCCGGTGCGGTGCCGCGCCACCGAGCCGCAGCAACGGGATGCCCTGCAGGTGGGTGACCGAGGTGACCTGCGAGTCCAGGTCGTGCGCGCGCGGCGCCAGCAGCACCTCGACGTCGTGACCCGCGAGCGCCCGGGACAGCGCCCCCACCTGCGCCGGCTCCAGGTCCGGCGGGACGAGCAGGCCGTCCACGGACAGCGCCCCGACCCGGGCGGCGCACTCGACCGCCGGCAGGCCCTCCGGGACCGTGCCGACGACCCGGAACGGCGCGCCGGACGCCCGGGTCAGGTCGGCCACCAGGCGGCGCATGCGCGGGGAGTCGCCGAGGACCGCGTACCGCTCCAGCCCGACGCCCAGCGGCACCAGCGCCCGCCGCGCGTGCGCGAGCGCGCGCCGCAGCACCAGCAGGACGACAAACAGCCCGCACGCGACGAGCGCCGCCCAGGCGAAGCCGGGGCCGGGCGGGGACATCAGCACGACGAGGACGGCCGCCGCCCCCCCGGCGGCGGCGGTGCCGACCGCGGGCTCGATCAGGTTGCTGCCCGGGCGCAGGGCGGCCCGCCGGTACAGGCCCAGCCAGCGGCCGGCCAGGACGGTGACCAGCGCGATCAGCGCGTAGCCGGACCAGGACACGGTGATCGTGCGGTGCAGCAGCTCGCCGGCCGACCATGCGGCCACCACCGCCGCGGTGGCGTCCAGGGCGGCGAGCAGCCGGTCGGACCGACGGCGCAGCGCGAGCGACGAGGCGGCCCGGCCGGTCGCGGTCGGCGCCGTCCATGGACGGAGGGCTTCGGGGCCGGGCATCAGGCGTCCTGCTCCAGCCAGGCCGAGCGGGACCGGCGCGAGGTGGACAGCTCCGGCCGCATGCGCGCCGCCAGCCGGCGGCCGACCGAGTACGCCGTCCACGGCACGGCCATGTGCGCCCGCCGCGCCACCAGCCGCCGGTGCCCGGCCAGGACCTGTCCGCGCAGCCGCAGCCGCGTCCCCAGACCGACGTGGTTGCGGGCGGCGCGGTGCCGGCGCCACTCGTACAGGACCTCGGGGACCAGCACGCCGGTCCAGCCGCGCTCGGCGAACGACAGGAACAGGTCCCAGTCCTCGTAAGCCTCGAGCCCGCGCAGGCCGCCCACCTCGGCGTACGCCTCGCGGCGCATCATCGCGATGCCCGGCACGAAGTTCTGGTCGAAGAGCAGCCGGTCGACCTCGAACGGGTACGTCCGGTAGATCCCGTGCTCGTCGCCGAACAGCCGCATCTTGGGGTACGCGAACGCGGCGTCGGCCCGCTCGGCGAGCGCGTCGGACAGCCGGCCCACGAACCCGGGCAGCACCCGGTCGTCGGCCGACACCACCGCGAACAGCGGGCTGCGGGTCGCGCGCAGCCCGGCGTCGACGGTGGCCGGCAACCCGGCGTGCGGGCGCAGCAGCACCTGGACGTCGAGCCGGTCGGCCAGCTCCGCGCGCAGGGCGACCAGGACGTCGCCGCTGCCGTCCACCGAGCCGTCGTCGACGACCACGACCTCGGCCGGACGCACCTCCTGCGCCGCGACCGAGCGCAGCGCCTCCCCGGCGTACCGGCCGTAGTTGTGGCACGGCACGATCAGCGCCACGGGCGCCGTCGCGGTCATGCGGCCCGCCCAAGCGACGCGGCCGCGTACGTGCTCAGCGGCAGGCCGGTGACCCGCAGGAAGAACGCGACGGACAGCGCCGCGTTGAGCAGGTAGACGACCAGGGACACCGCGGCGGCACCCATCACTCCGTGGACCGGGATGACCAGCAGGTCGAGGACGACCGTGACCACGATCCCGATGCCCGCGTTGACCGTGATGTAGCCCGGGTGGCCGCGGCCGGCGAGGTCGGCGGCCAGCACGTTGCCGAAGCCGAACACCGCGACTCCGGGGAGCAGGAGCAGCATCGGCGCGAGCGCACCGCTGTACGCCGCGCCGAACACCGCGCTCAGGCCGACCGCGGCCAGCAGCGCGAGGACCGCCGCCGTGAGCAGCCCGAGCCCGAGCGTGCGTGCCGCCAGCCGGGGCGTGGAGCGGTCCAGGACGGCGGCGGACCGGCCCGAGGCGTGCGGCAGGACCACGAGCGCCACGCTGTACGGGACCAGCCACACGATGTCCGCGAGCCGGGTCGCCACTGTGTAGACGCCCAGTGCGGCGTTGCCGACGGCGGCGTTGACCACGACCGTGTCGAATCGCAGCGTCACCAGGTAGGCGAGATTGCCCAGGTCGCCGCGCAGGCCGAACCCGGCGACGCGGGCGAGCCACGGCCGGTCCGTCGAGGGCCGTATCGAGGCGCCGGCGCCGCGCAGCGCGTAGAGCCCGAGCAGGCAGCCGGCGACCGGGCCCGCGACCTGGGCCCACAGCGCGGCCTCGACGCCGCCGTGCAGCGCCAGCAGCGCGACCGCCGTGGCCCCGAGCATCACCGCAGCGCCCGCGGCGTCCACCCACGCGGCGGCGCGCATCCGCCCCACCCCGCGCAGCAGTCCCACCAGGGCGGCGACCCCGATGAGCGGCGGTACGGCCATGCCGGCCAGCAGCACCTCGCCGGCGGTGAGGCCTTCGACGAAGGCGGCACCGGAGTGCGCGACGTAGGTCGCCAGCAGGACGGCCAGCACGGTCGAGAGCACCGATCCGGCGACCGTGAGCGTCGCGATAGCGCGGGACGCGTCCCGCACCTGCGCCGGTGTCGCGGCGAAGTGCATCGCGGCCAGGCCGAGCCCGAACCCGCACAGCAGCGCCAGGGCCTGGGACGAGAGGACCGCCAGGGCCAGGACACCGCGCGCCGACGGGCCCAGCCCGCGCGCGAGCAGCACCGCCGACGCGAACGACAGGGCCAGCACCGCGACCCGGCTGGCCAGCGTGACCAGGACCGCGGCCGAGCGCAGCCGGACCGGGTCGCCGACCGTCGCCGCCGGCGACCCGCCCTCGGCGAGCACCGACGCGCCCGCGCCCGGCGTGAGGTCCACACCGTCTTGTCGGCCACGGCGGCCGCACGATTTAGCCCGAACGGGTGATCGTCTGGCCCCGTCCCGAGCGACGGAGTCGGGCGGGCGGCGGTGGGGTCTGGCGAGGTCAGCCGCGGCGGGCGAGCTCGCGGGCCAGGGCCCGGAACGCGCGGGTGCGCGGGTCGTCCGGGGACAGGGTCACCGCCGAGCCGTCGCTGAAGCCGAGCCGCACCCGGCCTTGCTGCGGGACCGGCCCGGTCGGTGGAACCGGCTCGCGCTGCGGTGGCGCCGGGGTCGCGGGCGGGACCGCCCGGAAGGCGGCCGGCGGCGCGGCGAAGGCCGTGGCGGCGGGCTGCCGCGGGTCGGCGGCGCGGTGGGCGGCGTGCCTGCCGGCGCGCCGCCGGAACAACGGCACGTCAGACCGAGGCCCGCTCGGCCTCGACCTCGTCCAGGACCGCGTAGAGCAGCGCGAGCAGCACGCCCTTGACCGACTCCTTGTCGGTGGCGTCGCAGGGCAGCAGTGACACGTCGGGGCGCAGGCCGAGCCGCTCGCGGATCCGCCGCTGCTCGTCGTCGTCGATGCCCGCGCTGCGGTTGAGCGCCACGACGTACGGCACGCGGGCCATCCGCCGGAACGCCTCCAGGATCCCGGCCGCCTCGTGCAGCGAGTCCTCCCGCTCGGCGTCGACCAGGACGACGTAGCCGAGCATCCCTTCGCCGAGGATCTCCCACATGAAGTCGAAGCGCTCCTGACCCGGCGTACCGAACAGGTACAGCACCAGGTCGCGGTCGATGGTGATGCGGCCGAAGTCCATCGCCACCGTGGTCTCGGACTTGCGGGAGCGGGTGGAGTCGGTGATCCCGCGCTCGGTCGACAGCACGGTGATCTCGCTGATCGTGCGGATCAGCGTCGTCTTACCGGCCGCGAACGGACCGGTCACCACGATCTTGACCGCCTGGCCACCCCGGCGGTTGCGCGTCCTTGCAGCCATCACAGCCCCCGTACTCCGGCGATGAGCCGCAGCAGCAGGCTCCGGTTGACACTGGGGTCGCGCTCGATCACGGCAGCTGCCTCGGGGTCCGCGGCCATGGCGGCCGAGCCGTTGACACCGCCGACGCCGGCGCTGACCGTCGGCGCCCGCCCGGAGTCCGCGACCGGCCTGGCCGGTTCGAACGGCGTGCGTCCCGGCGCGACCGGGGCGTCTTCGGGGTGCTCCGGCTGACGGCGGCCCTGGAGCGGCTCGGGCCGGGGCGGAACCACGTCCTCGGGGACGTGCGCGCCGCCGATGGTCGCGACGACGGTTCCTTCGCCGGCACTGCCGGACGCCTGGGCCGGCGGGGGTGCCTGGCTCTCGGCGGCGACGGCAGCGACAGGTGCCGCGGTCGCGACCGGTGCCGGCGTGGCCGGGACGAACGAGCCGGAGCGCGGTGCCAGCGAGCCGGCGACGGACGAGCCGGGAGCCGCGCCCGCTGACGGCCGGGGTTCGGCCGGAGCGGCCGGTGCGGCCTGGGCGGCAGGTGCCGGGGTGGGGTCCTCGCGCCCGGCTGCGGGCCGGTCCACCGGAGTGGTCGCTGCGCCGGCTCGCTCGAGCGGGGCGAGCAGCGCCAGCCGGCGCCGGACGGCCGCCGCGTGGTCGGCGTCCCCACCCACCGGCTCGAGCAGCCCGCGGTCGGTCAGCCCGGCCAGCGCCTGGACGACGGTCACGTAGCCGCTGCCGGTCAGGTCGGCGATCTCGCCGACGGTGCGCCGGCCGTCGGCCAGGGCGACCAGCGCCCACTCGTCCGGGGTCATGTCCCGCTGGCCGGGCGGGGCGACGGGCATGGCCAGCACGACGTCGGCGGACGCGATCCGCGCCGAGGCCTGGTCGGCCATCTCCCGGCGCGCCGCGGCCTCGGCCACCACGCGCTCGGTGGCCAGCTCGACGCCGACGTCGTCGGGGTTGGCCTCGTCGACGGAGAAGGAGAAGTCGCCCTCGGCCCACTCGAGCAGGTCGAACACCGCGTCGACGGCCTGCTCGACGGCCGCCTGCTGCAGGGTCTGCGGGCTCACCGCACCGGCGTCGAGCAGCGCCCGGCCGACCCCGACCGCGTCGCTCCCGGCCCGGGCCACCGCGTCGCCGAGCGGACCGTCGGCGACCGCCCCGCTGCCGACCAGGCGGCGCGCCAGGGTCTGCCGACCGCGGTCGCTGGACGCACCCGTGACGGCACCCGAGGCGAAGTACACGACACCGTCCACCACGCCGTTGCGCAGGTGCAGCCCGCCGGTCTTCTTCGTGTAGCTGAGCAGCTGGAAGATGTCCGGAAGACCGAAGGCGTCGAGCGAGCCCTCGAGTTTCACGTCACGTCCTGTCGGTCGGTGCGGTGCGTCGGATGAGTCGTCTTGTCTGGGTGGGCGGGCCCGGGGTCACGACCCCGCGCTCAGGCCCAGTTGCCCGGCTCGCCGTTCGTCTGGTCGTACGCCGTCCAGTGGTTGGCGTCGTGGCGCGGGGCCTCGGGCTGGTTGACGGCCGTGAGCGGGCTGCCCCAAGGCGAGGGCGCCGGCGGCGGCAGCTCCTCCGCGTACGGAGTGGCGTACGGCTCGGCCGGCTCGTACGGGGTCGCGTACGGCTCGTCGGGCTCGTCGTAAGCCGGCTCGGCCGGGTCGTCCAGCACACCCTCGACGACGTGCAGCGCGGGAGCGGCCGGGACCGGCTCCGGCTCGGGGCGGACGGGGAGCTCCTCGACGACGGCCATCGGCGCGGCGAGCACCTCGAGGGGGACCGGGGCCGGCTCGTACACCTCCGGAGCCGCCTGCTCCGCGGCCAGGTCATCGGCCCGCAGCGCGTCGGCCACCGACTGGGCGGAGCGGCGGACCTCGAACATCATCAGGCCGACCTTGGCGCCCTTGGCGCCCACCGCGACCAGCACCGCCTCGTCGTCGGCCGAGACCAGGAACACGGTCCCGTTCTCCCCCTCGACGTAGACCTGGTTCAGGGAGCCGCGGCCGAAGTTCTCGGCGGCGCGCTCACCCAGGGACAGCAGGGCGGCGCTCATGGCCGCGACCCGGTCCTCGTCCATGCCGGAAGGCAGGGCGGAGGCCATGGGCAGCCCGTCGAAGGAGACGACCGAGGCGGCCTGGAGCTCGGGAGCCCGCCCCAGCAGGTCCTGCAGGACCTGGTCCAACCGGGCCGAACGACTGTGGGACTGGAACAGATCCGCCATCACGCACCCTCTTAGCGCCGGACGGGACGCCGACCCCGCGGCGCCCTCTGCAGGACCTTCGGCGGTGCGGGGGCGAGGCTTGAGCCGAGCGGGGTGGTCACCGGCGTCCGGTGGGACGGCGTCTCAGCGCCCGGACAGGGCCGCCAGCCCGGCCGGCCGGAGCACCGCCACCAGCTCGTCCACCCCGGCGGTGCACCCGGTCATGAGCCGCACCTGACCGACCGCCTGGTGCACCAGCAGGTCCAGGCCGCCGAGGACCAGTCCCCCGGCTGCCGCCCAGCCCGACGCGAGCGGCGTCGGCCAGGGGTCGTAGACCACGTCGAACAGGCTCCCCGGGCGGGGCGGGACATGGCCGGCCAGCGCGTCCGCGGCACCCTTGGGAACGGTCGAGACGACCAGGTCGGCACCGAGCAGGGCGGCAGCGCGGTCCCAGGGGTGCAGCCGCACCCGCACGCCCACGGCCGTCGCGGTCGCGACCAGCTCGGCCGCCTCGTCGGGGCGGCGGGCCACGACGTCCACGTCCGGGTAGCCGGCGGCTGCCAGGGACACCACCGCCGACCGCGCGGTCGCCCCCGCCCCGAGCACGGCGGCCCGACCCGACCCGCCACCGGCCACGCCGCGCTCGGCGAGAGCGGCGACCATCCCGGGCACGTCCGTGTTCGCCCCGAGCCGGCGCCCGTGCCGCAGCAGGAGCGTGTTCGCCGCACCCGCGAGCCGGGTCGCCTCGTCGGCCTCGTCCAGCAGCCCGAGCACGGCCGTCTTCAGCGGCATCGTCAGCGACAGCCCCGCCCACTCCCCGGTCAGGCCGGCCACGAACGCGGGCAGCCCGGCCGCGTCGCACTCGATCGCCTCGTAGGTCCAGTCGAGCTCCAGGTGGGCGTACGCGGCCCGGTGCAGGACGGGCGACAGGGAGTGCGCGACCGGCGATCCGAGGACCGCCGCCCTCATCCCCCGTTCGCCTTCAGCTCGGCCTTGAACTGCAGGAACTGGGCGTACGAGTTGGTGAACTTGGTCAGGCCGGTCTTGGGGTCGACCGTGACCCAGTACAGCCAGCTGCCCGCAGCCGGGCTGAGCACGGCGTTGATCGCGTCCTCCCCCGGCGAGTCGATCGGCCCCGGCGGCAGCCCGGCGTGCAGGTACGTGTTGTACGGCGACGGCGTCGCGATGTCGGCCGTCGACAGCGACTGGTCGGTGTTCTTGAGCACGAAGTTCACCGTGCTGTTCAGCTGCAGCCTCATGTTCGCGCCGAGGCGGTTGAGGATCGCCCGGGCGATCTTCGGGAAGTCCTCGGTCCGCCCCTCGGCCTGGACGATGCTCGCCACGACGAGCACCTGGTACGGGGTCAGGTGGACGGCGGCGGCCCTGGACACGATCCCCGTGTCCTGCTCGGCCAGCAGGTACCGGTGCACCATCGCCTTGAGCACGCGGGTCGCGTCCGCCCCGGGCTCCACCTCGTACGTCGCGGGGAACAGGAAGCCTTCGGGGTTCCCCCCGGAGTACTCCGGCAGCCCGAGCGCGGAGGGTGCGGCCAGCACGGCCTCGAGCTGCTTGACCGGGATCTTGGTCTTGGCCGCGAGCATCTTCACCACCTCGTCGCTGCGCAGCCCCTCCGGGATGAGCACCCGCGAGGTGATCCGCGCGGCCGGGTCCAGCAGCAGGTTCAGCGCGCTCACGGCGCTCATCTGCAGGCGCAGACGGTAGGTGCCCGGCTGCAGGTTGGCCCCCTCCGGGTCCTGGCCGGCCACCTCGACGAAGGCGGCGGCACTGCGGACGACGTCGGACTTCTCCAGCGTCTGCCCCACCGCAGTGACGCTGTCACCGGCCCGGATCTGGACCGTCACCGTGCCGTGGCCGTCGCCGACGTAGTCGGGCTGGTTGGTGAACCAGCGCACCCCCGCGCCGACGGCGAGGCCGATGACCCCGACCACCACGACCGCCGCCACGACCACGGCGAACCCGCCGCCGCGCGGGCCGCGCCGGGACGACCGGGTGGACTCCGCCTTCATCTCGATGCCGAGCTGACTCATGCCTCACCCTGGCTAGGACGGACGGGGACCTCGACTCCGGCCGGGCTCCCCGTCGACCTCTCGGCGTCGAGCGCGGTCTGCAGAATCATGACAGCAGCCGACTCGTCGACGACAGCGCGACGCCGTCGCGAGCTCATCCCGGCAGCCTGCAGCGCCTGGTGCGCGCCTGCGGTGGTCATCCGCTCGTCCACCAGCCGGACCGGGACCGCCACGGCAGCAGCCAGCCGGTCCGCGAAGGACCGCACCGAGGCGGCCGCCGGTCCCTCGCCCCCGGCCAGGGTCACGGGCAGCCCGACCACGATCTCGACGGCGTCGTGCTCGGCGGCCAGAGCGGCCAGCCGGGCCAGGTCGCCGGTCCCGCGCGGCACCGTCTGCACCGGGACGGCCACCATCGCCTCGGGGTCGCTCACCGAGACCCCGATGCGCACCGTGCCGACGTCGACGCCGAGGCGGCGGCCGGACCTCACCGGGCCAGCGCCGCGCGGACCTGCGCGACCGCGGCCTCGAAGTCGGCCGCCGTCCCGCGTCCCGAGCCCTGGGCGACGTCGTCCCGGCCGCCGCCCTTCCCGTCCAGGGCCCTGGCGAGCGTGGTCATGACGGTCCCCGCGCCCGCACCACGCGCGGCCGCGCCGGCGTCGCTGGCCACGACCAGCGCGATCTGGCCGTCCTCCGCCGGGGCCCCCAGGACCACCACAGTCGCGCCGGCCGCCTGGGAACGCCCGCGCACGTCCAGGGCGAGCGTGCGTGCGTCGGCCGGGCGGACTCCGGCCGGCAGCAGCTCGGCGACCAGGCCCAGGCCGTCCGCGCCGTCGACGGACGTGCGGCCCGCCGCGATGTCGGCCGCCCGGGCGAGCACCTGCCCGGCCCTGACCCGGTCCAGCTCCCGCTCGGCGTCGCGCAGCCGGGTGAGCAGGCTGTCGACCCGCTCGGGCAGCTCCTCCGGGCGCGACTTGAGCGCTTCGCTCAGCTGGTGCACCAACAGGTGCTCGCGAGCCAGGAAACGGTAGGCGTCGGAGCCGACGAGCGCCTCGACCCGGCGCACACCGGCCCCGATCGAGGACTCCCCCAGCAGCTTGACCACGCCCAGCTCGCCGGTGTGCCGCATGTGCGTGCCGCCGCACAGCTCACGGGCCCAGTCGCCGACGCTCACGACCCGGACCCGGTCGCCGTACTTCTCCCCGAACAGCGCCATCGCCCCGAGCGCGACGGCCTCGGTCTGGCTCATGACGTCCGCGGTCACCGACAGGTCCCCGAGCAGGACCTCGTTGACCCGCTGCTCGACGTCGTCGAGCACCGAGCCGGGGACGGCGTTCGGACTCGGGAAGTCGAACCGCAGCCGGCCCGGGGAGTTCTCCGAGCCCATCTGGGTGGCCTGCTCGCCGAGGGCCTCGCGGAACGCCTTGTGCACCATGTGGGTGGCCGTGTGCGCGCGCGAGATCGCCAGCCGTCGCTCCAGGTCCACCACGCTCTCGGCAGAGTCGCCGAGCACCGCCTCGCCGTCGACGACCCGGGCCCGGTGCACGATGAGCCCACGGACCGGGGTCTGCACGTCGCGCACCTCGACCAGGGCGCCGTTGGCCAGCTGCACCACGCCCTCGTCGGCGAGCTGCCCGCCGCCCTCCGCGTAGAACGGGGTGCGGTCGAGCACCAGCTCCACGTCCGTCCCGGCCTGGGCCGCTGATACCGGCGCGCCGTCGACGAGCAGGCCGCGCACCTGCCCCTCGCCGGCCACCTCGTCGTAGCCGGTGAACTCGGTCGGGCCGACCTCCTCGAGCAGGGCCCGGTAGGCGGCCACGTCCGCCGCACCGGACTTGCGGCTCTTGGCGTCCGCCTTGGCCCGCTCGCGCTGCTCGGTCATCAGCCGGCGGAACCCGTCGGTGTCGACGGTCAGGCCCTTCTCCTGTGCCATCTCCAGGGTCAGGTCGATCGGGAACCCGTACGTGTCGTGCAGCTTGAACGCGACGTCGCCGGGCACGGAGGGCCCGACGGCGTACTCCTCGTGCCGCCCGCTGGCCTTGGTGACCTCCACGGTCTTCGTGTCGGTCAGGCCGGCGTTCTCGGCGATCCACGTGTCGAACAGCCGCGACCCGGTCTGCAGCGTCTGCAGGAACGAGCGCTCCTCCGCCTCGCAGACCTCGCGGATGCGGTCGTGCTCGGCGCGCAGCTCGGGGTACTGCGGCTCCATCGCCGCGATGCTCACCTCCGCCAGCTCGCCGAAGGTCGGGTCGTGCGCCCCGAGCAGGCGCATGGCCCGCACGGTCCTGCGCATGATCCGCCGCAGCACGTAGCCGCGACCCTCGTTGCCCGGCACGACGCCATCGCCGACCAGCATCACCGCCGTGCGGGCGTGGTCGGACACGATGCGCAGCCGCACGTCGTCGTCCGGGTCGGCGTGGTACCGCTTGCCGGTGAGCTCGCCGGCCCGGTCGAGGATCGCCTTGGAGGTGTCGATCTCGTACAGGTTGTCGACGCCCTGCATGACCGCGGCCATGCGCTCCAGGCCCATGCCGGTGTCGATGTTCTTGCTCGGCAGCTCGCCGAGGATCGGGAAGTCCGTCTTCCCGCTGCCCTCGCCCCGCTCGAACTGCATGAAGACCAGGTTCCACAGCTCGAGGTAGCGCTCGCCGTTGACCTCCGGGCCACCCTCCTCGCCGTAGGCGGGACCGCGGTCGTAGCTGATCTCCGAGCAGGGACCGCACGGCCCGGGGACGCCCATCGACCAGTAGTTCTCGGTCATGCCCAGACGCTGGATCCGGTCCAGCGGGAGGCCGACGTTCCGGTGCCAGATGTCCGCGGCCTCGTCGTCGTCGAGGTACACGCTGATCCACAGCCGCTCGGGGTCGAAGCCGTACCCCCCGTCCGCGACGGAGCCGGTGATCAGCTCCCAGGCGAGCGGGATCGCGCGCTCCTTGAAGTAGTCGCCGAAGGAGAAGTTGCCGCACATCTGGAAGAACGAGGCGTGCCGGGTGGTCTTGCCGACCTCGTCGATGTCGAGCGTGCGCACGCATTTCTGCACGCTCGTGGCGCGCGGGAACGGCGGGGTCTGCCGGCCGAGGAAGTACGGCTTGAACGGCACCATGCCGGCGTTGACGAGCAGCAGGGTCGGGTCGGCGGCGATCAGCGAGGCGGACGGCACGACGGTGTGCCCGCGCTCGGAGAAGTAGCGCAGGAAGCGACGCCTGATCTCGGCCGACTCCATGGGGGCCTCTCTGGACGGGGGTCCACGAGCCTACCCGGGGGGCTGGGCCGGACCGTCCTGGATATCACCGTCGGCGGTCGTGCCCCTGACCGCCCGCCGGAGCCGGGACAGCCGCTCGCCGACCTCCCGCTCGGCGCCGTGGTCGCCGGGGCGGTAGTAGTCCCGGCCGACGACCGCGTCCGGCGGGTACTGCTGGGCCACGACCCCGTGCGGATGGTCGTGCGGGTAGTCGTAGCCGCGCCCGTGCCCGAGCCGCTGCGCCCCGGGGTAGTGGGCGTCGCGCAGTGCCGGCGGCACCGGCCCCACCCGGCCGGCCCGCACGTCGGCGGCTGCGGCGCCGATCGCCTGGATCACAGCGTTGGACTTGGGCGCCAGGGCGAGCGCGATCACGGCCTGCGCCAGCGGCAGGCGCCCCTCCGGCAGGCCCACCAGCTGCACCGCCTGGTACGCCGCCACCGCGGTCGGCAGCGCCGTCGGGTCGGCCAGGCCGATGTCCTCGGAGGCCAGGATGACCAGGCGCCGGGCCACGAACCGCGGGTCCTCGCCCGCCTCGACCATCCGGGCCAGGTAGTGCAGGGCCGCGTCGACGTCGCTGCCCCGGATGCTCTTGATCAGCGCGCTCGTGACGTCGTAGTGCTCGTCCCCGTCCCGGTCGTACCGCACCGCCGCCTTGTCGACGGCCTGCTCGACGTGCTCGACCTCGACCTGCTTTACCCCGGCCGCGAGCGCCCCGCCGGCGGCCGCCTCCAGCGCGGTCAGGCCCCAGCGGGCGTCCCCGGCCGCCAGCCTGGTCAGCATCTCCAGCGCGGCCTCGGACACCTCGATCCCGTCCGGTGCCAGCCCGCGCTCGTCCGCAACCGAGCGCTCCAGCAGCGTGCGCACGTCGTCGGACCCCAGCGGCCGCAGCGTCACCAGCAGGCTGCGCGACAGCAGCGGCGAGACGATGCTGAACGACGGGTTCTCGGTGGTGGCGGCGACCAGGGTGACCCAGCCGTTCTCGACCGCCGGCAGCAGCGCGTCCTGCTGGGTCTTGGAGAAGCGGTGCACCTCGTCGATGAACAGCACCGTGCCCCGCCCGGACGCGCCGAGCTCCCCGCGCGCGTCGTCGATCACGGCGCGCACGTCCTTGACGCCGGCGGTGACCGCGGACAGCTGGACGTAGCGCCGCCCGCCCGCCGTGGCGACGAGGTGGGCCAGCGTGGTCTTGCCGGTGCCGGGCGGCCCCCAAAGGATCAGCGACGCGGCCCGCGCCCCGGACCCGCCGCCGGACGCGTCACCCTCGACGAGCCGGCGCAGCGGCGACCCCGCCTGCAGCACCTGGTCCTGGCCGACCACCTCGTCCAGCGTGCGCGGACGCATCCGTACCGCCAGCGGCGCGACCTCGCCCGCCCGGTCGTCGGCCGCCGACGTGAACAGGTCCTCCGCCACGCGCCGACCCTAACCGCCCACCCCCACCCCCATGCGCGTGATCATGAGAGACGTACGCGTGGGAGGGTCCCCAGCCTGTACATCTCTCATGATCACGCCACGGTTCTGGGCTACTCGGGGATGGCGTCGATGCCGGCCTCACGGCGCTGCTCGGGGGTGATCGGCGTGGGCGCCCCGGTCAGCGGGTCCAACCCGGCGCCGGTCTTCGGGAACGCGATCACCTCGCGCAGGCTGGACGCACCGGCGAGCAGCATGCAGATCCGGTCCCAGCCGAACGCGATCCCGCCGTGCGGCGGCGGCCCGAACGAGAACGCCTCCAGCAGGAAGCCGAACTTCTCCGCGGCCTCCTGGCGGCTGAGCCCGAGCAGGTCGAAGACACGCTGCTGCACGTCCGCCCGATGGATACGGATAGATCCCCCGCCGATCTCGTTGCCGTTGCACACCATGTCGTACGCCCAGGCGAGCGCCCGGTCCGGCGCCTCCTCGAAGCTGTCCATCCACTCGCTGCTCGGCGAGGTGAACGGGTGGTGGACCGCCGTCCAGCCGGTCCCGCCGCCGTCGAGCTCCACCTGCTCGAACAGGGGCGCGTCGACCACCCAGAGGAACGACCAGGCCGACTCGTCGATCAGCCCGCAGCGCCGGCCGACCTCCAGCCGCGTCGCCCCGAGCAGGGCCAGCGCGTCGGCGCGGCGCCCGGCCGCGAAGAACGCACAGTCGCCCGGCTCCGCCCCGACTGCGGCGCGCAGCCCGGCCCGCTCGGAGTCGGAGAGGTTCTTGGCCACCGGCCCGCCCAGCTCCCCGTCGGCGCCGAACGTCACGTAGGCCAGGCCGCGGGCGCCACGCTGCTTCGCCCACTCCTGCCAGGCGTCGAAGACCCGCCGCGGCTGGTCGGCCCCACCGGGCATGACCACCGCGCCGACGTGCTCGGCCTGGAACACCCGGAACGGCGTGGCGGCGAAGTACGAGGTGAGGTCCACGAGCTCGACGCCGAAGCGCAGGTCCGGCTTGTCCGACCCGTAGCGCGCCATCGCGTCGGCGTACGTCATGCGCGGGACCGCACCGACCTCGACGCCGAGCACGCCCCGCCAGATGGCGCGGACGACGGCCTCGCCGACCTCGACCACGTCGTCCTGCTCGACGAACGACATCTCGATGTCCAGCTGCGTGAACTCCGGCTGCCGGTCGGCGCGGAAGTCCTCGTCCCGGTAGCAGCGCGCGATCTGGAAGTAGCGCTCCAGGCCCGCGACCATCAGCAGCTGCTTGAACAGCTGCGGCGACTGCGGCAGCGCGTACCAGTGCCCGGGCTGCAGCCGGACCGGCACCAGGAAGTCGCGCGCCCCCTCCGGCGTGGACCGGGTCAGGGTCGGCGTCTCGACCTCGACGAACCCACGCTCGAGCAGCACGTCGCGGGCGTACCGGTTCACCTCGCTGCGCATCCGCAGCGCCCGGGCCGGCGCAGTGCGGCGCAGGTCCAGGTAGCGGTACTTCAGCCGTGCCTCCTCGCCGACCTCGACGTGCTCGTCGATCGGGAACGGCAGCGGCGCGGACTCGCTGAGCACCTCGACGTCCGAGGCGACCACCTCGATGTCGCCGGTCGCGAGGTCCGGGTTCTCGTTGCCCGCCCGCCGCGGCGCGACCACGCCGGTCACCTTCAGGCAGTACTCCGCCCGCAGCCCGTGCGCGACGGGCTGGTCACGGATCACGACCTGCACCAGGCCGGACGCGTCGCGCAGGTCCAGGAACGCGACCCCGCCGTGGTCCCGGCGATGGGCCAGCCAGCCGGCCAGGACGACGGTCGAGCCGGCGTCGGCCGCGCGCAGCGTCCCGGCCTCGTGGCTGCGGATCACGGGTGCTGCTCCTCGGGTTCGATGGCCGACACGGACGGGCGCAGGTCCTGGTCCGGCGGCCGCCACTCCTGCGGGTCGGCCGGCACCTGCGCGCCGGACCGGATGTCGCGGACGCTGCCGTCGGCGGGGAACCAGACGTACGGGATCCCGCGCCGGTCGGCGTGCCGGATCTGCTTGCCGTACCTGGCCGCGGCCGGCGCCACCTCGCAGGCGATCCCGCGCGCCCGCAGCGCGGTCGCCACCCGGTCCGAGTCCGCCCGCGCCGCCTCGTCGGCGACGGCGACCAGCACGCAGGTGGGTACCGTGCGGCTCGCGCCAACCAGCCCGCGCCCGAACAGCCGGCCCAGGATGCGCGAGACGCCGATCGAGACCCCCACCCCGGGGTAGGTCGTAAGGCCGTCGGACGCCAGTGCGTCATAGCGCCCGCCCGAGCAGACCGAGCCGAGCTCGGTGTGCCCGTGCAGCTGCGTCTCGTAGACGGTGCCGGTGTAGTAGTCCAGGCCGCGGGCGATGCGCAGGTCGGCCACGAGCAGCCCGGGCGCGACGTCGCGCACCCCTTCCACGACCCGCACCAGCTCCTCGAGCCCCTCGTCGAGCAGCGGGTCGCGCACGCCGAGCGCGCGCACCCGGTCGACGAACGAGGTGTCCGGGGTCCGGATCGAGGCGAGCTCCAGGCAGCGCCGGCCCGGCTCCCCGCCGAGCCCCGCTTCGTCGTCCAGCAGCCGGAGCACACCGTCCGGACCCACCTTGTCGAGCTTGTCGATCGCCCGCAGCGCAGCGGCCGGGTCCGCGGCGCCGAGGCCGCGGAAGAACCCCTCGGCCAGCTTGCGGTTGTTGACCTGGACCGTCACCGGCGGCAGCGGAAGGCGGCGCAGCGCCTCCGCGACCACGACCGCGACCTCGACGTCGTAGTGGAACGGCAGCGCGTCGCGATCGACGACGTCGATGTCGGCCTGCAGGAACTCGCGGTAGCGGCCCTCCTGCGGCCGCTCGCCCCGCCAGGCCTTCTGTATCTGGTAGCGCCGGAACGGGAACTCCAGGCGGCCGGCGTTCTCCAGCACGTACCGGGCGAACGGCACGGTCAGGTCGAAGTGCAGCCCCAGACCCTTGTCCGACTCCGCCTCGGCGGCGTGCAGCCGGCGCAGGACGTACACCTCCTGCTGGATCTCGCCCTTGCGCATCAGCTGCTCGAGCGGCTCGACGGCACGGGTCTCCAGGGACGAGAACCCGTGCAGCTCGAACGTCTCGCGCAGGCTGTCGACGACGTGCTGCTCGACGATGCGCTGCCCGGGCAGCCACTCGGGGAACCCGGACAGCGGGGCGATGCGGCTCACCGGCCGGCCGCCTGCAGCAGGTACGGGTTGGCGGCCCGCTCCCGGCCGATCGTGGTCGTCTCCCCGTGGCCGGGCAGCACGACCGTCTCGTCGGGCAGCGGCAGCACCTTCGTGCGCAGCGACCGCTCCATGGCGGCGCCGTCCCCGCCGGTCAGGTCGGTGCGGCCGATCGATCCGCGGAAGAGGACGTCGCCGGTCAGGCACAGCGGCGGCTCGTCACCCGCGCCCGGCAGCCGGAACAGCACCGACCCTTCGGTGTGGCCCGGCGCGTGGTCGACCGTGACCTCGAGGCCGGCCAGCGGCAGGGCCATGCCGTCCTCGAGCGTGCGGACGTCGTCGGGCTCGGTCCACGTCAGCAGGCCGCCCACCGCGGCACGCAGCTCCGGGCCGAGCAGCGACACCGGGTCGGTCAGCCGGTAGCGGTCGCTGGAGTGCACGTACGCCGGGATCCCGCGCGCTCCGCAGACCGGGGTGACCGAGTAGGTGTGGTCCAGGTGTCCGTGCGTGAGCAGCACGGCGACCGGCTGGAGCCGGTGCTCGGACAGGACCTCGGCGAGGTGGCCCTGCACCCCCACCCCGGGGTCCACCACGACGCACTCGTGCCCGGCGCCCGGCGCGACGACCCAGCAGTTGGTGGCGAACATCTCGGCGGGGAAGCCGGCGACGAGCACGACGGGGCTCCTCCTCGCTGGGCTGGACGGGGTGCGCCTGAGGCGCCCCCGAAGGGTACCGGCGGGTCTCGCCACGTCGCGAACCACTTGAGCGGGGCCGGTCATCGGCCCGCCTACACTGTCCGGCGGCAGCGGATCCGCCCGCGTGGGATCTTCCGCGCCCGCTACCGGAACAGATGCGAACAGGAGCCCACCAGGTGACCGGCAACAAGCGCGAGCGGGAGCTCGCCCGCGCCAAGTACGAGCGGCAGCAGGCCCGGCGCGCGCAGGAGGCGTCCAAGCGTCGGCGCCGTTACCAAGTCGTCACCGCGGTGCTCGTGAGCGTCGGCGTGGTCGGCGCCGTGATCGGCCTGCAGCACGTGCTCGGCAACAGCTCCGACACCGCTGCCGCCGGGACGCCGAGCGCCGCAGCCACCAGCAGCTCCAGCCCCTCCGCCTCGACCAGCGCGGCGCCGATCCCCACGGACGGAAGCGACGCGACCTGCACCTATCCGGCCGGCGGCAGCGCGTCCAAGACCGTCGGCGCCCCGGCGACCAGCGCGCCGACCCGGCCGGCGACCGGGGCGGCCACGATCGTCCTGAACGGCAAGCCCGTCACCGTCCAGCTGCTGCGGTCGAAGGCTCCGTGCACCGTCAACTCCTTCGCGCACCTCGCCCAGGCGAAGTACTTCGACAAGACCACGTGCCACCGCCTCACGACCGGCCAGCTCTCGGTGCTGCAGTGCGGCGACCCGTCGGGGTCGGGCTCGGGCGGTCCCGGCTACACCTTCCCGGACGAGAACCTCGCCGGCGCGACCTACCCGGCCGGCACCGTGGCGATGGCCAACTCCGGGCCGGACACCAACGGCAGCCAGTTCTTCCTGGTCTACAAGGACTCGACCCTGCCACCGTCGTACACCCCGTTCGGCAAGATCGTCGGCGGCATGGACGTCCTGGACGCCATCGGCACGGCCGGCGTCAAGGGCGGTGGCACGGACGGCGCACCGGCCACCCCGGTCACGATCAACTCCGTGAGCGTCGGGGGGTGACCGTGACCGAGTCGCCGTGGGGGCGCGTCACGGAGGACGGCACGGTCTTCGTGCGGACCACCGACGGCGAGCGCGCGGTCGGCTCGTTCCAGGCCGGCTCGGCCGACGAGGCACTGGCGTACTACACGCGGAAGTTCGATGCCCTCGAGCTCGAGGTGGAGCTGTTCGAGCGGCGCGTGCACCTGCCGGAGGTGTCGGCGGACGAGGCGACGGCCACCCTGCACCGGCTGCGCGAGATCCTCGCCGAGCCGGCCGCGGTCGGCGACCTGGACGGGCTGCGGGCCCGGCTGGAGGCCGTGTCGGCGGTCGTCGACGAGCGCCGGGCGCAGGCGCGAGCCGCCCGCGAGGAGTCCCGGAACCAGGCCCGCGCGCTGCGGGAGCGGATCGTGGCGGACGCCGAGGCCGTCGCCGTCTCCACGCAGTGGAAGTCCACCGGCGAGCGCCTGCGCGAGCTGCTCGAGGAGTGGAAGACGGCACCGCATGTCGACCGCCCGACCGAGCAGGCGTTGTGGAAGCGGTTCGGGGCGGCGCGCAACTCCTTCGACCGCCGCCGCCGGCAGCACTTCGCGCAGCTGGGTGCGCAACGGGGCGAGGCCAAGGCGGCCAAGCAGAAGCTGATCGCCGAGGCCGAGGAGCTGTCGACCTCGACCGACTGGGGGCCGACCGCCACCCGGCTGCGCGGCCTCATGGACCAGTGGAAGGCCGCCGGTCCGCTCAGCCGCAACGAGGAGGAAACGCTGTGGCGGCGGTTCCGGACCGCCCAGGACGCCTTCTACGACGCCCGGTCCGCCGCCTTCGCCGAGCGGGACGCCGGTCTCGGTGCCAACCTCGCCGCGAAGGAGGCGCTCGCCGCCGAGGCCGAGGCGCTGCTGCCGGTCACCGACATCGGCGCTGCGAAGGGCGCGCTGCGCGGCATCCAGGAGCGGTGGGAGGCGGCCGGCCACGTCCCCCGTCAGGACCGCGACCGGGTCGAAGGCCGGCTGCGCAAGGTCGAGGAGGCGGTGCGCCGCGCCGACGAGAGCCGCTGGCGCCGCACCAACCCCGAGGGCCGGGCCCGGGCGGAGTCCGCGGTGGCCCAGCTCGTCCAGGCGATCGACAAGCTCGAGGGCCAGCGCGCGAAGGCGGTCGCGCGTGGCGACGAGCGCGCGGTCAGCGAGGCCGACGAGTCGATCGCGGCCCGGCGGTCCTGGCTCGAGGGCGCCGAGGCCGCCCTGGAGGAGTTCACCGGAGACTGACCGGCTGGTCGCACCGGCCCCGTCCACCTCGATCGCCGGACGCGTGTGGGTGGGGGTCAGTCCTTGCGCGCCGAGGTCACGCGGTAGACGTCGTACACACCCTCGACGCCGCGGACGGAGTTGAGGACCGAGCCCAGGTGCTTGGGGTCGCCCATCTCGAACGTGAAGCGCGACAGCGCGATCCGGTCCCGGCTGGTGGTGACCGAGGCGGACAAGATGTTGACGTGCTGGTCCGAGAGGGTCCTGGTCACGTCGGACAGCAGCCTGGCCCGGTCCAGGGCCTCGACCTGGATCTGCACGAGGAACATGCTCGACGACGTCGGTGACCACTCCACCTCGACGATCCGGTCGGCCTGCGTGGCGGTCAGCGAGACGACGTTCGAGCAGTCGACCCGGTGCACCGAGACCCCGTCGCCGCGGGTGACGAACCCCACGATCGAGTCCCCCGGCACCGGCGTGCAGCACTTCGCCAGCTTGACCCACACGTCGCTGGCGCCCTTGACCACCACGCCCGGATCGCCCTTGGGACGCGGGCGGCGCTTGGCCTCGCGGGTCGGAGCGGTCGCCTCGGCCAGGTCTTCGGTCGCGCCGTCCTCGCCGCCGAGCGACTGCACGAGCCGCTGCACGACGGACTGTGCGGACGCGTGCCCCTCCCCCAGCGCCGCGTACAGCGCCGTGATGTCCGGGTAGCGCAGGTCGCGGGCGATCGCCAGCAGCGTGCCGCCGGACAGGACGCGCTGCAGCGGCAGCCCCTGCTTGCGGATCTGCCGCGCGAGCGCGTCCTTGCCCTGCTCGATGGCCTCTTCGCGACGCTCCTTGGAGAACCACGCCTTGATCTTGCTGCGGGCCCGACCGCTCTTGACGAAGGTCAGCCAGTCCCGGCTCGGGCCGGCCTCCATCGCCTTGGACGTCAGCACGTCGACCACGTCGCCATTGCTCAGGGTGCTCTCCAGCGGCACGAGCTTGCCGTTGACGCGCGCACCGACGCACCGGTGCCCGACCTCGGTGTGCACGGCGTAGGCGAAGTCGATGGGCGTCGCGCCCAGCGGCAGCGCGATGACGTCGCCCTTGGGCGTGAACACGAAGACCTGCTTAGTGCCGATGTCGAAGCGCAGCGCGTCCAGAAACTCGCCGGGGTCCTCGGTCTCCCGCTGCCAGTCCACCAGCTGGCGCAGCCAGGCCATCTCGGTCGCCTCGGCCCGCTGCTTGCGCGCGTTGGCGTTCGAGCCCTCCTTGTACTTCCAGTGCGCGGCGATGCCGTACTCGGCCATGCGGTGCATCTCGTGCGTGCGGATCTGCAGCTCGACCGGCTTGCCCTCCGGACCGATCACCGTCGTGTGCAGCGACTGGTACATGTTGAACTTGGGCATCGCGATGTAGTCCTTGAACCGCCCCGGCACCGGGTGCCACTGGGCGTGCACCGTGCCGAGCACCGCGTAGCAGTCGCGCACCGAGTCGACCAGGATGCGGATGCCGACGAGGTCGTAGATGTCGGCGAAGTCGCGGCCGCGCACGATCATCTTCTGGTAGACGGAGTAGTAGTGCTTGGGCCGGCCGGTGACGACCGCCTTGATGCGCGCGTTGCGGAAGTCGGCCTGCAGCGACTCGATGACGCGGTCCAGGTAGTCGTCGCGCTTGGGCGAGCGCTCGGCGACCAGCCGCACGATCTCGTCGTACATCTTCGGGTAGAGGATCGCGAACGCGAGGTCCTCGAGCTCCCACTTGATGGTGTTCATGCCGAGCCGGTGAGCCAGCGGCGCGTAGATCTCCAGCGTCTCCCTGGCCTTGCGGTTCTGTTTGTCCGGCGGCAGGGCCCGCATCGTGCGCATGTTGTGCAGGCGGTCGGCGAGCTTGATCACCAGGACCCGGATGTCCCGCGCCATGGCGATGACCATCTTGCGGACGGTCTCGGCCTCGGACGCCTCGCCGTACTTGACCTGGTCGAGCTTGGTCACCCCGTCGACGAGCGCGGCGACCTCCTCGCCGAAGTCCTCCCGCAGGGCGTCGATGGTGAGGTCGGTGTCCTCGACGGTGTCGTGCAGCAGCGCGGCGGCGAGCACCGGAGGGGTCATGCCCAGGTCGGCGAGGATCTGCGCGACCGCGAGCGGGTGGGTGATGTACGGCTCGCCACTCTTGCGGCGCTGGCCCCGGTGCCGCAGCTCGGCGACGGCGTACGCCCGCTCCACGTCGCGCAGGTCCGCCTTCGGATGGTTGGTCCGGACGACACGGAACAGCGGCTCGAGCACGGCGACCGGCTGCTGGCCGCGCTGCGACGCGAGCCGGGCGAACCGCTGCCGGACGCGGGCGGGCGGACCGGGTACCGGAGCCAGCGCGCGACCGTCGGGCGAAGGCTCCGAGGCGGCGTCCAGCGCCGGGGCGGGTCGGGTGCCCACCACGTCGTCCGGGGCTACCTGTTCGGTCAAAGACGCTCCTGCCGTGCCGGCTCACCGGTCGGGCTGGTCACTGCTCTCACTCAGTCTAGGCATCGGCGCCCGGCGGCTATTCCCGGAGCCCCGCCGCTCAGACGGCCCGCAGGGCGTGCACCGGCACGCCCGGGATCCGGCTCCGGCCGTCCAGGAAGCCGAGCTCGAGCAGCACCGAGAGGCCGACCACGGTGCCACCGGCACGGCGCACCAGCTCGGCGGTCGCCGCCGCCGTGCCGCCGGTGGCCAGCACGTCGTCCACGACGACCACACGAGCACCGGGGGCGAACGCGTCCGTGTGGATCTCCAGGGTCGCCTCGCCGTACTCCAGCGCGTAGCTCTCCTCGAACGTCGTCGACGGCAGCTTGCCCTTCTTCCGCACCGGCACGAACCCCGCCCGAAGCCGGTACGCGACAGGCGCGGCCAGGATGAACCCGCGTGCCTCGACGCCGACGACGGCGTCCACGGTCCCCACCCGGTGGCCGTCGGTCAGCGCGTCCACCACAGCGGCGAAGCCCGCCGGGTCCGCGAGCAGCGGCGTGATGTCCTTGAAGACGATCCCCGGCTGGGGGTAGTCGGGGATGTCGCGCACGAGCCGGTCGAGGAAGCTCTCGAGCAGGACCGCCGCCGTCACCGCCTACCGCCGCTTCTTGCCGGACGGACGCCGCTTGTTGCTGGTGCCCTTGCGCGGCTGCGGTCGTGCGCCGGGCCTGGACGGGGCGGCCTTGGCCGCTGCGGTCGCGGTCGCGGGGGACGGCGTGTCGTCGAGCTCGTCGTCCTCCAGCACCTCGTCGTCGACGTCCGGCTCGCCCTCGGCGTCTTCGGCGGCGACCGACGCGCTGCGGCCGCCTCCCTTCGCCGCGGACACCGCGGCCACGCCGCGTCCGGCCGCCTGCCGCGCGGCCACCCGCTTCGCGAGCGCCTGCATCGCTGGTTCGCGCTCCTTGATCTGGCAGGCCAGCGGCGTGGCGACGAAGATCGAGGAGTAGGTGCCGGTGGCGATGCCGACGAAGAGGGCGAGCGAGAGGTCCTCCAGCGGACCGGCGCCCATCGCCGTGCCCACGATCAGGATCGCCGCGACCGGCAGCAGCGCGATCACCGAGGTGTTGATGGACCGCACGAGGGTCTGGTTGACCGCGAGGTTGGCGGCCGAGCTGTACGTCATGCGGTTCGACCCGGCCAGGCCGCGCGTGTTCTCCCTGACCTTGTCGAACACCACGACCGTGTCGTAGAGCGAGTAACCCAGGATCGTGAGCACGCCGATGACCGTGGCCGGCGTCACCGAGAACCCGACGAGCGCGTAGATGCCCACGGTGATGACGAGGTCGTGCACGAGGGCGATGACGGCGGCGATCGCCATCCGCCACTCGAAGTACACCGTCAGGAACAGCACGATCAGCACCAGGAAGACCGCCAGACCGGTCAGCGCCTTCTTGGTGATCTCGCCTCCCCAGGACGGAGAGATCTGCTGGGCAGTGACCTGGTCCGGGTTGACGTCGAACTTGTCGGCCAGGGTGGCGGCGAGCCGCTGGGCGTCGGCGTCGGACAGCGACTCGGTCTGCACCTGCAGGGATCGGCCGCTCTCCGCGGTCAGCTCCGTGACCTCGATCTGCGTGGCGCCCACCGAGGCCGCCGCGTCGCGGGCCTGCTGGACCGTCCCGGTCGCCGTCGGGATGGTGACGACGTCGCCACCTTTGAACTCGATGCCCAGGTTGAGGCCGCGGATGGCGAGCGACAGGACGGACACTGCCAGCAGCACCGCGGAGATCGTGTACCAGAGCCGGCGGTGGCCGACGAAGTCGTAGGAGACCTCGCCGGTGTACAGCTGGTGGCCGAGCCGGCCCACGCGGGACATCAGGCCTCCTTCGGCGCGGTGCGCCGGGTCGAAGACGCGGGTCGGCGCCGCACGCCGAGGCGTTCCGGGTCCACGCCCGACCACTTGTGGCCCTCGCCGAAGAACCTGGTCCGGGCCAGGCGCGTCAGCAACGGTTTGGTGAACAGGAAGACGACCACGACGTCGATGATCGTGGTGAGGCCGAGCGTGAACGCGAAGCCCTGCACGTTGCCGACCGCCAGCAGGTACAGCGTCACCGCGGCGATGAACGAGACCGCGTCTGCGGCCAGGATCGTCCGCCGCGCGCGCCGCCAGCCCTGCTCGACGGCGACGCGCAGGCTGCGGCCGTCGCGCATCTCGTCCCGGATGCGTTCGAAGAAGACGACGAACGAGTCCGCCGTGATGCCGATGGACACGATGGCACCGGCGATGCCCGCGAGGCTGAGGGTGTAGCCGATGGTCTGCCCGAGCAGCACCAGCGATCCGTACGTCAGCAGGCCGGCGATCACCAGGCTCGCCAGCGCGACCAACCCGAGGCCGCGGTAGTAGACCAGCAGGTACACGGCCACCAGGAACAGGCCGACCAGGCCGGCGAGCACACCGGCGTACAGGTAGTCGGAGCCGAGCGTGGCCGAGATCGCCTGCTGCTGCTGGACGACGAACGCCAGCGGCAGCGCGCCGTAGTTCAGCACGTTCGCCAGGTCGGTGGCGGTCTGCTGGGTGAAGCTGCCGGTGATCTGCGCCTGGCCGTTCAGGATCGCGCCGTTGACCCCGGGGGCGGTCTGGACCAGGCCGTCGAGCACGATCGCGAACCGGTTCGCGTCGGTGCCGGCCGTCTGGCCGTACAGCTCTCGGGTGGTGTCGGCGAACACCTTCGCGCCGTCGCCGTTGAAGTTCAGCAGCACCGTCCAGGTGGGGATGCCGGTGCCGTTCGATCCGGTGTCCAGGACCGCGGACGAGCTGGTGACGTCCGAGCCGGGGATGATCTGCGGCCCGAGGATGAACTTCTCCGACCCGTCGGTGGAGCAGGTGACGAGGTTCTCCTTCGGCCGGTCCACGGGGTGGTTCTGGTCGGTGATCTTGCTGCAGTCCAGCGCGTCGAACGCGACGACCTGCGCCTGCGGGACCGACGCGGTGGCGCCGGTGGACGCGCACGTGGCCGTGCCGTCCGCCGCCGCCGACCCGGTGGCGCTGGGCGTGGCGCTGGCCGTTGGCGACGGGGTGGCCGCCCGCAGGCCGCTGGCCGGACGGCCGTTGCTGCTCGACGAGGGGGACGCCGCGGGCGTCACCGCGGCCGACCCGGTCGGGCTCGCCGAGGGCTTCGCCGTGCCCGACCCGGTGGCGGACGGCGACGCGCTCGGCCTCGGCGTGGCCGCCGGGGTCGCGGGGCACGACAGGAGCACCTTGCGGAAGCTCATCTTCGCGGTCTTGCCGATCTTCGACCCCAGGTCCTTCTGGTTCTTGCCCGGGACCTCGACCAGGATCGTGGAGCCGGACCCGGTCCCCTGCCGGGTCACGGTGGACTCGGCGACGCCGAGCCCGTCGACGCGGTTCCGGATGATGTTCACGGCCTGGTCGACGGACGCGTCCGTGACCGTGCCCTCCTCACCCGCCGGTACGGTCGGCTTGAGCGTGACGCTCGTGCCGCCGGCCAGGTCGATGCCCAGCTTCGGCGAGTGGTGGCCGGAGATGAAGATCCACGCGTACAGCGCCACCAGCCCGAGGGCGATGACCGCGAGGGCGCGTCCGGGACGCGGCGTCGGTGTCGGCGCTGCCACGCTTCCAGCCTTCCGTGATCGACGACCGCGCTAGGTGCCCCGGCCGTACCGTGCTCGTCCGCGAATTGTCCCGGACGAACCTGAACGTTCTCTGTCAGGGCTCTCTCGGCGCGCCGGGCCCGCCGGTGGAGCCCGCGTCGGAGTCCGGAGCCGGGCCCGCGTCGTCGTCGGCCTCGGGCTCGGGCGGGGTGACGACGCGGGCGATCGCGCCCTTCACGTAGCGCTGAACGACCCCGGGGGCGACCTCCAGGTGCACCTCGTCGTCGGTCACCTCTCGCACGGTCGCGAACAGGCCTGCGGTCGTCATCACCTCGACGCCCGGGGCCAGGCGGGATGTCATCTCCTGCTGCTGGCGCATCTTGCGCCGCTGCGGGCCGAGGATGAGCAAGTAGAAGACCGCGCCGATCACGACGAGGAACAGCAGCTGGCCTGACACGGTGTCTCGTCCTCGTCCTCGGGGTCGTCGGGGTCGTCTGGGTCGTCGGCGGTGCCGGGAGTCGCGCGCACCCACCCGCCGGCCCGTCGGCCGGTCCGGGGATTCTAGGCCCAGCGAAGGTGCCCTCCTGCCGCCCCTCAGTCCAGGTCGAGCGTCGGCGCGCCGAACGCAGGAGCCGGGGCCCGCAGGCCGAGGTGCGTCCAGGCGGCCGCCGTGGCGATCCGCCCGCGCGGCGTCCGGGCCAGCAGGCCCGCCCTGACCAGGAAGGGCTCGGCGACCTCCTCGACCGTCTCGCGCTCCTCTCCGACGGCGACGGCGATCGTGGACACGCCGACCGGCCCGCCGCCGAACCGGCGGCACAGGGCGTCCAGGACGGCCCGGTCCAGGCGGTCCAGGCCGAGCTCGTCCACCTCGTAGACGGCCAGGGCCGCCCGGGCCACGTCCAGCGACACCACGCCGTCGCCTTTCACCTGCGAGTAGTCCCGGACCCGGCGCAGCAGCCGGTTCGAGATGCGCGGTGTACCGCGGGAGCGCCCGGCGATCTCGGCGGCCCCGTCGGCGGTGAGCGTCACGTCGAGCAGCCGGGCGGACCGCTCGAGCACGAGCTCGAGCTCGACGGGGGCGTAGAAGTCCATGTGGCCGGTGAACCCGAACCGGTCGCGCAGCGGACCCGGCAGCAGCCCGGCGCGGGTCGTCGCGCCCACCAGCGTGAACGGCGGGATCTCCAGCGGGATGGCGGTGGCGCCCGGCCCCTTGCCGACGACCACGTCGACGCGGAAGTCCTCCATCGCCATGTAGAGCATCTCCTCGGCCGGGCGGGCCATCCGGTGGATCTCGTCCAGGAACAGCACCTCGCCCTCGGTCAGCGAGGACAGGACGGCCGCCAGGTCTCCGGCGTGCTGGATCGCCGGGCCGCTGGTGATCCGCAGCGGCGTCGCCAGCTCGGTGGCGATGATCATGGCCAGGGTGGTCTTGCCCAGCCCCGGCGGCCCGGACAGCAGGACGTGGTCGGGCGCCGACCCGCGCCCCTTCGCAGCGTCGAGCACCAGTCCGAGCTGCTCGCGCACGCGCTCCTGCCCGACGAACTCGGCGAGCGAACGGGGGCGTAGCGCGGCCTCTGCGGCACGCTCGTCCGGTGTGGCCTCGACCGCCACCAGGTCGACGACGCCGACCCCGGTCGGATCCGGTACGACGGCAAGGTCGCTGTCGCGGCGGCCGGTCATGCGCGGCTCAGCGTGCGCAGGGCCGCGCGCAGCAGGTCGGCGATCTCGGGGGCCGTTTCCTGGGCGGCCTCGACCGCGACCGACGCCACGGCTTCGTCTGCGTCGCGCACGGACCAGCCCAGCCCGAGCAGTGCCGCGTGCACCTGCCCCTCCCAGCCGGCTCCGCCGCGGGTGGACGTGCGCACGTCCACCCGGTCCGGCAGCCCGGAGCGCGGTGGCCCGATCCGGTCCTTGAGCTCGAGCACCACTCGCTGCGCCCCCTTGCGCCCGATCCCGGGGACCGCGGTGAGCGCGACCAGGTCGTCGGTGGCCACGGCGCGGCGCAGGGCGTCCGGGCTGTGCACGGCCAGCATCGCCTGTGCCAGCCGCGGCCCGATCCCGGTGACGGTCTGGACCTGCTCGAAGACGGCGCGCTCGTCGGCGTCCGCGAAGCCGTACAGCGTGAGGGAGTCCTCCCGGACCACCAGGCTGGTCGCCAGCGAGACCGGTTCACCGACGTGCAGACCGGCCAGCGTCGTCGGGGTGCAGACGACCGACACCCCGATGCCGCCGATCTCCACGATCGCCGTGTCCGCTCCGACGGCTGCCACCCGGCCGGCGACCGACGCGATCACCGGGCACCCGCCCTGGCCTCGGCCTGCGCCGCGACCGCCAGGTCGAGCCGGGCCCGGGCCGACCCGCGCCACACGTGGCAGATCGCGAGCGCCAGCGCGTCGGCCGCATCGGCGGGGCTGGGGGTCTCGGGGAGGCGCAGCAGCCGCGTGACCATGGCGCCGACCTGGGCCTTGTCGGCCCGCCCGCTCCCGGTGACGGCGGCCTTGACCTCGCTGGGGGTGTGCAGCGCGACCGGCAGGCCGCGCCGAGCGGCCGCGCAGATCGCCACCGCGCTGGCCTGGGCCGTGCCCATCACCGTGCGGACGTTGTGCTGGCTGAAGACGCGTTCGACGGCGACGGCGTCCGGGGCGTACAGGTCGAGCCACTCCTCGACCCGGCGCTCGACGGCGACCAGGCGCGCCCCGAGGTCGGCCTCGCGCGGGGTCCGCACGACGTCGACGGCGACCAGGACGAGCGGCGCGCCGGGGCGGCCCTCGACCACACCGAGCCCGCACCGGGTGAGGCCGGGGTCGACTCCGAGCACGCGCACAACCGGCCTCCGTCCGAACAGGTGTTCGGATGCTACCGACCTCTTCCGGTGCCGACCGGCTGCGACTCGCCCATCACGGCGCGAGGAGTCCGTCACTCCGACGGCGGCGTTTAGCGACCAAGATCGCGGGCACTGCTGCCACTCGTGACACGGCGGGACCGCACGGGTCCCGCCCCACACGAGAGGTTGTGAGGTTGTGATCTCGAACAGGAAGAACCTGACCCGGCTCACCGTGGCCGGCTCGAGCGTCGCCCTGTTCGCGGGGCTCGCAGTGCCGGCCTACGCCTGCACGAAGGCCGATCCGGCCAAGCCGGCCGCCGCCACCACCGGCGCGGCCCAGCCGGTCGCGATGACCGTGGCCGGGCTCAAGGCGAAGGTCGACGCGTACGTCGCCGATCGCCTGGCCGACCTGTCCGCCAAGGCCGCCAAGGCCGCGGCGAGCACGAAGCTCACCGCCGCGCAGAAGGCCGGTGCGGCCGCACGGATCCAGGCCGAGGTCGCCGCGCTGAACGCGCTCAAGGCCAAGGTGGACGCCGAGACCTCCGTCGCGGCCATCCGCGCCGACCTGTCGGCCGCGTGGCTGGCCGCGCTCAAGACGCACGTTGACGCCCGGATCGACGCCCGGCTCGCGCGGCTGGCCGGCGCGCTGGCTCGAGTCCAGGCCAGCACCAAGCTGAGCGACGCTCAGAAGGCCAAGGTGGCGGCCAGGATCCAGGCCAAGATGGCGGCGCTGACCGCGCTCAAGGCGACAGTCGACGCCGAGACCTCGGCCAAGGCGGTGCTCGCGGACCTGCGGGCAGCGGGCGCGCTCTGGGACCGCTGGGGTGACGACGGCAGGCACGGCAAGCACGGCGACCCGGGCACCAAGGGCAAGGCCGTGAAGGCGGTCTGGAACCGCGGGGGCGACAAGGCCCGCCAGCCGGCCGGGACGCGGGTCGTCCTCACCCGGCACGCGCACGCCTCCGCGTCGGCGGGCCACCACGGGCCGGTCCACCACAGCGGCTCGCAGCGGTCCGGCGGACACGGCTCCGGTCACCACTGACGCTCGGACACGCATGTGGGCCCGGCTGCCTCCCGGCGGCCGGGCCCTCGCGTACTGCTCAGTGTGCCGCCGTCGCGACGCCCTGCGCGGAACCAGGTGCGGCCGTATCAGCACCGGGCCGACGTGTCAGGCTGCGCGACGCCTGGAGTGCAGCCACTGGGCCTGACAAGTCGCCGTTGGGTCAGCCGACGGCGGCCATGACTTCGTCGGACACGTCGAAGTTGGCCCAGACGTTCTGCACGTCGTCACTGTCCTCGAGCGCCTCGATCAACCGGAACACCTTGGGCGCGGCCTCGGCGTCCAGCTCCACGGTCACGCTCGGCACGAACGACGCCTCCGCCGACTCGTACTCGACCCCGGCCTGCTGCAGCGCGGTGCGGACCGCGACCAGGTCCGAGGCCTCGCTGACCACCTCGAACGACTCGCCCAGGTCCTCGACGTCCTCGGCCCCCGCGTCGAGCACCGCCGCCAGCACGTCGTCCTCGTTCAGCTCGCCCGTCTTGGGCACCAGCACGACACCCTTGCGGCTGAACAGGTAGGAGACCGAGCCGGGGTCGGCCATCGTGCCGCCGTTGCGCGTCATCGCCACCCTGACGTCGGAGGCCGCACGGTTGCGGTTGTCGGTCAGGCACTCCACCAGGACGGCCACGCCGCCCGGACCGTACCCCTCGTACATGATCGTCTGGTACTCGGCCCCACCGGCCTCGGCGCCGGACCCGCGCTTGACCGCCCGCTCGATGTTGTCGTTGGGGACCGAGCTCTTGCGGGCCTTCACGATCGCGTCGTAGAGGGTCGGGTTGCCGTCCGGGTCGCCGCCGCCGGTACGCGCGGCCACCTCGATGTTCTTGATCAGCTTCGCGAAGAGCTTGCCGCGCTTCGCGTCGACCACGGCCTTCTTGTGCTTGGTGGTCGCCCACTTGGAGTGGCCGCTCATGCCGTCCCTCGCACCCCTCTGACGTCGCTGCCCGCGGCCCGCACCATCGCCACGAAGCACCGGTGCACGCGGTCGTCACCGGTCAGCTCGGGATGGAAGGCGGTGGCCAGCAGCGGACCCTGCCGAACGGCGACGATCCTATCCGGGCCGGCGGCCGCCGGCGCCGTCGCGAGCACCTGCACCGCCGGCCCGACCGACTCGACCCACGGCGCGCGGATGAAGACCGCGTGCAGCGGGCCTGTTCGCGTCGGGCCGTCGCGGGGGTCGGGGGCTTCGACTTCCAGGCCGGTCATCTCGAGGTCGGCCTCGAAGGAGTCCACCTGACGACCGAAGGCGTTGCGCCGGACCGTCATGTCGATGCCCCCGATCGTCTCCTGGTCGGGGCGCCCGTCCAGGATCCGGTCGGCGAGCATGATCATCCCGGCACAGGACCCGTACGCGGGGAGCCCGCCGCGCACGAACGCGCGCAGCGGCTCCAGCAGGCCGAACGTCACGGCCAGCTTGGACATCGTGGTCGACTCCCCGCCGGGCAGGACCAGCCCGTCGATGCCCTCGAGCTCGGCGGGTCGGCGGACCCCGATGCCGCGGGCACCGGCCCGTTCCAGCGCCGCGAGGTGCTCGCGGACGTCGCCCTGCAGGGCGAGGACGCCGACGAGCGGCGCGCTCACCAGCCCCGGCCGGCGAACCGCTCGGTCTCCGGCAGGACGTCGATGTTGATCCCGACCATGGCCTGGCCCAGGCCGCGGGAAACCTTGGCGATGACGTCCGGGTCGTCGTAGAACGTGGTGGCCTTGACGATCGCCTCGGCGCGCTGCGCGGGGTTGCCGGACTTGAAGATGCCCGAGCCGACGAAGACACCCTCGGCCCCAAGCTGCATCATCATCGCCGCGTCGGCGGGGGTGGCGATGCCGCCGGCGGTGAACAGCACGACCGGCAGCCGGCCGGTCTCGGCCACCTCGCTTCACCAGCTCGTACGGCGCCCGGTGCTCCTTGGCGGCGGCGTACAGCTCCGGCTCGTCCAGCGTGGCCAGCCGGCGGATCTCGGTCCTGATCTGCCTCATGTGCCGGGTCGCCTCGACCACGTTGCCGGTGCCCGCCTCGCCCTTGGAGCGGATCATCGCGGCGCCCTCGGCGATCCGCCGCAGCGCCTCCCCCAGGTTGGTCGCGCCGCACACGAACGGGACGGTGAACGCCCACTTGTCGATGTGGTGCGCCTCGTCGGCGGGGGTCAGCACCTCGGACTCGTCGACGTAGTCGACCCCCAGGCTCTGCAGGACCTGGGCCTCCACGAAGTGGCCGATCCGGGCCTTGGCCATCACCGGGATCGACACGGCCGCGACGATGGCGTCGATCATGTCCGGGTCGGACATGCGGGCCACGCCGCCGTCGCGACGGATGTCGGCCGGCACCCGCTCCAGCGCCATCACCGCCACCGCCCCCGCGTCCTCGGCGACCTTGGCCTGCTCGGCGGTGACCACGTCCATGATCACGCCGCCCTTGAGCATCTCGGCCATGCCGCGCTTGACGCGTGCGGTACCGGTGCGGGGCTGGCTGCTGGTGGACTCCTTGCTGGAGCCGGCGGACTGGCTGGACCCGGTTGACACGGTCGACCTCACTGGACTTCGGGACGCGCGGGACGGATGGTGCGGTGCGCTCATCGTACGGCTCGGCAAGCCCTCCGCGTTGCCCGCGACGGCCAACTCAGCAGCCCCGACCGCTCCACCGCGGCCCAGCCCCGGCGCCGGCCCCCACCCCTCCCGACTGATGCGCGCGTCTTGGGCCTACCACCGGGTCGGTAGGCCCAAGACGCGCGCATCAGTCGGGAGGCGTCAGCCGATCTTGGCGGGGGTCTTCTTGTCGACCAGCAGGACCCAGACCTGACCGGGCGCGAGCGGGAACGGCTGGCCGCCGACCAGCCACTGGGTGCCCGCGGCCGCCGACGGCCGGGACCAGGTCGCCCTCCAGTACCGCCCGTCGCGCAGGATCAGCGCGCTCCCGGTCCCGACGCTGGTGCTCAGCGGGGTGTAGTTGCCGTTCTTGTCGTGGTAGATCGACCGGGTCACCTTGACGTACTGGATGATCACCGTCGTGCCGCCGAGCTGCCCGCCCTCGGTGGCCATCGCCTTGCGACCGTTCATGCTGGCCAGGAAGCGCCGGGACGAGGCGTTCCAGGCGAAGCCGACCCGGGTCGCCGGGTAGGACGCGGACACCACCGTCACCGGGGTCCCGCCCGCCGGGACGGCGTCGTCGAAGGTGAAGCCGACGTCCACCGCCTTGGCAGGGTGGCCGGCCCGCTTGAGCAGCACGCTCGGTGTCCCGAACAGGTTGTACGGCGCCGGCCGGCTGAAGTCCCGGTGGTAGCCGAGGCCGCCGTGGTCGTCGCTGACGTCGATCAGGTACGCCTTCTTCAGCACCGGCAGCATCTTGGTCTGCACGCCGGAGTAGGCGAACGCGACCTTCCCGTACTGGCGCAGCAGCTCGATGTCGGAGATCCGCGCGCTGCGGACCGGGCCGACGCTCGCCGGGTACGTGGACGAGTAGATCGCCATGAAACGGCTGAGCCCGCCTTCGACCTGCTCGAGGTAGACCACGTCGGCGGCCTTCAGACCCGCCCAGGGGTTCGACAGCGGCGTGTTGTCGAGCTTGACCGCGAGCACGGCATGGTCGGTCGCCCCGGCCCGGCCGGACAGCAGCGAGCGCTGGACGGTGGTCGGCGTGGGGGTCGGGCTGGGGCTCGGCGACTGCGGGCCGGCCGTGGAAGTGGCCGGGATGCTCGGCCCGGGTGAGGACCCGTTCGAGCACGCGGCCAGGACGAGCGTGGCGGCGACGGCCAGCAGCAGGGCAGGCCCGGCGGCGCGGTGGCGACGGCCCGAGCCACGGACGACGGTCTCGGGCACGGCGTGGATCCTAACCTCGGCTCGCCCCCGGACCCGTCAGGCCCGGCACGGTCAGCGCCGGCGGCGGCATGTCGTCCATCTCGAACGGGCGCGGGTAGGGCGCGGTGCCGGCCAGGTGCAGCCATCGCACCAGCCGCCGGTCGCGCAGGCCCTGAGTGGACCGGACCGCCTCGTTGTAGAACCGCCGGGCCAGGACGACATGGCCGCAGGAGACGCGCAGCGCGTCCAGCAGCGCCGACCCTCGGCTGGACTCGGCCAGCAGCGCGAGCGTCTGCGCGTCCGGGATGGCGGCGTACAGCGCCCCGGTGAGCTCGCTCTCGGCCCGGGGCCGTTCGGCGGGCTCGGCTGTCTGCGCGCCGTACGCCTCCTCGGCCAGCAGCACGCTCGTGGCCGGGTCGAGCAGCCCGGCGTGGGCCAGCTCGAGCGCTGCGGCCGTGCGCCGCACCAGCTGGGCGTCGAGCGCGTCGCGGGCCGCCTCCACGCGCACGTGCAGGCGGTCCAGCCGCCCCGCCAGCCCGCGCAGGTAGAGGCCGACCAGGGCCACGACGGCCAGCGCGACCAGCCAGCGCGACATCAGGGCTCGTCCTTCAGCCGGGTGAACCGGCCCAGGGCCTGGCCGCGGGAGTCCTCACGGACCTTCAGGCCGCTCCAGGTCACCGTCTCGTAGACGGCCAGGACCCGCGCGGCGACGTCGGCCCAGTCGTACTGGGCGACCACCGACGAGCCGGTCTGCGACAGCGCGCCGCGCTCGGCCGGGTCGGCCAGCAGCCGGACCGCGTGCTCGGCCAGGTCGGCACTGTCGCCCACCCGGAACAGGCGGCCGGCACGGCCGCGTTCGAGCACGTCGTCGAACGCCTCGATGTCGCTCGCCAGCACCGGCGTGCCGGCGGCCATCGCCTCGAGCAGGATGATCCCGAAGCTCTCCCGGCCGGTGTTGGGCGCGACGTACACGTCCACCGAGCGCAGCATCGCCGCCTTGTCCGCGTCGCTGACCAGGCCGAGGAAGTGCACTCGGTCGCGCACCGACCTGGGGATCTCGGACCGGACCTCGTCGACGTCGCCGGGGCCGGCCACCAGCAGCCGTACGCCCGGGTGCTTGTCCGCGATCGCCGGCAGGGCGTCCAGCAGCACGTCCAAGCCCTTGCGCGGCTCGTCGATCCGGCCGAGGAAACCCAGCGCCCCGCCGTCGCCGGGCCACCCGGGCAGCAGCCGGCCGCCCGCGAACGCGCTCACCCGCACGCCGTTCGGGATCAGGATCGCGTCCCCGCCCAGGTGCTCGACGAGGGTCTCCCGGGCACGCTCGCTCACCGCGATCCGGGCGCTGACCTTCTCCAGCGCGGTCTGCAGGATCCCGTACGCCGCGGTCATCGCCCGCGACCGCTCCATCGACGCGTGGAAGGTGGCGACGATCGGACCGATGGCCGCCCAGCACGCCAGCAGGCCCAGGCTCGGCGAGGCGGGCTCGTGCACGTGCAGCACGTCGAAGTCCCCGTCCCGGATCCAGCGGCGCACCCGCGAGGCGGACAGCAGCCCGAACGACAGGCGGGCGACCGAGCCGTTGTACCGCACCGGGACCGCGCGGCCGGCCGGCACAACGAACGGCGGCAGCGCGTCGTCCTCGTCGGCCGGCGCCAGCACCGAGACCTCGTGGCCGAGCCGGATCAGCTCGTCGGCCAGGTCGCGCACGTGCGCCTGGACGCCTCCGGGCACGTCGAAGGAGTACGGGCTGACCAGGCCGATCCTCATCGGCGCTGCGCCGGGAGGTCGGCCAGCCACAGGCGTTGCAGCATGTGCCAGTCCTGGGGGTGCTCGGCGATGCCCTGCTGGAAGACGTCGGCGCACGCCTGGGTCATCACGGCCACCTTCTCGGCCCTCGTCCCGGTCGGCGGTACCGGGATCTCCTCGTGGATACGCGTCCACGACCCACGGTCCCCGAACCACAGCGTCGCAGGCAGCAACGGCGCGCCGGAGGCGATGGCGAGTGCCGCCGGTCCGGCCGGCATCTTGGCCTGCTCGCCGAAGAAAGTCACCGGGACCCCGTTCTCGGTGAGGTCGCGGTCGCCGAGCAGGCAGATCAGGCCCCCGGCGCGGGCCCGCTCCAGCAGCGTGCGGAACGGGCCGCCCGCCCCGGTGAGCGGCAGGACCTCCATGCCGAGCGAGCGCCGGTAGGCCAGGAACCGCTCGTACAGGGACTCGGGCCGGAGCCGCTCGGCGACCGTGGTGAACCGCCCGTGCGTGAGGCACAGCCACGCCCCGGCGTGGTCCCAGTTGCCCGAGTGCGACAGCGTCAGGACGGCACCCCGCCCGCTCTCCAGACCGTTGACGATGTACTTCTCGTCCACGCAGGTGTGCGTGGACATGATCTCCTCGTGCGACAGGTCCGGCAGGCGGAACGCCTCGCACCAGTACCGCAGGTACGAGCGCATCGACTCCCGCGACAGCTCGCGCAGCTCCCGCTGGGACGCATCCGGAACGACCCGCCGCAGGTTCCGTTCGAGCTGCTGCACCGAGGCCCCGTGCCGCAGCCAGGCCTGGTCGGCCAGGACGCGGAACGTCCCCCTGGCCATCGCGGCGGGCATCCGGCGCACGGCGCCCCAGCCGGCGGCGAACGCGAGGTCGCTGGCCCGGTCCTTCACGGCTGTGGCTCCGGTGGAGCGCCGGTCGACGGGACCGCCCCGGCGCCGTCGCCTGCGACCGCCTGACGGTGGACGTGCACCAGCCGCTGCACCACGGTCACCAAGGTGGCAGCGGCCAGCGCGGTCAGCCCGACGGCCTGGATCCAGGGCGCGTGGAACAGGCCGGTCAGCCCGGTCGCGACCAGCGCGGTCACCAGCCGCTCGCTGCGCTCGGCGATGCCGACGTCGCAGGTCATGCCCAGGCCCTCGGCCCTGGCTTTGGCGTAGGAGACCACGGCGCCGCCGATGAGGCAGATCGCCGTGACGACGGCCAGCCAGGGCTCGTTGCCCGCACCCACGAACCACCACAGGAGCGCGGTGAAGATGGCCGCGTCTCCCACGCGGTCGAGGGTCGAGTCCAGGAACGCTCCCCACTTGCTCGACCTGCCCGAAAGGCGGGCCATCGTGCCGTCGAGGGTGTCGGAGAAGACGAACGCGGTGATCACCAGCGTGCCCACGAAGAACTCCCCGCGCGGGAAGAACGCGAACGCCCCCGCGACCACCCCGATCGTGCCGATCCAGGTCACGACGTCGGGACCGATCCCCACGGCCAGCAGGAGCCGGGCCGGCGGGGTGAGCAGCCGGGTGAAGAAGGCCTTGGCGTACCGGGAGAGCATCGGTTGCTTTCTCGTGCGGTTCCGGGTGCGGTCCTCGGGCGGCGGTCAGCCTACCCAGCCTTGTGCGCCGGCTGGCGTCGGTGGAGGCTGGCCGCCTCACCAGCACTCGACGAGGAGGCGGCAGGCGATGGCGAACAACCCCACCGCGACTCCGGCAGGCCAGCCGGGTGGCCAGGGCAGGGCACCGGCGGCCGACCAGCCCGGCGCGATCCGCAACGTCGTCCTGGTCGGCCACACCGGAGCAGGCAAGACCACCCTGGCGGAGGCCCTGCTCGTGGCGACCGGGACCATCTCCCGACCCGGTCGCGTCGAGGACGGCACCACGGTGAGCGACTTCGACGAGGCCGAGCAGCGCCAGCAGCGCTCGATCTCCCTGGCCGTCGCGCCCTGCGCCTGGGAGGGGGTGAAGATCAACCTCCTGGACACGCCCGGCTACGCCGACTTCGTGGGCGACCTGCGGGCCGGCCTGCGCGCCGCCGACGCGGCACTGTTCGTCGTGTCCGCCGTGGACGGCGTGGACGGCTCCACCCGGCTGCTGTGGGAGGAGTGCGCCGCCGTCGGGATGCCCCGCGCGGTCGTGGTCACCAAGCTGGACCACCAGCGGGCCGACTTCGACGAGACGGTGGCCGTCTGCCAGCGCGTCTTCGGCGACGGCGTGCTGCCGCTCTACCTGCCGCTGGCCGCCGACGACGGCACTGCGGCCGGGCTCATCGGGCTGCTCTCGCAGCGGGTGTTCGACTACTCCTCCGGCGCGCGCACCGAGCGTGACCCCGACCCCGAGCACCTGCCGCTGATCGAGTCCGCGCGCAACGCGCTGATCGAGGGGATCATCGCCGAGTCCGAGGACGAGTCGCTGATGGACCGCTATCTCGACGGCGAGCAGATCGAGATCGCCACGTTGATCGAGGACCTGGAGAAGGCCGTCGCCCGCGGCTCGTTCTACCCGGTGCTGGCCGCGGCCGCGCCCACCGGCCTGGGCATGGCCGAGCTGCTCGAGGTCGTCACCTCCGGCTTCCCTTCCCCGCTGGAGCACACCGTCCCGCCGGCGACGGACCCGGCCGGCAAGCCACGCGGCCCGCTCGGCTGCGACCCGGCCGGACCGCTGCTTGCCGAGGTGGTCAAGACGACCACCGACCCGTACGTCGGGAGGATCAGCCTCGTACGCGTGTTCTCCGGGACCCTCCGCCCGGACACCTTCGTGCACGTGTCCGGCCACTTCGGCTCGTTCTTCGGCGACGCCCGCGGACACGAGGACCACGACGTGGACGAGCGCATCGGCGCGCTGTCCTCGCCGCTGGGCAAGTCCCAGCGCACCGTCGGCGAGGCCACGGCCGGGGACATCGTCGCGATCGCCAAGCTCACCAGGGCCGAGACCGGCGACACGCTCTCGGCCAAGGAAGAACCGCTGCTCATGGAGCCCTGGGTCATGCCCGACCCGCTGCTGCCGGTGGCGATCGTGGCGCACGCGAAGGCCGACGACGACAAGCTCGCCCAGGGCCTGCAGCGGCTGGTCGCCGAGGACCCGACCCTGCGGCTGGAGAACAACCCCGAGACGCACCAGCTCGTGCTCTGGACGATGGGAGAGGCGCACGTCGACGTCCTGCTGGACCGGCTGCGCAACCGCTACGGGGTGGCGGTGGACTCCGTCCCGCTGCGGGTGTCCCTGCGGGAGACCTTCGCCGCCCCGTCGAAGGGTCACGGGCGGCACGTCAAGCAGTCCGGCGGCCACGGACAGTTCGCTGTCTGCGACATCGAGGTGGAGCCGCTGCCGCACGGGTCCGGGTTCGAGTTCGTCGACAAGGTGGTCGGCGGGGCGGTGCCACGCCAGTTCATCCCCTCGGTCGAGAAGGGGGTGCGCGCGCAGATGGAGCGCGGGGTGGCCGCCGGCTACCCGGTCATCGACCTGCGGGTGACCCTCGTCGACGGCAAGGCGCACAGCGTCGACTCCTCGGACATGGCGTTCCAGACGGCCGGTTCGCTGGCGCTCAAGGACGCCGCGCAGTCCGGGGCGATCCTCATGCTCGAGCCGGTCGACGAGGTGACCGTGCTGGTGGCGGACGAGTACGTCGGTGCGGTGATGAGCGACCTGTCCGGGCGGCGCGGCCGGGTCGGCGGTACGGAGCCGGTAGGGGCGGGGCGCACCCTGATCCGGGCGGAGGTGCCTGCGGTCGAGGTCACCCGCTATGCCGTCGACCTGCGCTCGCTCTCGCACGGCACGGCGACGTTCACCCGGACGTACCTGCGGCACGACCCGATGCCCCCGCAGCTGGCCCAGAAGGTCCAGTCCGAGTCCGCCGCCCCATCCGGCTCCGGCTCCGGCTCCGGCTGACACCCCCGGCGCCCCCGGGGGCGTGATCATGAGAGATGTATGCGTATCCGGCCCTCAGACGCGTGCATCTCTCATGATCACGCCGGGGGGGTGGGGTGGGCCGGCCAGGCCGCGGCGAGCAGGGCGCGGGTCTCGGTGAGCAGCTGGGGCAGGACCCGCGTGTGGGCGACGATCGGCATGAAGTTCGAGTCCCCGCCCCACCGCGGCACGACGTGCTGGTGCAGGTGCGCGGCGATCCCCGCACCGGCCACCGGTCCCTGGTTGAGCCCGAGGTTGAATCCGTGCGGCGCCGCGACCGCGCGCAGCGTGCGCATGGCGTCCGCCTGGAACGACCCCAGTTCGGCCCGCTCCTGCTCGGTCAGCTCGGTGTAGTCGGCCACGTGCCGGTACGGGCACAGCAGCAGGTGCCCCGCGTTGTACGGGTACAGGTTCAGCACCGCGTAGACGGACTCGCCGCGCGCGACGACGAGGCTCTCGGCCTCGGGCTCGTCGGGGGCACGGCAGAACGGGCAGCCCTCCCCTGCCTGAGCGTCGTCCGGCTTGCCCTGCCCCTGGATGTACGCCATCCGGTGCGGCGTCCAGAGCCGCTCGAACGACTCGCTCACACCTGGATCCGGTCCCGGACCGCGGCCACGATCTCGGCCACCGCGTCGGCGACCGGGACGCCGTTCTTCTGGGTGCCGTCGCGGTAGCGGAACGACACCGCACCGGCGCTCGCGTCCTCGTCGCCCGCGATCAGCATGAACGGCACCTTCTGCCGCTGCGCCGTCCGGATCTTCTTCTGCATCCGCTCGTCGGAGGCGTCGACCTCGACCCGGATCCCCTCGGCGCGCAGCCGGGCCGCGACCTCCTCGAGGTACGCCGCATGCTGCTCGGCGACCGGGATGCCGACGACCTGGACCGGCGCCAGCCACGGCGGGAACGCGCCGGCGTAGTGCTCGGTCAGCACGCCGAAGAACCGCTCGACCGACCCGAACAGGGCGCGGTGGATCATCACCGGCTGCTGCCGGGTGCCGTCACCGGCCTGGTACTCCAGCCCGAACCGCTGCGGCAGCTGCAGGTCGACCTGGATCGTGGACAGCTGCCACGTACGGCCGATCGCGTCCTTCGCCTGGACGGAGACCTTCGGCCCGTAGAACGCGCCGCCGCCCTCGTCCAGGACCAGCTCGAGGTTCTGCTTTCCGGCCGCGTCGCGCAGCGCCTGCGTGGCCTCCTCCCACTCCTCGTCGCTGCCGACAGCCTTGCCCGGTGGCTTGGTCGACAGCTCGAGGTAGAAGTCGTCGAGGCCGTAGTCGCGCAGCAGGTCCAGGACGAACGTCAGCAGCGAGTCCAGCTCGGCGGGCATCTGCTCCTTGCTGCAGAAGATGTGCGCGTCGTCCTGGGTCATCCCGCGGACGCGGGTGAGGCCGTGCACGACACCGCTCTTCTCGTACCGGTACACGGACCCGAACTCGAACAGCCGCAGCGGCAGCTCCCGGTACGACCGCCCGCGGCTGCGGAACACCAGGATGTGGAACGGGCAGTTCATCGGCTTCAGGTAGTACTGAACCCCCGGTCGCCGCACCGTCCCGTCCTCGTCGAGCTCCGCGTCGAGCTCCATCGGCGGGAACATCGCGTCCGCGAACCAGTCCAGGTGGCCGGAGATCTCGAACAGCGTCGACTTCGTGATGTGCGGTGAGTAGACGAACTCGTAGCCGGCCTCCTCGTGCCGGCGGCGCGAGTAGTCCTCCATCACCCGGCGCACGATGCCGCCCTTGGGGTGGAAGACCGCCAGCCCGGATCCGATCTCCTCCGGGAACGAGAACAGGTCCAGGTCCACCCCGAGCCGGCGGTGGTCGCGCTTCTCCGCCTCGGCAAGCATCGCCAGGTGTTCCTTGAGCGCGTCCCGCGACTCCCAGGCGGTGCCGTAGATGCGCTGCAGCTGGGGGTTCTTCTCGCTCCCCCGCCAGTACGCGGCGGCGATGCGGGTCAGCGTGAACGCCGGGATGTACCGCGTGGTCGGCACGTGCGGCCCGCGGCACAGGTCCCGCCACACCGTCTCGCCGGACTTGGCGTCGAGGTTGTCGTAGATCGTGAGCTCGGCGCCCCCGACCTCCGTCGCCTCGGCCGCGTCCGTACCACCAGAGCCCTTGAGCCCGATCAGCTCGAGCTTGTACGGCTCCGCGGCCAGCTCGGCCCGCGCCTCGTCCTCGGCCACCGGCCGGCGGGAGAACCGCTGGCCCGCCTTGACGATCTCCTGCATGCGCTTCTCCAGCCGCGGCAGGTCGTCGGGGTGGAACGGCGCAGGGACGTCGAAGTCGTAGTAGAAGCCGTTCTCGATCGGCGGCCCGATGCCCAGCCGCGCCTGCGGGTACAGGTCCTGGACCGCCTGCGCGAGCACGTGCGCGGTCGAGTGCCGCAGCACCGAGCGCCCCTCCGGCGAGTCGATCCGGACGCCCTCGACCACGGACCCGTCGGCCAGCCCGGTGGCCAGGTCGACGAGCGCGCCGTCCACCCGGGCCACCACGACCGAACGGTCGTCGGCGAACAGCTCGGCCGCCGTGGTGCCCGCCGCGACCGATCGGTCGACTCCGTCGACGGCGACCGTGAGGTCGGACATTGGGGGCTCCTCGGGGGCGGCTGGGGTCGGGGGCCCGCTCAGACTACCGACGGGGGCCGCCCGGAATCCTCGCGGTTTCGCCCGCGCCGGTCACCTCAGCGGGCCGAGACCCGCATCCGGTAGAAGCCCCCGTCCAACGTCACCGCGTAGATCTCGTTGGCATCGCTGATGCCGAAGGACGTGACCTGCGGCAGCCTGATCGACTGCAGGACGGCCGCGCCGGTGTAGCGGTAGACCCAGACCCGACCGGTCACGTAGTCGCCGAAGACGTACAGCCCCGTCATGGCCGGCGAGTAGGTCGTGCCGCGGTAGACCTGGCCGCCGATGATCGCCTCGGCGGTCGGGTGCGCGATGACGACCAGGGGGTTCCGGTAGGTCCGGCCGGCGACGCACCGCGTCGGCCGGTACGACGCCAGGCCCTCGCGGCAGGACCAACCCAGGTCCAGCCAGCGGTAGCCGGACGCGATGACGTCGATCTCCTCGTACCGGTCTTGCCCGACGTCGCCGATGTACACGAACCCCGTCACCGGGTCGACGGAGAACCGCCAGGGGTTGCGCAGCCCGGACAGCCAGATCTCGTGCCGGTAGACCGAGCTGGTGGCGAACTGGTTGCCGGGCGGGATGCAGTACGGCAGCGGGGCGCAGGCGTGCGCCGGGTCGATCCGAAGGATCTTGCCGTTGAGCACCTTCAGGTTCGGCGCGTTGTTGGCCGGGTCGCCGGACGCACCGCCGTCACCGGTCCCGATGTACAGCAGCCGGTCCGGGCCGAAGGCGAGCTGGCCGGCGTTGTGGTTGGTGTACGTCGGGTGCGGGACCTGGACCAGGATGACCGGCGTCGTGGTGATCCGGTCTGCGGACGCCGACGTCGCCGTGTACCGCACGACGACCAGCGTCCCGTTCTTGGCGGTGTACGCGACGAAGACCTGCGGCGAGGTGGCGAACCACGGCGGGAAGGCGACGCTGAGCAGCCCCTGCTCGCCGCTGGTCGACACCAGCGCGGTCAGGTCCAGGTAAGGCGTCGCGAGCGTGCCGCCGTTCTTGTAGACCCAGACCCGGCCGGTCTTGCTGACGATGAAGAAGCGACCGCTGCCGTCGTGCGCGGACGTCACCTGCACGGGCTGGGTGTAGCCGGACTTGACCAGTGCCCAACCCACGCTCACCGACGACTCCGGCGACGCGGCGGCGCTCGTCCGCACCGGCACGGCCGAGGCATCCGGGCCGGCTACGACCGCGCCGACCGCCGCCAGGCAGAGCGTGATGACGGTGGCGGCGGCCGTACGCACGCGGCGCGACACGGTGGACAGGTCGATCGGGCGCATGGCGGCCTCCGCCGTGGGACGTCGTTGGCGATGCTGGGTTCGAACGGGTCTCAGCGCCCCTTGCCCTCGTGCGTCTGCCCGCACAAAGGGCGTCTGACCTGCGCCGACACATGGAAACACTCGTCGCACAGGATGACAAGACTGAACGGTCCGGGACGATCCGCACGGTGGCTCGCGCCCGCTGCGGGTCAGCCCGTCGCGAGCCGATCCCGCATCGCAGCCTCCAAGGACGCCGCCACGTCAGGTTGGTCGAGCTGGAGGCCGCGGAACCGCGTTCCGAACAAGACCCACACCCTCAGGCCGGAACCTGCCGTCACGGTGGCCGTGCGCCGACCCTGATCCATGATCGCGATCTCCCCGAAGTAGTCACCCGGACCCAGATCGCGCACGTGCTCGCCGTCGACCGACACCTGCGCCACGCCGTCCTCGATCACGTAGAAGGCGTACCCGGCTTGCCCCTCGCCGACCAACACATGACCCGCGGCATGGTCTTCCACCTCGAACGCCCCAGCCAACGCCATCCGCGCGGCCGTAGACAGGCCGGCCAACAACGGCACTCGAAGCATGGCGTCCGCGCTCGGATGATCCACAGTCCACCGACCCAGTCCTGACGAAGGACTCAACCCTCGCCGAACCATTCCGGGCCGTCGATGCTGTTCGCCAAACGTTCACACGGGGCCCGACGCCGGGCCACCCTGCTCGGGGCCCCGCAAGGCGAACATCTGGCCAGGGTCAGGTGAACGGGCGGACAGCACGACGCGGACGGCTCTGGACTACAGGCAAGCCGGACCCGGTCGATCCACTCGGGAAAGGAAGGAGGTGCAGCATGCGGTCGAACCGGTGCCGCGAGAGCATCCTCGGCACCGTGGCGTTCGCCATGGTGGCGCTGCTTGCCGTGACGCCCGGGAGCTCGGCCGCGGCCGGCTCGACGGCCCGGCTCGGCACCACCGACCACGGCTGCCGCGCCGGCCGCGACCACGATGACCGTGAGCGGCAGGCCGCTCCAGTCGCCGTGGCGTCGAGCCCGACGCGTGCCGCCGGTGCGATGGTGTCAGCGGACATCGGCTACGTAACCTTCGGGCAGCGCCTGCGCCGCCTGCACACGCCACGGGCCGGGTACGTGCTCGAGCTGCGCCTCGACGTCATTGCCGCGGCTGGCACCCACGACCCGGACTTGCGGCTCGACGTCGACGGTGCGCGGCTGCTGTCCTGCGCACGGTACGACCTCACCCCAGGGCGGGTGGCCCACCTGACCCTGACGGTGTGGGTATCCCGTTCCATGGGGGGCTCGAGGCTCCGGGTGACCGCAACCGTTCGGGTGCGCGCGCACCCGCAGACAGCAGTGTTGGCGTTCCGCAAGACCTACTCGGTGCCGGTGCGCGTCTGCAACCCCCGCGGGGCGCACGGGTGCGGGTGAAGCCCGACCTCGGACCTCGGGCGATCACGTAGCGACGAGCCCGCGGACCCTGGCCGCGTCACCGGGGCAGGCCATCGGCCAGGGTCCGCGCGGGGGCCGCGCGGGAAGCCCACCAGCCGGAGGGTGGCGGACAGACAACGACCCCAGACCGACGACGCTAGGCGTCCACGTCGAGGACCGACAGGCATCAGCTGCAAAGTTCACGGCGGGTTCACGGCGCGGCCTTGTGCTCCCCGCTTGCGCCGTCATCCCGTACTGGACGCGACTCGGGCAGCAGATACGTGTAGATCGGCAGCCAGTCCCCGTCCACTTCGGTTCTTCTGCGCTCGGCATGGACTTGGACCCAGATGTCTGGGCCGTCGGTCGGCCAGCCGACCGGCGGGGGCAACAGCACCATCGGGCCGAGCTCGAGCTGCTCGTCCGGGTACTCGATGATGTAGCGCCCTTGGTACGGCCCGGTCCCGTTGATGAAGATCGCTTCCTCACGCATGGCCGAACCGTGTCCGCGCGGCCTGGACAGTGCAAGCGAACTTCCGGCTCCGTCCGGGTGAACGCCGTCCCCCACGAGGGCGACGGCCCGGTGACACCGAGTGCCTGACGCGGTGGGCGATACTGGGTTCGAACCAGTGACCTCCTCGGTGTGAACGAGGCGCTCTACCACTGAGCCAATCGCCCTGGGCCCGCCGCTCGTGCGGGCGCCAAACGATACCCCAGCCGCTGTGCGCGGGCTCACACCCGCAGCGTCCGGTGCGGCCGTCCGGCGAGGTGACAATGGAGAAGCGGCATCTCCTGCCGCCTTCCCTGTTCCGCCGATCCGAGAGTCCAGCCGTGTCGCGCCCCGCCTCCACCGTGTCCCGCTCCGTCGAGCTGCAGCTCGTCACCTCCGGCAGCCCCGTGCCCGTCTGCGCCGACCTGTCCTACGACCCCGCCGACCCGTTCGCCGTCGCTGTCTCGTTGCGCGCCGAGGGTTCGCCGGCCGTCGACTGGGTGGTCGCCAGGGACCTGCTCGCGGACGGCCTCACCGCACCGGCCGGAGAGGGTGACGTCGGCGTCTGGCCTTCCACCTCACGCGGCGCCGCCGTCGTCTGCCTGTCGCTCTGCTCGCCCGACGGCCAGGCCCTGCTCTTCGGCGCACACGCGGACGTCTCGGAGTTCCTGGAGCGGACGTTCGCCGAGGTCCCGGCGGGCGGCGAGGCCGAGATGATCGACATGGACGCGCTCGTCGACCACCTGCTCGGGCGCTCCTGACTCAAGGGTCAGGCTGCTCGGCGCTGCGCTTGGCGAACTCGGCCGCGGCCACGCCAGTGACCGGCCCGGGTGCCGCGTAGCCCCGGCCGTCGACGGCGCGCACGGGCTGGATGTCCCGCGTCGACGAGGTCACGAAGACCTCCTCCGCCTCCGCCAGGGCAGCCAGCGGCGCCTGCACCTCCTCCGCCCCGCACCACTCGACGACCAGGCTCCTGGTCACCCCCGCCAGGCAGCCCGTCGACAGCGCCGGCGTCACCAGCCGGCCATCCTGAACCCAGAACACGTTCGAGCCGGTGCCCTCGCAGACGTACCCACGGGTGTCGGCGAACAGCGCTTCGTCGGCCCCGCGCTCGCGGGCCCAGGCCAGCGCCACGACGTTCTCGGCGTACGACGTCGTCTTGGCGCCGGACACGGCCGAGCGCTCGTTGCGGACCCAGGGCACCGTCGCCAGGACCGCTGCGCCGTCGAGGTGCCGCGCCGGACCGGTGACCATCAGAACCGTCGGGCCGCTGTCGCCCCGCTCCGTTCCCGGCGGCCCGTCGCCGCCGGTCAGCGTGATCCGCAGCCGCCCGACCTCGCCCGGCTCGTGCGCAGCGATCAGCTCGGCAGCGGCGGCCCGCAGCTCGTCGTCGGGCGGTGCGGTCAGCCCCAGCCGAGCCGCCGAGCCGTGCAACCGCGTCAGGTGCCGCCCCAACGCGAACGGGACCCCGTCGACAACCTTCATGGTCTCGAAGACTCCGTCGCCCACGGTCAGCCCGTGGTCGCGCACGGAGATCCGCGCGCTGTCCGCGTCCTGGACCGATCCGTCCAGCCAGACCTTCACCGCTGGTGCCCTCTCAACCCATCGACTCCTTCGCTGCGACGGACAGCAGTCGCGACGCCTTCAGCTGCGTCTCCACCCACTCACCGTACGGGTCCGACCCCCAGGTGATCCCTGCTCCCGTGCCGAAGCGCAGCGAGCCGCCACCGCCCGCGTCGTCGGCGTCGTCGGTGTCTTCGGCCCAGAACGTGCGGATGGCGACGGCCAGCTCGCCGCTGCGGCTGTCCGCGTCCACCCAGCCCACCGCACCGCAGTAGACGCCCCTGGGTGCGGGCTCGAGGCGGTCGATGATCCGCAGCGCGCTCGACTTGGGGGCGCCCGTGACACTGCCCGGCGGGAACGCGGCCTCGAACAGCTCGGGCCACCCGGCGCCCGGAAGCAGCTCGCCGCGGACCGTCGAGACCAGGTGTACGAGGCCGGGATGCTGTTCCACCGCCAGCAGGCTCGGCACGCTGACCGTCCCCGGCCGGCACACCCGGGACAGGTCGTTGCGGACCAGGTCGACGATCATGACGTTCTCGGCCTCGTCCTTGGGCAGGAGGTCCGCCTCGGTCCGCCCGGTGCCCTTGATCGGGCCGGACTCCACCGTCGTGCCGCCCGGGCCGGTACGGCGCAGGAACAGCTCGGGGGACGCAGTCGCCACGTGGACCCCGTGGTCGGGCAGCCGGATGAACCCTCCGTACGGCGCGGGGTTGCCGACCGCCAGCAGCCGCGCCAGGCCGGCCACATCGGCATGCGTCGGGAGCGGTGCGGTCAGGACCCGGCAAAGGTTCGCCTGGTAGACGTCGCCGAGTGCGATCGCCGCCCGGATCTCCTGCACGCCACTGACGTACTCCGCCTCGTCCATGGAGGAACGCCACGATCCCTCCGGGACGCCGGGCCAGCACGCGGCCGGCAGCGGACCCCGCTCGACCCGGCCGAACCGGGCTGCCGTCAGCTGTCCCTCGTAGGACAGCGCGACGGCCCACCAGCCGCCGACGTCGAGCGCGGCCGGGTCGTCGGTGACCTCGAGAAGATCCGTCGCCAGCCGCCCGGCGAACCAGGCCGCTGGGGCGCCCGGCACCGTCGCCGCGCCGTCCTCGGTCACGGCCCGATCATGCCGTGCGGCGGCTCCGGACGGGCGCGCCGGCGGCCCCGCGACCTTTTGAAGCCGATCGAGCCCATCGAGTATGGTTGGCGCTCGCCCGGGGGTCGCTCGGGCATGCGGACGTAGCGCAGCTGGTAGCGCATCACCTTGCCAAGGTGAGGGTCGCGGGTTCGAATCCCGTCGTCCGCTCGGAGAGGTCTCGCACGCTAGGGCCTTGTTCCGGTGGAGTGGCCGAGAGGCGAGGCAACGGCCTGCAAAGCCGTGTACACGGGTTCAAATCCCGTCTCCACCTCGTACGTCCGAACGGCTCGACTCTGGGCGATTGGCGCAGTCTGGCTAGCGCGCTTCCTTGACACGGAAGAGGTCACAGGTTCAAGTCCTGTATCGCCCACCAATGTGTATCGCCCACCAAGATCACTCAGCGGCCCGGGGAGAACTTCCTCACGAGGGTTCCCGTGGATGTGCTTGCGCCAGCGCGGACCTGAGGCCTTTCGCCTCTACGGCGGGGGGCCGGGCGAACGTTCCGATGGGAGCGACGCCGGCCGGCAGGAGGACGCCATGAGACGAGCATGGGCGACGCTCGACGCCACGCCTGATCCCCACTCGAACCTGCGGGTCGTCGACGCCGGCACCGCCGGGCCGCCGCCCTCCGGTGCGACCCGATCCAGAGCGCCGCGCACCGATGAGCCCGGCTGGTCGGTGGTCGATACGAACGGCGACCTGCGAGGTCAGGCGCACGACCGAGCCGGGGCTGTCCGCCTCATGAGCCGGCTGGCCCTGAAGGCGCACGGCGAGCTACCGCTCCGGGTGACCGATCCGCAAGGACAACCTACCGGCGACCGACTCGCGTAGCTCCTGGTCAGCGCACCCGTCGAGATCGGCCGAGCGGCGCTCGTTCGTGCAGTCGGAGCATGTCTCCCCTTCCCGGTGGCTTGTGTACCAGTGTTGGTATCAGAGCCGCACTACCGGCAGGTGAAGTGGTGTGCAGTACGCCGCAGCCCGCGGCGACATCCGTCGATCTAGGCTGCAGGCACGACCCCGGACGCCGAGGAGCAGTCATGGACGAGGCTGAGAACACCCGTCCAATCGAAGACGGGATGGTCAAGGACTTTCGCGTCGACCTCTCGTACGGCGAGTATCTGCACCTGGACGAGCTGCTCGGGGCCCAGCAGCTGCTCAGCCGGCCGCCGCACCACGACGAGCTGCTGTTCGTGATCCAGCACCAGACGTCCGAGCTGTGGCTCAAGCTGGTGCTGCACGAGCTGCGGTTCGTGGTGCGCACTCTCGCCGAGGACGACATGCGCCGCGCTCTCAAGGGGCTCGCGAGGGTCAAGCACATCCAACGGACGCTCACCGAGCAGTGGTCGGTGCTCGCAACGCTGACGCCCACCGAGTACGCCGAGTTCCGCCGGTTCCTCGGCACGTCGTCGGGCTTCCAGTCGTACCAGTACCGCGCAGTCGAGTTCCTGCTGGGCAACAAGGACGCCGGAATGCTAGAGGTGTTCGCCCATGACGACAGCGCCCGCGCCATGCTGACCGAGCTGCTCGAACGTCCGAGCCTGTACGACGAGTTCGTGCGCTACCTCGCGCGCCGCGGCCACGCGGTGCCCGAGCAGGTGCTGCACCGCGACGTCACCCGCGCGCACACGTTCGCGCCCGAGCTGGTCCCGGTCTTCCGTCGCATCTACGAGGCGCCCGAGCAGCACTGGGACGCGTACGAGGCGTGCGAAGAGCTGGTGGACGTCGAGGAGAACTTCCAGCTGTGGAGGTTCCGCCACCTCAAGACCGTGGAGCGTGTCATCGGCCTCAAGCGTGGTACCGGCGGATCGAGCGGGGTCGACTTCCTGCGGGCTGCGCTGGACCTCACGTTCTTCCCCGAGCTGTACGCCGTGCGCACCGAGATCGGTCCCGCCTGACCCACACGGCCCGGGAAGCTACAACCCGGGCAGGGCGAGCCACTCCGCGTCGGTGAAGAGCCGGGAGCGGACCAGGAAGCGATGGCCGGTGGGCGCCTCGAGCGAGAACCCCGCACCTCGACCGGGCACGATGTCGATGGTCAGGTGCGTGTGCGCCCAGTACGCGAACTGCGCCCTGGACATCCATACCGGGACCAGCTCCGGCAGGCCGGCATCGAGGTCGGCGAGGTGCACGTCGGCCGCGCCGGTGATGAAGTCCCCCAGCGGGTAGCACATCGGGGAGGAACCGTCGCAGCATCCACCGGACTGGTGGAACATCAGCGGGCCGTGCTCCTCCCGGAGGCGGCGGAGCATGTCCGCCGCCTCCGGCGTGAGGTCCACACGGCGAGGTGTCCCCGATCCGGCCGGGTCACGGTGAGCGTCCATCGCTCAGAAGAACCCGAGCTTCTGCGGTGAGTACGAGACGAGCAGGTTCTTGGTCTGCTGGTAGTGGTCGAGCATCATGCGGTGGTTCTCGCGGCCGACACCGGAGCCCTTGTACCCACCGAAGGCCGCATGCGCCGGGTACGCGTGGTAGCAGTTGGTCCAGACCCGGCCGGCCTGGATCGAGCGGCCCATGCGGTAAGCAGTGTTCATGTCGCGCGACCACACGCCGGCCCCGAGTCCGTAGAGCGTGTCGTTGGCGATCTTGATCGCGTCGTCGACGTGGTCGAACTTCGTGACCGAGACCACCGGTCCGAAGATCTCCTCCTGGAAGATCCGCATCGAGTTGTCGCCCTCGAAGATCGTCGGCGTGACGTAGTAGCCGCCCGACAGGTCCCCGCCGAGCTCGGCGCGCTCGCCGCCGGTCAGCACGCGGGCACCCTCGGCCTTGCCGATGTCGATGTACGAGAGGATCTTCTCGAGCTGGTCGTTGCTCGCCTGGGCGCCGATCATGGTGCCAGTGTCGAGCGGGTTGCCCTGCTTGACCGCCTTGGTCCGCGCGGTCGCGTCGGCCAGGAAGCCGTCGTAGATCGAGGACTGGATCAGCGCCCGGCTCGGGCAGGTGCACACCTCGCCCTGGTTGAGGGCGAACATCGTGAATCCTTCGAGCGCCTTGTCGTAGAACTCGTCCTTCGCCGACGCGACGTCCTCGAAGAAGATGTTCGGGCTCTTTCCACCGAGCTCCAGCGTCACCGGGATGATGTTCTGGGCGGCGTACTGCATGATCAGGCGCCCCGTGGTGGTCTCGCCGGTGAACGCGATCTTCCTGATCCGGCTCGACGACGCGAGCGGCTTGCCGGCCTCGACCCCGAAGCCGTTGACGACGTTGACAACCCCTGGCGGCAGGAGGTCGGCGATCAGCTCCATGACCATCAGGAGCGACGTGGGCGTCTGCTCGGCGGGCTTGATGACGACGGCGTTCCCGGCTGCCAGCGCGGGCGCCAGCTTCCACGTGGCCATGAGGATCGGGAAGTTCCACGGGATGATCTGGCCGACGACGCCCAGCGGCTCGTGGAAGTGGTAGGCCACCGTGTCGTCGTCCAGCTCGGAGATCGTGCCCTCCTGGGCTCGCACGACACCGGCGAAGTAGCGGAAGTGGTCGACCACGAGCGGCAGGTCCGCGGCCAGGGTCTCGCGGACCGGCTTGCCGTTCTCCCAGGTCTCGGCCACCGCGAGCATCTCCAGGTTGGCCTCGATCCGGTCGGCGATCTTGTTGAGGACGTCGGCGCGCGCGGCCACCGGCGTCCGGCCCCACGACGGCGCTGCGGCATGCGCGGCGTCCAGGGCCAGCTCGATGTCGGCGGCCGTACCGCGCGCGACCTCGCAGAACGTCTGGCCAGTCACCGGGGTGGGGTTGTCGAAGTACTGCCCCTGGACCGGCGGCACGTACTCCCCGCCGATCCAGTTGTCGTACCGGGACCGGAACGTCGCCTTGCTACCGGGCTGTCCCGGAGATACGTACACCGTCATGTCGTTGACCTCCCGTACGCCAGTGCGGCGCCGACCGGCGGCCGGCTGTCATGGGCGGACCGTAGTTTCCGGGGGGTAACAACAACGTTGCAGCCGGCGGCTGCGTCAGCGCCGGACGCCGTACTCGCTGTCCAGCCGGGCGAGCCGGGCAGCGGCCTCAGCCCGGGCGGGAGCACCGGGTGCCAGACGGTTCAGGCACTCCGTCCAGACCTGGTGGTCCGTCTGGCCCTCGGCCGACCGGCCGTAGCGCAGCAGCTGCTCGACAGAGCCCTGGCCCAGCAGCGCAGCCCGCAGGTGCGCGCGCAGCTCGGCACGGATGGCCACGACTGCTGGGGAAGTACTGCGCGGAAGGACCGGGCCGCTGTAGGCGTCCAGCGCCTGCCTGACCCGCCCCCTGGCCAGCATGCCTGTGACCACGTCGATGTCGGTGCCGAGCGGAACGGCCAGCCTATAAGGGCGTGAGCTCAGCCCCAGGTCGGCGAGCAGCGGGCGAAGCCGCGACATCTCGACCCGCACGGTCACGGCCGAACGGTCGTCCTCGTGCAACGCCACGGCCAGCTCTTCGGCGGTCATGCCGCCGGGGGTGGTGCAGATGAGCAACGCGAGCTCGCTGTGCCGCAGGCTCAGGCGCGACTCGCGGCCGGAGTGGCCGAGAATCGCGTTGCTCTGGCCGAGGACCCTGAGCCGCGGACCGCCGGCGTCGACCCTGCCGGCGGTGCCCGCCGCGTCACGGCGCGCGTGCATCCCCAGCAACCGAAGCTCGCTCTCCACTGCCGAGGCCGCCGCCCGCACCAGCGTCAGGGTGTACGGGGAGGCCACTTCGTCGCCGCCCGTCACGTCGATCGCCCCGAGCAGCTCACCGGACACGGGGTCGTGGACGGGAGCAGCCGAGCAGCTCCAGGGTTGCACGGCCCGGCTGAAGTGCTCGGCGGCGAACACCTGGACCGGATGGTCCAGCGCGAGCGCGATGCCGGGGGCGTTCGTGCCGGCATGCCCCTCGTCCCACGCGGCACCCTCCGTGAAGTGCATGGATTCGGCCCGGGACCGGAGCGCTGTGTCGCCCTCGACCCAGAGCAGCCGCCCGTGCGCGTCGGTGACCGCGACGATCAGTCCGGCATCGGCGGCGTCCTCCACGACCAGGCCCCGGATGAGCGGCATGGCGCGCGCGAGTGGGTGCGCGGCGCGGTAGTCCTCGAGGTCGCCGTCCACGAGGTCCACCGGCGGCAAAGTCTGGTCCGTGTGCACGCCCGAGCTCAGCGAGCGGCGCCACGAGTCCGCCACGACGGGCCGCACGCCCCGCGGCGCCCGCCCCGAGACGACGAACTTCTCGTGCGCGATCCGCAACGAGCGGGACAGAGCCCTCGGGTCGGTGCCCGGCGGGCAGGCCAGCCAGGGGTTGCCCATGCCTGGGGACAGTAGCGCCGGGCCCTCGGCGACGCAGCCGTCACGGGCGGGGCGAGCCGCTCCGCGGACGGACCCGGCGGCGTAGCGTGGCAAGCCCTGGTGAGGTCAGGGTGGCTGACGGTCAGGACCGGACTGACCGCTCGTGCAGACGGACGGGGAGGTTCGTGGAGTACCGCAGGCTGGGACGGCTCGGCCACGACAGCTCGGTGCTGGTCTACGGCGCCGCGGCGTTGGCCGAGGTCGGCCAGGACACCGCCGACCGCTCCGTCGCCGAGGCGCTGGACGCCGGCATCAACCACTTCGACGTCGCCGCCGGCTACGGGGACGCCGAGCTGCGACTCGGACCGTGGATGCCGCGGATCCGCAGCGGGATCTTCCTGGCCACGAAGACGGGCGAGCGCGAGCGCCACCCGGCCCGTGCCGAGATCGACAGGTCGCTGACCCGGCTGCAGACCGACCACGTCGACCTGTTGCAGCTGCACGCCGTCGGCGACCTGGACGAGCTGGACCGGGTGACCGGACCGGGCGGCGCCCTGGCGGCCGCGGTGGCCGCGAGGGACGAAGGCCTCGTGCGCGCCGTCGGGATCACCGGGCACGGTCCGCAGGCACCGGCCACCCACCTCGAGGCGCTCCGTCGCTTCCCGTTCGCGACGGTCCTGACCCCGCTCAACCCGGTGCTGTGGAGCGACCCCGCGTACCGCGCCGACTACGAGGCCCTGGTGGCCGAAGTCCGCCGCCAGGACGCCGGCCTCATGACCATCAAGACGGTCTCGCGCCGCAACTGGCCCACGCGCGGGCACCACCCGTCGTACGCGACCTGGTACGAGCCCTTCGACTCCCCCGAGCGGATCCGCGCGGCCGTGTCGTGGGTCCTGGCACGGCCGGAGGTGACCGGCCTGGCGACCGCCGGCGACGTACGCCTGCTCGCCATGACGGTGGCCGCCGAGCGCGACCGGATGCCGGCGGACGAGGCGGCGGCCCTGCTGCTCGGCGACCCCGACTACTCCTCGCCGTTCCTGTCCATGCCCTTCTGAGCGCGCCGCGGCCCGCGCCCCCTGCCCCGACTGATGCGCGCGTCTTGGTCCTTCCGGCGGCCGGGAAGGACCAAGACGCGCGCATCAGTCGGTTCGAGGGGTGGGCACGCGGAGCCCGGGGATGATGGGACGGTGACGTTGGCACCGGAGGGCTCCCGCGGCGCGCGACCCGTCGTGGTCACTGCCCTGGAGATGCTCGACCACATGTGGATCGATCCCGCCCGCGAGCCGGCCGGATCGGCACGGATGCTGCGCTCGGCGCCACCGGACGCCCAGCTCAGCCGGCGCTGCTACCAGCTCGTCGGCGGGCCCTGGTCCTGGGTGGACCGGCTGTCGTGGTCCGGCCAGCAGTGGCAGCAGTGGGTGGACCGTCCGGGGCACGAGCTGTGGACGCTGCAGGTCGACGAGCAGCTGGCCGGCTACTTCGAGCTCTCCCCCGAACCCGACGGCGTCGTCGAGCTTGCCTACTTCGGGCTGGTCCCGGGCTTCCAGGGCCGCGGGCTGGGCGGCTGGATGCTGACCTGCGCGCTGCGCCGGGCCTGGCAGCTGCCCGGCACGCGCCGGCTGTGGGTGCACACCTGCGAGCTGGACGGATCGGCGGCGCTGCCCAACTACCTGGCGCGCGGCCTGCGCATCTGCGGATCGTGGACGGAGTACCGGACGGTTCCGCACGAGGCCCGCCGCGGGGCGCAGTAGCGTGGCCGGGTGGCCGTCCGCATCCAGTGTCTGTGCATCGACGCCGTCGACCCCCGCCCCGTCGCCGCGTTCTGGGAGAACGCCCTGTCGTGGCGGCGCACGTACGAGGACGCCGACGAGATCGTCCTCGAGCCTGCGGAGGGCAGCCCCGAGGAGGGCGTGGTGCCGGACCTGCTCGTGCTGCGGGTGCCCGAGGCCAAGTCGGTGAAGAACCGGCTGCACCTGGACCTGCGGCCGAGCGACCAGGCGGCCGAGGTGGCGCGGCTCGAGCAGCTCGGGGCGCGGCGGGTGGCGGTGGGTCAGGACGAGGCCGTCACCTGGGTCGTCATGGCCGACCCGGACGGCAACGAGTTCTGCGTGCTGCGAGCCTTTCCCCAGGACGGCTGACGGCGGGCGGCCGGCCGAGTGTCAGGGGCGGGCCACGCCGTCGCGGCGCATCGAGCGCGAGATCGACGACCACTTGCGCCGTTCCTCGGCGCGCAGGCGGGCATCGGTACGGCGGGCCATCCACGCCGCCTCGCGCTGCAGCCGCTGCCACGACTCGAGCCGGCGCAGCGGCAGCTCGCCCGACTCCAGGGCGGCCTGGACCGCACACCCCGGCTCGCCCTGGTGGGCGCAGTCCCCGAAGCGGCACTGCGTGGCGAGCTCCTCGATCTCGGGGAAGGCGAGCTCGAGGCCGTCCTCCAGGTCGGTCAGGCCGACGCCGCGCAGGCCCGGTGTGTCCAGCAGCAGCCCGCCACCTGGCAGCGGGACCAGCTCGCGCCGGACCGTGGTGTGCCGGCCCTTCCCACCGGCGCCCACGGGGGCCACCGCGAGGACGTGCGCACCGACGAGTGCGTTGACGAGGGTGGACTTGCCAACGCCGGACTGACCGAGCAGCGCCAGCGTGCGGCCACCCACTGCGCGGGCCGCCAGCAGCTCGAGACCTTCGCCGGTGACCGCGCTGACGACCAGGACGTCCACCCCGGGGGCGACCGCGGCCACGTCGGCCCGCAGGAGCGGTGCGTCCGGGGCCAGGTCGGCCTTCGTGAGCACGACGACGGGGGTGGCGCCGCTGTCCCATGCGAGGGCGAGGAGCCGCTCGACGCGGCCGAGGTCGGGCTCGGCCCCGAGCGAAACGACGACCAGCGCTTCGTCGGCGTTCGCGGCGAGCACCTGCCGGTACGACTCGCGGCCGGCCACGGCACGCGTGAACGCCGTCCGCCGCGGCAGCACGGCGTCCAGGGTCCGCCGCCCGTCCGGCCAGAGCCGCAGCGCCCCCCAGTCACCCGCGCAGGGAGCGCTGGAAGGGTCGGTAGCCATCGCGGCCAGGACATCGCCCCCGAGGCTTGCGCGGTCCTCACCGGCAGCACCCAGGACGTCCACGGCGCCCCGGTCGACGGCGACGACCCGGACCGGTTCGGACGCTGCGCCGACAGCGAGCTCGGCATGGGCCGCCGCCCAGCCCTCGTCCCAGCCCAGGGAGGTCAGCGACCCGGACCCGGACGCGGGCAGGTCCACCTTGCGCGCGGCGCTCACGCCGGTGACGTTAGGTCCGCGCGGGCACTGCGGTCCAAGGCTTATCCGCCCGCGGCCCTCCCGGTCACAGGGCCTGCACCCGGACCCGCTCGGCCGAGACGTCGAACTCGGCGGGCGGGTACGCCGGCGCCATGTCCTGAAGCGCCTCCAGCACGAGCCGGCCCACGGCCCAGTTGCGGTACCACTTGCGGTCCGCCGGGACCACGAACCAGGGAGCGTTGACCGGGCTGCAGCGTGCCAGCACATCGGCGTACGCCTGCATGTAGTCGCCCCAGAACGCCCGTTCGTCGATGTCTCCCGGGTTGTACTTCCAGTGCTTGGTCGGGTCGTCGAGGCGTGCCAGCAGCCGTTGCTTCTGCTCCTCCGGCGAGATGTGCAGGAAGACCTTGACGATGTGCACGCCGTCGTCCTCGAGCTCGTGCTCGAACGCGTTGATGCGGTCGTACCGCGTGCTCCACTGCGACTCGGGGACCAGCGAGTGCACCCGGACCACCAGCACGTCCTCGTACTGCGAGCGGTTGAAGACGCCGATGTAGCCCGGCTCCGGGACCGCCCGCGCGATCCGCCACAGGAAGTCGTGCCGGCGCTCGGCCCGCGTGGGTGCCTTGAACGAGGTGATGCGCAGCCCCTGCGGGTTGACCTGCCCGGCCACGTGCCGGGTGGTGCCGTCCTTGCCGGAGGTGTCCATGCCCTGCAGGACCAGCAGCAGCCGCCGGCGGCTGGAGTCCGCGCTGCCCTCCGCGTACAGCCGCTCCTGCAGCTCGGACAGCAACGGCGCCGTCGCGGCGAAGTCCGCCTCCGTCGTCGCCCGGTTGCCCGGGGCACCGGGAGTCGCCGCAGGGTCGAACGCCGCGAGGTCCACCGGACCGGGCGGCAACCGGAGCAGGTCGCTGACCCGCACCGCGTCGCGCGAGCCCTCGCCGTTCGCCGGGTCGGCCGCCTCGATCACCTGGGCGGCGACAGGCACCTTGGACACGCTGGCCGCCTTCAAGGCCTTGGCCCGCTTCGGCGCCTTCGCGGCCGAGCCGCCCCTGCCTGCGGCCTTGCCCGCGCCCTTGGCCACGTGGTCCTCCGGTCTGCACACCTCGACGCTGACGGTTGTGCGAGGCTACGGCGTCATGGACGTCAACGGCATCTGGTCCGGTCTGTTCGCGGCGATCGTGGTCGGCGGGCTGGGCCGCGTGCTGGTGCGCGGCTACCAGCCGATCGGCTGCCTGCTGACCCTCCTCATCGGCCTCGTCGGGGCTGCGATCGGTGCCGCCATCGGCCACTCCCAGCACTGGGGCTTCTGGCTGACGTTCGCCGTCCAGGTCCTCATCGCCGCCCTGCTGGTCCTGCCGTTCGCCTTCGGGACCCGCGACCGCGACTGGTGACCGGCCCGGGCGGCGTCGACGGCGCCATGCTGCGGCAGCTGTTCCCCGTCGCTGGCGAGATCGACCCCGAGCACGCGTACGCCGTGCCGGCCGGCCGGCCCTGGCTGCGGGCCAACATGGTGGCCACCCTCGACGGTGCGGTGACCGCGCCGGACGGACGTTCCGCGGCCATCTCCTCGGACGCCGACCGAGCGCTGTTCGCGACGATGCGCCGCCTGGCCGACGTCGTGCTCGTCGGCGCCGGCACCGCCCGCACCGAGGGCTACCGACCGGCCCGGCTGCCCATCGCCCTCGTCACGGCCCGCCTGGACCTGGACCTGACCTCGCCGCTGCTGGCCGCCGCCGAGCACCGCACCATCGTGCTCACCGCCGGCTCCGCCGGGGCGGACCGGATCCGTGCCGCCGCTGCTGTCGCCGACGTCGTCGTCTGCGGCGAGCGGCACGTCGACCTGACCGTCGCAGTCGCGGCCCTGCACGAGCGCGGGCTGCTGCACGTGCTCTGTGAGGGGGGCCCGACGCTGCTCGGCTCGGTCGTCGCCGGGGACCTCCTGGACGAGCTGTGCCTGACGATCTCCCCGCTCCTGCTGGGCGGCGGCGACGTCGCCCGCATCCTCGGCGGGCCGGGCCTGCCGGCCACCGTCCCGATGGCCCTGGCGCACCTCCTCGAAGCGGAAGGCATGCTGTTCGCCCGCTATCTCGTTCGGCGGCGCTGACCTCCAGAGTGCGCCCCCGCGCCGCTGAGCGGGGTCTGTGCTGTCAATGAACACGCCCCGACCGGGTTAGCGTGGCGCGGTGAAGGCGACCGACCAGCCCGGGACGGCGTTCCGGGCGGACATCGAAGGGCTGCGGGCGCTGGCCGTCCTCGCCGTCCTGGCCTTCCACGCCGGCTGGACGGTCGCCGGCGGGGGCTTCGTCGGGGTCGACGTCTTCTACGTGATCTCTGGATTCCTGATCACCGGGATCCTGTTCCGGGAGATCGCACATACCGGGACTGTCTCGTTCCGCCGCTTCTACGCCCGGCGTGCCCGGCGGCTGCTGCCGGCGGCGAGCCTGGTGCTGGTCGTCGTCGCGGCGGCGTCCTACCTCATCCTCGCGCCGATCGACCGGGCCCGGGTCGCCGGCGACATCGCCGCCTCGGCGCTCTACGTGGCCAACATCCGGTTCGCCGCGCAGGCGACGGACTACCTGGCGGCGAACGACTCCCCCAGCCCGGTGCTGCACTACTGGTCGCTCGGCGTCGAGGAGCAGTTCTACCTCCTGTGGCCGGCCCTGCTCCTGCTCGTCGGCGGGCTGCTGCTGCGCCGGGCGGTGCACCGGGGCAGCGTGCGAGCCGACGGGCACCAGGTCCGCGTGACGCTGGCCCTGCTGCTCGCTGTCGTCGGGGTCGCGTCGTTCGCCGGCTCCCTCTGGCAGACCCGGACCGCCGCGCCGTGGGCGTTCTTCGGCATGCCCGCCCGGGCCTGGGAGTTCGCGTTGGGGGGGCTCGTGGCGCTCGCGGTCCCGCGCCTGGCCCGACTGCCCGCGCCGCTGCGATCGGCAGCCGGGTGCGCCGGCCTGGTGATGGTCGTGTTCGCGGTCGTGCGCTTGTCGGCGGCGACCCCGTATCCGGGGACCGCGGCCGTGCTGCCCGTGGTCGGTACGGCGCTGCTCGTGGCCTCCGGCGCGGGCGGGGTCGTCGGGCCCGGGCGGCTGCTGTCGTTGCGACCGGTGCGCGGCGTCGGCCGCATCTCGTACTCGTGGTACCTGTGGCACTGGCCGGTCGTCGTGCTGGCCGCCCAGGCCGCAGGTGCCCTGTCGGTCCCGGCCCGCACGGCCTGGGTGCTGGCGTCCTGGGTCCCGGCCTACCTGGCGTACCGCTTCGTGGAGAACCCGCTGCGCCGGGCCAGCTGGGTCGTGCACGCTCCCCGCCCGGCTCTGCTGATGGGCGCCGTCACTTCGACGGTCGCCGTGGTGGCCGCGTCCGCGTTGGCGCTCGCGCCCATGACCAGCACCTACGCCGACGTGCCGGACGAGACCACCGCGGTCGGCGCGGCCGCGGGCCCGGCCCCGGTGCCCGGGCCGTCCGGCCGGCTGACGCCGGACCCGAGCAAGGCGCTGGACGACCTGCCCGTCGTGTACTCCGACGGATGCCACCTCACGGTCATCGTGACGTCCCAGCGGCCCTGCGTGTTCGGCGACCCGCACGGGTCCAGGAACGTCGTGCTCTTCGGCGACTCCCGCGCGGCTCAGTGGTTCCCGGCCCTGGTCCAGATAGCGACGGTCCGGCACTGGCGGCTGGAGTCGTGGACGAAGTCCGGGTGCCCGGCCGCGGACGTGACCCTCGGTCTCGGCTCGTACAAACGCCCGTACACCGAGTGCGACGCCTGGCGGAGCTGGGTGATGGACCAGCTCACCGGCCATGACCGACCCGACCTGGTGGTCATGTCGAGCGGCCGGTACGAGCCGCTGGACCCGACCACCGGGCAGGACACCAGCGGCGCGACCGCCGACCGGCTGTGGGCCGCGGGCCTGGTCGACACGCTGCGACGGCTGACGGCGGCCGGGGTGTCGACGGTGGTCCTGCGCGGCACCCCGGTCCTGACCCAGGACCCGCTCGCGTGCCTCACCCGTCATCCGGACGACCCCGCGTCCTGCTCAGAGCCGGCCGCCCTGGTCCTGCCACCGATGTCCGACGACCTCGGGCCTGCGGCCGGCGTGCCCGGCGTCACCGGGCTGGATCTCAGCGGCGCGATCTGCTTCCCCGACCTGTGTCCCGTGGTCCGGGCCCACCTCACGGTCTACCGCGACATGCACCACCTGACGGCGACGTACGTTCGGGCGCTCTGGCCGGCGCTGGACTCGATGCTCGCCCCGCTGCTGGCGGGAATTCCCGCGCGCGGCGGCTGACACCGCAACACCGGGCCCGACGGTCCCGGCGCGTGCGAGGATCACGCCGTGCAGCTGCCCGTGATGCCGCCGGTGAAGCCGATGCTCGCCAAGCCGGTGCGGGACGTCCCGGATCCCTCGGCGTTCCCGGGCGGCGTCCTGTACGAGCCCAAGTGGGACGGGTTCCGCTGCATCGTCTTCCGGGACGGCGACGAGGTCGAGCTCGGCTCGCGGAACGAGCGGCCGCTGACGCGGTACTTCCCCGAGGTCGTGGTGGCCGTGCTGGCCGAGCTGCCGCAGCGGTGCGTCGTCGACGGCGAGATCGTCATCGCCAACGGCCGGACCCTGGACTTCGAGGCGCTGCTGCAACGGATCCACCCGGCCAAGTCGCGGGTCGACCGGCTCGCGGCCGAGACCCCGGCCTCGTTCGTCGCCTTCGACCTGCTCGCACTCGGCGACGAGGACCTCACCCGGACCGGCTTCGGCGGCCGGCGCGCCCGGCTGGAGCAGGCCCTGGCCGGGGTGCGACCGCCGGTGTACCTGACCCCCGCCACCGACGACGCGGCCGTCGCCCGCGAGTGGTTCGACGCGTTCGAGGGCGCGGGTCTGGACGGCGTGGTCGTCAAGCCGGCCGACCTGCCGTACCGGCAGAACGAGCGGGTGATGCAGAAGGTCAAGCACCTGCGCACGGCGGACTGCGTCGTCGCCGGCTTCCGCTGGCACGCGTCGGGCCCGGTCGTCGGCTCGCTCCTCCTCGGCCTGTACGACGAGACCGGCGGGTTGCAGCACGTCGGTGTCTGCGGCGCCTTCACGGCGGCCCGGCGCAAGGAGCTGGTCGAGGAGCTCGTGCCCTACCGGGTCGAGGACCTCAGCGGCCACCCGTGGGCGGAGTGGGCCGAGTACGAGGCGGCCGCCGGGGCCGGCGGCGGGTCGCCGGAGCGGCGCCCCGGGGCGGTCTCGCGCTGGAACGCGAACAAGGACCTGTCCTGGCAGCCGCTGCGTCCCGACCTGGTCTGCGAGGTGTCCTACGACCACATGGAGGGCACCCGCTTCCGCCACACGGCGCAGTTCCGGCACTGGCGGACCGACCGGGACCCGTCCTCCTGCACGTTCGCCCAGCTGCAGACACCGCTGGGCTTCGACCTGGCCGAGGTGCTCGGCACCCCGAACTAGCCGACTAGGCTCTGGGCCGTGTTCACGACCGTGCTGCTCACCGAGAAGACCCTCTCCGACCACGACGTCCAGCGGGTGGCCCACCTGCACGACCCCGAACCCGTGCACGTCCATGTCGTGGTGCCCAGCCACGACGACCGCAGCGAGCTGGCCGAGGCGGTCGACGACATCGCCAGGACCGACTTCGCCGACGTCCTCCACGACGAGGAGGAAGGCCGCTCGGACAGCGATCTGACGACGGCCGCCGGGCGCGAGGTGGCGGCGTCCGTCGCCGCGCTCCGGGCCGCGGGCGTCGCCCAGGTCGACGGCGAGGTGGCGACCGGCAACCCCGTGGACCGGGTGACCGAGCTTGCGCGCACCCTGGAGGCCGACGAGGTGATCGTCTTCACCGAGCCGCACCTGCTCGCCGACTGGACCAGGCGCGACTGGGCGTCGCGCCTGCGCCACACGCTCGACCTGCCCGTGCTGCACGTGGTCCTCGGCACCGACCAGGTCGTGAGCTGAGCCGTCCGATGACCGAGCCCGGGTCCGCGGCCGGCGACTCCGCGGGCCGCACCGGGAACCGGGCCAGGGACCACCTGGCCAACGAGCGCACCTACCTGTCCTGGCTACGGACCTCGCTGGGCGTCCTCGCCCTCGCCGCCGCCGTGGCCAGGTTCGGGGCCGGCGAGGGCCACGTCGACGCGGTCGCGGCCAGCGTGCTCGGGCTGCTCGGTCTGTTCATGCTGGCGGTGGGCACGCGGCGCTACTACCAGGTCGCGTCCGACCTCGAACAGGGCCGGTTCACGTTCTCCCGGCGGACGCCGCTGGTGGTGGGCGGGGTGGTCGTGGTCGTGGCGGTCGTGCTCCTGCCCCTGCTCCTGTGATGTCCTGGAGGCCGGCCCGGGCTCAACCCTGGTAGCCCGCCGGGCGATGGGGTAGAGCGACGGCAGCCGCGCCGGGAGGACCGGGAGCGGCCGCGACGGAGGTGCGGATGCGACGGCAGCGGCGCAACGCTCTGGTGGCAGCGGCCTCGGTCGCCGTGGTCGCCGCCGTCGCCGTCGGCTGGCTCTCCTCGCGCCAGCAACCGTCCGCGGCCGCCGCCGGTTCCGCGTCCGGCGCCGTCGCCTCGCTGTCCTCCCCCGGCTCCGCCGACCCGTCGACAACGGTGCCCGAGCCGACCCTGACCCCCTCATCGGCCCCGACGCCGCCCCCGACCCGGACCGCGACGCCGACCCCGGTCCGCACGGCCGCGCCCAAGGTCAGCGCTGCGACGGTGCCGACCCCCAGACCGACGCCCCGACCCACGCCGTTCCACTTCCCGGTGCCGGTGTCGGTCGGCAACGCCCGGCAGATCGTCACGGTCAGCTCGAGCGGCTCGTACGCCAACGTCGTCGCCTGGCAGCTGCGCGGCGGGGTGTGGCGGGCCGTCATCCAGACGAAGGCAGCGCGGGTGGGCACGCACGGCGTGGTGCCCGGGTCGACCCGCAAGCAGGGCACCGGGACCACCCCGGGCGGCACCTACACGATGACCGAGGCGTTCGGGATCGCCGCCAACCCCGGCAGCGCGATGCCGTACCACACGGTCACGTCAGACGACTGGTGGGTCGAGGACAACAACTCCGCGTACTACAACCAGATGCGCAGGGCCTCCCAGGGCGGCTTCGACACCTCGCTGCCGTCCGGCGCGCTGAACAGCTCCGAGCACCTGGTCACCTACTCGACGCAGTACCGCTACGTGGTGGTCATCAACTTCAACCGACCGCCGAACGCCGTGCGCTACCGCGGCGCCGGGATCTTCCTGCACGTGAACGGCACCGGCTCGACGGCCGGCTGCGTCTCGGTCCCGCTCGCCACGATGGTCTCGATCATCGACTGGCTGGACCCGGCCCAGCACCCGCGCATCGCCATCGCGTAGGAGCAGCCCGCCGAGCGGCCGGCTCGATCGTGACTGCTTCGCTTTCCGGCCCCCCTCAGGGGATCGGCGGCCAGCCGGGCGGGCACTGCGCGTCCGGGTTGGTGCGGCGCTGCGCCGCCAGCCACTCACGAGTGCAGCCGACCGTCTTGGTCCACTTGACCCCGGCTATGGAGCAAGGCTTCCCGACCACGCAGGTGCCGGCCGCCTGCTTCTGCTTGACCGTGCTCGGCCTGGGACCTGCGGCACGGTGCACTGTCGGCTTCTCGTGCGCCGTCGGCTTGGGCAGCGATGTGGGTCTGGCCAGCTTCACGCCGAGGACCGCCACCGACGGCGTAGCAGCTGCCGGCACGGCCACCGCCGGCAGGGGCCGGCCCGCGGGCGACGTCGACGGCCCGCTCGTCGCGGCCGGCACGGAGCAGGCCGTCAGTACGAGTGCACCGGCGAGCAGGTAGAGCTTCATGGTTCCCCCTCGCGTCGAAGGTAGGAGCCAGGCGCAGCGCCCGTCACGAAGACCGGCCGCCGGTCCCCCGCACAGGCCCCAGCCGTCACGCACCGTGTTCACCGGCTACGCGTGGCTCGCCACCAGACCGGGTTTCGCCGGCTGCGCCATGAGGGTGAGGGTGTTGGGTCCGGTCACTGCACCAGCACCGGCTGCGGCTTCCCCGGGGGCGTCGGGGGTTTCAGATCGTCCGGGACGGATGCCGATGCAGAAAGGGCCTGCGGGGGTGGCGTCCTCTGCGCGGTGACGATGGTGCCCGAGATCCCCCGGTCCGAGTGCCTGCCCGACCCCCGCAGGCTCCGTCCGCGCGTGTCCCTCGCTCGCGCTCGTACCGCTAGCCAAGGGAAGACCTGCCGTCGTGAACGACCAGAGGCCCGCGTCAGACCGCTTTCTGCTGCTCCGCGTCGAGCGCACCCAGCGTGAGGGCAGCGCCAGGCCGATCCGGGCGTTCCCCACCCTGCACGAGGCAGTGGCAGCGGCAGCGGAGCTGCCGCATCAGCCGAACGCCTCCTGGCGGCCGGACCGGGTCGACGGGGTCTGGCATCAGATCGACTGGAGCGGGCGAGGCTTCTCCGTGCACAGGATCGATCCCTAGCTCGACGTCGCGCAGGTCAGGCTGGGGGCCGGCCGGGCGACCCGTCAGGTTTCGCCGAAGTGCCGAGGGGTACACACCCGCCGCGTCCCCGGGGGGAGGGTCGCAGCGGGGACTTTGGCCACTGTCCGGCGAGGCCGGGGTGCTCCAGCCTGGAACCCGACCGCACAGCTCGGCATCACTTGGAGGGACGCATGGACATCGACCAGCTCTTGGGCACCGCCAAAGACGCGATCACCGTCCGCCGGGTGTTCGCCGATCCCTACGAGAAGGACGGCATCACCGTGATCACCGCGGCCCGCGTGGCCGGTGGCGGCGGTGGCGGTAGTGGGAAGGACGAACAAGGTCCACAAGGCGAGGGCGGGGGCTTCGGCCTCAACGCCTCGCCCGCCGGGGCGTTCGTGATCCAGGACGGCAGGGTCCGCTGGCGCCCGGCCGTCGACCCGAACCGCGTGGTGACCGCCGTGGCCGCCGTCGTCGTCGCCATCGTGCTCACCCGGGGCTGGGTGCTGTCCCGGGTGGCCAAGGCGCGGCGACAGGCGGAAGGGTGACCCCGCGGTATCCCGCGAGTCCGGGCGAGCCGTCCGACCGTCAGGACTGATCGGACGGCAGTTCCGCAGGTCCAGGCTTGGCCCGGGAGGGCTGGACCCGCGGCGGCTCGCCCGGCATCTTCGGGTAGTTCGGGGGGTAGGGCATGTCCCCCTCCCCCCGGTCACGCTCGTCGCGCTCGTACCACTCCAGCAGCGGTGTCAGGTCGTGTGACACCTCGTCGATCGCGGCATGCACGTCGCCGAGCTCGGCGAACCGCGCCGGCACCGTGGCGATGGTGAAGTCCTCGGTCTCGACGCCGGGGAGCTCGTCCCAGCGCAGCGGCGTGGACACGGTCGCGGTCACCCGCCGCCGCGCGCTGTACGCAGAGGCGATCGTCCGGTCCCGCGCGTTCTGGTTGTAGTCGACGAAGACCTTCGTGCCGCGCTCCTCCTTCCACCACTTGGTGGTCACGCCCTCCGGGTGGCGACGCTCGACCTCGCGGGCGAAGGCGATGGCCGCGTGCCGTACCTCGGTGAAGGTCCAGCGCGGCATGATCCGGACGTAGACGTGCACGCCGCGGTTGCCGCTTGTCTTGGGGAAGCCGACCCATCCGAGCTCGTCCAGCACCGGGTGCACGTACCGCAGCGCGACCTCGCGCGCGTCGTCGAAGTCGGTGCCGGGCTGAGGGTCCAGGTCGATGCGCAGCTCGTCCGGATGGTCGGTGTCGGCGCAGCGCGCGTGCCACGGGTGGAAGGTGACCGTGCCGAGGTTCGCGGCCCAGGCGACGTCGGCCGGATCGCCCACCCGCAGCGCGTCGGCGGTGCGGCCGGACGGGAACGCGACCTGGCACGTGCGGATCCAGTCGGGTGCGTGGGTCGGCACCCGCTTCTGGTAGATCTCCTCGCCCTCGACGCCCTCGGGGAAGCGCTGCAGGTACGTCGGCCGGTTGCGCAGTGCCCGCAGGATGCCCGCGCCGACGGACACGTAGTACTCGACCAGGTGCCGCTTGGTACCGCCGGCCGCGCCGAGCGCCGGGAAGTACACCTTGTCGGGGTTGGAGACGCGCACGCTGCGCTCCCCCACCTGCAGCTCGATCGCCGGAGTCTTTGCGGCCGCCATGCGAGTCAGGCTAGCGGCCGCCGCCGGTCAGCTCTCGTACCCGCGGCTGGCGTCCCCGACCTCGCCGGTCCCGGTCAGCGCGTCGCCGAACTCCGCGGAGGAGACCGGGTGCGAGAACATCGGGTAGTCGTAGGTGATCGCGTTCTCGTGCTCGGCCTGCGACGTCGCCGCGACGCAGTCGGTCAGCGTGAAGACGTTGAAGCCCTTCTCGTACGCCGAGCGCATCGTCGACTCCACGCAGCAGTTCGTGAGGAAGCCGCCGAGCGCGACGTTCTTGATCCCCTTGCTGCGCAGGATGAAGTCCAGGTTCGTGCTGGCGAAGGTGTCCAGGCCACGCTTGCCCTCGATGACGATGTCGCCCTCGGCCGGCGCCACGTCGTCGACGATCTGCGCACCCCAGGCGCCCTTGACGAAGGCGTTCGTGGCGACGACGCCAGCGAGGATGCCGTACGGGTGCTCGGTGATCTCGTTGTAGCCCGGGGCGAACTGGATCGGCGCGTGGATGATCGTGGCGCCTGAGTCCCGCGCCGTCTTGATCAGCCCGGCCGTGTTGGCCAGCATCCCGGTCGAAGCCATGACGTCGGCCACCGCGCCGTGCAGCGCGCCGCCGTCGGAGGTGAAGTCGTTCTGGTACTCGATCAGGACGACGGCGGTCTCTGCGGGGTCCAGCTCCATGTCGGTGCTCCTCGACTCGGGTCGGGCTCGGGCGGCTGCTGCGGTCCGACGCTAGCCGGGGGCGGGCGCCGGCACCAGAGCGCAGCGGACGTAAGGGAACCGTCATCACGCGGACCCTGCCGGCGGCGGCCGGCACGCGGGTCGCCGACGTAACGTGGGGCCATGACTGACACGACGGGTCCGGTGACCAAGACCGAGCAGGAGTGGCGGCAGGAGCTATCTCCGCAGGAGTACCTCGTGCTGCGCGAGGCCGGCACCGAGCGGCCGTTCACCGGCGAGTACGTCGACACCGGGACGGTCGGCGTCTACACCTGCCGGGCCTGCGGCCAGGAGCTGTTCCGGTCCACGGCGAAGTTCGAGAGCCACTGCGGCTGGCCGTCGTTCTACCAGCCGGCCGAGGGGGACGCGGTCCGGCTGATCGAGGACCGCTCGATGGGGATGCGCCGGGTCGAGGCGCGCTGCGCCCGCTGCGACAGCCACCTGGGACACGTCTTCTCCGGCGAGGGCTACCCCACGCCCACGGACGAGCGCTGGTGCATCAACTCGGTGTCGCTGCGGCTGGTACCGGCCGCCGAGTAGGCCTCAGCGGGCCGGCAGCGCCTTGCCGGGGTTGAGGATCCCCCTGGGATCCCAGGCGTGCTTGATCGCCTCGTGCAGCGACTGCGCCGCCGGGTCGAGCTCGCGGCCGAGCATGCGGCGCTTCAGCAGGCCCACGCCGTGCTCGCCGGTGACCGTGCCGCCCAGGTCGAGGGCCACCTCGAGGATCGCGTCGAACGCGGTGGCCGCGCGTGCCGCGCCGGCCTCGTCGCCGCGCTGGTGGACCACGGTCGGGTGCAGGTTTCCGTCGCCGGCGTGCCCGAACGTGCAGATGGTGACCTCGTGCACCCGGGCCAGGTCGGCGATGCGGGCCATGGCCTCGGGCAGCCGCGAGCGGGGCACGGCGATGTCGTCGAGCAGGCTGACGCCCAGCTGCTCGACCGCCGTCACCGCCAGCCGTCGGGCGGCCAGGAGCAGCTCGGACTGTTCGGCGTCCTCGGAGACGTACACCTCCGCGGCGCCGGCCCGCTCGCAGGCCTGCGCGATCAGCCCGGCCTCGTGCGCCCCGGCGGCAGCGGGCAGGTCGGACTGGCCGATGAGCAGCGCACCGGCGGTCGGGTCCAGGCCCATCGGCGCGAACGCCTCCACGGCCGCGACCGTCGACTGGTCCATGATCTCCAGCAGCGACGGGGTCGCCACGGTCATCGCCTCCTCGACGGCCCTGCCGGCCGAAGGGAGATCGGTGAAGACGGCGACCACGGTCGTCGGGGGCGGCGGCAGCGGCCGCAGCCGCAGCAGGGCCTGAGTGACCACCGCGAGCGTGCCCTCGCTGCCGACGACTAGCCCGGCAAGGTCGTAGCCGGCGACGCCCTTCACGGTGCGCCGGCCCAGCCGGGTCACCGTCCCGTCGGCCAGGACGACCTCGAGCCCGAGGACCGCGTCCCGGGTGACGCCGTACTTCACGCAGCACAGACCGCCCGCGTTGGTGCTCACGTTGCCGCCGATGCTGCAGAAGTCCTTGCTGCCCGGGTCGGGCGCGTACCACAGGCCGTGCCCGCGCACGTGGTCGCGCAGCTCGGTGTTGATCACGCCGGGTTCCACGACCGCGTAGCCGTCGTCGACCCGCACCTCCACGACGCGGTTCATCCGCTCGGTCGACAGCACGATGCAGCCGTCGACGGCGTTGGCTCCGCCGGCGAGACCGGATCCGGCTCCGCGCGGCACGACCGGGACGCCTCGGGCGTGCGCGGCGGCGAGGACGGCGGACACCTGCGCCGTGGAGCTCGGCCGCACCACGACCTGCGGGACACCGGCCTCGACCCCGACGGCACGGTCGTGGCGGTACGCCTCCAGGCTGGCCGGGTCGACCACGACCGCGTCGTCCGGCAGCGCCGCGCCGAGCTCGGCGAGAAGCGTCGACTCCCGGGTTCCGGCCGTCACGCTCCCAACGTACAAGCCCGCCGTCGCGGGCGGGCTACGGGAGGGCGGCGACCAGGTCGGCGACCGGACGGCGGCGGCCGGTGTAGAACGGCAGCTCCTCGCGCACGTGCAGCCGGGCACGCGACCCGCGCAGGTGGCGCATGAGGTCCACGATGCGGTGCAGCTCGTCCGCCTCGAACGCCAGGATCCACTCGTAGTCGCCGAGCGCGAACGAAGCCACCGTGTTCGCCCGTACGTCGGGGAAGCCGCGCGCCATCTGGCCGTGCTCGGCGAGCATCGCGCGCCGCTCCTCCTCCGGCAGCACGTACCAGTCGTACGAGCGCACGAACGGGTAGACGCACAGGTAGCCGCGCGGCTCCTCGTCGGCCAGGAACGCCGGCACGTGGCTCTTGTTGAACTCGGCGGGACGGTGCAGGGCGACCACCGACCACACCGGGTCGCTCGCGCGCCCGAGGGTGGTGCGGCGGAAGCGCTCGTACGCGTCCTGCAGGTCGTCCGACGACGGGGCGTGCCACCAGACCATGAGGTCCGCGTCGGCGCGCAGCCCGGCCACGTCGTAGAACCCGCGCACCACGACGTCCTTGGCAGCCAGCTGCTCGACGAGCGCCTCGACCTCGGCGGCGACCGGTACACGGTCGGCGTCGCCGAGCGGCCGGGCGACCCGGAACACCGACCACATCGTGTAGCGGATCGCGTCGTTGATCTCACGGGCCTTGGGAGCGTTCCGCCCGGTGTCAGCCATGACCCCATTCTCTCCGGGCCGCGAGCCCGACGAGCACCCGGTCCGCCGCCGAGCGGGCGGACGCGGCGCACGCCGGCATGCCCACCCCGTCGTAGGCCGCCCCGCACACCGCCAGCCCCGGGTGCTCGGACACCGCGCGGCGGATACGGGCGACCCGGTCCGGGTGCCCGACGTGGTACTGCGGAAGCGCGCCGCCCCAACGGGTGACCCGCCGGTCGACGGGCTTCAGATCGGCCCGCACAGCCTCCGACAGGTCGGCCAGCGTGACCGCGGCCAGGTCGTCGTCGTCCCGCTGCAGGTCGAACACCTCGCGGTGCCGTCCCACCGACACCCGCAGGACTGCCAGGTCGCCGGCGGTCTCGGCCAGCCAGGCCCACTTCTGCGAGGAGTACGTCGCGGCCTTCACCACGCGCCCGTCCACCGGCGGTACCAGGAACCCCGTGCCGCTCAACCGGCCGGCCACCTGGTCGAGCGGGACCGCGAAGGTCACCAGCCCCACGCTGGCGTACTCGATGCCCGCGAGCTCGATCGCCGCCTCGGGCGCGACGCCCTGCAGGAGCCGCGAAGCGGCTGGCGCCGGCACCGCGAGCACCACCGCGTCCGCGAACATCTGCTCCGGCTGGCGGGCGGGTCCGAGCACGACGCGCCACCCGCCCGGCGAGCGGCGCAGCTCGCGGACCATCGCGTCCACGCGCACCGTGGCCCCACCCCGTGCACAGGCGTCGGCCACGGCGGCCGGCAGCCGCCCCACGCCGCCCCGGATCCCGGCGAACACCGACCGCGGCGTCCCGGGCGGTTCGGTCGAGGCACCCGCGACACCCATCCCCGCGGCACTGGTCGCGACGCCGGGGGCGCCCGACCCGAGCACTTCGCCCACGGCGCGCAGCAGCGAGCGCTCCACCCGTACCGCTCCGGACAGCTGCGGCAGCGTCGCGTCCAGGGAGAGCTCGTCGGCGTGGCCGGCGTAGACGCCGCCGAGCAGCGGTTCGACGAGGCGGTCGACGACCTCCCGCCCGAGCCGGTTCGTGACGAGCGAACCCACCGAGACGTCTCCGCGCACCTGCGTACGGGTGAGCACGTGGTCCAGCGGGATCCGCAGCAGCGCCGGGAGCGAGAGGACCCCGCTGGCAGCCAGCGAACGCAGGTCGGACGGGATGCCCATGAGCTGACCGGACGGCAGCGGCCGCATGGACCCGCGGCTCCAGACACCCGCCCCGCTGATCGCCGGGTGAACGATGTCCGCGCCGAGCCCGGCCGAGTGCACCAGGGCCAGCGCCTCCGGGCGCCGGGCCAGCAGCGACTCCGCTCCGGCGTCGACGCTGATGCCGGCCACGTCGGTGAGCGCCAGCTTCCCGCCGACCGATCGCGCACCCTCCAGCAGGGTCACGTCGACCGAACCCCCGGACCGCTCGAGCACCGCGAGGGTGGCCGCGAGCCCGGAGATCCCGCCCCCCACCACGACGACGTGCGGCCGCGTACCGTTCGCCGTCACACTGCCGCCCGTCCCTGGGCGTGGACCTGGTCGACCACGCGGGCCAGCACGTCCGGGTCGGTCTCGGGCAGCACGCCGTGCCCGAGGTTGAACACGTGCCCGGGCAGCCCCCGCCCGGCGGACAGGACCCGGCGTACCTGTGCGTCCACGGCGTCGGGCGGCGCGAACACGGCGGCCGGGTCCAGGTTTCCCTGCAGCGCGACCCCGGGCCCGACCCGGCGCGCCGCCACGTCCAGGGGCACCCGGAAATCCACGCCGACGACGTCGGCCCCGGCCGCGCGCATCGCCCCGAGCAGCTCCCCGGTGCCGACGCCGAAGTGGATCCGCGGCACGGCCCGGCCGAGCTCGGCAGCTGTCTCGTGCACCGCCGCCAGCACGGCCGCCGAGTGCGGCAGCACGTACCGCCGGTAGTCCTCCTCGCACAGCGCACCGGCCCACGAGTCGAACAGCTGGACGGCGCTGGCCCCGGCTCGCACCTGCACCGCGAGGAAGGCGGCCGCGATCCCCGCCAGCCGTCCCAGCAGGTCGTGCCACAGCCGCGGGTCGCCGTACATCAGCGCCTTGGTGCGCTCGTGGTTGCGGCTCGGACCACCCTCGACGAGGTACGACGCCAGGGTGAACGGCGCTCCGGCGAAACCGATCAGGGGCGTATCGGCGAGCTCGGCAGTGAGCAGACGGACGGCGGCCGCGACCGGCTCGACGGCACCCTCCTCGAGCGGGCGCAGCACGTCCAGACCCGGCCGGTCCCGGACCGGCCGCGCGACGACCGGACCGACCCCGGGCTCGATCTGCAGGTCGACGCCCACCGCCTTCAACGGGACCACGATGTCGCTGAAGAGGATCGCGGCGTCGACCCCGTAGCGCCGCACCGGCTGCAGGGTCAGCTCGGCCACCAGCTCCGGCCGCAGGCAGGCGTCCAGCATGGAGGTCCCGGCCCGCGCGGCCCGGTACTCCGGCAGCGAACGCCCGGCCTGGCGCATGAACCAGACCGGCGTGTACGGCACGGGTTCGCACCGGCAAGCCCGAAGGAAAGCCGAGTCCTGGACTCCCGTCGGCTCGACGGCGGGCTGGACGGCGGTCACGGGCCCGATCGTGTCACGGCCCGGACTCACACGCCGCCGCTCGCGATCAGGACGACGCCCGCCAGCGCCGAGACGACACCGGCGTTCTGCACCGGCCGCAGCCGCTCACCGTGCACGAACCGTGCGGCCAGCACCGTCACCACCGGGTACAGCGACCCCAGCACCGCGACCAGAGAGACCAGGCCGCTCCGGCTCGCCAGCGTGAACAGCCCGTTGGCGGTCGCGTCGCCGACCCCGATCAGCATCAGCAGCGGCACGTCGCGGCGCGACAGCCCTCCGGCGCTGCGTACGGCCAGCACCAGCACCACAGCGATGACCAGGCTGGCCGAGCGCTGGGTCACCAGAGTCATCGTGACGCTGTAGTGCCCGCCCTTGGCCAGCAGCCACAGCACCAGCCCGAACCCGACCGCCGCGAACAGCGCGAGCACCAGCGACCTCGAGCCGCCGCGCGCCGCGCCGGTCTCGACGCCGCGGATCTCCGGCCCGCTGGCCAGCACCACCCCGGCGATCGCCAGCAGCACGCCCAGCAGCTGCAGCGTGCGCGGGCGGTCCCCGCCGATCAGCCCGAACGCCACCGGGACGACGACCCCGGTCGCGGCGATCGGCGCGACCACGCCCATCGTGCCGGTGGCCAGCGCGGCGTAGAACGCCACCAGCGACACCATCCCGATCGTGCCGGCGGCCAGGGCCCAGGGCAGGTATCCGGTCGGGTCGTCGAATGCCCCGGTCGCCAGGGCGAACGGCAGGACGACGAGCAGCGAGAGCACCTGCGAGGAGGCCACGACCGCGACGGCGTGCGCGCGCCGCGTCAGCGTGCCGCCGAGGAAGTCCGCCGCACCCCACATGACGCTGGACAGCAGGGCAAGAACGGCGGGCATGGTCCGGCGAGCCTATCGGCGGGACACGCCGCAGCGGCTCGGTGCTCCCGTCGCCGCCCGCGTCGTGGCCATACCCTGCGGGAGTGAGCAGCGGACCGGACGATCGGGGTTCGGGCGATCTCCCCGAGGCGTTCCGGCGCGCGCTGGAGTCGCTGCGCGCAGTCCGCCTGCGTCCGGAGATCGACCTGGAGGAGACGCCCGCCCCGCAGCGCCTGGCCCCGCACGCCGTCGCGCTGTCGGCCGACGTCGTGGCGCCCGACGACTCCGAGCTGGGCACCGGGCGGTTCGTGCTCCTGCACGACCCGGCCGGGCACGAGACCTGGCAGGGCACGTTCCGGGTGGTCACGTTCGCCCGGGCGACGCTCGAGCCCGAGCTCGCGGGGGACCCGATGGTCCCGTCGGTCGGCTGGTCGTGGCTGCTGGAGGCCCTGGACGGTCACGCCGTCGCCTACAGCGCGGTCAGCGGGACCGTGACCCGGGTCGTCTCCGAGCCGTTCGGCACCATGTCCGAGCGGCAGGCCACCGCCGAGCTGGAGATCCGGGCCTCGTGGACCGCACCGGACTCACGGGTGGGCGTGCACCTGGAGGCGTGGGGGGACCTGCTGGCGACCGTGTGCGGGCTCCCCCCGCTGGTGACAGGCGTGGTGGCCAGCCTCCCGCACCGGACAGGTTCACGCCGCCCCCGCTGAGGGCATGCTCTGCAGGCTTCAGGAGCCCAGGCCCGGCGCCGATGACTTCCGGGACAGGGGTACTTCTGGGCTGGGAGGACGGGTGAGCGCACTCGTCGAGCAGCGGGGCATGCCGGCAGGCATCCGCTCCCCGCGGTTCTCGGCGCTGGTCGCGATCGGCGACGCAGCGCTGCGCGAGGACGTCGTCCGTGGGCTGACCACGCTCGGTGCCGCGGACGTGGCCGAGGCGGCCAGCGTGGCCGAGGCCCGCGCCCGCACCCGGCTCGGGCCGGTCCGCGACCTGCTCGTCGTCGAGATCGCCCTCCCGGACGGCTCCGGCGTCTCTTTGATGAACGAGCTCCGGGCCGCCGGCTGGCAGCGCTGCATCGCGCTGGCGTCCGACGGGGACCCGTTCTCGGTACGAGCCGCGCTCGCGGCGGGGGTGCGCGGATTCGTCGTCAACCACGCGGCCGCCCGCTCACCGGGGGCACCGGGGATGGTGCGCCCGGCCGGACGCGGCAGCATGACGGCGGGGGTCGACGGGTTGTCTGCCCGCGAGATCGAGGTGCTCGCCCTGGTCGCGTGCGGCCGGTCCAACCGGGACATCGGGGCCGAGCTGCACCTGTCCGCGCTCACGGTCAAGAGCCACCTGGCCCGGATCGCGCGCAAGCTGGGCACCGGCGACCGCGCCGAGATGGTCGCGGTCGCCCTGCGTGCCGGCGTGATCAAGTAGCCCGAAGACCAGTCACCCCGTCCGGCACGGTCGGTCGGGCGCGCTCAGCGCTCCGCTCGGTCTACGGTGAACGGGTGACGGACACTGCTGAGGAGGTCGTCGAGCCTGGCGCCTCCGAGGAGGCGGCCGGCCCGGCGCCCGTCCCCCTGCTCGAGCCGCGCGAGGGTGTCCCGCCCGTCGTGGCCGGCCCGACCATGCTGGCCCGGACCGTCGCGGACTTCGCCGCAGGCAGCGGTCCGGTCGCGGTGGACGCCGAGCGGGCCTCCGGATACCGGTACGGGCAGCGGGCCTACCTGGTCCAGCTGCGCCGCAGGGGAGCCGGTACGGCGCTGGTCGACCCGGTCGGGTGCCCTGACCTGAGCAGCCTCGGCGAGGTGTTGCGCGGCACCGAGTGGGTCCTGCACGCCGCCGGGCAGGACCTGCCCTGCCTCGCCGAGCTCGGCATGCGGCCGACGCTGCTCTTCGACACCGAGCTGGCCGGGCGGCTGGCCGGCTACCCCAGAGTGGGGCTCGGGCCGCTGGTCGAGACGGTGCTGGGGCTGGCGCTGGAGAAGGGCCACGCCGCCGCCGACTGGTCGACCCGGCCGCTGCCCGCCCCCTGGCTGCGCTACGCCGCGCTCGACGTCGAGGTGCTGGTCGAGCTGCGGGACGCGCTGGAGGCGGTGCTCGAGGAGCAGGGCAAGCTCGGCTGGGCCCGGCAGGAGTTCGCCGCGATCGTCGCCGCCCCGCCGGCCGAGCCGAGGGTCGACCCGTGGCGGCGGACCTCCGGCCTGCACCGCGTCCGGCGGCGCCGCCAGCTCGCCGTCGTCCGGGCGCTGTGGGAGGCCCGCGACGCCATGGCCCGGCAGCGCGACATCGCCCCCGGCCGGGTGCTCGCGGACACCGCCCTCGTCGACGCCGCCCTCGCGCAGCCGGCGACCTCCGCCGAGCTGTCCGCGGTCGCACCGTTCAACGGTCAGCGCACCCGCCGCAGCCTCGCGTACTGGTGGGAGGCGGTGGAGATCGCGTACGGCCTCCCCGAGGAGAACCTGCCGGCTCCGAGCATCCCGTCGGACGCCCCGCCCCCGGCTCGAGCATGGCCCGACCGCGACCCGGCCGCGGCCGCACGGCTGTCCGCGGCCCGGACCGCCGTGGCCGCCATCGCCGACGAGCACGGGCTGCCGGTGGAGAACCTGCTCGCCCCCGACTCGGTCCGGCGGCTGTGCTGGGAGCCTCCGACGGACCTGTCCCCGGCGGGAGTCGACGCGGTGCTCGCCGAGCTCGGGGCGCGTGCCTGGCAGCGGGAGCTCACGACGGCCGCGCTGTCCGGGTCGCTGGTCCGGCTGCGCGACCGGCCCGCGTGAGCGGACCGGCGGCGGGGCCGCGGCTGCGGCTGGAACGGCTCGGGCTGGCCCGCGCCCGCGCGCTGGCCACCGGGGACCTGTCCGGGGTCGACGCGGCCCCCGGCTGGCCGCACGCCGACACCCTCGACGCGGTCCGGATGGACGCCGAGCACGCGACCGGCGACAGCCAGACGGGCTTCCTGGCCGTTCTCGTCGACACCGGCCAGGTGGTCGGGGAAGCGGGCTGGAAGGGCGGCCCGGACGCGGACGGGACCGCGGAGATCGGCTACGGCCTGGCCGCCCCGTACCGCGGCCGCGGGCTGGGCACCGAGCTGGTCGCCCTGGTGGCCGCGTGGGCCCAGGCCCAGCCCGGCGTGCGGCGCCTGTCCGCCGAGGTGCTGGTGGGCAACGAACCGTCGGCGCGGGCGTTGCTGCGCAACGGGTTCACCCCGGCCGGCCGGCGGGACGACCTGCTGCTGTTCGTACGGGAGGGTGGGTCGCGACCACTGGTTACCGGCGAGTAGCATCGGGCTCACGAGGGCCCCCGCGCGGGGCCGTGGAGCGTCTCCCCCCGAGGAGCAGCGGTGGCTCGTACATCTCGCGAGGTCGTCTTCGTCGACGGCGTCCGGACACCTTTCGGGAAGGCCGGCCCGAACGGCATCTACGCGCAGACCCGCGCCGACGACCTGGTCGTCCGCTGCATCCGCGAGCTGCTGAGGCGCAACCCGCAGCTCCCCCCGGAGCGGGTCGACGACGTCGCGGTCGCGGCCACCACGCAGACCGGCGACCAGGGCCTCACGATCGGCCGGACCGCGGCGCTGCTGGCCGGACTGCCGAAGTCGGTCCCCGGCTACGCCATCGACCGCATGTGCGCCGGCGCCATGACCGCGGTGACGACGACAGCCGGCGGGATCGCCTTCGGGGCGTACGACGTCGTGGTCGCCGGCGGCGTCGAGCACATGGGCCACCACCCGATGGGCAGCGGCGTCGACCCGAACCCGCGCTTCGTCGCCGAGCGGCTGGTCGACACCTCGGCCCTGGTGATGGGGCAGACGGCCGAGAACGTGCACGACCGCTTCCCGCACCTGACCAGGGAGCGCGCGGACGCGTTCGCCCTGGCCAGCCAGGAGCGGACCGCGAAGGCGTACGCCGACGGGCTGCTGCAGCCCGACCTCGTCCCGGTCGCCACCCGGTCCGTCGAGCAGGGCTGGGGGTACGCGACGGTGGACGAGCCGCCCCGCCCCGGGACCACGCCGGAAGCGCTGGCCGGCCTGAAGACGCCGTTCCGGCCGCACGGCCGGGTCACCGCGGGGAACGCGGCCGGGCTGAACGACGGGGCCACGGCGTGCCTGCTCGCCGCCGAGGAAGTCGCCGACGAGCTCGGCCTGCCCAAGCGGATGCGCCTGGTCTCGTTCGCGTTCGCGGGCGTCGAGCCGGAGGTGATGGGGGTCGGCCCGGTCCCGGCCACCGAGAAAGCGCTGGCCAAGGCCGGCCTCGGCATCGGTGACATCGGCCGCTTCGAGGTCAACGAGGCGTTCGCGGTGCAGGTGCTGGCGTTCCTGGACCACTTCGGGCTCGCCGACGACGACCCGCGGGTGAACCCGCGCGGCGGCGCCATCGCGGTCGGCCACCCGCTGGCGTCCTCGGGCGTCCGGCTGATGACCAACCTGGCCCGCGAGCTGGAGGCCCATCCCGAGGTCCGTTACGGCCTGACGACGATGTGCATCGGCCTGGGCATGGGCGGGACCGTCATCTGGGAGAACACCGCATGGGAGGGCGCAAGGTGAGCACGGTGAGCGCGGACTCCACGGCCACGGCCACGGCCACCGTCACCGGCACCGCGCTGCCGGACGAGGTGGTCACCCAGGCCCACGTCCGGATGGTCGAGCTGCCGCTGCGCGCCGGCACGGCCGCGATGGTCACGCTGGACAACGGGATGGACCACACCCGGCCCAGCACGTTCGGCCCGGCCGGGCTGGCCAGCCTGGACGCCGCGCTCGACGACGTCTCCGGACGCGCCGACCGCGGCGAGATCGCCGCGGTGCTGCTGACCGGCAAGCCGTTCGTGTTCGCGGTGGGTGCCGACCTGTCGGGAGTCCAGTTCGCCACTGTGCGGGCGCAGGCCCTGGCCCTGGGACGCGAAGGCCACCGGGTCTTCCGCCGGCTCGGCGAGCTGGCGGTTCCGTCGTTCGCGTTCGTGAACGGGGCGGCCATGGGCGGCGGCCTCGAGGTCGCGCTGCACTGCACCTACCGCACGGTGTCGGGGGCGGCCGCCGCGGTCAGCCTGCCCGAGTGTTTCCTCGGGCTCGTCCCCGGCTGGGGCGGCACGCAGCTGCTGCCCGACCTCGTGGGCGCCGACCGGGCGGTCACGGTCGTCATCGACAACCCGCTGAACCAGAACCGTCAGCTCAAGCCCCGGCAGGTGCTCGAGCTCGGCCTCGCGGACGCCTTGTTCGAGCCGGCTGACTTCCTGGAGGAGTCGATCGCCTGGGCCGCACGGGTCCTCACCGGCGCCGTCCGCGTCGACCGCCCCGAGGTCGACCGCTCCGAGTCGACGTGGGCCGCCGCCGTGGCCCGCGGCCGGGCGATCGCCGACGCGAAGACGCACGGCTGCGCGCCGGCGCCGTACCGCGCGCTCGAGCTGCTGGCGCTCGCCCGCACGGCCGACCGGGACACCGGTTTCGCTGCCGAGGACGAGGCGCTGGCCGACCTGGTGATGGGTGACGAGCTGCGCGCCGGGCTGTACGCGTTCGACCTCGTCCAGAAGCGGGCCCGGCGGCCGGTCGGTGCCCCCGACACGTCGTTGGCCCGGCCGGTGACCAAGGTCGGCATCGTGGGCGCCGGGCTGATGGCCGGCCAGCTGGCGCTGCTGTTCGCCCGGCGGCTCGAAGTGCCGGTGCTGTTGACCGACCTCGACCAGCAGCGGGTGGACAAGGGCGTCGCCTACGTCCACGGCGAGATCGACGGACTGCTCGCCAAGCGGCGCGTGGGCCCGGACCAGGCGAACCGGCTCAAGGCGCTGGTGACCGGTTCGACCGACAAGAGCGGCTTCGCCGACGCCGACTTCGTGATCGAGGCCGTGTTCGAGGAGCTCAAGGTCAAGCAGCAGGTGTTCGCGGAGGTCGAGGCGGTGGTGTCCGAGCAGTGCGTGCTCGCCACCAACACCTCCTCGCTGCCGGTGACCGAGATGGCCGCCGGGCTCGCCCACCCCGAGCGGGTGGTGGGCCTGCATTTCTTCAACCCCGTCGCGGTGCTGCCGCTGCTGGAGGTGGTGCGCGGCGCCCGGACCGACGACGCCACGCTGGCCACCGCGTTCGCGGTCGGCAAGCAGCTCAAGAAGTCCTGCGTGCTGGTGAAGGACGCCCCGGCTTTCGTCTTCAACCGGCTGGTCACCCGCGCGCTCGGCGAGGTGGTCGCAGCGATCGACGAGGGCACGCCGTTCGAGGTGGCGGACAGCGCCGTCGACCCGCTGGGGCTGCCGATGTCACCGCTGGTGCTCCTCCAGCTCGTCGGCCCTGCCGTCGCGCTGCACACTGCGCAGACCCTGCACGAGGCGTTCCCGGACCGGTTCGGGGCCTCGCCCGGCTTCCAGGCCCTGGTGGCGGCCGGGAAGAACGCGGTCTACACCTGGGTGGACGGCCGGCCCGTCGTCGACCCGGAGGTGGCGGCGCTGTGGCCGCGCGGGGATCGTCCGCAGTCCGCCGAACAGGTGCTCGACCGGGCCCGGGTGGCGCTGGCGGAGGAGATCCGGCTGATGCTCGACGACGGCGTTGTCGCGGAGCCGCAGGACATCGACCTGTGCCTGCTGCTGGGCGGCGGCTGGGGTTTCTGGAACGGCGGCATCACGCCCTACCTGGACCGCACCGGCGTCTCGGAGCGGGTGACCGGCCGCCGTTTCCTGACGCCGGGCGTCGCGTCGGTGCCGGCCTAGGGTTCGGGGCCGGCTCAGGCGATCCGCAGGACCTTGGCCGCCCACGCGTCCAGGTTCTTCACGAACTTCGGTTCCGAGATGTGCAGCACCGCCGTGAACGCGGCCGCCTCCGCCTTCAGCGCGACCGAACCGTCCGGGGGCGTGTCGATCGCGGACAGGCGGGCGTACATCAGCTTGACCCTGCCCTCCCCGTACGTCTCCGCCATGTACTCCCAGGCCAGCCAAGCCATGCCGTAGTGGTACGACTCCCCCGGGTCGGGACCGTAGAAGCTGCTCGACGCCGGCAGCGTCCTGGGCATGCGGTGCGCCTTGGCGTCCCGCACGATCTGCCCGGACACGCGCTGCTCGCTGAGGTGGTGCCGGTAGGCGGTGTACTCGGCGATGCCCTCGATCGCCCAGCGCGGCGTGCCCGCGTGCTGGGAGTTCCACTGCGCGACGTGGGTGAACTCGTGCCGCAGCAGCGCCGGGATGCTCCGGCCGCCTGGACGGGAGTACTGCGGGTTCAGCACCACGCGCGTGTCGTCCTTCGGCGGCGCGTGCCGTGCCGGGCCGACGCCGAGGGTGAGCGCGCTCGCCTCGGACACCGCCCGGTTCCGGCCGAGGTAGCTGGCGAAGACGTCGGCTTCCCTGGTCGCGAAGAGCACGACCTTGTGGTTCCAGCCGCTCGGCCACACCGCAGCGACGGCCGCGACGGCCGCATCGGCCTGCCGGGCCAGGGCCGGCAGCTGCGCCGCGTCCCTGGCCGACACGATGACCAGGCTGCGGGAGGTCCGCCGGACCTTGACCGGCCCGACGGTCCACGGCTCGTCGAACGCCTCCCCGAAGGTGGCCGAGCTCGTGCGGTCGCCGGCGACGTACCAGTGCCCGCCACGGCGCACCATCACCGGCACGTACGGGTCGGCGACCGGCTGCTGGTCGAAACCACGGAGCTGGTACGTGATGGTCATGCCCGGGCTGTACGCCACGTCGGGGTGGCCGAGGGTGGACGTCACCGAGTCCGGCAGCGGGTAGCCGCTCAGCTGGAAACTCGGGTCGTACGCCCAGGAGTACGACGCGAGCGGAAGCTGGCGCAGATTCGCGAACAGGGTGGCCTCGGACTTGCGCAGCGCCGGCTGCGCCGGATCGACGGTGGCCGCCCAAGCGACCCCGTCGCCGGTGCGCAGTGCGGCGGCGCGGGCCGCGAAGACGGAGGCGACGGCCGCGCGCTCGGTGTCGTACTGCTTCGGGTCGCTGTCGGCGGCGCCGCTCGGCGGGCTCTGGCCGGTGCTCGCCGTGGACCCGGCCGCGGCTGGGCCGGACCCGGCGGACGGCCAGAGCGCGACGGCGCCGGCGGCGACGGCGAGCACCGTCGCGCTGCCGACCACCGCGAGAACCGTCCGCCGGCGCCTGCGCCGGCGCGTCCCGGCGGCCGCGCCCGTGCCTGGACCGCTCGACGGGCCGGCCGGCGGCACGGCCCCGGATCCCGGCGGGCCGCCGTACGGCCAGGCCCCCGGCCCGGTGGCGTGCCAGACCGGGTCGACGCCCGGACCTCCGTCGCTGCCCCTCACCTGCTGTTCCCCCACTGCGTCACCCCTCGCCCTCCCTGCAGGGAAGCGTGCACCATCCGGACGAGAAGTCGCAGTGCTTTCGACCCGTCACTCTCAGTAGTCGCCGCTCACTCGCGCAGGGCTGATGACCGCACCACCCACCCGGATACCTTCGACCCGTGGGGACGTCCGCGCACGACCAGGTGGCGCTGCGGCGGTGCGTCCTGGCGGTCTCGGTCCTGCAGGACCTGGACCTGTTGCCCGGCGACGACGGGGTGACCACGGCGAGCGGGCGGCTGATCGGCTGGGAGACCTTGTCCGCCGCGCTGTGCGGCCACGACCCCGACGCTCCCTCGGCCCGGTCCGTGCTCGCCAGGTGGCTGCGCGACCTGCAGTGGATCGGGTGGCGGTCCCCCGAGGACCTCGCCGCACGCGCCCGCCCGGTCGGCCTGCCGCGCGGTCATGCGCTGCACCCCGGACCGGAGTGGGTCCGGCGCGCCGTGCACGGTGGCGCGCTCGACCTGGGGGTCGGGCTGCTGGGCGTCGGCAGCGACCCCGACGAGGTCGTCGTGCCGCGGGCGGGCCTGCTGCGAGCCGCAGGGCACGACGCCAAGGCGTGGTGGCCGGCCTGCCGCAGCTACCTGGAGGACATGGGACGGCTCGCGGCCTCGCGGCACCTGATGCGGCCCGAGCGCCCGATCCACCCCATGGGCGACTGCGACGTGGTGACGCTGCTGGGGTCCCGCACGTTCCGCGAGACGCTGGCGGGCTGCGACCTGGCCGGGATGCGGGCCGCCGCGGTGCCGACCCGGCGCCGCGGGTGGCTGGACCTGTCCAGGACCGACCCGGCGTTCGCCCTGGCCGCCGCCTCGCTGGCCGACGCCGAGGACCGCGGATTTGAACGCCCCTTGCTCATCACGGTGGACGAGGTGGCGATGGCCCGTCCCGGCGGCGACCCGGTGCTGCAGGCACTGCGCGACGAGGCCGCGCCCGACCCGGTGCTGCCCTCGGTCCGCTACCGCTGAGCCGACCCACTGCTGTCGATCGCGCTCGGCTCGGCGTCCAGCCCGGCCATGACCTCGATGACCGCGCGGGAGACGTCCTGCGCCGTGAGCCCGATGGCGGCCAGCACCTGCGCCCGTCTGCCGTGCGCCAGGAACTCCTCGGGGATCCCGAACGTGCGCAGCGGCGTGGCCACCTCGGCGTCCTGCAGGGCCTGCGCGACCGCCGCGCCGACCCCGCCGGCGCGGCTGTTGTCCTCGACGACGACCACGAGCCGGTGCGCCCGGGCCAGCACCGGCAGGTGCTCGTCGACCGGCTTGACCCAGCGCGGGTCCACCACGGTGACGCCGACACCCTGGTGGGTCAGGCGGCCGGCGATCTCCAGGCACGTCTCGGCCATCGCACCGACCGACACGACCAGCACGTCGGCGTCGCCGGACCGGGCCAGCAGGTCCATGCCGCCGAGGCGGTCCAGCGCGGGCAGGTCCGGCCCGACGACCCCCTTCGGGAACCGCACCACGGTGGGGGCGTCGGACACCGCCAGCGCCTCGTGCAGCTCGTCGCGCAGCGTCGTCGCGTCGCGTGGCGCGGCGAGCCGCAGCCCTGGTACAACCTGCAGGATCGACATGTCCCACATGCCGTGGTGGCTCGCGCCGTCCTCGCCGGTCACGCCGGCACGGTCGAGCACGAACGTCACCCCGGCCCGGTGCAGCGCCACGTCCATGAGCACCTGGTCGAAGGCCCGGTTCAGGAACGTCGCGTAGACGGCCACGACCGGGTGCAGGCCGCCGAGCGCCATGCCGGCCGCCGACGTGACCGCGTGCTGCTCGGCGATGCCGACGTCGAAGACCCGTCCCGGGTACGCACGCGCGAACGCGTCCAGGCCGACCGGCTGGAGCATGGCCGCGGTGATGCCGACCACGTCCCGGCGCTGCGCACCGATCTCGACCATCGCGTCGGAGAAGACACGACCCCACGACGTGCCTGCGTCGGACAGCGGCGTGCCCGTCTCGGGGTCGACGACACCGATCGCGTGGAAGTGGTCGGCCGTGTCGTTCTCGGCCGGAGCGTGGCCCAGGCCCTTGCGCGTGATCGCGTGCACGATCACCGGGCGCCCGTAGCCGCGCGCCCGACGCAGCGCGTGCTCGACGGCCGTGACGTCGTGCCCGTCGACCGGGCCGATGTACTTCAGGCCGAGGTCCTCGAACATCCCTTGCGGGGCGACGATGTCCTTCAGGCCCTTCTTGACCCCGTGCAGCGTCTCGTACAGCGGGCCGCCGACGACCGGCGTGCGGCCGAGCACGCCCTTGCCCCACTCCAGGAACCGCTCGTAGCCGCGGGTGGTGCGCAGCGTCGCGAGGTGGTGCGCCAGGCCGCCGATCGTCGGTGCGTACGAGCGGGCGTTGTCGTTGACGAGGATGACGAGCGGTCGGCTGGACGCCGCGATGTTGTTGAGCGCCTCCCAGGCCATGCCGCCGGTGAGCGCGCCGTCGCCGACGACGGCGACGACCGCCCGGCGGTCGAGCTCGCCGGTGAGCGCCCGCGCCTTGGCCAGCCCGTCGGCCCACGACAGCGCCGTCGACGCGTGGCTGTTCTCGACGACGTCGTGCTCGGACTCCGCCCGGCTGGGGTAGCCGGACAGCCCGCCCGCCTTGCGCAGCGTCCCGAAGTCGTCCTTGCGGCCGGTGACGATCTTGTGCACGTACGCCTGGTGCCCGGTGTCCCAGATGATCGTGTCGCGGGGCGAGTCGAAGACGCGGTGCAGGGCCAGCGTGAGCTCGACGACGCCCAGGTTGGGACCCAGGTGGCCACCGGTCCGGGAGACGTTGTCCACCAGGAACGTGCGGATCTCGGCGGCGAGGGCGTCGAGCTGGTCGGGGGTCAGTCCCTTGAGGTCGCGGGGACCTCGGACCTGCTCGAGCACGCCGACCCTCCTGACCCCGGACTGTCCGGACGAGTCTAGGCCCGGTCGGCCGCCGCGGCTCGCCGGCCCGGGTCATCGGTCGCGCCCGGCTCGAGGGTCCAGGCCCAGGTCGACCGGCAGCGGAGCGGACGCCCGGGAGCCACGAGGGTGGGGTCGGTGTTGACCCCGTCGGGGGGTGCCGTCTGCGGCTCGAGGCACACGGCCGAGGCGCGCTCGTCGAACACCACGACGTAGCGGCAGTCGGTGCGCAGGTCCAGCCGCAGGGCGCCGGGCCACACGAGAGCGGCCGAGCCGCCCGGCAGCGGGAAGGCGTCATCGTACGGGCCGGGTGGGCGCGGTCGGAGCAGGCGTCCGGTCGGCAGGTGGTCCGCGCCGCGCTCGAGCATCGAGTCGCCCGGGAGATCGATCCGAGCCTGCTCGCCCCGGACCAGCCGGCGACGGAACCACGGGTGCCAGCCCACGGCCGCCGGGAACTCCTCGGCCGCGGACTCCACCTCCAGCGTCGTCTCCAGGGTGCCTGGCGTCAGGCTCCAGGACACCCGGACCTGACCCGCCCACGGCCAGGGCGGCCCGAGCGCCACGCCGAGGGTGACCCGGGCGTCGGCGGCGTGCACGACCTGCCACGGCCGGTCCAGCACGGTGCCGTGCAGGGCCCAGCCCGACGGACCCGGCGGCATCGGGTAGTGCCGGCCGCGGAAGGTCAGCGCGTTGCCGCGCAGCCGCCCCGGCCAGGGCGCCATGACGAACATCCCCCATCCGACCGGCGTGCCCTCGTCGGGGCCGTCGGCGTGACCGAACAGCTCCAGCCCGGCCACCGACAGCGAAGCAGCCCGCGCACCGGCCGCCGGGTCGACCGGAGCCGCGCGTCGCCCGCGACGAGCTCCACGGTCATCGCGCGCCTCGCGGGCGGTCGGGGCGGCCCATCAGGCCCGGGTACGGCCCTGCATGGTCTCCGCCCCCCGGGCCAGGGTGCCCAGCGGGTCGTCGAGCAGCGGCGCGAACGCCGACTCGGCCGCCCCGAGCAGCGTCGCGTCGCCACCCAGCTCGGGCAGGGCCAGGCGTACCTGCTCGCGAGGGGCCGCCAGCGCCAGGGCCAGCTCGGTGCGGACCATCGGCTCCGTGGCGGGCAGCAGCTGGCGCAGGACGCCGCCGAACACCACCACCTCGGGGTTGAACACGTTGACCAGGTTGGCGATCCCGACGCCGAGCCAGTGCCCGACGCGGCGCAGGCCCGCCCGGGCCGCCCGGTCGCCCGCCGCCGCGGCGGCGAGGACGTCCTCGATGGTTCCGTCCGGCTGGCCCGCCGCGACCAGCACCGCGTCCTCGCCGACCTCGGTCTCCCAGCAGCCGCGCGCGCCGCACCGGCAGAGCCGGCCGCGCGGGTTCACGACCATGTGGCCGACCTCGCCGCCGTAGCCGCCCGCACCGCTCATCGGCCGGCCGTCCAGGATGATCCCGCCGCCCACGCCCACCTCGCCGGACAGGAAGATCACGTTGCGCGCCCCCTGCGCCGCACCGCGCACGTGCTCGGCGATCGCCCCGAGGTCCGCGTCGTTGCCGACCGTGACCGGCAGCGAGGTCGCCAGCCGCTCCGCGAGCTGCTGGCCGAACGGCACGTCCACCCAGCCCAGGTTGGGCGCGAACCGTACGAGCCCGTCGGAGTGCCGCACCACGCCGCACACGCCGGCACCGATGCCGACGCAGACAGAGTCCGGTGCCGCCCCGACCATGACCGCACGGGTGAGGCGCTCGACCTGGCGCAGGATCTTCGCCGTCTGGTGCTCGCCGCGGGACTGGCGCACCTCGCGCCGGTCCAGCACCTCGCCGCCGAGGCCGACCCTGGCCACGATCAGGTGGTCGACGCCGACGTCCAGGGCGAGCACGTACACGTGCTCGGTCTGCGGCCCGACCACGATCGACGGCCGGCCCGCCCCGCGGCGCCCGACCGGCGTGCGCTCGCGCACCAGCCCGGCCTCGGCCAGGTCCGTGGTCAGGCCCCCGACCGTGCTGCGGTTCAGGCCGGTGAGCGCGGTCAGGTCCGAGCGGGACGTCGCACCGTGCACGTGCAGGAGCCGCAGCAGGCTGCCCAGGTTGTGCCGGCGCACCTCGTCCTGGGTGGCACCGGCCAGAGTTATGGCCATGTTCCGATCCGTCACACCTCGCTAGCCGCGTCCGGTCGCGGCCGCACGCCGGCGCGAGATCGCGTCGACGCTCGCCGCGAACAGCAGCACCAGGCCGGTCACGATGAACGTGATGCCGGACTGCTGAGTGATCAGCGGCAACGCGTTGTTGATCACCCCGAGGACGAGGCCGCCGAGGATCGCGTCCCGCACCTTGCCGCGGCCTCCGAACAGGCTGGTGCCGCCGATGACCGCCGCCGCGACCGCGCTGAGCGTCGTGATCGAACCGCCGGTCGAGGGCGAGATCGAGTTGTCGCGGGAAGCGATCAGGATGCCGCCCACCGCAGCCAGGGTCGAGCACAGGATGAAGCAGAAGATCCGGACCCCGGCGACGTTGATGCCGGCGCGCCGGGCCGCCTCGGCGTTGCCGCCGACCGCGTAGATGTGCCGCCCGAGACCGGTGCGCGACAGGAGGAAGGTCAGCACGACCAGCAGCACGAGGATGACCGGGACGACGACAGGCACGCCCTTGATCGAGGCGGCGGCCGGGTTGCGGCTGCGCTCGTTGTTGAGCAGGACCGTGGTGACGCCGAGGATCACGGCGAGGAAACCGAGCTTGGCGCCCCAGAGCGTGAGGGACTCGGCCGGCAGGCCGGACTTCTTCCTGGACACGATCCGGCGGTAGGTGACGGCGCCGTAGCCGAGGATGACGATCAGGTAGAGCACCCAGCCCAGCACGGGCGTGAGGTTGTTGTTCATGATCGCGAGGATCTGCGAGCTCGAGATCCCGATGGTGCCGCCCTCGCCGATCACCAGCAGCATCACGCCCTGCAGGCCGAGGAAGAACGCCAGCGTGACGACGAAGCACGGGATCCTCAGCAGGGCGACCAGCAAGCCGATCGTCAGGCCGATGACCAGGCCGGTCAGCAGGCTCGCGGCCAGGGCCAGCTCCCACGGCCAGTTGTGCAGCGTGAGCGTGACGCCGAGCACCGCAGCGCACGTGCCGGCGGCGAACCCGACGGACAGGTCGATCTCGCCGAGCAGCAGGACGAAGACCAGCCCCATCGCGAGCACGATGACGCCGGCGCTCTGGTTGAGCAGGTTGGCGAAGTTGAAGGCGGTCGGGAAGGTCGAGCTGCGCATGATCGAGAACAGGACGACCAGCGCGACAAGCCCGAGGACGGCGGGCAGCGCACCGACGTCGCCGCCGCGGATGCGGGCCCAGTACTCGGTCCAGGCGTCGCGCAGGTCGTTGTCGGGGTTGGTGTCCTCCGGAGCGGCCTGGGGCTCGGCGGTGTGCGTGGTCATGCCGACCCCTCCTCGCCCGGGACGGGAACGATGCTGTCCGTGTCGCCGGGCGACCCCGCGATGCCGAGCGCACCGCTGCGGCCGGCGGTGATCAGCTCGACCACCTGGGAGTGGGTGACGTCGTCGGCGCGCACCTGGGCCACCATCCGGCCCAGGTAGAGGCAGGCGATGCGGTCGGCGACCTCGAAGACGTCGTTCATGTTGTGCGAGATGAGCACGACGCCGAGGCCGTTGTCGGCCAGCCGCCGGACCAGGTTCAGCACCTGCTCGGTCTGGGCGACGCCGAGTGCCGCGGTCGGCTCGTCGAGGATCACCAGCTTGCTGTTCCACAGCACCGCGCGTGCGATCGCCACGGTCTGCCGCTGGCCACCGGACAGGCTCGCGACCAGCTGGCGCACGGACTTCAGGGTGCGCACCGACAGGCCGGACAGCGTCTCCCGGGCCCGCTGCTCCATGGTGGCCTCGTCGAGCACCACGCCGCGCTTCTGCTCACGGCCGAGGAACATGTTGTGGACGACGTCGAGGTTGTCGCACAGCGCGAGGTCCTGGTAGACGACCTCGATGCCCAGGCCGCTGGCCTGTTTCGGGTCGTGGATGGAGACCGGGGTCCCCTCGAAGATGATCTCGCCGCTGTCGATCGGGTAGATGCCGGCGACGCCTTGATCAGGGTGGTCTTGCCGGCGCCGTTGTCGCCGACGAGCGCGGTCACCTCGCCCGGGTAGGCGTCGAAGTCGACGTCGTGCAGGACGTGCACGGCGCCGAAGCTCTTGTTCACGCCCTTCATGGCGAGCAGTGGGGTGCCGGTGGTGGTCTTGCGCAGCTGGGGAGCTGCCGTATCAGCGGACATGCGTGGCCCTCGCAGTCACGTGTGGTCGGTCTCGGCCTGAACGTCCGACGGTAGGGGTGGCCGCCCATGGCGGCCACCCCTACCGGACTATCGGGTCAGGAAACCCCGTACTTCGTGCAGGCGGTCTGGAGCTGGGGCGTCGTGCAGAGCTCGGCCGCGGTGGTGAAGCCGTCGGCCACGACGTCCTTGACGTTCTCCGGGTAGATGCCCACGGGGGTCAGCAGCACGGACTTGACCGGCTGGTTGGTCTTGGTGTCGGTGACCGACCCCGTCGCCAACGCGTCGGCCGCCGCCGTGTCGCCCTTCGCCAGCGCGATCGCCAGGCCGGAGGCCGCGTCGGCCTCCTTCTTGATGGCCTTGTAGACCGTCATGCACTGGTTGCCGAGCAGCACGCGCTGCAGGCCCTCGTCCGTGGCGTCCTGGCCGGTGACCGGGACCTTGCCGGCGAGGCCGTTGCGGGCGAGGACCGCGATCACGGCACCGCCGAGGCCGTCGTTGGCCGCGACGACGCCGTCGATCTGGCCCTTGTGAGCCGCATAGATCTGCTCGAAGATCGTGCCGGCCTTGGTGTTGTCCCAGTCGGGCACGGCCTGGTCGGCGATCACGGTGTAGCCCGCGTCACGGATGACCTTGTCGTACCCCTGCTTGAACAGCGTGGCGTTGTTGTCGGTCGGCGAGCCGTTCAGCTCGACGACGTTGCCCTTGGTCTTGCCCAGGGCCTGTCATGCACCTGACCAGGCCGTTGCCCTCCGCCGCGCCGACCGCGACGTTGTCGAAGGACACGTAGTACGACGCGCCGCCACCGAGGGTGAGGCGGTCGTAGTCGATGGTCTTGACGCCCTGCGCGGCGGCCTTCTTCTCAGACGGCCGCACCGGTGTCGCTGTCCAGGTTGACGATCATGAGGACGTTGACGCCCTCGTTGATCATGCCGTCGGCGATGGTCTGGAACTTCGCCTTGTCGCCCTGGGCGTTCTGGATGTCGTACTTGACCCCGGCCGCCTTGAAAGCCGACTCGAGGAATGGCCGGTCGTTGGTCTCCCACCGTGCGGACGAGGCCGAGTCCGGCAGGATCACGCCGATGTAGGCCTTGCTGCCGCCGGACGACGTGGCACCGGCGCCGCCGGAGCTGCTGCTCCCACAGGCGGCGAGGAGGAAAGCCGCCGCCGTGACACCGGCGAGCGCGGCTACTGAACGCTTTCGCATAGACCCGATCCTTTCGTGGCGTCTGTCCCCGGGTGAGGAGCGATCCCCCTCGGGCGGAACCCGGACACGATCAAGGGCCGTACGTATGTTGCCGGCCACAACTTATTGCGCTGTTCATCTTCCGGCAACCCTGACGAACCAAGGATTTGTCGTTCGCGGTAACAATTCCGTCACGCCAGGGTCACGTACGTCTGCACAAAATCACCCGGGCCCCGCCGGTCACAGCCGCGGGCGGAACCGTCCCCCGCGCAGGGCCTCGGCGACCAGCCCGACCGAGCGCACCGCCGCCTCGAGCCGGGCCTGCTCGCGCTGGAGGGCGTCCAGGGACTGCGCGAGCGCCTCCGGCTCGACCAGGTCGCGCAGGTCGGCCCGCAGCGTCGCGACCGCCCCCGTGGTGGCCGCGAGGGCTGCGGCGACGTGCCGCCCGGCGAGGTAGGCCAGCACCACCGGCTGCCGCTGCAGGACCTCGTGCGCGCGCAGGTCCGCAGGGCACAGGTCGAACAGCCATCCGGTCGCGCGCCGCTCCCAGCCGGGCGCTCCCGGCGGCGGCACCTGCGCCGGCCAGCCCGGTGGCACCACGAGCCGCTCCGGCGGGCCCACGCCGCCGCTCACCCGCCCATCCGTACGCCGGTCTCGAGGTGACGGGCAGCGTGCGCGGGGTGTCCTGACCCATCTGTCGAGATCGCGGGGCGCGGCCGGAGCACGGCTCAGGTCCCGGGGTGGGCGGCGGTGCGGACCTCGGCGTACCGGGCGCGCAGGTCGGGGTGCGGGTCACCCGCGAGCACGTCGTGCGGCGGCGGCTCCCAGTACGGCGGCTCGGCGCCGCCCAGCAGCGTCCAGGCCGCCTGCCGGGCCGCACCCTCGGCCACGTACTCCCCCGCCGCCGGTACGTGCACCGGCACGTCGAACAGTCCCGGCGCCACGGCCCGGACCGCCGGGGATGCGGCGGCGCCGCCGATCAGCAGGATGCGCGCCGGCCGGACGCCCTGCGCCACGAGCGCGTCGACAGCGTCGGCGAGGCCGCAGAGCATCCCCTCGACGAACGCGCGGGCGAGGTTCGCCGGGGTCAGCGCCGCCCGGGTGATCCCGGCCAGCGTCCCGGTCGCGTCCGGGAGGTTGGGCGTGCGCTCGCCGTCGAAGTACGGCAGCAGGACCAGACCGCCCGCGCCGGGCTCGGCCGAGGCGGCCAGCTCGCCGAAGCGCTGCAGGTCGACCCCCAGCAGCGCGGCCCCGGCCGTCAGCACCCGGGCTGCGTTCAGGGTGGCCAGCAGCGGCAGGTACCGGCCGGTGGCGTCGGCGAATCCGGCGACCTGACCGGACGGGTCGGCGGTCGGGGTGCCGGTCACCGCGAAGGCGGTGCCGGAGGTGCCCAGCGACACCACCACATCGCCCTCGGCCAGACCCAGGCCCAGGGCTGCGCCCATGTTGTCGCCGGTGCCCGGTGCCAGCACGGAACCGGCAGCGGTACGCCCGACCGGCTCGGCGGGCGCGGCGACCCGCGGGACGCGGACCACCCTGCCGAACGCGAGCCGCAGGAGGTCGTCCCGGTAGACGCCCTGCGCCGGTGACCAGTACCCGGTGCCGGAGGCGTCGCCACGGTCGGTCGTCGCCTCGTCGGGCCGGCCGGCCAGCAGCCAGGTCAGCCAGTCGTGCGGGAGCAGGACCTGGTGCACGTGGCGGGCGTTGTCCGGTTCCGCCCGGGCGAGCCAGCGCAGCTTCGTGACGGTGAAGCTGGCCACGGGCACCGAGCCGACCGCCATGGCCCAGACGGCCGGACCGCCGAGCTCGGCGACGAGGTCGTCGGCGTCGCGCGCCGAGCGGGTGTCGTTCCACAGCAGGGCCGGACGGACGGCCTCGCCGCTCGCGTCGAGCGCCACCATCCCGTGCTGCTGCCCGGCGACCGCGAGCGCCTCGACGCCGTCGAGCAGCCCGCCGGCCGTGGCCACCTGCAGCGCGTCCCACCAGGCCTGTGGCGGGCACTCGGTGCCGTCCGGGTGCGGCGCCCGGCCGGCGCGGACAGCCGCCCCGGTCTGCGCGTCGCGGACGACGACCTTGACCGACTGGGTGGACGAGTCCACCCCCGCGACGAGAGGCACGGCCGCACCCTACGGCGTGGGCCCCACCCCGTCGTTGAATACGGATCGCTGGCCTTGGCAGCCGATCCGTGCGCAACGCCTGCCCTCGAGAGCAGTCAGGCCAGCAGCGAGCGCAGCACGTACGCCAGGATCCCGCCGTGCCGGTAGTAGTCGGCCTCCCCCGGCGTGTCGATCCGCAGGACCGCGCCGAACTCCACCGCCGTACCGTCGGCCCGCCGCGCCACCACCGCGACCTCGCGCGGCGTGCGTCCCTCGTTCAGCGCGGTCACTCCGTGCACCGAGAACGTCTCCTCGCCGGACAGGCCCAGGATGTCGGCGGTGTCCCCCTCGAGGTACTGCAGCGGAAGCACGCCCATCCCGATCAGGTTCGAGCGGTGGATCCGTTCGTACGACTCGGCCAGCACCGCCCGCACGCCCAGCAGCGCGGTGCCCTTCGCCGCCCAGTCCCGGGAAGAGCCGGAGCCGTACTCCTTCCCGGCCAGGACCATCAGCGGCACGCCGGCCGCGCGGTACGCCTGGGCGGCGTCGTAGATCGTGGTCTGCGGACGGGCCGGGTCGAGCAGGTCGACGGTGAAGCCGCCCTCGACGCCGGGGACGAGCTGGTTGCGCAGACGGATGTTCGCGAACGTGCCGCGGATCATCACCTCGTGGTTGCCGCGCCGCGACCCGTAGGAGTTGAAGTCCGTCCGCTGGACGCCGTGCTCGGCGAGGTACCGGCCGGCCGGGCTGTCCGCCTTGATCGAGCCGGCCGGGCTGATGTGGTCGGTGGTGACCGAGTCGCCGAGCCTGGCCAGCACCCGGGCGCCGTCGACGTCGGTCACCGGCTGCGGCTCGCGCGGCATGCCCTCGAAGTACGGCGGACGGCGCACGTACGTCGAGGCCGGGTCCCACGCGAAGATCTCCCCGGTCGGCGTGGGCAAGGTCTGCCAGCGCTCGTCGCCGGCGAAGACGTCCGCATAGTCGCGGGTGTACATGTCGGACGCGATCGAGGCCTCGATGACGGCCGCGATCTGCGCGTCGGTCGGCCAGATGTCGCGCAGGTAGACCGGGGCGCCGTCCGGGTCGGTGCCCAGCGGGTCGGCCGCCACGTCGACGTCCATCGACCCCGCGATCGCGTACGCGACGACCAGCGGCGGCGACGCGAGGTAGTTCATCTTCACGTCAGGGTTGATCCGGCCCTCGAAGTTGCGGTTGCCGGAGAGCACGGAGACGACGGCGAGGTCGGACCGGTTCACCGCCGCGGACACCGCCTCGAGCAGCGGCCCGGAGTTCCCGATGCAGGTCGTGCACCCGTAGCCGACGAGGTTGAACCCGAGCTTGTCCAGGTACGGCACCAGCCCGGCCCGCTCGTAGTAGTCCATGACGACCTTGGAGCCCGGGGCGAGCGTGGTCTTGACCCACGGCTTGGTGGACAGCCCGCGCTCGACCGCGTTCTTGGCGAGCAGCGCCGCGCCGACCATCACCGAGGGGTTCGACGTGTTCGTGCACGAGGTGATCGCGGCGATGACCACGGCCCCGTGGTCGATCTCGCACTCGGTGCCGTCCGCGAGCACGACCCGCGTGGGCCGGGTCGGGCGGCCCTGTGCCCCGGTCGCCGCCGAGAGGACCTCGACCGGGCGGCCGGCCGAACCGTTGCCGTGCGAGGCAGCCGGCGCGTCACTGGCGGGGAACGACTCGGCGCCGGCCTCGTCGACCTCGGACAGCTGCACGTCGTCCTGCACCGTGGTCTGCGCGTAGTCGGACAGCGCCGCCCGGAAGCCGTTCCGCGCGTCCGACAGCGCCACCCGGTCCTGCGGCCGCTTCGGGCCGGCCAGCGACGGGACGACCGAGCCGAGGTCGAGCTCGACGTACTCGGAGTACACCGGCTCGGCCTGCGGGTCGTGCCACAGGCCCTGTTCGCGGGCGTACGCCTCGACCAGCTCGAGCTGCCCGGCCGGGCGGCCGGTGAGCCGCAGGTAGCGCACCGTCTCGTCGTCGATCGGGAAGATCGCACAGGTCGAGCCGAACTCCGGGCTCATGTTGCCGATCGTGGCGCGGTTCGCCAGCGGCACGGCGCCGACCCCGTCGCCGTAGAACTCCACGAACTTCCCGACCACCCCGTGCCGGCGCAGCATCTGCGTGATGGTCAGGACCAGGTCCGTGGCGGTCGCGCCCTCGGGCAGCCGACCGGTCAGCTTGAAGCCGACCACCCGCGGGATCAGCATCGACACGGGCTGGCCCAGCATCGCGGCCTCGGCCTCGATGCCGCCGACGCCCCAGCCGAGCACGCCGAGGCCGTTCACCATCGTCGTGTGCGAGTCCGTCCCCACGCAGGTGTCCGGGTAGGCGGTACGCCGGTCGCCACGGACCATCACGACGCGGGCCAGGTGCTCGATGTTCACCTGGTGGACGATGCCGGTGCCCGGCGGGACGACCTTGAACTCGTCGAACGCCGTCTGGCCCCAGCGCAGGAACTGGTAGCGCTCGCGGTTGCGCCCGTACTCGAAGTCCACGTTGCGCTCGAAGGCGTCCGGGCGTCCGAACACATCGGCGATGACGGAGTGGTCGATCACGAGCTCGGCCGGGGCCAGCGGGTTGATGCGAGTCGGGTCGCCGCCGAGGTCGCGGACCGCCTCGCGCATCGTGGCCAGGTCGACGACGCACGGCACCCCGGTGAAGTCCTGCATGATCACGCGTGCCGGGGTGAACTGGATCTCCCGGTCGGGCTCGGCGCTCGGCTCCCAGGCCGCCAGGGCCCTGACCTGGTCGGCGGTGACGTTCGCGCCGTCCTCGGTGCGCAGGAGGTTCTCGAGCAGGATCTTCAGGCTGAAAGGCAGCCGTCCGGACCCGGGCACCGCCGCCAGCCGGAAGATCTCGTACGTGGAGCCGCCCACCTGCAGCTCGCCACGGGCGCCGAAGCTGTCAGCGTCGCCCGGCCCGTCCGTTCCGCCGTCCGCCATCGGTGACTCCCTCGAACGCAGCTGCCGTCTCGGCCGTCATCCTGCCGCAGTGGGTGCTGGCGCGGATCGGGCCCTTCCCGGGGTCATTATCTCGGCGCTAAGTATCTCGATGTCAAGACACTTGCGGGTGCCTCCGCCAGCCGGCGGGGCCGGCGCGGGTCAGGGCGGGGTGAGCAGGGCGACGCACTCGACGTGGTGGGTCATCGGGAACAGGTCGAACGCCCGCAGGCCGGCCAGCGCCCAGCCGTGCCCCACGAACGTCCCGACGTCGCGGGCCAGCGAGGCGGGGTCGCACGCCACGTACGCGACGGCGCGCGGGGCCAGCCGCACCAGTGCGTCCACCACGGCGCGACGCGCACCGGTACGCGGCGGGTCCAGCACCACCAGGTCGCAGCGCCGCAGCCCGGACCGTCCGAGCCACGGCTCGACCCGGTCGTGGTGCAGGCGGACCCAGGGCAGGTCGTGCAGGTTCCGCCGGGCCGAGCGCACCGCACCGGCGTCCCCCTCGACCGCGTCCACCCTTCCGCCCGGACCCAGCTCGGCGGCCAGCGAACCCCCGAACAGCCCGACTCCGGAGTACAGGTCGAGCAGGTGCTCGCCGGGCCGCGGAGCGAGCGCGGTGCGCACCGCTGCGACCAGCGCGTCCGCCGCACCAGGGTGGACCTGCCAGAAACCGGTGCCCTCGACCCGCCACGAGCGGTTCGCAGCGTGCTCGGTGAGGCGTACGGACCCCTGCGCGACACCGTCCACGAGGACGACCTGCCCACCGGAGGACGGCGCGACGGCCACCTGCACCTCCGAGACGCCCGGCCAGGCACGGCCCAGCACGCCGGTCGCCTCGACGGCGGGGTGCAGCAGCGGGCAATGCTCGAGCACCTCGACGTCGTGCGAGCGGTGCCGGCGCAGCCCCAGCCGGTCACCGGCGCCGGCGGCCAGCCGGACCCGGGTGCGCCAGCCGAGCCCGTCCTGGTCCCCGGCGACCGGCTCCACGACGAGCCCGTCCACCGGCGGACCGGAGTCGATGCGCGCGAGCCGGCGCAGCTGTTCGCGCACGACGTAGGCCTTGAGCCGGCGCTGGTACGGCACCGACGCGTGCTGGAAGTCGCATCCGCCGCACCCGCCCGGACGGGCGTGCGCGCAGGGCGCCGCCACTCGCTCCGGCGCGGCGGACAGCACCTCGACCGCGTCCGCCCGCAGGAACCGGGACCCCTCGCCGCCGTCGGTGACCGCCGCCGCCACGCGCTCGCCGGGCAGCGCGTGCCGGACGAAGACCACCTGACCTTCGTGTCGCGCCACGCAGTGCCCGCCGTGCGCGACCGGTCCGACCTCGAGCTCGAGCAGGCGCCGCTCGCCGGCGGTCACGGCAGGGGCTGCTCGGTCGGCTCGCCGACGGAGCCGGCGGCGGCGCCCTGCCCGGCCCCGTCCGTCCCCGCCTCGGCCCGACGCAGCAGGTTCACCAGCGTGGCGTCCCCGCCGGCGGCGCTCGGGTCTTTCTGGCCCGCCTTGAACGCCGCTCTCCCCGACTCCAGCAGGTACGGGACGCTGGTCACCACCACGCCCGGGGTGAACCGCAGCCGGGCGAGCAGCCGCAGCGCGCTCTGGTTGTGCAGCAGCTGTTCCCACCACTTGCCCACGACGTACTCGGGCACGAACACAGTGACGAGGTCGCGCGGGCTCTCCCGGCGCAGCTCGCGCACGTAGTCGACGATCGGGCGGGTGATCTCGCGGAACGGTGAGTCCAGGACCTTCAGCGGCACCGGGATCTTGCGCTCTTCCCACTCCTCGGCCAGCGCCCTTGCCTCGTCCGGGTCGACGGCCACCGTCACCGCCTCGAGCACCGAGGGGCGGGTGGCCCGCGCGTACGCCAGCGCCTGCAGCGTCGGGCGGTGCACCTTGGAGACGAGCACGATCGAGTGCACGCGCGAGGGCAGCATGGTCGGCTCGTCGGGTGCCACGGCTATCTCCTCGGACACCGAGCCGTAGTGCCGGTGGATGCCCTGCATCAGGAACCAGAGCACGACCATGGCCACGATCGCGATCCAGGCCCCGGACGCGAACTTGGTCACCAGGACGATCACCAGCACGCTTCCGGTGGTGACGAACGCGAACGCGCTGACGCCGCGGCGGCGGTGCAGCTGCCGGCGCACGCCGGGCTCCGCCTCGCCGCGCAGCAGCCGGTTCCAGTGCCGCACCATGCCGGCCTGGCTCAGCGTGAACGAGACGAAGACGCCGACGATGTAGAGCTGGATCAGCTTGGTCGACTGGGCGTCGAAGGCGTAGATCAGGACCCCGGCGAACAGCGCCAGCAGCACGATCCCGTTGCTGAACACCAGCCGGTCGCCGCGGTTGTGCATCTGCCGCGGCATGTAGCGGTCCTGGGCCAGGATCGAGGCCAGCACCGGGAAGCCGTTGAACGCCGTGTTCGCGGCCAGCACCAGGATCAGGGCCGTGACGAGCTGGACGAAGTAGAACGGCAGGTTCGCCTCGCCGCCGAAGACAGTGGAGCCGATCTGGGCGATGACGGTGTCCTGCGTGGCGCCGTGCAGGCCGATGAGGTCGGAGCTGTTCTCGGTGATCTTCACCCCGAACCGGATCGCCAGGAAGGTCACCCCGCTGAACATCGTGACCGCGAGGATGCCCATCAGCGCGAGGGTGTTGGCGGCGTTCTTCGACTTCGGCTTGCGGAAGGCCGGGACGCCGTTGCTGATCGCCTCGACGCCGGTCAGCGCCGTGCAGCCGGAGGCGAACGCGCGCATGCCGAGGAAGAGGATTCCGGCGGTGCCCAGGTCGTGCAGCTCGGGCCGGATCGAGTAGTCCGCCGTCGGGGCCTGCAGGTCGGCGCCTCCCAGCAGCCGGAACACTCCGACGGCGATCATCGACAGGATCCCGAACATGAAGGCGTACGTGGGGATCGCGAAGGCGATGCCGGACTCCCGCAGGCCGCGCAGGTTGAGCAGGACGATGATCGCCACGACGCTCAGCGTCGTCGCGACCTGGTGGCCGGCCATCCAGGAGAACGCCGGGGTCGAGGCCAGGTTCTCGACTCCGGCCGAGGTCGAGACCGCGACGGTGAGGACGTAGTCGACGAGCAGCGCGCTGGCCACGACGAGCCCGAACCTGCGCCCGAGGTTGGTGTTCGCGACCTCGTAGTCGCCGCCGCCGCTGGGGTAGGCGTACACGTTCTGCCGGTACGCCGCGACCACGGTGACCAGGACGATCACCACGCCGAGCGCCGCCCACTTGCTCAGGTGCAGGAACGCGGTCCCGCCGAGCGCCAGCACGATGAGGATCTCCTGCGTGGCGTACGCCACCGACGACATCGCGTCACTGGCGAACACCGGCAGCGCGATGCGTTTGGGCAGCAGCGTCTCGCCGAGCCGGTCCGAGCGCATGGCCCGACCGAGCACGACTCGCTTGCCCAGCCCCGCCAAGCCCGCCACGGTGCACGATGGTAGGGGGCCACCGGGTCGGACCGGTGGTCGCCGTGCGCCGACGGGTGCGAGTCCGGCGCTCGGGAACCGTGTGGGAGGCTACTGGCCGTGCACGTGGTGATCATGGGATGTGGCCGGGTCGGCTCGACGCTCGCCGAGTCGCTGGACGCGGCGGGCAAGTCCGTTGCGATCATCGACCAGGAGAGCAGCGCCTTCCGCCGGCTGCCCAGCTCGTTCGGCGGGCGGACCGTCACCGGCGTGGGCTTCGACCGCGAGGTGCTGATCGAGGCCGGCATCGAGCAGGCGTCCGCGTTCGCCGCGGTCAGCTCCGGCGACAACTCGAACATCCTCGCCGCGCGGGTCGCCCGCGAGACCTTCGGCGTCGAGAACGTGGTCGCGCGGATCTACGACCCGCGCCGGGCCGAGGTCTACCAGCGGCTCGGGATCGCCACCGTCGCCACCGTCCGGTGGACCGCGGACCAGATGATGCGCCGGCTGCGCCCGGAGGGGGCCGAGTCCGAGTGGTCGGACGCGAGCGGTGCGGTGCGGCTCGCCGAGGTGCACGTCGACCCGTCCTGGATCGGGCTGCCCGTGTTCCGCATCGAGACGGCCGTGCCGGCCCGGGTGGCCATGGTCACCCGGCTCGGCGAGGGCATGCTGCCGACCGCGCAGACCGTCCTGCAGGAGGGCGACCTCGTGCACCTGCTGGTCCGGGCGGGCGAGCTGGACGCGGTGAGCCGCGCCCTGGCCGTCAAGCCGCCGCGAGAGGAGGGCTGATGCGCGTCGCCATCGCAGGTGCCGGGAAGGTCGGCCGCTCCATCGCTGCCGAGCTGACCGAGAACGAGCACGACGTGATGCTCATCGACCGCGACCCGGACACGGTCCGCCCCGACAGCATCCCCGGCGCGCAGTGGCTGGTCGCCGACGCCTGCGAGCTGGCCGTGCTGGAGAAGGCTGACCTGGCCAGCTGCCAGGTGGTCATCGCCGCGACCGGCGACGACAAGGTCAACCTGGTGGTCTCGCTGCTGGCCAAGACCGAGTTCGGCGTCCCCCGCGTCGTCGCCCGGGTCAACCACCCCAAGAACGAGTGGATGTTCAACGAGGCCTGGGGGGTGGACGTCGCCGTGTCCACGCCGCGGATGCTCTCGGCCCTGGTGGAGGAGGCGGTGAGCGTCGGCGACCTCGTCCGGCTGTTCACCTTCCGGCAGAGCGACGCGAACCTGGTGGAGCTGACGCTGCCGCCCTCCTCGCCGCACGCCGGGACCCGGGTGGGGGACGTCCGCTGGCCCGAGGACACGGCCCTGGTGGCGATCCTGCGCGACGGACGGGTGGTGCCACCCACCCCGGACGACCCGATCGAGGCCGGCGACGAGCTGCTCTTCGTCGCCGCCGCGCAGGCCGAGGAGGCGCTGCAGCAGATGCTGAGCCCGCACATGGGCCACGGCCCGCACCCGGCCTAGGCCTCGGACTCCTCGGGCGTCGACGGCCCCGCTGGTCCCGCCGGGGCTTCGAGCTCGAGCTCGGGCTCGGGCGGCAGCGACGGCGGGACCCGGCGCAGCACCAGCCAGGACAGCAGGGCCGCGAGGGCGAACATCGGCCAGCCGAGCAGCAGGGTGCTTACGCCGAGCGACACCACGTGGTCGTGCAGGTACAGCGGCACCTGGATCGCCACCCGGATCGCGAACACGCAGAACCAGATGCAGCTCGCCCACCAGTACGCCCGCCGCCGCGGCGGGTCCGACCGCCAGCGGAACCCCTCCCCGAGCAGCGGCCCGACGAGCACCCCCAGCAGCGGCCAGCCCACCGCGAGCGAGACCAGGTAGGCCACGCCGTAAGCGATCTGCACGGCGATCCCGAACACGTAGAAGTTGGCGGCCCGCCCGGTCCCGACGGCGATCGCCGCGCTGATCGCGACGACCAGCACCCCGGTGAGCGCCTGACGGACCGGTTCGCGGCGGACCATGCGCACGACCAGGATCAGCACCGTCGTGGCGAGGGCGCCGGCCAGTGCCGGCCCGAGCCTCTTGCCGTCGACGATGTAGACGAGCAGGAAGACAGTGGACGCGAGGCCGCTGTCGACGATGCCGCGCACGCCGCCGACGGCCTCGCGCAGCTCCCACTCCTCGACGAGGTCGGCCACGCGGTCGGACCGGGTGCCCGCGGGACCGGGATCGCTCACGCGTGCAGCTCGTACGACGGGTTGAAGATCACCGGGTTGCCGCTCTGGAAGGTCACGCGGCCGTGGACGGACAGCGCCGTCCCGGGCCCGATCCCCTGGATCCTCCGCCGGCCCAGCCAGACCAGCTTGATCGTGCCGCTGCCGTCGTAGAGCTCGGCCTCCAGCGCCGGCACCCCGCCGACCGGTCGCAGCGTGACCGCGCGGAGGGTGCCGGACACCACCACCTGCTGGCCGCCACGGCACTCCCGGACCGGGGTCGAACCGCGGTCGCGGCTCTCCTCCTGCAGATCCTTGGCGTCCAGCTCCTCGCTCGTGGCCGTCATGCGGTCCAGGAGCCGCGAGAAGGTCCCTCGACGCTCGGAGTCACCCATACCACCAGGCTAGCCCGGTCCGGCGGCGGCGCGATCCACCGCGAGTGCCGTGCGAGCATCGGCCGGTGCGACCGGTGGCGGTGATCGCGCACGGCTCGGGCTCGAGCGCGGCGTTCGTCCGGCGCGCCGCCGGACCCGCGCTCGCGGCGGCGGGGTTCCGGCTGGTGGCGATGCAGGACCGCAGCGGGGACGTCGAGCAGCTCTCCCACCGGCTGGCGGCGCTGGCCGACCGCTACCGGGCGGCGCTGGTCGGCGGGATCTCGCTGGGCGCCCACGCCGCCGTTCGGGTGGCGATCGCCCGCCCCGGGCTCGACGGTCTCGTGCTGCTGCTGCCCGCGTGGACCGGCCCCGCCGGCACGGTCGCCCGGCTGTCCGCAGCGGCCGCCGACCAGGTCGAGGCCGACCTGCGCGCCGGCGGGATGGCCGCGGCCGTGCGCCGGGTCGGGCGGTCCGGCTGGGCTGGCGCCGAGCTGGCGGCGAGCTGGCAGGCGTACGGCGCCGAGGGGCTGGTGGCGAGTCTGCGCGCGACCGCGACCTCCCGCGGCCCGACGGTCGGCGAGCTGCGGGCGGTGCCCTGCCCGGCCGGGGTCGTGGCCGTGCGTTCGGACCCGTTCCACCCGGTCGAGGTGGCGGCGGCGTGGGCCCGCGCGATCCCGGTCGCCGCGCTGACCGTCCTGGCCCCGTCGGCCCCGGCCGCCGACCGGGGCGTGCTCGGGGTGGCCGCTGTCGCGGCGTGGCGCCGAGCCGCCACCGGGGCTCAGGCCTCGAAGCGGTAGCCCATCCCGGGCTCGGTGAGCAGGTACCGCGGCCGGGCCGGGTCCGGCTCCAGCTTGCGCCGCAGCTGGGCCAGGTAGACCCGCAGGTAGTTGGTCTCGCGCCCGTACGCCGGCCCCCAGACCTCCTGCAGCAGCTGGCGCTGGGAGACCAGCCGGCCGGTGTTGCGGACCAGGATCTCCAGCAGGTGCCACTCCGTCGGGGTCAGCCGCACGTCCTGGCCGTCACGCACCACGCGGCGGGCGGCGAGGTCGACGGTGAACGCGTCGGTGCTGACGACCGGGACGTCGTCGCCTACCGACCCGCGCCGCAACGCCGCCCGCAGCCGGGCCAGCAGCTCGTCCATGCCGAACGGCTTGGTGACGTAGTCGTCGGCGCCGAGGTCGAGGGCCTCCACCTTGTCCGAGGAGTCCTGCCGTGCGGACAGTACGATGATCGGCACGTCGGTCCAGCCCCGCAGGCCACGGATGACGTCCATCCCGTCCAGGTCGGGCAGGCCCAGGTCCAGCACGACCACGTCGGGCTGGCGTTCGGCCGCCAGGGCCAGCGCCGCCCGGCCACCAGCGGCCACGTCGACGTCGTACGAACGCGCCCGCAGGTTGATCGCCAGCGCGCGGGCGATCTGTGGCTCGTCGTCGACGACCAGGACCCGGGTCACGCGACCGTCCCCGAGACCGGAGCCTCCGGCACACCCGGAACACCCGGCACACCCGCGACACCCGGACCGGCCGGGACGGCTGCCACCGGCAGCGACAGCACCATGGTGAGCCCGCCGCCGGGGGTGTCCTCGGCCCAGAGCTGGCCGCCGGTCGCCTCGGTGAAGCCGCGCGCGACGGCCAGGCCCAGCCCGACCCCGGCCCCGGCCGGCACGTCTCCCGAGCGCTGGAACGGGGCGAAGATGCGCTCCTTGTCCGGGTCCGGGACGCCCGGGCCGCGGTCGACCACGCGCAGCTGGACCCGGGAGCCGAGCACCGAACCGGTGAGCCGGACGTGGCTGCCGGCGCCGTGCCGGGTCGCGTTCTCGACCAGGTTGGCCACCACCCGCTCGAGCAGGCCGGCGTCGGCGCTCACCAGCGGCAGCGTGTCGGGCACCTGGACGCTCAGCAGCTCGATGTGCTCGACGCCGGCGAGCGCGGGCGGCACCACCTCGTCGAGGGAGACCGGGCGCAGGTGCGGGTCCACCGCGCCAGTCTGCAGCCTGCTCATGTCCAGCAGGTTGGCGACGAGGTGGTCCAACCGGTCGGCCGACTCCTCGATCGTCGCCAGCAGCGCCTGCTGGTCCTGCGGCGTCCACTCGACGTCGTCGAGGCGCAGGCTCGACACGGCCGCCTTGATCCCGGCCAGCGGGGTGCGCAGGTCGTGCGAGACAGCGGCCAGCAGCGCGGTACGGACGGCGTTGCCCTCCTCGAGCCGGCGGGCCTGCCGTGCCCGGGCGGTCAGCCGCTCGCGCTGCAGCACGGTCCCCAGCGAGGCCGCGAACGCCTCCATGACCCGCCGGTCGCCGGCGTCCGCCGGACGGCCGGTCATCACGGCCACCAGGTCGTCGGCCACCACGAGCTCGACGTCGGCCGAGCCGGGTTCGGGGTACGGCGGAGCACCGGCGGCGACCACCCGCTGCCACGGTGAGCCGGCGCCCTCGCGCTCGTGCAGCGCGGCCGAGGTCATCGCGAACGTGCTGCGCATGCGTTCGAGCAGCGCGGCGCTGTCGTCCCCTCCGCGCAGGGCGCTGCCGGCCAGGGACGCGAGGGTGGCCGCCTCGGCCTGCCCGCGTGCGGCTTCCGCGGCCCGCCGCGCAGCCAGGTGCACGACGCTGGAGACCGCGGCCGCAACGACCAGGAACACCAGCAGCGCGAACACGTTCTGGGGCTCGGCGATGGTGAACGTGTGCAGCGGCGGGGTGAAGAAGTAGTTCACCGCCAGCGAGCCGAGCACCGCGCTCGCCAGGGCCGGGCCGAGCCCGCCGACGAGCGCGACGGCCACGGTCAGCGTCAGGTACACCAGCAGCACGGTGGACAGTGGTGGCGACCGGTCGTCGGCCAGCGCGGCCAGCGTCGCCAGGGCGAGGGGCCCGGCCACAGCCAGCGCCCATCCCCAGGTCCGGCGCGAGCCGACCGGGCCCCCGCCCCGACCGCCGCGGGTGCGGCCGGCCGCGGTTGCCGGCAGCGGTTCGGCCCGGTTGACGAGGTGCACGTCGATGTCACCGGACGCGCGGGCCACCGCGGCAGCCACGTCGTGGCCGGCGCGCAGCCCGCGGGCTGGAGCCCGCCGGGTCCCGAGCACGATCTGGGTGGCGTTGGCACCGCGGGCGAACTCGAGCAGCGCGGTCGCCACGTCGCTGCCGACGACGCGCTGGAAGGTCCCGCCCAGGCTCTCGGCGAGCCGCCGGAGCTCCTCGAGCCGCGCGGGGTCCGCGGCGTCCAGCCCGTCCGGCGCGGCGACGTGCACGGCCAGGAGCTCGCCACCGCTCGTCCGCCCGGCCACCCGTGCCCCGCGACGCAGCAGCACCTCGCCGCCGGAGTCACCGGCGACCGCGACGACGACCCGCTCCCGGGTGGCCCAGGTGCCGCCTATGCCGTGCTCGGCCCGGTAGCGGCCCAGGGCTTCGTCGACCTGGTCCGCCAGCCACAGCAGGGCCAGCTCGCGCAGCGCGCTGAGCGTCCCGACCCGGAAGTAGCTCGCCAGCTCGGCGTCCACCCGCTCGGGCGGGTACACGTTGCCGTGCGCCAGCCGGCGGCGCAGTGCCTCGGGCGTCATGTCGACCAGCTCGACCTGGTCGGCGGTTCGGACCACCTCGTCCGGGACCAGCACCGAGGGACGCCGGCCGGTGATGACGGTCACGGCGTCGACCAGCGACGCGATCTCCTGCACGTTCAGCGTGGTCACGACGTCGCTGCCGGCCGCGAGCAGGTCGTGCACGTCCTCCCAGCGGGAGGCGTTCGGGGCACCGGGTGGGTTCGCGGTGGCGAGCTCGTCGACGAGGACCACGGCAGGAGCGCGTGCCAGCAGGGCGGGCAGGTCCAGCTGCCCGGGTCCGGCCGACCCCACGGTCTGCAGGCCGGCCGCGAGCTCACGGATGCGGTCGCGGCCGTGGTCGACGAGGACCCCGACCACCACCTCGGCGCCGCGGGCCGACCGGCGGTGGCCCTCCGCGAGCATTGCGTACGTCTTGCCGACTCCGGGCGCGGCACCAAGGTAGATCCGCAACCGCCCGTGCGCCATGGGCCCAGTCTGGCGGTCCCGGCGCCCGGCCGCCGCGCGGGTGCCGGAGCCGGACTAGCGGATCTCGGCGATCCGCTGGCCGGTTCCCTCCGGATCCAGCCGGGTCCGGTCCTGGGCGCCGGACGGCTCGGGGCTCCCGGACGCGTCGGGCTGGTCCGGCAGCTTGAGCGGCAACGGCTCGCTCGGGGCGAACGCATCCCCGCCCCGGACCACCACGACCCCGCGGTACAGCTCCAGCAGGACGTCCGCGGCCGAGGGGTCCGCCGCGGCCGCGCCGGACAGCACGCCGCGCAGCATCCACCGCGGCCCGTCGGTCCCGATGAAGCGCACGTCGGCCAGCGCCATGGTTCCGTCCGCCTGCGGGAACGGGAGCTTCGCCTTCACCGTCGCCGCGGTCCCGGCGGCCGGGTCGTCGACACCCTCGACGTCGGCCAGGCCGCCGTCCTTGGTGATCCCGGCGGCCAGCTCGCGGCGCACCTGCGGCCACAGCGGCTCGCCACGGGGCGCCGCGAACGCCTGCAGCTGCAGGGCGGACTGGGCGTGGATCGCCGTGACGGCGGCGACGGTGCCGGACGCCTCGTCGACGTTGACCTGTATCTCGACCCCCGGCAGCCCGGGGACGCGCATGCAGCCGAGGTCGAGGCGTACGACATCGTCGTCGGGAACGTCGTCGACGTCCCACGGACCGTGCGGACGCGGGACGGACGCGCCCGCGTCCGCCGGCTCACCGGCCTCGGTGGCGGCCTCCTCCGCGGCTTCGTCGACGGCATCCCCGGCCTCGTCCTCGAGCTCGAGCTCGTCGAAGTCCTCGCGGTCCTCGTCCGCCCGGCTCCGGGACTTGCGGCGACGGAACACGGCTACTCCCCTCGGCCGGCGGCGGCCGCCGGCATCCCGCCGGTAGAACCGAAGCCACCTTCGCTGCGGTCCGACCCCGGCAACCTCTCGACCTCGTGGAAGCGGGCCCGCTCCACCCGCTGCACCACCATCTGCGCGATCCGGTCGCCGCGGCGGAACACCACCGGTTCGCGCGGGTCCAGGTTCACCACGCTCACCTGGATCTCGCCCCGGTACCCAGCGTCGACGGTTCCCGGCGCGTTGACCAGACTGACCCCGTACTTCACCGCGAGCCCGGACCGGGGGTGCACGAACGCGGCGAAGCCGTCCGGGAGCGCGATCGCCAGGCCGGTGGGCAGCAGCGCCCGCTCGCCGGGCGCGAGCTCGGCGTCCACCGTGGTGTGCAGATCGGCCCCGGCGTCGCCGGGATGGGCGTACGCCGGCAGCGGCACGCCGGGGTCCAGCCGCCGGACGAGGACGTCGACGGTCATGGGTTCACCTCGTACCTGCGGACGTTCCCGGTCGCCCGCGCGGCAGCGACAGCCGCCGCGACGTCCTGCGCGCGACCGTGCGTGCTGAAGTGCTCCAGCGGGACCTGGACGAACACGGCCGCGGCGGTCACGGCCACCTCGCCGTCGGGGGCGCCGATGCGGCCCTCGGCCGCCATGAAGACCCGGCGGTCGGCCACCCCGACGGCTCGAGCATCCAGGTGCAGGCTCGTCCCCACCGGTACCGGCCGCCGGAACGTGGTCTCCAGCCGCCCGGTGACGGCGGGCACCCGCACCAGCCAGTTCACGTAGCCCATCGCCTCGTCGAAGGCTGCGGCCAGCAGCCCGCCGTGGGCCAGCCCCGGCGCGCCCTGGTGGTACTCCCCGACTTCCAGGACGGCCTGCGCCGACACGCCCTCGCCGGCCACGACCCGCAGGTTCAGCCCGGCGGGATGGTCGGCACCGCAGCCGAAGCACAGGGCGTAGTGGCTCGAGATCGGGGTTCCCGGCGGCGGTGCGTCCGGGTGCCGGACCGCCTGCGCCGCGTCCGCGGGCGGGTCGGTGCTGTACCGCCGGCTCATGCGCCCGACCCTACTGCCGCGCCGGCGCCGCGCCGTGACACCCTGACGCCGTGGACGGCGGGCGCACGGCGGGTGAGGGCACCGCCGGATTCCGCGAGCGCCTCTGGGCGCCGGCGGGGTGGTGGGCGGTCTCCACGGTGCTCGTGCTGTCGCTCGCGGTGGCCGTGGGGTACCCGCTCGGCACCGTCGCCGGCGTCGTCGCGTTCGCGCTGGCCGAGGGCGCGGTGGGCTGGGTGCTGGTCTCGGCGGCCGCGCAGGTCTGCGTGGGCGACGGGATGCTGGTGGCCGGTCGTGCCCGGCTGCCGCTCGCCGTGGTCTCGGCGGTGACCGCCCTGGACGCGGAGGCCGCGGCGCTGCTGCGCGGGCGGCAGGCGGACGCCCGGGCCTTCCTCCTGCTGCGGCCGTGGGTGCGCGAGGCCGTCCGCGTGGACCTGGCCGACCCGGACGACCCCACCCCGTACTGGTACGTGTCGACCCGGCACCCGGCCCGGCTGGCCGCGGCGACGGCCGTTGCCGCCGGGCTGGAGCCGGGCGCCGGTCCGGACCCTCAGCGGGGTGCTGGTGCCGCCGACCGTCCGGATGGGGCAGGCTGACCTCCGACGGTCTGGGACCGACAGGACGGGATGGTGCGACTGATGGCCGGACGGGACACGAACCCCTTCGTCTCGGAGGCGGCTTTCGTCATCGGCGGCATCGCCGCCGCGATGATCGCGCGCCGGTTCGTGAACATCGTCTGGGTCGCCGCGTCCGGCAAGGCGGTGCCGGACGACCCGGCCGACCCACGGGTCTCTACGGCCGAGGCCGTCACGTTCGCGATGGCCACCGGCGCCCTGGTCGGCGTGGCCAGGCTGCTCGTTCAGCGCAAGGCCAACCAGGTCAAGGTGCGGCGGGCGGGCGGGCGCGTCTGAGCCGTCGCCTGGGCGCCTGGCGGTCGGCGCCCGGGTCGGCTGCGTGATCGACCCGGTGGTCGGCGGGCCGCCCGACCAGCCTGCGGACTCCCGGCTCGAGCAGCTTGCTGACTGCGTTCCCGGTCAGGCTGGTCATCAGCGGGCGCCGGCGCAGGTCACCGCGCAGCGAGTCCGCGAGCAGGAGCGTCTGCCGGCGGTTGCTGTAGGCGCCGTACGCGGCGCCGGCCATCAGCGGGGCGAGCGTCCCGATCCCGCGGCCGGCCCGCGCGATCAGGCGGCGCTGCACGCGACGGCGGGCGACCACGCCCAACGCGGCCGTCATGGTGGCCGGCTCGAGCGGGTTGACCCCGCGCCGGTTGGCCCACGACAACGCGTACGCGGCGCCTCGCTGGGTGCCCGAGCCGCGCACCGGCACGCCGTACACCTCGTGCAGCTCGGCGACGAGCTTGATCTCGATGGCCGCCACCGCGGAGATCTCCACCGCGAGCTCGATCGGGATCGCGACCAGGGTGACCGGCATCGTCCACTGGATCCCGGTGACGGCCCCGCCGCCGATCCCCACCGCCATGGTCGCTTTGACCGCGCTCGCCACGATGGCGTCGGCGAGCCGCTCCCCCTCCAGGCCGGGGTGGTGCGCCCGCAGCGTCTGCAGGTCGCGGACCGGGATACGCGGGGCGGCATCGACGACGACGTCCGCCAGCCAGCGTCCGCTCGTCACTGCCATGACACCCGCGCGCCGGCCGGACGCGATCAGCGCGACGCCTAGCTGACGCATCAGCCCGGACCAGTCCCGGGCGCTGCGGCTCCCGCGCCGCCCGGACCCGGGGCCGGTCGCCTGCCCGCCGGCGATCCGGCCGAGGATCGCCTCGAGCTCGGCTTCCTCCTGGTCCTCCTGGTCGGTCACGGGTCCAGGATGCACCAACCTCAGGCGGCGCACTCCTGGCAGACGGGCTGCCCGCCGACCTCCTTGGCCAGCTGGCTGCGGTGGTGCACCAGGAAGCAGCGCGAGCAGGTGAACTCGTCGGCCTGGCGAGGGAGGACGCGGACGGACAGCTCTTCGTTGGACAGGTCGGCACCGGGCAGCTCGAAACTCTCGGCCGCCTCGGCCTCGTCCGCGTCGACGGCGCCGGAGGAGGCGTCCACGCGCCGTGCCTTCAGCTCTTCGAGGCTGTCCTCGGCCAGCTCGTCGTCGGTCTTGCGCGGGGTGTCGTAGTCGGTCGCCACTGGGTGAGCCCCTCCGCGTTTCGGTTTGCTCGCTCTATCGGTCGTCTTCGCTGCGCTGGTGTTCGGCGGATCGGGTACGGGCCCGCCCGGTGGGGCGGATCCGAGCCGTGAGCCCGGTCCGGCTCGTGCAACGCCCGACCACCCCGGTTTGTGCCCGGAGCCGGGCAGATCATGCCGTACCCACGGCACCGGCGCCCGTCAGGGTGCCCGGCCCTTGTGACGAGCGCGTTTCCAACGGATGAACGCCGCGCGTCACCCGGCCTGCACCGCGGTGGAGCAGGTTGGATAGACATACGGCAATTCGTCCCGGTCCGCCACCCGGCACGCCGCCCCGCGGACCGGGTCCGGCCAGTGGATCGGAGGCCACGTGCCCTGCTACGCGCTCGGTGACGACGTCCCCCAGGTGGACCCGCAGGCGTACGTACACCCCGACGCCGTCCTGATCGGGCGGGTCCAGGTGGGGCCGGAGGCGAGCATCTGGCCGGGGGCGGTCCTGCGGGGCGACGGCGGTCGCATCGTCGTCGGGCCGCGGACCTCGATCCAGGACGCGGTCGTCGTCCACGTCGGCAGCGAGCTGGACACCGTGGTGGGTGCCGGCTGCGTCGTCGGGCACCTGGCCCACCTCGAGGGGTGCGTGGTCGAGGACGGCGCCCTGGTCGGGTCCGGTGCCGTCCTGCTGCAGCAGGTGCGGGTCGGGGCCGGTGCCTTGGTCGCCGCCGGCGCCGTGCTCCCGCCGGGGACGCAGGTGCCCGCACTCGCGCTCGCCCGTGGCGTGCCGGCCCGGATCGTCCCGGACGCCGTCGAGCCGGGCGCGTTCGCCGCCTCGGCCCAGGGCTACGTGGACCGCGCGCGACGCTACGCCGCCACCCTGCGTCGGCTCGACTGAGCGTCCGGGCGGCCGCACGACCTTCAGTAGGGTCGGCAACGTGCTGGAGATCGACGCGCTGCACAAGCGGTTCGGCGACACCGTGGCCCTGGACGGGCTGTCCTTCGCCGTGCGCGCCGGTCAGATGTTCGGCTTCGTCGGCACGAACGGCGCCGGGAAGACCACGGCGATGCGGATCGTCCTGGGGGTGCTCGCCGCCGACGCGGGCTCGGTGCGCTGGGACGGTCGCGAGCTCGACGCGGCGGCCCGGGCCCGGATCGGCTACATGCCCGAGGAGCGCGGGCTCTACCCGAAGATGCGGGTGCGGGACCACCTGGTGTACCTGGCGCGCCTGCACGGCGCCGCCGCGGACGTCGCGGGTCGCTCGGCCGACCGGTGGCTTGAGGACCTGATGGTGGCGCCGCGGGCCCATGACCGGGTCGAGGCGCTGTCGCTGGGAAACCAGCAGCGGGTTCAGCTCGCGGCCGCGCTGGTGCACGACCCGACAGTCCTGGTCCTGGACGAGCCGTTCTCGGGCCTGGACCCGGTCGGCGTGGACGTGCTGGCCGCGGTGCTGCGGGAGCGGGTCGACGCTGGCGCCGTCGTCGTGTTCTCCAGCCACCAGCTGGACCTGGTCGAGCGGCTGTGCGACGCCGTCGGGATCATCCAGTCCGGTCGCATGGTCGCCACCGGCACGGTCGCCGAGCTGCGCAGCGCCGGCCGGCCGGCCGGCAGCACGCGGCGGCTGCTCGTCGACGTGGCTGCCGACCCGGGGTGGACCCGCGACCTGCCCGGGACACGGGTCGCGGACGTGGACGGCACCGTCGTGCTCCTGGACCTGGAGGCCGGCGCGGACGACCAGGCGGTCCTGGACGCCGCCAGGCGGGCCGGGCCATTGCGTGCCTTCACCCCGCTGGAGCCGACGCTGGCCGAGCTGTTCCGTGAAGTGGTCGGCGCATGAGCGCCGGCAGCGCCCCGGCCCCGGCCGGCTTCGGCGCCGGGGTGCGCCTGGTCGCCACCCGCGAGTTCGTCGAGCGGATCCGCGAACGCTCGTTCCTCGTCTCCACCGCGATCAGCGCGCTGATCCTGCTCGCGGTGATCGTCCTGCCGCAGCTGCTGGGCGGCGACGGGAAGTCCCGGGTCATCGTCCGCGGCCAGGACGCTGTCGCCGTCGCGGCGGCGGTGCACCGGCAGGCCCAGGCCAGCGGCCTGGACGTCGTCGTGGTGCCCGCCGGAGAGGCCGAGTCCGACCGCGCCAAGGCCTACGACGGCCGGGTCGACGCGCTGCTGGACGGCAGCACCGTCGTGGCGAAGACCCGCCCGGACGCCGCGCTGCTCGCGGTCCTGGACGCCGCCTACCGCCAGGTCGCAGGGGCGGCCGCGCTCACCGCTGCCGGGATCGACCCGGCCAAGGTGGACCGAGCGCTCGCCGTGCCGCCGCTGCACGTCACCACGTCCGTCGTGTCCGACCCGCAGGCCGACCAGCGCACCACGATCGCGTTCGTCGCGACGATCGTGCTGTACGGGCAGATCGTCGGCTACGGCTTCTGGGTCGCCGTGGGTGTCGTGGAGGAGAAGGCCAGCCGCGTGGTCGAGGTGCTGCTGGCCACGGTCCGGCCGCGCGTCCTGCTCACCGGGAAGATCGTGGGCATCGGCCTGCTGGGACTGGTCCAGCTGCTGCTGCTCGGCGTGGTCGCGGTGACCGCGGGGCGGCTGTCCGGCGGGCTGGACCTGACCGCGGAGGCCGTCGGCGTGCTCGGCGTGGTGGTCGGCTGGTTCCTGCTCGGCTACTCCTTCTACGCGGCCGTGTTCGCGGCTTCCGCCGCGCGCGTCTCCCGCCAGGAGGAGGTGCAGAACATCACGACCCCGGTGACGATGCTGCTGCTGGTGAGCTTCGTTGCGGGCATCTACGCGTCCAACGAACCCACGTCGACGCTGACCTCGGTGCTGTCGGTGGTGCCGCCGTTCAGCGCGCTGGTGAGCCCGCCGCGGGTCGCGGCCGGCACTATGCCCGCCTGGCAGCTGGGCCTGTCCGTCGCGCTGATGCTGGTGGCCGTGGTGCTGCTCGTGCGGGCGGCGGCCCGGCTGTACGAGGGTGCGGTGCTGCGGACCGGGGCGCGGGTCGGCCTGCGCGAGGCCTGGCGACGCGGCTAGACCTGGCCGGCGAACGACTCGAGCGAAGCCTTGCCCTCGCCCCGGGTCAGGGCGCGGTAGCCGAGGTAGCCGAGCACGATCGCGATGAAGGCGGCCAGCAGGAGCAGCGTGGCCAGCGCGTTCAGAGCCGGGGTCGGCGCGCCGCGCGCGGTGTTGTAGATCTTGACCGCGACGGGCTCGGTGTCGCCGCCCGACGACAGCTTCTGCACGATGACGAAGTCGTCGATGACGTCCGCGAAGACCAGCACGGCGCTGGCGAAGATCGCCGGGAACAGCATCGGGAACAGCACGCGGCGCAGCGCCTGGACCCGGTTCGCGCCCAGGTCCGCGGCCGCCTCCTCGTACTGCTTGCCGATCGTGAGCAGGCGGGCCCGCACGATGATCACCGGGTAGGACATCTGGAAAGTGATCAGGCCGACGACCTGCCCCACGGTGCCAGCGTGCAGCGGGATGAACGACAGCGGTCCGCTGCTGCTGGTCACCTGCGTCACCACGAAGAACAGCGACACGCCCATGACCAGCTCGGGCACCACGAACGACATCAGCATGGTGAAGTTCCAGCCCGACGGCAGCCGGCCGTGCCAGCGGTCCAGGCCGAGCGCGAAGGCGACTCCGAGCGGCACCGCGATCAGCGTGGTCGCGACACCCAGCAGGAGGGTCTGCCGGAGCGCGCCGTGCAGGCTGGGGTCGTGCGCCACCGACAGGTTGGGGTCGCCCCAGTACCAGCGGAACGAGAACCCCTGCCAGGTCGTGCGCGACTTCCCGGCGTTGAACGAGAACAGGATCGCCACGGCCACCGGCAGCAGCGACCAGGCGAGGTACAGCCAGGTGATCGTCGCCAGGATGCGCGGCTTGCGCCAGGGGCTGGTGAACCAGGAGCTGCGCCGCCCCGGCGTGACGGGCTGGCGGACGTCCTCGTCGTCCAGGACCGAGAGCATCCCGGCCGCGGCGTGCGTCTCGAGCCCGCTCACACCGTCTCCCCCTCGGCGCGGTTGGTCATCCGCACGTAGTAGAGCATCGGCGCCAGCAGCACCACGAACATGATCACCAGGAAGGCAGCGCCCTGGCCGACCTGCGAGGGCACCTGGATGGCGTTGTTGATCAGGTTGCCGAACATCGCCGTGCTCGGCGACGCCGACAGCAGGTCGTTGGTGAAGTAGTCACCGACCATCGGCAGGGTGACCAGCAGCAGGCTGGCCACGACGGCCGGCTTGCTCATCGGCAGCGTCACCCGGCGGAATGTCGAGAACCGCGACGCGCCGAGGTCCCTGGCCGCCTCCAGCATGTTGTTGTCGATGCGGTCCAGCCCGGCGAACAGCGGAAGGATCATGTACGGCACGTAGCCGTAGACCAGCCCGAGCACGACGGTGACCGGCCGGCCGTTTAGCCAGGCGATCTGGACGTCGAAGAGCCCGCCCAGGCTGAGCGCCTTGTTCACCCACCCGTCGATCTGGAGCAGGTTGACCCACGCGAGCATCCGCATCATGTAGCTGATCCAGAACGGCGCGATGAGCAGGGCCAGGATCAGGCCCTTGCGGCGGCCGCCGAAGCGCGCGACGTAGTACGCCACGGGGTACGCGATCAGCAGGCAGCCCAGGCTGGCCAGCACGACGAACACGACGGTGCGCCAGATGGCCGGCCCGAAGAACCCGTCGGCGCCGAAGATGTGCGCGAACACGTACTGGAACTCGGTGCTGTCCCACTGCAGCGGGTTCCAGGTCGGGTTCGGCGACAGGAAGATCGGGTCCAGCGTGCCGAAGGCCAGGCACAGGACGACGTACAGCGGCAGGACGAACAGCAGGATCAGCCAGGCGATCCCCGGGATCGCGAAACTGGGCCAGAAGACCCGCCTTCGACGCATCTACGCTCCGGCCTTGAACTGCTGCCAGATCGCCTGCCACTGCGCGTCCACCGCCGGCGGCAGCTCGAGCAGGCGCTGAGCCTTGCTGAACAGGTCCTCCTCGACCACCACGCTGGCGAGGTTCTTCGGGATCGTACCGTCGGAGACCAGGGCGGAGGGGGTGATCTTGACCTGCGGCGGCTGGTAGCCGGTGAACATGAAGTTGTTGAAGGCCGTGTCGTAGTCGAGCATGTGGTTCATGAACAGCTGCGTCATGACCGGGTTCTTCGTCATCCGCAGCATCACCAGCAGGTCGTTGTCGACCTCGCCCTTGGTCGGGTCGGAGGGGAACCAGTAGCGCAGCACGTCCGGGCTCTGCCCCTGCGGCATGTAGGACACCATGTTGAAGGCGTCGCCGGACCAGGCGTGGCAGAGGTTCACGACCCCGGTGGGGATGTCCTGGTAGTCGGTGACGTTCACCTTCGGCGACGTGGTCTGGTTCATCTGCGTGAGCTGCTCGTGGATCGTCGCCAGCTGCTTGGTGTCCGCGGTGTTGATGTCGAAGCCGTTGCGCATCGCGACCATGCCCATGGTCGTGTGGTAGTCGTCGAGCACCGAGAGCTTGCGGGAGTACTGGGCGTCCCAGAAGACGTCGTACGGGTTCGGCCGGGCGCCGATGTCCTCGCTGACCTTGTCGGTGCGCCAGGCGATGCCGGTCGTGTAGACGGTGTACGGCGTCGTGTAGCGCCACTCCTGGTCGTAGAACGGGTTGGTGAAGGCAGGCCAGACGTTGGCGATGTTGGGGAGGTAGCTGTGGTTCAGCGGGGAGATCAGCCCGCCCTTGATCAGCTTGCCCATCTGGTCGTAGCTGGGGTTGAAGACGTCCGCCTGCACGCCGCCGGAGCGGATCTTGCCCAGCGCCTCGGTGGTGTCCTCGAACGTCGTGATGGAGCACTTCACGTTGTACTGCTTGTACTTCTTCTCGAACGACTTCAGCGCGGCCGGGTCGAGGTAGTCGACGTAGGTGTAGATGTTCACGGTCGCGTTCTGCTCGGGCGTCAGCCCGTCCGCGATCGGCTTGTTGTCGCTGGCGATGTCCCACTTGACCGGGTGGGTGGGGCTGGCGACAGAGAAGGTCGACGTCGGCGCGGCCCCGGCGCTCGAGCTGCTCGACTTCGAGCAGGCCTCGAGGAAGGCGGCCAGCGTGGGGAAGGCGGCAGCGGTGGCCGCGCCCCTGGCGAGGAAGGCCCGGCGGCTGACCCCCTGGGCGTACGGTCGGGACTGCTGCGAGGACTTGGGCGATCTGGGGGTTCCGGGCACGTGCGTCTCCTCGGAGTGCGTTCGACCGAGAGTCTCGGGGGGTCCTTGCCGAACGGCTGGAACGTCGCATAAACTGAACGTTCAGTCAACCCTTTCAACCATGTCGTGACCGCATTGTTCTGTGCGGCCGCCGACGGACACACTGCACCACGAGGCTGCACGATCGCTGAAAGCTTCCGACACCGTTTCTGAGAACCCACCCAACCCGGGACGGACATGACGCGCACCCCCCTGACCCCCCTGCCGGTGGCCTGACCGTGGCCGGCGGCGAGGTCCGGCTGGTCGGGCTGGAGAAGTCCTTCGGCGAGTTCCGTGCGGTCCGGGGCATCGACGTGGACATCCCGGGCGGGGAGTTCTTCTCCCTGCTGGGCCCGTCCGGGTGCGGCAAGACCACCACGCTGCGCATGATCGCCGGCTTCGAGGAGCCGACCAAGGGCAAGATCCTCGTGGACGGCGTCGACGTCGCGCACGTGGCGCCGCACAAGCGGCCGGTGAACACGGTGTTCCAGAACTACGCGCTGTTCCCCTTCATGTCGGTGTGGGACAACGTCGCGTTCGGGCTGAAGTACGTCGACGCGAGCAAGGACGAGGTGCGGCGCCGGGTCGGCGAGGCGCTCGCCCTGGTCGAGATGGAGCAGCGCGCCAAGCAGAAGCCACTGACCCTGTCCGGCGGCCAGCAGCAGCGCATCGCGCTGGCCCGCGCGCTGGTGCTCGGGCCCAAGGTGCTCCTGCTCGACGAGCCGCTGGGCGCGCTGGACGCCAAGCTCCGCAAGGCGCTGCAGATCCAGCTCAAGGCGCTGCAGGAGCGGGTCGGCATCACGTTCGTGTACGTGACGCACGACCAGGAAGAGGCCCTGACGATGTCCGACCGGCTGGCCGTGATGGCCGACGGACTGATCGAGCAGGTGGGCAGTCCCACCGAGGTCTACACCGAGCCGGCGTCGGCGTACGTCGCCGACTTCCTGGGCGTCTCGAACCTGCTGGACGTCGACGTCGTCGAGGCCGGCGAGACCGGTGGCGCCGTGCGCTTCGGCGAGCTCACGCTGACCTGCACCGCGGCGCAGGACCACGAGATGGGCCCGGCGAAGGCGGTGCTGCGGCCGGAGCGGATCGGCCTGATGCCCTACGGCGACCACGGACCCAACCGGGTGCCCGGCATGGTCGAGCGTTGTGTCTTCCTCGGATCCACCACTCAGGTGTACGTGCGGCTGGCGCCGGGCGCGTCGGTGCAGGCGCTGGTGCCGAACACGAACGGCGTGACCGAGTGGGAGCAGGGCGCACCGGTCAGCGTCCACCTGCCTGCCGACGCCTTGCGGCTGCTGCCGGCCTGACCCGCCCGGCCGGCCGGCTCGGGCCCGGACCGGCGGGCGCCGGCTCCCAGTCGAACCCGAGCTCGCGCGAGACCAGCCGCATGGTCACCTCGGTGGCTCGTTCGGGGCTGACCGTCGGGTCGCCGAGCGCGACCTGGACGGCGAGGCCGTCGAGCAGGCCGGTCAGCACGAGGGTGAAGTCATCGACGTCGACCTCGGCGAACTCGCCGCTGGCCACGCCGGCCCTCACGATCTCGGCGACCTTGTCGCGCCAGCGCTGGTCGAGCTCCTCGCGGTCCTTGGACACCTCGGGGTGGCGCACCGCCTGGGCCCACAGGTCCGGCCACAGCAGCCACGACCCGGGCAGACCGTCCATGCCGACGCCGGCGCAGCTCATCTGCACCAGCGCCTCGATCTTGTCCCGGGCCCCGTCGATGGCGTCCAGCCGGCGCGCGGCCTCGGCGTAGAACAGGTCCTCCGAGTAGCGCAGCGCATCGGTGAGCAGCTTGTCCTTGGTCCCGAAGTAGTAGATGACCAGGGCGCTGCTCGCACCGACCCGGCGGCCGATGTCGGAGATCCGCGTCTCGGGGAAGCCGCGCTCGGCGATCACGTCGATGGCGGCCCGCAGCATCTGTTCGCGCCGGTCGTCGCTGGCGGCCTCGGCCACGCCCCTGCCCCTGCCTTCGCCCTCGGAGGATCGCGAGACGGGCCGGCCGGAACGGCGCGCGACCCTTGACCTCGGAGCATAGCAGCCCGTTAGACTGAACGTTCAGTCAAGCATCGGGAGCTCCGCCCCAGGCCCCGCCGGTCCCCCGGCTCGCGCCCGGTCGCAGCGGAGCCGAGCGCGAGGATGTGTGGAATGGCGCAGACGTACGACGCGATCGTGGTCGGCGGCGGGCACAACGGGATGGTCGCGGCCGCCTACCTGGCCAAGGCCGGTGCGCGGACCGTCGTCCTGGAGTCCCGGCACAAGACCGGTGGCGCCGCAACGACGGAGAGCCCCTGGCCGGACGCCCCCGAGCTGAAGGTCACCCGGCTCTCGTACGTGATGAGCCTGATGCCGCCGACGATCATCCGTGACCTCGAGCTGAACCGCCGCGGCTACAAGGTCTACCCGATGGGTCCGTACTACCAGGCGTTCCCCGAGGGCGGCTCGATCCAGATCTTCGCCGACGACTCCAGGCGCAACTACGAAGAGATCGCGAAGTGGTCGAAGAAGGACGCCGACATGATGCCCCAGTGGGACGCGTGGCTCGGCGGCCTGGCCGACGTCCTCGGCCCGCTGCTGATGCAGGTGCCGCCGAACGTCGGCTCGCACGCCCCCGGCGACCTGTCCAAGCTGCTGCGGCTGGCGTGGCGGCACAAGGGGCTGGACGTGCGCACGGTCGGTGACGTCACCCGCCTGATGGCGATGAGCATCTCCGACCTGCTGGACGACTGGTTCGAGTCGCCGCAGATCAAGGCGGCGCTGGCCATCAACGGCGTCATCGGCACCTGGGCCGGCCCGTGCGAGCCCGGCACCGCGTACGTCATGGCGCACCACTCGATCGGCGACGTCGGCGACGGCCACCTGGGCAGCTGGGGCTATCCCGAGGGCGGCATGGGCGGCATCGCGGCGGCGATCGAGTCGGCGGCGCGCGACTTCGGCGCGGAGATCCGGGTCAACTCCCGGGTGGAGCGCACGCTGGTCCGCGACGGAGCCGTCGCCGGTGTCGCGCTGGAGAACGGCGACGAGCTGCACGCTCCGCTCGTCGTCACCACGCTGCACCCCAAGACGGCCTTCCTGAAGCAGATCGACGCCGCGGAGCTGCCGGGTTCGTTCGTCCGCGACATCGAGAACTGGAAGACCCGCAGCGGCGTCGTCAAGATCAACCTGGCTCTTTCCGAGCTGCCGAGCTTCACGGCGGACCCGGGCAGCAACCAGCAGACGCACCACACCGGCTCGGTGGAGATGGCACCGTCGGTGGAGTACATCGAGCGGGCGTTCCAGGACGCGCGCGAGGGGCGGCCGGCGCTGCGGCCGTTCTCCGACAGCGTGATCCCGACGACGTTCGACAAGACGCTGGCACCCGAGGGCGTGCACATCATGTCGCTGTTCACCCAGTGGGTCCCGCACGACTGGGCCGACGAGCCGCACAAGGACGAGCTCGAGGCGTACGCGGACCGGATGGTCGACTGCTACGACGAGGTGGCGCCCGGCTTCCGGAGCTCGATCATGCACCGCGACATCGTCGGGCCGCACGAGATGCAGGAGGAGTACGGCCTCGTCGGCGGCAACATCTTCCACGGCGAGCTGTCGCTCGAGCAGCTGTTCCACATGCGGCCGGCCCCCGGCTACGCGGACTACCGCACCCCGGTCAAGGGCCTGTACAACGGCAGCTCGGCCACCCACGCAGGCGGTGGCGTGTGCGGGATCCCCGGCTACCAGGCCGCACGTGCGGCCCTGTCGGACCGCAGGTCGGTGCTCGACCGGCTGCGGCCGGGGAAGTGACCCGACCGCTCTCCGGATCGGTCGACGCGGCCGTCCACGCTGCGGACGCGGCGCGGACGAGCCCGGCCGTCCGCGCGATGCTCGAGGCGCGGACGGTCGCGGTCGTCGGGGCCAGCACCCGGCCACGGTCGTTCGGGGCGCAGCTGGTCGCCGAGGTGACGGCGGGCGACCCGGCGGTGCGGGTCGTGCCGGTGAACCCGCGCTACGCCGAGGTGGCCGGGCTGCGCTGCGTCCCGACGCTCGCCGACGTCGACGGGCCGCTGGACCTGGTCATGCTCGGCGTGCCGAACGCCGCGCTCGAGGAGCAGCTGCGGGCCGCGGCCCGGGTCGGGGCCCGGTCCGCGGTCGTGTACGCGAGCGGGTACGAGGCCCCGCTGCCCGGCCGCGCGCCGCTGGTGGAGCGGCTGGCCACCGTCGCCCGGGACGCGGGGATGGCCGTCTGCGGCGGCAACTGCATGGGGTTCTGGAACCTGGACGCGGGCGTGCGCGCGCTCGGCTACCAGGAGAACGACGTCCCCCCGCGCGGGCCGGTGACCTTCCTGAGCCACTCCGGGTCGGCCTTCTCCGCGTTGCTGCGCAACCACCGCGGCATCGGGTTCAACCTCGTGGTCTCCGCCGGGCAGGAGTACGTGACGACGCTGGCCGACTACCTGCACTACGCGCTGGACCAGCCCACGACGCGGGTGGTCGCGCTGCTGATGGAGACGATGCGCGACACCGACGGCTTCCGGTCGGCGCTGGGGCGCGCGGCGGCCGCGGACGTACCGGTGGTCGCGCTGAAGGTCGGCCGGTCCGGGATGGCCCAGCAGATGGTCACCGCGCACTCCGGTGCGCTCGCCGGCGAGGACGGGGCGTTCGAGGCGTTGTTCGACGCGTACGGCGTGCTCCGCGTCGACGACCTCGACGAGCTCTGCGACATCGTCGAGCTGCTGGTGTCCGGGCGGCGCGCAGCGGCCGGAGCGGTCGCGACCGTGCACGACTCCGGGGCCGAACGCGCGCTGGCGGTGGACGTGGCCGACGAGGTACGGATGCCGTTCGCCACGCTGGCCCCGGCCACGCTGACCCGGCTCGGCGACCTGCTCGACCCGGGGCTGGAGCCGGCCAACCCGCTCGACGTGTGGGGCACCGGCCGGGACACCGCGACGCTGTTCGGCGACTCGTTGCGCCTGCTGGCCGCGGACCCCGGTGTCGCCGCCGTCGCGCTCGGCATCGACCTGGTGCGCGAGTACGACGGCGAGGAGGCGTACCTGGACGCCGCGTTCGCCGCTGCGGCGGCGACGTCGAAGCCGGTCGTGCTGCTCAGCAACGCGCACAGCTCGGTGCACCAGCCGTCGGCCGACCGGCTGCGTGCAGGCGGGGTACCGGTGCTCGAGGGCACGCGCTCCGGGATGCTCGCGCTGCGCCACCTGCTCGAGCTGCGCGACTTGCGCGCACGGCCGGCTGTGGTGGCTCCCGAGCCGGACCTCGAGCGGGCGCGCCGCTGGCGCGAGCGGCTCGCGGCGGCTACGCCGACGGCAGCCGACGGGCTCGAGCTGCTGGCCGACTACGGCGTGCCGGTCGCCGCGACGCTAACGGCCCGCTCGGCGGACGAGGCGGTCGGGGCCGCCGCGGCGGTCGGCTACCCCGTGGTCCTCAAGACCGACGAGCCCGCGGTGGCGCACAAGTCGGACGAGGGTGGCGTGCTGCTCGGCCTGGACGGGCCGGACGCCGTCCGGACCGCGTACGCCGACGTCTGCGCGCGGCTCGGGCCGCGCGTCTCGGTGTCGGCGATGGCGCCGACCGGGGTCGAGATTGCCCTCGGCCTCGTGCACGACCCGCAGCTGGGACCGCTGCTGCTGGTCGCCGCCGGCGGACTGCTCGTCGAGCTCCTGCACGACCGCGCGCTGGCGGTGCCGCCGCTGGACCGGGAGCGGGCGCGAGCGCTGCTCGGCCGGCTGCGGGTACGCCCCCTGCTGGACGGAGTGCGCGGAGCGCCGGCCGCCGATGTCGACGCCGTCGTGGACGCGCTGGTCGCCTTGTCGACGCTCGCGGTCGAGCTGGGCGACGACCTGGCCGCGCTCGACGTGAACCCGTTGCTGTGCGGGCCGGGCGGTGCCGTTGCGGTCGACGCGCTCGTCGTCCCCCGCCTACGCACCGACCCGCGCGAACCTACGGGCGGGTAAGGCCGATTTCCGGCCTTACCCGCCCGTAGGTTCCGCTCCGGGAGCGGGTCAGCGGGCGTCGAGGACGGCCACCTTCCCGCCGACCACGGTGACGCCTCGCGGTGGCTCGCCGGGCCGGAGCTCCACCCGGTACTCCCCCGCGGCGAGAGCCGGGAAGGGCCCCACGTACGACTGCCGCCCCGCCGGCGTACGGCGATCCACCTCGGTGTGCGTGAGCAGCGCGCCACGCGCGTCGAACAGCTGGATCTCCGCCTCGTCGAGATCCGCCGTGCAGCTACCGCGGGAGGGGCGTCGGCGACGTCTCACCCCAGAGGGTCGGCGACCTCCCGCGATGGCGGCCGCACCCCCAACTTCTCCCGACTGATGCGCGCGTCTTGGGCCCTACGCGCCTCGTGTAGGCCCAAGACGCGCGCATCAGTCGGGAGGTGGGGTGGCGAGCGGCTAGCCTGCCGCAGGTGGGCCGGTACGCGACGATGCTGCAGCGGCTGGGGCACCGGCCGTGGTTCGCGCGGGTCGGCCGCGCCCTGGTCCCTGTGGACCGTGTCCTGCAACGGGTCTCCCGCGGCCGCATCGGCGGCATCGGCCCCTCGGTGTTCCCCGAGCTGCTGCTCACCACCACCGGGCGCACCAGCGGCCTGCCAAGGCAGGTACCGCTGCTGTACGCCCGCGACGGCGACACCCTCGTGGTCGTGGCGTCGAACTGGGGACAGCAGCACCATCCGGCCTGGTCCGGGAACCTGCTCGCGCACCCGGCGGCGACGGTCGAGATCCGCGGGAAGGAGCGCCCCGTCACCGCAAGGCTCGCCTCCCCGCAGGAGAAGTCCCGGGTCTGGCCGCTGGTGCTCCAGGTGTGGCCGGCCTACGACACGTACGCGGAGCGCAGCGGACGCGACCTGCGCGTGTTCCTGCTCGAACCGGTCGACCGCGTTGCCTGACGGCGGCTCTCACGGGGAGTGGCGGCAGCGCTTCGAGGCGCCGTCGGTCTCGTTCCCGAGCTGGTCGCCGGCACGGCCCGACCTGCTGTACTTCGTCGGCGACGCGAGCGGGTCGGTGCAGGCGTGGTGCCACGACCTGTCCGCCGGTCGCTCGACACAGCTGACGCACCAGCAGGTCGGCGTCGAGTCGGTGGTCGTGCTCCCGGACGGGTCCGGCGTCGCGTGGTGGTCGGACGACACCGGTGCCGAGAACGGCGCCTGGATGGTCGCATCGGCCGACGGCTCCGGCCCGCGACCGCTGGTGCCGCAGCTCCCGGACGGCTGGGCGCAGGGCCTGTCCCTCGCGGCCGGCACCATCGCGCTCGGGCTCGCCGACGACACGACGTACCGCGTGTACGTGGTGGCCGGCGACGCGCCGCCGCGGCTGGTGCACGAATCGGCCTCGCCGGCCGGTGTGGGCCGCGAGTGGGAGAACGACCCCTACGGCGGCCTGTCCGCCGACGGGGCGCTGCTGTGCTACCGGCACAGCGACCGCGGCGACATCCTGCACTTCGGGCTGCGCGTCCTCGACGTGCGGATGGGTGCACAGCTGGCCGACCTGGTCGACGACGGGCTCACGCTGAAGGTCGCCGCGTGGTCCCCGGTGGCCGGCGACCAGCGGCTCGCGTTCGTGCACGAGCGGGACGGTGTCGAGCGCGCCGGGGTGTGGTCGGCCGGCGGCGGCCGCCGGGACTACCCGCTGGACCTGCCCGGGCCGGTCGACGTGGCCGGCTGGTGGCCGGACGGCTCCGCGCTGCTGCTGCTGCACGAACGCTACGGCCGCCGGACCCTGCACCGTCTCGACACCGCCGATGGAGCGCTGACGCCGGTGCACGACCCGAAGGGCTGGGTGAGCGGGGCCGCGGTACGTCCCGGCGGTGAGGTCTGGCTGCGCGAGGAGTCCGCCGACCGGCCGCCGCGGGTGCGCAGCGTCGACGGCCGGGTGGTGCTCCCGACCGGCGGGCCGCCACCACCACCGGGCCGGCCCCACCGCGGCGTGGTCTTCGCCGGGCCGGCCGGCCCGACCCACATGCTGCTGACCGTGCCCGGAGGCCGGCCACCGTTCCCGACGGTGCTGCTGGTCCACGGCGGCCCGGAATGGGCGTTCCCCGACGACCTGGACCCTTGGGAGCAGGCCCTGTCCGACCACGGCTACGCCGTCGCCAAGGTGAACTACCGGGGCTCGACCGGATCGACAGTCGCGTGGCGCACGGCGCTGCACCGCGGCAACATCGGCTTCCCGGAGGTCGCCGACATCGTCGCCGGGCTGGACCACCTGGTGGAGACAGGCGTCACCGACCCGGCCCGGGTGGCCGTCGAAGGCTGGTCGTGGGGGGGCTACCTGTCCGTGCTCGCGGCCGGGCTGCACCCCGAGCGCTTCGCCGCGGTGGTCGGCGGGATCCCGGTCTGCGACTCGGTCCTGTGCCACCAGGACTGCTCGCCGCCGCAGCAGGCGTACGACGTCGCCATCATGGGCGGCAGCCCCGAGGAGCTGCCGGCGCTGTACGCCGAGCGCTCGCCGATCACGTACGTCGACCGCGTGCGCGCGCCGGTGCTGCTGATCGCCGGCGAGTACGACAGCGCCTGCCCGATCCGGCAGGTGCGCCACTACGCGGACACTCTGCGCGGGCTCGGCGGACAGGTCCAGCTGCACGTGTACCCGGCGGGCCACCACGCCAACACCGTGACCGAGCGCCTCGTGCACGCCGACCTCGAGCTGGCCTTCCTGGCGAGGAACCTGTGCGCGCGGGTCAGCCCCGGGGCGTGACCAGGAGCGCCTGGGCGCCGACACCGACCGGTCCGTCGAGGTCCGACAGCACCGAGGTGGCCAGCCCGACGCCACCGGTCGAGATCGCCGTCGCCGCATCCAGGCAGACCCACTCGCCCACCGGGTCGCGGTGCAGGTGCACCGTGAGCTCGGGGTTGATGAACAGCCAGTGCCGCAGGTCCAGCTCGCCGGACGCGCCGTTGCCGCTGTCGGCCACCGCCATCACCCGCTGCAGGCCGGTGGGTTCCTCGCCGTCGACGAGCGGGTGGCGCAGCCGGGTCCACAACGCCGACGGCCCGGGGTCGGTGAACGAGCCGCGCGCGGTGCGCCACTCGACCGCGGACAGGTATCCGTCCACCCACCCCGCCGGTAGGTCGAGCCCACCCACGGCGGGCAGGTCCGGCGGGGCCGGGTGACGGTCCGCGATGGCGTCGGCCGGCGTGCGCAGGATGCGCCAGGCGCTGGCCCTGGCCACGTCGACGCCGCCGGCGCGCGCCGTGGCCCCGAGCATCTCGACGCTGCGCCCGGGCCGGAGCAGCTGTGCCGTCACCTCGAGCTCGCCGACCGGGACCGGGCGCAGGATCTCCACAGTCACCCTGGCCACCATCAGCTCGGGCCGCGGGCGGTGCCGCTCGACCGCGCGCGCCAGCAGCGCGCTGGGCGGGCCGCCGTGCTGCGCGCCGGGGTCCCAGGGCCCGGTCGTCCACCCTGTCGACGCGAAGCGGTCGGTGTCCGTCTGGCGGTAGAAGGCGTCGGCCACCCCGCGACGCTACCGGTGACCGCTGAGGGCGATCCCGGGCAGGATGGTCCGGTGCTGGTTCCCGCCCGGATGGGTCCGCCCATCGCCGACGGCTCCGTCTCGCTGCTGTTCCGGCGGTGGCGCCGCAGCCAGGCCGTGGCCGGGCACGTCTACCGCACGGCTGCCGGGCGGCTGTGCGTCGAGGCGGTCGACATCGTCGACCCGGACCGGATCGGCGTCGCGGACGTCCGCCGGGCCGGGTACCGCACCACCGCGGACCTCGTCGCCGACCTGCGCGGCGAGCCGTCCTGGCCGGTCTACCGCCTGCGCGTGCGGGTCGCGGACGGCCCCGACCCGCGGGCGCAGCTCGCCGGGGCGGCCGGGCTCGACGCCGACGAGGTGGCCGCGCTGACCGCCCGGCTGGCCCGTCTGGACCGGGCTTCGAGCCACGGACCGTGGACGGCGACGACCCTGCAGCTCATCGCGAGCCGGCCGGCCGTACGGGCGGGCGACCTGGCCGCCTCGGTCGGGCGGGAGATGCTGCCGTTCAAGGTGGACGTGCGGAAGCTGAAGAGCCTCGGCCTGACGATCAGCCTCGACGTCGGCTACCGGCTGTTCCCACGCGGTGCCGCGTACCTCGCCGCCACCGGTGCCGGGGTGCCGTCGTGACCGCCGGCGCCCGCGCGGCCCCGCTGACCGACCGCCGGCTGGGCCGGGCGACGCTGGCGCGCCAGGGGCTCCTCGAGCGGCTGCCCGGCGACCCGGTCGAGGTCGTCGAGGCGGTCGGTGCGGTCCAGTCGCAGCAGTGGTCGGCCGTGCTCGCCGGCCTGTGGGCCCGGTCGGAGAAGTTCGCGCCCGACGAGGTGTACGCCGCGCTGGCCGACGGCGCGCTCGTCACCGGCACGCTGCTGCGCCGCACCCTGCACCTGTGCAGCCGGGCCGAGCACCCGGCGTACGCGCTCGTTGCCGACACCATGGGGGCCAACGCCTGGTGGCGGACCAGCCCGCCGCCGAAGCGGGGAGCACTGGCCCTGCGGCGCGACCTGCTGCAGTACGCGGCGTCCGTGGCCAGGACGGTGGAGGAGACGAGCGCGTTCATCGAGGCGTGGCTGGACCACCGGCCGGGCGTGCTCTCCGCCGCCGAGCTCGCCGAGCAGCGGGCGTACGGGTGGCGGCCGTACCGTGCCGGCAGCGACTTCGTGCGCGCCCCGGCGAACGGCCGCTGGGGACCGCGCACGCCGTCGGGGTTCCGCGCCGCCCCGGTCCCGCCGTCGCTGGCGACGACGCCGGACCGCGACGGTGCGCTGGACGCCGTGGTGGAACGGCACCTGCGCGCGTTCGGGCCCGCGGGCGCCGAGGACGTGGCGGCGTGGACCGGCCTGCCGGTGACCGCGGTGCGAGCGGCGATCAACGCGAAGCGGCGCGAGCTGGTGACGTACGAGGGCGCGGACGGGCGCCGGCTGCACGACCTGCCCGGCGCTGCGCTGCCGGACGAGGACACGCCCGCGCCGGTGCGGCTGCTCCCCTGGTTCGACGGCGTCCTGATGGCGTTCGCGCCGGCGCGCCGGTCCCGGGTGCTGGCGGACGAGCACCGCGACGCCGTCTATTCGCGGGCCAACCTGCAGGTCCGGCCGACGTTCCTGGTGGACGGGCGGATCGCCGGGACCTGGGCGCTGCAGGTCACCGCGCGCGAGTCGGTGCTCACGCTCGCACCGTTCGCCCGCCAGCCGCGACGGACGGCGGCCGAGCTCGCCGAGGAGGCCGAGCTGCTCGTCCGGCTGCTGGCCCCGGCGTCGAAGGCGCACCACGTGGCCGTCGCACCGCCGTGACGGTCTCGAAGACGTGTGTCGCCACGGCCATGCTCGCGCCGGTGGTGGCGCTGCTGCTGGCCGCGTGCACGTCCGGCTCCGGCGCTTCCCCGAGCCGCACACCTCCGGCCACGCCCCCGTCCTCGACCGCGCCGTCTCCAGCGGTCACGCCGTCCGCGACGCCGTCCACGACGGGCTCGGCGGCGAAGCCCGGCGTGCGGGTCGCCGGCACCGTCGCCAGCGGGCTCACGAGCCCGTGGGGGCTCGCCTTCCTCGCCGACGGATCGGCCCTCGTGGGCGAGCGCGACACCGCACGCATCGTGCTGGTCCGGGCCGGGGCACGGCAGGTTCCGGTGGGGACGGTTCCCGGCGTCGTCTCCAACGGAAGCAGCGGCGGCGAGGGCGGACTCCTCGGGCTCGCGCTGTCCCCCACGTTCGGCACCGACCACCTGCTGTACGTCTACCTCAGCACCGCGTCGGACAACCGGATCGTGCGCATGACCTACAGCGGCGGCCAGCTCGGGAGGCCGGCGACGGTCCTGACCGGGATCCCGCACGGCCTGCACCACAACGGCGGGCGGCTGGCCTTCGGGCCGGACGGCATGCTGTACGCGAGCACGGGCGAGAGCGGCGTCCCGTCGCTCTCCCAGGACCGCTCCTCGCTCGGCGGCAAGATCCTGCGGATGACCCCGTCCGGGAAGCCCGCGCCCGGCAACCCGTACCCCGGGTCGGTCGTGTGGTCCTACGGCCACCGCAACGTCGAGGGGCTCGCCTTCGACGCGGCCGGCCGGCTGTGGGCGACGGAGTTCGGCGAGAAGGCGTACGACGAGCTCAACCTGGTCGTGCAGGGCCGCAACTACGGCTGGCCGGCGACCCAGGGACGCACGTCGAACCCGCGGTACACCAGCCCGAAGGTGCAGTGGCCGACCGACGACGCCGGGCCGAGCGGCATCGCGATCGCCCGCTCGGTGGCGTGGGTCGGCGCGCTGACCGGGCACCGGCTGTGGCGGGTGCCGTTGTCCGGACCGGCTGCCGGGACCCCCACGGCGTTCCTCGTCGACACGTACGGGCGGCTGCGCTCGGTGGCACTGGCGCCGGACGGTTCGTTGTGGGTCACGACGAGCAACACCGACGGCCGGGCCACGCCCAGGTCCGGCGACGACCGCATCCTGCGACTCGTCGTCAGCTGACGCCGGCGCCGGCGGGGAGGGCGACGCGGACAGGGCAGACTGGCCGGCATGCGTGCTCCGGCGGTCGGCCTCGTCGTGGCGGGCGTCGTGCTCTCCCTGGTCGGCTGCTCGTCCGGCTCGGGCGGCACCGCTGCCCTGACCGGGTCCGCGAGCGGACCGTCCGCATCGTCGTCGGTGCCGACGCACGCGCCGTCGATGTCCTCGCCGCCGTCGGCCTCCCCGACCCCGAACATCAGCGCTCCCGAGTCCGTGCGCCCGGTGCCGGCTCCGACCGCTGCCGTCGTCTCCGGCCTCACCGACGCTCAGTGGCAGCGGATCGTCGCGGCCGGGGTGTGGCGGGCCGGGTGTCCGGTGAGCCGCTCGTCGCTGCGCCGGGTCGAGCTCGGGTACATCGGCTTCGACGGGAAGGCCCACCGCGGCGCTCTCGTCGTCAACGCCGACGTCGCCGGCAGCGTCGTCCGCATCTTCTCCGCGCTGTACGCGGCGCGGTTCCCGATCCGGCGCATGGTCCCGGTCGAGGCGTACGGCGGCGACGACAACGCGAGCATGGCGGCCGACAACACCTCGGCGTTCAACTGCCGCCGGGCCGGACAGGCCAACGCACCGAGTGCGAAGTCGCCGCACGCCAACGGCCGGGCGATCGACGTGAACCCGTACGAGAACCCGTGGATGGACCCGCGCTGCAGCTGCTTCCAGCCGGACGCGTACTACGGCACTCACCGCACCGGCAAGGGCGTCATCGTCAAGGACGGGGTGGCGTGGCGCGCGTTCGTCACCGAAGGCTGGACCTGGCAGGACAGCGCCACGATCGACTACCAGCACTTCGACACCGGCTACCCGTCGCGACCGCTCACCTGACCCCCAGCGGCGCGCTGGACCACGACGAGCGGTCCCACGGCGTCTCGCTCCAGTCGAAGACCGGCGCCGCGGCGGGGTCCGCGGGCAGCGCGACCAGCGCGGCCGACCGGGTGCCGTAGCTGCCCGCACCGGTGTCGTGCCGGCCCAGCAGCGCGTCGGCACGCTCGAGCTCGAGCGCGCCGTCGAACAGGTCGACCCAGCCGTGCCAGCGCTCACCCACAGCGGGGTGTGGCTCGAACCCGTCGGGCACCGCGGCCGCGAACGCGCCCGCCCAGCGACCCTGACGCGCACTGTCCGCGGTCGCGTCCAGGCCCGCGATGTTGCCGACGTGGAACCCGGCCGTCACGGGCAGGCGCGTGAAGGTGGCGCGGTCCCAGGTCCACCAGAAGACGTCGCCGGTGCGCGCGTCGGCCCGCAGCAGCGCGAAGGGCTCGTACGACGCCGGGTCGACGCTGCCCAGGCTCGGGTCGGCAAGCGCCAGCAACGGGAGCTCGCCGCGGCTGCGCAACCCGGCCCCTTCGGGCGTGGGCTGTCCGGGCGTGAAGACGGCCACCAGGGCGCGGGCGCCGGGGTCGAGCGCCAGCCAGGTCCCCCCGCTGCGCAGGTCCCGGCCACCGACCGCACCCGGTCGGACGTCCGGCCACCACGCCCCCGGCGCCGCCGTCGGCCGGGACAGGTCCTCGTCGCGCACCGAGGCGAACAGCACCGGCCAGGCCGCAGCCGGGTCGTACCGCAGGAACGCCAGACACACCCCGCCAGCATCGCAGCACCCCACCCACCGTGTTGGTCTCGAGCAACGCGGTGGTGGCGGGGGACGGCGTCAGCTGCGCGGCTTGCGTTTGTCCGGGTCGTGCACCGACAGGTCGGTGACCGTCGCCTTCGCGCGGCCGCCCTCGACGGCCACCTCGAGGACGTTGCCGTTCGATGCCTGGTCCGTACGCAGGACGGCCAGCCCGATCACGCCGTACTTCGGCGTCGCGACCGGGCTCGTGCAGGTGCCCACCACCTCCTCGCCGCGGTACACCTCGGCGCCGTACTCCGGCGCCAGGTCCCCCTGCACCATCAACGTCTTGAACCGGTTCGGCGGGTCGGTCGCAGCCGCGGCCAGCGCGGTCTTGCCGACGAATCCGGCTGCGCTGTCGAGGGCGACCATCTTGTCCAACGACAGGTCGTACGGAGAGGTCTCACCCGGCTGGTAGTCGACCGCGCAGATCACCAGCCCGGCCTCTACCCGCAGCATCTCGACCGCGTCCAGGCCGAACGGGCGTACGCCGGCTGCCGCCAGCGCCCGCCACAGCTCCACCGCCCGGTCGGCGTCGGGGATGAGCTCGAAGCCCAGCTCGCCGGAGAACCCGGTGCGCAGCACCCACGCCGGGACGCCGGCCACCTCCCGCCGCTGCGGCAGGAAGTGGAAATAGCGCAGCGCGGACAGGTCGGCATCGGTCAGCCCCTGCAGGATCTCCCGCGACCGCGGTCCCTGCACCGACACGACCGGCATCCGCAGGGTCCGGTTCTCGATCGTGTAGTCGAGACCCTGGGCGTGGCCGGCAAGGAAGTCCGCGAACTCCGGGGAGTTGGTCAGCACCCAGAAGTGGTCGCCGGTGTGCTTGTACACCGTCCCGTCGTCGACCATGGCGCCGGACGCGTCGACGAACGGGCCGTACTTCACCTGGCCGACCTCGAGCCGGGAGACGTCACCGGTGAACGTCCGCTGCACTGCCGCGGCGGCGTCGGGGCCGGTGACGTCCCACTTCTGCAGCGCGAAGACGTCCCACATGCCGGCCGACTGCCGGACCGCCTCGTACTCGGCCTGCGGGTCCCCCAGCGTGGTGGTCCACAGCCAGCCGCCGTCCTCCATGAAGGCGGCGCCGGCCTCCTCCTGGACGCCGTGCAGGACGGACTTGACGGGCTCGGTCATGGCTCTCCTAGCGAACGAGGACTTCGGGGAACGGCAGGGCGATCGGGTCGGCGGCGAGCCGGCTGCGGCCGTGCTCGTCGAAGCGGTCCAGCCCGAGGATGTCGGCGTCGACGACGTCCGTCCCGCCGGTCAGCACGAGGTCCGCGGCGGCCCTGGACACTCCGGGGCCCCACATCATCCCGTGGCCGGCGGCCGAGGCCACGCTGACGCCGTCGAGCGGCTCACCGCCGCCGGCCCGCAGCGCCGGCCCGAGGATCGGCAGGTGGTCCGGCGTGTAGTCGATGGTCGCCGCCCACACCCGGCGCAGCCCGAGGTCGCGCGTCACCGGGACCAGCTCGGCGAGCCGGTCCTTGATCGTGGCGAGGTACGCGTGGTCGATCGAGCGGGCCGGACCCGGCGGCTCGGCCGGGTTGCTCATCCCGAACATCAGTCCCTGCTCCTCGGGGCGCCAGTACAGCCCCGACGGCAGGTCGAAGACCATCGGCACCCGCGCCGGGTCCAGGTCCGGGTGCTTCTCGGTGACCGCGACCTGGTGCCGCGCGCCGCCGGCGGGGATGCGCACCCCGGCCACGGTTCCGACCTCGGCCAGCTCGGGCCCCCCGGTGAGCACGACCCGGCGGGTGGCGATCGGGCCGGAGCTGGTTCGTACCGCGGTGACCCGCCCGCGCGCGTCCAGCTCCAGCCCGGTGAACTCCACGCCCTCGCGCAGCTGCACGCCGTCGACGGCCATCGCCACCAGGTACGCCTGCACGTTGCGGGTCGGGGTCAGCCAGCCGTCGGCGTCCGCGTACGTGCCGCCCAGGTGCACGCCGCGGGCCATGGTCGGGTTGACCTCGGCGGCCTCGTCCGGGTCCAGCCACCGCACGTCCAGGCCCAGCGACCGCTGCATGGCCATCCGCTCCCGCGCGGCCGCCACCTCGGGCTCGCTGAAGCAGGGCAGGAAGTACCCCTGCTGCACGAAGCCGGAGTCGATCCCGAGCCGCGCCCGCTGGCTGCGGTAGAACGCCTGCGTCCACTGGGCCAGTCGCACCGCCGTGGGAGTGCCACCCTGCCCGCGCACGATGCCGGCGGCCCGGGCGCTGGCCCCCTGCCCGGCCGCGCGCTTGTCGACGACGATCACCCGGCCGGCGCCGCCCTCGCGCAGGAAGTGCGCGCACCAGGCGCCGACCGTCCCGGCCCCGACCACCACGACGTCGGCGACGTCGGCGCTTCCGGCAGGCTGCACGGCTGGTCCTCCCGAAAGGCGGGGCGGAGTCGGTGTTGGGCCTTTCCCCGAGCCCTGACCGTGGCATAAACTGAACGTTCAGTCAACATGCTCGGCGATCCCGGAGGAGCCCCGATGGCCGGCTCGACGCACGGCTTGTCGCCCGACGACCTCGACGTCCAGGCGCGCGCCCGGATGCTCGCCGACGAGCTGATCCCGTACGAGGTCGAGGCCGAGCTCAACAACGGCGAGCTCGACCCGGCCGTCCTGGACAAGCAGCGCGCCCGGGTGCTCGAGCTGGGCCTCGGCGCGACCAACATCCCGGCCGAGCTCGGCGGGCAGGGCCTGACGTTCCTGCAGCAGGTGCTGGTGCAGGAACAGGGCAACCGGGTCACGAACGGTCTGGGCTGGATCCTGTACACCCCGCCGCTGTGGTTCACCGAGGTCGCCACCGACGCCCAGCGCGAGCGGTGGCTGGCGCCGACCGTCCGCGGCGAGCTGCACGAGTGCTACGCCATCACCGAGGAGGGCGCCGGCTCGGACGTCGACGCGATCGAGGCGACCGCGCGTCGCGACGGCGACCACTACGTCCTTGACGGAGTCAAGTGGCACGTGACGTCGTACAACGGCGCCGGCTACTGCTTCTTCCAGGCCAAGCTCACCGGAGGACAGCACGCGGGCGAGCACGCCATGTTCATCGTGGACCTGCCCTCCCCCGGCGTCCGGGTGGTGCGCACCCCCGCGTACTCGCACACGATCAGCCACCACCACCCGATCGTCGCGTTCGAAGGCGTCCGGGTGCCCGCCGACCAGATGGTCGGCGCGGAGGGCGACGGCATGGGCTTCGCGTACGCGTGGTTCCGGTACGAGCGGCTGATGATCGCCGCGCGCTGCCTGGGAGCGATGGACCGGCTGGTCGAGGAGGCCACCGCGTTCGCCAGGGAGCGCGTCGTGTCCGGCCGGCCCATCATCGAGTTCCAGCAGGTGCAGGCGATGCTCGCGGACTGCGTCACCGAGCTGTTCGCCGCGCGCACGATGACGTACGAGGTGGCCAGGAACATCGACCGGGGGGCCGATCTGAAGGTGCAGCACGCCCAGGTGTCGATGGCCAAGCTGTACGTCTCCGAGGCGGCCGGCCGGGTCGCCGACCGTGCGGTGCAAGTATTCGGCGGGCGCGGCTACATGCGCGAGAACGTGGCCGAGCGCTTCTTCCGCGAGCTGCGCGTCGAGCGGATCTGGGAGGGCACCTCCGAGATCCAGCGCGTCATCATCGCCGACCAGCTCGCCAAGCGCGGGCCACGCGCCATCACCTGACCCGACAGCCGCGCAGTGGGCGGCTACTCCGCGCCGACGGCCGACCGGGTGTGCGTGCGCTGCGTGCGGAGCGGGCGGTCCAGGTAGCCGTTCGCGACCAGGGTGTCGAACTCGTAGACCGCCGTCTCCTCCGGAGCGATCGGGCCCGGCGTCCACCCGCGCGCGGACAGCCCGCGCTGCACACCCTCGCAGGCGTCCCAGTCCTGCCGGTTGGTGATGTCCCAGAAGTCCACGGCGTACGCCGGGTCGAAGCCCTCGCGTTCGGCCGACGTCCGCGGGAACGCCCAGGTGCACTCGATGTGCGTCGAGCCCGGCCCGAGCGGGGTGAGCTTGTGCGTCATCACGTAGTCCGGGTGCACGCTGACCAGCAGGTTCGGGAACACGTTGATGTAGCCCACCGTCGGCCGCGACTCGTGCGCGACGCCCGGGATCGGGTCGCCGTGGCTCTTCCCGTCCAGCGACATCGTCTCGCCGCCGTCGACCAGCCACATCGAGCCGCCGACCCAGGCGCCCTCACCCTCGTAGTCGTAGCCGCTGTCGGGCGGGCTCACGGCGCAGAGCTCCGGGTGGATCGACGTGCAGTGGTAGCACTCGTTGTAGTTCTCCGAGAGCACCTTCCAGTTGGACTCCACGACGTACTCGTGCCTGGCCAGGGTCACCAGCGACGCGATGTCGTACGGCGCGACGATCCGGTCCAGGTCGCCGAGCTGCTCGGCCAGCGGGCCGGCGTCGCCCGAGACGTTCACGAACACGTACCCGTGCCACTCCTCGCAGCCCAGGCCGAGCAGCGGGAACTCCGCCGGGTCGAAGGCCGCGACGTCGCGGAAGTTCGGCGCCGCCTTGAGCGAGCCGTCCAGCCCGTACCCCCACGCGTGGTACGGGCACACGATCGCGCGCCCGCTGGCCGATGCGTCGCACGGCAGCAGCTCGTGCCCACGGTGCCGGCACACGTTGGAGAACGCGCGCAGCGCGCCGTCGGCGCCGCGCACCAGCAGCGCGCTCTCGGTCCCGATGCGCACCGCGCGCTGGTCGCCGGACTCCGGCAGCTCCTCGCTGCGCGCGACGCACATCCAGCGGCGGCGCAGGAAGTGTTCGGTCTCCCAGGCGAAGACCTCGGGGTCCACGTACGCCTCGCGTGGGAGCAGCCGGCTCTCGCCGAAGGGCAGCAGCACGGGGGCGAGCTTGGCGGGGTCGATCGGCGCGGGCATGGCGCACTCTCCTATCTGAACGTTCGTTCAGGATAGCGGGCGGGCCCGGCCTCCGTCCACGATCGGCCCGCGACGGTCAGTCGCGGTCGGCGCCGAGCGGCGCGATCAGGTCGTGCAGCTCGCCGAACAGGCCCGGCGGTGCGGCCAGCACCAGCTCTCCGGACGCGGACGCGCCGTGCAGGCCGCCGACCACCGCGCCCGCCTCGGTCGCGACCAGCGACCCCGCGGCCAGGTCCCACGGTGCCAGGCCCCGCTCGAAGTAGCCGTCCATCCGGCCGCAGGCGACTGAGCACAGGTCCACCGACGCCGCCCCGTACCGCCGGATGTCCCGCACCCGCGGCAGCACGTAGGCGACCACCTCCGCCTGGTGCGCCCGGCGGGCCGCGTCGTAGCCGAACCCGGTCGCGACCAGCGCCTGCTCCAGCCGCGTGCAGCCCGAGACGCGGACCGGGCTCCCGTTGCGGGTCGCGCCGCGACCGCGCACCGCCTCGAACGTCTCGCCCAGCACGGGCACCTCGACCACTCCGACCTGGACCACACCGTCCACCTCGGCGGCGACGCTGACCGCCCAGACCGGCAGCTCGTACAGGTAGTTCACCGTGCCGTCGAGCGGGTCCAGCACCCACCGCACCCCGCTCGAGCCAGCAGTGGACGCGCCCTCCTCTCCCAGGAACCCGTCGTCCGGACGGGCCGCCCGGATGCGGTCGACGAGAAGGCGTTCCGCCCGGGTGTCCATCTCGGTGACCACGTCGGTCGGCGTGGACTTGGTGCCCACGCTCAGGTGGGCCGGCCGCTCGTGCAGCAGCACCCGGCCGGCCTCGGCCGCGACATCGCGGGCCAGCGCGGCCAGCGAATCCAGGTCGACGGTGGTCATCGTCAGTCGCTGCCGGCGAGCGCGGGACGGGGGCCACGCGGGTTCGGGCAGCAGTCGGGGAGACAGACATCGCGCCACGGGCCCAGCGCCGACAGCGCGGCGCGCTGCCCGGGCGGGCGTCCGTCGACACGCTCCCGGACCAGGTCGACGACCATCGCGACGAACCGCGGGTCCGTCCCCGGCGTCGCCGCCCGGATCATCGGCAGGTCGAGGAGGCCGGCCGTCTGCCGTGCCAGCGTGTCCAGGTCGTACACCACCTCGAGGTGGTCCGAGACGAAGCCGATCGGCACGACCACCACGGCCGGTACGCCATCGGCGGCGAGCTGCTCGAGGTGCTCCCCCACGTCCGGCTCCAGCCAGGGCTGCGACGGCGGGCCGGACCGCGACTGGTACACCAGGTCCCAGCGGTGCTCGGCCCCGGTCTCCCGAGCGACCCCCTCGGCCACCAGCGTCGCGACCGCGCGGTGCTGGGCCACGTAACCGCCGCCGGCGCCGGGCAACGCACCGCTGCCGTCGGCCTGCGCCGTCGGGATCGAGTGCGTCGTGAACACGAGGCGCGCCCCCGCACGGACCGCGTGGGGCAGCTCGCCGAGGGCCTCGACCGTGGCGTCCACGAACGGCCCGACGAAGCCCGGGTGGTCGAAGTACGGGCGGATCTTGTCGATCACCGGGGCGCCGGGGACCTGCTCGGCGGCGTCGAACAGGTTCTCGCGGTACTGCCGGCAGCCGGAGTACGACGAGTACGCGGTGGTGACGAACGCCAGCGCGCGGCGCACCCCGTCGCTCGCCATCGCCCGCACGGCGTCTCCCAGGTACGGGTCCCAGTTGCGGTTGCCCCAGTACACGGGCAGGTCGAGCTGTTCGTCCGCGAGCTCCTTGCGCAGCGCTGCGAGCAGGGCCGCGTTCTGCGCGTTGATGGGGCTCACGCCGCCGAAGAGCTGGTAGTGCTCGGCCACCTCCGCGAGCCGCTCGGGCGGGATCCCGCGTCCCCGCGTGACGTTCTCCAGGAACGGGAGCACGTCGTCGGGACCCTCGGGCCCACCGAACGAGACCAGCAGCACGGCGTCGTACGCGGGCGAAGTCGAGGCGTCGATCACCGTCCCATCATCCCGCTAGGTTCTCAGGCGTGCAGAACCCCTACCGCGTCCTCCTGGACGTGCGCGGGGGGCCGGCCTTCTCGGCCGCCGCTTTCGTCGCGCGCCTGCCGATCTCGATGCTCGGCATCGCGATCATCCTGCTGGTCAGGGCGGACACCGGACGGTACGGGCTGGCCGGCGCCGTCGCCGCGGTCTCGGCGCTGTCGGAGGCGTTCGCGCAGCCGCTGCTGTCGCGTCTGGTCGACCGGTACGGGCAGTCCAGGGCGGTGCCACCGATGGTCGCGGCCTGCGTCGTGGCCAACGCGGCGTTCGGCTGGCTCGCCACGCACTCCGGGGCACCCTGGACGCTGTTCGTCACGGCCGCCGTGGCCGGCGCGACGTTCCCCAACACCGGCGCGTTCGTCCGTGCGCGGTGGGCGAACGCCCTGTCCGGGACGCCGGCGCTGCAGACGGCATTCTCGGTCGAGTCGATCCTGGACGAGGTGATCTTCGTCCTCGGGCCCCCGCTGGTGACCTGGGTGGCGATCGCCGTGGGGCCGGCGCAGGCGCTCTTCGTGACCGTCGGGCTGCTCGTCGTCGGGTGCGCCTTGCTGCTGGTGCAACGCAGCACCGAACCACCGCCGTCCGGGGAGAAGCACGCCGAGGGACCGTCCGCACTGGGCGTGCCGGGAGTCCGGGCCGTGGTCGCTGTGATGGTCATGCTGGGCGGGGTGTTCGGCTCGTTCGAGATCATCACCATCGCCTTCGCCCAGCAGCGCGGCCAACCGGGTGCGGCCGGCCTCCTGCTGGCGCTGAACGCCGCCGGAAGCATGGTCGCGGGGATCGTGTACGGCCTGCTGCAGCCCCGGACCCCTCCGCAACGACAGCTCGTGCTGCTGGCCTCGCTGGTCCCGTTGACGGTGCTCTCGTTCCCGTTCGTCGGTTCGATCCCGGTGCTGGCGGTGCTGTCGTTCGTCGCCGGGTTCGTGGTGTCACCGACGCTGATCTGCACGTTCGGCCTGATGGAGGCGCTGGCGCCGGCCGCCCGCCTCACCGAGGGGCTGACGCTGGCCAGCACCGGGATCGTGTTCGGCGTGAGCATCGGTGCGGCCGTGGCGGGACGGCTGGTCGACGAGATCGGGACACCGCACGCGTACGTCTGCACGCTGGTATCCGGCGTGCTGACCGCTCTCGCTGCCTGGGCCGGGCGCCCGTGGCTCGACCCTGCGCGTGAGCTGCCGTCATAGCTGCTCGTGGTGCAGCCAGGTGAGCATGTCCTGCGGCGCCGACGCCGACGCGCGCTGCTGGTAGTGGCGAAGCTCGTCCGGGCTGAGCTGCTCGCGTCCCGAGCCCGACGAGCGGTACCACACCGGTTGCTCGGCCATCCGGGCACGCTACCGAGCGGGCTGTTCGCCGCTCACCGTTCGCGTCTCATCGTCGGCTCGGGCTGGAAACGCCACCGGCCGGAGTCGCTCGGGAAGGCGCCGGTACTGCCAGTCACGTTCCGCGGCCGCGGCGCCAGCCGCCTCGGTGCGGTCGGCGGCCGAGCTCGCGGCCTTGACGGCGTAGGCGGCCGCATGCCGGGCATGGCCGGCGACGTGAGCGGTTCCGGCGGCCTGTCCGGCCGCTCGGGCAGCCGCGCGAGCCGCAGCGTGATCGGCCTCGCGGGCGGCGGCGTGGGCGGCGATCGCCGCGGTGCGCACCTCGCTCACGGTCGCCTCACCACGCGCCCAGGCGCGACCGGCCTCGACGGCCTTCCGGGGCCGGTCGTCGTGCGTGTGATCCTCGAAGTTCGCGAGCACGTGCTCCGCACAGTCAGCGGCCCAGAGCGTCAACGCCCGGTGGTCCGCCCTGTCGAGTCTCATGTCTGAGCCGCGGCCCTCGAGCGGTCACCCGTCATGTGTGCATCCTGCCCGCACGAGCGGCGCGCGCGACTCGCCGATCATCCACGGCCGAGCTGGTGGGTGCTCGTCGTCCACACAGGTGCGGGGGCCGGTCGACGGCCGGAGTGGGGGCGGCCAGGGTTGGCGGATGTCTTCGGATCCTGCTGTCGGCGGTGTCGACGTGTCCGGTCTGGTGTTCTTGCCCGGGCTGGACGCGTTGCAGCGCTGCCCGGACGGCACGGTGGAGCCGCTGGCCCGGGCCCAGAAGGCCCGCACGGACCTGTGGGTACGCACAAGCCCGGCTGACACCGACACCGCCTGGCTGGACGCGCACCTGCCCGCCGAGGACGCCGCCGCGATCCGCACCGCCCTGGACGCCGCCGCCACCACCATGGCCGCCCGCGACGGGGAGACCCGCAGCAAGGACCAGCTCCGCGCAGCCGCGCTGGCGGCACCGTCTTGGACCGCGCTGGCCACCGGCACCCTGACCACCCCGGACGGGGCACTGCCGCTGACCTCGGCCCATGGGCAGGCCCCCGCGCTCGAAGTCACCGCCGCAGCCTCGCCCCAGGATGTCCCCCAGCTACGCGACCACGGCCCGATCACCCCGGACCTGGGCCGGGACCTGGCCTGCCGCACCCGCACCGGCCCCCGCCCCGTCGTACGCGTCATCGACCCGGTCGACTCCGCCCAAGCCACCTGCATCGCCGAGCAATGGCCCGAAGAACCCCTCCACTGAGCAAGCGCCACACAGGGCGTAGTGACATTGTCTTACAGAATGTCGTATCCTTGTCGTATGTCTGTTGTGAACTTCAGGACCGATGAACGCTCCGAACAGGCCCTGGCCGAACTGACGGCCGACGGATCAAGCGTCTCGGACGCCATTCGCCAAGCTCTCGTGGACGCCGTACGCCTGCGCCGGAGGGAGCAGATGCGGCGAGAGTCCGCTGAGCTCGCCGCCGACCCCCAGGATCGTGCCGAGAGCCGACGAATCCTCAAGGAGATGGACGAGCTTCGTGCGTGGTGACGTCCACCGCCTCCGCGCCCCTCGTGGCGCCCGAGGAAGCGAACAACGCGGCGCCCGGTACGCAGTGATCGTCCAGTCGGACGACCTCTTGCTCTCGACCATCCTCGTCGCGCCCACGTCTCGGTCGGCGGCACCGCGGATCTTCAGGCCGACGATCATGGTCGGTGACGACGAGACGCAGGTGCTCGTCGAGCAGACGGCCGCGGTGGACCACGAACGACTCGGGCCTCTGGTCGGCCACGTCAGCCGTGCCGAGCTGGACGCGATCGACGCCGCCCTCCGCCTTGCCCTCCAACTCGACTGAGGTCTCAGCAAGACGGTCAACCTCAGCCCACCATGCCGACGCCACCACCGCTACAAACAACACCCGCCGTCCAGCTCCGACAACCCACACCCGGCCACTTCATCTGGACCATGCCAACCGGCCACCAGTACCGAGTCCGACCACCCGCCGACGACGACTGACCGGCGCCCCCCGGGACCCACCTCCGGCACGCTCAGTGACGAAAGTGAACCGTGGGAGACTGCGGGCCCCGTAGGGTCGTAGCGTGGCCCGCACCAGCCACGCTGGGAGGCATCGGGCATGGAGGATCTGAGGCTCGTCGGCGTGAGCGACGACGGCTCGAAGCTCGTCATCGAGTCTGCCGGTGGCGAGCGCTTCGGGCTGCCCGTCGACGAGCGCGTGCACGCCGCCCTCCGAGGTGATCGCGCCCGGCTCGGGCAGCTCCAGATCGCGATCGAGGGCCAGCTGCGGCCCAGGGAGATCCAGTCGCGGATCCGCGCGGGTGAGACCGCTGAGGAGATCGCCGCGCAGGCCGGGCTGCCGGTCGACCGGGTGCGGCGCTACGAGGGTCCGATCCTGCTGGAACGAACGGTCGTCGCACAGGACGCGCAGACCGTGGGCGTCCGGCGGGTGACCGACTCGGCGACGACGCCGTTGGGAGTCCTGGTGCGCGCCCGGCTGGAGGGTCACCAGGTCGACGAGGAGTCGATGGACTGGGACTCGTGGCTGCACGCCGACGGCCGCTGGCTGGTCCGGCTGGCCTACGCGGCGAACGGCCAGCAGCGCGCGGCGACCTGGCTGTACGACCCCGGACGCCGCACCATGGAACCTGCGGACGACGAGGCGCGCTGGCTGACGGACGAGGAGCGGGCGGCGAAGGAGCCACCGCGGGCGCGGGCGTCGCGGCTGGCCGCGGTACCGGCCGAGGAGCCGGACGCGGAGGTCGGCCGGCACGACACGGTCCCGCTCGCGGCCCAGCGCCGCCCGCGAGCCGTGCCCGACCCGGTGCCCGCACCGGACGAAGACGCGGCCGAGGACGGCGGCGATGACGGCGCTGCATCCGCTACGGACGAGGCACGGCCGGACGCGGCCGACGACGTTCCCGAGCAGCCCCCCGCGGTACGTCCCGCCGAACGGGCCAACCCACGGGGGCGGCCGGGTGGCAAGCGCCCAGCTGTGCCGAGCTGGGACGAGATCCTCTTCGGCGGACCGAAGCGCGACGCCGACTGACGATCGCCCGGCGGGGCTACGGGACCCGTTCGCTGCCGGTGCTGGTCACGGCCTCACCCGGCCGCGAGCAGCAGTGGCACGAGCACCTCGTCGGGGGTGGTGGAGCCGTGGTAGCCGATCAGTCTGGCCTCGCGCGGGTGCATCCGGGTGGCGACCACGGCGTTCGTCCCGGTCGGCGCGACGACGACGTCGCCGATGCGCGGCAGGACGGAAGCGGCGACTTCCGTGCCGAACCAGCCCAAGCCCACCGCCTCGTCCCGGGAGAGCACCTGCGCGCCGTCCCCCAGCCGTTCCCGCCAGGCCGACAGGACGTCGGCGGCGGCACCGTCGCGCGCGTACACATGCCGGGCCCGGGGCTCGCCGCCGAGCAGGCGTACGCCGGCCGACAGCAACGGCTCGTTGTCGAAGTCGACCCGGTCGTCGGGCCCGACGTCGACCATGCCGTGGTCGGCGGTGACGATCAGGAGCCCGTCCGGCGGCAGGGTCCGGTGCAGCTGCCGCACGAAGAGGTCGACCTGTTCGAGCTGGGCCCGCCATCCGTCGGACCCGCAGCCCCTGATGTGCCCGACGTTGTCGAGGTCGCCGGTGTAGACGTAGACCAGCGAGCGCCCGGGCCGGGCCACGGTCTGGGCGGTGACCTGCACGGCCTCGCCGAGGGTGTCGGCGCCGGGGTACCGAGCGCCTCGCAGTGCGGCCCGGGTCAGGCCGCTGCCCTCGAAGGAGCGCTGGGCGACGTGCGACACGTCGACTCCGGCGTCGGCGGCGCGTTCGAACAGGGTGGGCAAGGGCTGCACGTCGAGCGGGTCGGCGCTGGTGTCCCAGCGCAGGGCGTTGAGCACGCCGTCGTGCCCCGGCAGCACGAACGTGTATCCGACGAGGCCGTGCCGGCCTGCCGCCGCGCCGGTCCCGAAGCTGGCCATCGACGTCACCGTGGTCGACGGGAAGCCGACCGACACCGGCTCCGCGCCGCCGGCCACGAGCTCCGCCAGGAACGGCGCCGCGTCGAGGTTGGCGAGCAGCAGGTTCCAGCCCAGGCCGTCGACGAGCAGGACGACGACGTGACGCACGTCCCGCGTTCCCGTCGCGGCGGACAGGCTCAGCGAGTCGCGGCCCCCCGGGACGCCGAGCAGGGCCGCCGCGGAAGGAAGGACGTCGGCCAGACTGCCAGCAGTCACCTGGACAGTCGCGTGGTGGCGGCGGACAGGGCTCGCGCGAACTCCACGGCGCGCAGCACGGCCTCGGCGCCGTCGCCCTCGGCGGAGACCCGCACGCTCAGGTCGTCGGCGGTCGAGGTCCCGGTGTAGCCGTGGTCCGCTTCGCACTCGGGATCCCCGCAGGTGGCCGGCTCGAGGTCGAGCCGGGAGACGGCCCCCCAGCCGACCGTGACGACGACGTCTCTGGCGGCCGTGCCGGCGCGATGACCGGCGGGCTCGGCGAGGGTCCGGCTGACGACGACCGAGCTGATCCGGTCGATCGGCACGGCCTCCGTCGACGTGGTCGCGTACGGGACGGGGCACGTGTCGTCGGCGGGGTGGTCGTCGGTGTGGGCGACGACCAACCGGCTCCCGGTGAGCACCAGGATCGTCACGTGGCGGCGCAGCTCGTCGCGGTCGAAGGTGGCCTCGTGGTGGACGAGCCACGACTGGACGGCTTCACCGGCGACGGCTGTCTCGACCGTCTCGGACACCAGCTCGGGGTAGTAGCCGGCGTGCTCGATGGCAGCCCGCAGCCCGCCGCCCAGGGTCGTGGCGCTGTCGCTCATGCGCGGGAGTCTCCCACGGGTGCCGGCCCGGCGACGGTCCGCCCGTCCTGGGCGGGGGTGAGCACGTGGCGCAGCCGCAGCGCGGCCGCGCCCGCTGCCAGACTGCCGGCCGTCACCACGACGATCCACAAGGCTGGCCGGCCGGTGCCGATCAGCAAGCCGGCGAGGGCGGGCCGTTCCCCAGTGCGGAGAACGCGCTGGCCACCAGCAGCCGGCGGGCCGGGGCCGGCAACCGGGTGGCGGCGACGCCCGGCCGGCCTGCGCTCACCCGAGCCGCCGCGCGGGACCGTCCCGCCGCTCGGCCGGCGGGGCCAGCGCGGCGGCCGCGGCCAGCACCGCCACCCCGGACGCCTGCGCCAGCGCCGGGTTCAGCTCGAGCGAGGCGACCTCCGGCAGGTCGTACGCGAGCCGCCCGATCCGCAGCACCAGGTCTTCGAGCGCCGCGATGTCCGCGGCCGGGGCGCCGCGGTGGCCGAACAGCAGCGGCGCGGTCCTGGGCCCGCGGACCAGGGCCGCCGCGTCGTGCTGCGCCAGCGGCGGGATCCGGTAGGCCCGGTCGACGGCGAGCTCGGCGACGATCCCGCCGACCCCGAACGACACGACCGGGCCGAACAGGAGGTCCTCGACCGTGGCGACGACGCACGGGACCCCCGTGCCGGCCATCCGCTGGACGACCAGGGTCGCCGTCACCGCAGCGCCGAAGTCGGCGGTCATGGCCGCGAAGGCCCGGCGCACCGCTTGCTCGTCGGCGAGGTCCAGACGCACCGCCCCCAGGTCGCCGCGGTGCTCCAGCGACGGCACCGTCGTCTTGAGCACCACCGGGAACCCCAGCCGGACCGCCGTCTGGACCGCCTCGTCGGCGCTGGCGACCGGCACCGACTCCCACAACGGCACGCCGTAGCAGGCCAGCAGCCGGGCGAGCGCGGCCGGTTGGAGGGGACCCCCGGCCGGCGACCGCTCGAGCTCGGCCTCCACCAGGGCCCGTGCCGCCGGCGCGTCGACGCCGTCCAGCTCGGGCGGCAGGTCGTGCGGGGCCCGCCGCCACTCCACGTAGCTGCACACCGCCGCCAGCGCGTGCACGGCGTCCTCCACCGTGCCGTAGGCCGGCACGGACCCGAACACCGCAGCGCCCTCCCCACCCACGCGAGCCAGCAGCGTCGGCGATCCCTCGACCGCCAGCACGGTCGCCAGCACCGGCTTGGTGGAACGGGCCGCGATCCGGGCGACCTGGCGGGCGACGGCGCGGCTGGTGGACCCGACGGACGGCAGGAACAGCGCGAGCACGGCGTCGACCGCGGGGTCGTCGACGAGGGCCGCCAGCAGCTGCGGGAACGCGGCCGGCTCGTCGCCCGGCCCCAGCGTGCGCGGCTCCCCCACCACCTCGAGCCCGCGGTCGGAGCAGGCGTCGGCGGCCAGGACGGCCAGCGCGTCGGAGTTCCCGACGATCGCGACGCGGCGGCCGGCCGGCAGCGGCTGGAACGTGAGCAGCTCGGCGACGTCGAACAGCTCGGCGAGCGTGTCGACCTGGATCACCCCCGACTGCGCGAACATCGCGTCGACCGCGGCCGGGGGCAGGGCGCTGCGCCGGACGGTGTGCCCCAGCGGGATGCCCTGGGAGGACCGGCCCGACTTCACCGCGACGATCGGCTTCCTCAGCGACGTACGCCGCGCGATCCTGCTGAACTTGCGCGGGTTCCCGATCGACTCCAGGTACAGCAGCAGCACGTCGGTGGCCGGGTCGTCCTCCCAGTACTGGATCAGGTCGTTCCCGCTGACGTCGGCCCGGTTGCCGGCCGAGACGAACGTCGACAGTCCCAGGCCGCGGGCGGTGATGCGCTGCAGCAGGGCCACCCCGAGCGCGCCCGACTGCGAGAAGAACCCGATCCGGCCGCGGCCGGGCACGACCGGCGACAGGGAGGCGTTCAGCCGGACTCCGGGGTCGGTGTTGACGATCCCCAGGCAGTTCGGCCCGATCACCCGCATCCCGTCCGAGCGGGCACGGTTGACCAGCTCGGCCTGCAGCTCCCGCCCGGCCGGCCCGGTCTCCGCGAAGCCCGCGCTGATGACGACCAGACCGCGGACCCCGGCAGCGGCACAGTCCGCGGCGGCGCCCAGCACGTCAGCGGCGGGGACCGCGACGACGGCCAGCTCCACCGGCTCGCCGATGTCGGCCACGCTGGAGCGAGGGACATGGCCGGCGACCTTCTCGCCGGCGGCGGCAGCGCGCGGGTTGACCACATGGACGGGCCCGGTGAAGCCGGCAGCGTCCAGGTGCCGCAGCACGACTCGGCCGGCCGAGGCTGCCCGGTGCCCGGCACCCAGCACGACGACGGACGTGGGCGCCAGCAGGCGCTCGACCGAACGGGCCTCGGCCCGGTGTTCGCGGGCTTCCATCACCGCGAGTGAGTCCGGTGTGGGCGCGATCGCGAACTCGAGGGTGTAGTAGCCCTCGTCCAGCGACGTGCTGGGCGCGTAGCCCGCCTCCCGGAACACGTGCAGCATCCGTACGTTGTCCGGCAGCACCGCGGCGACGAACCGCCGCACGCCCCGCTCCCGGGCCGCCGCCGCCAGATGCTCCAGCAGCACCGACCCGAGCCCGCGTCCCTGGTAGTCGTCCCGGACGGTGAACGCGACCTCGGCGTCGGCCTGCTCGCCCGGGAGGCGGTCGTACCGGGTGACGCCGACGATCTCGTCGTGCACGGTCGCGACGAGCGCCACCCGGCTGTCGTGGTCGACGTGGGTGAACCGCTCCACGTCGCGCGCGGTCAGCGTCGGGTACGGCGCGAAGAACCGGTAGTAGACGGTCTGCGGCGAAAGCCGCCCGTGGAAGTCGCGCAGCCGCTCGTCGTCGTCGACGTGGATCGGGCGCAGGTGCGCGGTGCTGCCGTCGCGCAGCACGACGTCGGCCTCCCAGTGGAGCGGGTAGCCGGGCTCGCCTTCGGACACCCGGCGAGGCTATCCGCCCGCGGGGACCACCGAGCGGGCTCGCGCCAGCGCCCGGCGCACCGCGTCGACCGAGACGGTCACGTCCTCGTCCGTCGTCTGCCATCCCGAGACCGAGATCCGCATCGCGGCCCGCCCCTTGAACACGCTGGGGCCCATGTAGACGACCCGCTCGGCGAGCAGCTCGTCCACGACCCGGCGGGTGGTCGCGTCGTCGTCGTCGAAGCGCAGCAGAACCTGGTTGAGCACGACGTCGTTGAGGACGGCCACGCCCTCGGTCGCGGACAGCTCCGCGGCGAACCGGCCCGCGTAGGCGCAGCAGCGCTCGACCAGGTCGGCCACCCCGGTCCGGCCGAGCTCGCGCAGCGCGGCGTAGACGGGCACGCCCCTGGCCCGCCGGGAGAACTCCGGCACGAGCTCGACCGGGTCCGGTGGCCCGTCGCCGGACTCGATCAGGTAGGCCGCGTGCGCCCCCATGGCTGCCCGGTGCGAGGCCGGGTGGCGGGTGATCGCGATCCCGCAGTCGTACGGCACGTTCAGCCACTTGTGCGCGTCGGTGGCCCACGAGTCGGCGCCCGCGACGCCCTCTACGAGGTGCCTGCGCCCGGACGCCGCCGCCGCCCACAGGCCGAACGCCCCGTCCACATGAACCCAGGCGTCGTGCCGGTGGGCCAGCTCGACGGCGGCGGGGAACGGGTCGAACGCGCCGGTGTTGACGTTGCCGGCGGCCAGGGAGACGACCGTCGGCCGTCCGGCGCCCTCCGCCAGCGCCGCCGCGAAGTCCTCGAGCAGGAGCCGGCCCTGGTCGTCGGTGGCCACGAAGCGTGCGGTCGCGTCCCCGAGGCCGAGATAGCGCAGCGCGGAGTCGACCGTCGCGTGCCGCTCGTCGGAGACCACGACATGCAGCCGCGGCGCCCCCTGCAGGCCGTGCGCCTGGACGTCCCAGCCGGCCGCGGCCAGGACGTGGTACCGGGCGACGGCGAGGCAGGTGGTGTTGGCCATGCAGCCACCGGTGACGAACCCGACCGCGGACTGTTCGGGCAGGCCGAGCAGCTCCAGGACCCAGCCGCCGGCGACCGTCTCGGCCGCCACCGTGGCGGGGGTCACCGCCACCAGCCCGGAGTTCTGGTCCCACGCCGACACCAGCCAGTCGCTGGCCAGCGCCGCAGGCAGCGTGCCGCCGATGACGAAGCCGAAGAAGCGCCCGCCCTGCATGGCCGTGAGGCCCGGCTCGGCGGCGGTAGCCAGCTCGTCGACGACCGCGGCGGGGTCGGTCGGCCCGGCCGGCACCGGACCGCCGAGTGCCTCGAGCATCTGTTCGTACGTCGCCGCCGCCCCGACCGGCCGGTCCGGCACCGAGTCCAGCCAGGCCGTCGCGTGCAGGTGGGCCCGGTCCAGCGCATCCCATCTCGTCATGCCCGCGAACGTACGCCCACCGGCTTGCAGCGTCGTTGCATAGGCTCCCGCGCATGCCGCCGACCCTGTCCGTGCACCCCGAGGTGGCCGCGGCGCTCGCGTCCCGGGCTCCGGTGGTGGCACTGGAGTCCACGATCATCAGCCACGGCCTGCCCCGTCCGGACAACCTCGGCATCGCCCGCCGGGTCGAGCAGGCTGTCCGCGACTCCGGCGCGGTCCCGGCGACGGTGGCGATGCTCGGCGGCACCGTCCACGTGGGGCTGGACCACGAGCAGCTCGAGTCCGTCGCGACCCGCGACGACGTCGTCAAGGTCAGCGTGCGCGACCTCGCCACGCTCGCCGCGCGCGGCGGGAACGGCGCGACCACGGTCGCGTCGACCTGCCACGTCGCGCACCTGGCCGGCATCGCGGTCTTCGCGACCGGCGGCCTGGGCGGGGTGCACCGGGGAGCGCAGGACACCTGGGACGAGTCGGCCGACCTCACGACGCTGGGCCGCACTCCGATCGCCGTCGTCTGCGCCGGGGTGAAGTCGATCCTGGACGTCGCCGCGACGCTGGAACGGCTCGAGACCCTGAGCGTGGGCGTCCTGGGCTACGGGACGGACCGCTTCCCGGGGTTCTACCTCACCGACTCCGGGCACCCGGTGGAGTTCAGGGTGGACTCCCCGCGCGAGGTGGCTGCGGTGCTCGCGGCCCGGCGGGTCCTCGACCTGCGCGCCGCCCTCGTCGTGGCCAACCCGCTGCCGCCGGACCAGGCCCTCGACCCGCAGCTGCACCAGCGCGTCCTGGCCGGCGGCCTGGCCGCAGCGGACGCCGCCGGCGTGACCGGCAAGGCGGTGACGCCCTTCCTGCTGGAGTACTTCCACCGGGAGAGCGCGGGGGCGAGCCTGGCCGCGAACGTGGCGATCATCCTCGCGAACGCGGCGCTGGCCGGGCGGATCGCGGCCGCGGCGGCGCCGGAGCCGATCCCGGCATGACCCGCCCGACCAGGGTGGTCTCGGTGGGCGACCTCATGACCGACGTGGTCGCCCTGGCCGGTGAGCCCACCGCGGTGGGCAGCGACACCCGCTCGGTGGTCCGGTTCGGCGGTGGCGGCGCGGCGGCCAACACGGCCGCCTGGCTGGCCGCGACCGGCCATCCGGTCACGTTCGTGGGCCGCGCCGGGGACGACCTGCTGGGCCGGGCCGCGCTGGACGAGCTGCGGGCCGGCGGCGTGGACGTCCGGGCCACACTGGACGCGGGCGCGAGCACGGGCGCCTGCGTCGTGGTCGTCGCTGCGGACGGCGAGCGGACCATGTACCCCGACGCCGGCGCCAACGCCAGGCTGTGCGCCGACGACCTGCCGGTGGACCTGCTCGGCCCGGGCCGGCCCGCACACCTGCACCTGTCCGGCTACGCGCTGCTCAACGCCGGGTCCCGGGCCGCGGCGCTGGCCGCGCTCGCCCTGGCGCGGTCGGCCGGGCACACCGTCTCCGTCGACCCGGCGTCGGCGGGTCCGATCCGGACGGTCGGGCCGCGCCAGGTGGTGCGCTGGGTCGCCGACGTCCAGCTGCTGCTCGCGAACGAGGACGAGGTGTGCCTGCTGGCCGACGATCCCGACCCGCTCGTGGCCGGGTCCGTCCTGGCCGGTCGCTGCGGCGACGTCGTGGTCAAGCTGGGCGCGGGTGGCGCGGCCTGGTTCGGTGCCGACGGCCGCCGGGCCCGGGTGCCGGCAGCAGCGGCCGAGGTGGTCGACACGACCGGGGCCGGGGACTGCTTCGCGGCCGGGTTCCTGCCTGCCTGGCTGGCCGGCAGCGAGCCGGCCGACGCCCTGGCCGCCGGATGCGCGCTGGCCGCCCGTGTCGTCGCCCGGGCGGGTGCGCGCCCGACCCGATAATGGCCGGCATGGCCCGCCGTACCCTCACCCCTCCCCCGCCCGACGACTTCACCGAGCGCATCGTCGACATCGACGTCTCCGAGGAGATGCAGGGCTCCTTCCTGGAGTACGCCTACTCGGTGATCTACGCGCGGGCGCTGCCCGACGCGCGGGACGGGCTCAAGCCCGTGCACCGCCGGATCCTGTACCAGATGGCCGAGATGGGGCTGCGGCCGGACCGCAGCCACGTCAAGAGCGCCCGGGTCGTCGGCGAGGTCATGGGCAAGCTGCACCCGCACGGGGACGGCGCGATCTACGACGCGCTGGTCCGGATGGCGCAGCCGTTCGCGATGCGGGTGCCGCTGGTCGACGGGCACGGCAACTTCGGCTCGCCGGACGACGGGCCGGCGGCGATGAGGTACACCGAGTGCCGGCTGGACGCCCCGGCGCTGCTCATGACCGCGGGGATCGACGAGGACGTCGTCGACTTCGGGGCCAACTACGACGGCGCGCTCACCGAGCCGTCGGTGCTGCCGGCGGCCTTCCCCAACCTGCTCGTCAACGGCGCTACCGGCATCGCGGTCGGCATGGCGACGAACATGCCGCCGCACAACCTCGGCGAGGTCGTCGCGGCCGTCCGGCACCTGGTCCGCAACCCCAGGGCGTCCCTGGACGACGTGATGAAGATCGTCCCCGGTCCGGACCTGCCCACCGGCGGCAAGATCGTCGGGCTGGAGGGCATCCGCGAGGCGTACGAGACCGGCCGAGGCACGTTCCGGATCCGCGCGGCCACCCGGGTCGAGGCGGTCACCGCGCGCCGGCGCGGGATCGTCGTGACCGAGCTCCCGTACGGCGTCGGGCCCGAGCGGGTCATCGAGAAGATCGCCGAGCTGGTCAAGTCCAAGCGGCTGCAGGGCATCAGCGACGTGACCGACCTGTCCGACGGCGAGCACGGGCTGCGGGTCGTGATCGAGATCAAGAGCGGCTTCGTGCCCGAGGCCGTCCTGGAGCAGCTGTTCCGGCTGACGCCGATGGAGGACACGTTCGGGATCAACAACGTCGCGCTGGTCGATGGCCAGCCGCGCACGCTCGGCCTGCTCGAGCTGCTCCGGGTCTACGTGGACCACCGGCTCGAGGTGGTGCGGCGGCGCTCGGAGTACCGGCGCCGGCGTGCCGAGGAGCGCCTGCACCTGGTGGCCGGTCTGCTGACCGCGATCCTGGACATCGACGAGGTCATCCAGCTGATCCGCACGTCCGAGGACGCTGCCGAGGCCCGCACGCGGCTCATGCAGGTGTTCGACCTGTCCGAGGTGCAGGCCACGTACATCCTCGACATGCCGCTGCGCCGGCTGACCCGGCTGAGCCGCATCGAGCTGGAGTCCGAGCGGGACGAGCTGGGCCGCACCATCGCCGAGCTCAGCGAGATCCTGGCCGACGACGCGCTGCTGCGCCGGACCGTCTCCGACGAGCTCGCCGAGGTCGCCAAGAAGTTCGGGACGCCGCGGCGCACGGTGCTGCTGGAGTCCGCCGGCCAGCCGGTGGCGGCGAGCGCGACACCGCTGGAGGTCCCGGACGAGCCGTGCCGGGTGCTGCTGTCCTCCACCGGCCTGCTCGCGCGCACCTCCGGCGACGAGCCGCTACCCGCGGGGGGTCCGCGGGCCCGCCACGACGTGGTGGTCTCCTCGGTCCGGGCCACCGCTCGCGGCGAGGTCGGCGTGGTCACCTCGGCCGGGCGCATGCTGCGCCTGCAGGTCCTCGACCTGCCCGCGCTGCCGTCGACGGCCAACGCGCCCAGCCTGGCGGGCGGCGGCCAGGTCTCGGAGTTCCTCGAGCTGGGCAAGGGCGAGCAGGTGCTGGCGCTGGCCACGCTGGACGGTCCGGGCATCGCGCTGGGCACCGAGAGCGGGGTGGTCAAACGCGTCCAGCCGGACTACCCGTCCAACAAGGCCGAGTTCGAGGTGGTCCGGCTGGAGCCCGGGGACCGGGTCGTCGGTGCCGTCGAGCTCGGCGCCGAGACCGACGACCTGGTCTTCGTCACCTCCGACGCCCAGCTGCTGCGGTTCTCCGCGTCCTCGGTCCGGGCGCAGGGCCGGGCCGCAGGCGGCATGGCCGGCGTCCGGCTCGCGGCCGGCCAGCAGGCCGTGTTCTTCGGAGCGGTCGACCCCACGCGGTCGAACGCGGTGGTCACCGTCGCCGGTTCGTCCGACGCACTGCCCGGCACCGTCCCGGGCACCGCCAAGGTGACGGAGTACGACCTGTACCCGGCCAAGGGGCGCGGCACCGGCGGTGTGCGCTGCCAGCGGTTCCTGCGCGGCGAGGACCGGCTCGTGCTGGCCTGGGCGGGGCCTTCGCCGGCCCGGGCGGCGACCGCGGCCGGGGTGCCGGTCGAGCTGCCGGCGCCCGACCCCCGGCGGGACGGCTCGGGCACCGAGCTGCCGCAGCCGGTCGCCGCCGTGTCCGGGTGAACGACGAGCTGTCCGTCGTCTCGTTCGCGACCGCGGCGGACTTCGAGCGGTGGCTGGAGCGCGAGCACGTGACCTCGTCCGGCGCGTGGCTGCGGATCGCCCGGAAGGCATCGGGCACGCCGACCGTCACTTACGTCGAAGCGGTCGAGGTCGCGCTCTGCTTCGGCTGGATCGACGGTCAGAAGGGCCACGGCGACGAGGCCTCGTGGCTCCAGCGCTTCACCCCGCGGCGGGCCCGCAGCCGCTGGTCGCTGGTCAACCGGACCAAGGCGCTCGAGCTCATCGCGGCCGGACGGATGCGGCCGCAGGGCCTGCGCGAGGTCGAGTCGGCGCGGGCCGACGGCCGCTGGGACGCCGCCTACGCCGGCCAGTCCGGCGCTGAGATCCCCGACGACCTGCGCGACGCCCTCGCCGCAGCCGGGCTCCTCGACCTCTTCGCCGGGCTGAAGAGCTCCGAGCGTTACTCGATCCTGTACCGGGTCCAGGACGCCAGGCGACCCGACACCCGGGCCCGACGGATCGCCGGGTTCGTCGACTTGCTGGCCCGCGGCGAGACGCCGCACGGCCCGATCTCCTGACCCCGTGCGGCGGCGGCGCCGGGCGACCGGCAGGATCGACCCGTGAGCCATTTCGACGACCTGCTGGACGCCAACGTGGCGTACGCCAAGACCTTCGCCGACGCCGGGCTCGCCCCGGTCGCCGCCCGCGGAGTCGCCATCCTCACGTGCTTCGACTCGCGGATCGAGCCGCTGCGGATGCTGGGGCTGGCCAAGGGAGACGCGAAGATCCTCCGCAACGCCGGGGCCCGGGTCACCGATGACGTCCTGCGCACCCTGGTCCTGGCGACGCACCTGCTCGGTGTCGACCGCGTGTTCGTGGTGCCGCACACGCGTTGCCGCATGACCGAGAACACCGAGGAGGACCTGCACCGCGTGATCCTCGAGCGGGCCGGCGTCGACACCCGCAGCCTGGAGTTCCGGACCGAACGCGACCAGGTCGCGGCGCTGCGCAGCGACCTCGTACGGATCCGGGCCTATCCGCTGTTGCCTGCGGCTCTGGTTGTCGGCGGTGCGGTCTACGACGTGGACACCGGCCGGCTCGACCCGGTCGACCTCGGCGACGGCTGACCCGGGTCGGCAGCCGGGGGCTCACGCCGTCGCGGGGCCGGAGCAGGCCACTTCGACCGCTCGCTGCCAGGCCGGCCCCAGCCAACCGTTCCCCTCGTCGACCGTCACCGGCACGTCGCCGTCGGCCAGGTGGACGACGAACTCGGGCACCGGCGGCGTCGTGGGCGCGCGAGCACAGTCCTCCACCCGCCAACCGCCGAGCACCGTCTGGGTCGAACCTCCGGCCACGGACAGCCCTTCCGAGCCGACCGTCCCGTGCCAGTACCCGCCGAGGCCGGCGGCCGTGCCGGGCCGCGCGCGGACCACCGCGACCGACCCGGCGCTGTTGTGCAGCTCCAGGGCCAGCGCGATGCTGCGCGGGCCCTGGCTGCCGTCCTGCCCCTGCACCGTGCCGGGCACCAGTCGCGCCGTGACGGCGCGCGCCGGATCCACTCGTCCGCACGCCGCCTGCCGGGCCTCGTCCCACAGCGGGGCGACCCGGTCGATCCGCAGCACCTCGAGAGCTCTGCGCTGACCGGCCAGCTCGGCCACCAGCACGACCTCCGTGCCGGGCGCACCGCTGAGCGCTGCCGTGCAGTCCACGCGCAGGCGGAGGAAGACCTCGCCGACCGCGCCCGGGGCCAGCACGGTCCCGCCGCTCGTCCCCGCAGGCGGCTGACCGGCGGTCGGGTCGTGGACGGCACCGGCCTGCCGCACCGCTCCGTCGACGACCTCGACGGGGTCGGGGCCGTCGTTGCGTACCTGGACGAAGAGCGTGACGTGCCCGCCGGCCGCGCTGAACCGGTCCTCGGGCGGGATGGGGACGGCGAGGGCGGTCAGGTCGTGCCTGGTGTCCATCGATCCGACGGCCAGGTCGACGCCCGTCGTGTCGAAGGGTGCGGGGACCGAGGCGCGAGCTACCGGCGCGCGCTCCGCGTGGCGGTTCGCGTACCAGAAGCCGCCCGCCAGCAGAGCGGCCAGCGTGAGAGCAGCGGTCAGGGCCTGCCGCGGGCGGCCTGACCCCGCTCGGCGCCTGCGCGGAGCCCGTACGGGTTCGCGGCCGTGCGCGACCAGGTCCTGTGCTGCTCCGACGTCACCGATGTCGGCCGGGTCGGATGCAGGCGGTTCGGAAGGGCGGGGGCGCGGTGCCTCCATGCGCGCAAGGTACCCCGACCGGGCCACTGCCGGACGGTCGCATCCGGCCGGCTACGCGTCGATGCGGCTGCGGTCCAGGCCGCCGGCGCCTTCCACGATGAACTCCTTGCGCGGTGCGACCTCGCCGCCCATCAGCAGCTCGAAAACCGACTCGGCGCTCGCGGCGTCGGACAGCCGCACCCGCCGCAGCGTGCGGTGCCTCGGGTGCATCGTCGTCTCCCGCAGCTGGGCGGCGTCCATCTCGCCGAGCCCCTTGTACCGCTGCGGCACGTCCTTGACCCGCCGGCCCTTCTTCTCCAGGTCGGCGAGCGTGCGGTGCAGCTGCGCGTCGGAGTACGTGTAGATGTACTCGTTCTTCTTGCCCGGGCCCGCGACGACCTCGATCCGGTGCAGCGGTGGCACCGCGGCGTAGACGCGACCCTCTTCGAGCAGCGGGCGCATGGCGCGGTAGATCAGCGTGAGAAGCAACGTGCGGATGTGGGCGCCGTCGACGTCCGCGTCGGTCATCAGGATGATCTTGCCGTAGCGCGCGCTGTCGAGGTCGAACGTGCGGCCCGAGCCGGCGCCGACGACCTGGATGATCGAGGCGCACTCGGCGTTGCGCAGCATGTCGGCAGGTGAAGCCTTCTGCACGTTGAGGATCTTGCCGCGGATCGGGAGCAGCGCCTGGAACTCGGAGTTGCGCGCGACCTTCGCGGTGCCCAGCGCGCTGTCCCCCTCGACGATGAACAGCTCGGTGCGGTCGACGTCGTCGGAGCGGCAGTCGGCGAGCTTGGCCGGCAGCGACGAGGTCTCGAGGGCGTTCTTGCGACGCTGCAGCTCCTTGTGCTGGCGGGCGGCCACGCGGGTGCGGGCGGCCGAGGCTACCTTGTCGAGCACGGCCCGGGCGGCCTGCTTGTCGCCCCGCTTCGTGGAGGTCAGGAACGCCTTGAGCTCCTTGGCGACGACGTTCCCGACGATGCGGGACGCGGCCGACGTGCCCAGCACCTCCTTGGTCTGCCCCTCGAACTGGGGCTCGGCGAGCCGAACGGTCACCACCGCGGTCAGGCCCTCGAGCACGTCGTCCTTGACCACGTCGTCCTCGCCGGCGCGCAGGACCCTGGCCGCGCGCAGCTGCTCGTTGAAGGTCTTGGTCAGCGCCCGCTCGAAGCCGACGACGTGGGTGCCGCCCTTGGGCGTGGCGATGATGTTGACGAACGACCGCGCGACCGTGTCGTACCCGGTCCCCCACTGCAGGGCGACATCGACGCCGAGCTCGCGCTCCACCTCGCGCGGCGCCATGTGGCCCTTTTCGTCCAGCACGGGGACGGTCTCGTGGAAGTGCCCCGAGCCGCGCAGCCGCAGCACATCGCTCACCGGCGGGTCCGGGGCGAGGTACGAGCAGAACTCGGAGATCCCTCCGGAGTGGTGGAAGGTCTCCTCGGCCGGCTCGCCGTCGCGCTCGTCCCGCACGACCAGGGCCAGCCCGGGGACGAGGAACGCGGTCTGCCGGGCGCGCTCGTGCAGCTCGTCGAGGAGGACGCCGGCCTCCTTCAGGAACACGGTGCGGTCCGCCCACCACCGGACCCGGGTGCCGGTGACCTTGCGGGCCACCTTGCCGGTGACCTTGAGCGCCTGGCCGGTGGCCTCGGTGAACGCGGCCTGCGGCCCGTCGCCGTCGAAGGTCCCGGGAACGCCCTGCCGGAACGACATCTGGTGGATCTTGCCGTCGCGGTCGACCTCGACGTCGAGCCGGGAGGACAGCGCGTTGACCACGGAGGCCCCGACCCCGTGCAGGCCGCCGGACGCGGCGTACGACCCGCCGCCGAACTTTCCGCCCGCGTGCAGGCGGGTCATGACGACCTCGACGCCGGTCAGGCCGGTCTTGGGCTCCACGTCGACGGGGATGCCGCGCCCGTCGTCGCGCACCTCCACCGAGCCGTCGGCGTCCAGGAGCACCTCGATCCGGCTGCAGTGCCCGGCCAGGGCCTCGTCGACCGCGTTGTCGATGATCTCCCACACGCAGTGCATGAGCCCGCGGGAGTCGGTCGAGCCGATGTACATGCCGGGCCGCTTGCGGACCGCGTCGAGCCCCTCCAGGACGGAGAGGTGACGCGCCATGTACGCAGCGGAGGCACTCTTGGCGGGAACAGGGGCCTTCTCGGCCGGCTGGGCGGTCATCTCGCGCAGGAGGCTACCGCCGGCCGGGGACCGTCCCACGCCGCGGCACGCCCCTCACCCGGCAGATCCGTGGGCTTGTGCGGTCGTGAAGGGCCGATCGGGTGTCGGCCGTGGGGGGTAGGCCGTACGTACGCGCAGAGCGAACCGACACGCCGATGGACGCCAGGAAGCATCAGGGGTGAGAGTCTGTTGCACTGGGTGCATCGAAACGACAGACCCGGAGGAGACGTGACCACAGCTCTGGCACCGAACACCAGCGCACTGACCGCAGCCGACCGCTGCGACCGGTGCGGCGCGCAGGCGTACGTCCGCGCCAGCCTGGTATCCGGCGGCGAGCTCCTGTTCTGCGTCCACCACGCGAACGAGCACCGCCCGGCGCTCGAGGCGGCCGGAGCCGTGTTCTACGACGAGAGCGACCGCTTGGACGAGACGCCGGCGACGGCGACCTTCGACGAGCGCTGAGCCCAGCCCCCGCACCCGCACCGACTTTCGAAGGCCCCGGACCTGCCGTCCGGGGCCTTCGGCCTGTGCCGGGTCGTGGGTCAGCGCACCGGTCGGTAGCGCTGCAGCCCTCCGGCCGGGACGAAACCCAGCCGCCGGTAGAGCCGCTCCCCCGCGTCCGTCGCGTACATCCAGACGGTGTCCACCGGAGCCGAGGCGCCGACCTGTGCGGCCGCCGCCGCGAGTGCCGCCCCGTAGCCGTGCCCGCGGTCCGCCGGGAGCACCCCCAGTCCGGACAGGTACGCGGTCCCGCCCGCGAACCAGACGAGCGCGCAACCGACCGGGCGACCGCCCACCCGGGCGACCAGGAACCGGCGCCGTGGGCGCTCGAGGTCGCCCGGGACCACGAGCAGCGCCGCGAGCCCGTGGTCCTCCATCCAGCCCCCGTACGCCGCCCGGATCTCGTCGATCCCGCCCGGTGGCCCGATCTGGAGTCCGGCGATCTCGACCGGCGCCAGGGCCGCCGCGTCGGCCCGGCCGAGCGCCAGCACCGGCAGCCGCTCCGCCGCGGCCAGCCCGTGCCGCGCCGGGTCGAAGCGCGGGGCCACCTGGTCGGGGAGGCCCAGCGCCAGGCCGCGCCCGTCCGACCGCTCGGCCGCCCATCGCAGGGCGGCGTCCAGCTCGGCCGGGACCGGCAGTGCCGGACCGTGCATGACGGCCGGGCCGGTGATCGACAGCTCGACCGACCACGGGTGGGGGACGCCGAGATCGCTGGCGAGCACCGACCCGAACGGCTCGATGGCGCGGTGCGGGGCGCCGCTGCACGCGAGCAGGTCGACCGCCGACCGGGCCTGCGCCGCGCGCAGTGCCAGGCGCGCGGCCGTGCCGGCGGCGTCCACGGCCGACAGCGTCGCAGAAACCGCGGCCCCCGGGTCAGACGGGCGGGGGTCCGGAGTGCGGGACGGCCGACGGGAGGCCGGCGCTGGGGTGCGCCAGCCCGTGCGACCGCAGCACCGCCGCGGTCTCCTCGTCGACCCTGGACCAGCTCGGTACCGGTTCGGCGCGGGTCAGGTCCCAGGCGAGCACGAGCAGGAGCAGCACCGCTCCCAGGGCCGCCCCGGCCACCAGGTCGCTGAGCCAGTGGTAGTCCAGGTACAGCGACGCGGCGCAGACACCGAGCGTGACGAGCCCGGCCGAGGCCACCAGTACCCTGGCCGGCATCCTGCGCCGCCCGTACACGATCAGCAGGTAGGCCAGCAGACCCCACGACACGGCCGCGTTGGCCGCGTGGCCGGAAGGGAACTGCTCGCCACCGACGTATAGCAGGTCGTGCCCGGACAGCGGCTTGCTGCGGCCCATCGTCAGCTTCATCGCCCCGACGACGAGGTTGAGGACGGCGAGCGCAGCACCGGTCACCGCGAGCGGCCGCCAGGTCCGCGCGCGCCAGGCCAGGTACGCGGCGACGGCGACCAGGACGGCGCCGGCGACCGCTCGCTGGCCGAGCCGGTCGAACAGGTTCGAGACCGAGACCAGCGCCGGGTCCCCCCGGTGCCACGACCCCACGGCCAGCGCGTCGTCCAGGTGCCGCAGCGGACCGCCGCCCAGGACGTCCGCGGTGATCGCGACGACGGGCAGGGAGAACAGCACCGCGAGCGAGACGAGCCGGTGCGCCACCGCTACGGACGCCGGGACGGCCGCGGGTGCGACCACCGCGGGCGTGCGTGGCACTGCGCCGGCGGACGTGAGCGCGGGCATGACGAGAGGGCTCCTGATGGGCGGGAGGCGGGCGGACCGGGTTCGGTGCTCCTTACCCGTCCAACGAGCCGCCACCCGGGGATGACCGCCGATCCGCGCGTGTCCTGTCTCACACAGCGCTCGCTCAGGTTCTCCGGGGCCCGGCGCTCGCGAGCGCGCTGCGGTGTACGTTGCGCGAACCGGCCGGCACCGCTGAGGGGGCTCACTTGACCAGTCGTCGGGCACGGCTCGCCACGGCGGCGCTGGTGACGCTGGCGACCACGGTGTCGCTCGGCGCGGTGAGCGCGCCGGCGCACGCGGCCGTCGACACCGGTCTCGTGCTCGGCTACGGGTTCGAACGCCTCGGGGGCGGCCTGGTCACCGACTCCTCGCCGTCGCATCTGGACGGCACCCGGATGGGCTCCCCCGCGCTGCCGGGTCAGGCCACCGGACCGCAGGGGCACGGCAAGGCCCTGTCGTTCGACTCGGCCCAGCAGCAGTTCGTCGACGCCGGGGACGCGGCCGCCCTGGACGTCGACCGGTTCACGCTGGCCGCCTGGGTCCGATACACGCCCAACGTCCACGACGACCGCTGGGAGATCCTGGAGAAGGCGGGCGCCTACTGGATGAACATCCGCACCGACACCCGCCGGCTGCGGTTCGGCGGGTTCTTCGGCGGCTGCACCGGCAGCAACCGCTGGTTCTTCCTGGACAGCAACAAAGCGCTGCCCGCCAACACGTGGGTGCACGTCGCCGGGACGTACGACGGCAAGGCCCTGCGCATCTACGTCAACGGAGCCCTGAACGCGACGATGAGCGTGACCGGCACGACCTGTGCCAACAGCGAGCCGCTCGGCGTCGGAGCCAAGAACCGCACCGCCACCGGCGTCGTCGAGGCGTACTTCGACGGTCGGATCGACGACCTTCGGGTCTACTCGCGGGCGCTGACGGCGGCCGAGGTCAAGACCGTCCGCACCACCCCGCTCGCCTGACCGGTCGGTCCAGACGCGACGCCCGGCGCCCGTGCCCGGTGTTCAGCCGTGGGCCTCGGCGTACGCCTTGAGCCCGTCGACGGTGCTCGCGACGAGTCCTTCGATGACCCGCCTGCGGATGAAGCCGGGTAGCGGCAGGTTGTGGCTGATCGTCAGCTCGAAGGTCACCTCGGTCCGGGCGGCGCCGTTGCGCCGCACGGTGTAGTGGCCGTCCTGACCGGTCTGCAGCCGCCCCTCGACCAGGTGCCAGCGCAGGCCGTCGTCGGCATGCTCGTACTCCAGCGTGTAGCGGTCGGTGCCGACCGGGCTCGAAGCCCGGAAGCGGGCGGTCGCGACGCTCCCGTCCTCGTACTCCTCGAGCACTTCCGCCTCGAGGATCTCCTTGATCCACTCGGGCTGGGTGTCGACGTGCCGGATCACGTCCAGCACGTCGGCGAACGGCGCCTGGATGCTCACGGTCCGGCTGGCGGTGTCGGTGGGCATGAGGGCTCCTCGGGCTCGGGCGGGTGTCAGGCGGACTTGGCCAGCCGCAGCAGCAGGTCCATCTCGTCGTCGAAGGCCTGCACGAGCTTCTCCGGATCAGGCACCACGCCCGCGTCGACCTTGAAGCCCACCCGTACCGCTCCCTCGTAGCTGAAGATGCACACCCCGACCGTCTGCTGTCCGGAGCCGGGCACCCAGGCCAGGACGCCGCTGATGCGGCTGCCTGCGAGGTACCGCGCAGCCAGCGGCCCTGCCACGTTGGTGGTCACCCCGATCGCCTTCGCGGCGAAGAAGTCGACGATGAGGTGGGCGATGTCGGGGCTGGTGCGGCCGATGGCGTTGATCAGCCCGAACGTGAGCGTCGCCTCCGGCGACCGCTTGATCGAGTCCATCCGGCGCTTGGACTCGGACAGCCGTTGCAGGGGGGCCCGGACGCCGGTGGGCAGCGGAAGCATGACGAGGGCGAACTGGTTGCCCAGCTCGGGCGGCAGCGGCTGGTCGAGCGGCCGCAGGTTCACCGGGACCATCGTCGTCAGGTCCAGCGGGTCCCCGCCGTGGTCGACGAGGTACGAGCCGATGGCGCCCGAGACGGCGGCCACCAGCACGTCGTTCACCGTCGCACCGGCCAGCCGGCCGACGCGCTTGACGTCCGGCAGCGGCCGCGGCAACGACCAGACGGTGCGCTTGGGCACGCCCGGCGTCCCGCTCAACGGGCTCTCGGGGTTGCTTCCCAGCAACAGCTTGTCGGCGATGTGCCCGGTCTGCCGGGCCAGGGTGAGGACGTCAGCGGCGTTCGCCGGGTTGACCGCGCGCGGAAGAGCAGAGAGCAGGTGCATCGCCCCGCGCACGGCCGAGGCCGCGCTCGCCGTGGTCCTGGCCGCCGACCCCAGCAGCCCGGACGCCTCCGCGCCCGCCTTGGCGACAGCGGCCTCCATCTCCTCCAGGTCGGCCGTGTCGTCGCCGTCGGTGAGCGACAGCAGCACCTGCGCCAGCGCGATGCCGTCCGCCAGCGCGTGGTGGAACCGGACGAGCAACGCTGTTCCGCCCAGGTAGCCGTCGAGGAAGTGGATCTCCCAGAGCGGGTGGTTGCGGTCGAGCGGCCGGTGAACCTGCGACTCCACGTACCGCTGCAGGGAGTCTTCGTCGCCCGGCGGCGGGAGGGTCGCCCGGCGCAGCTGGCGCTCGAGGGAGAAGTCGGGGTCGTCCTCCCAGTGCGGCCAGCCGACCGGCGACGAGGGGTCCACCGGCCGCTGGTGGAACACCGGGTATCGGTCGACCAGCCGGTGCTCGATCACCGCCTCCAGGCGCTGCCAGTCGAGCGGCCCGTCGAACCACATGACGGAGTCGATGACCATGAGGTTCTCCGGCCTGTCCAGGTTCAGCCAGATGGTGTCGACCGCGCCGATACGCCGTCTGCCGGTCATCTCTCACCGCCGATGCAACGCTCCTGAGCCGAGCCTGACGCTACGGGTGGCGGCGGCCTAGGGCCGTTGGACCCGAGGCGTCACCGGGGGTCTTGACCCGAGCCCCACATCCTCAGCATTTCCTCAGTAGATCGACAGCGATCCGACAGGCACTGTTCAGATACCTGTCAGCGGACGCTCGCAGTCTCGGTCCCGACGGACTGACCCCCTGGTCGATCGGACGGGCACCATGATCGAGATCCAGAGCACCTGCGCCTACTGCGGGACGGAGCTGACCCTCGCCCCGGCGGAGCTGCTCCTGCTGGTACCCGCCGAGCTCCATGGGGAGCGCTCGGCGCGGCTCCTGCACGGATGCCTGGAGTGCCGCGCGACCACGGTGCGGCTCGTCGACCGGAGACTGGCCGCGATCCTGATGGCCAAAGACGTCCCCAGCCTGCCCGACCTCGAGCTCGAGCCGGCCGAGGCCCCGCACCCGGAGAACCCGCCGGACGGCCAGGCGTGGTCGGCGGACGACCTCATCGAGCTGCACGACCTGCTGGCGACGGACGACTGGTTCGAGACGCTGCTGGCGGCATCCGACGGGACGACCTGACCGAACCGCACCGGAGTCGGCGCCGCGCTCCGTGCACGGGGCTCAGTGCAGCGAACCGGCGAACCGGCGCAGCGTGCGGCCCTCACCCCGCAGCCACTCGATCCGCGCACCGAGGGTCACCAGTGTCGCCCCGGCGAGCCCAAGGGCCAGCCAGCGCGGAACGGCGATCAGCCCGCCCCAGACCTGGGCCGCGCCGGCCACGCCGAGCGCGACCGACCCCGGCACGAGCAGGCCGGCGAGGCGCAGGTGCGCTCCCAGGGCCACCACCACGACGCTCACGACGAGGACCGCGACCATGCGGGCCAACGCCTCGGTGGGCGCCTGGTCGGTCGCTTCGACGACCCACGGCGCCGCCCAGCAGGCGATGGCGGACGGCAGCAGGGCCATGGCCACCCCCGGCCCGAGCCAGACGAGCGAGCCGGCAGGACGCGAGAGCCGCCACAGGCCGCCCGCGAGGAGCAGGAGCGCGGCGAACGGGAGCGTCCAGGACTCAGGCAGGACCGCCAGGTCCGGCAGGTTCGGCTGGGCGACGAGCAGGGCCACCTCACCCGCGACAGCGGCCGGCCAGGCCATGACCGGTTCGCGTACCGGCTCGGGGACCGGGCCGGCGACGACGAACCACGTGGCCGTGACCAGCACGAGCAGCACGGAGAGCTGACCGAGGACCTGGTCGCCCGGGCCCCCCGGGTCACTCATCACGAGAGAGCCGACGGCCCACGTCGCCCACAGCGCACCCGATGCGAGCAGGCCCGCCCGCACGTGCCCGGCACGGGCGAGGACGCCGAGCACGGCGACACCGGCGACGGCCGTGAGCGCGGCCAGCCAGTACGCCTGCCCATCCACCTCGGCGAGCAGCAGCGCGACCCCGCCGCTCACGCCGGCCAGGGCTGCGGCACCGGCTCCAGCGACGGGGAGCCGCGTGCGCAGGTAGGCGAGCGCGGCCGCCACCGCCGTCAGCAGGGTGGTCACGAGAGTGCCCACGAGCGCCGGCCGGTCGAGGTCCGAGACCCCGTTGACCCAGGCCGGGACCGCGAGCACGAGGGCGACCGCCCCGGCGGCCGTCATCGCCCGCTCGTCGACCCGCAGCCGGGCCGACACGAGCGGCCCTGCCAGCAGCCCGACCGCTGCGAGCGCGACCACACTCACACTGATCGCCGCCCACGGCTGGGCGTCGTCGGCCACCCCCTGAGCCAGGTATGCGGTGGCCAGCGCCGCACCCACCGCGGCGGTCGGCCAGCCGAGCCACACCCACGCACGGACCGCGAGGAGGTGGCCGAGCCCGACAGCGACCGCGGACAGCGCGAAGACGGCGACGGTCGGGTACGCGTGCGACGCGTCGAGCCACGAGTCGGGCAGGAAGCCGAGCGCGGGTGCCGCGACCACGTCGACGGTGGCCAGACCGAACGCGACGACTCCGAGCGCCTCCGCCGTGCCCGGCAGCCGGCGGACCAGCCGCGCCGCCGCCACAGCGAAGCCGACAGTAGCCACCGTCATGACCGTGACCTGTCCGGCGGCGCCGAGGCGGCTCCAGACGACGGCGGTGAACACGACCGCCGCCACGATCAGGAGTCCGGCCCCCAGTCCGAGCAACAGGTTCTGCACGCCGTGACCGGCCGGCGCCGCGGGCGGTCGCGCTGCGCCCGAAGGGCCGCCGGCCCCGCCGGCGCCGACTGCGGCCTGCGCCGTGGGGGCGGGCCAGATCTCGAACCGGCGTGCGGTTTCGGCGTCCGGAGCGGGGTCACCCGCAGCGATCCGCTCCTCGAGCCACCTGAGCCTGGCCGACAGGTAGGCCGCCTCGGCGAGGTAGCCCGCGTACGCGCGGTGACCGCAAACACACCTGACCATGCCGGTCTCGTCAGGCGCCCCCGGCAGCGGTGCACCGCACGCGCTGCAAGGGCTCAGGCCCTCAGCGGTCATGGTCATCGCTGGGCGTCCGGTCGACATCACGACCACCTCCGCAGGGCGCTCGCCGCGCTACCACCGGCACTCTCACGTTGCCGCGGGGCGGCTCGCCCGGTAAGGGTCCAAAGCCCTCCGGCGCCACCGTGTCACCCGCCAACCATGGTCGGTACCGACCGTTCCCGGAGGCTTCCGCGGACGGACCGACCAGAAAGGAAGAGACGGCTACCCCTGGTACTCGAACGCTCCCCGGTCGGCGTACGGCGGGACGCCCCTGCCCGTGTTCGCCTTGCCGGGAGCGTCGAACCGCGGTTTCCCGTCGGCGTCGGTGCTGGTGAAGGCAGGGGCCGACGCGTCGGCCGAGTCGATCGCCGCCGAGCCGGCGCGCAGGTGCAGGTCACCTGCCACCGCGTTCACGAACTTCGCGATGGCCTGGATCCCGTGCGTCTCCTGCTGGGGCACGGCCGCCCTGAACGCCGCGAGCGTCGAGTAGCTCGTGCCGTTCCACTGGACCATCTTGCCGCCGGCTGCACTCAGGTAGAGGAGGTCGCTGTCCATCGACGACCCGGGCACTGATGTCGCATCGACGCGGATATTGCCCTTCTGGCCGAACGTGTTGGACAGAGCGTTGTCCTGGCTGATGTTGTCGCGGATCGTCGTGCCCGATGACCCGCCTTCGACGTTGATCCCGGACGTCGTGTTCTTGTACACGGTGTTGCCGACGATCACGAGACCGGCCGACGAGAGCACGTCGATGCCGTGGTCGCCGTTGCGGTAGACGACATTGTCGGTCGCGACGCTGTTGTCCGCCCCGCTGTAGAACTGGATCCCCGAGTCCTCGTTGTTGTGGGACACGTTCGCCGTGACGATGTTGCCGGGAGCGCGGACGTCGATCCCGGGCGCGGCGCGCGTGTAGCCCCGCGCGTTCGAGAAGGTCGAGTTGAAGGCCACGACATCGCCGGTGCTGCCGGACAGAAGGTAGATCCCGGCGTCGGTGTTGTGGTGCGCAGAGTTGGCCACGATCACCGAGGTGTTCGTCGCCTGGACGTAGATCCCTACCGCCGTGGAACCGTCGAACGGAGCGCCGCTGTACGACACCTCGTTGTTCCGCAGGATGATGTTCCACGACGACTGGAGCTTCAGCCCGTAGCTCGTCGTGTGCGTGACGTGGAAGCCGCTGATCGTGACATCGTGGACCGACGAGAGGGCGAAGCCGTTGGCGCCGCCGGTGACTGTGACCGTGGCACCCGAAGCCGCGGTCCACGTGATCGGCGCCCCCGGTGTCCCCGAGCGGTTGATCGACACGCGCTCGACGTACGTCCCGGAAGCGACCTGCACAGTCATGCCCGTCGAGACCTTCGCCACCGAGGCACCGATCGTGCAGAAGGGCACCGTGACCGTGCCGCTGCCCTGGTCGCTGCACGCGACGTTGCCGTTGTCGACGTACAGCACGGTGGCGGCGTGCGCGGGAGCGGGGAAACCGAGGACGACCGCGATCGCCACCGCCGCCCCGGCAGCGACCATTGCGAGCCGGCGCCTGTGCTGACTGCCCCGCGTCATTGAGGGCCCCCTCCTCGGGCGTGGGGGCCATCATGCCAGCCAAGACTTGCGGAGCCAGCCCTACCGTGCAGGGCACCGTGCCCGGACCGCGCGGGAGGGGGCGGCGGCCACGGGCTGGGGTGGATCCCCCACCGCTCGACCCCCAGGGGGTGTTGCTGCCTTCCGCCGCTCAGCCCCGGGCGCGGTAGGTCATGCGGCTCGGCGGGCCGCCGGCGCGAGCAGGGTCACCACAGCCGCTACGAATGCGACCACGCAGCCGAAGACCGACACGGCGAGCAGGACGCGGATCAGGAGGCGCCAACCGTCGGAGACGTCGAACGGGAACACCTGCCACATCCGCACGAGCACAGCGAACCCGACCGCAGACGTCACCGCGTCCCCCGCCGCCTTGGCGGCACGCGAGCCACGCGCGGCCACGAACAGGTTCACGACGACGGCGACGACCAGCGAGGCGTTCACCCACGGCAGCACGTCGGCGAACGCGGGGGTCAGGAACGGCACGGCGTCCCACCCCGGCCACCAGTTGACCAGCACGATCAGCAGCAGGTTGACGACCAGGCCCCCGCCAGCTCCCACCCGGCGGCTCGTGGACCGGGTCGGGACTGGTGCGGTGGTGGCCATGGCTGCCTCCCCAACGAGGTGCGACTTCAGGCTAGGCACGCGGGCCGTGGCGGGGCGAGGGCCAAAGGTCCGGTGCGCTCGCGACTCACGCTGAGCGGCGGCGCGTCCCCTCGGCTACGTGGCCGGCGGTCAGGCAGGGCGCAGGGAGACTAGTCCAGGTAGTCGCGCAGTCGAGTGGCCGGAACAACTGTGCCCTGACCTGCGCAAACGCCGTCACAGCCACCGCTGTGGCGCGCACTATCCTGGACTGACAAGCAGGCACGACGGCAGTGCAGCACGCCGTCCCGAGCCCTGCTTCCCCACGTGCCTGACGATGCAGTAGCCGCTCGGGAGGAGGCACGCAACCCCTGCCCGGGTGACCGGCGGGGCTGCGTGCCGTGCCTACGAGGACAGCTGCCGAACGTCAGGACGCCGGGCAACCGGCGGGAGCGGCGGCGTCAGTCTTGCGCGCCGCACCGGTCGGGAGGAGCTGGACGGCGATGGTCTCTGCCTGGACCGTGCCGTTGTTCTTCAGCATGTGCACGTCGCGGCCACCAGCGTCGGTGAAGCTGCTGCCGGCCGCGTAGTCGCGCCCGGCGCACCCGTTGGTGTCCCTGTCGTAGTTCGTGATCGTCCCGCGGATCACGAAGATGATGCTCGGTCCGGGATGGGAGTGCCATCCGGTCGTGCCACCCACGTCGATGACGTTGTCGACGACGTAGCCGTCGGTGAGGCCGTGCGTCTTGAGGTAGACCAGCCAGAGGTCGCGCGGCTTGGGGAACCCCTTGCCGTCGTCCAGGCGGGCGAAGCCGCTCAGCTGTGTCGAGTCGAACGTGGATTTCGCCAGGATCGTGGTGGTGAGCCCGGCGCTCGGTGTCGCGGCCGCGTTGCCGGTCAGCAAGGTCGCGCCGGTCAGGGCCACGGCGCCCAGGACGAGGGTGCTTCTGCGCCTCATGTTCTGTCCTTTCTGTCTCTGACGATCAGCCGGACAGGGTCACGGGGTCGCCGGTCCGGGCGTCACCCGTGAGGTCGGGAGTCCGCCGTACCCGCCCTCGGGTCCCGGGACGCTAGGTGTTGGCGCCTAGAGCGCGGCAAGATGCTGTCAAGACTCTGCGGGGAGGTCGGCTTGAAGGTCTTCCTGGCTGGGCGGGTCGCAGTCGAGACCGACGGGGTCGGGAAGGGGGATGCCCGCTTCCCCGGGCGACAGGGCCGGCTGCTGTTCGCCTACCTGGTGCTGGAGCACGGTCGGCCGGTGCCGCGGGACGAGCTGGCCGCGGCGCTGTGGGGCGACGTCACGCCCGCGACCTGGGACAAGGCGCTGTCGGTCCTGGTGAGCAAGCTCCGAGCTCTGCTCGCGTCTGTCGGCATCGACGGTGCGCGCGCGCTCACAAGCGCCTTCGGCTGCTACCGGCTGGACCTGCCGGAAGGTTGCTGGGTCGACGTCGTGGCTGCCTCGGACGCCGTACGGGACGCCGAACGCGCCCTTGCCGGTGGGGAGCCTGGGCGGGCCCGTGCCGAGGCGGCGCAGGCCGAGGCGTGGCTGGGGGGGACGTTCCTGCCGGGTGAGACTGCAGACTGGGTCGAGGACCGGCGTCGCGAACTGACGACCCTTCGCGGTCGGACGTTCGACCTCCTCGCCCGGGCGTGCCTCGCGCTGGGCGAGGCGGGCGACGCGACACGCTGGGCCGAGCAGGCGATCGACCTCGCGCCCTTCCACGAGACGGGCTACCGCCTGCTCATGGAGGCGCACGCTGTCGCCGGCAACCGCGCCGAGGGGCTGTGTGCGTACGAACAGTGCCGCAAGCTCCTCGCGGACGAGCTCGGCGCCTACCCGTCCCCGGAGACGGAGGCGCTGCAGCTGCGGCTCCTCGAGGCGCCGACTCCTTCTCCCACCGGTGCCACCGCGGCCCCGGACGTCGTCGGGGACCCGGCGCCGCCGGCGCCGCCGGCGCAGCCTGACCGGGCATGGGCGCGCCAGCCGCGGGCACCCGAACGGCGTCGGCTCGTCGTCGGTGTCGTGACCGCCGGCCTCGTCATCGGGGCGGGTGTCGTTGGGGTCGCCTGGGCGACGAGAGACGACCGCCGGCCCGCCGCCCCGATCGCCGACCCGGTCGAGGCGAACTCCGTCATCGCCCTGAACACGTCCGGTTCGGGACCACGTCGCGTGCAGGTGGGTGCCCACCCCGTGGCGGTCGCGGCTACCGACGGGTCGCTGTGGGTCGCCAACATGGACGACGACAGCGTGACCCGCGTCGACGCGACCACGGGGCGCGTGCTGCGATCCATCCCGCTGGGTGGCGTGCCCACGGCGCTCACTGCGACCGGCGACGCGGTCTGGGTGAGCGACGAGACCGGCCGGATCATGAGGATCGACCCGGAGTACGACCGCGCCGTGACGGTCCAGCAGCTGGCAGCCGGCTCCATGGCGTCTCGCGGGGTGTCCTGGCCGATGCTCGCCGGCTTCGGGTCCGTCTGGGTGGCCGATCCCGACGGGTACGTCGCTCGCCTGGACGACGAGACGGGCCGGCAGACGGCATCGGTCGAGGTGGGCGACGATCCGACGTCGATCGCCACCGGTGCCGGCTCCGTTTGGGTGACCAACGGTGCCGACGGCACGGTCACGCGCATCGACCCGACGACTCTGCTGGCCAGGACGATCCCGGTGGGTCACGGCCCGGCGGCCGTCGGGGTCAACTCCGCTGGCGCGTGGGTTGCCGACGCCGGCGACGACACCGTGGTGCGGATCGACCCGGAGACCGACGCCGTCGCCGCCACGACGCGCGTCGGGGAAGGGGCGGCTGCGGTCCTCGCGACCGATCGCGCCGTGTGGGTCGTCGACAGCCGCGACGGCACGGTGCTGACGCTCGACCCCCGCTCCGGCGTCGTGACGCGATCGGTGCACGTCGGCGGCACCCCCACGGCGGTCGCGTCCGCCGCGGGACGGGTGTGGGTTACCGTGGCCGCCGCGCCCCCCGCCGCTGCGCCGGCAGGAGGTGTCGCGCACCTCACGATGCAGAACGGCCTGCCCTCGCTGGACCCGGCACTGGGCCTGCCCTACGCCCCGGCTCTGCTCTACGCCACCTGCGCGAACCTCGTCACCTACCCCGACCAGCCCGCTCCCGCGGGGTCGCAGGTCGTGCCCGAGGTCGCCGAGGCGGTGCCGACCCCCACCGACGGCGGACGGACGTACACCTTCACCATCCGACCGGGGTTCCGGTTCTCGCCCCCGTCGAACCAGCCCGTCACCGCACAGACATTCAAGTCGACGATCGAGCGGGTGGTCAGCCCGCGGCTCGGGTCGCCACTAGCCAGCCAGTTCAGCAACGTAGTCGGCTACCAGGACTTCGTCAGCGGCAGGGCGAGCGGGCTGCGGGGCGTCGTGGCCCGTGGCGACATGCTCACGATCATGCTGGCGCACCCGGACGGCGCCGTCATGGCCGACCTCGCAGGCGGCGCGGCGTGCGCCGTGCCGCCGGGCACACCGGACGCCACGGGTGGGCTCGACGCCGTCCCTTCGGCCGGCCCGTACTTCATCAGCTCGTACACGCCACGCCAACAGCTCGTGCTGACGCGAAACCCCGGCTACCAGGGCACCCGCCCGCGGAACCTGGACCAGATCGTCGTCGCGATCGGCGTCGACGGTTCCCGCGCGCTGACCGGGATCGAGGCGGGCACGGCGGACTATGCCCTCGACGGTCTTCCGCGCGACGCGGCGTCGCGGCTGGAGGCGCAGTACGGCCCCAACAGCCCCGCCGCTCGCGCGGGGCACCAGCAGTACTTCGTCAGCCCCGCCAACGCCACCCTGTGGCTCCACATGAACACGAGTCGGCCGCTCTTCGCCAATGTCCGCCTGCGCCGAGCGGTCAACGACGCGATCGACCGCGCTGCTCTCGTGGCTCAGGGCGCGCGTTTCGCGGAGGTCAACCCGTTCAACGCCGGGTGGCCTACCGACGACCTGATGCCGCCCACGATCGACGGCGCCCCCGACCTGCACCTGTACCCCGTAGCGCGGCCCGACCTCGCCCGGGCGCGTCAGCTGGCCGGCCACGTCCACGCGACGGCGGTCATGTACACGCCGAACCAGTCCCCGTGGCTGGAGGACGCGCAGATCATCCGTGCCAACCTGGAGCCGCTGGGCATCGACGTCCAGGTGAAGGCGTTCCCGATCGACGACTACTTCGGGCGGATCGGGCGGCGGGACGAACCCTTCGACCTGGCCATGTCCGGCTGGGCCAACGGCACGACTGACCCGGGGCAAGTGCTTGCCGTCTTCGACGGCAGCACGATCCAGGCGACGGACAACTCCAACTTCTCCTACGTCGACGACCCGGCGCTCAACCGTCGGCTGCACGCGGCGGCTGAGCTGTCCGGGCCGGCGCGCTACCGGGCGTACGCCCAGCTCGAGCTGGTGATCGAGCGCGACATCGTGCCCGCTGCCGCGATCGCCGTCGACGCCAGCCGCGACTTCTTCTCGGCACACGTGGGATGCCAGGTCTACCAGCCGGTCTACGGCATCGACCTGGGGGCGCTGTGCCTGCGCGGCTGACCTGCGGCTCGCCGCACCCGAGCGGTGATCGGAGTCATCGATAGGGCCTCTGAACCGCGGAAACGCTCTGACCTGCGGCGACGCGGGCCAGTGGGTGCTTGCTCTACTCTCGTACAGATCCCCACCGAGCGCACGAGAGGGCTTTCATGGCGGGCCCTCTGGTCGCGACCAAGCTGTTCATCCCCAGGCTCCGGCGCAGTGTGGTGGCCCGGCCCCGACTGAGCGAACGGCTGAAGCGGGGAGCGGAGTCGAGGCTGACGCTCATCTCTGCCCCGGCCGGCTGCGGCAAGACGACGCTGCTCGCCGAGTGGCTGGCTCCCGTAGCAGCGGAGAACCGGTCCGTGGCGTGGCTCTCTCTCGACGAGAGCGACAGCCAGGCGGCCTCGTTCTGGACGTACGTGATCGCCGCCCTGCAGACGGTCGTGCCGGGCGTCGGCGCCGGCACGCTCCCGCTGCTGCAGACGGCCCAGACGCCGATCGACGCGGTCCTTGCCGCCTTGCTCAACGACCTCAACGCTGTGCCGGACGAGATCCACCTGGTGCTCGATGACTACCACCTCGCCGATGCGCGCGACGTGCAGGACGGGATGGCCTTCCTGCTGGAGCACCTACCCCCACAGGTACACCTGGTGATCGCCAGCCGCGCGGACCCGGCTCTGCCGCTGGCGCGGTTGCGGGCGCGTGGCGAGCTGGTCGAGGTCCGCGCCGCCGATCTGCGCTTCACCCCCGAGGAGGCCGCGGCGTACCTCAACGAGGTGATGGGACTGGCACTGACGGCGCAGGATGTCGCAGCGCTCGAGGCCCGCACGGAAGGATGGATCGCCGCGCTCCAGCTGGCGGCGCTCTCGATGCAGGGACGCGACGACGTCGCCGCGTTCATCGCCGGCTTCGCCGGGGATGACCGCTACATCGTGGACTACCTGGCGGAAGAGGTTCTGGGGCGCCAGCCCACCGAGGTCAGGGGCTTCCTGTTGCGGACCTCCATCCTGGAACGGCTCAGCGGCCCGCTCAGCGACGCCGTCCTCGGCCGTGACGGCGGCAGGGCTGCGCTGGTGGCGCTCGAGCGGGCGAACCTGTTCCTGGTGCCGCTGGATGACCGCCGCCAGTGGTACCGCTACCACCACCTCTTCGCGGACGTCCTGCAGGCACACCTGCTGGAGGAGCACGGCGACGAGGTCCCGGAGCTGCACCGACGGGCGAGCGTGTGGTTCGAGCACAACGCCGAGCCTTCCGAGGCGATCCGGCACGCGCTGAGCGGCAACGACTTCGCCCGAGCCGCGGACCTGATGGAGCTGGCCATCCCGGCGTTGCGCCGGAACCGGCAGGAGGCCCAGATCCGTAGCTGGGTTGGGAGGCTGCCCGACGAGGTGGTCCAGGTCCGCCCGGTGCTCGGCATGGGCTTCGTCGGAGCACTGGCGTCGGGCAGCGAGTTCGACAGCGTCGAGAAACGGCTCCAAGACATCGAGCGTTTCGTCCGCCCGCCGACATCTACCGGCGCCCGGCCGGAGCCACCCCCGCCGGAGGCGGTGGTGGTCGACGAGGAGGAGTACCAGCGCTTGCCCGGCGGCATCGAGATGTACCGGGCCGCGCTGGACCTCGCCCGCGGAGACCTGGACGGCACCGTCGCGCACGCCCAGCAGGCGATGGCGCTGGCCCCTCCGGACGACGACCTCATCCGGGCCGGAGCGGCCGGCCTCTGGGGGCTGGCGTCGTGGACGACCGGGGACCTCGAGGCCGCATACCAGGCGTACGTCGAGTGTGTGGCAGGGTTGCAGCGAGTCGGGTTCGTGTCCGACGTCCTGGGGTGCAGCACCACACTGGCGGACATCCGGCGCACCCAGGGCCGCCTCAGCGACGCTCTACGCACCTGCGAGTCGGCACTCGAGCTGGCATCACCGGAGCCGGGTGTGCCGCCGCCGCGGGGCACGGCGGACATGCACGTGGGAATCAGCGAAGTCCTGCTCGAGCGCGACGACCGGGCCGGCGCGGCGCTGCACCTGTCCCGAAGCCAGCAGCTCGGTGAGCCCAACGGGCTACCGCGGAACCCGTACCGGTGGCGCGTCGCGATGGCTCGGCTATGGGAAGCCGAAGGCGACCTTGACGGTGCGCTCGAGCTGCTGGACGAGGCGGACCGCGTCTACGACGGGGACTACGCCCCGAACGTGCGGCCGGTCCCGGCGGTGCGCGCACGGCTGCGGATCAGGCGCGGCGAGCTGGACGCCGCCGTCGAGTGGGCGCGTGAGCGACAGCTCTCCCCGGACGACGAGCTGTCCTACCTGCGCGAGTTCGAGCATCTCACCCTCACCCGCCTGCTGCTCGCCCGGCACGCCACCGAGCGGACAGGACCGTTCCTCGACGAGGCGACCGACCTGCTGACGCGCCTGCTGGGCGAAGCCGAACAGGGTGGGCGCAACGGGAGCGTCCTCGAGATCCTCGTCCTGCAGGCGCTGGCCCACCATGCTCGGGGAGACGTCGCTGCCGCGCTCGCCCCGCTGCAACGCGCCCTGACACTGGCCGAGCCGGAGCGCTACGTACGGCTGTTCGCGGACGCAGGCCCGCCGATGGCCGCCCTGCTGAGTGTGCTCGCCAAGCAGGGAACGGCAGCCGCGTACATCCGTCGGCTGAGGGCCGCCACCACCGGGACCGAGTTCCGCACGCCCGTCACGCAAGCACTGGTCGAGCCGCTCAGCCAGCGCGAGCTTGAGGTGCTCCGGCTGCTCGGGACCGACCTGGACGGGCCGGCCATGGCTCGTCAGCTCGTGGTGTCGCTGAACACCGTGCGGACCCACACCAAGAACATCTACGCCAAGCTCGGCGTCAACAGCCGGCGCGCGGCGGTACGTCGCGCCGGGGAGCTCAACCTGTTGTCGCGCACCCGCGAACGTTGACCCGGGGCATGCCGCGGGGGTACCCCCTTGATCGAAGATCACCACGCCGCTCACCACATGTAGTGATGTCTCCTCACCACATCTGCTCGTAACTTGCCGCCATCCCAAGGGACCGCCAAGCCGGCGGAGACACCTGCGGGCAGCAAGGCAAGAGGAGTACCGATGAGCGACACGTCAGCCGGCCACCCGACGAGGTCCGGGCGATACGAGTTCCGTATCAAGGGGCACCTCGGCTCCCGCTGGACCACCTGGTTCGACGGGATGACCCTCACCACCAGGAGCGACGGCACCACCGTCATCGAAGGCCCCGTCGTGGACCAGGCCGCCTTGCACGGAGTGCTGAGCAAGCTGCGCGACCTCGGCCTGCCGCTGCTCTCCGTCACCCAGCTCGACCCCGACCAATCGACGTGCAAGCCACCGAACCCCCACCACTCAGACCCGGGAGACTGACATGACCACCACCATCGAACGAACCACAGCCGCACCGCGAGCACCGATGACTTCGACGAGGAAGACCGCGCTCGTCGCAGGTGTCTTCTACCTGATCACCTTCATCTCGATCCCCACACTGGCCCTCTACGGCCCGGTGAAGACCAATCCTGACTTCATCCTCGGCTCCGGCACCGGCACCGGCGTGCTCTGGGGCTGCTTCCTCGAGGTGATCGTCGCCCTGGCCGGCATCGGCACCGCCGTCACACTGTTCCCGGTGGTCAAGCGGCAGAACGAGGGCATGGCGCTCGGCTTCGTCGCCGTGCGGACGCTCGAGGCAGCCATGATCTTCACCGGTGTCGTGAGCCTCCTCTCGCTCGTGCACCTGCGCCAGGGACTCGGCGCAGCGGCCGGGGCGGACTCGGGCTCGCTCGTCACCACCGGCGCGTCGCTCGTCGAGATCTACAAAGGGACGTTCCTCCTCGGACAGACCCTCATGCCTTGCTTGAGCGCGCTCCTGCTGGGCACCTTGATGTACCGATCAGGCCTCGTGCCGCGGGCCATCCCCCTGATGGGACTCATCGGAGCCCCGCTGCTCATCACCTCCACCATCGCGGTGCTGTTCGGCGTCATCGAGCCGATCTCCGCGTGGTCGGCGATCGCGACCCTCCCGGTGGCCTTGTGGGAGCTGTCGCTCGGCATCTGGTTGACGTTCAAGGGCTTCAAGCCCTCCCCCATCACCGCCGGCATGGTCCCCGCCAGCCCCCCGCCCGCCTACAGCGACGTCAGCGCCTGACGATCCACGACAGGGCCGGGCCCACCCAGGGCCCGGCCCTGTCCACGGGGGTCGACGAGCTCTCGTCGGGCTCAGCCACGAGGACCTCGGCGAAGTCGCAACGAGACTCAACGGGCAGCCTCGACAGACCCTCAGCTTCATGACACCGTAGTAACGCCTGGCAGCCTCGCAACGAAGCAACCTCTGCACGTGACGCGCGTGAGTGACACCCGATTGCCGCCTGGCCCCGGGCCGCCAGCAGGAGAGCGATGCCCGACCCTTCTGGTCTCGTGGGTGGCACCCCCACCGCCCACCCGTCTGTGCCACCCTCCGCCGGTCTGAACGCAATGGCCTACCCAGCCGCGGCTGAGACCGAGGCGGAGCCTGAGTCACCGGCGGTACACCGGGTCGGATGGGGTTTCATCTCGCTGTACACGTTGGCGTACATGAGCACCTGCCTGGTGTTCCTCGCTCCCGCGCTGGTCACATTGGCGCTGAAGGTCAACTCACTCGTCGGGATCGAACAGGCACCGAGAAGCTTGGCACTGGTCACCGGCATCGGTGCCCTGGTGGCCATGTTCGGCAATCCGTTCTTCGGCAGGATGAGCGACCGCACGTCGTCGCAGTGGGGCATGCGGCGGCCCTGGATGGTCACGGGCCTGGTGGGCGGTTCCCTCGGCATCCTCATCGTCGCGCTGGCACCCGGCATCCCGGTCGTCCTCTTCGGCTGGTGCATCGCACAGCTGCTCTTCAACGCGCTGCTCGCCGCCATGGTGGCCGTCCTGCCAGACCAGGTCCCGGCCGCTCAACGCGGCCAGGTCTCGGGTGTCCTGGGCGTCTGTCTGCCCCTCGCAGCGGTGAGCGGCACCTTCCTGGTCCAGCTGTTCACCGGCAACCAGCTCACCATGTTCCTGGCCCCATGCGCCATCGGCGGGTTCTTCATCCTGCTCTTCGCGGTCGCCCTGAAGGATCGCCGACTCGACAAGGCGGTCACAGCACCCTGGTCGCTGCGGGAATTCGCTCAGCACGTTCTACGTCGACCCCGCGCAAGAGCCCGGACTTCGCCTGGGCCTTCGCCAGCCGCTTCATGTTCGTTCTGGCCTATGCCTTCCTGGCGACCTACCAGGCCTACTACCTGCTGGACAAGATCGGCAGCGCCGAGGCCGACGGTGCCGCACCAGATCTTCCTCGGCACACTGGTCCAGTCCGTGGTTCTCGTCGTCGCTTCCCTCGTCGGCTGGCAAGCTGTCCGACCTGACTGGCCGACGGAAGATCTTCGTCCTCACCGCTTCGATCGTGTACGGCTTGGCGATGTTCGTGGTCGCCATCGCGAGCAGCTTCAACGGTTTCCTCGTCGGCATGGCCATCGGCGGACTCGGCTTCGGCATGTACATGGCCGTAGACCTCGCGCTCGTCGCCGACGTGCTGCCGAACAATGACAACGTCGCCAAGGATCTCGGGGTGTTCAACATCGCCGGCGCACTTCCCTTTGCCATCGCGCCGGCGATCGCCCCGGCCGTCCTGGCGTTCGGCGGCGGCAGCTACGGCGTGCTGTACGCGGTCGCCGGAGTGTGCGCGATCGTCGGAGCCTTCGCCATCCTGCCCGTCAAAGGCGTCCGTTGAGCGCTCACATCGACGATCCGTGACCCCACGCAACCCGAACTCCAAGTGAGGTGGAACCACCTGGTGCGAGATCGTCGCGGACGGTGAGCTTTCGGGCTCGCACAAGCCTCTGACCTGCGAAAGTGGATCTCCTGCCCCGGCTGGACTGAGAACCCATGCCCGACGGGCAGGGCACGACGACGTCCCGAGCCCCTGCGCCCCTTTCTTGGCGGTCTAGAAACTGCGAAGACGTACTCCGCCGGGGTGTCCAGGTGCTCTTGCGCCGACCGAGGTGGCCGGTCGGCAGCGCCCCCCGTCCCCCTGATCTACCCCGGGTGAGCGGTGGTTCAGGTTCGTCCCCGGTCGTGTCGATGGAAGCGATGGCCGACTGACAGGGGCGCGCGAGTGGACTCCGGCAGCGAGACGAAGGTGCCTGGCCCACCGGCACGGTCCAAGGCCGCGGTCCGGGTGGACTCGCTGACCGGTCTGCGCGGGGTAGCCGCGCTGGTCGTGGTCGGCACCCACGCCAGTGCCCTCACCGTGGGCGGGTTGCACTCGGGGCTCGCCTGGGTCGTGGGTCAGGGTCGCCTCGGGGTCTCGTTCTTCTTCCTCCTGTCCGGCTTCGTCCTGGTGTGGTCGGCGAAGCCGAACGACGCACCGCGCAGCTTCTGGCGTCGCCGCTTCGCCCGGATCTACCCGGCCTATCTCGTCGCGCTCCTCGTGGGTCTGGTTCTCTCCCACGCCGGCGGGCACGATCCCACGCCGGCCGGGCCGCTCGTCGCTTCGCTGCTGCTCGTGCAGGCCTGGATCCCCGACCCCACCTGGTTCTTCGCGGTGAACGTCGTGGGTTGGTCGTTGTCGGTCGAGGCGTTCTTCTACCTGGTGTTCCCGTACCTGGTCAGGGTGCTTCGTCGTCACGATGTCCAGTGGCGACTGCGCCTCCTGCAGGGGTTGGTGACGCTGTTCGTGATCGTGCAGGGGGTGGCGTGGCTGGCCGACGCCAGGAACGGACGAAGCCTGTTGGGCGTGGACGGGACGATCGAGTGGTTCGCCTACATCTTCCCGCCCGTCCGGCTCATCGAGTTCGTGCTCGGGATGCTGCTGGCGCTCCGAGTCAGGGACGAAGGCTGGCGACCTCGCCTCACGTTCCCCGCCGCAGCCGGCCTGGCCGCTGCGGCCTACCTCGCGGCCGGAGTCAGCCCGACCATGCTCGGCTGGGAGGCCGTGACGCTGGTGCCGCTCATGCTGCTCATCTCCGCCGCGGCAGTCGCCGACGCCGGCGACGCTCGCACGGTGTTCGTCAGCCGGCGCTGGGTCTGGCTGGGGTCGGTCTCGTACTGCCTCTACCTGGTCCACCGGGAGTTCTTCCGGGTCGTGGCCCATGTCTTCGGACTCGCCCTGCACGGCTTCGCGGGGGCGGTGGTCGTAGTCGGGGCAACGGTCGCGGCGGTGCTGGGCGCGTGGGCTCTGCACCGCTTCGTGGAGCTGCCGGCCGACACGATCCTGCGAGGGAGACGCGCCGCCGCGCCGGTCTCGATGTTCCCTGGGAACTGACTACCCGGGGCGGCCGTCGTCAGGTGAGATGGCTCAACCGCGCTCCGAGCCCGCGCGGAACGGGCGAAGGTCACCTGGCCGACGGGCGAAGCCGTCCGGGACGAAGGGCCCTGGCCGCGGCGGCGGCGCGGGCCGAGCATGGCGCCCATGGCCGCGACCACGGACGGGTCCGTCGTCGACGAGCGTCCCGGCGACGGGTACGACCGGGACGTCGACGTCGTGATCATCGGGTCCGGGTTCGGCGGGAGCGTTGCCGCGCTCCGGCTCAGCGAGAAGGGCTACCGGGTCGCGGTCCTCGAGATGGGCCGGCGGTTCACCTCGGGCACGCTTCCGCGCACGTCGTGGGACGTCCGGAGGTTCCTGTGGGCACCACGGCTCGGCCTGCACGGCATACAACGGATCCACCTGCTCAAGGACGTCGTGGTGCTCGCGGGTACCGGCGTCGGCGGCGGTTCCCTGGTCTACGCGAACACGCTGTACGAGCCCACGCAGGCGTTCTACGACGATCCGCAGTGGGCGCACATCACCGACTGGCGCGACGAGCTGGCCCCGTACTACGACCAGGCGTCGCGGATGCTCGGCGTCACGCCCAACCCGACGGTGACCCCGCAGGATGAGGCGATGCGGAAGGTGGCCGAGCGGATGGGGGTCGGCGACACCTTCCGGCTCGCACCGGTCGGCGTGGTCTTCGGCCGCGAGGGCCGCAAGGAGCCGGGCGTGCCCGTACCGGACCCGTTCTTCGGCGGGCTGGGGCCGGACCGTCGGGGCTGCGTGGAGTGCGGCGAGTGCATGATCGGGTGCCGGCACGGCGCCAAGAACAGGCTCGACCTCAACTACCTCGCCCTCGCCGAGCGCGCAGGCGCCACGGTCCACCCCGACACGACGGTGACGGGCGTCAGACCGCTGACCGCGGGCCGCTACTCCGTGGACACCGTGCGCTCCGGGCGCTGGCGCACCACGACGGCGGACCGCACGTACACGGCGGACCACGTCCTGTTCGCCGCGGGCACCTGGGGCACCCAGCGGCTGCTCCACGAGCTGCGGGACACCGGGGTGCTGCCGGGCGTCTCGGACCGGCTCGGCCACCTGACCCGGACGAACTCCGAGGCCCTCGTCGGCGCGACGGCCCGGCACAACGACGTCGACTACACCCAGGGGGTCGCGATCACCTCGTCCTTCTTCCCTGACCCGGACACGCACATCGAGCCCGTGCACTACGGCCGGGGCAGCAACGTGATGGGGCTGCTCGCGACGACGCTCGTCGACGGCGGCGGACCGGCCCCGCGGTGGGCCAAGCTGGTGCGGTCGGTCGCACGTCATCCCGGTGAGTTCGTGCGCCACCTCTCGGTGCGCGGCTGGTCCGAGCGGACGGTGATCGCCCTGACGATGCAGTCCCTCGACAACAGCATCGCGGTGTCGCGGCGCCGCTCGCGGGTGGGCCCGCGGCTCACCTCGCGCCCAGGACACGGGCACCCGAGCCCCACCTGGATCCCCGCGGCGCACGAGGCCGCGCGCACGCTCGCCGAGGTGATCGGCGGCGACGCCAGTGGCTCGTGGGCCGACGTCGGCAACGTCCCGATGACCGCGCACCTGCTCGGCGGCTGCCCGATCGGCGACTCCCCCGAGACCGGCGTCGTGGACCCGTACCAGCGCCTCTACGGCCACGAGGGCCTGCACGTCATCGACGGTGCCGCCGTGTCGGCGAACCTCGGGGTGAACCCGGCCCTGACCATCACGGCGCAGGCGGAACGGGCCATGGCACTGTGGCCCAACCGGGGCGACCCCGACCCGAGACCGGCGCTCGGACAGCCGTACGCACGGGTCGAGCCGGTGCTCCCACGCACGCCGGTCGTGCCGGCGCACGCCCCCGCGGCCCTGCGCCTCATCCCCCGGTAGACACCTCGGTCAGGCCGAGCGTGGCGCAGCCCGACTCCAGCTCGTCGAGGCCGAAGGCCTGGACCGGCCCCAGGACCCCCGACCCGTGGACCGCGCCGGCCAGAGCCGTCGTGGCCGCCCAGGCCAGCAACCGCCCGGTGAGCGTGTACGGGCTCGGCCCGGTCAGCTCCACGCGGGCGAGGGTGCGGCCGTCCGCGTCGCTGACCTCGGCGACCACCAGTGATGCTCCGCGGGCTCGTGCGTCCGCGTCCGGACCGCCGGCCGACCCGCGGAACCTGGCCGCCGCAGACGACAGCAGGGATGCGGCCCCGGGGACCGCCGTCACACCCCGTGCGACGGCGGCCGCCTGCGGGGCGAAGCGGGCAAGCGGCCCGAACCAGCCCAGGTAGACACCCACCGCGCGCAGGCCGGGCGCCAGCGCCGGCAGGAACAGGTGCTCGGTGCCGCCCACCGCCACGGTCACCACCGCGTCGGCACCGACGCGGAAGGTCCGGGTACGCGCACCGAGGCGGTCGTCCACGAGCCGTCCGTCGTCGAACCGGAACGAGGGCATCAGCATCATCCCGACGGACGAAGCCACGGTGCCCCCGCTCACTCCCCCCATGCCCGGCGCGAAGTAGCCGACGTCGAGCCGGCTCGAGTCCGGCCCGGCACGTCGCAGCGCCAGGGCGCCGGCGAGGTTGCCCGGCACGTAGTCGTACCCGAACGCGGGGATCAGCGGTGTCCCGGCGTCGACCGCCCGCTGACCGACGCGCTCGCGCATGTCGCGGATGAAGGTCGACTCCCCGCTCGAGTCCAGGTAGGCGGCCCGCTTGGCGACCGCGGCCAGCACGGCCGGCTGACCCCAGCGCACGAACGGCCCGACCGTGGACACCAGGACGTCGCCCTCGTCGACGAGGGCGGCGATGCTGCGGGGCTGCTCGACGTCCGCGACGCACGTCTCGAGACCGCCGCCGAGCTCGTCGCCGAGCTGGGCCAGCCGACCGGCGTCGCGGCCCGCGATCACCGGGCGGACACCTCGCTGAACGAGCTCGTCGATCACCAGCCGGCCGGTGTAGCCGGTGGCACCGAAGACGACGATCCGTCCGCTCACAGGGCCACGCTAGTCCGACCGTGCCGGCGACCGTCCGATCCCGCCGCCAGGGTGACCCGTCGAGGTCGTCGTTCGTGGCCATGGCTGCCTCCCAGCACGGGGGTCCGGCATCAGGCTGGGCATCCTGACGAGTGCGGGTCGCGGGGCGAAGGTCCCGAAGGGGCGGCCGCCGGGACCTTCGGCCCTGGGGTGCCCGGACCGGTGTGCCTAGCCTGCGAGCGTGCAGAACACCGAGCTCAAGACCCTGGTCCGCGGCGTCGTCGACGACCCCGGGCTGACGTACCGGCAGCGGGTGCAGCAGCTGGCGACACTCGCCGAGAACGCGCTCGACCCGCCCGAGGTGTCCGACGCCTGCTCCCGCGCACTCGACAAGCGGGTGATCTGCGACATGTACGAGGGCAGCGCCCCGTACCGGCCCCGGTACGTGCTGCCGGACTACGCGGTGGCTCTGCGCAACGGCTCGGCGTTCCTCGAGCTGCCGCCGGCCCACGACCTGGCGGAGGCGCTGGCGTTCTTGCTCATCCTGTACACCCAGGTGCCGTCGATCACCGGCTACCCCGTGTACCTCGGCGACCTCGACGCGCTCCTCGCACCGTTCCTGGACGGCGTGGACGACGACGAGCTGTACCGTCGGTTGCGGCTGTTCTGGATCAGTCTGGACCGGATGTTCCCGGACGCGTTCACGCACACCGACCTTGGACCCGACGACAGCCGGGTCGGCCGCACCGTGCTGCGGCTGGAACGTGAGCTGCTGCAGGTGGTCCCGAACCTGACCCTGCGCGTCGACCCCGAGCGCACGCCCGACGACTACGTCCTGGACGCCGTGCGCACCGTCTTCGCGTGCGGCAAGCCGCACTTCGTCAACCACCCCATGATGACGGCCGACCTGGGTGACCGGTATGCCGCTGTCAGCTGCTACAACTCGCTGAAGATCGGCGGTGGCGCGCACACGCTGGTGCGGCTGAACCTCAAGGAGGCGGTGCTGCACCACGACGGCGGTGCGGATACGTTCCTGGGTACCACGCTGCCGATGTACGTTGAGCTGACCGCCGAGCTGGCCGACGCGCGGGTCCGGCACCTGGTCGAGCGCGCGCGGTTCTACGAGCACAGCTGGCTGGTGCACGAGGGGCTGGTCTCGCCGGACCGGTTCTCGGCCATGTTCGGGGTGTTCGGGCTGGCGGAGGCTGTCGACCTCCTGATGGAGCGCGAGGGTGTACCGGACGCGCACTACGGCCACGACCCTCGGGCCGACGACCTGTCGTACCGCATCGTCGCCCGGGTGGCCGAGCTGGTGGCCGCCCGGCCGATGCACCATTGCGAGGGCAACGGCGGGAGGTGCTTCCTGCACAGCCAGTCCGGCATCGACTCCGACGAGGACGTCACGGCCGGGACGCGCATCCCCGTGGGCAGCGAGCCGCCGCTGCCGGACCACCTGGCGACCATCACGCCGCATCACATCTACTTCGCCGCCGGCGTCTCCGACGTACTGGCCTTCGACGAGACCGCTCGACGCAATCCGCAGGCGGTGGTCGACGTGATCCGAGGAGCGTTCGCGACCGGGATGCGCGACTTCACGTTCAACCTGGACAGCAACGACTTCGTCCGCATCACCGGGTACCTGGTGCGCAAGTCCGACCTAGCCCGGTTGGCGACCGAGGGCGCCCGGCACAGCAGCACGTACCTGGCGGCGGGTTCGATGGCGAACAGCCACCTCGCCGACCGGGCGCCGAAGCGGGTGATCAGCGGTGAGAGCGCCGCGGGGCCTGGTCGCTGACGTCGTACGGTTCTCCTGGGTCGACGGCCCGGGGAACCGGTTCGTCGTCTTCATGCAGGGATGCAACCTGAACTGCCCGGCGTGCCACAACCCGCACACCATCCCGTGCAGCACACCCCGCGCCCGCAGCGTCGGCGTCGACGAGCTGGTCGAGCAGGTGCAACCTCTCGCGCCCTTCCTGACCGGTGTCACGGTGTCCGGAGGCGAGGCGACGTTGCAGGCCGAGTTCGTCCGAGCGTTCTTCGAGCGGATCGGCGCCGACCCGGAGCTGGGCCGGCTCACCCGCTTCGTCGACAGCAACGGTGTAGCGGACGCGGCCGTGTGGGACCGGCTGCTGCCGGTGACCGACGGCGTGATGCTGGACCTCAAAGCGCTCGACCCGCGCGTGCACGAGGCGCTGACCGGCTCGGACAACACCCTCGTGCTCGACTCGATCCGCTCGCTCGCGGCGGCCGGGAAGCTGTACGAGGTGCGGTTGCTGCTGGTGCCGGGGGTGAACGACGACCCGGCGACCCTCGACCGCACGGTGCGCTGGCTGCTCGGCGTCGACCCCGCGGTACGCATCAAGGTGATCGGCTTTCGGCGGCAGGGCGTTCGGGCGTCCGCTCGCAACTGGCCGGAGGCCGGGCAGCACAGGATGGCCGACTACCGCCGGCAGCTCACCGAGCTCGGCGTCCGGGAGCTCGAGGTGGTCTGATCGCCCGGCGCGGGCCCGGAGCCGCGGCATGACCCGGCCAGGTCCTCGGCCGTCCATCCCCGTAGGCGTACCGGATGACGGCTGGTGAGAGCGGTCAGAAGTGCGCCGGGCCTGACCGAGGCAGGTCTCAAGGCGAAGGTCCCGTCTCTGATACGTGCTCATCCTCGACCACCACAGGGCCTAAGGACCCTCGTCGGGCGGTGCGGGGAGGGCGAGACTGACGCGCATGGCACGATCGGCTCGTCGTTCCGCAGTGGCCGCGGGTAGCCCGACGGGTGCCTTCTTCGAGGCTCTCGCGAGCCGAGGAACGGACCCGCTGTTGCGGACGGCGAACGGGTCTATCCGCTTCGACGTGGTCGACCGGCGGCACGTGGAGCACTGGCTGGTGTCCGTGAACGCGGGCAACGCCAAGGTCTCCCGGGTCAACCGGCGGGCGGACGCGGTGATGCTCGTCGAGAAGGAGCTGCTGGACCGCATCGTCAGCGGCAGGGCCAACGCGATGGCCGCCCTCCTCCGTGGCGCACTCGTGGTCGAGGGGGACCTCGGGCTGCTCCTGGCGTTCCAGCGGATCTTCCCAGGCCCTCAGTCCCCAGCCCGGCCGACAGCTGCGGCAAGGGGAGGCGGCCGTGGCTGACGACGTGGTGCGGATCTTGGAGGGCAACACCTTCATCGTCAGCGATGAGCGTGGCGACATCGAGGCCGGTTCAGCGGACCCGACGGGCCTCTTCTCGTATGACACCCGGTTCTTATCGACCTGGGCTCTGACCATCGACGGAAAGAAGCTGAACTCGCTGTCGGTCGACGACCTGCAGTACTACGAGGTGCAGTTCTTCCTCGTCCCAGGCACTGGCACGGTGTACGTGAATGCGGACCTGTCCGTCATCCGTCGCCGCACGGTCGAGGCCGGGTTCGTCGAACAGCTCACGATCTTGAACCACAAGCCGCAACCAGTCGACCTCGTGGTCCGCATCGAGGCCGCGAGCGACTTCGCGGACCTCTTCGAGATCAAGGACGCACTGGCGAAGCAAGGCACCTACGACCACCGCGTCGAGCACCGCACCCTGATTCTTGGCTACCAGCGCGAGACCTTCCGGCGGCAGACGGTCATTACCGCCTCGACACCCGTGCTCATCGACCAGCACGGCCTCACGTTCGATGTGCACATCGAGCCACACGGATCGTGGCTGGCCGAAATCGACGTGGTCGCCGACCTCACCATCGGCGAGATGCCAAATACAGCCGCGCGCCGACGCACGGCGGCGAGGACGAGGCGCGAGATTTCCCGTGGCCTCGACAAGTGGCTGAGCCGTTCCCCGACGCTTCGGTGCGACTGGGAGCCGTTGATGGCGACCTACCGTCGCAGCCTGGTGGACCTGGCCGCACTGCGGTTCACCACCCGGACGATGCCCGACCACGCCCTGCCAGCCGCGGGCCTGCCGTGGTTCATGACCATGTTCGGTCGGGACAGCATCCTGACCAGCCTGCAGGCGCTTCCATTCGTTCCGGAGCTCGCAGCGACGACCCTGCGGGCCCTGGCAGCCAGGCAGGGCACGCGGCTGGACGACTTCCGCGACGAGGACCCCGGCCGGATCCTGCACGAGATGCGCTACGGCGAACTGACTGCGTTCGAGGAGCGCCCGCACTCGCCGTACTACGGCAGCGCCGACGCGACACCGCTGTTCGTGGTTCTTCTCGATGAGTACGAACGCTGGACCGGAGACACCAGGCTGGTGCGCGACCTGGAGGTCGAGGCCCGGGCGGCCCTGGCGTGGATCGACGACTACGCCGATCTGCAGGGCAACGGATACGTTGCCTACCAGCGCCGCAACGAGGACACCGGCCTGGAGAACCAGTGCTGGAAGGACTCCTGGGACTCCATCTCCTACCACGACGGGCGCCTGCCCGGCTTCCCGCGCGCAACCTGCGAGCTGCAGGGCTACGCCTACGACGCCAAGGTCAGGGCCGCCCGGCTCGCCCGCCAGATATGGCACGACCCCGCGTACGCGACCGCACTGGAACGCGAGGCCGCTGCGCTCAAGCGCCGGTTCAACCGCGATTACTGGCTCCCCGACGGCGAGTTCTACGCGGTCGCCCTGGACCACGACGGCCGCCCGGTGGACTCGCTGACCTCGAACAATGGCCACCTGCTGTGGAGCGGGATCGTCGAGCGGAGCAAGGCCCGGCGGGTCGTCGAGCACCTGATGGGGCCGCGCATGTTCACCGGCTGGGGCATCCGCACGCTCGCCGACGGGGAGGCCAGGTTCAACCCCATCGGCTACCACACCGGCGCAGTCTGGCCCTTCGACAACTCCTTCATCGCCTGGGGGCTGCGGCGCTACGGGTTCAAGGCCGATGCCGCCCGGGTCGCCGCCGGCATCCTCGAGGCGGCCGAGTTCTTCCAGGGACGGCTGCCAGAAGCATTCGGTGGCTACCCCCGCGACCTGACGCGGTATCCCGTGCAGTACCCCACCGCCTGCAGTCCTCAGGCGTGGTCCACCGGTGCACCGCTACTCCTGCTGCGCACCATGCTGGGTCTGGAGCCGACCGGCGACCACCTCGTGGTCGACCCGGCACTGCCGCTGAAGATCGGCACCCTCGAACTCCTCGACGTTCCAGGCCGCTGGGGACGCGTCGACGCGTTCGGCCGCGGCCGAATCGACACGACCGGACGACGCACAACGCGGCCACGACACTGATCGAGCGAGCTGGAGTTGCGCTTTCACAGGCTGCAGGTCTTGTTGAACTGAATCGCCCCGGCGTGTCCGGAGGCTCCATCTGTTGAGAAGGCGATGGGGTCTTGGTCATGGGAAGAGGATCGAACTATCCGCCCGAGATCAGGCGGTTGAGACGTGAGGTCGCCGAGCTGCGGCGGGCGAACGAGATCCTCAAGGCAGGCACCTCGGCTTTCTTCGCGGCCGAACTCGACCGGCCACACCTGCGCTCGTGAGGTTCATCGACGAGCACAAGAGCCACCGGGTGGGGCACGCTGCGCCAGGGCACAGCCTTGGCCCTCGGCAGGGTCGCGGTCACCGGTTCTCCGTAGTGCCAGTCCGCCCTAGCGCTCCGCGAGCAGCTGGGTCACGACGTGCGCCACCAGGTCGTACGGGACCGGCCGGGCGAGCGGGAACCGCAGCGTGCCCTTCCCCATGGCGTACGGCTCGAGGTCGCGCGCGAGGGCCGGGTCACCCGTCGGCTGCGGGTACCGGCTGAGGTGGTGCTTCCAGGCGGCGAAGTGCACGACGCTCCGGCCGTCGAGGGTGAGGGTGGGGATCCGTCTCCCCCTCGTCATCGGGCTCCGACCATCGGACAGCGAGCGCGCCGTGTCAAACCGGAAGGCGCCCAGCGCGTCCGGGCCGATGGACCCTGGTCGCGGATCGCTCGGCAGTCGAGGATCGAGCCGATTGCGAGGTGGGTCGGTGACACGTCCAGCACGTCCGCTCGTCGAGCGGGTCGGCCCCGACGACCTGATGCAGCTCGCCGCGGACGTCGGCCCGGTGCGCGAGCAGGTGGGAGCGGTCCTCGTCCTCGAGGCCGGGGCGAGGTTCGACGCCGGGCAGGCGGCGGACGTCGTCGCCGACCGGCTCGGCGAGGTGCCCCGGTTCCGGCAGGTGCTCAGACGGGTACCGCTCGGCTGCGGCCGCCCGATCTGGGTCGACGACCCGGGCTTCGAGGCTCGCCGGCACGTCCGGGTCGTCCCCTGCCGTGGGCCGGGCGACGAGGCCGACCTGCTGGCCGAGGCGGTCGCGCTGGTCACCGAGCCGCTGGCCGCGGCGGCGCCGCCGTGGCGTGCCGCGGTCGTCACCGGCCTCACCGGCTCGCGGGCCGCGGTCGTGGTGGTCTTCCATCACGTCCTAGCGGACGGGATCGGCGGGCTCGCCGTGCTGGGTCGGCTGGGCGACCCAGCCGACGGCGTCCCGGGTCGCTCCGCGGTCCCCGCCGACTTCCCCCGCCCGACCCCGGGCCGTCGCCGGCTCGCCGCCGACGCGTGGGCGGCCCATGCCCGGGGGCTCTCCCGGGTGCCGGCAGCGGTGCGGTCGCTGCCGGAGCAGGTCGCCGAGGTGCACCGCACCGGCCGGCTGCGTGCCTCCCCGAGCTCTCTGAACCGGTTGACGGGGCGCCGGCGCCAGGCCGTGGTCGTACGCACGGAGCTGCGCGGCGCCCGGGCGGTCGCCCACGCGCAGCGCGCAACGGTCAACGACGTCGTCCTCGCGGCAGTCGCGGGTGCGCTCCGCGAGCTGCTCCTGCGACGCGGCGAGCCGGTGCCGGTCCTCGTGGCCTCGGTGCCTGTCGCCCGCCGCACGCACACCACCGCGGCCGAGCTGGGGAACGAGCTGGGCGGCATGGTGGTGCCGCTTCCCGTCGACGTCGACCGCTCCGAGCGGCTGCGACGGACGGCAGCTGTGACCCGCACGCGCAAGGCAGCCCCCGGCGGCGAGGCGCTGATGGGGCCGATTTTCCGGTTGATGGGCGCCCTCGGGCTGGTGGGCAGGTTCGTCAACCGCCAGCACATGGTCAGCACGTTCGTCACGAACCTGCGCGGGCCTGCGCAGCAGCTGATGGTCGTCGGCCGGCCCGTGCTCGAGATCCTGCCTGTCAGCCACCTCACGGGGAACGTGACGGTGACCTTCGCGGCGCTGTCCTACGCGGGCAGGGTCGTGGTCACGGTGACCGCCGACCCTGATGCCTGCCCGGACCTGGACGACCTCGCGACGTTGCTGCAGGCGGAGCTGGACGCATTCACCGACCTGGAGGAGCAGGACCGCGAGAACGCGGGGAGAGATGCCGGATGAGTCTGAGAGCACTCGTAGGAAGTGGCGACAGGATCGGGCTGTTCGCCCTGCCGTTCCTGCTGGTCGGCGTGGTCCTGAACGTCGCCTACCCGTCCGTGTTCGAGGTCGGCGGTCCGCCGACCGCCCTGCGGGTCGTCTCCGTCGTCGTGCTCATCCCCGGTGTCACGGTGTGGGTCTGGTCGGCCGCGCTGATCCTGACGAAAGTACCTCGCGGGGAGCTGATCACGAATGGCCCCTACGCCCTGGTGACGCACCCGCTCTACACGGGCGTCGCCCTGCTGGTGCTCCCGTGGGTCGGCTTCCTCCTCGACACGTGGTTGGGAGCTCTCCTCGGCGTCGCTCTGTACGTCGGGACCAGGATGTTCGCCCCGGCCGAGGAAGAACGGCTGTCGAAGACCTTCGGCGACCGCCGGGACGAGTACTGCCGCACGGTGGCGATCCCATGGCTGTGAGGACGCACCCGCGCCCCGCCCGGCCGGTGAGGCGGTGCCTGAGTCCTACGGGTGACGGGCGGAGGCGAGCAACGCCAGCCCGGGGATCTCGAGCCCGGTTGCGGTCCGGTAGGGGCCGGCCGCCTGCTCCAGGCGCTCGCGGAGCTCGCTCGCGGCTCGCGGGGGAAGCGCGGCGATCCGGTTCGCCAGCGGCCCGGCCAGCGCCGACGTCCTCGTCCACCAGGCCTCCACGGACGCGTCCCGCAGCGGGACCGCGAGCTCGGTGACCTCGACGTCCGTCAGGCCGCCCGAGACGAAGAGGGCGCGGAGCCCCCGCACGTCCGAGAGCGAGAAGGGACCGGGCAGCCCAGGTGGGGGGACCGGCACCCCGAGCTGCGCGCCCACCGCGTCGAACACCACCCCGAGCCAGGGGTTGCGCTCCCTCGGGCCCCACACAGCGACCGCGACACGGCCGCCCGGGCGCAGCACGCGCCGGATCTCGTCCACCGCGCGGGCCGGGTCGACGGCGAACATCAACCCCTCGCGGGAGACGACGACGTCGTACGACCCGTCCGGCTCGTCGATCTCCTCGAGGTCGAGCTCGCGGACACGGACGTTGGTGGCTCCGGCCCGGGCGGCGCGGTCGCGGGCGATCGACGTCATGGCCGGCGCGACGTCGGACAGCACCACCTCGCCGCCGGGCAGGACTCTGGGCGCTGCCGCCAGGCCTACGCCACCGGCCGCGCACGCCAGCTCCAGGACGCGCTCCCCCGGGCGCGGGTCCGTGAGCTCCAGCAGCCGCGCCGTGACCTCCGCGCCACGGGCGTCGGCGTAGTCGGCGTACGTCCCCCAGGCCGGTGCGACGGACTCCCACATCCCGTGCAGGTGCCCGCGAGCCACACGATCGTCCGCGGCCTCGGGTTCCGTCCGGTTGTCAGGTGCTCCGGTAGCTCTCAGATCGGTCATGCCGTCCTCCGATGTTGAGTACTCGCTGCAAGTAATCAATTCTCGGATACAGTAGCGGAATGGCTGAGCCCGTCAAGACCCGGCGCCAGTACCACTCCCCGGGACGTGAGCAGCAGGCGGCCACGACGCGGCGCCGGATCCTCGACGCGGCGCGCGTGCTCTTCGAGCGCGACGGCTACCCCGTCACCACGATGGAGGCTGTCGCGACCGAGGCGGACGTGTCGCTCAAGACCGTGTACCTGGCGTTCAGCACCAAGAGCGGGCTGCTCCGCGCCCTCTGGGACCTCCTGCTCAAGGGCGACGAGGACGACGCCGCCGTCGCGGAGCGGCCCTGGTACCGCGTCGTCCTCGACGAACCCGACCCCGAGCGTCAGCTGCGTCTCAACGCCCACAACTCACGGGTCGTGAAGGAGCGCATCGCCGGAGTCCTGCGCGCCATCCGTACCGCTGCGCCCGTCGACGCGGACATCGCCGCGCTATGGGCGCTGATCCAGGCGGACTTCCACTCCAACCAGCGCACCATCGTGGAGAGCATCCATGCCCGAGGCGGGCTCCGCCGCGGACTGGGAGTCGCCACCGCCACCGACATCCTCTGGACGCTCAACCATCCCGACGTCTGGCTCCTGCTCGTGGGCGAGCGGGGCTGGACGCCCAGACGGTTCGAGGAGTGGTTGGCGGACACGACGTGCGCCCAGCTGCTCCGACCCGAGTGATGGTCGGCACGGTCGAGACCGCTCGCGGGGTCACCAAGGACCGTACACGTGGTTGTTAGCCTCCCGCAGCGCGCTGACGTAACCCGCGCGCCCGCGTGCCGCCTCGTCCGGGCCCGGCGGGGCGGCGAGCAGGCCGCGCAGCTCGTCCAGCGTCGTGAACTCCTTGCGCGCCATCCAGTCGGTCAGGCCGTCGAGCAGGACGGTCGCGTACTCGGGGCCGCGCCGCAGCAGAGCCGACGTCGTCATCACCACGTCCGCACCCGCCAGGAGGTAGCGGGCCACATCGTCCGGCCCGTCCACACCGGTGGACGCCGCGAGGGCTGCCCGGACTCGTCCGCGCAGGAGCGCTATCCAGGTGCGCGGGAGCCGGGCCTCGGACGGGTGGGAGAGTCCGACGGCCGGCACGACGGTGAGGGACTCCGGGTCGATGTCGGGCTGCAGGAACCGGTTGAAGAGGACCAGCCCGTCTGCGCCCGCCTCGTCCAGCCGCACGGCCATCTCGGCGGTCGAGCTGAAGTACGGGCTCAGCTTGACGGCCACGGGGACACTCACGGCGTCCTTGACGCCGGCGAGGACGTCGATGTGCTGCTGCTCCACGTCACGACCCGAGATCCTCGGACTGCCGGGAAGGTGGTAGACGTTGAGCTCGATCGCCACGGCACCGGCGTCCTGCATCGCCGCGGCATAGCTGCCCCAGCCGCCTGGCGTGACGCCGTTGAGGCTGGCGATCACGGGCACGTCGACAGCGGCCGCGGCCCGCTCCAGCAGGCTCAAGTAGCGCCGTGGCCCCGGCTCTTCGTCCGCGTCGGCCGGGAAGTACGTCAGCGACTCGGCGAAGCTCTCCGAGCCGGCATCGACCAGCCGGGCGTTGTGCTCCGCCTCCTCGAGCAGCTGCTCCTCGAACAGCGAGTGGAGCACCACGGCGCCGACGCCCGCGTCGGCCAGGCGACGCACGCCGTCGACCGACGTCGACAGCGGCGAGGCCGACGCCACGATCGGGTTGCGCAACCGCAGGCCCATGTAGCCCGTCGCCAGCTGCATCAGCGCTCCCTGCGTGCATCCGACGGGAAGCTCCGGGCGCTGCGCATGGCCATCTCCTCGTACGTCCGCCAGCGCAGGTCGGCCGCCTGCTGGGCGAGGGCCAGCAGACGTTCCGCCTCGGCCGGGTCGGTGTTGGCCAGCGCGCGGAAGCGCAGCTCGCCCTTGCGGTACTCGCCCAGCGCCATCCGCGGCCGGGGCGAGTCGAGCAGGAACGGGTTGCCGCCGGTCGCGCGTACCACCGGGTCGTAGCGCATCAGGGGCCAGTGCCCGCTCGCGACCGCTCGGTACTGCTGGCTGAGCCCGTCGCGCATGTCGTAGCCGTGTGCGATGCAGTGGCTGTACGCGATGACCAGCGACGGCCCGTCGTACGCCTCCGCCTCGCGGAAGGCACGCAGGGTCTGCTGCGGGTCGGCGCCCATCGCGACCCGCGCGACGTAGACGTTGGCCAGGGCGATGGCCTGCAGCGCGAGATCCTTCGTGGGCATCGTCTTGCCCGCGGACGCGAACTTCGCGACCGCCCCGAGCGGCGTGGCCTTCGACATCTGCCCGCCGGTGTTGGAGTAGACCTCTGTGTCGAGCACCAGCACGTTGACGTTGCGCCCGCTGGCCAGGACGTGGTCGAGACCACCGGAGCCGATGTCGTAGGCCCAGCCGTCGCCGCCCACGATCCACACGCTGCGGCGGACCAGGTGGTCGAGGACGCTGCGGAGGTCCACGGCGGCCGGGCTGTCGAGCCCGTCGAGCCGCCGCTGCAGCTCGGCGACGCGCTCGCGCTGCTCGCGCAGCTCGGACTCCCGCAGCTGCGGCGCGCGCAGGATCTCGTCCACCAGCTCGGCTCCGAGCTCCTCACGCAGCTCGAGCAGCCGCCCGCGTGCGAGCTCGGTGTGCCCGTCGGCCGCGAGCCGCAGCCCGAGGCCGAACTCGGCGTTGTCCTCGAACAGCGAGTTCGACCACGCGGGCCCGCGTCCGTCGGGCCCGGTGGTCCACGGCGTGGTCGGCAGGTTCCCACCGTAGATCGACGAGCACCCGGTCGCGTTGGCGACCGTGAGCCGGTCACCGAACAGCTGGGAGAGCAGCTTCAGGTACGGGGTCTCCCCGCAGCCGGCGCAGGCACCCGAGAACTCGAACAGCGGCTCCAGGAACTGGGTGCCGCGCACTGTGCCGAAGTCGACTCGCGAGCGGTCGGTCGACGGCAGCTGCTCGAAGAACGCGACGTTCTCGCGCTCCGCGCTCACTCGTGGCTCCCGCTCCGCGAGGTTGATCGCCCTGAGCGCGGGGTCTCCTCCGGACGACACGGGGCAGGCCTCGACGCACAGGCCGCAGCCGGTGCAGTCCTCGGCGTACACCTGCAGCGTGTAGCGCGTCTCGGGAAGGCCTGGGCTGTTGAGGGGCGCCGAGAGGAAGCCGTCGGGCGCGCCGTCGAGCAAGGAGGGCTCGTAGTAGCGCGAGCGGATCACGCTGTGCGGGCAGACGAAGCTGCAGCTGCCGCACTGGATGCACAGGTCGGGGTCCCAGGCAGCTACCAGGTCGGAGATGTTGCGCTTCTCGTACCTGGTCGTGCCGCTCGGGTAGGTGCCGTCGGCCGGCAGCGCGCTGACCGCCAGCTCGTCGCCGCGGCCCGCCATCATCACCGCCGTCACCGTGCGCACGAACGCGGGCGCGCTCTCGGGGACGACGGCCGCGGGCTCGCGGGTGGTCGTGACCTGCTCGGGCAGCTCCACCCGGTGGAGGCCGGCGAGCGCGCCGTCGACCGCGCGGAGGTTGCGCTCGACCACGTCCGTCCCACGTCGGCCGTACGTCTTGACGATCGACGTCTTGATCGCCCCGATGGCACGCGCCGGTTCGAGCACGCCGGAGATCGCGAAGAAGCACGTCTGGAGCACGGTGTTGGTCCGCCCGGCGAGCCCGGCCTCCCGGGCGATGCGTCCCGCGTCGACCAGGTACAGCGCGATCCGCTTGGCCAGGAGCTGCTCCTGCACCGGGCGCGACAGAGCGTCCCAGACCCTGTCCGGCGGCAGCGGGGAGTTGAGCAGCAGCGCCGCGCCGGGCCCCGCCCGGTCCAGCACCTCTGCACGTTCGAGGAGCTTGAACTGGTGGCAGCCGACGAAGCTCGCCTCGGAGACGAGGTAGGGGGCGTTGATCGGCTCCGGCCCGAACCGGAGGTGCGAGACGGTCTCCGAGCCCGACTTCTTCGAGTCGTACACGAAGTAGCCCTGCGCGTGCAGGCCGGTCTCGGCACCGAGGATCTTGATCGTGTTCTTGTTCGCGCCGACCGTGCCGTCCGAGCCCAGGCCGAAGAAGACTGCGCGTACGGTCTCGCGCGGCTCGACGTCGAGCGAGTCGACGTACGGGAGGCTGGTGCCGGACACGTCGTCGTTGATCCCGATGGTGAACCGCCGCCTCGGCCGCTCGCGCCCGAGCTCCTCGAGGACGCCGGCGACCATCCCGGGGGTGAACTCCTTGGAGGACAGCCCGTAGCGGCCGCCGATCACCTGCGGCATCAGCTCGCGCTCCCCGACCGCGTGGGCCTCGCTCAGCGCTGCCAGCACGTCGAGGAAGAGGGGCTCGCCGAAAGAGCCGGGCTCCTTCGTCCGGTCCAGGACCGCGACGTGCGTGACCGTGCGCGGCAGCGCGTCGAGCAGCGCCCGTGCCGGGAAGGGCCGGTAGAGCCTGACCTGCGCCATCCCGACCCGCTCGCCACGCTTCGCAAGGAACGCGGTCGTCTCCCGCGCCGTCACGCCGCCGGAGCCCATCACCACGATCACCCGCTCCGCATCAGGATGACCGCTGTAGTCGACCAGCCGGTAGGGCCGCCCCGTGCGCTCGCCCATCGCGTCCATCGCCGACTGCACCGCTTCCGGCACCCGGGCGTAGAACGGGTTGACGGTCTCGCGCGCCTGGAAGTAGACGTCGGGGTTCTGCGCCGTGCCGCGGATGAACGGGCGCTCCGGGGACAGCGCCCGGCTGCGATGGGCACGGACCCGCTCCTCGGGGACCAGTGCACGCAGGTCATCGTCCGAGAGCATCTCGACGGTGTTGAGCTCGTGCGACGTCCGGAACCCGTCGAAGAAGTGCACGAACGGCACGCGCGTCGCCATCGTGGCGGCGTGCGCGACCAGAGCCAGGTCGTGGGCCTCCTGGACGGAGGCGGAGGCCAGCAGTGCGAAGCCGGTCTGCCGGACGGCCATGACGTCCGAGTGGTCGCCGAAGATCGACAGTCCCTGGGTCGCCAACGACCGGGCGGCGACGTGCATGACGGCGGACGTCAGCTCACCCGCGATCTTGTACATGTTCGGGATCATGAGCAGCAGGCCCTGCGAAGCCGTGAACGTCGTCGCCAGCGACCCGCCCTGCAGCGCACCGTGCAGCGCCCCCGCTGCTCCGCCCTCGCTCTGCATCTCCACCACGGTGGGCACCGTGCCCCACACGTTGGGCCGGCGCTGGGACGACCACTCGTCCGCAAGCTCGGCCATCGCCGACGACGGCGTGATCGGGTAGATGCAGCAGACCTCGTCGAGCCGGTACGCAACCGAGGCGGCGGCCTCGTTGCCGTCGATCGTCGCGCGCGTCATTCGGGTACCGGGACCATGTCGATTGCGTGCACCGGGCACTGGTCGTAGCAGTTGCCGCAGCCGGTGCAACGGTCGTAGTCGAACCGGTAGCGGTACCCGACGCCCAGCTTGATCACCGCGTCCTCCGGGCACGCGCCCAGGCAGCCGTCGCACTCGCAGCAGTTGCCGCACGACAGGCACCGACCTGCCTCATAGGTCGCCTCCATCTCCGACAGCCCACCGACGACCTCACCGAAGCTGTCGACCCGCTCGTCGGGTGCGAGCTCGGGCTGCTGCCGGCGGGCCGCGTCACCGAAGAACCACGGGTTCAGCAGGTCGAAGGTCGCCGTCCGGTGCTTCTGGCCGGTGGCGGCCGACCTGCCGCTCAGCCAGGCGTCGATGTGGCGGGCCGCCTTCTTGCCGTGCCCCACGCCGACCGTCACCGTGCGCTCGCTCGGCACCATGTCGCCGCCCGCGAACACTCCGGGGCTCCCCGTCATCAGGGACTCCGACACCTGCACGGTCCCGTCGCTCCCGAACTCCACGCCGGGCACTGCGCGCAGGAAGGCGGTGTCGGTCTCCTGCCCGAGGGCCAGGATCAGCGTGTCCGCGGCCAGCGTCTCGAACCTTCCTGTCGGCTGCGGGTAGCCGGACTCGTCGAGCTCCATCAGCTCCACCTGCAGCTGTGGCCCGTCGAACGCCGTGATCGTCCGCAGCCAGTTGATGCGCACGCCTTCGCGCTCGGCGTCCTCCGCCTCCTCGGCATGGGCCGGCATCTGCTCGCGCGTGCGGCGGTACACGACGAGCGCCTCGTCGGCGCCGAGCCGCCTCGCCACGCGCGCCGCGTCCATCGCCGTGTTGCCACCGCCGTAGACTGCCACCCGCCGGCCGACCACCGGCTTCTCGCCAGAGGCGACGCCGCGCAGGAACGAGACGGCGTCAACGATCCGCCCGGCGTCGCGGGCCGGGATGTCGACGCGCTTGGACAGGTGCGCGCCGACCGCGACGAAGACCGCGTCGAAGCCGCCCTGGTCCCTCTCGGCGGCCAGGTCCTCGACCCTGTGGTCGGAGGTGAGGCGCACGCCGAGCGCCGCGATGCGGTCCAGCTCGCCGGCGAGGACGTCGCGCGGCAGCCGATAGGCCGGAATGCCGTAGCGCATCATCCCGCCGGGCTCGGCGCCCGCATCGCGGACCTCCACCTCGTGGCCGAGCCGGGCGAGGTGGTACGCAGCCGACAGCCCGCTCGGCCCCGAGCCGATGACGAGCACCCGCTTGCCGCTGCGGGCGGGCGGGGGGTCGAAGGCCCAGCCACGCTCCAGCGCCAGGTCGCCGAGGAAGCGTTCGATCGAGTGGATCGAGACGGGGCTGTCGAGGGTGGCGCGGTTGCAGACGCTCTCGCACGGGTGGTAGCAGACCCGCCCGTGGATCGCCGGCAGCGGGTTGTCGGCCACCAGCTGACGCCACGCCTGCTCGTGACGCCCGTCGACGGCGTGCGCCAGCCACGCCTGGATGTTCTCCCCGGCCGGGCAACCGGCGTTGCACGGCGGCAGCAGGTCGACGTAGACCGGCCGCTCCTCCCCTACCGGGCCGGCGCGAGGACGTCCGTGCAGCAGGTCCGGAAGGGCGGTGACATCCCGCGGCCGGTCGGTCACGTGGACCCGCTCCGGCTCGACGTCCGAACGCCTGGCACCATGCTTGCGACCCTACTCACGCGGCCCGCACCGGGCGGTACTCCGGATGCCACATCGCATCGGCTACCAGGGCCGGGAGACGGTCGGCCGGAAGGGCTTCGGCCACCCCGTCGCGCTGCGCCGCCTCGGCGACCGCGACGGCGACAGCCGCCGAGGTGGCGCGAAGGTCGGCGACCTGGGGGAGCAGAGGGGCGCCGGGCGCGTGCGGGTCGACCAGGGCGGCAACCGCGTGTGCCGCCGCGAGGAGCATGCCGTCGGTGATGCGTCCGGCGCGGGAGACGATCGCACCGAGACCCAAACCCGGGAAGACCAGGGCGTTGTTGACCTGGGCGATCTCGTGCGCGGCGCCGGCGTACGTCACCGGGGCGAACGGGCTCCCCGTCGCCACCAGCACCCGGCCGTCCGTCCAGGCGAACAGGTCGGACGGGACGGCCTCCGCCAGCTCCGTGGGGTTGGACATCGGCATGATGATCGGCCGTTCCACGTGTGCGGCCATGTCCCGCACCAGCTGCTCGGTGAAGGCGCGCGGCTGGGCCGACGTACCGATCAGGATCGTGGGGCGGACCTTCCGCACCACCTCGGCGAGTCCGACGCCGCCGAGACGCTCGTTCCGGTCCCAGCCGGTGACCTCGTGCGCCGGGCGGGCGTAGGGCTCCTGGAAGTCGCGCAGGTCCGTCCGGTCGTCACAGAGCAGCCCGTGCCGGCCGACGCACCAGAACCGTCGGGTGGCCTCGTCCTTCGGCAGCCCCGCGGCGGCCATCGCGTCGCGCAGCTGGTCGGCGATGCCGATCCCGGCCGTGCCGGAGCCGAACACCACGACCCGGTGGTCCTGCAGGGGTCGGCCGCTGACTGCGGTCGCCGACAGGACCGCGGCGAGGTTGACGGCGCCGGTGCCCTGCATGTCGTCGTTGAAGGTCAGGGTCGAGGATCGGTAGCGCTGCAGGATCCGCCGGGCGTTGCTGGTGCCGAAGTCCTCCCAGTGCAGCAGAGCGCGGGGGAAGAGCCGGGTCGCGGCGCTGACGTACCGGTCGATGAAGGCGTCGTACGGCTCTCGCGCCACGCGCGGGTGGCCCACGCCGAGGTAGAGCGGGTCGTCGAGCAGCTCCTGCCGGTTCGTGCCGACGTCGAGCATGACCGCGAGCGTCCGCGCGGGGTCGATCCCCGCGGCGGCCGTGTAGACGTTGAGCTTGCCGACGGCGATCTCGATGCCGCCGACGCCCCAGTCCCCGATGCCCAGGATCGCCTCGGCGTCGGTGGCGATGATCAGGTCGACGTCGTCGGGGCCGCGACCGCTGCTCATCAGCGCCGCCTCGACGGCATCGGGCTCCTCCACGGACAGGTAGATGCCGCGCGGCCGGCGGTACTCGTGGCTGTACCGCTGGATCGCCTCTCCGACCGTCGGCGTGTAGACGACGGGCAGCATCTCGGGCAGGCGGTCCCCGAGCAGCCGGAAGAACAGCACCTCGTTCCGGTCGTGCAGCGCGCTCAGGAAGACGTTCTTGGCCAGGTTCGTGGGCTGGCTGCAGTACTGCTGGTACGCGCGCGCGGCCTGCTCGTCCAGGGTCAGTACCCGCGGAGGGAGCAGGCCCACCAGGCCGAGCGCACCGCGCTCCGCCGTCGAGAAGGCCGTGCCCTTGTTGATCCGCGGGTCCGAGAGGACCGCACGTCCCCGCAGCCGCGTCTCCCAGACCCTCTCCTCGGAGTTCCAGCGCGTCGGCCGCTCGCCGCCGGCCACCGGTCGTGCGGCGTGCGGCTTGCGAGCAGGCGGCGCCGTCATGAGCTCACGAGACGCTCGCACGACGGGTGCGAGGTAGGGCCGTTGGTCCTCCCTCCCGTTGACGTGGCCACCCGACTGCGTCACCGTGGCGCCGACACGAGGGGGGCGCAATGCACGACGACATCGGCGGCGCGAGCCTCGCACGCGCGACCTGGAACGGCGTCCGCTGGACCGGAACCGGCGGCTTCTACGAGAGCTGGTTCTCGCGCGCCAACCATCCGTCCCGCCCGTTGGGGTTCTGGATCCGCTACACCCTCTTCGCCCCCACGTCGGGCGCGGCGGAGGGGGAGGTGTGGGCGGTCTGGTTCGACGGTGAGCGCCGACGCGTCACGGCCTCGGTTGAGACCTTCCCGCTGGGGGAGGTCTCGACCGCCACCTCCGGGCTCGACGTACGCATCGGGGGTTCGGCCCTCGATGACAACGGGCTGCGAGGGTCGTGCGACGGCGCCGGGGGCCGGATCACGTGGGACGTCGAGAGGACCGGTGGCGACCGGCCGCTGCTGCTGATGCCCCGCAGCTCCTACGACCGCGGGTTCCCTCAGGCGAAGGCCCTCGTGGCCGCCCCGGCCTCGAGGTACTCGGGCACCCTGGACGTCGGCGGCACCACGGTCGAGGTCGACGGATGGCTCGGCAGCCAGAACCACAACTGGGGTCCGAAGCACACCGACCGCTACGCGTGGGCGCAGGTGGCGGAGTTCGACGACGGCGACGCCTGCCTGGAATGTGCGTCGGCTCGGCTGCGCCTTGGCCCGGTCTGGTCGCCGTGGCTCACCCTCGCCGTGCTGCGGGTCGGTGGGGAGGAGCTGAGGTTCAGCTCGCTGCTGCGTGCACCACTGCCGAGAGTGAGGCAGGAGGGACTGTCCTGGGTGTTCGCAACGCACAACAAGGACGCACGCCTGTCGGTCGCCACGCGCGCGGCCCCGGACGTGACCATCGGCCTGCGCTACCGCAACCCGCCCGGTGGGACGAAGGTGTGCCTGAACAGCAAGCTTGCCGACGTGTCGGTCCGGCTCGACCGGCGAGGCCACGAGCCCAGGCGGCTGTCATGCACGGGACGGGCAGCGTTCGAGCTCCTCGGCGACGACACCCACGGCATCCCCGTCGTGACCTGAACCGAGAGGAGCCGAGATGATTGCTTGACTTCTTACTGTTAGAGATCTAGTGATTCTCGGGGACGGGGACGTGTCCACAGCCTTGGAGGGTTCCATGACTGGTGCGACCGGAATGGCGGAAGGCCCGTCCCTCGCTGGGGCGGGCCTTCTGTCATTCCGTCGGGCGTTCATGCCACCGCGTCTTGCAGGCTGCGGGACGCTCACAATTCCCGACACGGACCCGAAGAGGCCTTTCCGCGCCTCCCAGTACCCGCAATTTCATTGTACTCCCGGCAGGCTCGAAGGGCGGCCCTGAGGGCCGTCTGCGCACCGCCGTCATCAGATACCACCCAAGGATCCAGCCGTCGGACGCCCTCTGAAGCCGGATCCGATGAGCTCGGGAACGGCACGTCGGTGCGGCTGAAGGCCGACGTTCGTGGCGGGCTAGTCGCTGTCTTGACCGGCTGCGTCCAGTCGCGCTTCGAGGGCTGCGACCCGAGCCTTCAGGTCGACGACCTCCTGGTCCCCGGTCGGGGCGGTCCCGAAGGGCAGGGGCAGGGTGTCCCCCGGCTCATCGCCGCCCATGTCGAGCCGGAACGGCGGGTACTGGTCGGTCATCAGGCCGGCATAAGCGGCGACCCTCAGCACCCACCGGTTCAGGCCGAGCACGAGGTCGTACACCGGGCGCGGGTAGCTGCCGGAGAAGAGCAGAACCACGGCGGCGACCAGGACCAGGACGCCGATCAGACCGGGAACCGAGAACGAGTGCCAGCTTCGCGTGGCCGCGTCCCAGGCGTAGTAGGTGCTGCCGAGGAAGATCCCCACGACGATGTACTGCGGGATCGCCAGCAGCCACCACTTGACCAGCACCAGACCCCGGGACAGCCGCTCCGGGTGGGCGATCTCCAGGTGCGCGGGGTAGTCGGGCACGTCCGCGAGGGTGAACGGCGGGTACCGGTCGGTGCCCAGCGCGCTGTAGGTGTAGTACGCCACCCGCCACGACCAGCGCAGCACGCCGACGTTGAAGTCGAAGATGCCTCGGGGGTAGCGACCCGTGAACAGGATCGCGAAGAATGCGACCACGCTCAGGACGGCGAACGCGATCCACAAGAACGCGAGTACGATGAAGTGCGGGATGGCGAGGAGCCACTTCACAAGCCACAGCCCGCGCGACAACGGCTCATCGAGCGTGGCCTGTACCCGAACCGGATAGACGGCAACAGCCATCACGGCACCTCCCACGACCACGACCCAGCATCCCCGCGCTGGAACGGCGCCAACCAGGGCCGAAAGACCCGACGTCGCAAACTCGACATCGGCGACGGGGACAGGTGTCAGGGACCGCTCTGGGCGCTTGGGAACGGCATCGCAGTGGCGCAGAGGGACCGCTCGTTCAGGGTTCTCGGCTCCCCTCTTGGCCTCGATGCCGACGACGCTCGGTTGCGTCGAAACTCGCGCCAAGCGCGATACCGATCCCCGCACCGATGCTCATACCAAGCGCGATGCCGGCGCCTCCCCAGCCAAGCAGCCCAACGGTCAAACCGATCCCGCGCCAATAGAAATACCGAGACCGGTCCACAGATGCCCGGACTTGGTTGGGGTCACATCGTGATTAGCCATGTGAATCCCCTCCTCGCCCAGTCCCGCAGGAGGTAGTTCCCGCAGAAACCAAGCTCAACCCTCGGGCCTGGAGCACGACTCGGGAAGAGTCCTTCGACCCTGACTCTGACCTCCGCTGGGCGGGCGGCACATCCGCACCGACTGCCGGTTCCTGAGCGGGGCGTCTGGGCGCGGAGTCGCGAAACCTTCCCAGGAAGGAGCCGATCCTCTGCCCCACATGCCTGCGAGTCGGGCGGGCGGACCATCCCCGCAGGGTGCGGACTACTTCAGTCGAGGTAGTCGCGCAGGACCTGAGACCGGGACGGGTGCCGCAGCTTCGACATGGTCTTGGACTCGATCTGCCGGATCCGCTCGCGCGTGACACCGTAGACCTTGCCGATCTCGTCCAGCGTCTTGGGCTGGCCGTCCGTCAGGCCGAAGCGCATCGAGACGACGCCCGCCTCGCGCTCGGACAGCGTGTCGAGCACCTGGTGCAGCTGCTCCTGCAGCAGCGTGAAAGACACTGCATCGGCCGGCACGACGGCCTCGGAGTCCTCGATCAGGTCGCCGAACTCGCTGTCGCCGTCCTCGCCGAGCGGAGTGTGCAGCGAGATGGGCTCGCGGCCGTACTTCTGGACCTCGATGACCTTCTCGGGGGTCATGTCGAGCTCTTTGGCGAGCTCCTCGGGGGTGGGCTCGCGGCCCAGGTCCTGGAGCATCTGGCGCTGGACGCGCGCGAGCTTGTTGATCACCTCGACCATGTGCACCGGGATGCGGATCGTGCGGGCCTGGTCGGCCATCGCCCGGGTGATCGCCTGCCGGATCCACCAGGTCGCGTACGTGGAGAACTTGTAGCCCTTGGTGTAGTCGAACTTCTCGACGGCACGGATCAGGCCGAGGTTGCCTTCCTGGATCAGGTCGAGGAAGAGCATGCCGCGGCCGGTGTAGCGCTTGGCCAGCGAGACGACCAGGCGCAGGTTGGCCTCGAGCAGGTGGTTCTTGGCCCGGCGTCCGTCCTCGGCGATCCAGTCGTACTCCGCGCGGGTCTTGGCGTCCTTGATCCCGGCGGCGAGCTTCTCCTCGGCGAACAGGCCGGCCTCGATGCGCTTGGCGAGCTCGACCTCCTGCTCCGCGTTGAGCAGCGGGACCTTGCCGATCTGCTTGAGGTAGTCCTTGACCGGGTCCGCGGTGGCACCGGCCACCTGGACCTGCTGGATCGGCTCGTCCGTGTCGTCCACGTCGGAGAGGACGAAGCCCTCGTCCTCGGCCTCCGCCTCGGCGTCCTCGGCGTCGGCCGGCGTCTCGCCCTCGACGACGGCGAGGGCGTCCGGGTCGGGCTCGAGGGTCGCGAGCTCGACCTCGACGTCGACCTCGACGACCTCGAGGTCGGGCTCGGCCGTTGCGCCGGCCTCCAGCGCGGCGTCGCCCTTGGCGGGCTTCGTCGCGGGCTTGGTCGCGGGCTTCGCGGGCACCTTCGCCTCAGCGGCCTTGACCGGAGCAGCCTTGGCCGAGCCCTTCTCCACGGTCTGCGCCGGGGCCTTCTCCGCAGCCTTCGGTGCGCCCTTGGCCGGAGCCTTGACAGCTGCGGCAGTCTTCGAGGGTGCAGCCTTGGCCGGCGCGGCGGGCTTGCCGGCGGCACTCTTGGCGGGGGCGGCCTTGGCGGCCGGCTTCGCAGCAGGCTTGGCGGCCGCTGCCTTGACCGGGGTCGCCGCCTTGAGCGGCGCCGCCTTCGCCGCAGCCGCCTTCGCGGCGGGAGCCTTGGCGGTGATCGGCTGCGCGGCGGCGGGCCGCGACGACGCCGCCAAGACACTGCGGGCGTCGCTGGACTTGCGGGCGTCGCTGGACTTGCGGGCGTCGCTGGACTTGCGGGCGTCGCTGGACTTGCGGGCGTCGCTGGACTTGCGGGCGTCGCTGGACTTGCGGGGGGTGTGGCTCGAGGTGGAGCGGGTGACCCGGTTCATCGAAATGGAAGCCTCCTGGGCGGGGGCAAGATCGTCAGCAGGGAGTCTGCGAACCGGCGACACGAACGACCTCTCGTCTGGTGGGGCGCCTGCCGACCGGGCTGCGGACGGTCGGCTCGGCGGGCCGCTGATGGTTTGGGGGAGACGTGGTCTCGTGCGACGGACGCACTAGGCGAACATTGTAAGTCCAGCGAGTGTTCCCTCTGGTCAGCCGGCCTCGCCGTCCGGGCGCGCCTGTCTGGTCGCGCGCTTCAGCTCCTGCTTGTACGAACGGACCTCCGCCAAGGTCTTCGGGTCGACGACGTCGGCCACCGACCGACGGCTCCCCTCGTCACCGTAGGCGCCGGCCGCCTCGCGCCAGCCTGTGGGCCGGACGTCGAGCTGCTTGCCCAGCAGTGCGACGAAGATGCGCGCCTTCTGGTCGCCGAACCCGGGCAGGGCGCGCAGCCGTGAGGCGAGCTCCTGACCGGACCCGGCATCGGCCCAGACGGCCGCGCCGTCACCGCCGTACGAGGCCGTCACGACGGCCGCCAGCGCCTGCACGCGGCCGGCCATCGATCCTGGGAAGCGGTGCACCGCCGGCGGCTTGGCCATCAGCGCGGCGAAGTCCTCGGGCTCGTGCCCGGCGATCGCGACCGGATCGAGCCGGTCCGGCGTGCCGAGCCGGCCGGCCAGGACGTACGGCCCCGCGAACGCCCGTTCCATCGGGAACTGCTGGTCGAGCAACATCCCGACCAGCAGGGCGAACGGGTCGCGGCTCAGCAGCGCGTCCGCGGCCGGGTCCTGGGCGAGCCGCAGCTTCGTCGGCGTCGCCACGGCGTCAGTCCTCCGGGGCGGCCTTGACCGCCAGGACCGGCGCCGGGGACTCCAGCAGGATGCGCTGGGCGTTGCTCCCCAGCAGCAGCTTGCCGACGGCGCTGCGGTTCCGCAGGCCGATCACCACGAGCTCGGCCCCGACCTCCTCGACGACGTCCAGGATGTCGTCGGGCGCCTCCTGCCCGCGGATGAGGCCGCGCACCTCGTTCTCGACGCCGGAATCGGCCAGCAGACGCTGGACCTGGCTGAGCTCCGCCTCGTTCGTCCGGGCGTCCTCGCGCGTGAAGGTCGCGCCGCCCTTGTGCGAGTTGACGACCAGCACCTTTGCGGAGCGCAGCTGCCCCTCGGCGATGCCGGTCCGGAGCGCGGCGCGGCCCTCCGGGGTCGGCAGGTATCCCACGACGATCGTGCCCATGAGTCTTCCTCCAGGTCACCCGAGGCAGGCGGCGGACGCGCGAGGCTACCGCTTCCGGGCGCGGTCGGGAGCGGCACGGACGAAGATCGTGCTGTCGGCGGCTAAGGTTCGGCGGTGGCCGGCGGACGACAGATCCCGGCCACGCCCTGGTCCGCCGACGGGTCACGCTGGCGCACCGGACCGCTCACACTGGCCGTCCTGCTGGTCGGACTGTGGCTGTTCGGCACCGCCGAGGCCTTGATCGTGACGGCACGGATCGGGAACTCGCCCTGGACGGTGCTGTCCGAGGGGGTCGCACGGCACTCCCCGCTGTCGATCGGCAGCGCGACCTTCGCCATCAGCGCCGTGATCCTGCTGCTGTGGATCCCGCTGCGCGAGCGCCCTGGGCTCGGAACCCTCGCGAACGCCGTGGTCATCGCGGTGGCCCTCGGCGCCGGGGTGCGCTACCTGCCGCGGCCGAGGGCCCCGGCGGAGCAGGTCGCCCAGGTGGTCGGCGGGACGGTGCTGCTGGCGCTGGCGGGAGCGTTCTACCTCACGGCGAACCTGGGGCCCGGGCCCCGGGACGGGCTGATGACGGGGCTGCACGAGCGGTTCGGCTGGCCGGTCGCCCCGGTACGGACCGTCCTGGAGGTGTCGGCGTTCGCGGCCGGCTGGGCCCTGGGCGGCAAGGTCGGGGCGGGGACGGCGATCTTCGCCCTGGGCGTCGGTCCGGCCCTGGCCTGGTGGCTGCGTCGACTGCCCCGGGTAGCGCTCCCACCGGCCTGATCACGGTGCGTCAAGGTCCCCGGGCCCGGCGCCGATACAGGCTGGGACGAGCTGTCTCGCCGGTGGAGGTCCGATGTCCGCGGAGCCGTACGACGCCGATCCTGGTGCGCTGCCCCAGGCCCAGGCGGCAGTCGACATCCTTCCGGTGCAGCCGGGCCGCAAGACCCGCGAGCCGGAGCCGGTGCAGTCCACGCCCGCGGTCGACCCCGGGTGGGCCCAGGCGACCGCTGCGGTGAACCCGTGGACAGGCGCCCCGGAGCAGGCTGCTGCGTTCGCCGAGCAGCCGGGGCCCGACCAGGTCGCGCCGGAACAGCCTGCGGCGCCGACGGTCGAGCAGGCGGCTGCCCCTGCGCCGGTCGAACAGCCGCACGGCGGTGCCACTCCCCTGGTCTACGCGGGGGCCATCCCGCCGCCGGTGTCGGTCCCCGTCTTCCCCGGCGCGAGCGTGCCGGCTGCCGAGCCAGCCGGGGAGGACGCCGCGACCCCCGGGGCGAAGCGGTTCCTGGGCATGCAGCTGCGCCGCCCGCGCAAGGCGGACGGCACGCCAGGCGACGAGCAGGAGCCCCAGCCGGAGGCAGCGCCGTCGCCCGTCGCCGCATGGCCCACGGACGTCGGGGTCGGCGTGGTAGCACACGCAGAGCCCGCGAGCCCCGCGCCGTGGGGCCCGCCGGTCGGTTACGCGGCTCCGGACGAGTACGGCACCGCTGAGCCCGACGCCGTTCCGGTGCAGGCGGTCGAGCCGCTGCCCGAGGCGCTCGCCGAGCCGGTCGCCGAGCCGGTCTTCGTTGAACCCGTCGCGACCGCGCCTGTTCCGGTCGCCGTCGAGACCGTCGCCGTCCAGCCGGTCGCCCTCGAGCCGGTGGCCCTGGAACCCGTCCCGGTCGCGACCCCGGTGCCCGCTCCCCCGGCCCACGACGAGGTGCGCGCCATGCGCACCCTCGTCGACGCGAGCGAGGCCCAGCGGACCGCGGCCGAGCAGCGTGCGGACAACGCCGTCGCGTACGCCCAGCAGCTGCAGGCCGAGCTGACCCGGGTGCAGTCCGAGCTGGAAGGCAAGCTCCAGGCGTCCGAGATCCGCACCCGTACGGCTGCGAACGAGGCCCAGGACTGGCAGATCCGCCACCGCGAGGCCCAGACCCAGATCACTGAGCTGGCCGCCTCGCTGGCCGGCGCCGAGCAGCGGCTGGCCGACGTGCGCGCGGAGCGCGATGAGCTGATGACCCAGCTCGAGGACGCCACCAACCCGGACCGTGAGGCAGTCGCCGAGCAGCTCGAGAGCTGACCCTCAGCGACTCGTCGGCGGCACACCGTCGAGGAAGAGTGCGAGCAGGCGGTCGATCGTCTGGTCGGCCTCGGCCGGGTGCCTGAACCGGCCGCCCGGGTGCAGCTGGTAGCGGTTGCGCCGACCCACGCGCTCCTTGCTGAGGTAGCCGCTCGCCTCCAGGTCGCCCACGATCAGCTGGGCCGCCCGCTCGGTGATGCCCACCCGAGCAGCGATCTCGCGCAGGCGCGCGTCGGGGTCCGAGGCGACCGCGACGAGCACGTGCCCATGGTTGGTCAGAAAGGTCCAGGTGCCCGGCATGTCCGCGAGGGTAACCTGTGCCCCGCTTCAGACTGGTATGCGCGGTATGCCCACGAGCGGCGCGCGTGACGCGCCCCACATCCGGCTGCCGGCCGGGCCGTCAGACCTGCGTGAGCGCCTTGAGGGTGGCCTCGTCCAGCACGCCGGTCATCGGCAGGGCCCGACCGCACTGGAAGCCACGGACGAGGAGCTGCGCGGCCTGCACCAGGCGCGCGCTGCGGTCAAGGTCGGTGACGTCGCGGACCCGCTCCGCCGCGGCCGGGGTGGCCGCGCAGACCAGGCCGGGCTCGCGCTTCGCGGCGACCGGGGTCGCGCCTACCGTGACCGCGCGCTTGGCCGGCGCGGCGGTCCGGGCCACCGCGGCCGCCCGCTTCTTGGTCGTCGTCTTGGGCTTGGTCGACGGCTTGCTGCTGGACGGCTTCGACGACGTCGCGTGCATCGGCTGACGGAACACCATCGACACCCAGAGCGTGCCGTTCTTCGTGACTGTCCCGACCCCGATCTGGGTGAAGTCGTGGTCGAGGATGTTGGCCTTGTGCTCCGGACTGTGCATGAACGCGCTGAACAGGGTGCTCACGTCCGGCCCGTAGCCGACGTTCTCGCCCACGTACTTCCAGTTGGTGACCTGCGAGGCCAGGCCCGGGTTGTGGTACAGCCGCTGCTGCGAGGCCATCCGCTGGGCCTGGCCCTGAGCCACCGCCGTGAGCTGGGACGAGACCGCGTAGCCGTGCAGGCCCGCCGCGGCGCGCGCCGAGTTGACCAGGGAGACGAACGAGCTCCCGCTCGAGGCCGAGGCGCCGGGGGCTGCCAGGACCGAGAAGAGCATGGCGCCGGCCGCTGCGGCAGCGCTCAGCCACATGCGGCGGGTGAACGTCATGCCGGGTCTATCGGGAATGACGCTCCGCCACCGGATCACCCGAACGGGTCTAAGGGAGCGGTTCGGTGGCAGCGGCGCAGGTACGGCACCCGACCCGGCTGCGGCCGGGACCCCCGCGCGGGGGCACCCACCGCATGAGGCAGGATGCCCGCCATGCGCCTCGACCACGTGTCCTACGCGACCGAGCCGGCTCACCTCGCCGACACCGTGCAGCGCCTCGGGGCAGCGGTGGGGGCGGCGTTCTCGGACGGCGGCCTGCACCCGCGTTTCGGCACCCGCAACTTCATCCTCCCGCTGTCCGGGGGCACCTACCTCGAGGTCGTGGCGGCGCTGGACCATCCCGCGGCCGACAAGGAGCCGTTCGGGCAGGCAGTCCGGGCGCGGGCCGAGGAGGGCGGCGGCTGGCTCGGCTGGGTCGTCGCGGTCGACGACCTGACCCCGGTGGAGGCGCGGCTGGGACGGCCGGGAGTCATCGGCAACCGGCACCGCCCGGACGGGTTCGACCTGCGCTGGCGACAGATCGGCGTGCTCGACCTGATCGAGGACCCGCAGCTGCCGTTCTTCGTGCAGTGGATGTGCGACCCCGCCGAGCACCCGTCGGCCGGCGGGCGCCCGGACCTACGGCTCGAACGCATGGAGATCGGCGGCGACGCCGACACCGTGGCGGCCTGGCTCGGCGAGCCGGCCAGCCACCCGCTCGACGACATCGACGTCGACTGGGTGGAGGACGACGGGGTGGGCCTGCTCGCCGTGCACGTGACCACGGCGCACGGAACCGTCCGCCTGGACTGAGCCCGTCCGGACCCCTCAGGCGGCGGCCGGGGGCCGCCCCAGGGCCGCCCGCTCCCCCGGCGACTGCGGCCCGAGCACGCGGCGCAGGCCGCCCAGGAGCACGCCGCAGGCCGCGCGGTCGGCAGCGCGGACGAGCCCCGGCCGGTCCGGCAGGCCGAGCAGCCCGGTCGCCCAGGCGGGCAGCAGGTCCACCGCGGCGCGCGACAGCACCTGGTACGCCGGCTGGGCGGCGATCGGCAGCGGTGGCGCCATCAGGAACCGCACCACGTCGAGGGTGCTGCGGTCCGACCCCAGCTGCGGCAGGTAGGCCTCGATCACGGTGGCCAGCTCCCCGCTCGTCCGCGGCGGGTCCGGGACGCCGAGCGCCCGCGCGACGACGGCGGCGTCGGCCACGTACGCGTCCGGGTCGACCTCGCGCGGGCCGTACGCCTGGGCCGCGCGCAGCATCGAGTCGGTGAGCGCCAGGTGCACCCACAGGAGCAGCTGCGGGTCGCCGGCCGCGTAGGGCCTGCCGTCGGCGGCGGTCCCGACCACCGGGACGTGCGCGGCCAGCACCCGCTGAACCGCCCGCTCGGCCTGCGCCGAGCTGCCGAACGTCGTCGTGGTCAGGAACCGGTTGGTGCGCTGCAGCCGGCCGAGCGGGTCGCGGCGGTAGTCCGAGTGCTGCACCACGCCGGCGAGGGCCAGCGGGTGCGCGGCCTGGAGCAGCAGGGCGCGAACGCCACCGACCAGCGTGGCCAGCGAACCGTGGACGACCCACATCGCGCTCCCGGGCCCGAACCAGCCCAGGTCACCGGGCTCCTCGAGCGCCTGCACCCAGTCCGGCCGGCCGTCCGCCGAGCCGGAGAGGATGCGCCGGAACGCCCGGGTGACCGCTGCCGACGCGGCAGCCCCGGGTCGGGTCAGGCCGACGAGCTGCGGGCCCACAGGTTGATCCCGCCCTCCACCGCGTGCGCGTCGATCGCGGTCAGCTCGGCCTGGGTGAACGCCGGGCCGGACAGCGCCGCCACGTTGTCCTCGAGCTGGCGCACGCTGCTGGCACCCACCAGCGTCGAGGTCACCCGCGGGTCCCGCAACGTCCACAGCAGGGCCATCTGCGCCAGGGACTGGCCCCGCGCCGCGGCGATCCCGGCCAGCGCCCGGACGTGCACGAGGTTGCGCTCGTCCAGCAGCGCCGGGTCCAGGGACTTGCCCTGGCTCGCGCGCGAACCGGCCGGGATCCCGTCCAGGTACTTGTCGGTGAGCATCCCCTGGGCGAGCGGCGAGAAGGTGATGCAGCCGGCGCCGACGTCCTCGAGCGTGTCGAGCAGGCCGCCCTCGATCCAGCGGTTCAGCATCGAGTAGGACGGCTGGTGGATCAGCAGCGGGACGCCCTCGGCCTGCAGCACCGAGGCCGCCTCGGCGGTGCGCTCGGGCGAGTAGGACGAGATCCCGGCGTAGAGCGCGCGACCGGACCGGACGGCGGTGACCAGCGCGCCGAGCGTCTCCTCCAGCGGCGTGTCGGGGTCGAACCGGTGCGAGTAGAAGATGTCGACGTACTCGACCCCCAGCCGGGCCAGGCTCTGGTCGAGCGAGGACAGCAGGTACTTGCGGGAGCCCCACTCGCCGTACGGACCCGGCCACATGTCGTAGCCGGCCTTGGTCGAGATCACCAGCTCGTCCCGGTAGGGCCGCAGGTCCTCGCGCAGCACCCGGCCGAAGTTGGCCTCGGCCGCGCCGTAGGGCGGGCCGTAGTTGTTGGCGAGGTCGAAGTGGGTGACACCCAGGTCGAAGGCGCGGCGCACGATCGCCCGCTGTTCGTCCAGCGGCCGGTCGTCGCCGAAGTTGTGCCAGAACCCGAGCGAGACCTCGGGCAGCTGCAGGCCCCACCGCCCGCAGCGGCGGTACCGCATCGACTCGTAGCGGCCGGGAGCAGCGACGTAAGGGTCGTGAGGCATGTCACCCATCCTGCCTCGCGGGCGTGTCGCGCGCTCGGTGGGGGCTGCCGGGATGGCACCATGGTCGTCAGACAGGAGTAGGGCCCCGCGAAGTATGAGTTCGCGGGGCCCTACGCATGACCACTGCCGGTCCCCGGTCCGGTCTCCCGGTCCGGGTCGGCACCCCTGTGACGCAAGGTCCCGCGCGCGGCCCGGTCGCCCGGGCTCCGCGCGGATTCGCGGTCGCCGCCCGACCCGTGCGCACCACCGCGTCGTCACCCGCGGCGCCCCCGGGTTGCCCCTGGGACACGGTGCGCCGGTCTTCGGCCGGCCCGCCCTCGGGTCGCGGACCACCGCTCGGGAGAGTCGCCTCAAACCCTTGCAGCTGCTGGGGTTTCCCCCTGCTCGGTCCGCCGGTCCCGCTGGCGTGGGGAGATTTCTACGGGACCGTCGACCACGCGCGCAAGGGCCTTTCGGAAGAATCTTCCAAGATCTTTCCCGCCGGCTCCGTCCCGCCCGCGCCGGCGTCGTCACGCCACCACCATCGGCACCGCCGACACCATCAGAACGTGTGCGTGAGCACCTCGATGAGCAGGCCGGCCAGCGCACCGACCACCGTCCCGTTGATGCGGATGAACTGCAGGTCGCGACCCACCTGGAGCTCGATGCGACGTGCGGTCTGCGGTCCGTCCCAGCGTTCGACAGTGTCCGTGATCAGCGTGCTGAGCTCGCCCGAGTACGTGGACGACAGGTAGGCCGCGAGGTCCTCCAGCCAGCGGTCGACCTTCGCCTGCAGGTCCGCGTCGGCCGCCAGCCGCGCGCCGAACGACGCGATCGCGCCACGCACCCGTCTACGGAGCTCGCCGTCGGGGTCGTCGATCGCCTCCATCGCGAGCCGGCGGACGGCGGCCCCGGCCTCGGCGACGGCCTGGCGCACCTGGGGGTGGGCCAGCAGCGCGACCTTGGCCGCCTCGGCCCTCCGCTGGGTCTGCTCGTCGTGCTGCAGATCCTGCGCGTAGGACGCGAGGAACCGGTCCAGCGACGTGCGGAGCTCGTGGCCCGGGTTGTCCCGGACCTCCGTGAGCACCCGCAGGACCTCCGCGTGCACGCGGTCGGCCACCCGCTCGTCGACGAACCGCGGCGACCAGGCCGGCGCCTGCCGGGCCACGGCGGCGACGACCGCGTCGCGGTTCTCCACCAGCCACCGGTGCGCGTTGACGAGCGACAGGTCGACGAGCGGGCGGTGCGAGCCGTCGGCCACCACCTCGGCGAGCACCCGGCCCAGCGCCGGTCCGGCCGGCAGCGCGGCGAGCCGGCGGGTCACGAGCTGTTCGAGCACCGCCTGGACGTCGTCGTCGCGCAGGACGCCGAACGCCGCCCGCACGGCGGTGGCGAGCTCGCGGGTGACCCGCTCGGCGTTCGCGGGCGCAGCCAGCCACGTCCCGGCCCGTGCGGCTGGGCGGACCAGCCGGACCCGCTCGCGGATCACGTCGGGCGCCAGGAAGTGCGTGCTGACGAAGTCACCGAGGCTGCGGCCGATGGCGTCCTTGCGGGACGGGATGATCGCGGTGTGCGGCACCGGGACGCCGAGCGGGTGCCTGAACAGCGCGGTCACGGCGAACCAGTCGGCGAGGCCGCCGACCATCCCGGCCGCGGCGGCGGCGCGCAGGTACAGGACCCACGTCGCCACCGCGTCGCCCTGGCTGCGGGCCACCCGCTCCGCGAACACGTACGCGACCGCGGCGACGCCCAGCAGCGCGGCGGACAGCACCTTCATCCGGCGCAGCTCGCGGCGCCGGGCGAGGTCGGCGGCAGACAGCTGCTCGGCCCGGGCCCTCGCGGGCGCGGGCACGGTCCCGGTCGCCATCACCGGCCCGCCTAGAACGAGAACAGCTCGAAGGACAGCGCGGCCCCGGAGCCGGAGAACCGCTGCCCGGTCTGCTCGAGGAAGAAGCGCAGGAACTCCGGGTCGGACATCGGGTGCTCGCCGAGGCCTTCCAGGTAGGCGCGGTGGGCGGCCAGCGAGGCGATCGCGCGGTCCACTGTCCCGGTGACGTCGAGGCCGTGCGTGCTGGCCGGCGAGGCGGTGACCAGGGCCTGCCTGGCCGAGTGCGGGGCGAGCCCGAGGTCGGCGAAGATCCACCGGTTGCCGGCGTCGCCGACCGCGTCCAGCGCGGCGTTGCCGACATTGCGGTGGTCCGGGGAGTTGAGCCGTCCGGGCGCCCACGTCTCGCGGTGGTTGAACAGGAGCAGGGTGTCCGGCCGATGCCGCCGGATCGCCGCGGCGATGTCGCGACGCAGCGGCACGCCGTACTCGATCACGCCGTCGGGATGGTCCAGGAACTCGACCGTGCCCACGCCGACCAGTGCGGCGCTCTCCCGCTCCTCGGCCTCCCTCGCCGCCCCCGCCGCGGCCGGGTCCATGCTGTCGATCCCAGCCTCGCCGCGGCTGGCCAGCAGGTAGACCACCTCGTGGCCGGCGTCGGTCCAGGCCGCGACGGCCGCCGCGGCGCCGTACTCCAGGTCGTCGGGGTGCGCCACCACCGCGAGCACCCGGCCCACCTCGATCTCGAGGGGCTGGAGGGTCGCGGGAGCGGCAGGGCTGGGAGTCTCGGTCATGCCTGGGACCCTAGGCGGTCCCGGGATGATGGGCCCACCGCCCGGCGTTGACACCCAGACGACGGACGCCGACCAGGAGGACCGCACCGTGCGCGACCCGCAGGACCTGTACACGCTGCACGCCACCCCCAGCGACCTGGGGCGGCCCGTGCTGCTGCACAGCCTCGCCGGGTTCCTGGACGCCGGCGGCGCCGGCCGGCTCGCCGTCGAGCAGCTCCTCCGCACGCTGGACGCCACCCCGGTGGCCACCTTCGACATCGACTCGATGTACGACTACCGGGCGCGCCGGCCGCGGATGACGTTCCTCTCCGACCACTACGAGACGATCGACCTCCCCGAGCTGGAGCTCAGCCTGCTGCGGGACGCCGCGGGCACGCCGTTCCTGCTGCTGCACGGTGTCGAGCCGGACTTCGGGTGGCAGGGGTTCGCCGAGGCCGTGCGCACGCTGGTCGACCGGTTCGCCGTGCCGCTCACGGTGGGGATGCACGCGGTGCCCTGGCCGGCACCGCACACCCGGCCGCTGGGGCTCACCGCTCACGCCACCGACCCGGAGCTGGTGGCCGGGCGGACGTCGTGGGTCGGCGCGCTGGAGGTGCCCGGCCACCTGTCCGGCCTGCTGGAGCTGCGCCTGGGCCGGTCCGGGCACCAGGCGATGGGTTTCGCAGCGCATGTGCCGCACTACCTGGCCGGGACCGAGCACCCGCGCGCGGCACTGGCCCTGCTGGAGGCGGTGTCGGCTGCGACCGGGCTGCTGCTGCCGCTCGACGCGCTGCGCGAGGCGGCCGACCGGACCGACCTCGAGACGGACGCACAGATCGCGCAGACCCCGGAGAACGTCGAGGCCGTTCGCGCGCTCGAGCAGCAGTACGACGCGTTCGTCGCGCAGACGGGCGGGGCACCCGGGTCGACCGGCGCCGGGTCGCAGCAGGTGCCCAGCGGCGAGGAGATCGCGGCGCAGGTGGAGCAGTTCCTGGCGGAGATGGACGAGCGCGGACGCGACGACACGTGACCGCCGCGCTGCGGTGGATGATGCCGGGATGACGCCGCTGAGCTGGACGGACATCGCCGCTCGCCTCGCAACCGCCCGGAACTACTGGGTCGGTACGACCGGGCGCGACGGCACCCCGCACGCGTCGCCGGTCTGGGGCGTCGTCGTCGACGAGACCCTGTCGTTCTACACCGAGACGACCACCGTCAAGGCGCGCAGCCTGCGGGCCGACCCTCGCGTGGTGCTGCACCTAGAGAGCGGCGACGACGTGCTGATCGTGCACGGCACCGTCGAGGAGACCACCGACCCGGCGGCTCTCGCCACCGTCCTGGCCGCGTTCGTCCCCAAGTACAGCGAGCCGTCCGACCTCCAGTACCTCCCGGTGGGGCCACCGGGCGAGGTCGTCTTCGCCGTGCGACCGTCTTCGGCGATGGCCTGGGCGCTGGGCGACTACGACGGCTCCCAGCAGCGCTGGGCCGCCACCGCCGCCCCGCGATCCTGAGAGATGCGTCAGGACGAGCCGCGAGTGGCGGGCGTCCTCAGCGGGTGACGAGGGCGAGGGCGAAGCCGTCGTGGCCCTTCGCGCCCACCGTCTGCAGCGCCGTGCTGTCCAGGCGCGGCTCGGCGGCGAGGTAGTCGAACAAGGCCCGGGTTCCCTGGATCCGCGGGTCGGGGCTGCCGGCGTCGATCACCTCGCCGCCGCGCACGACGTTGTCCACGACCACCACCGTTCCGGGCCGGCTGAGCTCGAGCGCAAGCCGGACGTACTCCGCGTTGTTCTCCTTGTCGGCGTCGACGAAGACGACGTCGAACGGCCCGGCCTTGTCGGCGGCCAGCTGGGCGAGGGACTCCAGCGCCGGGCCCACCCGCACCTCGACCAGGTCCGCGACCCCGGCGGCAGCGGCGTTGGCCCGGGCCACCTGGGCGTGGTGCGGGTCCAGCTCGAGGGTCACCACCCGGCCGCCGGGCGGCAGCGCTCTGGCGAACCAGACCGTGCTGTAGCCACCCAGCGTCCCGACCTCGAGCACCGACGACGCGCGGACGGCCCGGGTCAGCAGGTGCAGGAACTTGCCCTGCAGGGTCGAGACGGCGATCGCCGGCAGTCCGGCCGCGTCGCTCGCCGCCAGCACAGCGTCGAGGACGTCATCGGTCGCCGACAGCCGCTCGACCAGGTACGCGTCGACGGACTCCCAGGTCGGTTCGCTCACGCGGTACGCCCCCGCAGGGTGTCGACGCCCGACCCGCGCAGGTCGTCCAGACCGGCGGCGCGGCCGGTCATCGCCAGCGCCAGCGCCAGCACCGGGCCGGCCGCCTCCGAGCCGCTCCCGTACGACCAGTCCGCGTCGGAGGCGCGCAGCCTCACCCCCTCGATCCGTGCCTTCGAGCCGATCAGCAGGTTCGACCCCTTGAAGAAGTCGAGCACCCGGACCACGGACTCCGTCGGGTAGTCACGGGCGATCCCGAGCGGGCGCCTGATGTCCTGGGAGTGGATGACCACCTCGCCGAGCATGGCCTCCGTCGGGCCGGGGGGCGACGTCGTCGCGTCCAGCAGCGACCCGAACTCGACCAGCGTCGCCTGCGGCCCGGCCGCGGTCTCGGCGGCGACGTCCTTGGCGCTCATCGTGTGGAAGCGGAACCCGGCGGCGGCCAGGTGCGAGAAGAACCGGACCGGCGTCATGCGAGCCGTGGCGGTCATGTGTCCGAGCACCTCGTGGACCGTCCACGACGGGCACAGCGACCGGGTCGACCACCGGTCGTCGGCGAGGTCCGAGAGGTCGGCCAGCAGGGCGGCACGTTCAGCGTGGATGAGCGGCCAGGGGTCGGATGCCACGGTCGGGCTCCTTCGGGCGGCGCGGGCGCACGACGTGAGGGGGCGCCCGTCGCGGCCATGCTCGCAGTCCCCGGCGTCCGCGGCCAGGGGCGGCGGTACGGTCGACCGCATGGTCACCGGTGCGCGGGCATGAGCGCGATCGAGATCGGCGGCCTGGTCAAGTCCTTCGGACAGACCCGCGCGCTGGACGGCCTGGACCTGGCGGTCGAGCGGGGCGAGGTGCACGGCTTCCTCGGGCCCAACGGCTCCGGCAAGACCACCACGCTGCGGGTGCTGCTCGGGCTGCTGCGGGCCGACGCCGGGACGGTGCGGCTGCTGGACGGCGACCCGTGGCACGACGTCGCCACCCTGCACCGGCGACTGGCGTACGTGCCCGGTGAGGTCTCGCTGTGGCCGAACCTGACCGGCGGTGAGGTCATCGACCTGCTGGGCCGGCTGCGCGGCGGGCTGGACCCCGCTCGCCGTGCCGACCTGCTCGAACGCTTCGACCTGGACCCCACCAAGAAGTGCCGCGCGTACTCCAAAGGCAACCGGCAGAAGGTCGCTCTGGTGGCGGCCCTGGCCTCGGACGTCGAGCTGCTGCTGCTGGACGAGCCGACCAGCGGGTTGGACCCGCTGATGGAAGAGGCGTTCCAGGCGTTCGTCAACGCCCAGCGCGACGACGGACGGACGGTCCTGCTGTCCAGCCACATCCTGGCCGAGGCAGAGGCGCTGTGCGACCGGGTGAGCATCATCCGCTCCGGCCGCACCGTCGAGACCGGCACGCTGGCCGAGCTGCGCCACCTCACCCGGACGTCGGTGCACGCGACGCTGGTCCGGCCGCCCTCGGGTCTGGCCGAGCTGGACGGCGTGCACGAACTGGCCCTCGACGGGACGAGGCTCGTGTGTCAGGTGGACACGCCAGCGCTGGCCGGCCTGCTGGCCGCACTGACCCCGTTCGGCATCGAGGTGCTGGAGAGCCGGCCGCCCACCCTCGAGGAGTTGTTCCTGCAGCACTACGCGCAGCCGGAGCGCGAGGACCAGGCGCTGCTGTGACCGCGACCGCGACGGCACCAGCCCCGGCACCGGGCAACGCCCGGCCGGTGCCGCGCGGCGACGGGTTCACCGGCACTGCGGCGCTGGTCCGGCTCGCCACCCGCCGGGACCGGATCGTGGTCCCGGTGTGGGCGGCCGCTCTGGTGGGCATCGCGGCGAGCTCGGCCACGGCCACGTCCGGGCTCTACCCGACAGAAGCCAGCAGGGTGCAGGCCGCCGAGGCGGTGAACGGCACGCCGGCCCTGGTCGCGTTGTACGGGCCGGTGTTCGACCCGACGTCGCTGGGCGCGCTGGCGATGCTCAAGCTGGGCACGATAGGCGCCACGGTTATGGGAGCGCTGACCCTCTTCCTGGTCGTCCGTCACAGCCGCGCCGAGGAGGAGAGCGGTCGGCTCGAGCTCGTCGGCGCCGGAGTCGTGGGCCGCCGGGCGCCGCTGGCCGCCGCCGTCGCCGTCGGGCTGGTCGCGGCCACGGTCATCGGCGCGCTGACCACCGTCGCGATGGTGGCGGCGGGTCTGCCGGCCGGCGGGTCGCTGGCGCTCGGACTCGCGTGGGCCGGCTGCGGGGCGGCCTTCGTCGGTGTCGCAGCCGTGACCGCCCAGCTGGCCACCACGGCCCGCGGCGCCAGCGGGCTCGCAGGTGCTGTGCTCGGAGCCGCCTACGTCCTGCGGGCCGCTGGGGACGCCTCCGGCTCGGGCGGGGCGGGCTGGCTCAGCTGGCTCTCGCCGGTCGGCTGGGCCCAGCAGGTCCGGCCGTACGCGGGTGAACGGTGGTGGGTGTTGCTGCTGCCCGCGGCGTTCACCGTGGTCACGGTGAGCGCGGCCTTCTTCCTGGGTGCGCGGCGTGACATGGGCGCGGGCGCCTTGCCCGACCGTCCCGGACCCGCGAGCTCGCCGCCCTGGGTGGGCAGCACGTGGGGGCTGGCTTGGCGGCTGCAACGCGGGGCGCTGGCCTGGTGGGCCGCGGCCTTCGCGGTGCTGGGCAGTGTGCTGGGTGCGATCGCGTCCGGCGTCGTGTCGCTGCTGGACTCGCAGCAGGCGCAGGAGTTCATCACCAAGCTCGGCGGCCAGACCGGGCTGATCGACGCGTTCCTGTCCGCGGAGCTCGGCATCGCGGCTGTCATCGCGTCCGTCTACGGCGTCCAGGCCGCGGGCCGGGTGAACGCGGAAGAGGCCGAGGGCCGGGCCGAGCCAGTCCTGGCCACGGCTGCCGAACGGGTCCCGTGGGCGGCGGCGCACATCGTCGTGGCGATGCTGGGCGCCGCCGGGCTGATGGCGCTGACCGGTCTGTGCGCCGGGTTCGTGCACGCGCTGAACACCCACGACCGGGCCGATGTCGGGCGAGTCGTCGCCGGTGCTCTGGTGCAGTTGCCGGCGATCTGGGTGGTGGTCGCCATCGTGGTGGCGGCCTTCGGGCTGTCGGCGCGGTTGGCGGCCGCCGGTTGGGTGGCGCTCGCGCTGTTCGTCACCCTCGGCGAGATCGGGCCGCTCGTCGGGCTGGACCGGCGGGTGATCGACCTCTCGCCGTTCGCGCACGTCCCCCGGCTGCCCGGCGTCGGCGGTTCGCCGGCTCCGCTGGTGTGGTTGCTGGCCATCGGCGCCGGCCTGGTCGTCGCCGGGCTCGCCGGGCTGCGCCGACGCGACATCGGCTGACCGCACCGCACCCCACCCCGGCGTGCCATTGACAGCAGCTCGCGCCGGGGTGAAGGTCCCGTTATCGACCACCCCGTCGGAAGAAGGACCGTCATGGGCGCGTGGAACGCGATGTCGTACGAGGGCAAAGACACCATCCTCCGGGTCGTCCGGAGGGAGGCAGAGCAGATGTTCGCCCTGGCCGGGGCGCCGGACGCCTGGCACGCTCCGACCGCCTGCAGCGGGTGGGAGGTCCGCGACGTCGTCGGGCACCTGGTGGACACGACGGAGGGGTACTTCGACTCCTTCGACGCCGCCCGGAGCTCGACCAAGCGCGAGCTCTCCTCGCTCGGGAAGATGCTCGACACGGCCAACCGGGGGGCGATCCGTTTCCGCGAGCTGTCCCAGCCCGAGATGATGGACCGGGTACGGATCGACTTCGACAAGATGATGGGCATCCTCGAGCCGCTAACCCAGGAGGAGTGGGAGGGGTTCATCGTCGACCACTACTACATGGGCCCGGTGCCGGCGTTCTTCTACGCGGCCGGACAGCTCATGGACTACGGGGTGCACTCCTGGGACATCCTCGAGGGTCGCGGCGAGGCCCATGTGCTGGACGGCGAGGTGGCCGACCTCCTCGTGCCGTTCATGTTCTTGCTGTGGCAGGGGACGGTCCGCCCGGACGCGGACAAGTCGCCGTACGAGATAGGCATCCGCGTCACCGGCAACAGCGGCGGCGACTACCGGGTCTCGATGAGCGATGGCGCCATGACGTACACGCAGGCGCCGATCGACGACCTGACCAGGATCGACTACGACGCCGGGAGCCTGGTGCTGGCGGCGTACGACCGCACGCACGCCGGCACGGTGCGTGGCGACGCGGCGGTCGCGCACCGCTACCTGAACCAGTTCTTCGCGATCTGAGCCGCCCGCGGGCGGCTAGCTCGGCTGCGGTGGCTCGTACCGGGCCGCCTCGTCGACCTGCCGGTAGATCGCCGGACCGATGGGGGTGCGGGTCTCCTCGGCCAGGTGGCCGAGGAGACCGGCGGTCCGGGCCAGCAGCGCGAACCCGCGCAGCATGTCGACCGGCAGGTCCAGGTCGGCCAGGACCGCACCGCACACCCCGGCACCGTTGAGCGGCAGCCGGCGCCCCAGCACCTGCGGGTGCACCCGGCCGACGGCGGCGAACAGCCGCAGGTGCGCGCCCAGCACACCCTCCTCCTCGGCGAGGGCGAACAGCACCGGCGTCCGCGGGTCGACGTCCTTGTGCACCGGGTGCCCCAGCCCCGGCACCAGCTCGCCGGCCTCCCGGCGGCGCTGCACGGCGGCGAGCGCGAGCCCGTCCCAGCCGGCCTCGTCGTCGTCGCCGGGCAGCGGCTGCCCGGCCGCAGCCAGGGTCTGGGCGAGGAACCGGCCGCAGTCCTCGGTGACGCCGAGGTAGCGCGAGCCCCCGCCGAGCAAGCCGGCGGCCACGGCGCCCTGCATCGACTCGGGTGCGCCGGTGAGCGTCATGCGCGCGGCGATCACGGTCGGGGTCATCCCGTGGTCCGCCAACGCGACGAGCACGGCCTCGAACAGCCGCAGCTGCCCGGGCGTCGGGCGGCGCAGGGCGACGAGCCAGTACGCCAGCTCGCCGAAGCCGACCCGGCCCAGCAGCTCGCCGGCGAGGTCGTGGCCGAGCAGGCTGATGGACGTCGCGTCCGACGTGCCGATCGCCGTGGGGAACTCGAACGAGGTCATGCGCCGTCCTTCCGCTCCAGGTCGTGCTCACCATCGGGGTGGTCGGTGGGCAGCAGGTGCTTGGCCACGCGCCCGGTCGGGGTGTGCGGCAGCTCGGCCAGCTCCTGCCAGTACCGCGGGACCTTGAACGCGGACAGCCGTCCGGCGGCCCAGGCACGGAGCTCGCCGAAGTCCAGGACAGCGCCCGGGAGAGCGACGACGAAGGCCTTGACGTCGTCCTCGGACAGGTCGGACGGCACGCCCACGACCGCGACCTCCTGCACCGAGGGATGTGCGACCAGCGCCTCCTCGACCTCCAGCGGGCTCAGGTTCTCCCCGCGGCGGCGCAGCACTTCCTTGCGGCGTCCGAAGAACGTGATCATCCCGTCTTCGCCCACGCTCACCAGGTCGCCCGTGTGCAGCCAGCCGTCGGTGAGCACCGCCGCAGTCTCCTCCGGCATGCCCCAGTACCCGGGCGTGACGGCCGGGTTGCTCAGCCACAGCTCGCCGACCTGCCCGGCCCGCAGCTCGGACCCGGTCTCGTCGACGACTCGCGCGTGGTTGACCTCACCCGCGCGCGGGTGCTGGCGCGGCCGGCCGAGCGTGCCGTAGGGCCGGGTGCCGCGCGGCCAGATCAGTCCGTACGTCGTCTCGGACATGGCGTAGCCCACGACGATGCGCAGCCCGAACCGCGCCTCGATCTCCTCCTGCCGCTCCCGGGCCGGCGCCGGCCCGGTGTAGCACAGCCGCAGCGGGGTGTCGGCGTCGTCGGGACGCTCGGGCCGGCGCATGAGGATCTCGATCATCGCGCCGATCGCGTTGAACTCGGTCGCACCGTGCCGGCGCGCGGCGTCCAGGAAGCCGCTCGCCGAGAAGCGTGGGAGCAGCACGAGCCCCGCACCGATCGTCAGCGAGCCCATCACCGAGTACGCGAGCGCGTTCACGTGGAACAGCGGTAGCGAGGTCATCAGGCGGTCGTCGCGCTCGAGCCCCATCCAGTACGGGAAGCCTTCACCGGCCATGGTGTACGCCTGGTGCGTCTGCATGACGAGCTTGGACCGGCCGGTGGTCCCCGACGTCGGCAGCAGCACGGCGACGTCTCCGGGGTCGACCGGTACCGGTCCGGTCCCGCCGCCCGCGCCGGGGTCCCGGCCCGGCTGTGCCCAGCCGTCGGTCAGCGCGAGCACGTCGAGCACGTCGGAGCCGTCGGAGCCGTCGGAGCCGGCGGAGCCGTCGCGGCCGTCGGGCTGCGGCAGCCGGGCCCGCAGCTCGTCGTCGGTGACCACCGCCCGGGGCTGCACCTGGTGCAGCAGACCGGACAGCTCGACCGGCGTGCCCTGCGGGTTGGCCGGGACGCTGACCGCACCGAGCCAGGCCGTGGCCAGCCAGCACAGCAGGTACGGCGGCGTCCCGCGGGCCGTGAGCAGCACCCGGTCGCCCCGGCCGACCCCCGCGTCGGCGAGCCTGCGCGCGGTCGCGGCAACCTGGTCGGCAGCCGCGCCGAAGGTCAGCGTGCCGTCGTCGCTGCGCAGCCACACCCGGTCGGGGTCACGTCCTGCCGCCTCGGCCAGGACCTGCCCGATCGTGGAGTACACGGGTCCGGGTCAGGAGGGAGTCTTGAACAGGTCCATGATGATGGCGTCGACGAGCACGGTCGGGACCGTGTGGTCGAGCGTGCCGCTGTCGCGAAGCTCCCGGACCGCCGGCACCGGGTCGGGGTCGGAGAACAGCCGCTCGTCCCCGTAGTCCGCCGGGCGGCCGGTCGGGTCCAGGGTCCACCACGAGGCCTCGAGCGCGATGCCGCCGGGGTCGCTGAAGTAGATCGACCGCAGGAAGCCGTGGTCGACGACGTCCGTCACCTCGCACCCGTGGCTCTTGAGCCGGTCGCGCAGGCGCAGCAGCGCGTCCTCGTCGGGCAGGTTCAGCGAGAGGTGGTCGAACTGGGACGCCTGCTCGTACGGCACGCCGGCGGGCTTGGCGTACGTGGCCAGATGCTGGTCCGCATACTCGAAGAACGCGACCGACTGGCCTGGCGCGATCTCGAAGAAGTAGTGCTTGAAGGCCGGCGTCGCGATCGTGCTGACGAGCCGGGCGTCGAGCACCCCGTGCCAGAAGCGGACCGTGGCGTCCATGTCCGGGGTGACCAGTGCGAGGTGGTTCACCCCTCGCCAGTTGACCGGGTCGGGTGAGTCAGCCATGCCCGCAGGCTACGCCGCCACCCTCCCCACCGCACGGGTGTGCAATTCAGGAGAAGCCGACCACCGGGTGCGGGGTGTACGGCTCCTCGAGCGCCGCCACTTCGTCCGCGGTCAGCTCCAGCTCGACCGCCGCAACCGCGTCGTCCAGGTGGTGCGGCTTGGTCGCGCCGATGATCGGCGCAGCCACGCCGGGCCTGGACAGCATCCACGCGAGCGCCACGCAGGCCCGCGGAACGCCGCGCCCCTCGGCGATCTTGCCGAGCCGGTCGACGATCTCGCGGTCGGTCCCGGCCTGCGGGTACAGCGAGCGGCCGAACTCGTCCAGGCCGGAGCGGTGCGTGGCCTCGTCCCAGCCGCGGGTGAGCCGTCCGCGGGCCAGCGGGCTCCACGGGATCACGCCGACGCCCTCGTCGACGCACAGCGGCAGCATCTCCCGCTCCTCCTCGCGGTAGAGGAGGTTGTAGTGGTTCTGCATCGTGGCGAACCGGGTCCACCCGTGCGTGTCCGCCACGTGCAGTGCCTTGGCGAACTGCCAGGCCCACATCGAGGACGCGCCCACGTAGCGCGCCTTGCCGGCCCTGACCACGTCGTCCAGCGCTTCGACCGTCTCCTCGATGGGCGTCAGCGGGTCCCAGCGGTGGATCTGGTACAGGTCGACGTAGTCGACGCCGAGCCGTCGCAGGCTGGCGTCGATCTGCGCCAGGATCGCCTTGCGGGACAGGCCCTGGCCGTTCGGCCCGTCGTGCATCCGGCCGTGCACCTTGGTGGCCAGGACGATCTCGTCCCGGTCGGCGAGCTCGCGCAGGGCCCGGCCGGTGATCTCCTCGCTCGACCCGGCCGAGTAGATGTTGGCGGTGTCGAAGAAGTTGATCCCCAGCTCGAGCGCCCTGGCGAAGAACTGCCGGGCCTCGTCCTCGGGGAGGCTCCAGGGCTGCCCGCCGCGGGACGGCTCGCCGTAGCTCATGCACCCCAGGCAGATGCGCGAGACGTCCAGCCCTGTGTGCCCGAGCTTCACGTACTCCATCGGTGTCCTCCGCTGTCGGGCCCGGCCGGGCGGGCGGTCAGGACCCAGGCTGCTGCTTCGCGGCCGCCACGTCGATCTCCGGCGTGACCCCCCATCCGGCTTTGGGGGGCTACGCGCGGACCTAGGCCGGGGAGGGCAGCGGGGTCTCGACGTAGGCCAGGCCGCGCAGGTCCATCCAGGCCCGGCCGGCGCCTTCGACGATCCGCAGCAGCACCGCATCGCAGGCCGGGCAGCGCAGCACGAGACCCGGCGCGGGGCCGTACATGCGGGCCTGGGCGAGGGGGCCGGCAGTGCCGCAGCCGGCGCACTGGCCGGTCGCGGTGGTGACGTCCAGGGATATCAGCGAGGCGATCTGCCCGGCGGCGGCGTTGCCGTCCAGGTACGGCCGTTCGTCGTCGTTCATCGCGTGCCTCCTGTTGGTCCGAAGCGTTCCGTACGGATCCGAGCCGTGTCGTGCCCTGCGGCGCCCAGCAGGTCGGCCACGGCCTCGACGAAGCCGGTCGGGCCGCAGACGTAGCAGGTCGGCTGCTCCTTCGGCCCGAACGCCGAACCGGCCAGCAGCGCCGCGTCCAGCCGCCCCGGCGGGCGGGCCCAGCCCTCGGGCGTGCGCCGGGTGAACGTGTAGTCGATGCGGACGCCGCCGTCCCCGGCCGCGGCCAGCTCGGCCAGCTCGGCCAACTCGGCGCGGTACAGCACGGCCTCGGGTTCGCGCACGGAGTACAGCAGCCGCATCGGCACCCGCTGCGAAGCGTCAGCCCTCCCCCGCGCCCGAAGCATCGCGCGCAGCGGCACCATGCCGGAGCCGCCGGCCAGCAGCTGCACCGGGCCGTCCTGCCCCGGCCGCCAGACGAACCAGCCGCCGACCGGGCCGCGCACCTCGAGCGGGTCGCCGACCGCGAGCACCTGGGTGAGGTACGGCGAGACCTCACCGTCCGGGACCCGGTCCACGGTGATCTCGACCAGGTCCCCGTCCAGCTCGCGGGACATCGAGTACGAGCGCACCGCCGAGTACCTGTCCGACGCGGTGAGCCGGACGTCCAGGTGCTGACCGGCCACGTGCCCCGGCCACCCGGGGACGTCCAGCACGACCGAACGCGCCGTGGCGGTCTCGTCCCGCAGCGCGACGACCCGGCCGACGCGCCAGGTCAGTCGCCCCAGTACCGCTGCTCCCGCCATGGGTCTCCGTAGCTGTGGTAGCCCAGGCTCTCCCAGAAGCCGGGGGTGTCGGTGTGCGAGAGCGTGATGCCGCTGACCCACTTCGCGCTCTTCCACAGGTACAGGTGCGGGACCAGCAAACGGGCCGGGCCGCCGTGCTCGGGCGCGAGGTCGTCGCCGTCGTACCCGAACGCCACCCACGCCTGTCCGTCGAGCAGGTCCGCCAGCGGCAGGTTGGTGTCGTAGCCGCCGTACGCGTGCACCAGCACGTAGTCCGCCGACGTCTCGACGTCCGCGAACAACGTGTCGAGGGAGACGCCGTCCCAGTGCGTGCCGAGCTTGGACCAGCGCGTGACGCAGTGCAGGTCGGTGGTGAAGCTCTCGGCCGGCAGCGCACGGAGCTGGGCCCACGTCCACTCGAGCTTCGCGCCGGTCTCGGTGGTGATCGTGAACGTCCACCGGTCGGTGTCCAGGCGAGGCGTCGGACCGGCCGACAGGACGGGGAAGTCTTCGGTGAGGTACTGGCCCGGCGGCAGCTGCGCCCCGCCTTCGCGGCGGCGGCCGGAGAACCCCGGCGACACGATGCCCATGCGCGACCTCCGTTGCGACGGGACCCCTGCCCGTCCACCCGGCGATCATTCCGCGGACCGCACCGCGCTGGGAACCCCGAGTCACATGTTGCGGCCATCACACGCACGGTGGCGCCGGTTGGGCCTAGCCTGGCGCCCTCTAGCGAAAGGTGCACGAGATGCAGGAGCCAGAGCTCGCCCGCCGCCTCGCCTCCGTCGAGTTCTTCGCGGGTCTTTCCGAAGCAGCGCGCCGCCGCATCGCCGGCCACGTGGTGGAGATGACGCACCGGCCCGGTCGCGTCCTGACCGAGCAGGGCGTCGAGGGGGCGGGTTTCCACCTGATCCTGGAGGGGTCCGCCGACGTCGAGGTCAACGGCAAGCGCCGGGCCACGCTGAAGGAGGGCGACAGCTTCGGCGAGATCTCGTTGATCGACCACAAGCCCCGGTCGGCGACGGTCATCGCCGGGGAGGACGGGCTGCGGACGGCGACGATCTCCCCGCTCGCGTTCTCGCCGCTGCTGGACGACCCGGAGGTGTCGCGCGGGCTGCTCAGTGTGGTCACCGCCCGGCTGCGCGCCGCCGAGGCCAGGAACGCGGCCGAGGCCGCCGACTGACCCACCCGTCCGCTCGCACTCAGCGAACCTACGGGCAGGTAAGGCCGGATTCCGGCCTTACCTGCCCGTAGGTTCGCCGGAAGGAGCATCCGTGAACGATCGGCCCCGGCCGACGGCCACGCGGTAGGCGACCATGCCTGACGTGCGCGGGCTCGTCCGCCGGCAGCTCGGCTCGCGGGCCACGGTCGGGCCGGACGTGCGCGCCGGGGTCGTGCTCGGGGTGGAGAGCGTCCCCGACGGCCTCGCGTCCGGACTGCTCGCCGGCGTGAACCCGGTTTTCGGGCTGTACGCCTACCTCGTCGGCACCATCGCCGGCGCCGCCGCCACCAGCTCGGCCTACATGGCCGTCCAGGCGACCAGCGCGATGGCCGTCATCATCTCCGACGTCCCGCAGACGCAGTCCGGACCCGACGCCGGCCGTGCCCTGGCCACGCTCGCCCTGCTCACCGGTGCCGTCATGCTCACGCTCGGGCTGCTCCGGCTCGGCTGGCTGGTGCGGTTCGTGCCCAACTCGGTGCTGACCGGGTTCATCAACGCGGTCGCGGTGAACATCGTCCTGGGCCAGCTCGACAACCTCACCGGGTACGACAACGAGGGCGGCAACCGCATCGCGCGCACGATCGACACCCTGTTGCACGTGTCGTCGTTCGTCTGGGCGTCCATGGCGATCGGGGTGGCGACCATCGCCATCATCCTGGTGCTCGAACGCACACCGGTCGGGCCGCTGGGCCTGGTGGTCGCGGTCGTCGTCACGTCGGCGGCCGCCGCCCTGCTCGGCCTCGACTCGGTGCAGACGATCGGCGACATCGCCGACGTGCCGCGGGCCCTGCCCACGCCGGCACTGCCCGACCTCGCGCTGGCCGGTCCCCTCGCCATCCCCGCGCTCTCGCTCGCGTTCGTCGGCCTGGTGCAGGGTGCCGGGATCAGCAACTCGGTACCGAACCCGGACGGGGAGTACCCGGACGCCTCCGGCGACTTCCGCGGCCAGGGCGTGGCCAACATCGCCGCGGGGATCTTCCAGGGGATGCCGGTGGGCGGCTCGACGTCCGCCACCGCGCTGATCCGGGTCGCCGGGGCGCGCACCCGAGTGGCCAACCTGGTCGCCGGACTCGTGATGGCCGTGTGCGTGCTGGCGTTCAGCGACGTGATCTCGTACGTCGCGATGCCCGCGCTGGCCGGGCTGCTGATCCTCATCGGGGTGCGCACGTTCAAGCCGCACGAAGTCCTGATGGTCTGGCGCACCGGCCCCACCCATGCCGCCGTGATGACCGTGACGTTCGTGCTGACGATGGTGATCCCGCTGCAGTACGCCGTGCTGGTCGGCGTGGGCCTGTCGGTGGTGCTGCACGTGGCCCGCCAGTCGAACAAGATCACGGTGAAGCGGTGGCGGTTCAGCCCCGGGTCGGTGCTGCCCGAGGAGGAAGACCCACCGGCGCTGCTCGAGGCGGGCGATGTCGTGGTCCTGATGCCGTACGGGAGCCTGTTCTTCGCGGCGGCGCCGGTGTTCGAGTCCCAGCTCCCGCAGGTGACGCCGGACTCGCGCGGATCGGTGGTCATCGTCCGGCTGCGCGGCAAGGACGAGCTCGGCAGCACGTTCATCAAGGCCCTGGCCCGCTACGCGGCAGCGTTGTCCGCGGCGGGCAGCCGCCTGGTACTGGTCGGCGTGGGGCCGCGGGTCTACGACCAGCTCGCCGCCACCCGGACCCTGGACCAGCTCGGGCCCGACGCCGTCTTCCGCGCGCGACCCAGGCTGGGCGACTCGCTCACCGAAGCGCTGGGGCAGGCGCAGGCCTGGACCGCCGCGCAGCGGCCGGACGGGCCGGACTGACCGTCCCCGCCGCTGCCGCGCACCGGCTGTGCGAGCGTTGGGCCGTGCCTTCGACCCCGGTCCTGCGCACTGAGCGGCTCGTGCTGCGCGGTTTCCGCGACGCCGACCGGGACCCGTTCGCGGCCCTCAACGACGACCCCGTCGTCATGGAGCACTTCGTCGCACCGCTCACGCGCGAGCAGAGCGATGCCTTCGTCGACCGGATCCTCGCGCGCTGGGAGATGCAGGGGTACGGGCTGTGGGCGGTGGAGGTCGGCGGCGCGTTCGCCGGCTACGTCGGGCTGGCCCGGTCGGACTTCGACGCGTCCTTCACTCCGGCCGTCGAAGTGGGCTGGCGGCTGGCCCGGCCGTTCTGGGGTCGTGGCATCGCCACGGAGGGAGCCCGGGCGGCGCTGGCGTACGGCTTCGGTGAGGTCGGCCTCGACGAGATCGACTCGTGGACCGCGCTGACCAACGTGCGGTCCTGGCGGGTGATGGAACGGCTCGGGATGGTCCGCGACGTCGAGTTCGAGCACCCGCGCGTGCCCGTGGGACACCCCGTCCGCCCGCACGTGCTCTACCGCCTCCCCGCGCAGCTGTGGACAGGCGACAACCCACTCGGCCCGCCGGCATAGGGTCCGGACGTCTGTACGGGAGGGTGGTCAGATGAACAGCAGCTGCGCGCCCTCGGTGAGCTCGATGAAGTCGCTCGCGTTGATGATGGCCTCGACGCCCTCGTACAGGTCGTCCATCGTCATATGCATCATGTCGGCACTCATCCGGCAGGCCCACAGGTGACCGCCCGCGGCCACGATCTGCTCGAGGAAGTCGGGCACCTCGGGCACGCCGAGGTCGGCGATCTGGTGCTTCATCATCCGCGTGGCCATCGCCTGCATGCCGGGCATCGGTGCCAGCGCCTGGGGCACGCGGACGTCCCCCATCGGCAGGTGCATGGCGGTGTTCCCGGTCGGGGTGAACTTCAGGTCGTCCATCCGGTCCTTGGCGATCATGTCGAAGCCCCAGAACGTGAAGAACAGGTGCGTCTCCACCCCCTCGCCGAGGGCTGCGTTGGCCAGGATCAGCCCCGGGTAGGCCATGTCCAGGTTGCCCTTGGAGCAGATGATGGCGAGCTTGCGGCCGGTGGCGGTCTCGTCGTCGAACGACGGGACGATCATCTGGGCCGTATCGGTGCTCATGGTGGTCTCCTTCCGGGGTGTCACACGCAGCCGTGCGGCTTGGGGAGCCCGGCGATGTACGCCATCTTCTTGGCCGGCTTCTTGGGGAAGAGCTCGAACTGTTCGCGGGTGGGGATGCCGCCCACGGTCTGGACGCGCCTGGTGGTCGCCGTCTCGCCCTGCTCGCGGTAGTCGGCCCGCAGGAAGCGGATGACGTCCCAGTGCCGGTCGGTCAGGTCGACGCCGATGTTGGCGGCCAGCTGCTTGGCCAGGTCCTCGTCCCACTCGTCGTACTCGGTGAGGAAGCCCTCGGCGTCGACGTGGACCTCGCGGTCGTTCATGGTGGTGACAGGCATCGTTCTCAACTCCCATCGGTGGTCATGCGGCGTGTTCCACTTGCTTGCCGGCCATGGACATGTGGGACGGCAGCGGAAGCGGCCGGCCGGGCAGCAGGACGTTCCAGTACATCCACCGGAACATCAGCTTCCCCCAGTGGTTGACGTCGGACTCCTCCAGCAGGCTGAACGGGCCGACGCCCGGCACGGGGTATTTACCCGGCAACGGCTCGGTCTCGTAGTTGAAGTCGATCAGCAGGCCCTTGCCGTGTCCGGACTCGACGAAGCAGTTGGCGTGCCCGTCGAACAACGAGGTCATCGGCCGTCCGGCCACGTGCTGGACGAAGTTGTCCGGGAACAGGTCCAGCGAGAAGTGCGCGACCGAGCCCGCCTTCGAGGCCGGGATGTCGGACGCGTCGCCGACCGCGAAGATGTTGTCGTGGGCCCTCGACAGCAGGGTGTGCTTGTCGACCGGCACGTAGTTCAGCTCGTCCCCGAGGCCCGAACGGGCGACGAAGTCGGCGCCCATGTTCAGCGGCACGGTGACCAGCAGGTCGAACGGGACCTCCCGGTCGTCCATGGAGACCAGGGTCTTGGTGTCGTTGTCGACGCGGTCGACCATGAAGTCCGGCTCGACCGCGATCCCGCGCTGCTCGAGCATCCCGCCGAGGTGCGCGGAGGCGACCGGCTTGGTGAACGCGCCTTCCAGCGGCGTCACGTAGGTGAGCTCCACCGCGTCCCGCAGCCCGTGGTCGGCCAGCCAGGCGTCCATGAGGAACGTGAACTCCAGCGGGGCGACCGGGCACTTGATCGGCATCTCAGTCACATGCACGACCAGCCGCCCGCCGGTGAACGACCTCAGCGCATCGCGCAGGGCGACGGCTCCGTCGAGGGTGTAGAAGTCGTGCACCGAACGCCGCCACAGTCCGTCGGCCATGCCCGGGGTCTGGTCCGGTCGGGGTGTGGTGCCCGAGGCCACGACCAGGTAGTCGTAGCCGAGCTCGCGACCGTCGTCCAGCGTCACCGTGCAGGCCGCCGGGTCGACGCCCTCGACGCCCGCGCGGACGAAGTCCACTCCGCTGCTGAGGTACTTGCGCCGCGGCCGCACGATCTCGTCGGGGTCGTAGACACCGAACGGGACGAACAGGTAGCCGGGCTGGTAGTGGTGGGCGTCGCTGCGGTCCACGACGGTGACCTGCCACTGGTCACCGAGCTTCTTGCGCATCTTGTTCGCGGCGATGGTGCCGGCGGTTCCGCCGCCGAGCACGAGCAAGCTCCTCATCGTCAACACCTTCCCGGACTCAGACGGTTACCGTCCCGGTCGGACGCCGCCCTTACGACGACGCTAGGTCCCGGTGCGCGCTGCGAGCAGGGACGAAGGTCCCCGGCGGGCAGGCGGAAAGTCCCGACTTGCGGGAGTGCGCGTCAGTCGTCGTCCGGACGCTCGGTCTGCGCGGACTCCAGGTACGCCGAGAACGCGCGCGGTCCGTAGACGGTGGCGGGCCCGCCGTCCATCAGGAAGGTGACGCCGATGGCCTCCGCGACCTCGCGGGCGGTGCTTCCATGACGGGCGGCCGCCTGCGCGTGCGCGGCGATACATCCGTCGCAGCCCTTGCTCACCGCGATGGCGAGGGCGATGAGCTCCTTGGTGCGCCTGTCGAGGGCGCCGTCGGCGAGCGCCGAGTCATGCAGGGCACTGAACCCCCGGTAGACCTCGGGGATCGCGTGCCGCAGCGCCCGGCTGTGCGGCCGGAGCTCGTCCTGCACGACCCGGCCGTGCGTCGTGGTGGTCGTCGTCGTGGTCATGGCCGCTCCCTGCTCGACATCTCCGCGCCTCTATCACACCCCGCGGGAGCGGCGCTGCGGCAGGGACCAACGACTCTGGAACAGCTGCCGGCGAACCCGGTCGAATACGGGGGCGCACCGACCTCAGGAGGTGCCGATGCCTCTTAACGGGAGCGAGCCCCGTCGCGTCGAGAACAGCACTCGGGTGACCGTCGCCATGCCCTTCTCCACGATCAGGATCATCAGTACGGACGACGCCGAGCTGATCGCGGAGATGGCCGGGCTGGTCGCCGGCCTGGCCGCCGAGCTCGACGCTCGCGAGGGCGACGAGACGACCGCGGACCTCGTGGCGCGGGCCCGAGCCCTCGTCGACCGACTCGCCTCGACGTGAACGGTCCAGACTTCGCGCGGCGGTTTCACTCCCGGCGTGGTCGTCCATCCACAGGTGTGCGGGGACAGTCACGACCACAGTGGGTGTGAAACGGCCCGTGGACGTCGACGCCGCGCTGCTGCCCGCGACCTCCGGTCCGGGCTAGAGGTCGAGGTCGACGACCACCGGCGCATGGTCGCTGGGGCCCTTGCCCTTGCGCGCCTCACGGTCCACCCAGGCGTCGGTCACCGATGCGGCCAGCGCGGCGTTCGCGTACACCAGGTCGATCCGCATGCCCATGCCCTTGTGGAAGGCGCCGGCGCGGTAGTCCCAGTACGTGTACGGGTGCGGGCCCTTGGCGATCCGGGGGACCACGTCGCTGAGACCGCCGTCGCGCAGGGCCTGGAGCTCGGCCCGCTCCGCCGGGGTGACGTGCGTGCTGCCGACGAACACGGCCGGGTCCCATACGTCGGCGTCGGTCGGCGCCACGTTGAAGTCCCCCATGAGCGCGAACGGCCGGTCGCCCGAAGCATCGGCCGCGACCGCGGCCCGCAACGCCGTCAGCCAGCTCAGCTTGTACGCGTAGTGCGGGTCCTCGGGCGTCCGGCCGTTGGGTACGTACACCGAACGCACCCGGACCGGTCCGCACGTCACCGCCAGGGTCCGCGCTTCCACGTGCTCGGGGTCCGGGAACCCGGGACCGTCGGGCAGGTCGCGGACGACGTCGGCGAGCCCGACCCGGGACAGCACCGCGACACCGTTCCAGCGCCCCTCTCCGTGGTGCGCCACCTCGTACCCGAGCGGCGCCACGGCGTCGACCGGGAAGGCATCGTCGGGGACCTTCGTCTCCTGCAGGCAGACCACGTCCGGGGCGGCCTGCTCCAGCCACTCGACCAGCCGCGGCAGCCGGGCCAGGACTGAGTTCACGTTCCAGGTGGCGATCCGCATGGGCTCATCCCACCGCAGCAACCCGGCCCCCGTCACCAACGGGCCCTTCGACTCTGCAGGTCGGTGCCCAGTCCGGGCAGCCTGGAGTCAGCCAGGCCGAGGAGCGTGGGCCATGTCCAGCCACAGCCAGCCGGTACCCGGCTTCGCGGGGAGCCGGCACCGCACGCTGTCGCGTCCCGGTGCCGGGCCGCCCTCGATCGCTCGATGGACCGCGTTGTGCGCCGCCGCGGAGGCCATCGGCATGACCGCCGCCGCCACCGCGGCCAAGACGTCACAGGCCCTCGTCGGCGAGCCGACCGACGGTCGGGAGGCAGCCATCGCCCTCTCGCTCGTCGTCGGTGGCGGGCTCGTCGAAGGGCTCGCCCTGGGCGGGCTGCAGGCCGCCGGGCTCCGGCGCTGGCTGCCGGAGCTGGACCGGCGGCGGTGGTTGCTCGTCACCACCGCCGTGGCCGGTGTCGGCTGGGCGCTCGCCTCCGTGCCGGCTGTGATGTCCGCCCCCGGGGACGACTCCGCGCCGCCGTGGCTTCTCGTCACGGTCGGCGCGATGGCGCTGGGCGCCGTCATGGGCTCGCTGCTCGGCGCCGTCCAGGCCACCGGGCTGCGTGGTCACGTGCGACACCCCTGGCGCTGGGTGACTGCCAACGCGGCGGCGTGGGCACCCGCGATGACGGTGATCTTCCTCGGGGCGAGCACGCCAGGGAGCGACTGGTCCGGACCATCGGTTGCGGTGCTGGGCACCGCGACCGGGCTGGTGGCCGGCGCCTGTCTCGGGCTCGTGACCGGCTGGTTCCTGCCGTCGCTCGACGGCCGTCCGGCCCAGAACCGGGTCGTGCTCTGGGTGCTGGGCTCCGCGGCGCACCGGGCGCTGGACCATGCCGTGGTGGGGCTGCGGGTCCGCGGCTCGGTGTCCGGGCGAACCTTCGAGCTGCCGGTGCAGTACGCCGAGGACGGCGACGGCCTCGTCGTCGTGCCGGGCCGGCCGCAGGGCAAGACCTGGTGGCGCAACCTCGAGCAGCCCGCGCCGGTCGAGCTGGTCCTGCGCGGACGGCGGCTGCACGGCCGGGCCCAGGTGCTGCGGTACGGGGAGCCGGGCTACGCGAGCTCGATCGACGCCTACCGCGCGCGGTGGCCCCGAGCACGTCTCACGGAGGACAACCTGGTGGTCCGGGTCCACCTGCTGCCCTGACCCAAGGGACTCAGAGCGCGGTGAGTGGCGGTACGACGTGCTCGCCGAGCCCGCGCACGAACTCGACCGGGTCGGCGCGGAACGGCATCACGTGCACCTCGGTCACACCGAGCCCGGCATACTGCGCCATCTCGGCGACGAAAGCGGCCCCGGCGGCCGCGGACGTCGGGTCGAGCTGACCGGCGTACAGGATCGTCTTGCGGATGTGGCCGAAGTCGGTGCCTTCCCGCTCGCAGTGCTCCGCGAGGATGTCGAGCTTGGCCCGGACGCCGGCCGGGCCCACCTGCGGCCCGGCGAACAGGTTGCACGCATCGGCGTACTTCGCCACCAGCCGCAGCGTCTTCCGCTCGCCACCACCGCCGATCATGATCGGCGGGTGCGGCCGCCGCAGCGGCGATGGCGAGTTGAGCGTCTCGGCGAGCCGGTAGTGCACACCGTCGAACGGTCCGTCGTCCTCGCTCCACATCTGGTGCACGATGCGCAGCACCTCCTCGAGGCGCTCGAACCGCTCTGCGACCGGTGGGAACGGGACGCCCAGCGCCAGGTGCTCGCGCTCGTACCATGCGGCGCCGATGCCGAGCGCGGCCCGGCCGCCCGACAGCACGTCGAGCGTGGTCACGATCTTGGCGAGCAGGCCCGGGTGCCGGTAGGTGACGCCGGTGACGAGCAGCTGCAGCTCGACGGTGCGGGTACTGGCGGCCAGGTAGCCGAGCGTCGTGTAGCCCTCGAGCATCGGCTGTCCGGGGTCGCCGCCGCCGCCGAACCCGGGCAGCTGGAAGTAGTGGTCCATCACTGAGAGGTTGTCGATACGCGCGTCCTCGGCCGCGTCGCCAACCGCCGCGAGGGTGGGCGCGATCGACGCCGGTCCGTCGGGGAAGTCGAAGCTCACCACGTGCACGCCGACGCGCATGCCGCCCAGCCTACGTACCGCCGCCCGGATCACCAGATCCGCCGGCCGGTAGCCGCCGGGCGAGAAGCGCGACCTGTGCACGAAGCTGGGTGAGCTCGAACATCACCGCTTCGAGTCCAGCCCCTTGCGCCGGCTCCGGCTCTGGCTCTTGTCCGCCGTCTGCGGCCAGCGGCTCGCCGCTTGACGACGGGTCGAGCCGGAAGAAGCTGGCGAGCGAGCCGGCGAGCAATCCGAGCACGGACACACCGGTGATCATGATGACCAAACCTGCCCAGCGACCGGTGCTGGTCTCGGGGACGATGTCGCCGTACCCGACCGTCGTCAGTGTGACGAACCCCCACCAGACCGCGTCGGCGTAGGTGGCGAACCCCGGGTTGCTCGGGTGCTCCGCGTAGTACGCCACGGCGGCCCCGACGATCACCACGCCGACGGCGACGAGTGCGACCCGCCCGAGCCGCTCGAACAACCGCCTCGCGCCGCGGCTCGCGATCACCAGGCGGACGAGCCGGGCCAGCCGGAGCAGCACGACGGCGCCCCCGGCCTGCGCGCCGGGGATCAGGAACCATGGTGCCGTCAGGACGACGACCACGAGGTCGAACTTGCCCAGCCGGGTCCCCAGGTAGCTCACGAGCCGCTGCCGATGGACGAGGAAGTCCACGAGGAAGACGAGCCAGGAGACGATGCCGACGGCCACGGAGACCCAATGGCCCTGCTGCGGGACGAGGATCAGCGGCAGGACGGCCGACAGGATGATCGGCACCCGCATGCGGCTCTCATAGCGCGTGAGGGCGGCCGCATCCCGCGGGGTCCTGGGTCTGCCTGGCGCCGGGGACTCACCCGGCGCCACCCGTGCTGCCTCGGACACGGGGCCATCTTCGCGCCACTGGCGCGGCATTCCCGGCATCTGCCGTCGCGCCGCGCCGCATGTCGGCTCGTGGGTTCGCATCGGTGCGCGCCCTACGTGTACGGGCGGCGGCAGGTGCACACCGAGCCCATGGGCGCTGGTGGGTGCGGGGCGCTGGTGGGTGCGGGGCGCCGCTGGCTGCCGTACGAGCGACATGTCCGGAAGTGGACAGGAAGCCGTTGTGGATAGAGGGTTCTCGGCAACGCCAGGTCGAGCCTGCCACTGTTCTGCCGCCTCGGCACCACCCGATCCCGGCGGGATGCTTCCGTCGCGCCGATGACAGGATGTCCGCGTGCGAGCGGCTCTCCTGGACCCCGACCAGAGCCTGAGCGCGGTCGACGGGCTGGCCGATGTGCTGATCGACTGCGTCGAGGGAGGAGCCAGTGTCGGGTTCCTGGCTCCGCTGTCACGGGCGGAGGCCACCGACTGGTGGTCCGGGTCGGTCCGGGCGGCCGGGACGCTGACCTGGGTCGCCCGCGACGACCGAGGATCGATCGCCGGCTGCGTCCAGCTCCTGCCTGCGCCGTTGCCCAACAGCCGGCACCGGGCCACGGTCGCGAAGCTGCTGGTGCACCGAAAGGCGCGTGGGCTCGGACTCGCCGGCGAGCTGATGTCCGCGCTGGAGACCGAAGCCCTGCGGCTGGCCCGCACTCTTCTGCTGCTCGACACCGAGACAGGCAGCCCTGCTCTGTCGTACTACCTGCGGCGGGGCTGGGTCCCGTTCGGCACCGTCGAGGACTACGCATTGAGCCCCGACGGCCGGCCCGGCGGCACGACGTTCATGCTCAAGCGCCTGATCCAGCACTGACCCACCCGGCGAGGCGCGCCGCGACCGCTGCTACTGCGGCGTCGGTCGCGTCGGCCAGGGCGCGGCCTCTTCCAGCCCGTACGCGAGCGACAGCAGCCGGCGGTCGTGGCCGAAGGGTGCCGCGAGCTGGACACCCACGGGCAGGCCGGTGGAGGTCCGCCCCAGTGGCAGGGACAGACCAGGCGATCCGGAGACGTTCTGCAGCGGGGTGAACGAGGCGAACCTCAGCAGCCGTACGAGGTGGGTACGGAAGTCGACGTCGGGGCCGAGGTAGCCGATGCGCGGCGGCCGGTGTCCGAGCACCGGGGAGACGATGAGGTCGTACCGCTCGAAGGCGGACTCGTGCTCCTGCGCGAGCCTGCGGAGCCGGCGCAGCGAACCGGGCAGCCGCTCGGCCTGCCGGGCGAAGAGCCCGCTGAGGCCCTTGGTGAACTCCTCGGTGCGCGACCCGTCGAACTCGCTGCCGAACAACAGCCCGCCGGCGTTCTTCAGCGAGAAGGCCAGGAAGGCCCAGTAGCGCAGGAAGTCCGGCCCGAACTGGTCGTCGACCGGTGGCGTGGTCTCCGCCACGTGATGTCCGAGCTCCTCGCACAGCTGTCCGGCTCTGCGCACGGCGGCCACCGTGTCGGCTTCGACCGGGAGCCCGCGGATCCCGGCGAGCACGAGACCGATGCGCAGCCGCCCGGGGTCGGCTCGCTCGACGAGCCCCAGCTCGGGAAGCGCTGGGTTCCGGTAGAGCCGTTCGGCCGCGGCGTAGTACCGCGCGGTGTCCCGGACCGAACGGGTGAGCACGCCCTGCACGGCGATCTGGACCGGGAGCCGGGCCAGCTCCGGCCGGTCGACGAGCCGGCCGCGACTGGGCTTGAGCCCCACGAGCCCGCAGCAGGCCGCCGGGATCCGGATCGAGCCGCCGCCGTCGTTCGCATGCGCCATCGGCACCGCACCCGCGGCCACCAGCGCCGCGGAGCCGCCGCTGGAGCCACCCGCGGAACGGCCGGTGTCCCAGGGGTTGCGGGTCGCGCCGAACCGGACGGACTCCGTGCTCGCCGTCAGGCCGAACTCCGGCAGCGTCGTCTTCGCGATCGGCACGACACCCAGCTGCAGGTACTGCGCCACCCAGGGCGAGCTGGCCGCGGCCGGACGATCTCCCACCGCCGACGACCCCTGCGTCGTGAGGTAGCCGGTGAGCTCCTCGTTGTCCTTGAGGAGGGTCGGGATCCCGGCGAAAGGCGCGTCGTCGGGAACCGCGACCTCGGTGGCGAGCGGCTCCTCGACCCAGGCCGTCACCGCGTTGAGCTGCTCGTTCGCCAGCCGGGTACGGGCGACGGCCGCGGCGCGGAGCTCGGCCGGCGAGACGTCGCGGCGCGCCAGCCTGCCCAGCAGCGCGGTCAGGTCGTCGGTACCGAGGGCGTCGTCGCCCGCGGTGTCGACCGTCGTCGTCGTCTGCTCGGTCACCACGGCGGGCAGGCCCGAGCCCTAGACGCCGGTCACGGCGGTGACCCGGCCCGACTCGGCCGCCGCGGTCAGCGACGCGTGGTCGCGTTCGTTCTGTTCGCCGTAGGTCTCGGCGAAGTCGGCGACGGCGTGGTCGAAGCGGTTGCTGGCGCCCAGGTAGGCCGCGATGGCCACCCGGTCGCCGGACCGGGCGTGCGCGCGGGCCAGGGTCTGGCCGCAGATCCGCGCGTAGAACTCCATCCCGTCCGGGACCATCTCCTCGACGACCACCGAGCCCTTTCCGTCGCGGAGCTGACGCAGGTAGAAGTCCCGGTGGACGCCGTCGGGCGCCAGCGCCCGCTCCCAGCCGAGGAAGATGTCGCTGCTCGCCTGCATGAGCCGCTGACCCGACACCACGCGCTCGCCCTGGTTCTTGAACCTGCGGGCCTTCACGTAGCCGGACAGGACCGAGGCCTGCGCCTCCTTGGCCTGCAGGAACAACGGGTCACCGCCGTCGAGGCCCTCGAAGAGCAGGATCCAGGCGCGGGTACCGACGCTGCCGACCCCGACGACCTTGCGCGCCACCTGGACCAGCTCGAACTGCTCGAGCAGGTGCCGGCGGTCCCACTGCAGGGTGCGGCGGTAGGACCTGACCAGGGCCCGCAGCCGCTCGTTGATGTCGGCGACCACCTCGTCCGGCCACAGCTCTTCGATCGGCACGATCAGCGGTGGCTGGCTCACGATCCGCGCCCGCCCGTCCACCTGGGTGGTGAGCTTGGCCAGGGCCTGCACGCTGTCCCGGGCACGCGCCTTGTCGAGGGCGGCCCGCACGCGCGTCTTGCGTGCGACATCGAGCTGCTCCCCCACCTGCTTCAGGACGTCCTCCATGTCCATGTGCGTGTACCAGACCGCCAGGTTCCCCTGGCCGGCGAAGGCGCTCATCGCCAGCCGGTAGCCCGCGGCCGCCGCTCGCTCGATCTTGTGGCGCTGCTTGCGGGAGAAGCCGTTGTCGCGTCCGGCGACGGCAAGGCTCGCGGCCAGCCGCTTGACGTCCCACTCGAACGGCCCCGGGTGGGTCTCGTCGAAGTCGTTCACGTCGAAGACCAGCCGCCGCTCCGGCGAGGCGTAGATCCCGAAGTTGCTCATGTGCGCGTCGCCGCACAGCTGCACCTGCAGCCCTGAGACCGGCGTCTTCGCCAGGTCGGCAGCCATGACCAGCGCCGCGCCCCGGTAGAAGCCGAACGGCGAGGCCATCATCCGTCCGTAGCGGATGGGGACCAGGTCGGGCACCCGCGAGGCGGCCTGGCTCTCCAGCAGGCCGACCGGGTCCGCCCGACCGTCCGTCCCGAACTCGGCATGGGCCTCGAGCGGCGTCCGGTCGCGGGCCGCCTTCCCGGCGGCCCGGCGGGCGTCGCGGTCCGGGTGCGTGATCTTCGGCGGGGCCTGGCCAGTGGCGGTGTCGACGGTCGGGTCCTCCCGCAGATCCAGGATCCCTGGTCCGGACGGCTCGGTCATGGTGCTCGCCTCCAGCCGCGCGGGGCGAACGCGCAGGCGCCTTCTGGTGTACACCTCGTGCGCCAGGAGAGACAGGGGCCGAAAGACCTGGCTCAAACGCGGGCCGGACCGATAGAAAGGGCGACACGTCTCCCGGTCCCCGAGGCGCGACTTGCGCGCCCGACCTGAGCAGAGGGAGGACGCTGTGCCCAAGCCCTTCAGCGGTGTCGTCAATGTCGACATCCGTGACTCCGCGCCCGACTGGTCACCGTTCGAACCGCCGAAGGCGCCCGAGGGGGCCCCGAACGTCCTGTACATCGTCCTGGACGACGTCGGCTTCTCGGCGATGAGCTGCTACGGCGGACCGGTGGAGACGCCCAACATCGACCGGATCGTCGACAAGGGCGTGCGCTACACGCAGTGGCACACGACCGCGCTGTGCTCGCCGACCCGGTCGTGCCTGCTGACCGGCCGGAACCACACCCGCAACTCGATGGCGTGCATCACCGAGGCCGCGATCGGGTTCCCGAACGCGAGCGGGTCGATCCCGCCGGAGAACGGGATGCTGGCCGAGATCCTGGCCGATCGGGGCTGGAACACGTACATGGTGGGCAAGTGGCACCTGTGTCCGGAGGCCGAGGTCAACGTCGCCGCGACCCGGCGGAACTGGCCGGTCGGTCGGGGGTTCGAGCGGTTCTACGGGTTCCTCGGCGCCGAGACGAACCAGTGGTACCCGGACCTGGTCCACGACAACCACCCGGTGGACCAGCCGAAGACCCCCGAGGAGGGCTACCACTTCACCGAGGACATCACCGACAAGGCGCTCGAGTTCATCAAGGACGCCAAGGTGATCGCGCCGGACAAGCCGTTCTTCCTCTACTACGCGCCGGGTGCGGCGCACGCTCCGCACCACGCACCGAGGGAGTGGATCGAGAAGTTCGCCGGCCGGTTCGACCTGGGGTACGAGGCGATCCGGGAGCAGATCCTGGCCCGGCAGAAGGACATGGGAATCGTCCCGAAGGACACCGACCTGCCGCCGCTGAACCCGATCGGGACGCCGCAGACCAGGACCGGGCCGGACGGCAAGCCGTTCCCGCTGCTGGACGTCACCCGCCCCTGGGCCAGCCTGTCCGGCGACGAGCAGCGGCTGTTCGCACGGATGGCCGAGGTGTACGCCGGGTTCCTGGCGCACGCCGACCACCACATCGGCCGGCTGCTCGACTACCTCCAGGAATCCGAGCAGCTCGACAACACGCTGGTCATCGTGGTCTCGGACAACGGGGCCAGCGGGGAGGGCGGCCCGAACGGGTCGGTGAACGAGAACCTGTTCATGAACGGCATCCCCGACGACATGGCCGAGAACCTGGCCAAGATCGACGACCTGGGCGGGCCGAAGACGTACAACCACTACCCCAACGGGTGGGCGATGGCGTTCAACACCCCGTTCAAGATGTGGAAGCGGTACGAGTTCAACGGCGGCACATCCGACCCGTGCATCATCTCCTGGCCCAAGGGGATGAAGGCCCGTGGTGAGATCCGCACCCAGTACCACCACGCGGTCGACCTGGTCCCGACCATCCTGGACGTCCTCGGCGTCGAGCCGCCGCAGGCGATCAAGGGGCACGTCCAGTCACGTTTCGACGGGGTGAGCATGCGCTCCAGCTTCGACAGCCCCGACGCACCCTCGACCCGGTCGACGCAGTTCTTCTCGATGCTCGGCTCGCGCGGGATCTGGCACGACGGCTGGAAGGCCGTGACCAACCACCCCACGGTCAGCGGCTGGAGCCACTTCGGCGACGACGAGTGGGAGCTTTACCACACCGACGTCGACCGCTCGGAGTGCGAGAACCTGGCCGAGAAGGAGCCGGGCAGGCTCCGCGACCTGGTGAGCCTGTGGTACGCCGAGGCCGGTGCGAACCAGGCGTTCCCCCTGGACGACCGCAGCCCGATCGAGATCGTCATGACACCGCGCCCCGTGATGTCGCCGGCTCGGAACCGGTACGTGTACTACCCCGGCGTCGCCGAGGTCCCCGAGTCGCAGGCGGTCAACATCCGCAACCGCTCCTACGTCATCGGCGCCCTCGTCGACCTCCCCGCTCCCGGCGCCCAGGGTGTGATCTTCGCGCACGGCGCCCGGTTCGGCGGCCACAGCCTCTACGTCAAGGACAACCGGCTGCACTACGTCTACAGCTTCGTCGGCAGCCTGGAGCAGAAGGTCCTCGCCACCGAGGACCTTCCCACCGGGGAGAACCTCATCCTCTCCGCGTCGTTCGACAAGGACGGCGAGGAGGCCCCTGGCGTCGCGACCGGGATCCTGTCGCTGTACCACGGCGACCACAAGGTCGGCGAGGGCCGGATCAAGACCCAGCCCGGCAAGTTCTCCATCGCCGGCGAAGGCCTGTGCGTGGGTCGCGACGGCGGCGAAGCCGTCACCGACGACTACCCCGGCACGATGCCGTGGGCGTTCACCGGCGGGACGATCAGACGTGTCGCCGTCGACGTCAGCGGGGACCCGTACATCGACCTCGAGCGCGAGGCGGTCGCGATGATGTCGCGCGAGTAGCGACGACGCCGTCCGCACCGTGCCCGGCACCACGGGGCCGGACCGCATCGGCGGCTGGATCGTCGGCGCGCCCTACGCGCACGCGTCCGCCCTCGGACCGTCGAGCACGCCACACTGAGGGCCGTGACGGGCAGGCGGTTCCCTGGGCGGCTCGCGACCCCGTGGCGCCGGTACCCCTCCGCGGCGGAGCTCGAGGCCCGCACCCCGCCCGACCGCGACCGCGTGGTCGACCTGGTCCGCGGCGGCTCGCTCCTGGTCGTGGTCTTCGGCCACTCGTTCATGGCCCTAGTCGTGTTCACCGGGACCGTCGTCACGCTCTCCAACACCCTCGAACAGACGCCCTTCCTGCAGCCGGTCACCTGGGTCCTGCAGATCATGCCGCTGTTCTTCGCCGCGGGCGCCTGGGCCAACGCTCTGTCGTACCGCCACGCGACGTCGTACCCGGTCTGGCTCTCGGCACGGGTGCGGCGCCTGCTGCGGCCGGTGATCCCGTACATCGGCTTCTGGATCCTCGCCTCCCCGCTGCTCCTCGCCTGGAACCACGACATCACCCTGCCGCTGCTGCGGATCTCCACCCAGCTGCTCTGGTTCCTGGGTGCCTACCTCCTGGTCACCGCCCTGACCCCGCTCCTGGTCCGCTTCTCCGCGCACCCGGTGCTGGCCAGCCTCGGCTGGCTGGCGACGGCAACTGCGGTGGACGTCAGCAACCTGCTCGGCGCACCGCCCGCGCTGCGCCTGCTGAACTTCGTCCTCGTCTGGGCGCTGGCCGGCCAGACCGGGCTGTGGGTGTTCTCGCCGAACCGGCGGCCGGCGCGCAGGATCGCCGTCCTCGTCGCGCTCGCGGGCCTGACGGCGAACGCGCTGCTCGTCCGGTTCGGTCCTTGGCCGGTCTCGCTCGTCGGCCTGCCCGGCGAGCGGATCTCGAACATGGCGCCGCCGTCCACCGTCATGGCTCTGCACGCCGTGACCCTGGCGGCGCTCGTCGTCCTCGCGTACGGGCCGCTGGCGCGGCTGGCCGGCCGGGGCCGCGTCTGGCGGGCGACCGCCGTGGTCAACGCCGCGGCGATGAGCATCTATCTGTGGCACCTGGTGGCGCTGATCCTCGCGCTGCTCACGCTGCGCGTCTTCTCCCTGGACCTGGTCGGCTACTCGACGGCGGGCTGGGTGGTCCCGCGGCTGCTCTTCTGGGCGATCTTCTTCACCTACACCTGCGGCCTCGTCTGGCTGGTACGTCCGTTCGAGCACCTGTCCCTGCCCTGGTGGGACGACACACCGCTGCACTCGCCGACCAGCTGGCTGCCCTACCGGGCGCGGGCCACCGTCTCGGTGATCGGCGCGATAACCGTCGCGGTCGCGTTGCTCGCCCTGTCGGTGACCGGGCTGATCGGCTTCCCGTTCAACTCCTCGACCAGCTACGCCGGCTTCAGCTTCACCCCGGGGCTGGCCATCGCAGTCGCGCTGCTGGGGATGGTCCTCGTGCGGGTGGCCGCGGTCGGAGACATCCGGCCCGGCCCGTCGATCTCCGCGCGTGGCGCCGAACGCGCGCCGACCGGGTAGCGAACGCCGCCACCACCGCTGTGGGACGAAGTTCCCTACCGCCGTCCTGGCCGGCGGGGTCAGGCTGGTAGCTACGGCGGAGCCTGGCGGTTGCTCGGCTCCCTCCGGGTGGAGGAGTTATGTCCGCAACGACGGTCGGCACCGCGCAGACCACCGAGAACCCGGCACCGGCATCGTCCGTGGCCAGGTTGTTCTACGACCGAGTGGCCGCCACCCCGGGAGCCGAGGCGTTCCGCTTCCCGGCCGACGACGGCTGGACGTCGATCACCTGGGCCCAGACCGCGGAGACGGTCAAGGTCACGGCCGCCGGACTCCTCGCGCTGGGGATCCAGCCCGAGGAGCGGGTCGCCATCGCCTCCACCACGCGCATCGAGTGGCTGTACGCCGACCTGGCCGTCATGTGCGCGGGTGCCGCCACGACCACCGTGTACCCGTCGACCGGGAGCGAGGACGTCGCGTTCATCCTGTCCGACAGCGGCTGCCGGATCGCCTTCGCGGAGGACGACGCGCAGATCGCGAAGCTGCGTGCGCACCGTGACCAGCTGCCCGACCTGGTCCGGGTGGTCACGTTCGACGGCGAGGCCGACGGGCAGTGGGTGCTGAGCATGGACGACCTGCAGGCCCTGGGAGCCAAGCACCTCGCCGAGCACCCCACGTCCGTCGACGAGGCCGTGGCCGCTGTCCAGCCCGAGCACCTGGCGACGCTGATGTACACGTCGGGGACCACCGGCCGGCCCAAGGGCGTGGAGCTGCCGCATCGCTGCTGGACGTACGTGGGTGCTGCGGCGGTTGGTCTGGAGATCCTCTCCGCCGACGACCTGCAGTACCTGTGGCTGCCGCTCTCGCACTCGTTCGGCAAGATGCTGGAGGCGGTGCAGCTTCAGATCGGGTTCCCGACCGCGGTCGACGGCCGCCTGGACACGATCGTCGACAACTTGGCCGTGGTCCGGCCGACCTTCATGGCCGGCCCCCCGCGGATCTTCGAGAAGGTGCACGCGAAGGTCGTCCAGACCGTCGAGGAAGAAGGCGGCATCAGCTTCAAGGTGTTCAGCTGGGCGTTCGGGGTGGGCCACAAGGTTTCCCAGGCCCGCCTCCGGGGCCGCAGCCCGAACCCGCTGGTCCGGCTGGAGTACGCGCTGGCCGACCGGCTCGTGCTCGCGAAGATCCGTGAGCGTCTGGGCGGTCGGATCCGCTTCATGGTCTCGGGCAGCGCGGCCCTGTCGAAAGACGTCGCGCTGTGGTTCCACGCCGCCGGACTGCTCATCCTCGAGGGCTACGGGCTGACCGAGACCAGCGCCGCGTCCTGCATGGTCCGGCTCGGGGACCCGGCGTTCGGCATCGTCGGCCCGCCGATCGGCGGCACCGAGATCAAGATCGCGGAAGACGGGGAGATCCTGCTGCGGGGTCCCGGCGTGATGAGCGGCTACCACAACCTGCCCGACACCACGGCCGAGGTGCTCGCCGCCGACGGCTGGTTCGCCACCGGCGACGTCGGTGAGATCGACGCGAAGGGCCGGCTGCGGATCACCGACCGCAAGAAGGACCTGATCAAGACCTCGGGCGGGAAGTACATCGCCCCGCAGGCCATCGAGGTCATGTTCAAGGCGGTCTGCCCGCTGGCGAGCCAGATGCTCGTGCACGCCGACCGCCGCAACCACGCGACCGCCCTGGTCACCCTCGACCCCGACGCGCTCGGCCAGTGGGCCCGCGCCCACGCACTGCCCGACGAGGACTACGCGGCCCTGACCGCTGCCCCGGCGGTGCAGCAGTACGTGCGGTCCTGCATCGACGAGCTCAACGGCCGGCTCAACCGTTGGGAGACCGTGAAGGACTTCCGGATCCTCGACCACGACCTGACCGTCGAGAGCGGCGAGCTGACGCCAAGCCTGAAGATCAAGCGCAGGGTCGTGGAGGCGAAGTACGCGGCGCTGCTGGACTCGATGTACGACGGACGGTCGACGAGCCGGCCCGGGTGAGTGTGCGCGAGCTCGGTCGCGGCCGCGCGAGGGACGTTGTCCTCTGTCGGCGAAGTGCGTGGGCTGGTGCGATGAGAAGGACCAGACCGGCAGCGAGAGCGCCGGATCGCACCCAACCCTAGGAGGGCGTCATGGCCGCCCAGACCGCCGTCAAGAGACCGAAGGCCACGGCTGCGCACGCGCGCGGGCCGGCCAAGAAGGGCACGGCCAAGAGGAGCACGGCGAAGAAGACCACGGTCAAGAAGATCACGATCACCCAGGAGAGGGTCGAGCGGGCCGCGGAGTTCTCCGACGAGGTGATCAAGTCGATCGAGGCCGCGCAGCGGGCAGCGATCGAGGCTGTGCGCAAGTTCGTCGACACTGTCGACGAGGCGCTCCCGGCGATCGGTGACCGGCCCTCGCGGCGCGAGGCCGTCATCGACGCAGCACTGGACATGGCCGACAAGCTCGTCACGACGCAGTACAACTTCCTGCACAACGTCGTGCGCAACGCCGACCGCTCGCTGACCAAGCCGAGGACTGCGAAGCGGTAGCCGGTCCCCGGTACCGGCTGCCGGGCGAGGTCAGCCGGCTGGGTCGAGGGCCGCGGGCCCTCGATCCACCGTGTCCGGCCGGGACGTACGTCGGCCGGTCCGGGTCAGTCGCCGATCGTGGCGACCATCAGCGCCTTGATCGTGTGCAGACGGTTCTCGGCCTGGTCGAACGCCACGTTCGCCGGCGAGGAGAACACCTCGTCGGTGACCTCGAGGCCGGTGGTCAGCCCGGTCTGCTCGGCGACCTCCCGCCCGACGGTGCTGCGGGTGTCGTGGAACGCGGGCAGGCAGTGCATGAACCGGGCCTGCGGGTTGCCCGTGCGCTCGAGAGCCGCCCGGTTGACCTGGTACGGCAGCAGGTCACGGACCCGGGCGTCCCACACCTCCTTGGGCTCCCCCATCGAGACCCACACGTCCGTGTGCACGAAGTCGGCCCCGTGCAGGCCTTCGTCGAGATCCTCGGTCAGGGTCAGCCGCGCACCGGAGGAAGTCGCCCGCTCGCGGGCGAGGTCCTGGACGTCCTTGTCCGGCCACAGGTCTCGCGGCGCGCAGATCCGGACGTCCGCGCCCATGATCGACCCCGTCACCAGCAGGGAGCGGCCCATGTTGAACCTGCCGTCACCGAGGAAGCAGTAGGAGACCTCGGTCAGCGGACGGCCGCCGGAGTGCTCGGACATCGTCAGGAAGTCCGCGAGCATCTGCGTCGGGTGCCACTCGTCGGTCAGACCGTTGTAGACCGGGACATCGGAGTACTCGGCCAGCTCGTCGACCGTGGCCTGCGCCTTGCCGCGGAACTGGATCGCGTCGAACATGCGCGACAGCACCCGTGCGGTGTCCGCCGCCGACTCCTTGTGACCGATCTGCGACGAGGACGGATCCAGGTAGGTGACATGCGCGCCCTGGTCGTAGGCGGCCACCTCGAACGCGCATCTGGTCCGGGTCGAGGTCTTCTCGAAGATCAGCGCGATGTTCCGCCCGGCCATGCGCGCGACCTCACGACGCTCGCGCTTGGCCTGCTTCAGCTCCGCCGACAGGTCGAGCAGGTGCTGCAGCTCGGCCGCCGTGAAGTCGAGCTCCTTCAGGAAGTCACGGCCACGCAGATCGACGCCCACGGGTCCCACCGCCTCTCTCCTCCGGCCGTCGCCGGCGCTGAGCCTGCCCGCGACGCTGCCCGAGCACTGTCGGCCGCCACCAGAGCCTTTGGTCCCCAGCAGCACGCCAGCAGCAACTCAGCTCCGCCCCTCGAGCGGACGTTCGATGGACTCGCGGTTCCGGGCGGGTATCCCCACCGCGTCCATCGTCGCGCGGGCGCGGGCCATCGAGGCGGCCGCCGGCGTGCGATCGCCGGTCGCGCGGAGGGCGCCCGCGCGAAGCGCCAGGGCGCGCGCGAGCCACGAAGTCGACCCGAACCGCTCCCATCGCTCGACGGCCGCGTCCAGCGCGACGACGGCCGCGCGGGGATCGTCGCGCAGCAGCGCCGCGACCCCCGCGGTCTCGGCAACGACCGCGGCCACCTCCGCCTCCGCGGCCACCGTCACGTGAGAAGCGATCCGTCCGGGCCGGCGTCCGGCGAGCAGCGACGCCTGCGCCGCGTACGCCTTCGCGAGCGCCAGCGCGCCGTCGGCCTCGGCTTCCTTCGCCGCGACGACCGCTTCGTCCAACGCGGCCACGGCCTGCGCCGGCCGCGCGGCTCCGAGGAGTCCGCGGCCGCGGATCAAGGCGGGCAGCGGCGACCACAACCGCATCGGTACCTCGCGCAGCGCCTCGCGCAGTGCCTCCGCGGACGGTTCGACGCGTTCCCACTGCCCGCGGTCGAGCACCACCATCGCCTCGGTCTCGGCCAGGTCGCCGTGCATCACGCGGACCCCATGCTGCGCGATGGCGTCCCGCGCCTGCCGCAACGCCCGCGCGGCCGCGCCGGGTCTGCCCTTGCGAACCTCCGCCCGTGCGATCGCCAGTCGGGCCAGTGCCGGGATGCGGACGGATCCGAGCCCGGCGCCGATCGCGCCTGCTTCACGCGCGAGGGACGCCGCCACGGCGGGCTCCCCCGCGTGGGCGCCGGCCAGCGCCGCGATCAGGAGGGCGTCGGATTCGGTGTAGCGATCCCCCGCATCCGCGGCGACCGGCCGGCACGCCTCTGCACCGCCGATGGCCTCCGTGAACCGTCCGGCGGAGTAGCAGTAGTGCCCCCACGTGCGCAGCAGCGACGCACGTGAGCGGAGATCCCCCTCCCCCTCGACCAGGCGGCGCGCCTGCTCGTACCAACGATGGAACTCGGCGTCTCCTTCCACCGACAGGATGTACGCGAGGTCGTTGGCCACCACGGCCCGGCCGAACCGGTCCCGCGCGCGGGCGAAGAGGCGGTAGGCGCTGCGCAGATCGTCGAGCTCTCGTTCCAGGTCAGCCCACTCCCACGTCTCCGAGAGCCGGTGCAGCGCCCACCCCTGGCCACGCAGGTCGCCCACGGCTTCGAACCGCTGCCGCGCGGCCTCGAGCAGGGTTCGGGCGCGGCGCAGGCGCCCGGCGTCGTTCTCCGAGCGCCCGAGCGCCAGCAGCGCCCGCGCCGCCAGGTCACCGTCCCCCGCGCGGTCCGCCAGCCGCCGAGCCCGCATCGCCTGCTCGATCGCCTCCGCGTGCGCACCCATCTCGATCAGGGCCTCCGCCAGCCCGAGCGAGGCTCGCGCCGCTATCCCGACGTCGGCAGCGTTGCCGGCGGCCTCGGTCACGCGAAGAGCCCGACGGAACAGCGGCTCCGCGGCCCGCGTCTGCCGTACGAACGTCTGCTCGGCCCAGCGAGTCAGGTACTCCGCCGCGAGCCGGATGACGACGAGATCCGGAACTGGACCCGTCTTCGAGACAGCCAGCTCCCACGCCAGCTCGTAGTGGTACGCGATGGAGGCCACGGGCTCGCGACCCGGTCGGGCGGTGGACCGCAACCACGCGGCGATCTGCGCGTGCCGCTGGGCGCGCACAGCCTTCGGCAGCGCGCCGTACGCGACGTCCCGGATCAGCGCGTGCTTCCACTCGTACTCGTCGGTGCCGGGGACGGTGCTGCGCTGGTTCTTGCGGAGGAGCCCACGCGCGACCAGCCCGCGCAGCGCGGCGCGCCGGCCGGCCACGTCGCTCACGACCGCGAGCAGGGCGTCCCAGGTCACCGTCCCGCAGACGGACGCATCCTGAAGCAGCTCCTTCTGGTCGGCGGGCAAGGCGTCCAACCGCGCGGCGATCAGCAGCCGGATCGTCTGCGGAACGTCGCTGGTGATGCCGGGATCGACGACCCGCCACGACCCTCCTTGCTCGCGTATCGCGCCGCTCTCCACCAGCATCTCCACCATCTCCTCGAGGAACAGCGCGTTGCCGTTCGCGCGAGAGACCGGGACGCCGGCGGCTTCGGTCGAGCCGTCGCCGCCGAGCATGAGCTCCGCCAGCGACCGCATCGAGTCGGGATCGAGACCGGGCAGCGGAGTCGAGGGCAGCCCGGGCACACGCGCGCGGGACAGCCCCAGGATCAGCACGGGCGCCGGCCACGGGTCGCGGTGCGCGTCGGCGAGCAGCTCGATCAGCGCTCGATCGGCCCACTGGAGGTCGTCCAGCACGACGACGACAGGTCCGACGCGTGCGCGGTCCTCCAGGACCAGTCGGGCCGCGCGGGCCGCGTCCCGTTCGCTGCGGGGGGCATCGTCGTCGAGAGCGAGCAACGCCCGCAGGTCGGCGGCCAGGGCTGCGGGGTGCTCACCGCGTCCGATCCGACGCGCGGCCCGGTCGACAGCCCCGCGTGCCACCGATGTGGACGTGCCCGGCGCCAGCCCCAAGGCACCGGAGACGGCCTCGGCCAGCGCGGACAGCAGCGGCCTCGCTCCGAAGGAAACACAACGACCCACGAGGAAGCGGTCGGGGGGCAGCGAAGTGCCGAGCTCGCGCGCCAGCCGGCTCTTGCCGATCCCCGGCTCCCCGGTCACCACCAGGACCCGCCCGCAGCCGTCCTGCTCGGTCTGCTTCAGCTCGCTTGCGAGCACGGCCAGCATCTCGTACCGGTCGACGAACGCTCGCCGAGTCGTCGGGGCCGGACGCTCCGCAACGGCGAGCGCCTCGAACGTCACCAGTGGCTCGGCCTTCCCTTTGGCCTTGCGCAGACGTCGAGAGCCGTAGCGGATGCCCGCGCGGGTCCGGTTCCTCGTCGTCTCGTCGACCAGGATGTGCCCACCCGTCGCCAGGCCGGCCAGACGGGCGGCCGTGTTCACCGTGTCACCGATCACGGTGAAGCCCGCCGCCTCATCCGAGGGCGCGACCATCACCTCGCCGGAGTTCACTCCCGAGTGGATCTCAGGGAGCTGGATGCCGCTGCGGTCCCGGTTCAGGACGCGGACGCGGTCACGCACCTCGAGCGCGGCGCGCACCGCGCGCTCCGCATCGTCCTCATGGGCGACGGGGACGCCGAAGATCGCCATGAAACCGTCGCCCTGGAGCTGGGGAACGGTGCCGCCGTAGGACTCGACGATCGCCTGCAGCTCCGCCATGGTCGGACGCAGGAAGCCGTAGACCTCCTCGGGGTCCAGTGTCTCCGCCAGGGCGGTGTAGCCCGCCAGATCGGCGAAGAGCATCGTGACGAGCTTGCGCTCACCTCGCGTGCCTCGCAGCGAACCGGCGCGGTCCGTCACGCTCTCTGCGCTCAGCTCTCCACGAGTCTGATGGCGTTGTCGGTGAGATCTGCGAGCGCCGTCGACGTGCGGCCGATCCCCGGCACGCCCCGCAGCTGCACCACCCGGTCGACGACCTGCTCGATCGTCTCGGCGCCGAGGTCGACCAGCAGGTCGAAGTCGGATGCGTTGACGACCGCGGCGCCGTAGTCGCCGGCGCTGCTGAACTGCTCGTCGAGCGCGTCGAGCAGGCCGAACGGGTCGGCCGTCGTCTGGGCGCACACGAGCGCGCAGATGTTCGGGCTGTGACGCTTGGGGGAGAGCGGGCGGGAGCCGGTGAGGTTGACCGACCAGTCCGAACGGATGCCCGCCTTGAAGTACTCGCCCGCGATGTGCCGCTGGAGCTCCCCGAGGTCGTCGGCCACCACACGTGCGAACAGGTTGAAGCCCCCCACGAACTGCGCGACGAAGCGAACGCCGGGAGCGCCGGCCAGGCCCCTCTTGACCGCTTCGACACCACCGACGTCGATGTGCCGCTCGAAGACGTACGCCTCGATCTTGCCTTCCCCGGTGCGGATGTCCGTGTCCATGCCAGATCACCTCCGTCGAGGGAGATCAATCCTGGCGCTCCCGGGGTCCGGGCGCAATCCGGCTCTGCCACCGGGGCACCGTGCTGCGGACCGCGGCAGACCGGCTCGCTCCTCAACGTGCCTTGTCTGTTCGTGATGCGAGATCAAAGGCGGGGGTCGACAGGTTCGGACTCGAGGGCGAGGACGGCGAAGACGCACTCGTGCACGCGCCACAGCGGCTCGCCGCGGGCGGCGCGGTCGAGGGCTTCCAGGCCGAGGGCATACTCGCGGGCGGCGAGGGACCGCTTGTGCCCGAGTCCGCGCTGACGGAGCCGTTCGAGGTTGCCGGGGTCGGTGTAGTCGGGGCCGTAGATGATGCGCAGGTACTCCCGCCCGCGCACCTTCAGCCCGGGCTGAGTCAGGCCGCGGGGCCCTCGGGTCAGGTTGCCGGCGGGCTTGACGACCATGCCCTCGCCGCCGGCCGCGGTGAGCTCCTCCCACCACCGCGTGGCGGCCCCGACGGAATCGGCGTCGGTGGTGTCGACCCACACCCGCTGCGTGGGCGCGATCACGTCGGGGTCGGTGGCCACCAACCGGTCGCGCCAGGTCGAGGTGCCAGGCGTGCGGCCGGGTCTGGTGCGCGACGCCTTCGGAGGCGAGCAGCTGGAAGGGAGCCACCCGCACGCCGTCGATGCCGTCGGTGGGCCAGCAGTAGCGCCGGTACGCCGCGATGAACGCCTCGGCGTTCTCCTGCCGTCCCTGCGTGCGGACGAGCAGGTCGGCGACGTCGAGGCCGCTGGCGGCCGCCCTGGTCAGGGCGTCGAGCGCGGCCGGGAACGCGGCATGGGCGGCGGCGCCCACCGCGGCGTACTGGTGCCGCAACAGGTCCTCGGCCTTGGCGCTCCAGGGCAGCAGCTCAGTGTCGAACAGCAGCCAGCTGGTGCTCAGCTCGTCGAAGAGTCCGGCGGTCTCGGCCGCGGCACGGAGCCTGGCGAGCAGCTCCTCGGTCAGGTCGGGAGCGAAGAACGGCCGACCCGTGCGGGTCCAGATCGCGCCGGTACCGTCGCCCGGCGCGCCGAACCGAGCCTTCGCCGCCTCGAGGTCGCGACAGACCAGGGCGACGGCGCGCGAGCCCATGTGCTTCTCCTCGCACACGACGGCGTGCACGCCGTCGGCGCGGTAGCCGTCGAACGCCTGCTCGGGGTGCTCGAGCAGGTCCGGCTCGGTCGAGGTCGCGACCGGGCTCATCGTCGGCGGCAGGTACAGGAGCCACCGCGGGTCGATCGCGAATCGGCTCATCACCTCCAACGCTGCCGCGGCGTTCTCCTCCCGGACGCTGACCCGCCCGTGGTATGCGGTCTCGACGACCCGGCGGCCGGTGACGTCGCTCAGGTCGAGGACCTCGGGCTCGCGGCGCCCCGGCCGAGCGACGTCCGCGGCTGCGGCTGCGGCATCGGGGTTGGCGGGGAACGGCCTGGCCGGCTCGTAGTACACCCGCGCCGCGGGCACCGAGACCAGCTCACGCTCAGGGTAGCGCAGCGCAGTCAGGCTGCCGCCGAAGACGCAGCCGGTGTCCAGGCACAGGGTGTTGTTGACCCACTCCGGGGTCGGGATCGGTGTGTGCCCGTACAGCACCATCGCCTGGCCGCGGTACTCGTTCGCCCACGGGTAGCGCACCGGAAGCCCGAACTCGTCGGTCTCCCCCGTGGTCTGCCCGTACAGGCAGAACTCGCGCACGCGCCCGGATGCGCGGCCCTGGTAGCGCTCGGTGAGCCCGGCGTGAGCGACGACGAGGCGCCCGCCGTCGAGGACGTAGTGCGAGATCAGTCCGTCGAGGAACGGCTCCACCGCGGCCCGGATCTCTGTGTTCTCGCCCTCGAGCTGGGCCAACGACTCGGCCAGCCCGTGGGTGACCTGGACGTTCCGACCGCGCAGGGCGCGCAGCAACTTGTTCTCGTGGTTTCCCGAGACGCACAGCGCGTACCCGGAGGCGACCATGCCCATGACCAGGCGCAGCACGCCCGGGGTGTCCGGGCCACGGTCGACCAGGTCGCCGACGAACACCGCCCGCCGACCGTCGGGGTGGCGGGCGGTGACCGGCCGGCCACGCTCGTCGCGGTCGAGCGCGTAGCCGAGGTCGGTGAGCAGGACCTCGAGCTCGGCGCGGCAGCCGTGCACGTCACCGATGACGTCGAAGGGGCCGGTCTGGTCGCGTAGGTCGTTGAACAGCCGCGACCGGGTCAACGTGGCGGCAGCGAGCTCCGCTTCGTCTTTGAGGACGTGGACGCCGCGGAAGCCTTCCTTCTGCAGCCCACGGAGACTGCGGCGCAGCTGGTCGCGCTGCCGGCGGATCACGTGCGGTCCGAACTGGCGGTCCGGGCGCGAGGCGTTGCGGTCCAGGCAGACCCGCTCGGGTAGGTCCAGGACGATCGCGACCGGCAGGACGTCGTGCTCACGTGCCAGCCGGACCAGGGCCTTGCGGGCCTCGGGCTGGACGTTGGTCGCGTCGACGACCGTGAGCCGGCCGGCGGCCAGCCTCTTGCCGGTGACGTAGTGCAGGACGTCGAACGCGTCGCCGGTGGCCGACTGGTCGTTCTCGTCGTCCGCGACCAGGCCGCGGCAGAAGTCGCTGGAGATCACCTCGGTCGGCGCGAAGTGGGCCCGCGCGAAGGTGGACTTACCCGACCCGCTGACCCCGACAAGCACGACCAGGGAGAGGGCGGGCACGTCGATCACCCGTGTGGTCGTCTCGGTCACGACGCCACCGCCGACCCGCCGTCGGACCGGGTGAAGACCGCCATCTGGGTCGGCGGCCCGACCTCCGGGTCGTCAACACCCACCGGCAGGTACCGCACGTCGTAGCCGTGGACGGCGGCGACGTGGTCGGCCCAGTCGGCGAACTCGGCCCGGGTCCACTCGAAGCGATGGTCGCGGTGACGGAACGCCCCGGGCATGAGGAAGTCGAAGCGCACGTTGTGCTCCACGTTCGGCGTGGTCACCACCACGGTGCGCGGAGCGGCGTCGGCGAACACTGTCCGCTCCAGCGTCGGCAGCCGCGACGGGTCGACGTGCTCGACGACCTCCATCAGTACGACCGCGTCCAGCCCGGCCAGCCGGGCGTCCCGATAGGTCAGGGACGACTGCAGCAGCGTCAGGCGCTCGCGCTGCCGGTCCGGCATCCGGTCCAGCCGCAGGCGGCGTGCGGCGACGTCCAGCGCCCGCGCCGACACGTCAGCGGCGATCACCTCGGTGAATGTCGGATCGGCCACCAGCGCCGCCGTCAGCGCGCCCTCCCCACAGCCGAGGTCGCCGACCCGGTGGGATCCGGCGGCGCGCAGCACCGCGATCACGGCGCCGCGGCGCTGCTCGGCCAGCGGCGTCGGCCGGTCCGGTTCGTCCCGGCCGACCGCGTCGGCCACCGCGTTGTCGAGGTCCTCGACCTCGATGTCGTCAGCGTCGGCCAGCCGCTCCATCGCGGCTCGGAACAGCCCGGGGCGGTGTGCCAGGTAACGCCGGGTGATCAGCGGCTTGTCCGGGTGCGTGGCCAGCCAGCCGCCCCCGGCCCGGACCAGCTTGTCGACCTCGTCCGGGCTGACCCAGTAGTGCTTCGCGTCGTCCAGCACCGGCAGCAGAACGTACAGGTGGTTCAGCGCGTCGGCGAGCCGTACCTCGCCGGTGAGCCGCAGGTCGACGTAGCGGGACTCCCCCCACTCCGGGATCGTCTCGTCCAATGGGATCACCGTGGCGTCCACGGTCCAGCCGAGCGGCTCGAACAGCCGGTGCGCCAGGTCGGGCCCACCGCGGCACGGGAGGACCGGGACGTGGATCTCCAGCGGGAGGGTGGCGGCGGCCAGCTCCGGGCGGGCGTCGCAGCGCCCCGACATCGCCGTCTTGAACACCCTGGCCATGGCGACCGCCAGCATGCTCGAGGCCGCGTAGGGTCGGTCGTTGACGTACTGCCGCAGCGAGAATCCCTCGCCCGCAGGGCCCTTTCGTCCGCGCACCAGGCCGACTGGGTCGACCTCCAGAAGCAGCGCCGCGCTGCAGCGGGTCGCGGTGGCCTCCGGGTAGAAGACATGGGCCGTGCCGACCGACACGTCGAACGCCTGCGGCCGACCCGGGTGCTTGTGCAGCAGGAAGCCCAGGTCGGTCGCCGGCTCCGCGGTGGTCGAGATCGTCAGCAGCACGATCGGCCATCATCCATGGCCGTCCCACCGACCGCTTCCCATTTGCCGTCCTTTCGTACCCGCAGAGCGCGGGTGCAGGCTGTCGTACCCGTCGGTGTTGACGATGTGGATCACGTCCCGGACTCGTTCACGCTGGACGAGCGATGATCGCCGGGCGCCTGGCGTCGACGCGGGAAACGCTCTGGTGCCAGTCTCGGCACGAGCGTGGTCCGGAGTGAAGCGGGTCGACAATGTCCGTTCGACGTAAACCAAATCGGGGTGCCAACGCGAGTGGTGGATGAGCGCGAGGCCCTGCAGCCCTCGGCGCCGTCGACTACTGGATCTGCCGGAACCTGAACAGACTGTCCTTCCTTCTCGGGGGCTTGACCTTGACGCTGCGTCAACCCTGCAGGCTTTCGTCATGTCCTTAGATGCCCAGATGACAACCGAGCCCGTCCGGGGGCCTGCGATCCACGTGCACGCCCTGGAGAAGTCGTACGGGACCCTGCATGTGCTGCGCGGTGTGGACTTCGACGTGGCGCGGGGCAGCATCTTCGCCCTGCTCGGCTCCAACGGCGCGGGCAAGACCACGGTCGTGAAGATCCTGTCCACGACGCTCAGGTCCGACGCGGGGACGGCCACGGTCGATGGCTTCGACGTCGCCGCGCAACCGGCGAACGTGCGGGAGTCCATCAGCCTCACCGGGCAGTTCGCTGCCGTGGACGAAGTCCTCACCGGGCGCGAGAACCTGATCCTGATGGCCCGTCTTCGGCGCGTGAAGGACGCCGGCCACGTCGCGGATGACCTACTGGCTCGCTTCCAGCTCGCAGACGCGGCCAAGCGGAGGGTGGCGACGTACTCCGGAGGCATGCGTCGCCGACTGGACATCGCGATGAGCCTGATCGGGGACCCGCCGGTGATCTTCCTGGACGAGCCGACCACCGGGCTCGACCCCCAGTCTCGCCTCGAGGTGTGGAGCACCGTCAAGGACCTGGCCGGGCAGGGCGCGACGGTGCTGCTCACCACGCAGTACCTGGACGAGGCCGAACAGCTTGCCGACCGGATCGCGATCCTGCACGAGGGACGGATCATCGCCAACGGCACCCTCAGCGAGCTGAAGCAGCTCCTCCCGCCCGCCAAGGTCGAGTACGTGCAGAAGCAGCCGACTCTGGAGGATGTCTTCCTGGCCATCGTCGGCGCCGACGGCAAGGACGGCGACGCTGGCACCGCTGCATCGGCATCGACGAGTAAGCAGCAGCGATGACCAAGCGCTTTTTCGGCGACACCGCCCTCTTGACAGGGCGATCACTGCGCCACATCACGCGCAGCCCGGACACCATCCTCACGACCACGATCACGCCGATCGCTCTCATGCTGCTGTTCGTCTACGTGTTCGGCGGCGCGATCAACTCGGGGTCGGACTCGTACGTGAACTACCTGCTGCCCGGCATCCTGCTCATCACGATCGCCTCGAGCATCGCCTACACCGCCTACCGGCTCTTCATGGACATGCAGAGCGGCATCTTCGAGCGCTTCCAGTCCATGCCGATCGCACGGTCGTCCGTGCTGTGGGCACACGTGCTGACCTCGCTGGTCGCCACCATGGTCTCGCTCACGGTCGTCGTGCTCGTCGCCCTCCTCATGGGTTTCCGCTCCGGGGCGGGAGTGCTGGCGTGGCTCGCGGTCGCCGGCATCCTGATCCTGTTCACCATGGCCTTGACATGGCTCGCCGTCATCGCCGGCCTGTCTGCGAAGACCGTGGACGGCGCGGGCGCCTTCTCCTACCCGCTGATCTTCCTGCCGTTCATCAGCTCGGCCTTCGTCCTCACCACCACCATGCCCGGCCCGGTGCGTGCCTTCGCCGAGAACCAGCCGGTCACACCCATCGTCAACACGATCCGCGACCTGTACGCGCAGCAGCCGGTCAGCAGCGGCATCTGGATCGCGCTGGCCTGGTGCCTGGGCATCCTCGTCGTCGCGTACGCCCTCGCCGTCGCCGCCTACCACCGCAAGATCAGTTGACGATGTGCCTCCTTCGGGCAGGCTGAGGCCATGCTGACGATCGGACAGCTGGCGTCCTACGCCGGGGTGACCATCCGCGCGGTGCGTCACTACCACCAGATCGGACTGCTCCAAGAGCCGGAGCGCGACGCCTCCGGCTACCGGACGTACGACGCCGTCGCGGTCGTGCGACTCATCCGGATCCGCACCTTGGCCGAGGCCGGCGTCCCGCTGGCGCGGGTCCGCGAGCTACTCGACGCGGACCCGGAGACGTTCGCCGTCGCGACCGCCGAGATCGACCGGCAGCTACGTGCGCGGATCCGCGCGCTCCAAGAGCACCGGCGGCGGATCGCGCAGCTGGGCTCGAGCGACTCGTTGGCTCTCCCAGAGGAGGTGGTCGACTACCTGGACCGCTTGCGTGCTACCGGAGCACCGGAGGCGATCATCGAGCCCGAGCGAGATGCCTGGATCCTGATGGCGGCGCGATGGCCGGAAGCGCTGCCAGCGATCATGGCCGAGAAGGTGGCCCAGCTGGCCAACCCGAAGGTCGTCCGGCTGTACCAGCTCATCGGTCGGATCGCAGAGAACTGGGAGGACGAGGAGCTCCTGCGCGAGACGGCCGACCTGATGAGCGATCTGTTGGAGCAGGCCGCCGCCAGCGGGGAGCTGGACCGGCAGGACGAGATAATGCCGGACGCGGCGTTCATCGGCCTGATGGACTCGTTCGCCGATGCTTCCCACCCAGTCGTCGCGCGGCTGCGGGAGCTGATCTCCGAGCGTGGTTGGACCGGGTGGACTCGGGTCGAAAGGCGCGCGCCCTGAGGCGTCACGCCGCGCCAGCACCCGCGTCTGATCGGACGCACTCGCTGCAGCTGACTCGGCGGACATGTTGGGTCACGAAGCCCCGACCTCGCAATCGAAGTCGGGGCTTCGCACGTCAATGTCCGGCTGACCGAAAAGAGATCCAGGGACATTGCTGACCGATCCAGCAGGGACATCCTCTGACCGCCTAGATCAGCTGCAGCCGCTGGTGCTCCCACAGCCTTCGCAGACGTAGCAGGAACCCGCCGGCCGCATCTTCGTGCCGCAGGTGAAGCACATCGGTGCGTCGGCTGCGGTGCCAAGGAACTTCTCCATGAGCTCGGCCGAGGAGTGCACGCCGGCCGGCGCCGGTTGAGCCACCGCCGGCGCGCTCGGGCTTTCGACGGCCGGAGCGGCGACGTCGGCGACCGGGGCGGACTGCGCCCTGGTCTCGAGCTCGTCGTTCAGCGAGTCGACGTCGACCTGCTCGTACGATCCGGTGTCGAGGTGACGCGCCCGCTCTTCGGCGGTGTGGATGCCGAGCGCGGACCGCTGCTCGAACGACATGTAGTCGAGCGCGAGCCGCCGGAAGATGTAGTCCATGATCGACTGCGCCATCCGGACGTCGGGATCGTCGGTCAGGCCGGCCGGGTCGAACCTAAGGTTGGTGAACTTGGTGACGAAGGTCTCCAGCGGCACTCCGTACTGCAGGCCGATGGACACCGCGATGGAGAACGCGTCCATCACACCGGCGAGCGTCGAGCCCTGCTTGCCTAGCTTGAGGAAGACCTCGCCGAGCTGCCCGTCGTCGTAGGACCCCGCGGTCATGTAGCCCTCGGCGCCGCCGACGGTGAACGACGTCGTCCGTGAGGCGCGCGACTTCGGCAGGCGCACCCGCGTCGGGCGGTACTCGATGACCGTCTTGGCCCCCCCGGCCTCGACGGCCGAGTCGGCGCCCTTGGCCTTGGCGTCGGAAAGCGGCTGGCCCACCTTGCAGTTGTCGCGGTAGACGGCCAGGGCCTTCAGGCCCAGCTTCCAGCCCTGCATGTAGACGTCTTCGATGTCCTCGACCGTTGCGGACTCGGGCAGGTTGACGGTCTTGGAGATCGCCCCGGACAGGAACGGCTGGGCCGCGGCCATCATCCGCACGTGTCCCATCGGGGCGATGGACCGCTCCCCCATGGCGCAGTCGAATACGTCGTAGTGCTCGGGCCGCAGTCCGGGCGCGTCGATGACGTGCCCGTGCTCGGCGATGTGCTCGACGACGGCCTCGATGGTCTCCTGCGGGTAGCCGAGCTTGCGCAGTGCCCGCGGCACGGTCTGGTTGACGATCTGCATGGACCCGCCGCCGACCAGCTTCTTGAACTTGACCAGCGAGAAGTCGGGCTCGATGCCGGTGGTGTCGCAGTCCATCATGAAGCCGATGGTGTTGTGGCTGACGAACCCGTTGGCGACGTAGGTCACGTTCTCCGGGACCGACAGGTCGTAGGTCGGCTGGACGCCACCGTCGAGGTTGGCTGCGACCGCTTCGAAGAGATAGCCGAGCACGTGTGCCAACCGCGGGTCCGGAACCGTTGCGAACAGATGCAGGGCGAGGTCGCGGCTGACTCCCCTGCCCCGACCCACCGCCTGCTGGACGAGCTGGCGCAGCTCGTGACCCACTGGCGCGAGCTCGAGCCACACCTCAGCAGGGAGGTAGACCCGGTCACGGTTGCCGGACTGCGACGCCTGTTGTCCCAGCAAGCCGGACTTGCGGACGGACAGGAACCCCACCCTTTCCGCGAACACCTCGGCGTGCCTCAGGTTGCGCAGCCGGAGCTGGAACATGGCGCCACCGAACCCGCTGGTGGTCTGGCGCGTCGTGGTGGGCAACCCCAGCGCCAGCAGGAGTGCACGCAGGTCGGCCGCGAAGAGCCCCGAGGCGGTCGACAGCGAGGGAACTCCCGACGACACCGCGCCGTCCGCCTCGAACACGCCGCGCAGGAAGGCCGCGTAGACGTCGGCGTCGTTGGTCTCGCGGATCGCGGCCGGGACGCGCGGCGTCCACCCCTTCCCGGAGTGGTCGACGCCCGGCAGATCCTTGGCGAACCCCGCGGCCTGCCACCAGCGGGCGAGCCGCACGGACTGCAGCACCACCTCCTGGTAACCCTGCATCTTGTTGACCTTGGGCTCGAGGTTGAACAGGCCCTTGGACAGCACCCTGATGCGGGACACCACGTCGAGATCGGTGTCGGCGACGCAGAGCCGGATACCCTTCGCGTGCAGGCTCCCGTCGCCCATGAAGTAGCCGACGAGCTCGGCGAGCTCCGCGTCGACGTGCGACGGGACGTCGACCGACCTGTCGCCGGCGTAGTAGGCCTGGTCCAGGACGGGGAGCGGGACCTGCCTCGGCTCGCCGACGAGCGTGCCCATCTGGATCGGCACGACGTCGCCGGGCCCGACCTCGGCCAGCCGCTTCCACACCCAGGCGCCGGTGCTCGGGTCGACGACCTTGATCCGGTGCGCCAGCGTTCCCTGTACCTCGTAGCCGCCCCGGGTGCGAACGAGACGAGTCGGCTCCTCGCCGTTGACGAAGAACTGGCTGGCGTCCCTGGGCCCTTCGTCCGTGGACACCCGAGCGTGGACCGGCTGCCACCGCGCGCCCCAGACGTCGCCGAGCTCGGACAGCCGGACCAGACCGCGGTCGCTCACGACGAGCGTGTCGCCGGTCAGGCAGCCGGTGGGCGCGAGCACGGACGCCTGAGCGTTTCGCCAACCGTTCTTGGCGCCGATCTCCAGGACGGCCGCCCAGGCCTTGGTGGCCTCGCGGTGCACATCCTTGTCGAGCGGGGTGTACGTGCGCATGGCGTCGTTGGCGGCCGCGTGCTTGCGCATCACGCGTGTGTGCGCGTCGGCGTTGCGCGCATACCCCTCGTACGGCCCGACCACCCCGGCCAGCTCGGCGGACCGCTTGTAGGCGGTGCCGGTCATCAATGAGGTGATGGCCGCAGCGAACGCGCGGCCGGCGTCGCTGTCGTACGCGAGGCCGGAGGCCATCAGCAGGGCGCCGAGGTTGGCGTAGCCGATGCCGAGCTGGCGGTACTTGCGGGTGGTGTCGCCGATAGCCTCGGTCGGGAAGTCCGCGAAGCAGATCGAGATGTCCATCGCCGTGATGATGAACTCGACGGCCTTGGCGAAGCTGACCGCGTCGAAGGTGTCGTCCTCGCGCAGGAACTTGAGCAGGTTGAGGCTCGCAAGATTGCACGATGAGTTGTCCAGGCTCATGTACTCAGAGCACGGGTTGGACGCGGTGATCCGGCCGGTCTCGGGGTTGGTGTGCCAGTCGTTGATGGTGTCGTCGTACTGGATGCCGGGGTCGGCGCACTCCCACGCAGCCTTGGCGATCTTCTCGAAGAGCGACCGCGCGTCGACCGGCCAGGTCTGCTCGCTCTTGCGTGCGCGCAGCTGGAACTCGCCGCCGTCCTCCACCGCGCGCATGAAGGCGTCGCTGACGCGCACGGAGTTGTTCGCGTTCTGGTACTGGACGCTGGTGATGTCGTGCCCGCCGAGGTCCATGTCGAACCCCGCGTCGCGCAGGGCCCGGATCTTGTCCTCCTCGCGGGCCTTCGTCTCGATGAACTCCTCGATGTCCGGGTGGTCGACGTCGAGGACGACCATCTTCGCGGCCCGCCGGGTGGCTCCACCGGACTTGATCGTGCCGGCCGAGGCGTCGGCCCCGCGCATGAACGACACCGGACCGCTGGCGGTGCCGCCGGACGAGAGCAGCTCACGCGAGGAGCGGATCCGCGAGAGGTTCAGGCCTGCGCCCGAGCCGCCCTTGAAGATGAACCCCTCTTCCCGGTACCAGTTCAGGATCGAGTCCATCGTGTCGTCGACCGAGAGGATGAAGCACGCCGAGACCTGCTGGGGGGCGTCCGTACCGACGTTGAACCAGACGGGAGAGTTGAAGGAGAACACCTGGTGCAGCAGCATCCAGGTCAGCTCGTGCTCGAAGACCTCGGCGTCGGCGTCGGTCGCGAAGTAGCCGTTCTCCTTTCCGGCCGAGGTGTACGTGAGCACCACGCGGTCGATGAGCTGGCGCAGGCTCCATTCGCGCGCCTCGGTGCCGACGGCCCCGCGGAAGTACTTGGTGGTGACGATGGTCGAGGCGTTGACCGACCAGAAGTCGGGGAACTCCACACCGCGCTGCTCGAAGACGGCCTCGCCGGTCTTCCAGTTGGTCTGGACGACGTCACGCCGCTCCCAGGTCACCTCGTCGTACGGGTGGACCCCGGCCGTGGTGTAGATCCGCTCCAGGGCGAGACCACCCTGGGGACGCCGGACCACCTGAGGCTGGTCGCCCGACTTCGCCCCGCTCACCGTCTCGGTCATGTGCCTGCCGTCTCCTTCGAAGATGCCAACAGTGTCAACGATTTCTGTGCTGCCGGGCTTCCTCCCGGCGGGGGTTCCTGGAGCGGCGCGCTCAGAGCGCCGCGACGTCTCGTTCAGCTCTGAGCAGGCCGATCTCGGCCTCGAAGTCGGCCATCGACTCGAACCCGCGGTAGACGCTCGCGAAGCGCAGGTAGGCGACCTCGTCGAGCTCGCGCAGCGGGCCGAGGATGGCCAGACCCACCTCGTGCGCCTCGATCTCGGCACATCCGGAGCCGCGGACCGACTCCTCGACGCGCTGGGCCAGCAGCGCCAGCTCGTCCTCGCTCACCGGCCGGCCCTGGCACGCCTTGCGGACCCCGGCGAGGACCTTGGCCCGGCTGAACGGCTCGGCGGCGCCGGAGCGCTTGACCACGGTCAGGCTTGCGGTCTCGACCGTGGTGAAGCGGCGGCCGCACTCGGGGCACTGCCGCCGGCGGCGGATCGCAGTGCCGTCGTCGGTCGCGCGCGAGTCGACCACGCGGGAGTCGCCGAAGCGGCAGAACGGGCAGTGCACGAGTGGCCTCCCAGTACGGGGACGGTGCTGGAACGGTGCTGACGGGACCCGGCCCTGGGGACAGGGCTGGGGGGAACGTGTGGACCACCTGTGGAGAGGAGACCACAATCTGTGGACGAATCACAGGGATGTAACTACTAGATGTGGGGGAACCGTAGACCCTGGCTCCGACACTGTCCAGAGCGCCCGGCGACCTTCTTCTGCGTGGGTGGCGGGGATCGCGTCGTCGCAGGTCAGGGCCTTGATCGCCGGGCCGTGCGGCGTGTCGTGGCCGGTCAGGCCGGGACGACGAGCTGCTGCCCGACCTGCACCGCGGCAGCGCCGAGGCCGTTGAGCGAGCGGATGCGGTCGACGGTGTCGCGCGGGTCGTCGGACGGCGCCACCCGCAGCGCGATCTGCCACAGCGTCTGGCCCGGCTGGACGGTCACGAAGCGGGTGGCCGGGCCGGTGCGCCCCGTGCCGGCCTGGCTCGCGGCGTGCAGCGCGGAGACCGAGGTCAGGACGGCGAAGGCGACCAGGAGGAAGAACGCGAGCGCGACCAGGCGACCCTTGCGGGTGAGCCGGACGCGGACACGGACCCGGGGCCGGGTCGGCTGGTGCGGGGCTTCCATCGGGTGACCTCCAGCTGGCGGAGCGGCGGGCGCCGTCGAACGTGTGTTCGATCGAACGCCTGTACGATTTCTACACCGCCAGGGGGCCGCTGTCCACGACACTCCGGGCGTTTCTTCGAACACCTGTTTGAAACACCTGTTCGACCCCGCTAGCGTGCACCCACCGTCCGACAGGAATCGCGGGAGGTTCAGTGAGCGACGAAGCAGCAGTGCGCGAGATCCCGGACGGCCCCCCGGACGCCGACGGGCTCACCCCCCGGCAGCGCAAGGTGCTCGAGGTGATCCGCTCCGCGGTCGAGCGGCGGGGGTATCCCCCCTCGATGCGGGAGATCGGCGAGGCGGTCGGGCTCACGTCACCTTCCTCGGTGGCCCACCAGCTGGCCACGCTGGAGCGCAAGGGCTTCATCCGGCGCGACCCGAACCGGCCACGGGCGATCGAGGTGCGCGTGCCGGAGACCGAGAACGCCGGGTACGACCCGACCGGGGAGGGCGACGCCCGGCCGACGCCGAGCTACGTCCCGGTGGTCGGGCGCATCGCGGCCGGCGGTCCGATCCTGGCCGAGCAGGCCGTCGAGGACGTGTTCCCGCTCCCCCGCCAGGTCGTCGGCGACGGCGACCTGTTCCTGCTCAAGGTGGTCGGCGACTCCATGGTGGACGCCGCGATCTGCGACGGCGACTGGGTGGTCGTCAGGCGGCAGCCGGTGGCCGACAACGGCGAGATCGTCGCCGCCATGATCGACGGCGAGGCGACGGTGAAGACCTTCAAGCGACGCGACGGGCACGTCTGGCTGATGCCGCACAACCCGGCGTACGAGCCGATCCCCGGCGACGAGGCGACGGTGCTCGGCCGGGTCACGGCGGTCCTGCGCAGTCTCTGACCGCACCGGCCTTCAACGCGCTCAGCCTGCGGCCGCGTCCAGTGCCACGAGGAGTTCGCGGCCGTACTCCGACCACCCGTCGGCGTGCTCGCGCATGCCCGGGTCGTCCAGGCCGGTGATAAGCGCGCGCCAGGTCAGGCCCCGCCCGAGCAGTCCGAGCGGTCGCACGCTCACGGCGACGGCTTCGAGCTCGCCGATCGGCGCGCAGTCCGTCCACGGCTCCAGCGCCGCCCGGTAGAGCCGGGTCAGCTCGGGTCCGTCCGGCGCGAGCCCCAGCCGGTCCGACAGCACCCGCTGCAGCACGACCAGCGACACGAACGGGTGCCCGATGCACGAGTCGCCGAAGCCGCCGATGCGGAACCGCTGCCCCGCCACGAAGACGTTGCCGTCGTGCAGGTCGGAGTGGTCGATGCTGTCGCCGGCCACCGCAGCGGCCCGCCTCGCGAGGTCGTCCAGGACCGGGACGCGGGCCAGCAGCCGGTCACGTTCGAGCGCGGTCAGCGCTCCGACCTGGCCGGCGGCGCCGGACTCCTCGTCGTCGCCCAGTGCCGCGGCGAGCAGATCGCCCACCGGTGGCAGCGCCGGTCCAGGGCCCCGGCGGCCAGGAGCTCGGCCGAGTGCGAGGCCGCCGCCCGTTACAGGTCTCCGTACGCCGCCAGCACCGGCTCCAGCAGCCGCAGGTCGGCGGCGGCTCCGACCCGGGTCCGGATCTTCTCGCCGGCGTCGCGGCTCAGCAGCCAGCACCGCTCGTCGTCGGACGCGAGCATCTCCAGCACGGCGCCGGGACGCAGCCGGGCCAGCACCCGGGTGAGCGGAGCCTCGCGCGCGAGGAGCCCGGTGTGCGCCTTGAACCACAGCGTGCCGCCATCGGTCGGCACCCGGAGCGCCGTGGCCCACGGCCGGACGTGCACCCGCTCGAACGGCCCGGCCGGCCGCAGCCGCAGCTCGTCCAGCTGGTCGCGCACCCACTGCTCCTGCCCGGCGAAGTCCTCGACGGGGCCCGGACCGATGCTCACGGGGCCGGGGCGGGCGCGCCGGCCCGAGGGGTCCTGACCTGCTCTTCGGCGTCGGCCTGCGCCAGCGCGCGCAGCGAGCGGCGGACCTGCTCGCGGTCCTCCGTCGGCCAGAACGGCGGCAGGGAGCGGCGCAGGAACCCGGCGTACCGGGCGGTGGACAGCCGCGAGTCGAGGACCGCGACGACGCCGCGGTCGGTCGATGACCGGATGAGCCGGCCGGAGCCCTGTGCCAGCAGCAGGGCGGCCGAGGCGGCGCTGACGGTCATGAAGCCCGCCGGTCCCGCCGCGTCCTGACGGGCCCGGACCAGCGGGTCGTCCGGGCGCGGGAACGGGATCCGGTCGATGACGACCAGGTGGCACGCGGCCCCCGGGACGTCCACGCCCTGCCACAGCGACAACGTCCCGAACAGGCACGTGGACCGCTCAGCCGAGAAGCGCCGGACCAGCTCGGCGGTCGCGTCGTCGCCCTGGCACAGCACCTCGACGTCGAGCCGCTCGCGCATCGCCTCGGCCGCCTGCACGGCGGCCCGCTGGGAGGAGAACAGCCCCAGGGTCCGTCCGCCGGCGGCCTCGACCAGACCGGCGAGCTCGTCGAGCGTCTCGCCTGCCAGGCCGTCTCGCCCCGGAGGCGGCAGGTGCCCGGCGACGTACAGGATCCCCTGCCGGGCGTAGTCGAAAGGCGAGCCGACATCGAGGCCGGACCAGCGCGGCGCGGGCAGTGCCGGGGCGGCATCGTCGGTTCCATGGTCTGGTTCCGAGCCGTCCGCTGGCTCGAGCAGGCCGAGCCCGCGCGCCACGGTGTCGAAGGACCCGCCGAGCTCGAGGGTCGCCGAGGTGAGCACCACCGTGGACTCGCCGAAGAGCTGGCGGCGCAGCAGCCCGGCGACGGACATCGGCGCCCGGTACAGCACGGCCGGTCTGCGGTCGGTGGCCGGCGTCACCCAGATCACGTCGGACGGGCCGGCGGCCACGACCCTGCCGGCGATCTCGTGCAGCTCCTCGACGGCGGCGCGCGCCTGTGTACGTGCCGCGTCCACGCCCCCCTCGGCGCCGGACCGATCCTTCCCCGACGTCTCGGACAGGGCCAGGTGGCCGACGTCCCGGACGGCCACCATCGCGTCGAACAACAGCCCGCGGACGCCGTCGAGTCGCCCCGGCTCGCAGCCGGCCAGGCCTTCCGCCACCGCCTCGCCGGCGAGGACGAGCGCGTCGTGCGTCTCGGGCGCGACGTACCGCCTGATCCGTCGCGCGGCCCGCTCGACGGCCGCGGCGGTGAGCTCGTCGGTGACGGCGCCGGTGGCCCGGTCGACCAGTTCGTGCGCCTCGTCCACCACGACCACGTCGTGCTCGGGCAGCAGCCGGATCCCGGCGAACGCGTCGATCGCGAGCATCGCGTGGTTGGTGACGACGATGTCGGCGCGACGGGCCCGGTCGCGGGCCAGCTCGGCGAAGCACTCGTCCCCGTACGGGCAGCGCGTCGCGCCGAGGCACTCGTGCGAGGTCACCGACAGGGCCCGCCAGGCCCGCTCGGCGGGTGACGGGACCAGCTCGTCGCGATCCCCGGTCGCCGTCTCGTCGGCCCAGGCCCGGATCCGCACGACGTCGCGACCGAGCGCCGTCGCCGGCCCCGGCGCGAACAGCGCGTCGTCGTCGGCTCCGGCGCTGTCGTCCGGCGCACCCTCGGCGAGGCGGTGCCGGCAGGCGTAGTGCTGGCGCCCCTTGAGGATCGCGAACTCCGGTCGCCGGCCGAGCAGCGGCTCGAGGCTGTCCGCGATCAGCGGCAGGTCGCGCTCGACGAGCTGGCGCTGCAGCGCGATGGTGGCCGTCGCGACCACCACCGGCTGCTTGCCGGCGGCGGCGTGCAGGACGGCCGGGACGAGGTAGGCCAGCGACTTCCCGGTCCCGGTGCCGGCCTGGACGAGCAGGTGCTCGCCGGACTGCATGGCCGCCTGCACGGCTTGGACCATCCGCCGCTGTCCGTCCCGGGGCTCGCCACCCACGCCGGCCACGGCGGCGTCCAACGCCTCGAGGACGTCGACCTCGTCGCGCCGCCGTCGGGCTGCAGCGTCAGCCGTCGCCATGGTCGCCAGGGGGCGCGCCGGAACCGACGGCGTACCGCTCGAGCTCGGCCGCCAGCATCGCGCCCACGCGGGCGTGCAGCAGGGTGCCGTCCGCCGTGTGCTCCTCGGTCAGCACCACGCCGGTCCGGTGCGCCCGCGAGACCAGACCCCCTTGGTCGTACGGGATGAGGGCACGGATCTCGACCTGCGGCCGGGGCAGGTCCTGCTCGATCGCGGCCTGCAGCTCGGCCAGTCCCTCCCCGGTGCGGGCCGAGACCACGACGCTGTGCGGTTCGTTGCGCAGCAGGCGGGCCAGGACCATCGGGTCGGCGGCGTCGGCCTTGTTGACCACGACGATCTCGGGGACGCGGGTGGCGTCGATCTCGCGGAGCACCTCGCGCACGGCCGCGATCTGCCCTTCCGGGTCCTCGATCGAGCCGTCGACGACGTGCAGCATCAGGTCGGCCTGGGCCACCTCCTCCAGCGTCGAGCGGAACGCCTCGACGAGCTGGTGCGGCAGGTGCCGGACGAAGCCGACGGTGTCGGTGAGCGTGTACTGCCGGCCGTCCGGCGTGGTGGCCTGGCGCACGGTCGGGTCGAGGGTGGCGAACAGAGCGTCCTCCACCAGGACGCCCGCGCCGGTCAGCCGGTTGAGCAGGCTGGACTTGCCGGCGTTCGTGTACCCGGTGATCGCCACGGACGGGACCTGCCCGCGGCGACGTTCGGCGCGCATCGTGTCCCGGGCGGTCCCCATCGTCGCCAGCTCGCGCCGCAGCCGGGCCATCTTGGTACGGATCCGGCGCCGGTCCGTCTCGATCTTGGTCTCGCCCGGTCCCCGGGTCCCGATGCCGCCGCCCTGCGAGCCGACCCGCCCACCGGCCTGGCGGGACATCGACTCGCCCCAGCCGCGCAGCCTCGGGAGCATGTACTGCATCTGCGCCAGCTGCACCTGCGCCTTGCCCTCCCGGCTCTTGGCGTGCTGGGCGAAGATGTCCAGGATGAGCGCGGTCCGGTCGATGACCTTGACCTTGACGACGTCCTCGAGCTGGTTCAGCTGGCCGGGCGTGAGCTCGCCGTCCAGGATCACGGTGTCGGCGCCGGTCGACAGCACGACATCACGCACCTCGCGGGCCTTTCCGGAGCCGATGAAGGTCGCCGGGTCGGGGCGGTCGCGGCGCTGCACGAGACCGTCGAGCACCTGCGAGCCGGCCGTCTCGGCGAGCGCCGCCAGCTCGCGCAGGGAGCTCTCGGCGTCGCCGAGGGTCCCTTCGGTCCACACGCCCACGAGGACGACCCGCTCCAGCCGCAGCTGCCGGTACTCGACCTCGGTGACGTCCTGCAGCTCGGTGGACAGACCCACGACGCGTCGCAGCGCCTGCCGGTCGGACAGGTCCTGCTGATCGGGGTAGACGGGATCTGGCTGGGTCATCGCCCACCCAGGGTCGCACGCGCGGCGAGATGGGCCGCCACCCTTTCCAGGCCGCTCGCGAGCCCGGCGAGCTCGGCGTCGTCGAGCACGGCGTACGCCCGCGCGGCGGCTGCCTCGGTCCGGGCCTCCACCTCGGCCCGGGCCTGGACGAACGGGGCCGGGTCCTCGAACGGGCCCGTCCAGCCGAAGAAGGTCGCGTTCGCCTCCCCGCCGGGCCCGGCCAGGACCGCCTGCAGCGGCGTCAGCCGGCTGGTGACGACCGCGCCGACGTGCAGGCCGCCGCGGTGCTCTCGCAGCAGCTGCAGGCCGTGCGTGAGCCGCGCCTCGTCGTCGGCGGGCAGAGGCAGCGCGCGCCAGGCCGCGAACAGCGGCAGGCCGGCGATGTCGGCCTGCCTCGCGACGGTCAGCGCCAGCTCGGCCAGGCGCCCGGCACCGTCCAGTCCTGCCAGCCGGGCCCGGCCCCACTCGTGGCAGGCGTGCGCGTACCGCAGCCCGCTCGCGTGGATGTCGTCGACGGCCTCGAGCGCTGCCCGCCATCCGGCGCGGACGACGTCGGCCGGGTAGAAGGCCACCGCGGCGGCGACCACGTCGGCGTCGACCGGGCCGAGCAGCCCGCACCGCCCGGCGAAGTACGAGGTCCACACCCCGTGGAAGCCCTGCTCGACCGCCGCGGCCTTGGCGTAGCGGGAGATCATGAACGCGCCGCCCAGCACGGGGACCAGCGTGCCGATCGAGCCGGGAAACGCTTCGTCGGTCACGGGTGCAGCTCCTCCAGCCAGGACGGGTCGAGCGTGCCGGAGGCCACCAGGACAGCCGGCCCGGTGAGCTGGACCGAGCCGTCAGCGGTCGCGCGCAGGACCAGCCGGCCGCCGGGGACGTCGACGGTCCACGAGTCGGGCGCACCGGAGCCGAACCGGGCGCGGGTGGCGGCGAACACCGCGCACGCGCCCGTCCCGCAGGACTGCGTCTCGCCGACTCCCCGTTCGTGCACGCGCATGGCGACGTGGCCCGGTTCCAGCACGCGCGCGAACTCCACGTTCACACCCGAGGGGAACGCCCCGGCCGGCCGTACTTCAGGTGCTTCGCGCAGCGGGCCCGGCTCGGCGAGGTCGTCCACGAACACGACCGCGTGCGGGTTGCCGACGTCGACGGCGACGGCGGGACGCCACCCGGCCGGCGGGCCGGCGACCAGGACCTCGACATCGTCCGGCCCGGGGAAGCCCGCGGGCCCCATGTCCACGGTGACGCGGCCGTCGCGGTGCACCTGCACGGCGCGCACCCCCGCCCGGGTGCCGACCGCGAACGTCCCCGGCGCCTGCAGTCCGGCGGCGACCAGGTAGGTCGCGAAGACGCGGACGCCGTTCCCGCACATCTCGGCGACGGAACCGTCGGCGTTGCGGTAGTCCATGAACCACTCGGCGCCGGTCGCGCCGTCGGGCCCGGCGTCCCCGGACGCGACGAGCGCGCTCGGCACGACGCGCAGCACGCCGTCCCCGCCCACCCCGGTGCGCCGGTCGCAGATGGCCGCGACCACCGCGGGCCGCAGGTCGAGCGAGCCGGTGGGGTCGGGGAGCAGCACGAAGTCGTTCCCGGTGCCGTGACCCTTGACGAAGGGCCACCCGACGTCGCTCACCGGTCCAGCGTACGGGCCTTGAGCAGCTCGGCGGCGCGGCCGTACACAGCCTCGGTCCGCGGCAGCACGTCCTCCCAGGTCACCACCGGGGGGACCGTGCGGTTGTGCTCGGCGATCGTCGCGCGCAGCCCGGGCGAGCGCAGCAGCCGGACCAGACCGCTGACCAGCTCGCCGTCGTTGGCCGCGAGCAGCCCCTCGCGCTCGTCGGCCACGAACTCACGGATGCCGCTGTTGGCCTTGGCCAGGACCGGCAGCCCGGCGCAGCGTGCCTCCAGCGCGGCGATCCCGAACGACTCCAGGTTGGCCGGCGCGACGAAGACGTCCGCCCGCTCGTAGATGCTCTTGATCTCCTCGCGCCCCAGCCGGCCGGTCAGCTCGACCCAGGAGTCCATCCCGGTCCGGCGCAGGTAGCGCTGCAGCGACCGGCGTTCGGGACCCTCGCCGATGACGAGCCCGCGGATCCGGGTCGCCGACGGGACCAGGTCGCGGGCCTCGCGCAGCGTGCGCAGCAGCTGCACCGGCCGCTTGCGGGGAGCCAGCCGCATCACCGAGACGACGAGCACGTCGTCGGGGTCCCGCGGTCGCGGGGTCACCGCCCACTCGTCCGGGTCGATGCCGTTGGGGAGCACCTCGACCTCGATCTCGCGGCCGCCGATCCGGCGCAACGGCACCGCCGCGACGTCGCTCACCGCCGAGAACACGACCGGCCACCGGCTCCAGTGCGCCCGCTGGTCGACGAGCCGGAAGGCCGGGGTCAGGTAGCCCCACAGACAGTGCAGGGTGACCACGGTGGGAACGCCGGCCTTGGCGGTGACCGGGGCGGCGAAGAACGCGAAGGGCGACACCACCCCGGCGTGCACGTGCGCGACGTCGAACGTGTGCTCGGCCAGCACCCGCCGTACGCCGGCGTTCGCGCGTGGGTTGACGGGCAGCTCGTACGGGAGCGGGAGGGCGAGGCGGTGCACCGTCACGCCGTCGGCGCCGTCGTCGTCGGCGGGCCCGGTCTGGCCGGGGGCGGAGGGCGTCGTGGTCACCACGTGCACCTCGTGACCCGCCGCCAGCTGGCGCCGCGCGAGGTCCCGCACCTGCATCTCGATCCCACCGAGGCGGGGCAGGTAACAGTCGGTGAGGTGGACGATCCGCACGGGCTGCACCGTACCCGCCGTTCGGGCGGCGGTCCGGGACCTGGGTGCCGGCGTAGGGGAGCATGGGCGCGTGGCCTACACGCTGGTCGCGTTCCACGCGCACCCGGACGACGAGGCGCTGCTCACCGCCGGCACGATGGCGCGCGCCTCGGCGGAAGGCCACCGGGTCGTGCTGGTGGTGGCCACCGACGGCGGCCGCGGGCTGGTCGGCTCGGACTTCCTCGCCGGCGGCGAGACGCTGGCGGACCGCCGGCTGGGCGAGCTGCGGCGGTCCGCGACGGCGCTGGGCTGCGCGCGGGTGGAGCCGCTCGGCTACGCCGACTCGGGCCTGCACGGCACCGAGGGGGGCCCGGAGGCGTTCGCCACCGCAGCTGTCGACGAGGCGGCCGGGCGGCTGGCCAAGGTGCTGGCCGAGGAAGGCGCGGACGCGCTGACGGTCTACGACCCGGCCGGAGGCTACGGCCACCCCGACCACGTCCAGGTGCACCGGGTCGGCACCCGGGCGGCCGAGCTGGCCGGGACCCCGGTGGTGCTGGAGGCCACGGTCCCGCGCGACCTGCTGGCCCGGGCGGTACGGGCGGTCGGCCGGGTCTACCGGTTCCCGCCCGAGTTCGACCCGACATCCTTCGAGCGCGCCTACAGCCCACGGGCGGTGATCACGCACCGGGTGGACGTCCGCCGGTACGCCGTGCGCAAGCGGGTCTCGATGGCGGCGCACGCCAGCCAGGCCACCGCGGACGGGGCCGACCGGACGCTGGCGGCTTTCGGCCGGATCCCGTCGCCGTTGTTCAGGCAGGTCTTCGGCCACGAGTGGTTCGTGGAGCACGGCCGCACGCCGGGACGCCCGGTCGACGACATCTGGGCCAGCCTGCGCGAGCCGGGGGCGGCGCGATGAGCGCGACGAGCCGGGGCCAGCGGCTGGTTGTCCGAGTCCTGCAGGTCATCGCCTCGTTCATCGTGGTCGGCCTGCTCTTCGCGTACGTGCTGCCGCGGGTCACCGGCGCGGACGGGCACGAGGTCCTGCGCCACCTGTCCAAGCTGAGCTGGACCCAGGTCACCGCTCTGCTGGTCGTGTGGCTGGCCGGTCTGTGGGCGTACACCTTCGTGCTGTGCGGATCGCTGCCGGGCCTGACCCACATGCAGGCGCTCACGCTCAACCTGTCGGGCAGCGCCGTCTCCAACCTGGTCCCGTTCGGTGGGGCTGTCGGGATCGGCGTGACGTTCGCGATGACGGCCTCGTGGGGGTTCCGGCCCTCGCGCGTGGCCCTGTCGACGGTCGTGACCGGGCTGTGGAACGTCCTGACCAAGCTGGCCCTGCCGCTGGTCGCGCTCGTCGGTCTCCTGCTCACCGGGAACATCGCCGACAGGCGCCTGGTCGTCGCCTCGGCGGTGGCCGCCGTCCTGCTCGCCGTGGTCGTCGGCGCGATGGTGGGTGCGCTGTCCAGCGAGCGGTTCACGCGGTGGATCGCGGTGGGTGTCGAGGCCGTCGGCTCCCGGGTCCTGCGGCTGGCGCGCTCGCACCGCCAGGTGCACTGGGACCGGAGCGTGCTGAGCCTGCGGCACCGCACGATCGGCCTGATGCGCGCCGGCGCCGTGAAGATGAGCGCGGGCATGGTGGCGTACGCGCTCCTGCAGGCCGTGCTGGCGTGGATGTGCCTGCGCGCCGTGGGCAGCGACCTGAGCGTCGCCGAGGTGTTCGCGGGCTACGCCTTCGGCCGGCTGCTGACGTCGGTCGTCGCCACGCCCAGCGGGGTCGGGATCGCGGAGACGGGGTCCGCCGGGCTGCTCGTGGCGTTCGGCGGCGACCCGGTCACCTCGACGGCGGGTGTCCTGCTGTTCAGCCTGTTCACCTACCTGATCGAGATCCCGGTCGGCGGTATCGGCTGGCTGATCTGGGGGCTGTACACGCCCTGGCGCAAGCCCATGCCCGCCGCCGAGCCCGAGGGACCGGTGGGCGATCCCGGTCAGGAGACCGCGTCGGCGGCGGCTTCCGCGGCTTCGACGGCTTCGACGGCTTCGACGGCTGCGACGGCCGACCCGAACGTCCCCGGGTCGTCGTAGCGCAGCCAGCGGACCTCGGCGTCGCGCCGGAACCACGACTCCTGCCGCCGGACGTACCTGCGCGTGGCGGCGACCACGTCCAGGCGGGCGCGGCCCTCGTCGAGCTCGCCGGACAGCACGCGCAGCACTTGGGCGTACCCGAGCGCACGGGAGGCGGTCCGCCCCTCGCGCAGGCCGGCCGCCTCGAGGCCCCCGACCTCGTCGAGCAGGCCTGCCGCCCACATCCGGTCGACCCGGGCGGCGATCCGCTCGTCGAGGGCCGCCCGCGGAGCCGTGAGGCCGAGCCGCACCCAGCGCACGCCGCCTCCTGCGGTGGCGGAACGGCCCTGCGGCAGCCCGCCGGTGGAGGGCATCGTGGCCCGGTACGGGCGACCGGTGAGCTCGACCACCTCGAGCGCCCGGACGATGCGCCGGCCGTTGCCGGGCAGGATCGCCGCGGCGGCCGCGGGATCGACCTGGGTCAGGCGTTCGTGCAGGGCGGCCGGTCCGCGCGCGGCCAGCTCGGCCTCGAGGCGGGCACGGACCTGCGGGTCGGTGCCGGGGAACTCGAGTGAGTCCAGGACCGCTCGCACGTACAGTCCCGAGCCGCCCACGAGCACCGGCACGTGGCCCCGCCCCACGATCTGCTCGAGCGCCGCGCAGGCGTCCCGCTGGTACGCCGCGACGCTCGCCTCGTCCCGGACGTCGAGGACGTCCAGCAGGTGGTGCGGGACGCCGTGCCGCTCGGCCGGCGTCAGCTTGGCCGTTCCGATGTCCATGCCGCGGTAGAGCTGCATCGAGTCGGCGTTGACCACCTCCCCTCCCAGCTCGCGGGCGAGCGCGACCGCGAGGTCGGACTTGCCCACGGCAGTCGGCCCGACCACCGCCACCGCGACCGGTCCCGCTGGTACTGACGCCGCTGCGGGCATCAGGACCAGCGCGCCACGACGTAGGAGACCCCGTACGGGGTCCGGTGGGCCAGCAGCTCGGCGGTCCAGGACCCACCGACCTCGAGCAGGGCGGAGCCCACGGCGCGCCATGCGGGGACGCCCGCGGCCATCATCCGCACGCCCTCGGCGGTGTCGAGCACGGCCAGCGAAGCCGGGTCGCCGCTGGCCAGAGCGGCCACCACGGATGCGTCGTACGGTCCGGCTGCCGGGTCCAGACCTCCGGGGGCGCGTTCGTCGAGCCGTGCGGTGCCGTCGCCCATCACCAGCACGGCCCCGGCGCCGGCCAGCCAGGTTCCCTCGGGGCCGGTCCCGGCCGGGCCGACCTCGACGTAGCGCCGCGGCACGTCCACGCCTGCGCGGTCGAGCAGCCAGGCGCCCACGGTGAGGGCTAGCGGCAGCTCCGGGTCCTGCGAGCCACCCGCGTGCACCGCGACCCCGAACCCGCGCAGCGTCCCGCCGGCGCTGCCCGGGTGCACGCGGTCAGACGGTCCGGGGCCGACGACGACGACGTCCGCGGCACCGGCCAGGAGCGCGCGGACCGCCCCGTCGCACGCGGTCAGGACGTCGGCGACCTCCGCGGCCGCACCCTGTGCGACCGCAGGGACGAGGACCGGAGGGCAGGGACAGAACACAACACCGGGCACGCGGCGCAACGTACCTCGCGACAGCCGCCCCCCGCCCCCCGCCACCCGCCCCCCGCCCCCGCCGGTCGATCATGAGAGATGTGTCGGACGGGAGCGCTCCATCCGACACATCTCTCATGATCGACCGGATGGGAGCGGCTAGGGACGAGGGGCGCCGAGGGTGGGGAGGCCGAGCAGGACCGGGATGGGGCCCACCGTCCGACCGGGTGCCGGGGCCGTCGCCGGGGCGGTGCGCGCCTCCCAGGCGTCGCCCGCACGGGTCCGCCGGATGCCCAGGACCGGGCCGTCCGCGACCAGGTGGTGCGGGGCGGCGTAGGTGACCTCGGCGGTCACCATGTCGCCGGGGCGCGCGTCGCAGGCGGCCACGTGCACCAGCCGGTTGTCCGGTGCCCGGCCCGAGAGCCGGTGGGTGACGCCGTCCTTGCGGCCTTCGCCCTCGGCCACCAGGACCTCCAGCACGCGGCCGACCTGGGTCCGGTTCTCGGCCCAGGAGATGTCGTCCTGCAGCGCGACCAGCCGCTCGTACCGTTCCTGGACGACGGGCTTGGGCACCTGGCCGTCCATCGTCGCGGCAGGAGTGCCCGGCCGTACCGAGTACTGGAACGTGAACGCACTGGCGAAACCGGCCTGCCGGACGACGTCGAGCGTGTCCTCGAAGTCCGCCTCCGTCTCGCCGGGGAACCCGACGATGACGTCGGTGGTGATCGCGGCGTCGGGCATCGCTGCGCGGACGCGCTCGATGATGCCGAGGTAGCGGTCACGGCGGTACGAACGGCGCATCCGCTTCAGCACTGCGTCCGACCCCGACTGCAACGGCATGTGCAGCTGGGGCATGACGTTCGGCGTCGTCGCCATCGCGTGGATCACGTCGTCGGTGAAGTCCTTCGGGTGCGGCGAGGTGAACCGCACCCGCTCCAGGCCGGGCACCTCTCCGGCCGCCCGCAGCAGCTTGGCGAACGCGCCGCGATCGCTGAACTCCGCGCCGTACGAGTTGACGTTCTGGCCGAGGAACGTCACCTCGAGGACGCCCTCGGCGACCAGGGCGCGCACCTCGGCGAGCACGTCCCCGGGACGGCGGTCTTTCTCGACCCCGCGCAGCGACGGCACGATGCAGAACGTGCAGGTGTTGTTGCAGCCCACCGAGACCGACACCCAGGCCGCATACGGGGACTCGCGCCGGGTCGGGAGGGTCGAGGGGAACACCTCGAGCGACTCGAGGATCTCGACCTGCGCCTCCTGCTGCACCCGGGCCCGCTCCAGCAGCACCGGCAGCGAGCCGAGGTTGTGCGTGCCGAAGACCACGTCGACCCAGGGCGCCCGCCGGGTGATCTCGCCGCGGTCCTTCTGCGCGAGGCAGCCCCCGACGGCGATCTGCATGCCGGGGTGGGCGGACTTGACCGGGGCGAGGTGGCCGAGGTTCCCGTACAGCCGGTTGTCGGCGTTCTCGCGGACCGCGCAGGTGTTGAAGACGACCACGTCCGCCTGCTCACCTCCGGCGGCGGCGGTGTACCCGGCCTGCTCGAGCACCCCGCTGAGTCGCTCGGAGTCGTGCACGTTCATCTGGCACCCGAAGGTGCGCACCTGGTACGTCCGCGACCGGTCCATGACGCCAACCAGGGTACGTGCGGTGGCAGGTGGCCCGCGCGCGCCGCGTACGCTCCGCCTGTGCGCCCCCGCCTCCCCCACCTGCTGGCCGCGGCGGTCGTGGTAGACGCACCCGGGCGGCGCGTGCTGCTGGTGCGGGACCCGGACCGCCCCCGATGGACGCTCCCCTCGGGTCATGTGGAGGGTGGTGAGCAGCTGGCCGAGGCCGCCCGGCGTCAGGTGCGCGAGCAGACCGGCCTGACCCGGTTCCGGGTCTGCGAGCCGCACCTGGCACTGCAGCAGGACCTCGTCGACTGCGACGGCGCGCAGGTGCGCCATGTCGAGCACGTGTTCGCGGTGCTCTGCGACCCGGCCGAGCCGGTGCACGACGGGCCGCTGGACCGTGACGGGCGCGCGGCATGGTTCGGCATCCGTGAGCTGCCGGCGGACCTGGCCCCGGGCGTGCCGCTGCACGTCGGGTCGGCGCTGCGGACTGTCGACGCGAGCTGAGCCGGTCGCGGGGAGGGCGGCGCCCGGCCGTCAGCGGGCGACCTCGGTGGCCCGGCTCTCGCGGACGACGGTCACCTTGATCTGACCCGGGTAGGTGAGCTCCTCCTCGACCTGCTTGACGATGTCGCGGGCCAGCACCTGAGCCCCGATGTCGTCGACCTCGTCCGGCAGGACCATCACTCGCACTTCGCGGCCCGCCTGCATCGCGAACACCTTGTCCACGCCTTCGTGCGCGGAGGCGATCTCCTCGAGCCGCTGGAGCCGCTTGACATACGCCTCCAGCGACTCGCGGCGCGCCCCGGGCCGGCCACCGGACACCGCGTCGGCCGCCTGGGTCAGGACCGCCTCGAGCGTGCGCACCTCGATCTCGTTGTGGTGTGCCTCGATCGCGTGCACCACGTCCTCGTGCTCGCCGCAGCGCCGCGCGACCTCCGCGCCGATCGCGGCGTGGCTGCCCTCGGTCTCGTGCGTGAGCGCCTTCCCGATGTCGTGCAGGAACGCGCCGCGCTTGACCAGCGGCACGTCCAGCCCGAGCTCGGCGGCCATCATCCCCGCGATGTGCGCAGTCTCGACGAGGTGGCCCAGCACGTTCTGTCCGTACGAGGTGCGGAACCTGAGCCGTCCCAGCAGCGAGACGATCTCGGGGTGCAGGTCGGCGATCCCGACCTCGACGAGGGCGTCCTCCGCCGCTCGCCGGCATACCTGGTCGATCTCACCCATCGACCGTTCGTAGACCTCCTCGATCCGGTGCGGGTGGATGCGCCCGTCCAGGACCAGCGACTCCAGGGTCAGCCGGCCGATCTCGCGGCGGACCGGGTCGAAGCAGGAGAGGACGACCGCCTCGGGGGTGTCGTCGATGATCAGGTTGACGCCGGTGATCGCCTCGAACGCGCGGATGTTCCGGCCCTCGCGGCCGATGATCCGGCCCTTCATGTCGTCGCTGGGCAGGTGCAGCACGGTGACGACCGACTCGGCGGTCTGGTCGCTGGCCACCCGCTGGACGGCCAGGGTGATGATCCGGCGGGCCCGGGTCTCCGCCTCGCGCTCGGCCTCCCGCTCGATCGCCCGCACGCTGGCGGCCGCTGCCCGCTTGGCCTGGGTCTCGACGGAGGTGACGAGCTCGATCTTGGCCTGGTCGGCCGTGAGCCCGGCCACCCGCTCGAGCACGCGGAGGCGGTCCGCCTCGGCCTGAGCCACGGCGACCTCCCGAACGCCCAGGCGGGCCTCCTGGTCGGCCAGGTCCGCGGACCGCTGCTCGATCCGCGCACTGTCCTGGGCCAGGCGGGCGGAGTCCGCCCGGATCTGGGTCGCCTCGGCCTCGACGCGCTGCTCGCGGTCGGCGAGACGCTGTTCGCGCAGGTCCAGGTCGAGCCGGAGCTCGCGCACCTCGTCGCGGGTCGCAGCGGCCTGCGCCTCCGCGACAGCCAGGGTCTGCGCCCGGGCACTGTTGCGCTCCGCGGCCGCCGCCTGCTCGGCGAGGAGCGCCTGTGCCGCGGCCAGCGCTTGCTCCGCAGCCGCGGCGCGTTCGGCGTTGACTGCAGCGAGAGCCTCGTTGTCGGTCTGTGCTGGACCGATCTCGGGGCTCTTCCCCGCGCGAGGGCGGGTCACGCCGACCGGCGCGGAGGTCCGAAGCCGCCGCTGCTGCACGACCAGCCAGACGACGAGGCCGGCGACCACGCCGAGCGCGAGGAGGATCGCCAGGTCCACAGCCGCACCCATCGACATGGACTGTCTCCCTCCCCGGCGCTGCGGCGTCGTCGGAACGGCCGACGCCGCGCAGGACTCGCCGACCACCGGCATACCGATGCGCCCAGAGAGCCGCCTGAATCGTGCGCGGCTACCCGCTGACCCGGTCCGGTTCAGCGATCGGGCCGGTACTGAGGAGTACGACCGCCCCGGCGGTCGGATTGGGTGACAGATTCGGAAGTGCCGTAAGTCCTGCTGAGAGGTCCTGCGCCTCGCAGGCTAGGCGCGGTGGAGGCGCCCGGCAAGCAACTCGGCCGCTTCGGTCGCCTCGGTCTCTCATCCGTCGTCGACGTCGAGCTCGGCCGACGCGGGGCCCTCCGCGGCGAGCGCCTCGCGGACGACCCGGAACGCCAGACCGGGCGGATAGCCCTTGCGGGCGAGCATCCCTGACAGACGTCGGACCCGGGCCGCCGGTTGCAGACCCCTGGTGCCGGCGATCTTGCGGTTCACGAGGATGCGGGCCACCTCCGCCTCGCTGTCGCCGTCGATCGTGGCCAGCGCGGCGTCACGCTCGGCGGGACCGACCCCACGAACGTGCAGCTCGTGAGCGAGCGCACGTCTGCTGAGCCCCCGGCCGAGGTGACGCGACTCCACCCAGGCCTGGGCGAAGGCCGTGTCATCGACGAGACCCACCTCGGTGAGCCGGTCCAGGACGGCCTGGGCCGCGAGCTCCGGGACACTCTTGCGGGCCAGCGCAGCGGCGAGCTGGGCCCTTGACCGCGGCCCCGCCGTGAGCTGCCGCAGGCAGATCGAGCGGGCGACGTCGACGGGGTCGGCGTCGGGCCCGTCGTCCGCCGGCGAGCCAGGTGTCGGGCCGTCCGCGAAGCGACTCATCAGGGGCGGGTCGGTCCGGCCCCGGTCAGAGGTCGACCGGTACGGGGACGACGGTGAGATCGACCTCGGCGTCGAGCTGCGCGCCGATGCCGAGCTTCTCCTTGATGCGCTTCTCGATCTCTTCGGACAGGTCGGGGTTGTCGCGCAGGAAGGCCCGCGCGTTCTCCTTGCCCTGACCGAGCTGGTCGCCCTCGTAGGTGTACCAGGCACCGCTCTTGCGCACGATGCTGTGCTCGACACCCATGTCGATCAGGCCGCCCTCACGGGAGATACCGATGCCGTAGATGATGTCGAACTCGGCCTGCTTGAAAGGCGGCGCGACCTTGTTCTTGACCACCTTGACCCTGGTGCGGTTGCCGACCGCGTCGGTCCCGTCCTTGAGGGTCTCGATGCGCCGGACGTCGAGCCGGATGGAGGCGTAGAACTTCAGCGCCTTGCCACCCGTCGTCGTCTCGGGACTGTTGTGCACCATGACCCCGTCGACGAAGTAGTTGTGGGTTCCCTCGATCTCGAGGTCGAACCGGTGCATGGATCTCGTCTTCGGCTTGACTGCGACCGACAGGATCTCGGCGGGGATGGGCCTCAGCTCCGGCTCCACGAACACGGGGTCGACCACTGCGCTGCCCCGCAGCCGAGGAAGCAGCTTGTACTGCATCGAGGGGTGCACGTACGGAGCGACGATCTCGTGAAGCCTGGCGGTCGCGTCCTCACCGAAAACCAGCACGGCCTGCTGCCGGCGGCCACGCAGGCGCAAGGTCGGGTGCAGGTCGTACTCGGCCCCGAGATGCTCGACCAACCGGTGTCGCGAGTCCACGCTCATCGCCTGGACACAGATCTCCGAGCGCCCCCAGCCATCCCTCGTCCGCTCCTGGGCGAGCTTCGACCGGTTCGCGAAGGTGCCGTCGTCCATGTACCAGACGGCGAGGGCCAGCGGGGTCAGCGCCTTGAGGTACTCCCAGGAGAGGACCTTCTGCCCCGCCAGGTAGACCGCGGCACGCAGCTCGGCGAGCTCGGGCAAGGGGGTCAGATCGAGGAAGGCCGCCCCCTTGTCGTTGGTGGTCAGACTGTGCCCGATGTTGGCGAACATCGAGCGCTTCCACTCCAGGTACTCGCGCTGCTTCGCGCCATGCCCCAGCCGGAACCGGGTGCCGGAACGGCCAGGGTTCGGGGAGAGCGCGGCGTCACCCATGAGGCCACCCAGCACGAGCTGCCACTGGGTGTCGCTGAGCCGCTGGCCTTCCGCGATCATGACGCGGTCGCCGGCACCGAGCTCGCCCGCGGAGCGCCAGCCCCCCGGAGTCCGGATCTGGTGGTTCTCGGTCGCGGCGAACTGTGCACGACCGTTGCCGCCGGACTTGGCAACGGTGAACTGCAGGAACTCCTCGGCCGGTCCGTTGTCGAACCAGTTGACGATGCGCCGCGGAACCACATTGTCGGACACCGGGTCGTACGACAGGACCTCGACGTCCATCCTCTGGTTGACGATCTTGCCGATCTTCTCCTGGGTGCCGTCGGCCAGCGTGACTTTCGTGCCGTACGAGAAGCACCCGAACATCACGCCGATCTTCTCGCGGAGCTGGTTGATGAAGATCGCGGTGGTGCCGGTGTTGCTGAGCGCACCGGTCATCTTCCGCAGGGCCTGGGACATCAGCCGGGCCTGCAGGCCGACGTGGCTGTCGCCCATCTCGCCCTCGATCTCGGCCCGGGGCACGAGCGCGGCCACCGAGTCGATGACGAGGATGTCGAGAGCACCCGAGCGGACCAGCATGTCGGCGATCTCCAGCGCCTGCTCACCGGTGTCGGGCTGGGAGACCAGGAGCGCGTCGGTGTCGACCCCGAGCGCCTTGGCGTACTCCGGGTCGAGCGCGTGCTCGGCGTCGATGAAGGCAGCGATCCCGCCGGCGCGCTGGGCGCTGGCGACCGCGTGCAGGGCGACCGTCGTCTTGCCGGAGGACTCCGGCCCGTAGATCTCGACGACCCGGCCTCTGGGCAGCCCGCCGATACCGAGGGCGACGTCGAGGGCGATCGACCCGGTGGGGATCACCTCGATCGGCGCACGCGTCTCGTCGCCGAGGCGCATGACTGACCCCTTGCCGAACTGGCGCTCGATCTGCGCCAGCGCCGCGTCGAGGGACTTGTCGCGGTCAACTGCTGCCATGCGGGGCCACCCCTGTGTGGTCGAGGGCCTCGGGCTCAAGACCCTGCGTTCGGACTGCTCCGGGGAACCGGAGCGGCTCGAACCTAGGTCGAGCCGCAGACACTCACCGGAACGATCGCGCCGGTTGTGGACGGACGGTGGGACGCGCTCCACCGGTGGACAACCAGCAACCTAGGTCGAACGCCTGTTCGAACGCGATACCGACACGCCGTGGGATTCCGGCTCAGCGCCGAGAGACCGGCAGACCCAGGTGGGCGACCACCGCGCGCCACACGAACTTGGTCTCCTCGCCCTGCGCGAGCGCCTCGTCGACCGTGCGGCCGCCGAGCTCGGACAGCACCGTCAGCGACGCCCAGACCGGCGCGTAGGACGGGCCGAGCTCGTCCGCCATCCGTTCCCAGAACTCCGTGAGCCGCACCGAGCGAGGCTACCCGCCGCGGCTGTCGGCACGGCGGGGCAGGATGGGCCGCGATGCCCACCGAACCCGCGCCCGCGGACCAGTCCGAGGCGCTCGCCGCGTTCTCCCCGGCCACCCGTGCGTGGTTCGAGGGAGCGTTCGCCGCGCCCACGAGCGCGCAGACCGGGGCCTGGTCCGCCGTGCAGCGCGGTCGCGACGCCCTGGTCGTCGCGCCGACAGGCTCCGGAAAGACGCTGGCGGCGTTCCTGTGGTCGCTCGACCGGATCGCGACCCGGCCGCGACCCGACGACCCTCGGCTGGCCTGCCGTGTCCTGTACGTCTCGCCGCTGAAGGCGCTCGCCGTCGATGTCGAACGCAACCTGCGCGCTCCGCTGGCCGGGATCAGACAGGCCGCGGCGCGGATGGGCCTGCCGCTGCCCGACGTCACGGTCGGCATGCGTACCGGCGACACCCCCGCCGACGAGCGCCGGCGGCTGGCCAACCGTCCGCCCGACGTCCTGATCACCACCCCCGAGTCGCTGTTCCTGCTGCTCACGTCGTCCGCACGCGAAGCGCTGCGCGGCGTCGAGACCGTGATCGTCGACGAGGTGCACGCCGTCGCCGGCACCAAGCGGGGCGCGCATCTCGCGCTGAGCCTGGAGCGCCTCGACGAGCTGCTGCCCACCCCCGCACGACGGATCGGGCTGTCGGCCACGGTCCGTCCGGTCGACGAGGTCGCGCGCTTCCTGTGCGCCACCAGGGACGTGGAGATCGTGCAGCCGGCGACGGCCAAGACGATCGAGCTCGAGGTCGTGGTGCCGGTCGACGACATGAGCGAGCTCGGCCTGCCGACGGGTGACCTGGGCGGTCCGGCCGCGGGCGGACCCCAGCGGCTGTCGATCTGGCCGCACGTCGAGGAACGCATCGCGGACCTGGTCGAGGCCCACCGCTCCACGATCGTCTTCGCGAACTCCCGCCGGCTGGCCGAGCGGCTGTGCGCCCGGCTCAACGAGATCCACGCCGAGCGGCTGCTGGGCGATGAGGCGGGGCTCGCCGACGCCGGTGGCTCGCCGGCGCAGGTGATGGCCCAGGCCGGGTCGTCGCGCGGCGCGGACGCGGTGCTCGCCCGCGCCCACCACGGCTCGGTCTCGAAGGAACAGCGCGCGCTCATCGAGGAGGAGCTCAAGGCCGGTCGGCTGCCGGCCGTCGTCGCCACCTCCAGCCTCGAGCTGGGCATCGACATGGGTGCGGTGGACCTCGTCGTCCAGGTGGAGTCGCCGCCCTCCGTCGCCAGTGGGCTCCAGCGCGTCGGACGGGCGGGGCACCACGTCGGGGCGGTGAGCCGCGGCGTGGTCTTCCCCAAGTACCGCGGCGACCTCGTCCAGTCCGCGGTGGTCGCCGAGCGCATGGTCGCGGGCGAGATCGAGTCCCTGCGGTACCCGCGCAACCCCCTGGACGTGCTCGCGCAGCACGTCGTCTCGATGGTGGCGATGGACGCGTGGTCGGTCGAGGAGATGCTGGCGCTCGTCCGGCGCGCGGCGCCGTTCGCCGGCCTGCCGCAGTCCGCCTACGACTCCGTCCTGGACATGTTGTCGGGCCGCTACCCCAGCGACGCGTTCGCCGAGCTCCGGCCGCGCCTGGTGTGGGACCGCGTGGCCGGCACGCTCACCGGCCGTCCCGGCGCGCAGCGGCTCGCCGTCACCAGCGGCGGCACCATCCCGGACCGGGGCCTGTTCGGCGTGTTCCTCGTGGGCGGTCCGACCGGGCCCGACGGCAAGGGTCGCGGCGGCACGAGGGTGGGCGAGCTCGACGAGGAGATGGTGTACGAGTCCCGGGTCGGCGACGTCTTCACGCTCGGCTCGTCGTCGTGGCGCATCGAGGACATCACGCACGACCGGGTGCTGGTCTCGCCGGCGCCCGGACAGCCGGGGCGGCTGCCGTTCTGGAAGGGTGACGCGATCGGCCGTCCCGAGGAGCTCGGCCGCGCGGTGGGCGCCTTCGTCCGCGAGGTGACCGGCCTGAGCGACGAGCGGGCGACCGAGCGGGTGGCTGCCGCCGGCCTGGACGCTCGCGCGGCCGCCAACCTGCTGGCCTACCTGCACGAGCAGCGCGCCTCCACCGGCCACGTGCCGGACGACCGGACGATCGTGGTGGAGCGGTTCCGCGACGAGCTCGGCGACTGGCGCGTCGTGCTGCACTCACCCTTCGGCGGCCAGGTCCACGCACCCTGGGCCCTGGCCCTGGCCGCGCGGCTGCGCGAGCGGTACGGCGTCGACGTCCAGGCCATGCACGCCGACGACGGCATCGTCATCCGGCTGCCCGACACCGACGCGGCGGTGGACGGCGAGCCGGCCGCGGCCGAGATCACCTCGCTGCTGCTGCTGGACCCCGACGACGTCGAGCCGCTGGTCACCGCCGAGGTCGGCGGGTCGGCGCTGTTCGCGTCGCGGTTCCGGGAGTGCGCGGCGCGCGCGCTGCTGCTGCCGCGGCGCGACCCCAACCGCCGCACGCCGCTGTGGCAGCAACGGCAGCGATCGGCGCAGCTGCTGTCGGTCGCGTCCGAGCACGGGTCGTTCCCGGTCGTGCTGGAGACGATGCGCGAGGTGCTGCAGGACGTGTTCGACGTCCCGGCGCTGCGTCAGCTCATGCGCGACGTCGTCGCCCGCAAGGTGCGCGTCGTCGAAGTGGCGACGACCGAACCGTCCCCGTTCGCCCGCTCGCTGCTCTTCGGATACGTCGGGCAGTTCCTCTACGAGGGCGACTCGCCGCTGGCCGAGCGGCGGGCCGCGGCCCTCGCGCTCGACTCGGCGCTGCTGGCCGAGCTGCTCGGACAGGCCGACCTGCGCGAGCTCCTGGACGAGGGCGCGGTCGAGGCCGTCGAGGCCGAGCTGCAGCGCCGGACCGATGACCGTCGCGCGACCACGATCGAGTCGGTGGCAGACCTCTTGCGGCTGCTCGGGCCGTTGGGCACGGCCGAGGCTCTCGAACGAGGCGCGACGCCGCACTGGCTGCACGAGCTGGAGGCCGCGCGGCGCGCGATCAGGGTGCGCATCGCCGGAGCGGAACGCTGGGCGGCCGTCGAGGATGCCGGCCGGCTGCGCGACGCGCTCGGCGTACCGCTGCCCGTTGGTGTCCCGGAGGCGTTCCTGGACATCGTCTCGGACCCGCTCGGCGACCTGGTGTCCCGGTACGCGCGGACGCACGGTCCGTTCAAGCCCGACGACGTGGCGCGCCGGTTCGGGCTCGGGGTCGCGGTCGTGCACGCGGTGCTGGCCCGGCTCGCCGCGGCCGGCCGCATCGTCGAGGGTGAGCTGCGGCCCGGTGGAGCGGGCACCGACTGGTGCGACGCCGAGGTGCTGCGCATGCTGCGGCGGCGGTCCCTGGCGGTGCTGCGGCAGGAGGCCGAGCCCGTCCCGGCCGTGGCCCTCGCCCGTTTCCTGCCTTCGTGGCAGGGCGTCGGCTCGACGATGACCGGGCCCGACGGCGTGCTGCGCATCATCGAGCAGCTGGCCGGCGCGGCGGTGCCCGCGTCGGCCCTGGAGCGCCTGGTCCTGCCGGTCCGCGTCCGCGCCTACTCCCCCGCCTGGCTGGACGAGCTGACCACGTCGGGCGAGGTCGTCTGGGCTGGTCAGGGCGCCCTGCCCGGTGACGACGGCTGGGTGTCGCTGCACCCGGCCGAGTCGGCGCCGGCGACCGTCGCGGTCGACCCACTGTTCGCGCCGTCCGAGCTGCAGCAGCTCATCCTGACCGCGCTGTCGGACGACGCCGCCCTGTTCTTCCGCTCGCTGTCGGACCGGGTGGCACAGTCCGGTGGCGAACTGGTCGACGACTCGGTGCTCGGCGCAGCGGTGTGGGAGCTCGTGTGGGCCGGGCGGATCACCAACGACACCCTGGCCCCGCTGCGCGCGCTCACCGCCGGCGGCGGCAGGCACCGCTCCCCCCGCCCTGCACCGCGGAGCCGTTACGCCCGGGCCGGGCGTCCGCGTCTGCCCACGCGCAGCGGGCCGCCCACCCTCGCCGGCCGGTGGAGCCTGCTCCCCGCCCCCGAGCCCGACCCGACCCGACGAGCGGCGGCCGTCGCCGAGACGCTGCTTGACCGGCACGGCGTGGTGACCCGCGGAGCAGTCGCCGCCGAGCGCGTGGAAGGGGGCTTCGCCGCCACGTACCGCGTGCTGTCCGCGTTCGAGGACATGGGCAGGTGCCGGCGCGGCTACGTCGTCGAAGGGCTGGGAGCCGCCCAGTTCGCCGCACCCGGCGCGGTGGACCGGCTGCGCGCCACCGTCTCCGAGCGGCGGGAGCCCACCCCGGCCCTCGTCCTGGCCGCGACCGACCCCGCGAACCCGTTCGGCGCCGCCCTGCCCTGGCCGGACCGCACCGGGACCGGACCGCTGCCCGCCGGCGCCGTGACGCCTGGCCACCGTCCGGGACGCAAGGCCGGGGCCCTCGTCGTGCTGGTCGACGGCGAGCTGGTCGTCTACGTCGAGCGCGGCGGACGCACGCTGCTCTCGTTCGCCGCCGAACCCGGGCGGCTCCAGCCCGCGGCGGACGCCCTCGCCCTCGCGGTGCACGCCGGTCAGCTCGGCCGGCTCCAGGTCGAGCGCGCGGACGGAGCACCGGTGCTCGACTCCCCGCTCGCGGTCGCCCTGGCCGAAGCCGGGTTCCATGCGACCCCGCGCGGGCTGCGCCTGCGCGGTTGACCGGAAGCGCAGCCGATGCCCGAGGGAGACGTGGTCCGCAGGACCGCCAGGTCGCTCGGCGCGGCGCTGAGCGGCGCCGACCTGACCTCGTTCGACCTGAGGGTTCCGGCACTGGCGACCGCCGACCTGGTCGGGCACCGGGTGGAGGCGGTGGTGGCTGTCGGCAAGCATCTGCTGACCCGGATCGCGCCGGACCTCACCCTGCACAGCCACCTGCGCATGGACGGCAGCTGGCATGTCTTCCGTACCGGCGACCGCTGGAACGCAGGACCGGGGCACGCGATCAGGGTGGTGCTGGGCAACGAACGCTGGCAGGCCGTCGGCTACCGCGTGCACGACCTCGCGCTGATCGCGCGAGGCGACGAGCACACGCTCGTCGGCCACCTCGGCCCGGACCTGCTCGCCGAGGACTGGGACGTCGACGAGGCCGCCCGCCGGCTCCTGGAGGCGCCGGGGCGACCGGTCGGTGAGGCGCTGCTGGACCAGCGAGCCGTCGCCGGGATCGGGAACCTCTACAAGTCGGAGACGCTCTTCCTGTCCGGGCTCGACCCGTGGCTGCCCGTGGGCGAGGTGCGCGACCCGGCCGGGCTGCTCGACCTGGCCCGCCGGCTCATGACGGCGAACCTGGACCGGGTCGCGCAAGCCACGACCGGTGACACCAGCCGCGGCCGGCAGCACTGGGTCTACCAGCGCGGCGGCCGGCCCTGCCGTCGTTGCGGCACGCCGGTGCGGCAGGCGACGCAGGGGGCGGAACGCTGGACGTACTGGTGCCCGGACTGTCAGCCCGGGCCTGGGCCCGCGCCGGCAACCGGCTCGGCGGCGCGCCGGGCCTGAACCGAGGCGCGGGCCAGGACGAGCGCCGTCGCGGCCTGCTCCGGCGCGTCGGCGGGGTCGAACACCTGGCCCACGAGCCAGCTCGCGGTCAGCCGGACCAGCGGGTCCTGCGCCGGCACCCCGAGCAGGTCGGCCAGCCGTCCCCGCGCGGTCGTCCAGGCCTCCCCGTCGTCCGCCACGAGCAGCGGCGCCAGCGCACCCGGGTCCTCGACGGCGACGCGTCGCCCTGCGACGTGCTCGGCCGCGCCACCGGCCGCGCGCGCGAGCCCGGCCGACACAGCACCGGCCGAGTCGGCGCCGGCCGAACGCGCGGCAGCCGCTGCGCGGCCCGCGTCGTCCGCGAGCATCTCCACCTCGCGGACGAGCAGCGCGCGCAGCACGTCTTCCTTGGTCCGGAAGTGGTTGTAGAGCGTGGCTTTCGCGACACCCGAGCGGTTCGCCACGGCTGACATGGTCACGCGGTGCAGCCCGTCACGCTCGACCACCGACAGCGCGCCGTCGAGCAGCCCGGCCCGCGTCCTGCCCATCGAGTTGCCGGCACGCACGTGCAGGCCGGCACCGGAGGCGGGTGGGGCGGGAACGGACACTCGGGGGTCCGGAACGCAGGCGGAAGGCGCGACGGTCAGGCCGCGGAGGCGACGACGTCGATGTCTGCGGGGGCGAGCTCCGCGGGCGCGATGTCGGCCGCGACCGGGTCGGGGGCGACTGCGAGCTGTCCGGCAGCGCCGACCGCAGTGCGCTCGGCCACGGCCAGCTCGGCGCTGACGCCGCGCAGCACGACGGACAACGGCACTTCGAGCGCGGTGCAGATCGACGAGAGGAGCTCGCTGCTGGCCTCTTTCTGGCCGCGCTCGACCTCGGAGAGATAACCGAGGGATACGCGGGCCGCCGAGGACACCTCGCGGAGGGTGCGCTGCTGGTGCAGCCGCTGGCGACGCAGCTCGTCACCCAGGAGCCGTCGAAGCAGCACCATCGGTCACCCCCTCCTCTCGGTCAGGCCACCAACCGTACCCCCCGGCGCCGTCGAGGCACCGGAAGCCACCACCCACGTCACCCGCATGGCACAGGTAACACTGTAATCACCACGGCTGTTCCGGGCTCGTCGACAAGCCCAGGACCCGCCTGCGGAGCAGGTCGAGGGCGTTGACGGCGGTCAGGTGCCGGACGACCGCGCGGTCCCCGCGCAGGCGCAGGGCCCGCACGCTGGGCCCGGGATCGACCGCGACGAACGCCGTGCCGGGTTCGTGGCCGTCCTGCGGGTCGGGACCGGCGACGCCGGTCGTCGCGACGCCCCAGTCGGCACCCGTCCGCGCCCGCACTCCGGCGGCCATGGCGACGGCGACATCGGAGTGCACGGCTCCGACCCGGGCGAGCAGCGCGGCCGGCACCCCGAGCAGCGCCGTCTTCAGGCCGGTGTCGTACGCGACGACGCCGCCGACGAGCCCGCTGGACGCGCCCGGGACGTCGACGAGCGCGGACAGTACCTGCCCGCCGGTCAGCGACTCGGCGACGGCGACCGTGCCGGACCGCTCCCCCAGGGCGCGCAGCACCGAGGCCGCCAGCGTCTCGTCGCCCTCGCCGGTGACCGCCGCGCCCAGCCGGGACCTGGCCCGGTCCCCGACTTCCTCCAACGCCTGCGTGTCGGTGCCGGTGAAGCGCACCCTGACCTCGCCGGGCGAGGCCAGGTACGCCATCCGCACGCCCTCGGGAAGATCTGCCTCGATCGGCTGGAGCCGTTGCGCGACCAGCGACTCACCGACGACCGCGACCCGCAGCTGGACGGTCACGAGGGCGGGTGGCATGCCGGCGAGCCGGCGCAGCGCGGGCACGACGTCGCCGCTGACCATCGGGCGCATCTCGGCCGGGACCCCCGGGACGGCGTAGACCCGGCGGCCGCCCACCTCGACCTCGAGCCCGGGGGCGGTGCCGGTCGGGTTGACGATGACGCGCGCGCCCTCGGGTCGCTCGGCCTGGACGTCGACGGTGGACGGCTTCGGCCGGCCACGCTCGCGGTACCAGCGGTCCAGCCCGGCGAGCAGGTCGGGGTCGACGCGGAGCGGGACGCCGGCGAGCGCGGCCAGAGCCGCCCGGGTGCGGTCGTCCGAGGTCGGCCCCAGGCCGCCGGTGACGATCACCGCATCGGCCGCGGCCAGGGCCGAGCGCAGCACGTCGAGCATCGCGCCGACGTCGTCGCCGACCTCGTAGCCGCGGACCACCTCGAGCCCGGCGGAGGCGAGGGTCTGTCCGGTCCACGCGAGGTTGCCGTTCACGACCTCACCGAGGAGCAGCTCGTCGCCGACGGCGACCACCGCGACCCGCACGCCGTCAGCTCCCGGCCCGCTCGGCGACCTGCCCGTCCCGGCGCAGCGCAAGCGCCCGCGCGACGTAGTCGATGCCGGTGACCACGGTCACGACCACCGCGGCGGCGAGGATCACGGCCGACAGGGTGCGCAGCCAGCCGCCCAGCGGGAGGATGTACAGGCCGATGGCGATGCCCTGCAGCAGCGTCTTGAGCTTCCCGCCGCGCGACGCCGGGATGACCCCGTGCCTGATCACCCAGAACCGCAGCAGGGTGACGCCGACCTCCCGCACCAGCACGACGACCGTCACCCACCACGGCAGGTCGCCCAGCACGGAAAGCCCGACCAGGGCGGTGCCCATCAACGCCTTGTCCGCGATGGGATCGGCGATCTTGCCGAAGCTGGTGACCAGCCCGCGACGGCGGGCCAGCTCGCCGTCGACCAGGTCGGTGCAGGACGCCACCGCGAAGACGGCCCAGGCGATCCACCGCCACGTCGGGTCGTGCCCGCCGTCGTGGAAGAGCGCCGCAGCGAAGACGGGGACGAGCAGCAGCCGCAGGACGGTCAGTGCGTTGGCGATGTTCAGCAGCGACACCGGCTGCACCGGGTCGCCGATGTGGTCGGGCGGGGCCGGCCTCACCGCTGCTCCCCCGGCCAGGGCACCGGCCGGGCCACGAGGTCCACGCCTTCCGAGCCGACGACGACCGCCGGCACCAGCGTCCCGACCGTGCGGCTGCCGTCGACCAGGCGCGTGCTGCCGTCGACCTCCGGGCCCTGGTGCTCGGCCCGTCCCTCGTCCGTGGCGTCGCCGGCAGGACCCTCCACGAGGACCGACACCCGCTCCCCGACGCGGTCCTCGGCGCGCTGCGCGGTGAGCTCCTCCATCAACCTCGACACACGTTCCACCCGCTCGGCCACCGCGCCGGGCTCGAGGGCGCCGTCCAGCCCCGCGGCCTCGGTGCCGTCCTCGGCGGAGTAGCCGAACACCCCCACGACGTCCAGGCGGGCGAGCTGCAGGAAACGCTCGAGCTCGACGAGGTCGCCCTCCGTCTCCCCCGGGAAGCCGACGATCACGTTGGACCGCACCCCGGCCTGCGGCGCCAGCGCCCGGACCTGCTCGAGCAGGGCCAGGAACATGTCCGTCCCGCCGAACCGCCGCATCCGGCGCAGCACTCGCGGGCTGGCGTGCTGGAACGACAGGTCGAAGTACGCGGCCACGCCCGGCGTCGTCGCGATCACCTCGACCAGGCCGGGCCTGGTCTCGGCCGGCTGGAGGTACGAGACGCGGACCCGGTCGACGCCGTCCACCGCGGCCAGCTCGGGCAGCAGCCGTTCGAGCGCCCGGGGGTCGCCGAGATCCTTGCCGTACGACGTGGAGTTCTCGCTGACCAGGACCAGCTCGCGCACGCCCTGCTCCGCCAGCCAGCGCGCCTCGGCCAGCACCTGGTCCGGCGGCCGGGAGACGAAGGCGCCGCGGAACGAAGGGATCGCGCAGAACGAACAGCGGCGGTCGCACCCGGACGCCAGCTTCAGCGGTGCCGCCGGACCGTCGTCCAGCCGGCGGCGCAGCAGGCGGGGGCCGGCCGCGAGCCCGGTGCCCGCGCCGGCGTGGCCGGGCACCGAGACGCCGTCGGCGGCGGCCGGGCGCTGCAGCGGGGCGACGGGCAGCAGGCGTCGGCGGTCTGCCGGGACGTGCGGCGGCGCCTGCTCACCGGCCAGGACCGAGCGCAGCCGCTCCCCGATCGCGCTGTAGTCGTCGAACCCGAGGACGGCGTCGGCCTCCGGCATGGCGCGGGCCAGCTCGACGCCGTACCGCTCGGCCAGGCAGCCGACCGCGACCACGGCCTGTGGCCGCCCGCCGTCGCGAAGGTCGGCGGCGGCCAGCAGGGTATCGATCGAGTCCTTCTTGGCCGACTCGACGAAGCCGCACGTGTTGACGAGCACGGCGTCCGCGTCGGTGGCGTCGCCGACGAGCTCCCAGCCGTCCAGCTCGAGCCGCGCCGCCAGCTCCTCGGAGTCGACCTCGTTGCGTGCGCAGCCCAGCGTTAGCAAGGCGACCGTGCGGCGGTCGGGGGCGGCGGAGCTCACCGGGGCAGCCTAGGCGCCCGGCTCACCCCTGGGCGGTGGGGTCGCCGGGACCGAAGGTGAGCCGGACGACCTGCCCGCCGCCGCCGGCGGCACCCAGGTCCACCCCGTTCACGACGAGGTGCACCACGCCCGCGTTGCCGATGACGATCTTGATCTGTTTGGGGTCGGTGAACGTCCGAGTGGTCCCGTCGGACAGCACGCCCTCGAACACCTTCCGGCTGCCGGCGTTCACCGACAGCCAGCTCCGGCCGCCGACGATGCTGAGCCGCATCGTCACGCCCCGCGCGCTCGACGGGACCTCGGCGATGACGGTGGGGCTCGTCGTGGCGCTGGCCGTGGGGGTGCTCGTCGCCGACGGCCCGGGGCTGGACGGTGCCGACGACGACGCCGTGGTCGCGGGCAGACCGGCGCCGGAGGCGGGCGGCGCGACGACGGTTCCGGTCCCGGATCCGCCTCGCAGCAGCTGGAACCCGGCCACCGCGAGCAGGAGCACCACCACCGCGGCCATCGCGGCCGTCCAGTTGGGGCCGCGGCGCTCCCGCGCCACGTGGGTGTCGGCCTCGAAGACCTCCGCGGCGGAGGGGCCGCCCGGCTCGTGCTGCCGGTCGAACTCGGCCACGAGCGGTTCGGGGTCGATGCCCGCGACCTTCGCCAGGGTGCGGATGTGACCGCGCGCGTAGACGTCGCCGCCGCAGAGGCTGAAGTCGTCCGCCTCGATGCGTGCGATCACGGTCCTGCGGATCCGGGTGCGCTCGGCGACGTCTTCGAGGGTCAGGCCCGCCTGTTCACGGGCCGCCGACAGCTCGGAGCCCAGTGACATGGGAAGAACCCCTTAAGCCGGACCGGCCGGCCGTCTTCGTACCGGAATGCGGTGTCTGTCACCCCGTCGTGCCGGTGTGGTCCACCGCGCTGACGCAGTCATGCTACGCCGGGAGCCGCGTCCCGAAACCTGTTCGGCCGAGCGGGAGATCTTGCTCCGGCGGCGGGCCGGGCCGGGCGGCCCTACGCGCCGCCGCCGCGCAGCAGGACCAGCACCCCGTCCAGTTCGTCCGCCTGGACCAGCACCTCGCGGGCCTTGGAGCCTTCGGACGGTCCGACGATGCCACGGCTCTCCATCAGGTCCATCAGCCGCCCGGCCTTGGCGAAACCGACCCGGAGCTTGCGCTGCAGCATCGAGGTCGACCCGAACTGGGTGCTGACCACCAGCTCGGCGGCCTGGCAGAGCAGGTCCAGGTCGTCGCCGATGTCCTCGTCGATCTCCCTGCGGGTCGCGGCGGCCGCGGTCACGTCCTCGCGGTACGTCGGCTGCAGCTGGGTCTTGCAGTGCTCGACGACGGCGTGGATCTCGGCCTCGCCGACCCAGGCGCCCTGGATGCGCATCGGCTTGCTCGCGCCCATCGGCAGGAACAGGGCGTCGCCTTGCCCGACCAGCTTCTCGGCACCCGGCTGGTCGAGGATGACGCGGCTGTCGGCGAGGCTGCTGGTCGCGAACGCCAGCCGCGAGGGCACGTTGGCCTTGATCAGCCCGGTCACGACGTCGACGCTGGGCCGCTGGGTGGCCAGCACGAGGTGGATACCGGCGGCGCGGGCGAGCTGGGTGATGCGCACGATGGCGTCCTCGACGTCGCGCGGGGCGATCATCATGAGGTCGGCCAGCTCGTCCACGATCACGAGCAGGTAGGGGTACGGCTGCAGCACGCGCTCGCTGCCGGGCAGCGGCTGCAGCCGGCCGGTGCGGACCGCTTTGTTGAAGTCGTCGATGTGCCGGTAGCCGAACGCCGCGAGGTCGTCGTAGCGCTGGTCCATCTCGCGGACCACCCACTGCAGCGCCTCGGCCGCCTTCTTCGGGTGCGTGATGATCGGCGTGATCAGGTGCGGGATGCCTTCGTACGCCGTGAGCTCCACCCGCTTGGGGTCGACCAGGATCATGCGCACGTCGTCGGGTGTCGACCGGGCGAGCACGGACACGATCAACGAGTTGATGCAGCTGGACTTGCCGGCGCCGGTGGCGCCGGCGACCAGGATGTGCGGCATCTTCGCGAGGTTGGCGACGACGTAGCCGCCCTCCACGTCTTTGCCGAGCCCGACCATCATCGGGTGGTGGTCGGCGACGGCCACCGCCGAGCGCAGGGTGTCGCCGAGGCTGACGATCTCGCGGTCCGCGTTGGGGATCTCGATGCCGATGGCGGACTTGCCGGGGATCGGGCTGAGGATCCGCACGTCCGCGCTGGCGACCGCGTAGGCGATGTTCTTGCTCAACGCCGTCACGCGCTCCACCTTCACCGCCGGGCCGAGCTCGACCTCGTACCTGGTGACGGTCGGACCGCGGCTGAAGCCGGTGACCTGCGCGTCGATGTCGAACTGGTCGAGCACCCGCGTGAGCGCCTCGACGACGGAGTCGTTCGCCTTCGTCCGGGCCCTGTGCTGCGCTCCCGGCCGGAGCAGGTCCGGACGGGGCAGGTGGTAGGTGACGTCGCCGGACAGGGCGAGCTGTTCGACGTGCGCCGGCAGCGGCGGGCCGGCCGTGGCCGGTGCCGGCGGGGCCGCCGTGCCCGGGGCAGCGGGTGAGCCCGCGGCCGCGATCGCCGTGCCGCCGGTCGGTACCGCCGCTCCCGCCGCGCCCGCCCCGGGCCGGGTGAGCACGATCGTGTCCACCTGGTCGGGCGGGAAGGTCCCGATCACGGGTGACTCGTACGGCTCGGCCGAGGAGTCCTCCCCGTCTTCGTCCGGCCGCTGCATGACGCCGACGCGGCGGCGGCCGCGACCACGGCGCAGCCCGGGCTGCGGTGCCTCGGTGAGGTCGACCACGTCGGTGGGCTCGGACAGCGCCTGCGTCGAACGGCGCAGCAGCCGGGCCTCGAGCGCGCGCAGCCGCTCCGGCACGGCGTGCAGCGGCGTGGCGGTCAGTACCAGGACGCCGAAGCCGACGAGCAGGAGCAGCAACGGCACCGCGACGTACGCCGTCACGCCGGAGACGAGCGGGGCGGACGCGATCCAGCCCAGCCAGCCACCGGCCCCACGCATGGCGTGCGCGCTGCCCGGCTGCGGGGTCCCGTGCGCCACGTGCACGACGCCGAGCACGCCGACCAGCACGGCGGCCCAGCCCACGAGCACGCGTCCACCGGGTGCGTTGCGCTCGGGGTGGCGCAGCACCCGCCAGGCCCAGGCGAGCAGCAGGAACGGCAGCGTCCAGGCCAGCGAGCCGAAGGCCCCCTCGGCGACGGCGCGGACCGTGCCGCCGACCGGGCCGGTGAGGTGCCACCAGGTGGCGGCCGCCGTCAGCACGGCCAGGCCGACGAGCAGCAGGCCGAAGCCGTCACGGCGCTGTGCGGGATCGATCGCCGCGGCGCCTTCGCGAGCCCCGTGGCCCACGCGGCGGGTGATGCCGCCGATGACGTGCGCCAGCGCCAGCCACGTGCCGGTGAACGCACGCCCGACGGCCCGCAGCATGCGCCGGAGCGGACCCGGGCCGCTGCGGCGGCGGGTGGACCTCGAACGGGACCGGGGTCGTGCGGCCGGTCGCCGCTGGCCACCGCCGGACCGCCGCTGGGTCGAGCGCGCGCCGGAGCGCGGGCGAGGGCCGGCGGAGCGCGTGCTGCCGGCAGAGGTACGGCTGGCCATGGTCGCAGGCTACCCACGCACCCCAGGGTTCCCTCGCGTCCCACGCCGTGCCGCGGGCGTGCGTTGCCTTCAGCCGCCCGGGCGCGCGGCCGATCAACTGGCCGTGAAGACCCAGGGGATCTATCTGCCGGCCCAGATGGTCACGACGGGCTGGGGCATCCCGCCGGTGTGCGTCCGAGACGGGCGGCCCGCGGCCGCGCCGCGCCGGATCACCTTCGTCTCCCGCACGCCGTACTGGGTCTACCTCACCGTGTTCGTCGGCGTGCTGATCATGGTGGCCGTACTGCTGATCACGCAGAAGCGGATCAAGGCGCCGGCGTGGCCGGTCTGCGCGGACTGCCTGCGGGTGAGACGGCAGCGCCTGACGGCCATGTGGTCGCTGCTGGTGGGTGCGCCCGTCCTGGCCGGCCTGGCCGCCGCCGTCATCGGGTCCACCCCCGGCCAGGAGCCCGTCATCGCAGGAGTGCTGCTGCTCGGTCTCCTGGGCGGACCGTTGGCGGCCGCGATCGTGGGTGCCCGGGGATCGTGGTCGGAGCTGTTCAACGCGTCGGTCGACCCCACGGGAGCGTCGGTCAACTTCCGGCAGCCGGCGCCGGCCTTCGTCCACTCGCTGCCAGGGGTGTCCGTCCCGCAGCGCTGACGGCGACCCCCAGGTCAGACTTCGACGACGACGGGGATGATCATCGGGCGGCGCCGGTGCGTGTCGCTGACCCAGCGCCCGATCGCCCGCCGCATGACCCGCTGGAGCTCGAAGGTGTCAGTCGTGCCCTCGCGCAGCGCGTCCTCGAGCGCGGCCGCGATCCGCGGGCGTACGTCGTTGAAGACACTGTCGTCCTCGACGAAACCGCGGGCGTGGATGTCCGGGCCGCCGACCACCTTGCCGTCGGTGAGGTCCACGACCGCGACCACCGAGATGAAGCCCTCCGAGCCGAGGATCCGCCGGTCCTTGAGCGAGGTCTCGGTGACGTCGCCGACCGACGTGCCGTCCACGTACACGAACCCGCACGGCACCGCGCCCACGATCGTCGCCACGCCGTCGACGAGGTCGACGACCGAGCCGTTGTCCGCCAGCACCACGCGTTCGCGCGGCACCCCCGTCCGTACCGCGATGTCGCCGTTGGCGCGCTGGTGCCGCCACTCGCCGTGCACCGGCATGGCGTTGCGCGGCCGCACGATGTTGTAGCAGTACGTCAGCTCGCCCTCGGCGGCGTGGCCGGAGACGTGCACGAGTGCGTTGCCCTTGTGCACGACGTGCGCGCCCATCCGGGACAAGCCGTTGATGACCCGGAAGACAGCGTTCTCGTTGCCGGGGATCAGCGAGGAGGCGAGCAGCACCGTGTCGCCCTCCCCCACCTTGATCGGGTGGTCGTTGTTGGCCATCCGGGACAGCGCGGCCATCGGCTCGCCCTGCGAGCCGGTGCAGATCAGCACGACCTCCTCGTCGCGCAGCAGGTCGACCTCGTCGACCGACACGACCAGTCCGGCCGGGATCGTCAGGTAGCCCAAGTCGCGCGCGACCCCCATGTTGCGCACCATCGAGCGCCCGATGAGGGCGACCTTGCGGCCGTGCCGGGCCGAGACGTCGAGGAGCTGCTGCACGCGGTGCACGTGGGAGGCGAAGCAGGCGGCGATCACGCGGCGTTCGGCGCGGGCGAAGACGGCGTCGACCACCGGTTCGATCGAGCGTTCGGCCGGGACGAAGCCGGGCACCTCGGCGTTGGTGGAGTCGACCAGGAACAGGTCGACCCCCTCCTCGCCCAGCCGCGCGAACGCGCGCAGGTCGGTGATCCGCCCGTCCAGCGGGAGCTGGTCCATCTTGAAGTCGCCGGTGTGCAGGATCAGCTGGCCGGAGGGCGCACGCAGCGCGACCGCGAGCGCGTCCGGGATCGAGTGGTTGACGGCCACGAACTCGCACTCGAACGCCCCGAGCCGCTCGACCCGACCCTCGGCGACCTCCAGCTGCAGCGGCTGGATGCGGTGCTCGCGCAGCTTCGCCTCGACCATCGCCAGGGTGAGCCGCGAGCCGACCAGCGGGATGTCGCGGCGCTCGCGCAGGAGGTACGGCACCCCGCCAATATGGTCCTCGTGCGCGTGCGTCAGGACCAGGGCGTCGATGTCGTCCAGCCGGCCGCGGATGTACTCGAAGTCCGGCAGGACCAGGTCGACGCCCGGCTGGTTGTCCTCCGGGAACAGCACCCCGCAGTCGACGACGAGCAGCCGGCCGTCGTACTCGAACACGGTCATGTTGCGGCCGACCTCGCCGAGGCCGCCGAGCGCGACGACGCGCACCACCCCGTCGGCGAGCGGGGGCGGCGGGTGCGGCGTGACGACCGGGTGGGTCATGCGTCGAACCCGTCGACCCGGCCCTGGGCCAGGTCACGGACGAGCTGGGACACCTGGTCGGCGGTGGCGTCCGGCAGTGGGAGTCGCATCGGGCCGGCCGGCAGGCCCAGGTGGTTCAACGCGGCCTTGGTCAAGATCGCCCCTTGGGTGCGGAAGATGCCCACGAACACAGGCATGAGCTCGTGGTGGAGCTGTCGGGCCCTGCCGACGTCGCCGGCCAGGTAGGCCCGCACCATCGCGGCGATCCGCGGCGTCGCCACGTGGGTGGCGACCCCGACCACGCCGGCCGCGCCCACCGCGAGCAGCGGCAGCGTGAGCACGTCGTCGCCGGAGTAGTAGACAAGGTCGGTGCGGGAGAGCACCGCCGAGGTTGCGGGCAGGTCCCCCTTGGCGTCCTTCACGGCCACGATCCGCGGGTGCTCGGCCAGCCGGACGAGTGTCTCCGTCTCGATCGGCACGCCGGTGCGGTGCGGGATGTCGTACAGCATCACCGGCAGCCCGACGCCGTCGGCGATCGCGGTGAAGTGCTGCCGCAGTCCGGTCTGCGGCGGCTTGTTGTAGTACGGCGTGACCAGCAGGACTCCGTGCGCGCCGGCCTTCTCGGCCGCCTGAGCCAGCTCGATCGAGTGCCGCGTGTCGTTGGTCCCGGCCCCGGCCACGACGTACGCCCGGTCGCCGACCGCCTCGAGGGTGGCCCGCAGGATCGCGTCCTTCTCCGCGTCGCTGGTCGTCGGCGACTCCCCGGTCGTCCCGGAGACCACGAGGCCGTCGTTGCCGGCGTCGACGAGGTGGGTGGCCAGGCGCTGCACGCCGTCCAGGTCCAGACCGCCGTCGGGCCGGAACGGGGTGACCATCGCGGTGAGCACGCGGCCGAACGGAGCGTGGGGGTCCGTCCGGGCGTCGGTCGGGGGCATGGGACGAGGTTACCCGCGCCGGACGGCCCGCAGCGGGTCTGTCACGGCGAGACCCGCCCGGCCGCCTCGAAGGCGCCGTGCGTGACCGGCATCAGGCGGGCCCACTCGGCCTCCATCAGCTCGGCCACCATCTCGATCTCGCGCTGCGGGTACGACGGGAAGTGGGAGCCCTCGCGCTTGGTGCGCAAGGACAGGAAGTTCATCAGCGAGCGGGCGTTCAGGGTCACGTACATCGACGAGTAGGTCGCCACCGGCAGCACGCCGCGGGCGACCTCCCGGGCCACCCCGGCCTCGAGCATCCGCAGGTAGGCGCGGTAGGCCTGGGTGCAGGCCGCCTTCGTCTGCTCGACGACGGTGTCGTACTGCTCCTGGGTGCCCTCGACGAACTCGTACGCCCCGGGTTTGCCCTGCTGCACCAGTCGGCGCTCCGGGCCCGGGACGTAGAAGACCGGGTCGAGCTGGCGGTAGCGGCCGGACTCCTCGTTGTACGACGCGATCCGGTGCCGCATGAACTCGCGGAACACGAAGATCGGCGCCTGGACGTAGAAGGTCATCGAGTTGTGCTCGAACGGGCTGTTGCCGGACCAGGCCGCCTTCTCGTTGCGCCGCACGTAGAGCGTGCCGTTGGGGACGCTCACGCAGTAGACCCGGCCACGGTAGTGCTCGAGCTGCACCTGGGCCTCCCGGTCCGCGGTCGTCCGCCCCACCTCGGGCGTCGAGTTCCTGGGCCGGTAGATCGTGACCCGGTAGCGCGGCCGGCCGCCCGGCTGACCGTCGCCCGTGGTGATGAGCACCTCGGCGACGGTCGCCGATCGCCCGCACAGCAGGGCGAGCTCCTGCACCTGGCCGGCGAGGGCACGGCTCGTCGTGTGGCAGGTCTCCTCACCGGTCGGCGAGACCGAGCCGGCGGAGTGCACGAGACCGTCCAGCAGCTCGCGCAGCGCCTCGACCGGCTCGTCGAAGAGATCGCGGGGGATCAGCTTGGCCCGGTCGTCGTAGCAGCGCTTGGCGAGCAGCCTGAACTCCGGGTCGGCGCGCAGCTGGAAGCGGTCGCCCTGCCGGGTGAGCCGGAAGCCGGCCCGGTCGGCCTGCCGGTGCAGGAACAGGACCTCGCGAGGCTTGCGCGGCCGGAAGGTCGGCGTGCCGCCGCGCGCGGAAAGGTGCCCGTCGCCGATGAAGAACCCGAGCAGCGCGAGCAGGCCCGGCGGGTACGGCTTGGCACCAGTGCGGCCGGCCCGGCCGGACCACCGCCCGCCCCCGGTCCTCATGCGGTGGCAGGCCTCGAGAAGGTCGGTCGCGGGCACCAGCTCCCAGGCCGGGTGGCCCGGCCGGCGTCGCCGCTGGGCGAGCATGCGGTGGTCCGGGGTGACGAGCAGGTCGAGCCGGGCCATCCGGACCCGCACCATCGGACCGTCCACCGGATAGCTGACCAGGCGCTCAGAGCGCTGCAGCTCGATCTCGCCGTCTGGCGACAGGGTCACGAACTCCTCGTCGCCGGTCACGTCCGGCCAGCGCTTCCAGCCGGACCCGGTCAGCACGTCGGTGGCCGCGTCGTAGCACCCGTGGCGCTCGCGCATCAGGAAGCCGATGAGTCCCTTGTTGCGGGCACCGTCGGTGTCGACGTCGGCCAGCGACTGCTCACCCGCCGTCGAGACGCGTGCGGCGAAGACCACGTCGGAGTCGTGGGCGGTCGCCTTCACCAGCTCGACGGTCACGTCGCTGCGGAACCGGATCGCGGCCTCGCCGGGGTCGGGAGCCTCGGAGGACAGGTCGCTGGCCGGGTCCGTCACGGGGCGGGCTCCTTCCGGAGGCTGAGGGTCGGGCCAGCGTAGTGCCGGGCTCCGGCTGTGGACGGGGCGGACGCGCCGACGGCGACCGGGGATAGCGTCCCGTCCATGCCCTCCATCGCCGACGTCAGCGTGCGGGCCGGGCGCGGCTCGGACGCCGCCGCGCTGGCCGACGTCCAGCTGGCCTGCTGGCAGGACGCGTACGCCGGGGTGCTGCCGGACCGGGCGCTGGCCGCGATGGCCGACGGGCGCGAGCAGATCGCCGAGCGCTGGCGCCGGTCCGCGAGCGACCCACCTGGTCCGCGCTGTCACGTGCTGGTCGCGCTCGCCGGCGCCGAGACCGCCGGCGCCGCCGCCGTCGGGCCCGCCGAGGACGACGACGAGCTGAACCCCGCCGTCGTCGGCGAGCTGCTGGTGCTGCTCGTCGCACCCGGGCAGCGCCGGGCGGGCCATGGCTCGCGGCTGCTCGCGGCGGCCGTCGACCACCTTCGCGGCGACGGCTTCGTGCAGGCGGTGGTCTGGCTCGACGACGCCGACGCCGCCGGTGGTCAGCTGCTGGGCGCGACCGGCTGGGCCCGCGATGGCGCGACCCGCACGCTCGACCTGGAGGGCGACGGCGCCGTGGTCGTCCACCAGGTCCGGTGGCACACCGACCTCACCGAGCCCCCCACGCTCGCCGAGCCCCCCGGCTACGGGGTCGACCAGGAAGGCGCACGATGACGTTCCGCGGGATCCCGGCCGAGGCGTTCGACTTCTACGACGGCCTCGAGGCGGACAACTCCAAGACGTACTGGACCGCTCACAAGGCGGTCTACGACGAGTGCATCCGCGGGCCGCTCACCGACCTGCTCACCGACCTCGAGCCGGAGTTCGGCCCGGGCGCCGTCTTCCGGCCGTACCGCGACGTGCGCTTCAGCAAGGACAAGCGCCCCTACAAGGACCACCAGGGCGCGTTCGTCGAGACCGCCGACGCCGTCGGCTACTACGTGCAGCTCAGCGCCGAGGGGCTGCGGGTCGCCGGCGGCTGGTACGACCCGTCGGGACCGCAGGTCGCCCGCTACCGGGACATCGTGGCCGGGCCGGGCGGGGTCGAGCTCGAGCCGATCGTCACGAAAGTGCAGGCGGCCGGCTTCGAGATCGGCGGGGACCGGCTCAAGACCCGCCCGCGCGGGATCGACCCCGACCACCCGCGGCTCGAGCTGCTGCGGCACCGGTCGGTGGTGGCCGGCCGCTCCTGGCCGCCGCGGGCCTGGATGAGCAAGCCCGCGGCGGCCGAACGGGTGCGGGACGCCTGGCGGGCGATGGCTCCGCTGGTCGAGTGGCTCGCGGCGAACGTCGGGCCCGGGGAGCCGGACCGGCACCGGCGATGACGAGCGGGCCGCGGTGAGCGGCGACGAACCCGGGACACAGACCGACGCCGGCGAGTGGGAGCGGCTGCGCCGCGAAGTCGTCCGCGACGCAGCCGCGGTGGGTGTGGCCGTCGGAACGTACGGCGTGGCCTACGGCGCGCTCGGCACCACCAGCGGGCTGTCCGTGGCCCAGACCTGCAGCCTGTCGGTGCTGGCCTTCACCGGCGGGTCGCAGTTCGCCCTGGTCGGCGTGCTTGGGGCCGGTGGCGCGGCGGCCTCGGGGGTGGCGACGGCGCTCATGCTCGGGTTCCGCAACCTGCTCTACGGCCTGCGCCTCGCGCCGACCCTTCAGGTGCGCGGCGTGCGCAGGCTGATCGCGGCCCAGCTGGTGATCGACGAGACCACCGCCATGACGATCGCCCAGCCGCGCGAGCGCGCCGGGCGGCTGGCGTTTTGGGCGACCGGCCTGGCCGTGTTCACGCTGTGGAACATCGCCACGCTGGTGGGGGCACTGGGGGCGAGCGCGCTCGGGGACCCCAGCCGCCTCGGTCTGGACGCCGCAGTCCCGGCCGCCTTCCTGGGCCTGCTCTGGCCACACCTGCGCTCGCGCGTCGCCCGGGTCGTCGCCGTCGGGGCCGCCGCCGTCGCGCTGGCGCTGACCCCGCTGCTGTCACCGGGGATCCCGGTGCTCGTCGCCGGGCTGGTGGCCGTCGCGGTCGGCGTCGCGCAGCCGCAGGCCGCCCGGGAGGCCTCGTGATCTGGGCGGCTGTGCTGGTGACGGCGGCCGGTTGCTACGGCCTCAAGCTGGCCGGCCTTTCGGTGCCCGAGCGGCTGCTGTCCTCGCCGCGGATCCGCGCCGTCACGCTGCTGCTGCCGGTCGCACTGCTCGCCGCCCTGACCGCGGTCCAGACCTTCGGCGCCGGCCGGTCGCTCGTCGTCGACGCCCGAGCCGCCGGAGTCGCCTTCGCCGTCGTCGCCCTCCTGCTCCGGGCCCCGTTCATCGTGGTGGTCGTCGGAGCGGCCCTGGTCGCGGCGGCGCTGCGCGCGCTGTCATGAGGGATCCTGGACGGGTGCCCAAGTACCGCTTCTGGCCCGAGAAGGAGCCTGGACCTCTCGACGAGGCCTACCAGCAGACGCGTTGGCTGCGGCCGTACCGGCCCGGTCCCTACCGCGTCGGCGTCTGCCTGCTCCTGCTGGCGCTCCTGATGTACGCGACGATGGTCTCCCTGCTGGCGATCTACGGAGCGGCGGCGATCCCCGAGCTCGGGCTGCGCCTGGTCATCGCCGGTGCGGTGTACGGGCTGCTGGTCCTGGTCGCCGTCCGTGCGTATCTGTCGGGAGTGTGGGTGACCGACGCGGGGGTCCGGGTCGTGCGGCCGATGTCGACCCGGGTCTGGCGCTGGGCCGAGATCGCCGACGTGCGCTCGGTACCCGGACCGACCCGGCTGCTGGGTACACCCGTCCGCGTGGACGGGCACGCGCTCGTGATGGTGCTGGCGGACGGCTCGGACATCGAGACACCGCTCACCGACCGGTCGGCCGACTTCCTGGGCCGCGCCGAGGCGTACGACATGGCGTCATCGGCGGTCGAGGGGTGGCTGGAGCAGAACCGGCGCAACGGAAGGCGGACCGGCTGACCGTGCTCGAGCTGCGCGCCACGACCGAGACCGACCTGGAGACGCTGTACGGGTTCCAGGCCGACGACGGTGCGGCCCGGATGGCGGGCTTCCCGAGCCGGGACCGGCCCTCGTACTTCGCCCACTGGACGGGTGTCCTGGCCGACCCCGCGGTGGTCAAGAGCACCATCTGGGTGGACGGAGCGGTCGCGGGCAGCCTGGTCTGCTTCGGGGCACCGGACGCGCGCGAGGTCGGCTACTGGATCGGCCGTGCGTACTGGGGGCAGGGCGTCGCCACCGAGGCGCTGCGGCTGTTCGTGGCGGAGGTGCCGGACCGTCCGTTGCGGGGGTTCGTGGTACCGGCGAACGTGGGCTCGCAGCGGGTTCTGGCCAAGTGCGGCTTCGTCCCCGACGGCGAGGACGGCGACCACCTCGTCTTCGTCCTCACTTGAGCCGAGCTCGTCGACGGCATCGTCCGGCCGGTGCTCATCGCGGCGGCAGCTGCGACAGGTGGCACCCGATCCAGCCTGACCAAGCCGGGGCACGGTCGCGTACCGGGCCGCAGACGCCCGCCCCCGGGTCGTTCGGGTGCCGGATGTCGCAGCTCGCCCCTCGGGCGCTGGCGCGTCAGAGGTCGAGGACCAGCCGCGGGCAGCTGGCCCGCGAGACGCACAGCATCATCACCGAGCCGGCCGCCCGCTCCCGCTCGGTGAGGACGAAGTCGCGGTGCTCCACCGTGCCCTCGAGGACAGGCGTCTCGCACGACGCGCAGATGCCTTCGCGGCAGTCGGTCAGGACGTCGACGCCGGCCGCCAGCACCGCGTCCAGGATGCTGGTCGCCGGGTCGACCTGCAGTGTCGTGCCGCTCCTGGCGAGCACCACCTCGAAGCCGGTCCCGGCGTCGGGGTCGAGCCCGGTGGGCGTCGGGGCCGCGAACCGCTCGGTGCGCAGCGCGTCGGGCGGCCACCCCGCACACGCTGCCTCGACCGCCGCGATCATCCGTTCCGGGCCGCAGCAGTAGACGGCCTGGCCGGGCGCGTACTCCCCGACGGCCTGCGCCAGGTCGGCCCGACCACCGGTGTCCGACGCGACGACGCGGACGTGGTCGCCGTGTGCGGCCAACCGGTCGAGGAACGCCAACGAGGTCCGCGACCGCCCGCAGTAGACGACGTCGTAGGGAAGGCCCCGGCCGGCCACCGCGTCGATCATCGGCAGCAGCGGCGTGATGCCGATGCCGCCGGCCACGAACAGGTACCGCTGCGCGTCCACCAGCTCGAAGTGGTTGCGTATCCCGCGGACCTCGACGAGGTCGCCCGGTCGCATGCGGCCGTGCACCCAGGCCGAGCCGCCGCGAGCACCAGGTCGAGGTGGGCGCCCGGCTGCCACGGCTCGAGGTCTGAACCGGCAGGGTCGACCAGCTCGAGCCCGAGCACGCCCGTGGCCTCGAGGGTCATCGAGCGCACCAGCAGGCGTCGAGTCACGCCCACGAGGGTCGGCGGGCCGGTCCGCGGGCTCAACGTGCTGTTCCGCTCCGAGGGACGCACGCCTGTCCGACGTTCTCGCATCCGGAACGGCGGTCCGGATGGCGCTCGGCCGTGTCCTAGGTTGGCCGTCGTGGGAGCCGACCGGGCCGAGCGGGCCGCCAAGGCCGCGCGGATGGAGCAGACCATCCGCGACTACTTCACCGCCTGCAACACCGGCGACGCCGAGCGGATCGCCTCGTACTTCACGGCCGACGGCGTGCACTACTTCCCCCCCGACATGTACGAAGGGCCGTTCCGCGGCGGTCGCACGATCGGCGCGAAGTGGGCGTGGGCGGTGGCCAACCTCGGCTCGCACTGGACCGTCGACACCTGCATCGCCGACCCCGACACCGACCGGGCCGTCATCGAGTGGACGCACGAGAAGCGCGCGCTCGGCATCGTGCTGCGCGGCGACGAGTGGTACCACTTCGACCCGGTCTCCGGTCTCATCACCGAGATCCGCGCCTACTACGCCTCGCCGCAGGCCGCCGGGCTGGACCGGCTCGAGCTCGGCGGCTATCCGTACCGGGAGCGTGGCTATGCCGCCTCCTGACGCCGGCGGCTGCGCGCTGCTGCTCGACCTGGGCGGCGTCGTGCTGCGCAACGGCATCGAGCTGGTCGCGCTGATGGCCGAGCGCGAGCCCGCGGTCCGGTCCGAGGTCGAGGCGTACGGCGGCGTCGGCAGCGAGCGCGACGAGCTGTGGCAGCGGATGCTGCGCCACGAGGTGGGCGAGCGGGAGTACTGGTCGATCCGGTCGGCCGCGATCGGCCGTGCGCTCGGCCAGGCCTGGGACACCCGTGACCTGATGACGGCGATGTACGAGCGACCGAGCTCCGAGTGGCTGCGGGAGGACGCGCTTCGGCTGATGCGTGACGTTCGCGCCGCGGGGCGGCCGGTCGGCGCGCTGACCAACGACCTGGAGGCTTTCCACGGCCCGGCGTGGGTGGCCGAGCAGGACTGGCTGCGCGGGTTCGACGTGATCGTCGACGGATCGGTCACCGGCATCCTCAAACCCGACCCGCGGGCGTTCGCACTCGCGGTCGAGGAGCTCGGCGTGCCGGCCGGCGATATCGTCTTCCTCGACGACATGCCGTGGAACGTCGACGGCGGCAGGGCCGCCGGACTGCAGGTGGTGCCGGTGTCGCACCAGGATCCCGAGGCCGCGTTCGAGGCGGCCCGGCAGCTGCTGGGTGTCGCGGCCCGCGCCGCCTGAGCATCGGTTCGTGTCGAAGAGGAGGCCGCCATGCCGCTGGTACGGATCGACATCATGGAAGGCCGTGACCCGGAGCTGATCCGCGAGCTGCACGAGCGGGTCGCGGCGCTGGTCGCGGAGGTCCTCGACACCCCGATCGAGCGGGTGCGCACGTACATCACGCAGTTCCCGCCGCACGCATGGGGCATCGGCGGCGTGCCAGCAGACGTGGCTCGGGGCGACGAGGTCGACGCCAGGCGGCAGGCTGCCGAGGCGCGCGCGGCCGCCGGGCAGTGACGCGATCGGTCGGCGTACTGCGCGGATGACGACGCTCGTGCTGCCGTTCCTCCTGCGCGGGGTGAGCGGAACCGTCGAGGCGACGTTGTCCGTCAACGCCGACCCCGCCGCTGTCGGTTGCGACCTGCTCGACCCGGGGCTTGAGCCCGACGCGGCGCTGGGGTTCGGGTGCTGCGAGGCGACGGTGCACACGGCGCTGCGCGGCTACGCGGCGGCGATGGGGTGGGTGCAGCTGGTCAGGTCCTCGGACAGCGTCGGGAACCCGGACGAGTACGAGATCGACCCGCTGTCCCTGTTCCGCGGGGTGGACACTCCGTACGCCTTCTTCGGCATCAGGCCGGTGCTCTTCGACGCCCCGTTCCGCGGGTCGAGGGACGACCTGGCCTGGGAGGCGCGCAGCTACCTGTGCTTCACGCCGGACGCGGTGATGACGCGGCGCGTCCGTGCCGTGACGGGCTTCTCGTGGGGGTTCGCCCTTGCCGGCGGGCAGGTCGCCCTCCGGGAGCCGGCGCCGCTCACCGCAGCGACCTGGGACGAACACGTGCCCGCACTGCGCCGGGGGTTCCCCGGCTGGAGCTTCGACCGCGGCTTCCACGCCCGCTGACCCCGCGCTCAGGCCGGTTGACCGGGCTCCGAACCGGGGCTCGCGGGGAGGTGGACCCCCGACGAGAGGTCGCCGTTGATCGTCCCGCACGGGTACCAGATCGACCCCGGGCTGCACCGCCTGCTCCGCGGCCGTCCACCACAGGCCACCCTCGACTGGGTACGCGAGGCAGTCGGCGCCGCCCGGGTGACCAGGGTCAGGGCGCTCCCGTGGCGGTGCGTCATCCGCAGTCCATCACGTCACGCTGGAGAGCGCCGCGGGCGCACGCGAGCCGGTCGTGCTGCGCAGGTACGTGCTGGACTGGGTGGCCGAAGAGCCGTGGACGCCGCAGAACGAAGCCGCGGTGCTGCGCTGCCCGGTCGGATGGACTGGGAGCCGCGCGACTTCGACAGCTGGCAGCGCGAGCTCGCAGCGGCGCTCACCGAGGTGCACGCCGTACCCGTCCGGGAACGGCTCCGTCCTCGTCGAGCTCTTCGAGCAGGGCCCACCTCCGGACGTCGCGACCGTGTTCATCCATCGCGACCACCATCCGGGCAACGTCTTGTGGACCCGCGGCCGCCTTTCTCGCGACCTGGCAGTCCGTGTCCGGAACGCGCGAGTACCACACCTACTGGGACCTGACGAACGTCCTCTCGAAGGTGACCGCCGAACCGGACGAGAAGCTGGAGGGATTCGTCGCCGCAGCAGCTCGTCGGCTCTGATGCCCATGACGGCAGGAGCTGGTCGAGGCATGGCCGCCGTCAGTGCGGCTGCTGGCGCACGGGGAGCCGGACCCGGACGACGGTGTCGCCCGGACGGGAGTCGATGTCGATCGTGCCGCCGTGGCGCTCGCCGACGATGCGGCGGGCGATGTCCAGACCCAGCCCGGTCCCCTGGCCGGCGCCCTTCGTCGTGAAGAAGGCCTCGAACGCGCGTGCCCTGACTTCGGGCGGCATCCCGTGGCCGGTGTCCGCGAAGGCCACGAGCACCGCGCCGCCGTCCGCGCGGGTCGAGATCCGCAGCGCGCCTGCGCCGTCCATCGCGTCGACCGCATTGTCGACGAGGTTGGTCCACACCTGGTTGAGCTCGCCGGCGTAGGCCTCGATGCGGGGGACGTCCGGGCCGTAGTCGCGGACGACGGTCACGCCGTCGCGCAGCCTGTGCCCGAGCATGAGCAGTGTGCTCTCGATGCCCTCGGTGACGTCGACCAGCTGCAGGGACGCGCGGTCCATCTGCGAGTACGACTTCACCGCGGCGACGAGGTCGGACACCCGGCGGGTCGACTCCTTGACCTCCGCGAGCAGCGTCGCCACGGAGAGCGTGCTTGCCACCCACTCCAGCCCCGGCTCCAGGGCCGGTCCCTCGAGCACCGTCGCAGCCCGCTCGCACCAGGCGAGGTCGACACCGGCAGCCGCCAGCGGAGCGGCGATGACCCAGTCCCGCCCGACACCGTGGCGGCGCAGCCACGACGACAAGACCTGCTCGTGGTCGGCGGCGGCCAGCGGGTCGAGCACGGCTGGGCGCGGTTCGATCTCACGGCGCAGCGCGTCCAGCGCGATGAACTGGTCGGAGGCGATCTCTCCCTGGGCGAGCCGCCCGAGCGAGCCCAGCAGCGCGTCGACCTGCCCCACGAGGGAGTCGACCGCGCGGGTGGCCGCCGCGGCCGGGTTGTTGATCTCGTGCGCCCACCCGGCCGCGAGCGTCCCCAGGGTCGCCAGCGCCTCGCGCTGGCGAGCGCCGGCCTCGATGTCGCGCGCGGTGTGGAACAACCCATCGATGAAGTGCGGGACGAGCGGGTACGACGCCATGAGGTCGTGCAGCGCCGCGGCGGGCACGCGGAGCATCCGACCGCTGCTGGTGGTGCGACCCGTCGCGAGGTAGACGCCGCTCGGGTCCCACGCGCGGAACCCACCGGCCCAGCGACCGGGGGCGTCGAACCTCGCGAAGACGGTCTCCTCGCGGCCGACCGTCCTTACGAGGTCGAGGGTGCCCTCGACCAGCACCCACCAGAAGTCCGCCGGCTCACCTGCGCGCCACAGGTCCTCGCCCACGTCGAAGACGACCTCGTCGCCGGATTCGATCAGTGCGCGCAGCCGGTCGTCCGTGACCCCGTCGAACAGCGCCAGCGGCCGCAGGTCCTCCAGGCGCATCAGACTGTGGCCAGGTAGCGGTGGACGAGGTAGACCGACATCGCGCCCTCGCCGACCGCCGACGCGACCCGCTTCATCGAGTCGAGCCGGACGTCGCCGGCCGCGAAGACCCCGGGGAGGCTGGTCTCGAGCGCGAACGGCGCCCTGTGGGCCAACGGCCATCGCGACGCCTGGGGCGACGCCATCAGGTCCTGACCGGTCATGACGAACCCGTGGTCGTCGCGGACCACGCCGTCGCCGAGCCAGTCGGTGCGTGGCTGGGCGCCGATGAACACGAACAGCCAGCTCGTCGGCACTTCGTGGCTTGTGCCGGAGTCGCGGTCGCAGATCGTGATCGCGTCGAGGTGCCCGCCCCCGCGGCCGGCGACGACCTCGCTCCGGAAGCGCACGTCGATGTTGGGCGCCGCGGTGATCCGTTCGACGAGGTACCGCGACATGGAGCCCTCGAGGGACCCGGCCCGGACGACCATGACCACCCGCTTGGCGTGGCGGGCGAGGTTGAGCACGGCCTGGCCCGCGGAGTTCGCGGCGCCGACGACGTAGACGTCTTCGCCCTCGCACTGGCTCGCCTCGCTCGCGGTCACGCCGTAGTAGACGCCGCGGCCGGTGAGCTCTTCGAGCCCGGGCGCCTCGACGCGCCGGTACGACACACCCGTGGCCAGCACGAGCGCCCGCGCCTCGACCTCCCCTGACCCTTCGAAGAGCACGGCGTGCACCGGCCCACGGGTCTCGAGGCCGACGACATCGCGGGCCAGCACCATCTCGGCGCCGAAGCGTGAGACCTGGGCGACCGCGCGCTCCGCGAGGTCGGAGCCCGTGAGCCCCTTCGGGAACCCGAGGTAGTTCTCGATGGCCGCGCTCTGGCCCGCCTGGCCGCCCGCCGCCTCGCGCTCGACGATGACGGTGCTCAGGCCCTCGGACGCCGCGTACACCGCGGCAGCAAGACCCGCGGGCCCGCCGCCCACGATGCAGACGTCGTAGAGCGGCTGCCGCGCGCTGGTGCGCAGGCCCAGCGCACCGGCCAGCTCGAGGGTCGACGGTGACCGGAGCGTCTCGCCGTCGGGCACGAGGACCAGCGGGAGATCGTCGGCGGTGGCCCCGGCGAGCCCGGACAGCCGCTGGGCCTCGGGGTCGCGCTCGATGTCGTACCAGCTGTACGGCACGTGGTTGCGTGCCAGGAAGGTCTTGATCTCATGGCTCCGTTCGGACCACCGGTGCCCGACCAGGCGCAGGTCGGAGGTGCTGGCGGGGTTGGCCCGGAGCCAGTCCCCGAGCAGGTCGTCGACGACCGGGTAGAGCCGCTGCTCGGGCGGGTCCCAGGGCTTGAGGAGGTAGTAGTCGAGTCCGATGTCGTTGATCGCGCTGATGGCGACGTCGGTGTCGGCGTACGCGGTGAGCAGCAGGAGCTTGGCTCCGGGCGCGTGCACCCGCGACTGCTCGAGCAGCTCGATGCCGGTCATCTCCGGCATGCGCTGGTCGGAGACGATGAGCGCGACCGGATCGCCCCGCAGCGCCAGCTTCGCCAGCACATCCAGGGCCTCGGCTCCGGAGCCCACCTGGACGACGCGGTAGTCAGAGCCGTACTGCAGCCGCAGGTCGCGGGTGATCGCCGCGGACACCATCGCGTCGTCGTCGACGGTGAGGATCGTGGGCTTCGTCATGGGTCAGCCTTCAAGGCGGCGGCCGAGCGCGCGGTGGCGCGATGCGGCGGGAACTGCACGAGAGCGCCGACAGTACCCGCGCGATCGTCGAGTGGGGGCCGGGACGGCTGGCCCCGGGTCGCGTGATCAGCGCGTCGGGACGGGTCCCGACGACGCCCCTCGACCGCGCGCGGGGCGATGGCCGAGCCGGCGGGAGACCGCGGCCGCCGACTCCAGCAGCATCGCCGTGTGGTGCCGCATCGCCGGCCCGCGCATCCGGGTCGCCTCCCCCACCACGCTCATGGCGGCGAGCACCTCACCGTCCCAGCCCCGGATCGGCGCCCCGACCGAGACCACGCCGGGGTGCCCCTCCTCGTCGTTGACGGCCCACCCGCGTGCGGCCACGTCGGCGAGCTCGGCCAGCAGCCGGTCGCGGTCCACGATGGTCCGGTTCGTGACCCGCACCGGCTGCCAGTCCACCAGCCGCCGGTCGAGCTCGTCCGGCCGAAGGGCCGCCAGCAGCACCTTGCCCGAGCTGGTCCGCGACGCGGGGATCCGGTGGCCCACCCGCCGGAAGATCGGCAGCATGTTGTGGCTCTCCAGCCGCTCGACGTACACGACCTCCAACCCGTCGAGCACAGCGACGTGCACCATCTCCCCGGTGGCGTGCCGCAGCGTCGTGAGGACCGGCAGCGCCGCCTCGTGCAGGTCGACGTGCTCGGTCACCGTCGTGCCCAGCTCGTACAGGGCCAACCCCAGCCGGTAGGTCCCCCGCTCCCGACCCCGCTCGAGCAGCCGCTCGGCCGTGAGCGTGGTGACGATGCGGTGGACGGTGCTCTTGCCCAGACCCAGGCGCCGGGCCAGCTCGGTGACGCCGAGCTCCTGGTCGGCGTTGGAGAACGCGCGCAGCACCCGGGCCGCGTTGCGGACCGAGCTGAGCATCTCGGTGTCCCGTCCCGCGTCCCGTCCGGTGTCTCGCTCGGCGGCCACGGAACGCACTCTACGGCGGTGTTCCGCTCCGCGGGATCGAGGCTTACACCGCGGGCCGCCGGAACCTACTCTCGCGGCACACGCCCGGGTCGAGGGCGTGCCCGGAAGGTCGACGCCCGGAGGTCGCCTCTATGGCTTATGTCGCGCGGTTCGAGGACTGCGTCCCGGGCGAGCACCACGTGCTGGGCGGCAAGATCGCCAGCCTGTGCACCCTCTCCGCCGCCGGGCTCCCCGTCCCGCCGGGCTTCGCCGTCACTGCCAACGCCTTCCGCAAGACGCTCGCCGACAGCGGGCTCGACCTGGCCCTGGCCGACCTCATGGCGAAGATCGACCCCGCCGACACGGCCTCGGTCTCGGCCGCCGGGACCCGGGCCCGGGGGTGGATCGTCCAGGCGCAGATCCCGACCGGGCTGTACGAGTCGATCGTCGAGGCGTACGCCGACCTGTGCGGGATGTGCGGGATCGAGTCGATCCCGGTCGCCGTCCGCTCGTCGGCGACCTCCGAGGACCAGCCGGACGCGAGCTTCGCCGGCGAGCACGACACGTACCTGTGGGTCCGGGGCGCCGACGACGTGCTGCACAGCGTGCGGCGCTGCTGGGCGAGCCTGTACACCGACCGGGCCATCGCGTACCGGCGGACCATGGGCTACACCGACGCGGCCGCGGCGATGGCGGTCGCCGTGCAGAAGATGGTGCTGCCCAAGACCGCTGGCGTCGCGTTCACGCTGAACCCGCTCAACGGGGACCGCTCCCAGGTCGCCATCGACGCGAGCTGGGGGTTCGGCGAGGCGGTCGTCAGCGGTGCCGTCACTCCGGACAACTTCCTGGTGGACAAGGTCGTCGGCGAGGTGCACGGACGCACGATCTCGGCGAAGGAGACCGAGTTCCGCCTCACCTCGGACGACCGCGTCGAGGCGGTGCCGGTCGACGAGGAGCGCCGTTCGGTCCCCAGCCTGACCGACGAGGAGGTGCGCGCGGTCGCGGCGCTGGCCCGGCGCGCCGAGAAGCACTACGGCTGCCCGCAGGACGTCGAGTGGGCCCTGGACGCGCAGCTGCCCGGACCGGACAACGTGCTGCTCCTGCAGAGCCGCCCGGAGACCGTGTGGAGCAACAAGCCGAGGATCCCCGCCGCACGTCGCGACGAGGACTACCTCACCAGCATGGTGAACACCCTCGTGGCGCCCCTGCGCGGCCACGTCGGCGGCACGCCCGGCTAGTCGTCCCTCCCGTCCCGCGCCGACTGGCGCGCGACACCGCACCGTTCCCAGGAGGACTCCAATGGCGGAGCAGCGGTTCCCCAGCCCGTTCGAGATGCCCACTCCGCCCGGAGCCGAGGGGTGGGAGCGGCTGTACGCGTACTCGACGGTCTTCAGCGAGGACCGGCGCGATTACGAAGACTCGACGTTCTGGTTCATGGACGGCGTGCACACGCCCGAGGTGATCCCGCCCTGGGACGCGACGATCCTCGAGTTCGCGCTCGTCGTGCTGTCGCAGTACAACACGCGGCACTACATCATCCCGCCGGCGCTCGGCGTGGACCTGCGGTTCCTCAACGGCTACATGTACCTGACCCCGGTGGGGGTGACCGACCCGGCCGAGATCGAGGCCCGGGTCCCGGAGTTCATGGAACGCGCCGGCTACTACTTCCAGAACTGGGACACCCTCTACGCCGCCTGGCTGCCGAAGGTGCGCGCGCTCATCGACGAGCTGGAGTCCGTCGACTTCCACGCGCTGCCGGACCGCGAGGACATGTCCGTCCTCACCGAGGGACGCGGCCTGGGCAGCGGCTTCGGCCTGCTGTCCGAGTACAACCGGCTGATCGACCTGACCCTGAAGCTGTGGAACTACCACTTCGAGTTCCTGAACCTGGGGTACGCGGCCTACCTGGACTTCTTCGGCTTCTGCAAGCAGATCTTCCCGAGCATCCCGGACCAGTCCATCGCCAAGATGGTCGCCGGCATCCACGTGGACCTGTTCCAGCCGGACGAGGAGCTCAAGAAGCTCGCGACGCTGGCGGTCGAGCTGGGCATCGACGGGCGGCTGGACGGCTCGGCCACCGACGTGATCGCGTCGCTCAAGGACGACCCGGCCGGTGCCAAGTGGGTCGAGGCCTGGGACGGGGCCAAGCAGCCGTGGTTCAACTTCTCCGCGGGCAGCGGCTTCTACCACTCCGACAAGGTGTGGGCGGAGAACCTCGACATCCCGCTCGGGTTCATCAAGGGCTACATCGCCAAGGTGCGCCGCGGCGAGTCCCTGGAGCGACCGCTGGCGGCCGTCGAGGCCGAGCGTGACCGCATCGTCGCCGAGTACGCCGAGCTGATCGACAACGACGACGACCGCGCGACGTTCCAGGGCAAGCTCGGCCTGGCCCGCACCGTTTTCCCGTACGTCGAGAACCACAACTTCTACGTCGAGCACTGGGGCCACTCCATCATCTGGCGCAAGATGCGCGAGCTCGGCGGCATCTTCGTCAAGGAAGGGTTCTGGGGCTCGCCGGACGACATCTTCCTGCTCGGACGCAACGAGGTCCCGGTCGCGCTGTTCGACATGTTCCACGGCTGGGCGGTCGGCGCGCCGTCCCGCGGTCCGAAGTACTGGCCGGCCGAGATCGCCAACCGCCAGAGCATCATGGACGCCCTGCGGCAGTGGTCCCCGCCGCCGGCCCTGGGCGTACCGCCCGAGGTCATCACCGAACCGTTCACCGTCATGCTCTGGGGCGTCACGTCCGAGAGCGTCAAGCAGTGGCTCGGCGGTGCGGCCGAAGACGGGACGTTGACCGGCTTCGCGGCGTCACCCGGGCTGGCCGAGGGCCCGGCGCGCGTGATCCTCTCGGCCGACGGCATCGGCGACCTGCGGGAGGGCGAGATCCTGGTCGCCCCGCTGACGGCCCCGTCCTGGGCCCCGGTGTTCGGCAAGATCGCGGCGACCGTCACCGACGTGGGCGGGATCATGAGCCACGCCGCGATCGTGTGCCGCGAGTACGGCCTGCCGGCGGTCACCGGGACGGCGTTCGCCACCAAGAACATCAAGACCGGCCAGCGCCTTCGGGTCGACGGCAACACCGGCACGGTCACGGTCCTGGACTGACTCAGGACGCCTTGCACGCCAACCACCACGGGAGTCACCCATGCTGACGGCAGAGCAGAACGACGAGCTCACCGACGTCGCCCCCGGCACGCCGATGGGCGAGCTGCTGCGCCGCTACTGGTACCCGGTCGCCTTCACCCGCGAGCTCGAGGAGTTCCCGGTCAAGAAGGCCCGGCTGCTCGGCGAGGAGTGGGCGCTCTACAAGACGGCCAGCGGCCGGTACGGCATCGTGCCGGAGGCCTGCCCGCACCGGCGCGCGTCGCTGGCGTACGGCGTCGTCGAGCCCGACGGCATCCGCTGCCCCTACCACGGGTGGTACTTCGGGCTCGACGGCGAGTGCCTCGAGCAGCCGGCCGAGCGGGACGACACCAACTTCCGCGACCGGGTCCGGGTCAAGGCCGGCCGGGCGCAGGAGCTGGGTGGGCTGGTGTGGGCGTACGTGGGGCCGGAGCCGGCCCCGCTGCTGCCCCGCTTCGACGTCTTCGTCATGGACGGCGTACGGGACATCGGCTGGACGGACCTGCCGTGCAACTTCGTACAGATCATGGAGAACGCGGTCGACCCGCACCACGTGGAGTTCCTGCACGGCCGGTACTTCGAGTTCATGGCCCGGCACGGCGGGTTCGACGCGCCCGCGTCGTTCGGCAAGAAGCACCAGAAGGTCGGCTTCGACGTCTTCGACTGGGGCATCATCAAGCGCCGCGTCCTGGAGGGTGCCTCCGAGGAGGACGACGACTGGAAGGTCGGCCACCCGCTCGTGTTCCCGTACAACATGCGCGTCGGCGGCGCGAACATCGAGCAGATGCAGATCCGGGTGCCGATCGACCGCACCACGACGCGGTTCATGCTCTACACGGTGCACGCGCCGGTGGGGGTCGAGTACCCCGACCAGCCGAGTGTGCCGGACTACCGGATCCCGGTCTTCGACGAGGAGGGCCGGCACCGCACCGACTACGTCGAGGGCCAGGACATGATGGCCTGGGTCACGCAGGGTCCGATCACCGACCGCACGGTCGAGCACCTCGGGCGGTCCGATGTCGGCGTCACGATGCTGCGGCGGATGTTCAAGGAGCAGATGGCCAGGGTCGCGGCCGGCGTGGACCCGCTGGGCGTCACCCGCGAGCCGCACGACCGGATCGACCTGCCGTGCGAGAAGAACAAGTTCGACTCGGGGCCGAAGTTCGCGATCGACTTCATCGAGGGGGCCTCGTCCAAGTTCAGCCCGCAGGCCGACGCGCTCAAGAAGCTGCACCTCAAGGCCTGGGAGAACCGGGAGGCCGGCGACTCGTGACGGCGCTCGGCGAGCGACCTGGGGCGCCGGCCACGGCGGCACAGCCGGTCCCACTCGACGTCGGGCGCGGCTGGTTCCCGGTGGACGCGGCACGGCACCGCCGGGACGCGCCGCGGTACTGCCCTGCCTGCGCGGCGGCGCTGTCGCTGTCGGACGGCGGCCGCGGCATCGCCACCGAGTACTGGGTGGCCTCGGACCGGGTCTTCGTCTGCTTCTGCGGGTCCTGCGGCTGGTCCGGTGACATCGTCCTGGCGGACCGCGTGGTCGGCCACGAAGCCGAGCACTGACGTCCCCGCCCGCCCGCTCCCCCGCTCACGCTCAGCTCGTTGATCTTGACCGACACACCGCCGACACGCCGACAGGGCCGGATGACATGCTCGAGATCAACGCGGCTGAGGGGGCGACCGGTGGGGCCGGAGGGTTCGACGCGGGCAGGCTCGCGCGGCGGATCTGGGCGGCCCGGGCGCAGCGGCGCACTCTGACGCCGATCACCGACGAGCGCGCGCTGACGATGGCCGAGGCGTACGCCGTGCAGTCCGAGATCACGGCGATGCGGCTGGCGCGCGGCGAACGTGTGGCCGGCTGGAAGCTCGGCTACACGTCCGCGGCCATGCGTACCCAGATGGGCGTCGGCGAGCCGAACTTCGGCCCGCTGACCGACGCCATGCTGCTGCCGTCCGGCGCCACGCTGCCGGCCGGCGCGCTGCAGCCGCGGGTCGAGCCGGAGGTCGGGCTGCGGCTCGGTCGCCGGCTGGCCGGGCCGGTGACGGTCGAGGAGGCGCTGGCGGCCTGCTCCGGCGCTGCGGCGTGCCTCGAGGTCGTGGACTCGGTCTGGACCGGCTACCGCTTCCGGATCGAGGACAACACCGCCGACGGCTCGTCGGCCGCGTGGGTGGTCCAGGGTCCACCGCTGCCGATGACCGACCTGCCGGTGCTGGCCGTCCAGCTCTCGCGCAACGGCGAACCCTGCGCGTCGGCCACGGGCGCGGACGCCGGCGGCCACCCCGCCGCCGGCCTGGCCTGGCTCGCGGCGCAGCTCGGCGCCCGGGCCGAGACGCTCGAACCCGGCGACCTGGTCATCACCGGTGGCCTCACCGCCGCGGTCCCGCTCGAACCCGGCGACGAGGTCGTCGCGGTGTTCACGCCCCACGGAGAGCCTGCGCTGTCGGTGTCGGTCCGGGCCGGCGTACCGTCCCGCCATGGCTGACTTCCTGCTGCTCCACGGAGCCTGCATGGGCGGGTGGTGCTGGGACGAGGTGGTTCCCCGTCTTCGCGATGCGGGCCATCGCGCCGTCGCTCCGGACCTGCCCTGCGACGACCTGGGTGCCGGTCTGGACGACTACGCCGACGCGGCCCTGCGCGCCCTCGACGGCGACACCGCGGACCTGGTCGTCGTCGGCCACTCGCTGGGGGCCCTGGTCGCTCCCCTCGTCGCCACGAGGGTCCCGGTACGCCGGATGGTCATGCTCGCCGGCATCGTCGGCGCCCCGCAGTCGAGCCTGGAGACACTGGCGGCGCAGGACGGCGACCGGGACGGACCGTTGGGCGACGACGACATCGAGACCGACAGCGAGGGCAGGTTCCGGTTCTCGGCCTCGGGTGCGCGCCGGGCGCTCTTCCACGACTGTGCGACGGAGCAGGCCGACGCGGGGGTCGCCCGGTTGCGGTTCCAGCGGTCGATGTGGATCCAGGTGGCCGGCTTCGACGCCTGGCCGGACACCGAGATCGTCTCGATCACCTGCACTGACGACCGGATCGTCAACCCGGCCTGGTCGGACCGCGTCGCCCGGGAGCGGCTCGGCGTCGAGCCCGTCCACCTCCCGGGCGGGCACATGCCCTCGGTCTCACGTCCGGCCGAGCTCTCGGCGCTGCTCACGGCCGGGCTCTGACCCGCGCAGCTGTCGCCGGTCGGTGTCGAGGCGGGTCAGTTGGCGCCGCGCAGCCCGCCGGCGTCCAGGTGCAGGACACCGCCGTGCAGGATGTCGGCCTCCGGGTCGAGCAGCCTGGTGACCGCCCACGCGATCTCCTCGACCGTGGGCAGCCGGCCCAACGAGTTCTGCCTCAGGTACTCGGCCCAGACCTCGTCGAACGGCACCCCCCGTTCCTCCGCGACAGCCATGACGATCCGGCGCAGCCGCGGGGTGTCGGCCGGTCCCGGGGCGATCGTGTGCACGGTCACGCCTTTCGGCCCGTACAGCAGGCTGACCTGGCGCATCAGGTTGAAGACCGCGGCGTTGACGGCACCCGGCCCGGCCTCGTGGGCCCGCGGCTCGATCCCGAGGGTCCCGGCCACGGCCACGAAGCGCGACCCAGGAAGCATCCGGTCCCGTACGGCGTGCAGCAGCCGCAGCACCCCGCCGACCTTGATGTCGAAGCCGGCCATGAGCGCGGACGGCTCGATGCTGTCCGCCGAGCCGCGCACCGGCAGCCCGGCCGACATCACCGCCATCCGTACCGGACCGTCCAGGTTGCCGGCGATGGTCGCGACGCAGGCGTCGTCCCCGATGTCGGCCACGCAGGGCCGCACCAGCGGGCTCGACGTCGCCAGCTCGTCGAGCGCCTCCTTGCCGCGCGCCACCGCGAGCACCGGCAGGCCGTGCGCCACCAGCCGGCGCACGAGCGCCGACCCGAGCGAGCCGGTCGCGCCGACGACGACGCAGGTCCCCCCGTCCGGTCCGAAGCCGGAAGGCTCGCTCACCGGCCCGCCTCGCCGGCGCGGATGTCCATCACGACGGCTTTCGGCTCGGTGAAGAACTCACGGCTGAAGGCGCCCCCCTCGCGGCCGATCCCGGAGTCGCCCACCCCGCCGAACGGCGCTCGCAGGTCACGGATGAAGAAGCAGTTGACCCACACGGTCCCGGCGCGCAGCGCGGCCGAGACCCGGTGCGCCCGCGACAGGTTCTCGGTGAAGAGCATCGCGTTCAGCCCGTAGCGGGTGTCGTTGGCCTGCGCGACCGCCTCGGCCTCGGTGTCGAACGGCATGACGGTCACGACCGGCCCGAACACCTCTTCGCGGACGACGCGCGAACCCGGGTCCGGCTCGACGACCACGGTCGGCCGCACCACCCAGCCGTCGCCGAGCCCACCCGTGCGTACGACGCCGGACCCGGCCTCGACCTCCTCCAGGTACGACCGGACCTTCTTGTAGTGCTCCTCGGAGGCGAGCGGTCCGATCTGGGTGCCCTCGACCTTGGGGTCGCCCACGACCATGGCCTCGGCGGCCGCGACGAACCGGTCGAGGAACTCGGCGTACACGCCCCGCTGCACGTAGAGCCGGCTGCCGGCGAGGCACACCTGGCCGGCGTTGAGGAAGATCGCCCGGATCGACCAGTCCACGGCGGTGGTGAGGTCGGCGTCGGCGAAGACGAGGTTGGCGCCCTTGCCGCCGAGCTCGAGGCTGACCGGGACGAGGTTCGCCGACGCCGCCCGCGCGATCACCCGCCCCGTCCCGGACTCGCCGGTGAACGTGATCCGGTCGATCCCGCCGTGCTCGGTGAGCGCCGCACCCACCGAGTCCGGCCCGTAGCCGTGCACGACGTTCAGCACGCCGGGCGGGATCCCGGCTTCCAGCGCGAGCCGGGCGAGGATCGTCGCCGACGCGGGCGTGTCCTCGGCCGGCTTGAGGACCACCGTGTTGCCCCAGGCCAGCGCGGGGGCGACCTTCCACGACTCGAGCATCAGCGGGAAGTTCCACGGCGCGATCGCCACCACGACGCCCACCGGGTCGAAACGGCTGTACGCGTGGTGGCCGGAGTCCATCGGGTACGTGTCGCCGGTCGACAGGCGCGCGTGGTCGGCGAAGAAACGGAAGTTGGCGGCGGTCCTGGGGATGTCGGCGGTACGCATGTCGCGCAGCGGCTTGCCCATGTCGGAGGTGTCGGCGGCCGCGAGCTCGTCGGCGTGCTCGAGCACCAGGTCGGCCAGCCGGTGCAGCAGCGCGCCGCGCTCGGCCAGACCCATCCGCGGCCACGGGCCTTCGTCAAACGCTTTGCGGGCCGCCCGCACGGCCCGGTCGGCCTCCGCGAAGCCGCCGAGCGTGACCTCGGCCCAGGGCTGCTGGGTCCACGGGTCGACGGTGGCGAACCGGCCGCCGTCGGCCGACTCGACCGCCTCGCCGTCGATGACGTGCGTGATCAGGTCCATCAGTGTCTCCTGCTCCCCGGAGGGTCAGCGGGCGCCGGTGGCGGCCAGGTCGCGCTCGTGGGCGAGCTGCAGTGCGACATCGATGATCATGTCCTCCTGGCCGCCGACGTACCCGAGCTCGCCGACGCGCTGCAGGATCTCGTGCGCCGGCACGTCGTACCGCTCGGCCGCTCGCTCGGCGTGCAGCAGGAAGCTGCTGTAGACGCCCGCCCAGCCCTGCACGATCGCGCTGCGGTCCATCTTCGGCCAGCGCGGCAGGAACGGTCGCACGACCTCCTCGGCCGCCGCGAGCACACCGCCGACGTCGACGCCGGTCTTGATGCCGAGGTGGTCGAACGTCGCCGCCAGCACCTCGGTCGGCGAGTTCCCGGCACCGGCGCCGAGCGCGCACAGGGCGCCGTCGATCTGCTTCGCGCCGTTCTGGAACGCCAGCACGGAGTTGGCCACGCCGAGCGAGAGGTTCTGGTGGCCGTGGAACCCGACCTGTGCCTCGCCGCCGATCTCGTCGTGGATGGCCTTGACCCGCTCCTGCGCGTCGCCCAGGACGAGCGCGCCGGCGGAGTCGACGCAGTAGACGCACTGCGCACCGGCGTCGACCATGATCCGGGCCTGCTGAGCGAGCGTCGCCGGCTTCGTGCGGTGCGCCATCATCAGGAACCCGACGGTCTCCATGCCCAGCGACCGCGCGATGCCGAAGTGCTGGATCGACACGTCCGCCTCGGTGCAGTGCGTGGCCACCCGGGCGATGGACGCCCCCGCGTCGTGCGCCTTGCGCAGGTCGTTCAGGGTGCCGATGCCGGGGACGAGCAGCACGGCGATGCTCGCCTGCCTCGCCTCCTCGACGGCCGCGGCGATGAGCGCGATCTCGTCCACACGCGAGAAGCCGTAGTTGAACGACGACCCGCCGAGCCCGTCGCCGTGGGTCACCTCGATGACCGAGACGCCCGCCGCGTCCAGCGCCGACACCGTCCTCCGCACCTGCTCCTCGGTGAACTGGTGCGCCATCGCGTGGCTGCCGTCGCGCAGGGTCGTGTCGGTGATGCGCAGCTCGCGCACCTCGACCGCCCCGGTCCCCGGACCGTTCACGCACCCACCCCCGCACCCAGCTCGGCCGCGACGACCTCGCCCACGCGGGCGGCGGCCGCCGTCATGATGTCCAGGTTCCCGGCGTACTCGGGCAGGTAGTCGCCGGCTCCCCTCACCTCGAGGAACACCGCCACCCTGGCGTTGCCGCCCCAGCTGTCACGGGGGTCGTCGAACTGCGGATCGGCCCGCAGCGCGTAGCCCGGGACGTACCTGCGCACCTCCTCGACCCGGCGCAGCACCGACTCGGTGATCGCGTCCCGGTCGGCGTCGGCAGGGATCGCGCAGAACACCGTGTCGCGCATGATCATGGGTGGCTCGATCGGGTTCAGCACGATGATGGCCTTGCCGCGCACCGCACCGCCGACCCGCTCCACCGCCCGGCTGGTCGTGTGGGTGAACTCGTCGATGTTCGCGCGCGTCCCCGGCCCGGCCGACTTCGACGCGACGCTGGCCACGATCTCCGCGTACTCGACCGGCACGACCGACGAAACCGCGTGCACGATCGGCACCGTCGCCTGCGCACCGCAGCTGATCATGTTCACGTTCGGGGCGCCCAGGTGCTCGCGCAGGTTCACCGGCGGGCACACCAGCGGCCCGACCGCGGCGGGCGTCAGGTCGATGGCGCTGATCCCGGCCTCTTCGTACCGCGGGGCGTTCGCCCGGTGCGCCTTCGCCGACGTCGCCTCGAACACGATCGAGGGCAGCGGGTCCTGGCGCAGCAGCCAGTCCACGCCCTCGGCGGAGGCGGCCAGCCCCAGGTCGCGGGCGCGGGCCAGGCCGTCGGACTCGACGACACCGACCATGTACGCGACCTCGACGTTCTCGCTGCGGCGGAGCTTGGCGAGCAGGTCGGTGCCGATGTTGCCCGGCCCGACGATGGCGGCCACGGCCCTGCCGCCCGTGCCGTTCGCGCCCACGGCTACTCCTCCCAGACCGGGATGTCGTCCGGCGGCGGGACGTTCACCTCGGTGACCCGGTTGCGGTAGGCCACGAGCGCCGTCTCGCCGCCCTTGCGGATCTTCACCACGACCTCTTCGGTGTTGTACGGCTCACCCGGGTCGTAGCCGTGCGCCCACGTGGCGAAGGCCCGGATGGGCCCGGAGTGGGTGGCCGCCAGGATGCGGGTGCCCTCGGGGTTCTCCTCGACCAGCCGGTGGAAGCCGCGCCAGAACCTTCGCACGCAGGCCTGCGGCGGCTCGAAGTACATCAGCGGGATCGTCATCCACATGTGGATCGGGTCGGCGCCGCCGAGCTGGGTGCGGTAGAACCGGTCGATCTCGACCAGCCAGCGCGGCCGCTCGCCGACCGACATCCGCTCCAGCTTCTCCATCAGTGCCTGGTACTGCCGGAACGCCGAGGTGATGTCGCGCGGCCCGTCCGGGGTCCACACCTGGAAGTTGCGCAGCTCGGGGATGGCCACCGGCCCGACCACGTCAGCCGTACGCCCCCACTGCTGCAGCCCGTCCAGCACACCGCGGTGCAGCTGCTCGGCGGTCTGCCGCGCCCGGTTGGTGTCGGCGCAGACGATGCGCACCGGCTGGCCGTCCTTGACGCTCTTGGACAGGCTGTGCCCGCGCTGGTGCGCCTGCCAGCCGCCCATCGGGGTCAGCCCGGCGTCGGTCGAGTACCCCTGGGTGATGCCGTGCCGGATGATCCGGATCTCGGCCACGAACTGCTCGACGTCGCGCCGCTCGAGCGGTGCCGCGATCTCCTTCTCCCGGCTCGTGCCGGCGAACTGGCGGGTGAACCGCTCGCCCTCGACCTCTAGCTGCACAGCGGCCGCCGACGTGCCGTCCCGCGTCCGGCCGCGGAACCGCCGCAGGTACAGCGGGACCGAGGCGTCCTCGCTCTCGACGTCGCCCTCGGGCGTCGCCTCCCGGTCGCGCCGCTCGGTGTAGCGGGCCAGGTACAGCGGCGCGTCGGTGCGGTCCGTGCGCCGGAACTCCTGGCGCGGCAGGTCCGCCGGGGTGGTCACGAGTGCACCGTGAAGAAGCGCTCGTTGACCTCGCGCGCGTAGTAGAACATCGCGCGGCCCATCTCCTCCTCGGTCCAGGTGATCGGCTCGAAGTCGGGGTCGACCCAGTAGCCGCCGGTGAAGACCTCGTTGCGGTTCCCGACCGGGTCGAAGAAGTACACGGTGTAGCCGCGGGTGACGCCGTGCCGGGTCGGCGCGACGTCGATCGTGACCCCGTTGAACGCGAGGTGGTCCGCGGCCTCGCGCACCGCGTTCCAGTCGTCCAGCCAGAACGCGAAGTGGTGCAGCGCGCCGTTCGGGCCGGTGACCACCGCGATGTCGTGCGGGGTGTGCGAGCGCTCCATCCAGGTCGCGAGCCGGTGCCCGTCGTTGGCGACGATCTGCTCGGTGAGCCGGAACTCCAGCACGTCGATGAAGAACCGCGTGGTCGCCTCGACGTCCTCGGCCATGATGAAGATGTGGTCCAGCCGCGGTGGCGCGATACCGACCAGCCCGGCCGGCTTGGGCGGCGGGTTCGTGAGCGGCAGCAGGTTGCCGACCTTCTCCATGCCGTAGACGAGCTCGACCAGGTGGCCGGACGGTGCCTCGAACCGGATCGCCTCGCCCCAGCCGGGGCCGAGCTCACCGTGCGCGTACCGCTTCACCGGGATGCCGGCCGCCTCGACCCGCTCGGTGTAGAAGGCCAGGTCGCCGAGCTCGGCCACCTTGAAGGACATGTGGTCCAGCCCGTAGGTCGGGGCCTGCCGGAGGACGACCGAGTGGTGCTCGTGCTCGTCCCAGCACTTGAGGAAGACGCGACCTTCCTCGTGCGCGACCTCGAGCAGCCCGACGACCTCGGTGTAGTACGCGGTGCACAGCTCCAGGTCGGGGACGCGAATCTCGACGTGCTGCAGGCGCAGGATCCGGTCGCTCATGTGTGCATCCTCAGGAATCGCTGGCTGACGACGTTCTCGTAGTAGAAGAGCCCGCGGCCGAACTGCTCCTCGGTCCAGGTGATCGACGGGAAGTCGGGGTCGGGCCGGTAGCCGCCGGTGAAGACCTCGTTGCGCATGCCGAGCGGGTCGAAGAAGTAGATGGTGTTCCCCCGGGTCACGCCGTGCCGGGTCGGGCCCTGGTCGATCTGCACACCGTTGTACGCGAGGACGTCGGCCGCCTTGCGGATCTGGTCCCAGTCGTCGAGCCAGAACGCGAAGTGGTGCAGCGCGCCGTTGGGGCCGTTGACGATCGCGATGTCGTGCGGGGAGTGCGAGCGCTCCAGCCAGACGCCCATCTGGTGACCGTTCGCGTCGATCACCTGCTCGGTCATCCGGAAGCCGAGGACGTTCTTGAAGAACGTGTACGACTCGCCGACCTCCTCGGCGTTGATGAGCATGTGGTCGATCCGCGGCGGCGCGATGCCGGGCAGGTCCATCGGCGGCACCGGCGACGGGTTCAGCTTGCCGAGGAGGTTGCCGGTCTTCTCCAGGTCCCAGACCAGCTCCATGACCTGGCCGGAAGGGATCTCGAACCGGATCGACTCGCCCTGCCCGACCGCCTCGCCGCGGGAGACGCGCTGCACCTGGCAGCCGTACGCCTCGACCGCCTTCTCCAGGTCGTGCAGGTCGTCTTCGCGCTCGACCCGGAACGAGAAGAGGTCCAGCCCCAGGCGCGGGTCGTAGCGCAGCTTCAGCGAGTGGTGGTCCTCTTCGTCCCAGCACTTGAAGTACGCCGCGTCGTCCTCGCGCCGCACCAGCTGCAGACCCAGCACCTCGGTGTAGTACGCCGTCGACAGCTCCAGGTCGGGGGTCCGCACGTCGACGTGGGCCAGGCGCAGGACGCCCATGATGCCTCCAGGTGCGACGACGCGATCGGCCGGGGCCGGTCCTTGACGAGACGACCGTAGCCCGCCTACGGTTCCGGATAAAGGACCTGCGTTCCAGATGGAGGAACGCCCCAGACGAACTCTCACCAGGGAAGCCGCTCGATGGCCACACCCGAGCAGATGCGTGCCGCGGTCGCCGGCTACGTGCAGGAGATCCACCGCTCGTACGTCGCGCAGGCCATGACCTTCCCGCCCGCCGTCCGCGGCCGGATGCCGCTGCTGTCCGGCGCCGCACTCAGCGTGGCCGCCGTCGGCACCCGCAACCTGCACGTCATCGGCACGGCGGAGTCGCTCGGCCCGCTGCAGGGCGAGGAGGTCGAGCTGCCCGGAGCGGTGGCGGGGCTGCGCTGGACCCTGCGGTTCTTCGACCCCGTCGTGCTGCCCGCGCTCGGTCTGCTCGACGAGACCTCCGGTCCGGCGTTCGAGGAGGTCCGGCACACGCTCGGGCTGTCCACCGTCGTCTACCACTTCGTCGCCGAGCCGGGTGCCGGCCTGTCGGCGCACCAGGCCTCGCACGTCGGCACCGGCATGGCCAACAGCCACTCGGCGGTCGCCCGGGACTTCGAGACGATCCGCAGCCGGGTCCGCGGGCGTGAGGCGCTCGTCGACGAGATGGCCGGCGCCGCGATGGCCGGCCTGCCCCGCGCCCACGCCCTGCTGGCCGCCACGATCGCGCCCCGCGACGCCGAGCTCGCCCTGCTCGCGCGCGAGGAGTCCCCCGACCCCGACGCCGTGCGCAAGGCGCTGCTCGCCAGCGTGGGCGGCCGCCGGCAGTGGACCCCGCCCGCAGCCGACGCGGGAGCGGCGTCGTGACCACACCCGAGGCGCCCCTGGCCGCCGGCCGCACACCCGAAGGGCTGTCGACGGTCCGCAGCGCGGTCCGGCTGCTGAAGGAGTTCCTGTCCCGGGAGGAGCAGATCGGCGTCTCCGAGCTGGCCCGGCGGCTGGGGCTCGGCAAGAGCACCGTGCACCGGCTGCTCACCACGCTCAGCCAGGAGGGACTGGTCGAGAAGGATCCGGTGTCCGGCGGCTACCGCCTCGGCCTGGTGATGTTCGAGCTCGGCGAGGCGGTCAAGGTCCACCTCGACCTGCACGCCGCGGCCGGCGGAGTGCTCGCGCAGCTGCGCGAGGAGACCCGCGAGTCGTCCCAGGTCGGCGTGCTCGACGGCGTCGACGTCGTCTACATCGACCGGCTGGAGAGCCCGCAGACGCTGCGGCTGTTCACCGAGACCGGCCGCCGCGTGCCTGCCTACGCCACCAGCTCCGGGAAGGTCCTGCTGGCCCACCTGCCGGCGGCCGAGCTGGCCGCCCTGCTGGACCGGATGCCGCTGCAACAGCTCGCCCCGAACACCATCACCGACCGCGCGGCGCTGCTGGCCGAGCTCGACAAGGTCCGCCGCCGCGGCTGGGCGGAGGCGGTCGAGGAGCGCGAGGTCGGGGTGGTCTCGCTGGCCGCGCCGATCATCGACGCGCGCGGGGTCGTCGTCGCCGCCGTCAGCATCGGCGCGCCGAGCGCGCGGCTGGGTGCCGCCAACCGCCGGCGGCTCGCACCCGCTGTCGTCGAGGCCGGCGAGGCGGTGTCGCACCGGCTGGGCTGGTCGGCGCGCGCGGTCTACCGCAGGGAGGGCTGACATGCCGATCACCGACGTGCCGGGCAAGGCGCTGGCGCTGTACGAGGCCCGCCGGGACCGGGTCGCGATCGCGCCGTTCACCGACGCGGACCCGACGCTGGGGATGGCAGACGGGTACGCGGTGCAGTCCGAGCTGACCCGGCTGCTGCTCGCCGACGGCGACAGCATCGTGGGCTACAAGGTCGGGCTGACGTCCAAGCCGATGCAGAAGATGATCGGCGTCGACTCCCCCGACTACGGCCCGGTGCTGGCCTCGACCGTCTACCGGGACGGCGACGCGGTGTCGGTCGGCCGGTTCATCCAGCCCAAGATCGAGGCGGAGATCGTCTTCGTCCTCGGCGAGACGCTCACCGGGCCCGGCGTGAGCGTGAGCGACGCGTACCGCGCCATCGCCGGTGCGGCCGCATCCGTCGAGATCGTCGACTCGCGGTTCGCGGACTGGCGGATCAAGCTGGCCGACACCGTCGCCGACCTGGCCTCCAACGGCGCGGTCGCCACCGCGAGCCGGCTCGTGCCCCTCGCGGGCTTCGACGTGCGGCTGGTCGGCATGACCCTGACCCGGAACGGCTCGCTGGTCGACACCGGCGCCGGGGCGGCCGCGCTGGGTGACCCGGTCGCCGTCGTCGCCTGGCTGGCCAACACCCTCGGCGCGTCCGGGGTCTCGCTCGAGGCCGGGCACCTGGTGATGACCGGGGCGTTGCACGCGGCGGTTCCGATGGCCGCCGGCGAGGTCTACCGGGCCGAGTTCGACCGGCTGGGCGCGGTGACCGTCCGCGTCGTCGAGTGAGGGAGACCGCCGTGCCCGAGACCACCGCGCCCGAGTCCGCCGGCGCCGACGTCGGCGACGTCGCGGCCAGGCTGGCGAAGGCCCGCGAGAACCGAACCGCGATCGTGTCGTTCGCGGACGACGTACCCGGGCTCGACCTGGCCGCCGCGTACGCGGTCCAGCGGCTCCTGCGCGACCAGGCCGGGCCGCAGGTGGGGTGGAAGCTCGGTGTCACCTCGCGGGCCAAGCAGCTGCAGGTGGGGGTCAGCGAGCCGATCCGCGGCTTCCTCGCCGCGGAGTACGCCCTGGACATCGGCGTCCCGCTCGAGGTCGCGGCGCACATCCAGCCGCGCGCCGAGCCCGAGATCGTCTTCGTCATGGGCCGCGACCTCGACGCCCCCGCGGCCACCGCCTCCGACGTGCTCGCGGCCACCGAGGCCGTCGCGGTCGGGATCGAGGTGCTCGACTCGCGGTACCTGGACTACCGCTTCACGATGCCTGACGTCGTCGCGGACAACGCCTCCGCCGGGCGTTTCGTCGTCGGTACACCGGTGCCGGCCACCGGCATCGACCTGCGGCTGGTCGGCGTCGTCCTGGAGCACGACGGCGACGTCGTCGGCACGGCGTCGGGAGCCGCCGCCCTCGGCCACCCGGCCGCCGCCGTGGCCTGGCTGGTCAGGTCGCTCGCCGCCGACGGCGAGGGCCTGCGCGCCGGGGACGTCGTGCTCTCGGGCGGGCTCACCGCCGCCGTGCCGGTGCGGGCGGGGGACGTCGTCGTCGCCACTATCGACCGGCTGGGGACACTCGAGCTCGGCTGCGCCTGACCATGACCGAGCAGGCTGGCGGCGGCGGCTACGAGCGGGTCCGGCTCGGCGACCCGGCCGGCCGTACCCGGTGGACCGTCCGGCACGGAGACCGCGAGCTCGCCGTGTTCGTCGTCGGCGACCGGACCTACGCCGTCGACGCGCTGTGCCCGCACCGCAGTGGTCGCCTCGTCGAGGGCCTGGTGCGCGGCGACGTGCTGGTCTGCCCCTCGCACTGGTACCGCTTCGAGCTGCGCACCGGCCGCTGCCTCACCACCGACCAGCACACGCTGCCCACGTACGAAGTGGTCGTCGACGGTGGCTCGGCCTGGGCCCTGGTCCCGGCGGCGAAGCCGGCCCGGAGCTGGTCGGAGATCCTGCGCGCCCACGCGGCCGGGTCCACCTGAACCTTGGAGCGACTGACGCTCCCAGCTCCTTGGCACAGGTGGCACGCAATCGGCGCCACCCGGCCCGGGACAGTGGCCCCTACACGCTCCACTGAACGAGCTGAGCGCGCGGCTGGTCCGCGATCGCGTGCCATGTGTGGCATCCATCCACCAGCCGATGCGAGCCGCCCAAGACGTGCACTGCGTATTGTCGGCGCTCATGACTGCCGAGGTGACCGTCGCGACGGCGAGGGAGCGCGACCAGGTGGTGGCGACGGTGGTCGCGGCGTTCGTGGCCGACCCCGCGTTCCGGTACTTCTTCCCGGACGACGCCACGTACGAACGGCACGCAGCGGCCTTCGCCGGGTGGCTGTTCGACAAGCGGGTCGCGACCGGTACAGCCTGGGTGGCTGAAGGCGGCGCCGCGGTGGCGATGTGGGACCCGCCATCCGCGACGCTCACCGAGTGGCCACCATCGCCCCTGCCGGCCGAGGAGACCGAGCGGCTGCAGGCGTACGACAGATCCGTGCACAGCATGATCCCGCGTGAACCGCACTGGTACCTGGGGGTGCTGGCCACCCACCCCGACCATGCCGGCAGACGGCTCGGCCGCGCGGTCATGGCGGCCGGGCTCGCGCGCGCCGCCGAGGCCGGGCTCCCCTCGGTGCTCGAGACGACGAACCCGGGCAACGTCGAGCTCTACAGCCGTAGCGGCTGGGAGGTCCTGCACCGCGTGGATGTCGACCAGCTCGCCGTGTGGGTGATGAAGCACCCGGCCGGCGCCTAGGGCAGGTCGAGCAGGGCTTCGAGCCCGACCGTCAGGCCCGGCCTGTCGCCGATCCTGCGTACGCCGAGCAGCACGCCAGGCATGAAGGACTCGCGGTCGAGCGAGTCGTGCCGCAGCGTGAGCGTCTCCCCGGGGCCGCCGAACAGCACCTCCTGGTGCGCCACCAGACCGCGCAGCCGCACCGAGTGCACCGGCACGCCGCCGACCGCCGCACCGCGCGCCCCGGGCAGACCGGTCGAGGTGGCGTCCGGCACGGGTCCCAGCCCCGCGTCGGCACGGGCGGCGGCGATCAGCTCGGCGGTCAGGCGGGCGGTGCCCGATGGCGCGTCGACCTTGTCGGGGTGGTGCAGCTCGACCACCTCGACCGACTCGTAGAACCGGGCCGCCTCGCGGGCGAACCGCATCATCAGCACCGCACCGAGCGCGAAGTTCGGCGCCACCAGCACCCCCACCCCGGGCGCGCCACCGAGCAGCGTGCGGACCGCATCCAGCCGGGCGTCGTCGAAGCCGGTCGTACCGACCACCGCGTGCACGGAGCCGGCCACGAGCGTACGGACGTTGTCGAGAACGGCGCCGGGCGTGGTGAAGTCGACGGCCACCTGCGCCCCGGCGGCGACGGCTTCGACAGCGGGGTCGGCGACCCCGTCCGCAACGTCGCACGCGGCGACCAGCTCGAGGTCCGGCGCCGCCTGCACGGCCCGGCAGACAGTCGTGCCCATCCGCCCCCGCGCACCGAGCACGGCGACGCGGATCGGGCCGGCCATCAGGCAGCAGCCGCGGGGAACGTCCGCGACTCGTCGAACGGCCCGATCACCGCGAGGGTCGGCGAAGCCCCGAGCAGGTTCCCGGCCACCTCGCGCACGTCGTCCAGTGTCACCGCATCGATGCGGCGCAAGAGCTCGGACACGCCCAGCAGCTCGCCGTAGACCAGCTCGGCCTTGCCGATGCGGCTCATGCGCGACCCGGTGTCCTCCAGCCCGAGCACCAGTGAGCCGCGCATCTGCCCCTGACCGCGACGCAGCTCCTCGACCGTGATCCCGCCCTCGACGACCTTCTCGAGCTCGGCGCGGCACAGCTCCAGCACCTGGTCGACCCGCTCGGGCATGCAGCCGGCGTACACACCGAACAGCCCGGTGTCGGCGTACTGCGTGTTGTACGAGTACACCGAGTACGCCAGGCCGCGCTTCTCCCGGACCTCCTGGAAGAGGCGGCTGGACATCCCGCCGCCGAGCACGCCGTTGAGGACCCCGAGGGCGAACCGCCGCTCGTCGAGCCGGGACAGCCCGGGAACGCCGAGGACGAAGTTCGCCTGCTCGGTCGGCCGCGGTTGCAGCACGACCTGCGGACGGTGCGCCCGCGCCCGCGACGGCGCGCCGCCCGATCGCGGCGGGACCGGCTCGGTCGAGCGCTCGCCCAGCGCTCCCGCAGCGCCGAAGGCCTTCCGAACGAGGCGCACGACCTGTCTGTGGTCGATGTTGCCCGCAACGGCCACGACCATGTTCTCCGGGCGGTAGTGCCGCCGGTAGTACCCGTCGATGGTGCGCCGCGCCAGGCCCTCGATCGAGTCGACGCTCCCCAGCACCGGACGTCCGAGCGGGGTGTCGCCGAACACCGCCTGCGCGAACGCGTCGTGCACGAGATCGGCCGGGTCGTCGTCGCTCATCGCGATCTCTTCGAGGATGACGCCGCGCTCGCTCTCGACGTCGGCGGCCAGCAGGAGGGCCGAGTTCACCACGTCGCTGACGACGTCCACGGCCACCGGCAGGTCGGAGTCCAGCACCCGTGCGTAGAAGCAGGTGTACTCCTTCGTGGTGAAGGCGTTCATCTCGCCGCCGACGCAGTCCACGGCCGCGGAGATCTCCAGCGCGCTGCGCCGCTCCGTCCCCTTGAACAGCAGGTGCTCGAGGTAGTGAGAGCAGCCGGCCTGGCGGGTGGACTCGTCGCGCGAGCCCACCCCCACCCAGATGCCGAACGTCACCGAGCGGACGGTCGGCATCGCCTCGGTGATCACGCGCAGGCCGCCGGGGAGCACGGTACGTCGCACCAGCCCCCCGTCGGCCTCCGCCAGGAGCGTCCGGGTGGTCAACTCAGGCGTCGACCTCGGCCGGCTCGGCCGCAGCCGGGCCGTCCGAGCCGTTCGCGGACTCCTCGAGGACCGGCACGAGCGAGAGCTTGCCGCGGGGGTCCACCTCGGCGATCTCGACCTGGACCTTGTCGCCGACCTTGACGACGTCCTCGACGTTCTCGACCCGCTTGCCGCCGGCCATCTTGCGCAGCTGCGAGATGTGCAGCAGGCCGTCCCGGCCCGGCATGAGCGAGACGAAGGCGCCGAACGTGGTCGTCTTGACGACCGTGCCGAGGTAGCGCTCGCCCTTCTCCGGCATCTGCGGGTTCGCGATGCCGTTGATCATCGTGCGGGCCGCCTCGGCCTTCAGGCCGTCGGTCGCGCCGATGAAGATCGTGCCGTCGTCCTCGATCGTGATCTCGGCACCGCTGTCGTCCTGGATCTGGTTGATCATCTTGCCCTTGGGCCCGATGACCGCGCCGATCTGGTCGACCGGGATCTTGATCGTGATGATCCGTGGGGCGTACGGCGACATCTCGTCCGGCCCGTCGATCGCCTCGGCCATGACCTCGAGGATCGTCAGCCGGGCGTCGTGCGCCTGGGTGAGGGCCTGGCCGAGCACGGACGCCGGGATGCCGTCCAGCTTGGTGTCCAGCTGCAGCGCCGTGACGAACTCCTTCGTACCGGCGACCTTGAAGTCCATGTCGCCGAACGCGTCCTCCGCACCGAGGATGTCGGTCAGCGCGACGTACTCGGTCTGGCCGTCGATGGTGTCGGAGATGAGTCCCATGGCGATGCCGGCGACCGGGGCCTTGAGCGGTACCCCGGCGTTCAGCAGCGACATCGTCGAGGCGCAGACCGAGCCCATCGACGTCGAGCCGTTCGAGCCGAGCGCCTCGGACACCTGCCGGATGGCGTACGGGAACTCCTCACGGCCCGGGAGCACCGGGACGAGGGCCCGCTCGGCGAGGGCGCCGTGGCCGATCTCGCGGCGCTTGGGCGAACCCACCCGGCCGGTCTCGCCGGTGGAGTACGGCGGGAAGTTGTAGTTGTGCATGTAGCGCTTGCGGTTCTCCGGCGACAGCGTGTCCAGCTGCTGCTCCATGCGGAGCATGTTCAGCGTGGTGACGCCCAGGATCTGGGTCTCGCCGCGCTCGAAGAGCGCCGACCCGTGCACCCGCGGCAGCACCTGGACCTCGGCGGACAGCGGCCGGATGTCGGTCAGCCCGCGGCCGTCGATGCGGATCTTGTCGCGCAGGACGCGCTGGCGGACCTGCTTCTTGGTCACCGAGCGGTAGGCCGCGGAGATCTCCTTCTCACGGCCCTCGAACTTCGGCCCCAGCACCTCGACCGCGACCGCCTTGAGCCGGTCGAGCTCGGCCTCGCGCTCCAGCTTGGCCGCGATCGTGAGCGCCTGACCGACACCGGCACCGACCTCGGACTCCACGGCGGAGTAGACGTCGTCCTGGTAGTCCAGGAAGAGCGGGAACTGGCCGGTCTCCTTGGCCGCGTCGGCCGCCAGCGCGGCCTGCGCCTCGCAGAGCACCCGGATGAACGGCTTGGCCGCCTCCAGGCCTTGGGCGACGACGTCCTCGGTCGGCGCGGTGGCGCCGCCCGCGACGAGCTCGACGGTGTGCACGGTGGCCTCGGCCTCGACCATCATGATCGCGACGTCGGAGCCGACCACTCGGCCGGCGACGACCATGTCGAAGACGGCCGACTCGAGCTGCTCGTGCGTCGGGAACGCGACCCACTGGCCGTCGACCAGGGCCACGCGGGTGGCGCCGACCGGGCCGCTGAACGGCAGCCCGGCGAGCTGGGTGGACGCGGACGCCGCGTTGATCGCGAGCACGTCGTACAGGTCCTTGGGGTCCAGGGCCATGACGGTCACGACGACCTGGATCTCGTTGCGCAGCCCCTTGACGAACGAGGGGCGCAGCGGCCGGTCGATGAGCCGGCAGGTGAGGATCGCGTCCTCGGAGGGGCGGCCCTCCCGGCGGAAGAACGAGCCGGGGATGCGGCCCGCGGCGTACATGCGCTCCTCGACGTCCACCGTCAGCGGGAAGAAGTCGAGCTGGTCCTTCGGGTGCTTGGACGCCGTCGTCGCGGACAGCAGCATCGTGTCCTCGTCGAGGTAGGCGACGGCGGAGCCGGCTGCCTGACGGGCCAGCCGCCCGGTCTCGAAGCGGACAGTGCGCGTGCCGAAGCGGCCGTTGTCGATGACGGCCTCGGTGGTGCTGATCTTGGGACCCTCCACGGGGTGCCCTCCTCTTTGGTGCAGGGGGCCGCGCGCGCGGGACGGGGTTCCAGTCGGCAGGGTGCCGGTCTTCGATCGAGGCGCCCGGGTCGCGGCGGTTGGGCCGTCCCGGGGGCCACTACCGAGGACCGAGACCTCTGGCCTCGTCCGGCGGCGGCGCCGGTGTGTGTCCGCCCCGGTCGGGGCGGGACTGTCGGTGTTGCGGTCGGGCAGGTGTTCAGATGTCGGGTGGTACGAGAACGGGAGCGGCACCGATGGTGCCGCTCCCGGGGGTCTACCGGCGCAGGCCGAGCCGCTCGATCAGGCTGCGGTAGCGCTGGATGTCCGTCTTCTGCAGGTACTGCAGGAGACGGCGGCGCTGGCCTACGAGCAGGAGCAGCCCGCGCCGTGAGTGGTGGTCGTGCTTGTGGGCCTTGAGGTGGTCGGTGAGGTCGGCGATCCGCTTGGTGAGCAGGGCGACCTGGACCTCGGGGGAGCCGGTGTCGCTCGCGGTGGTCCCGTACTCGGACACGATCTGTTGCTTGGTGGCGCTGTCGAGCGGCACGTTGCTCCTTCGTCTGTCGTTGCGCGGCGCTCCGGGGCAGGTCCACCCGGGCTCTCTCGCTCCGCGGCCGTTCGAACGGCGGGGCCAGCCTACCAGCGGGACGGCGGCCCCCCGAACCGCTCGGCGGCGCTCAGGCGGGTGCCAGCACGGCCCTGACCTGGTCGACGTCGCGCCCCATCTGCGCCATCAGGTCGTCGACCGAGTCGAACCGCTCCATCGGCCGGACCCGGCGGACGAAGTCGACCGCGACGGGCTCGCCGTACAGGTCCAGGTCGGTGCGGTCCAGGACGTAGGCCTCCACCCGGTGCTCGCCGCCGGAGAAGGTGGGGTTGGTCCCGACCGATACCGCGGCCGGGAGCCGCTCGCCGCCGGCGCGCACCAGCCAGCCCGCGTAGATCCCGTCCGCCGGGACCGCGGCCCGGTCGTCCACATCCAGGTTCGCCGTCGGGAAGCCCAGCGCCCGGCCGCGATGGTCGCCGTGCACCACCTCGCCCTCCACCCGGTGCGGGCGGGCCAGGACCCCGGCGGCGCCCTCGACGTCGCCCTCGGCCAGCATCGACCGGACCGAGGTGCTCGACCAGGCGCCGGGCCCGTCCCGGCCCACCAGGCCGACCGCCTCGACGGTGAACCCGTGCCGGGCACCGAGCTCGGCAAGCGTGCCCACGTCGCCGGCGGCGTGGTGCCCGAACCGGAAGTCCGTGCCGACCACCACGGCCACCGGCGCGAGCCGCGCGACCAGCAGGTCGGTCACGAAGACCTCCGGGCTCAGGTGCGACAGCTCGGTGGTGAAGGGGATCACCCAGACCCCGTCCGCGCCCGCCTCCTGCAGCAGCTCGGCACGGTGCGCGACCGAGCACAGCCGTGCCGGGGGCGTGCCGCGCCGGGCGACGTCGGCCGGGTGGGGGTCGAACGTGACCGCGATCAGGGGGACGCCCGCCGCGTGCGCCGCCTCGGCCGCGCGTCCGACGACGACCCGGTGACCGCGGTGCACGCCGTCGAAAACGCCGATCGTGACGACGGACGGACCGGCGTCCTGCGGGGCCACGCTGCCGCGCCAGACCCGGGTCTGGACCGGCAGTCCCGTTCGGTGGTCGGACACGGCCGACATCCTGCCGTAGCCCGCTAGGCCGGTGCGAAGACGACCAGCGGGCGCAGCAGACCGTCCCGTTCGGCCAGCAGCGCGAGGACGGTCCCGTCCGGGTCGAACACCCCGACCGGGCCGGCGCCCTCGACGGCACCGAGCGGCAGCGGCCGCCCGTGCCGCACGGCCTGCGCCGTGGTGGCGTCGACGTCCAGGCGCGGGAACTGCGCGGCGACCGCGGCGGCGAGCGGCACGACCTCGAACGCTTCTTCGAGCTGCTCCAGCGTGCGGGCCTGGGCCAGCCCGAAGCCGCCGACCCGGGTGCGCCGCAGCGCCACCAGGTGCCCCCCGACGCCGAGGTACGCGCCCAGGTCACGGGCCAGTGCCCGGACGTACGTGCCCGTCGAGCAGCTCACTGCGACATCGACGTCCATCAGGTCCGGAGCAGGGCGGCGCACGTCCAGCACGTCGAACGCCGAGACCACCACGGCGCGCGCGGCCAGGTCGACCTGCTCCCCCGCGCGCACCCGCGTGTAGGCCCGCACCCCGCCGACCTTCACGGCGGAGACGGCCGACGGCACCTGCATCAGGGGTCCGGTGAGACGGGCGGCGGCGGACCGCACCGCTGCGGGGGTCAGCCCGTTCGTCGAGGCACCGCCGACCGGGTCGCCCGCGGCGTCGTCTGTGCTGGTGGCAGCGCCGAGCCTGACCGTGGCCAGGTAGTCCTTGCCGGCCAGCGCGAGGTGCCCCAGCAGCTTGGTGGCGCGGCCCACGCCGAGGACGAGCACGCCGGTCGCGGCAGGGTCGAGGGTCCCGGCGTGGCCGACCCGCCGGGTACCCGCCATCCGCCGCACCCGGGCCACCACGTCGTGAGAGGTGGGGCCTGCGGGCTTGTCGACGACGACGAGCCCGGACGGCTCAGCCGTCCCGGTCACCGCGGCCGTCGTCGGCTGCCGCGTCGGTCGCCGCGGACTCCTCGGCGTCACCGGGCTGGCGGTACGGGTCCGCGTCGCCGGCGTAGCTGGCGCCCGCCGCGGCGCGGTGCACCTCGGCGTCGGCCGCGGCCGCGCGGACCAACAGATCGTCGATCACCCTCGCGTTGTCGGGCAGCGCGTCGGCGACGAAGGCCAGCGAGGGCGTGTACCGGACGCCGGTCTGGCGACCCACCTCCGTACGGAGCACGCCTCGGGCGCTCTCCAGCGCGGCGGCGGTGTCGGCCCTGGCGGCGTCGTCCCCGTAGACCGTGTAGAAGACCGTGGCCTCGCGCAGGTCACCGGTCACCCGGGCGTCGGTGACGGTCACGAAGCCGAGCCGCGGGTCCTTGACCCGCGTCTCCAGCGCCTCTGCCACGATCACCTGGATCCGGTCGGCCAGCTTGCGGGCACGGGCCTCGTGGGCGCTCACTCGTCCTCCTCTGAATGCAGCCGGCGGTGCGCCGACAGCAGCTCGACCTCCGGGCGGGCGGCGACCAGCCGCTCGCAGGCGTCCAGCACCTGGGTGCAGTGCGCGGCGTCCGCGGCGACGACCGCCACCCCGACCAGCGACCTGCGGTGCAGGTCGAGGTGACCGGCCTCCGCGGCCGCCACCTCGAACCTGCGCCTCAGCTCGGCCACGATCGGCCGCACGACAGCGCGCTTCTCCTTGAGCGAGTGCACGTCGCCGAGCAGCACGTCGAGCCCGAGCGTTCCTACGAACATGGCGGGAAGGGTGGTCAGGCCCGCGGCTTCTCGCGCAGCTCGTAGGTCTCGATCACGTCCTCGACCTTGATGTCGTTGAACGAGCCGAGCCCGATGCCGCACTCGAAGCCTTCGCGCACCTCCGTCGCGTCGTCCTTGAACCGGCGCAGCGACTCGATCGAGAGGTTCTCGGCCACCACGGCGCCGTCGCGCACCAGCCGGGCCTTGGAGTTGCGCACGATCGTCCCCGAGCGCACCAGGCTGCCCGCGATGTTGCCGAACTTGGAGGACCGGAACACCTCGCGCACCTCCGCGGTGCCCAGCTGCACCTCCTCGAACTCCGGCTTGAGCATCCCGCGCAGGGCGGCTTCGACGTCGTCGATCGCCTGGTAGATGACCGAGTAGTACCGGACGTCGACGCCCTCCCTGTCGATCAGGTCGCCGACGCGCTCGGCCGGACGGACGTTGAAGCCGAGGATCACGGCGTCGGACGCCACCGCGAGGTTGACGTCGTTCTGGGTGATCGCGCCGACCCCGCGGTCGATGACGCGCAGCGTGACCTCGTCGCCGACGTCGATCTTCAGCAGCGCGTCCTCGAGGGCCTCGACCGAGCCGGACACGTCGCCCTTGAGGATGAGGTTGAGCTGCTGCGACTCGCCGCGCTTGAGGTTCTCGAACAGCTCTTCGAGAGTGCGCCGGCCACGCGAGGCCGCCAGCTGGGCGTTGCGCTCGCGCGCCTGTCGCTTCTCGGCGATCTGCTTGGCCATGCGGTCCTCGGTGACGACGAGGAAGGAGTCGCCGGCACCCGGGACGGCCGTCAGGCCGAGCACCATGACCGGGCGGGACGGGCCCGCCTCGTCCACCTGGTCGCCGTTCTCGTCGAGCATCGCCCGCACGCGGCCGAAGGCCTCCCCCGCGACGATCGAGTCGCCCATGCGCAGCGTGCCGCGCTGGACCAGCACCGTAGCGACCGGGCCGCGGCCACGGTCGAGGTGGCCCTCGATCGCCACGCCCTGCGCCATCTGGTGCGGATTGGCCCGCAGGTCCAGCGAGGCGTCGGCGGTGAGGATGATCGCGTCGAGCAGCTCCGGGATCCCGGTGCCTTCGCGCGCGGAGACGTCGACGAACATCGTGTCGCCGCCGTACTCCTCGGCCACCAGGCCGTACTCGGTCAGCTGACCGCGCACCTTGGCCGGGTCGGCGCCTTCCTTGTCGATCTTGTTCACCGCCACCACGATCGGCACGTCCGCCGCATGGGCGTGGTTCAGCGCCTCGATGGTCTGCGGCTTCACCCCGTCGTCCGCCGCCACGACCAGCACGGCGATGTCGGTGACCTGTGCACCGCGGGCGCGCATGGCGGTGAACGCCTCGTGACCCGGGGTGTCGATGAAGGTCAGCGTGCGCTCGCCGGTCGAGGTCCCGGCGACCACCTGGTAGGCACCGATGTGCTGCGTGATGCCGCCGGCCTCGCCCTTGACGACGTTGGTGTTCCGGATCGCGTCGAGCAGGCGGGTCTTGCCGTGGTCGACGTGGCCCATGACGGTCACCACCGGCGGGCGCGCCTCGAGCTCGCCGTCGTCGCCCTCGTCCTCGCCGAACTCGATGTCGAAGGACTCCAGCAGCTCGCGGTCCTCGTCCTCCGGCGAGACCACCTGGACATCGAAGTCGAGCTCGGCCCCGAGCAGGGCGAGCGTGTCGTCGTTGACGGACTGGGTGGCCGTCACCATCTCGCCGAGGGTGAACAGGATGCGCACCAGCGAGGCGGGGTCGGCGCCGATCTTCTCCGCGAAGTCGGTCAGCGACGAGCCGCGCGGCATCCGCACGACGGCGCCGCCGCCGCGGGGAGCCTGCACGCCGCCGATGGTCGGAGCCTGCATGTTGTCGAACTCCTGGCGACGCTGCTTCTTGGACTTGCGGCCCTTGACCGGGCGGCCGCCACGGCCGAAGGCGCCGGCCGTACCGCCGCCGCGCCCGCGTCCGCCCGCGCCGGGACGGCCGCCGAAGCCGCCACCCGGACCGCCGGGACCGCTGGGGCCACCGCCGCCGGGACGGCCGCCGAAGCCGCCGCCACCACCGCCGGCGGGTCGGCCGCCACCTGCACCGGGGGCGCCGGTGCGCATGCCGCCACCGGGACGGCTGGGAGCGCCGCCGGGGGCGGACCGAGCCTGGCCGGGGGCCGGGCGCACCGGCATCATCCCGGGGTTCGGGCGGTTGGGGCCGCCGGGGCGCGGCGCGTTGGGCACGGAGCCTGCCGGGCGCGGGGCCTGCGGGCGGGGCGCGCCCGGGACGGAGCCGCCGGGGGCCGGCGGGCGCGGCGGTGCCGCCCGGCCCATGCCGGTGGCGGACGAGGCGAACGGGTTGTTGCCGGGGCGGGGTCCGGACGGCCGCGGTCCACCCGCGGACGGCCGCGGCGCGAGGCCGTCCCCTTCCGCCGGAGCCGCGGGCTGCGCCGGGGCGGTCGGGCTCGCTGCCACGGCGCGGACCGGCTCGACCACGGGTGGAGCCGCGGTCACGGTCGCCGCAGCCACGCCCTCGCGGGCGGGCGCCGGCTCGACCTCGGCCGAGACGGACACGTCGGCGCTCTCCGGCTGTGCCGGGGCTGCCTTCTTGGCTGGTGCCTTGCGCGGCGCGGACGCGCCGTCGCCGGCTGCTACGGGATACAGCTCCCGCAGCTTGCGTACGACCGGCGGCTCGACGGTCGACGACGCCGATCGGACGAACTCACCGAGCTCGTTGAGCTTGGCCATCACGACCTTGCTCTCGATCCCGAGCTCCTTGGCCAGTTCGTAGACCCGGACCTTGGCCACTGCTCTCCTCATCTTGGTCCGAGCCCTCGGGCGCGGACCGTCAGTACGTGGGCATGCTCATCGGTGCGTGCTCATCGCGCGGTCATCGTGTTTCTCGACCTGCCTTCTGGACGGGCCCGGCGGAGTGACCGCCGGGCTCTTGCGCGTGTGGACCGGGTCTCGCCATCGCCTCGAGGTACCCCCGCACCGGCTCCGGGTCGAGCGGCCCCGGAAGGCGGAAGGCCCGCGGGAACGCCCGTCGTCGCAGTGCGAGGTCGAGGCAACCCAGGTCGGGGTGCAGGTGCGCGCCCCGGCCGGGCGACCGACCGGCGGGATCGGGGGTCACGGACCCCTCGACGACCACCAGGCGGAGCAGCTCGGCCCTGGCCGCCCGGGTCCGGCACCCCACGCAGGTGCGCTGCGGGCGTGCATCGTCCACCGGTTGGCCGGTTGTCACGGCAGTCTACGCCTCTCAGCTACCGGTCGCGGCCGGGTCGGCATCCGGGTCGGTCTGCGTGTCCGGGTCCGCGCCGTGCTCCGTGCCGTGCTCCGTGCTGGCGCGCCTGCCCGGGACCTCCACGTCCGGCCGGATGTCGATCCGCCACCCGGTCAGCCGGGCCGCCAGCCTCGCGTTCTGCCCCTCCCGGCCGATCGCCAGCGACAGCTGGTAGTCCGGCACGATGACCTGGGCCGACCGGCCGGCCAGGTCGACGATGTCGACCCGCTGGACTTTGGCCGGGGACAGGGCGTGGGCGACCATCTCGGCGGGATCCTCGGACCAGTCGACGATGTCGATCTTCTCGCCGTGCAGCTCGGTCATGACCTGCCGCACCCGGGCCCCCATCGGCCCGATGCAGGCGCCCTTCGCGTTCACGCCGGACCGGTGCGACCGCACCGCGATCTTGGTGCGGTGGCCGGCCTCTCTGGCCACCGCGCAGATCTCGACGGTCCCGTCCGCGATCTCCGGGACCTCGAGGGCGAACAGCTTCTTGACCAGCGACGGATGGGTGCGGGACAGGGTGATCTGCGGGCCGCGGGGGCCGCGGCGGACGGCGACGACGAAGCACTTGATCCAGGCCCCGTGCTGGTACGTCTCCCCCGGCACCTGCTCCTGCGGCGGCAGCACGCCCTCCACCTTGCCCAGGTCGACGAGTACGTCGCGCGGGTTGCTGGCCTGCTGGATCACGCCCGACACGACGTCGCCCTCACGGCCGGAGAACTCGCCGAAGGTCTTCTCGTCCTCCGCCTCGCGCAGCCGCTGCAGGATCACCTGGCGGGCCGTCGACGAGGCGATCCGGCCGAAACCCTCCGGCGTGTCGTCGTACTCGCGGGTGACCGCCCCGAGGTCGTCGGTCTCCGCGGCCCAGACCGTGACGTGGCCCGTGCTGCGGTCCAGGTTGACCCGCGCCCGCGGCTGGGCGCCCTCGGTGTGGTGGTACGCGACGAGCAGCGCCGACTCGATCGCCCCGATCAGGGTCTCGAAAGAGATCTCCTTCTCGCGCACGAGGCCGCGCAGCGCGGCCATGTCGATGTCCACGTCACACCTCGCCCTCGGGTCCGCCCGCGGCACGGTCCGTTCCGCCGTCGGTCGCGGGCCCTCCGAACTCGACCTGGACCTTGGCCCGGCGCACGTCGACGAGCCGGAGCCGCCGGTCGGACCCCGGCGAGTCCAGCACCACCTCGTCGGTGTCGACGGCCGCCACCCGCCCGGTCACGGTGGAGCCGTCCGCCAGGACCGCCTCGACCAGGCGGCCGGCGGCGCGCCGCCAGTGCCGTTGCTCGGTCAGCGGACGGTCGACCCCGGGCGAGCCGACCTCGAGCACGTACGGCTGGCCGCCCATGACGTCGGTGTCGTCGAGCACCTGCGACACCTTCTGGCTAACCAGCGCGACGTCGTCCAGGGACACCCCGCCGTCGCGGTCGACACTGATGCGCAGCAGCCTGCGCCGGCCCGCGGAGCTCACGCTGACGTCCTCGAGGTCCAGGCCGGCCGAGGCGACCACGGGTGCCACCACCGCGCGGACGCGTTCGGGGCTCGCCGTAGCCATGGTCACCCCTCGTCTTCTGTTGTCGCTCCGGTCGTGGCCTGCGTCGTCGCGTCATGCCCCTCGCTGCGTGCTCGCACCGACGCGGCCAGGGTAGCCGTCCGGGACTCCAGGACGGGCATGGGATCCTTCCTGCCGTGGCCGCCCCCCTGACCCGCCGCGCCGCGCTGGCCGCCGGGGCCGCACTGGCGGGAGCGGCTGCGTTGGCTGGCTGCACGTCGGGGTCGGACACGCCGGTCCCGCCGACCCCGTCCCGCCCGAGCGCGGACGAGGCCGCCCGGCGAGCCGCCGCGACGCGTGAGCAGTCCCTGGCGGTGCAGGCCGAGGCGCTCGCCACGTCGCTTGCGACCGGACGACGGGCGGTCCGGGTCGCGACCGACCGCGCCGCCACAGCGCACGCGGCCCATGTCGCAGCTCTGCTCGAAGGACTGCCCGCTCCGGCGGCGTCCCCCACGACCTCGCCCAGCCACTCCGGCGGCACGGCGACCGGGACACCCGGCGCCAGCGCGACGCCGGTGCCGCCGACCGCGGCCGCCCTGGTGGCCGCGCAGGCGGCGGCCGCGGCCGCCTACCAGGGGTCGCTCGGTGCGGTGTCCGGACCGGTGGCCCGGCTGATCGCGTCGGTCGCGGCCTCGGACGCCGCTCTCGCGTCGGCCTTGCGCGGGGCCGCCGGGTGAGCACGACAGACGCGCTTCAGGACGCGCTGGCCGGCGAGCACGCCGCGGTCTACGCGTACGGCGTCGTGGGCGCGCGGCTGCAGGGACGCCCGGACGAGCGGCAGGCACGGTCCGGCTACGACGCGCACCGCCAGCGCAGGTCCGCGATCACCCGGCTGCTCGCCGACGCGGGCGCGACCCCGACGCCCGCGGCCGCCGCCTACGAGCTGGGCGGCACGGTGGCCACGGTCGCGGCCGCCCGCGCGCTGGCGGCCGAGGTGGAGAGCAGGGCCGCGGCCACGTACTCCGGCGTGGTGGCCGCCGCCTCCGGCCCGACCCGGCAGAGCGCCGCGCTCTGGCTGGCGGACGCGGCCGTCCGGGCGACCGGCTGGTCCGGCCGGCCGGCGACGTTCCCGGGCCTGCCCGAGCGGTCGCCCTAGCCGCGCGGTCGCGGCCCTTCCGTCACAGCAGCGACGGGTCGAAGTGCTGGTAGTCGCGGATCGTGTTCCCGCCCCAGCCCAGCCCGGCGGCGCGCATTGATTACTGTGCGTGTCCAACTGTCACAGGGACGGCTGGGCAGCGAGATCATCACGGCGAACGTTCGGGCCAGGTGGTCGCTGGCTGTGCAGCGGCCCGGTTCGGCCGGCGTGCGTCGGCGGGGTTCCGTGGCTGACGACCACGTCGCGGATGGCGCCGGACCGACGCGCCTTGCGCTCTGTATCGCGCATGCTACAGCGACGGGCTGTAGCACATACTTGACATCGCCGGATTGTAGCATATAGTGAACAACGAGACTGAAGTATCTACGCTACAGAAAGGGCGCTGTGGATCTGTCGAGTCATGCCGCTCTCGGCACCGCAGTCCGGGCTGCGCGGCAAGCGTCAGGTTGGTCGCAGCAGGAACTTGCCGACCGGGCGGGGATGTCGCGCGTGTCCGTCACCCACCTCGAGCACGGTAGGGCGAACCCGACATGGGACACCGTCCTGCGGCTGGCTGCCGTGCTGGGGATGAGGGTCGAGGGATCGTGGGGGCGTGGTGAGTCACCGAGTACGCTGCGACTCCCGCCTCGGCTCCGCGAGAGGCGCCCAGCGGCCCGAGCTCGTCCGGGCACCGAGACCAGCTCCGGCCGGTCCACGCAGCCCGCGGCCGCTGAGTCTGCGAAGCAGAGCATGCCGCCCGAGCCCAGCACTCCAGACTCCCCGCCGGAGCCGGTCGACCTGACCGTCCTGGTAGCACGGACCAGGAAGTCGTGAGCCGGCGCGCGCTCGCGGTCATCCTCGAGGGCGTGCGGGTCGGCACTCTCGAGCAGAGCAGCGGCGGCGGCCTGTCGCTGGCGTACGAGGAGGCCTACACCTCCTCGATGACGGCCACCCCGGTGTCGCTGAGTATGCGACCCGAGGTGACGAGGTGGACGGGAGCGGTCGTCCGCAACTGGCTGAGCAACCTGCTCCCGGACAACGAACGAGTGCTCGAGCGGTGGGGTGCGCGGTTCCAGGTCTCACCGAACAGCCCTTTCGCCCTCCTGCGGCACGTCGGCCGCGACGTCGCCGGCGCGGTCCAGTTCGTGCCCGAGGAGGACCTGGACGGACTGTCCGACGGTGGCATCGAGTGGCTCAGTGAGGACGAGGTCTGGGATCGGCTCTCCGAGCTGCGGCTGGATCCGGCAGCGTGGACACACGACCGAGCCGCAGGCCAGTTCTCGCTGGCCGGGGCGCAGCCGAAGGTGGCATTGCGCCGAGACGGCGCCCGGTGGGGCTTGCCCTGGGGGGCCGAGCCGACGACGCACATCCTCAAGGCGTACGGCCAGGACCTGCCGCATCAGGCTCTCAACGAGCACCTGAGCCTGCGCGTTGCGTACGAGGTCGGGCTGGCGGCCGCCCGAAGCGAGATCCTGGAGCTCGGGGACCTGACCGCCGTCGTCATCGAACGCTACGACCGCATCGACTCAGGGCGCATCCGCCGAGTTCATCAGGAAGACCTGTGCCAGGCACTGGGCCTGTCGCCGTCGAAGAGGTACCAGACGGACGCAGGCCCGGGGATCGTCGAAGTCGTCGACCTGCTGCGCAGGGTCAAAGGGCCGGCCACGTCGCAGGAGGACATCGAACGATTCCTCCAGGCGCAGGCCTACGCGTGGGCGACGACGGCCACGGACGCGCACTCGAAGAACTACAGCATCCTGTTGTCCGGATCGAATGCGGTGCTGGCTCCGCTGTACGACCTGCAGAGCGCCGCCCCGTACCTCACCGGTGAGCGCCGGGCCGTCCCGCGCGGCAAGCTCTCGATCCATACCGCGGGCCTGGCCATGAACGTTGCCGGCGAGCGGTTGTTCGGCAACATCACCGCAGACCACTGGCGCGAGTTGGCCTCGCGCATCGGCCTTGCCGGCGACGAAGTCGTCAAGGTCGTCGAGCGGGTGATCGAGCAGATCCCCGGCGCGGTGAAGCGCGTGGTGGACGACGGGGCGGATCATCGCTCCTTCCGAGACTCAGAACAGGAGTTCGCGGACCTGTACGAGAAGTCGGTCACCGCCCGAGCCGAGTTCGCGCTCGCCTCCTTGAGGGGACGCGGCCCCGCTACCACCCGCCGCCGACCCGGGTAGCGAGGCCAGCCGCAACACCCGCCTCCCGACCGGGCCGGAGTCGGCCCGGCTGTTGTGCGACTACTGGGCGGAGCCCAGCCAGCGGTCGATCACCGCGAGCACGTCGGCCAGCTGGTGCACCACGGCGTCGGGGGTGCCCTCGCTGTGCCCGCGCTGGTGCTCGGGGATCGTGCTGTGCGGCACGAAGATCGTGCGCATCCCGAGTGCGCCGGCTCCGAACACGTCGTCGAAGAGCCGGTCCCCCACGAACACCGCGCGGCCCGGTTCGTCGACGCCCACTGCGTCCAGCGCAGCGGCGAACGCCTCGGGGTGCGGCTTCACGAACGCGATCTCGCTGCTGTAGACCGCCCCGTCCAGGTGCTCCAGCACGCCATCCCGGGCGAAGACGCGCTCGTGGTAGTCGCGCGACCAGATCGTGTTGGACAGCACGCCGACCCGCAGCCCGCGCTCGCGCAGCGCCAGCAGCAACGGCAGTGCCTGCGGGTCGGTCCACGTGTGCGGCTCCCAGGCCCCCTCGTAGGCGGCCACCGCGGAGCGATGGCGCTCGTGGGTCGGGTCGACGCCTGCGGCGCGCAGCACGCCGTCGAGCGTCGCGGCGACGTGGTGCTCGCGACCGGCCACCCATGCGGCCTCCTCGGCCGCGTGCAGCCGGGCGGCCAGCGCCTCGGCCGTGCCCGGGTCGTAGGCCCGGGCGTACTCGAGCCAGATCGCCAGCGGGTCGACCGTGTGCCAGGGCGTGAGCGTGCCGCCCCAGTCGAAGACGACCGCGTCGATGCGCACCGGAGCCCGCCTCCCCGTCAGGTCCGGCAGGCCGCGGCGATCCGCTGGGCGGCGACCGCGACCGGCACGTCCTCGCGCTCGCCCGTGCGCCGGTCGCGCAGCTCGACGACACCGTCGGCGAGCCCCCGCCCGACGACGACGACGGTCGGTACCCCGAGCAGCTCGGCGTCCTTGAACTTCACACCGGGAGACACCCCGCGCCGGTCGTCCACCAGCACCCGGATCCCGTCCTCCTCGAGCCTGGCGGTGAGGTCCTCGGCCGCGTCGAAGACCGCGTCCTCCTTGCCTGTCGCGAGGATGTGCACGTCGGCCGGGGCGACCTCGCGCGGCCAGCACAGGCCCAGCTCGTCATGGGTCTGCTCGGCGATCGCGGCGACCGCCCGGGAGACCCCGATGCCGTACGAGCCCATCGTGACCACGACCTGCTTGCCGTGCTCGTCGAGGACCTTGAGGTCCAGCGCCTCGGCGTACCGGCGGCCGAGCTGGAAGATGTGCCCGATCTCGATGCCGCGGGCGATGCGCAGGGCGGAACCGCAGACCGGGCACGGGTCGCCGCCGCGGATCTCGGCCGCCTCGATGGTTCCGTCGGCGACGAAGTCCCGCCCCGCCACGAGGTCGTAGACGTGCCGACCGGGCGCGTTCGCCCCGGTGATCCAGCGGCTGCCGTCCGCCACCCGGGGGTCGAGCAGGAACCGGACCTTGGACTCCGAGCGCTCGCCGAGCGACTGCGGCCCGATGTACCCCTTGACCAGCGCGGGGTTAGCGGCGAAGTCCTCCTCGGTCGCGGGTGCGATCTCGGCCGGCGCCAGCTGCGCCTCGAGCCGCTTCATGTCCACCTCGCGGTCCCCGGGCAGGCCGACGGCGAGCAGCTCGGTCCGTCCGTCCGGGAGGGCCAGCCGGACGACCACGTTCTTCAGCGTGTCCGCGCCCGTCCAGTCCCGGTCGGGCCGGCGCAGGTCGGACCGCTGGTTGGACAGGTCGACCAGCGTCTCGATGGTGGGCGTGCCCGGGGTGTCCTCGACGTGCGCGGCCGGTGCGTCCGCGTAGGGGATCGGCTCGGGCGGGAGGGTCTGCACCGCCTCGACGTTCGCCGCGTAGTCGCAGCTCGTGCACTGGACGAACGTGTCCTCGCCGGTCTCGGTGGGGGCGAGGAACTCCTCGCTGGCACTGCCGCCCATCGCACCGGACATCGCCGAGACGACGACGTACCGCAGGCCGAGCCGGTCGAACGTCTTGAGGTACGCGGCCCGGTGCCCGTCGTACGAGCGCTGCAGGCCGGCGTCGTCGACGTCGAATGAGTACGAGTCCTTCATCACGAACTCGCGGCCGCGCAGGATGCCCGCGCGCGGCCGTGGCTCGTCGCGGTACTTGGTCTGGATCTGGTAGAGCCACAGCGGCAGGTCCTTGTACGAGGAGTACAGGTCCTTGACCAGCAGCGTGAACATCTCCTCGTGCGTCGGCCCGAGCAGGTGGTCGTTGCCCTTGCGGTCCTTGAGCCGGAAGATCCCGTCGCCGTACTCGGTCCAGCGGCCGGTCACCTCGTACGGCTCGCGCGGCAGCAGCGCCGGGAAGTGCACCTCCTGCGAGCCCGCGGCGTCCATCTCCGCGCGGACGATCCGCTCGACGTTGCGGTAGACCAGATACCCCAGCGGGAGCCAGGAGAAGATCCCAGGGGACACGCGGCGGACGTAGCCGGCCCGCACCAGCAGCCGGTGGCTGGGCACCTCGGCGTCGGCCGGGTCCTCGCGCAGGGTGCGCACGAACAGGGTCGACAGACGCAGGACCACGGACGCTCCTCGGTATCCGCCGCTGCGGTGCGGCGGTCGGCCGAGGATATCCGGCGGGCCGCTGCACCTTCGCCGGGATTACGGCTCGGCGGTCCTCAGAACAGGACGGTCGCGAAGGTCCCCACCCGCGAGAAGCCGACCCGGTCGTACGTGGCCAGCGCCGGCAGGTTGTAGATGTTCACGTACAGCGAGACAACCGGGGCGAAGCGTTCCAGGCAGGAACGGACCACCGCGGCCATGCCCGGCGCCGCGAGCCCCTCGCCACGGCGCTCGGGATCCACCCAGACGCCCTGGACCTGGCAGGCGCCGCTGCTCACCACACCCACCTCAGCCTTGAAGACGACCCGGCCGCCCTCGATCCGGGCGAACGCCCGGCCGGTGCTCACCAGCTCGGCAACCCGGGCCCGGTAGCCCGCGCCACCGTCGCCGAGCAGCGGGGAGACGCCCACCTCCTCGGTGAACATCGCGATGCAGGCCGGCAGGACGAGGTCGATCTCGTCGGGCCGCACCTGGCGCACCAGCGGGTCCGGCTCGACCATCGGCTGGCAGCCGCTCGCCATGAGCGGCTGGACGTCGCGGACGTCGCGGGCCGGTCCCCAGGCCGGCTCGAGCAGCTCCCACAGGCCGAGGACCTCGTCGGCGGGACCGACCATGGACGAGCAGCGTCGGCCCTGCCGCCTGGCCCGCTCGGCGAAGGCCCGCACGGCCTCCTTGGACGCCTCCACCGGGACCAGGTTCGCCCCGCTGTAGCACAGCGACTCGAGCTCGCCGTCCAGCACGTGGCCCCACAGCTCCCCACCCAGCCGCCACGGGTCCAGGCCGTGCCGCCCGGTGGACTGGACCCGGCCGGCGACGAACGCGTGCGCGACGGGGTCGCGGGCCAGCACGGCGTCGATCTGCGGCCGTGCTGCGGCATCCAGGACCCGCAGGGCCGAGGTGCCCAGCGACGGGCTGGTCTGCGCCACGCTCCCATCGTGCCGCACGGGCGCGAGCGGGGGAAGGACAGGCGGCGGCGAGGTCAGTGGACGTCGACCGCGACCGGACCCGGTTCCGTGCCCTCGTCGGTCATCTGTTCGGCCAGCCGGAGGGCTTCCTCGATCAGCGTCTCGACGATCCTGGACTCGGGCACGGTCTTGACGACCTCGCCCTTGACGAAGATCTGCCCCTTGCCGTTGCCGGATGCGACACCGAGGTCGGCCTCGCGGGCCTCGCCGGGCCCGTTCACGACGCAGCCCATCACCGCTACGCGCAGCGGGACCTCCAGTCCCGCCAGCCCGGCGGTGACCTCCTCGGCGAGGGTGTACACGTCGACCTGGGCCCGACCGCAGGACGGGCAGGACACGATCTCCAGCCCGCGCTGGCGCAGGTTCAGCGACTCCAGGATGGCGAGCCCGACCTTCACCTCCTCGACCGGCGGGGCGGACAGCGAGACGCGGATCGTGTCGCCGATACCCTCCGCCAGCAGCGCACCGAACGCGACCGCCGACTTCACCGTGCCCTGGAAGGCGGGGCCGGCCTCGGTGACGCCCAGGTGCAGCGGGTAGTCGCAGGCCGCTGACAGCTGGCGGTACGCCTGCACCATCACGACCGGATCGTGGTGCTTGACCGAGATCTTGATGTCGCGGAAGCCGTGCTCCTCGAACAGCGAGCACTCCCACAGCGCCGACTCGACCAGCGCCTCGGGGGTGGCCTTGCCGTACTTGGCGAGCAGGCGCGGGTCCAGCGAGCCGGCGTTGACGCCGATCCGGATCGGCACCCCCGCGTCGCCGGCCGCCCTGGCGATCTCCGCCACCTTGTCGTCGAACTGCTTGATGTTGCCGGGGTTCACCCGTACGCCCGCGCAGCCGGCGTCGATGGCCGCGAACACGTACCGCGGCTGGAAGTGGATGTCCGCGATCACCGGGATGTCGGACTTGCGTGCGATGGCCGGCAGCGCGTCCGCGTCGTCCTGGCTAGGGACGGCCACCCGGACGACCTGGCAGCCGGACGCCGTGAGCTCGGCGATCTGTTGCAGGGTGGCGTTGACGTCCGCGGTGAGCGTGGTCGTCATCGACTGCACGGAGACCGGCGCGTCGCCGCCGACCGTCACCGGGTGGTGCGGGTGCCGTAGCACGATCGGCCGGGTTGCGCGCCGTTCGGCGAGCGGCGGCAGCGGTACGTCCGGCATCCCCAGGTCGATCGTCATCCTCGCCTCATATCTGGATCGGCTTGAAGATGTCCGCGGCGAGCAGCAGCACGGTCACCGTCACGAAGACGAAGATCACCGCGTACGCCAGCGGTAGCAGCTTGTTCAGGTCCGGCCGCGGCGGTTCGGGCAGCCCCTTGCGCCGGGCGAGCCAGGCGCGGAACCGCTCGTAGCCGAGGACGGCGACGTGGCCACCGTCCAACGGCAGCAGCGGCAGCATGTTGAACACGCCGATGAAGATGTTGAAGCCGGCGAGCAGCATGAGCAGCGTGCTGACCTTGCCCGCCGGCGGCAGGTCGCTCTGCGCCACGTCGCCGCTGATCCGGGAGATCCCGACCACCCCGACGGCTCCGTTGGGGTCCCGCGGCTGGCCGTCGAACAGCACGCCGAAGATCTGCCCGATCTTGCTGGGCAGGTTCGCGACCGCGGTGACACTGGCGCCCAGGAGGCTGCCGACCTGGGAGAACGTCTTCCCGACCGACTCGACCGGGCCGTACCGCACGACGGTCTCCGGCGGGGGTGCGATGCCGATCGCGCCTACGGTGAGCGTCCTCGCCGGGTCGTTCAGGTCCGGGCGCTGCCGCGACACGGTCTGCACGGTGATCGGTGCCAGCTGCCGGCCGTCGCGCTCGACGACCAGGGTGAGCTGCGCGTCCGGCTTCGCGCGGATCGCAGTGGTGAGGTCGTTCCAGGTGTGGATCGGCTTGCCGTCGACGGAGACCACGCGGTCGCCGGGCTGCAGCTGCGCGACCTTCGCGGGCGCGGCCGGGTCGCCGGGGTTGCACGCGGTCGAGGTGCTCGACACCGGCACGCAGGCGGAGACCCCGCCCAGGACCGCCCGGTTGTCGGGCACGATCTCGCCGAAGCCCACGAAGGCCACGTAGAACAGCACGAGACCGATGACCAGGTGCATGAAGGAGCCGGCGCACAGCGTCACCGCCCGCTGCCAGGCCGGCTTGTTGTAGAACGCGCGGGGGCGGTCTTCCGCGGAAACCGGCTCGAGGTCGGTCATCCCGATGATCTTGACGTAGCCGCCGGCCGGGATCGCCTTGACGCCGTACTCGGTCTCGCCGCGCCGGACGGACCACAGCCGCGAGCCGAAGCCGACGAAGAACTCGGTGACCTTGCAGCCGAACCGACGCGCGGTCACGAAGTGGCCCCACTCGTGGATCATCACCGACAGCAGGATGCCGAGGACGAACAAGACGATCCCCAGCCAGCCGATCCCCGTCACCGCGCCCTCCCCAGCAGCTCGCGCGCCCGGGCCCGCGCCCAGGCGTCCGCTCCCAGCACGTCGTCCAGCGTCGGGGCCGGCTCGCCGGCTGCCGGCCGCCCGATGTGCTCGGTGAGGACGTCGGCGACCGTGTCCACGATCTTCAGGAACGGCAGCCCACCGGACAGGAAGGCCGCCACCGCCTCCTCGTTCGCACCGTTGTAGACCGCCGGCGCCGTGCCGCCGCTCGCGCCGGCCTGCCGGGCCAGCCGGACCGCCGGGAAGGCCTCCTCGTCGAGCGGCTCGAAGTCCCACCGCCCGACCGTGGCCCAGTCGCAGGCGGGCGCGGCGTCCGGCACCCGGTCCGGCCAGGCCAGGGCGAGCGCGATCGGCAGCCGCATGTCCGGCGGCGACGCCTGCGCGAGAGTCGAGCCGTCGGTGAACTCGACCATCGAGTGCACGACCGACTGCGGGTGCACGACCACGTCGATGCGCTCGAACGGGATGTCGTACAGCAGGTGCGCCTCGATCACCTCGAGGCCCTTGTTGACCAGGGTGGCGCTGTTGACGGTGACCAGCGGGCCCATCGACCAGGTGGGGTGCGCGAGCGCCTGGTCGGGTGTGACGTCGGCGAGCTCGGAGCGGCTCCGCCCGCGGAACGGACCACCCGACGCCGTGAGCACCAGCCGGCGCACCTCGTCCGCGCGGCCGCCGCGCAGGCACTGGGCCAGCGCAGAGTGCTCGGAGTCCACGGCCACGATCTGGCCCGGCTTCGCCCTGGCACGCACCAGCGGGCCGCCGACGATCAGCGACTCCTTGTTGGCCAGGGCGAGCGTGCGGCCCGCGTCGAGCGCGGCGAGGGTGGGCGCCAGTCCGGCAGCGCCGGGCAGCGCGTTCAGGACGACGTCGGCCGGCCACGCGGCAAGCTCGGCGCACGCCTGCGGACCGACGAGCACCTTCGGCAGCGAGGCGGCGCCGCGTTCCCAGCCGGCGGCGGTCGCGGAGGCGTACAGCGCGTCCTGCAGCTCCCGGGCCGCCTGCGGCCGCGCCACGGCGACGGCTTCGACGCCGAACGTCAGCGCCTGCTCGGCGAGCGCGGCGACCGACCCCGGCGTGCCGCCGGCGGCGCCAATCCCGACGATCCGGAACCGGCCGGGGTTGCGCCGGGCCACGTCGAGCGCCTGGGTGCCGACCGACCCGGTCGACCCGAGGACGACGACGTCGCGGGAGGCGCTCACGGGTCCATTGTCACCCGGCGCCGACCCCTCGTCGTGCCACCGGCAACCATCAACCCCCGCGACTGATGCGCGCGTCTTGGGCCTACGAAGGGTCGCGAAGGCCCGAGACGCGCGCACCAGTCGGGGCGGGAGGGGGTGGTCTAGAGGTCGAGGCCGGTGAGGACGAGCACGCGCTCGTACGTGAAGTCGGCCATGGCGAATCGCAGGCCCTCGCGGCCGACACCGGACTCCTTGATGCCGCCGTACGGCATCTGGTCGGACCGGAAGCTGGGGACGTCGCCGACGACCACGCCGCCCACCTCGAGCTCGCGGTGCGCCGCGAACGCCGTCTTCAGGTCGTGCGTGAACAGCCCGGCCTGCAGGCCGTACCGGCTGTCGTTGACCAGCGCGAACGCTTCGGCCACGCCGTCGAAGGCCGTCACGGTCAGCACCGGCCCGAAGATCTCCTCGGTCGCGCAGCGCGAGCCCGGTGCGACGTCGACCAGCACCGTGGGCGCGTAGCCGGCGCCGTCCCTGGTCCCGCCGACCAGCACCTTGGCGCCGTCCGCTACGGCCTCGTCCACCCAGGACTCGACCCGGCGGGCCGCGGCCTCGTCCACCAGCGGGCCAACGTCGGTGGCCTCGTCCGCGGGGTCACCGGTGACCTGCTCCCCCACCCTGGCGACGATCCGCTCGAGCAGCCGGTCGTGCACGGCCCGGTCGACGAGCACCCTTTGCACGGAGACGCAGGACTGCCCGCCCTGGTAGTTGGCGAACGTCGCTATCCGGCCGGCCGCCCAGTCCAGGTCGGCGTCCGCGGACCAGTCGGCGGCGACGACGGCGGCAGCGTTTCCGCCGAGCTCGAGGGTGACGTGCTTGCGCGGCACCGAGTCCATGATCGAGTAGCCCACCGGGCCGGACCCGGTGAAGGACACGACCGGAAGCCGCGGGTCCCGGACCAGGTCAGGCATGGCCTCGTTGCCCACCGGCAGGACGGACCACATGCCCGCCGGCAGGTCGGTCTCCGCGAGCAGCTCACCGAGCAGCAGCGCCGACAGCGGCGTGGCGGGCGCCGGCTTGATCACGACCGGCGCGCCGACGGCGATCGCCGGGGCCACCTTGTGGGCGACCAGGTTGAGCGGGAAGTTGAAGGGGGTGATGGCCAGCACGGGGCCCTTCGGGAAGCGCCGCACGATGGCGGCCCGGCCGGCCGTCGCTGCCTCGGTGTCCAGCCGCATCAGCTCACCGCCCTCGCGGCGGACTTCCTCGGCGGCCCACCGGAACGTCGCGGCCGCCCGCACCGCCTCGGCCCGCGCCCACTTGACCGGCTTGCCGTTCTCGGCGGTGATCAGCCGGGCGACCTCCTCGGTGCGCTCGGCGATGCGGCGCGAGATGTGGGTCAGAGCGTCCGCACGCGCAGCCACCGAGAGCCGGGCCGCCGCAGGGGCCACATCGTGCGCGGCACGGACGGCCTCCTCCACCTGCGCGGCGTCCGGGACCCAGACGGTGGCGACAAGGGACCCGTCGTACGGGTGGCGGACGTCGAGGGTCGTCGTGCCGTCGGCACCCGTCGTGGGCCGGCCGGCGACGTAGAACGGGCGAGGGTCGGTCATGGTCACGAGCGTAGGTCGCGTCCGAGCGCCGAACGTTGTACGCCATGGCCTGGAACGCCTGGGTCAGTGCACCTCGGCGTCCTGGGCCCGGAAGCGCAGCGCGAGCCACAGCTCGGCCCGCAGGTCGGGGTCGTCCAGGGAGCGGCCCAGCAGCTCCTCGACCCGGCGCATGCGGTAGCGCAGCGTGTGCCGGTGCACCCCCAGGTCCGCGGCCGCGGTGTCCCACTGGCCGTGCCGGGCCAGCCACGCCGACAACGAGGCCACCAGGTCGCCCTTGCGCCCCTCGAGCGGCGCGAGCAGGGCGCGCGCCAGGTCCCGGGCGACCTCCGGGTCGAGCGCCGCGAGCATGCCCTCGGCGGCGAGCCGGCCGTACCAGGCCGGCCACGGGCCGCGGGTCGCCGACATCGCATGACCCGCCTCGCGCACGGCGCTGCCCAACTCGGCCGGGCCGGCGGCCGTGCTGCCGCCCGACGGCACGTCGGCGAGGACGGCCGCGACCTCGGCGACGGCCTCGGGCTCGTCCGGCAGAACGACGTACGCCTCGTGCCCGAGCTCGGCAACCGCCCGGTCGCGGCCTCCGGCGCTCTCCAGCGCCCGGACAGCGGCTGAGCGCTGCAGGGACGTACCCCCGACGACGACGAGCCGCAGCGGGCCGTCGGTGAGCCACCCCCAGCCGAGCTGCCCGAGCGGTAGCGACTGTGGGTCGGCCCCGGCCACCAGCAGCCGGACCGTCGCGGTGCGCACCTGCGCTCGCCCGGTGGCACCCGAGGTCCCGTCCCGCTCGGCGGCGATGGACAGCAGCGACACGGCGACGGCGACCACGGACTGCGCGGTGCGGTCCAGCGCCGCCCGGGTGCCGACGGCCAGGAACCCGCGGACCCGTCCGCTCGCGCCCAGCGGGTGCACGCTCACCTGTCCGTCCGCGTCGCCTACGGACGACGACGCGAGCAGCCCCCGCCCACGCAGCGCGGCCAGCTCGGGAGCCAGCGCCCCGGCGCGCTGCCGTGCCCTCCCGTCGGCGTCCGGCGGCGCGGCGTGCAGCACGTGACCCGCCGCGTCCAGGACCAGCACCCAGCCCCCGGTGTGCCTGGCCAGCCGGGCCGCGACGGCCGCGCTCCCGTTCGGGCCCAGCGCAGCCCGGGTGAGGTCGCGCTGAGCCTCGAACGCCCGGGTGATCGCTTCGTACTCCTCGACCCCGAGCAGCACCGAGACCGCCTTGCTCACCGCGATGAAAGCCGTTTCCGCGGCGACCTCCAGGAGCGGAAGTCCAAGCCGGTCCGCGGCCGCGACCAGGCCCGGCGGGACCGTCTCGTGCGTCAGCCCGACGCCAAGCCCGAAGGCCGCGACGTCGGCGTCGACCAGCCGCTCGACGTACGCCGCGAGCTGGTCGGGGTCGTCGTGCGGCAGCCGCATCCCGGTGGACAGCAGCAGCTCGCCCCCCTCCAGGAAGGCGGTCGGGTCCTCAAGCTCGGACACCGCGACCCAGCGCACGGGCCGGTCGCGGCCGTCCGGGCCGGCCAGGCGACGCAGCCCGAGGCCGGGCAGGTCCGTCACGGTCCGGACGCTGGGCGGCACGGCGAGCCTCCGGTCTGTGCGCGGCGCTGTTCGGTGGGTCGCCGGTCGCGCACGGCGTGGTTTGTACTCAGCGGCCTACGCTAGCGAGGCCGTTGGCCCTGGTGACAGGGGTCCCCGGGCAGTAGCTCGCCTACTCTGCGGGGACCGCAGCAAGCACATTTCGCGGCCCATCAGCCGAGCACGGAGGCAGGCAGCCATGACGGACATCGACCATGTCGGAGGCCCCTCGCTCCCCCAGGAGCGACGTGTCGTCACCGCCATCCCAGGGCCCCGTTCGACCGAGCTGATGTCCCGCCGCAACGACGCCTGCGCGCGGGGCCTGAGCACCACGCTGCCGGTGTTCATCGAGAAGGCGGGCGGCGGCGTCCTCGTCGACGTCGACGGCAACTCGCTCATCGACATGGGGTCGGGCATCGCAGTCGTCAACGTCGGCAACAGCGCCGACCGGGTCGTGGCGAACGTCCAGGCGCAGGTCGCCGCGTTCACCCACACCTGCTTCATGGTCACGCCGTACGCCGGGTACGTGGAGGTCTGCGAGGCGCTGAACCGGCTCACCCCGGGCGACTTCGCCAAGAAGAGCGTCTTGCTCAACTCCGGCGCCGAGGCCGTGGAGAACGCAGTCAAGATCGCCCGCTCGTACACCGGCCGCGATGCGGTCGTCGTCTTCGAGCACGGCTACCACGGTCGCACCAACCTGACGATGGCCATGACTGCGAAGAACATGCCGTACAAGCACGGGTTCGGGCCGTTCGCGGGCGAGGTCTACCGGATGCCGCTGGCGTACCCGTTCCGCTGGCCGACCGGCCCGGCGAACTGCGGCCCCGAGGCGCTCGACCAGGCGATCTCGAAGATCGAGAAGGAGGTCGGGGCCGCCAACGTCGCCGCGATCGTCATCGAGCCGATCGCCGGTGAGGGTGGCTTCGTCGTGCCCGCCGAGGGCTTCCTGCCCGGTCTGGCCGCGTACGCGCGCGACAACGGCATCGTCTTCGTCGCGGACGAGATCCAGACCGGCTTCGCCCGCACCGGTGCCATGTTCGCCTGCGAGCACGAGGGCGTCGTGCCGGACCTGATCACCACGGCGAAGGGGATCGCCGGCGGGCTGCCGCTGGCGGCCGTGACCGGTCGCGCCGAGATCATGGACGCCCCGCACGTCGGCGGCCTGGGCGGGACCTACGGCGGCAACCCGGTGGCCTGCGCCGCTGCGCTCGGTGCGATCGCGACGATCGAGGAGCAGGACCTCGCCGCGAAGGCGCGGGCCATCGAGTCAGTGATGCTGCCGGCGCTGTGCGACATGCAGTCGCGGCACGCTGTCATCGGGGACGTGCGCGGCCGTGGCGCGATGCTCGCGGTCGAGCTCGTCAGGCCGGGCACCCTCGAGCCCGACACCGCGTCGACCGCGGCGGTCGCGAAGTTCTGCCACGGCGAGGGGGTGCTCGTGCTGACCGCGGGCACCTACGGCAACGTGCTGCGCTTCCTGCCCCCGCTGGTGATGCCTGCGCACCTGCTCGAGGACGCGCTCACCGTCCTGGACAAGGCTTTCGCCGCGCTGACCGCCTAGCGCGCCAGTTCGGGTCAGACCGAGTGCAGTGGTCAGCGGTCCTCCATCCCCCACGGGGAGCCGTACTCGACGAGCTTGTCCAGGAAGGGCTTGGGCGGCAGCGCCTCCGGGCCCAGCACGCCGCTGCCCGACCAGACGCCTTCGGCGAGCAGCTCCAGCGCCGCGACCGGGTTGATGGCGGTCTGCCAGACGACGGCCTGGGAGCCGTACTCCGCCATCGACCAGGCGTTGTCGACGACGTGGTAGAGGTACACCTCGCGCGGCTTGCCGTCTTTGCCCGTGCCGGTGACCCAGGTGCCCGCACAGGTCTTGCCGTGCATGCGGTCGCCCAGTCCGGCGGGGTCCGGCAGGCACGCGGCGACCACGTCGCGCGGTGACACCTCGACGCCGCCCACCGACACCTTCTGCGTGCGGTCCAGGCCGATCTTGTGCAGCACGTCGAGCACGTTGATGAACTCGTCGCCGAGCCCGTACTTGAACGTCACCCGTCTGGCGTCCACCCAGCGCGGCATGAGGAGCACCTCTTCGTGCTCGACGTTCACGCACTCAACCGCGCCGATGCCCTCGGGGAAGACGAAAGTCTCCGGCTCGGAGAACGGCGCGGTCGTGTACCAGCCGCGGCCCTTCTCGTACACTACGGGCGGGTTGAGGCACTCCTCGATCGTTGTCCAGATCGAGAACGACGGCGCGAACGTGTAGCCGTCCACCTCCAGGTTGGCCCCGTCGCGCACGCCGAGCTCGTCGATCTCGCTGAACAGCTCGTCGGCGGCGTACCGCGCGAACACGTCGGAGAGCCCGGGCTCGACCCCGATGCCGACGAGGGCCAGCCGACCCTGGCGCTCCCACTCCGGCGCGGCTGCGAACTGCTCGTCGCCGAGCTTGACGCCGACTTCCTCGTACGGCCGGGTCGGGTGCGGTGCGGACAGCGACATCGCCATGTCCATGTAGTCGGCGCCGGCCGCCAGGGCTCCCTCGAAGACAGGCAGGACGAAGCGCGGGTCCACCGCGTTGAACACGTGCGTCGCGCCGTGCTCACGGGCCAGCCTCGCCACGGCCTCGGCGTCGGACGCGTCGATCCGCGCGGCGGTGAACCGCTCGTCGCCGAGCTCACCGACCACCCGCTCGGCGCGGGCCTCGTCGTAGTCGCTGACCACGAACGCCTCGAAGAACGCGCGCCGGGCGGCGATCTTCGCCGCGGCCGAGCCCACTCCACCGGCACCGACCATGAGGATCCGCATGACTGTCTCCAGCTGCTCACGGGCCACGCCTCTTGCGTCGGCCCGGGTTGAGGGGAAAGGTAGTGCATAAGCGGATTATGTATAGCGAGCCGAAAGGCCGGTCTGGAGCAGCCATGGGAGCGACAGCGAGCGGACGTGCCTGGGCGTGCCTGGGCGTGCCGATCGACTCGGTGGGGGCCCCGTCCGGTGGGCCGGCGTTCGGGACCGAGCGGTCGCCGGCCGCCCTCCGCCGGCGGGAGCTGCCACGTCGGGTCGGCGCGGTGGACCGAGGGGATCTCGACGTCCGGGTCACCGGCCCCGACCGGGACCCGCGGTCGGGCATCGTCGGGTATGCCTCCGTCCGGGACATGGTCGTCCGGCTGCGTCCGGCGGTGGCCGACCTCGTCCGCGACGGCCGGCGGCCGCTGCTGCTCGGCGGCTGCTGCGCGCTGGTGATGGGCGCGGTCGCCGGCGCGCGCGACGCCGCCGGCCGGATCGGCATCGTCAACGTGGACGGCCACATCGACGCGTACGACGGCCTGACCTCGCCGACCGGGGAGGCCGCCGACATCCCGGTAGCGGCGCTGCTCGGGCACGCCGGGGACGACCTGCTCACGGCGATGGGCCCGTCGCCCGTGGTCCACCCCGGGGACGCGCTGGTCCTCGGCTCCCGTGACACCGACGAGGCCGCCGACCTCGGCGACCTGCCCGAACGGCTGGGGATCGTGGTCCGCGACGCGACCGCCGTCTCGGCCGACCCGGCGGCGGCCGGACGCGCCGCTGTCGACCACTTCGCGGCGGCCGGCATCGGCTACTGGATCCACCTGGACGTCGACGTCCTCGGCGCGGACGTCTTCCCGGCGACCGACTACCTGATGCCGGGCGGGCTCGACCTGGCCCAGCTCGCGCAAGTGCTCGCTCCGCTCGGCGCCGACCCGAACGCGCTCGGCTTCTCGATCGGCTGCTACAACCCGTCCAAGGACGCCGACGGCCGGTACGGCGACGCGCTCGTCGACCTGCTGGCCGGCGCGCTGGCACCGGGCCGGTGACGACCAGGGCGGCCAAGCCGGTCGGAAATGGCGAGCGCGCGTTCGCGGCCAACGTCCTGGGCACCCTGGCCCTGACGATCGGCGACCGCACGGCGGCGTCGACGCGCCGGGTGGCGCGCCACGGCGCCCACACGCCGGCCGCACTGGTCACGTTGCTGTGGTACCCGGACCGGCCCATCGCCTTCCTCGCCGCCCGGCTGCGCATCTCGCACCCGGGAGCCGTACAGCTGTCGGAGCGACTCGCCGCGGACGGGCTGGTCCGGCGGGTCCCGGGCGCCGACGGGCGCACCCGGCTGCTGTCCCTGACCGCGGCCGGAGAACGCGCCGCCCGGTCGGTGCTCGCCGAGCGCGCCGCGGTACTGGACCGGGCAGTGGCCGCCCTGGACGAGGCGACGCTGGCCGCCGTCACCGACGGAGTCTGCACGATGCTCGTGGCGCTGACCGACGACCTGCGTACGTCCGAGCACATGTGCCGCATGTGCGACGAGCACAGCTGCCCGGACGAGCGGTGCCCGGTCGAGCGGGCCGAGCCGGCTCCCCCGCACCGACGCGGGGAGGGCTACGGGATCCCGACGCGCAGACCGCGCGATCGGACGAACAGCACTTCGCCGGACGCCGACGACCTGCGCGAGGCCGAGGCAGCGGCCCGCGAGGAGCGGCACGAGCACGACGAGTGAGCCGGCTCCCGCCGGCCGGGATCAGGAGGGCTGCTCGCCAGGGACGCGCTGCGCGAGCAGCGGCCGGGTCGGGTCCCAGCTGGTGCCGTCGCGGGCGTCCTGGCGGCGCCGGGCGATTGCCGACAGAGCCTCGAGCACCACGCGGTTGCCCAGTGCGGCGGTGATGTCCGAATGGTCGTACGGCGGGGACACCTCGACGACGTCCATCCCCACCACCGGAAGCTCCAGCGCGATGCGGCGCACGGCGTCGAGCAGCTGCCGCGCGGACAGACCGCCCGGCTCCGGCGTCCCCGTCCCGGGCGCGTGCCCGGGGTCGCACACGTCGATGTCGACGGACAGGAACACCCCGTCGCACCCGTCGGTCGCGATCGCGAACGCTTCGGTCAGGCACGCGTCCAGCCCCCGGTGCACGATCTCGGTCATCTCGAACGAACGCATGCCCTGCACGGCCATCCAGTCCAGCACGTCCGGCGGCGGCCAGTAGCCACGCAGGCCGACCTGGAGGAACCGGTCGCCGCGCACCGCGCCGGACTCGATCAGCAGCCGCATCGGCTGGCCGTGCCCGATCAGCGAGCCGAACTCGATCTTCCCGGTGTCGGCATGCGCGTCGAAGTGGATGAGGCTGACCCGGCCCCAGCCCAGCGCGCGCGCGACGCCGGTCGCGTTCGGCCACGTGACGGTGTGGTCGCCACCGAGGACCACCGGGATCGCGCCGGCCCTGGCAACCTTCTCGACCTCGACCTCGAGCGCGGCGCAGGCGGTCGCGGCGTCGCCGGAGAACATCTCCACGTCGCCGGCGTCCAGGACGCTCAGGTCCTGCAGCCCGTCGGTGCGCAGCGCCAGGCTCGGCCGCGATCCGTCGTGCCCGAGGTAGTCGGTCATCCGGATCGCCTGCGGACCGAACCTCGCTCCGGAGCGGTAGGACGTTCCGCCGTCGAAAGGCGCGCCGACCACGACGACGTCGGCGCCGGCGAAGGTGTCCGGCTCCCCCAGGTCGCAGCGGTCGACACCGAGGAACGTGATGTCCGGCCCGTACTGGCCTCCGTAGCGCGCCACGGCGGGCAGCCTAGTCTTCGGCCGTCAGGCCTGGTTGCGTCGGTCGTGGCCCACCAGCGCCGCGACCGCGTCGAGCACCAGCTCGATCCCCCGCGCCGAGCTCACCAGGGTGGTTCGGGTGGTGGTGTGGGCGGCGGGTGCCATTCGACTCGCCCGTCGGGGTCGAGGGTGATGGTCCAGCCGTCGTGGTGGGCGATGTCGTGGTGCGCGTCGCACACCAGGGTCAGGTCGTTCAGGTCGGTCAGCCCGCCGTGTTCCCACCCGATTAGGTGATGGGCCTCGCACCACTCGGGGGGCCGGTCACACCCTGGGAAGGTGCAACCCCGGTCGCGCAGCGCCAGGGCCCGGCGCTGCACGGGACTGGCGGTGCGTCGGGCCCGGCCCCAGTCCAAGATCTCGCTGGGGCCGCCGAGCACAGCGGGGACGATGGCGGCGTCGCAGGCGATCCGCCGGGCCGCGCCCGCGGAGAGGGGTTCGCGCACGGTGGCGCCGGCGATCTGCGCGCAGCCCGCGCTGTCGATGCTGGCGCGGAGCTGGTCCAGGGTCATGGTGACCACGACCTGGGGGCGAACCCCGCCGGTGACGGGGAGTTGGCCGCCGGTCAGGGCGCGGCGGGCCAGCTCGACCAGCGCGTCGGCGCGGCGCCGCCCCGGGCTGCGGGGGTCCGCGCCGGCGCCTTGGGCCGGGCTGGGTGCCGCGAGCGGGTCGAGTGCGGCGGCCAGGGTCGCGGCGGCCGCGGTGTCGAAGACTCCGCGTAGGTGGTGCATCCCGTCGCTGCCACGCCAGAAGGTCAGCCCCCGGCCGGCCCTGGCGGCGCGTTCCTGCGCGGCCAGGTCCCCCGAGCCGGTCGGGTCCACCCGCGCGGCCTGCGCGACGGCTTGCCTACGCAACCGGCCGGGGTCCAACCGGGCCGCGTCGGCCAACAACCGGGACTCGACGCCGGCGCGATCGACGTGCCCGACCGCGTCGGACAGCCCGTCCAACATGCCGGCGATCACCGCGGCCTGCTCGGGGTTGATCGCACCGGCGGCCAACGCAGCCCGGGTCGCATCATGCCCGACCAGCGACCCGGCCAACGCCACCTGCCGGGCCGCCGCCCCCGCGCTCATCCCATCCGCCCGCAACCACGCCGCCGTTGATGTCGCCCCCGTCACCCGCCGCGCCGCCGACCGCGCCTCCACTTGCGCGACCACCGCCAGCTTGACCGCCGCGATCCGCGACTCGACCCCACCCAGCCGACGCACCGCATCCACCAGACCCGCATCGTCCGCACCGTGGTCGTTCAGGTTCGCGGCGCGGTCCAGCCAACGTTCCCCTTCAACCAGCCACGCATCGATCGAGTCACCGCCTGAAGGCAACGACTCGACCTGCAACGCGGTGACCGACATGCCTCGAACCTATGTCATCCCACCGACGGGAAACCCGTTGTCCACAACCGTTTCCGTGTCCGGTACGCGCATGTCGTGTACCAGACACGGTTCGCCGTCACACGGCGCTGTCGACTCCGACTGCGATGTCAGACGTTCTGCGGGAAGCCCAGGTTGATGCCGCCGTGGCTGGGGTCCAGCCAACGCGAGGTGACGACCTTGCCGCGGGTGAAGTAGTGCACTCCCTCGGTGCCGTGCGCATGCGTGTCACCGAACAGCGAGCTCTTCCAGCCGCCGAACGAGTAGTACGCCATCGGCACCGGGATCGGCACGTTGATGCCGACCATCCCGACCTCGACCTCGTTCTGGTAGCGGCGTGCCGCCCCACCGTCGTTGGTGAAGATTGCGGTGCCGTTGCCGTACGGGTGGTCGTTGACCAGGCGCAGCGCCTCGTCGTACGACTCGACCCGGACCACCGAGAGCACCGGCCCGAAGATCTCGTCGGAGTAGATGCTCATGTCCGTCGAGACGTGGTCGAACAGTGTCGGGCCGAGCCAGTAGCCCCCGGCCGCACCGTCGGGCTGCACCTCGCGCCCGTCCACGACGAGCGTCGCCCCGGCGTCGACACCGGCCTGGACATAGCCGACGACCTTGTCCCGGTGCACGGCCGTCACCAGCGGGCCCATGTCCGCACCCCGCCGGCCGTCGCCCGTGCGCAGGGTGCCGATCCGCTCGGCGATCTTGGCCACGAGCTCGTCGGCGACGGGCTCCACCACGACCAGCGCCGAGATCGCCATGCACCGCTCCCCCGCGGAGCCGAACCCGGCGTTGACCGCGGCGTCCGCGGCGAGATCGAGGTCGGCGTCCGGCAGCACCACCATGTGGTTCTTCGCCCCGCCGAGCGCCTGGACCCGCTTGCCGGCCGCGGTCCCGGTCTCGTACACGTAGCGGGCGATGGGCGTGGACCCGACGAACGAGACGCTCTTGACGTCCGGGTGCGTGAGCAGCCGGTCGACGGCCTCCTTGTCGCCGTGCACGACGTTGAACACGCCCTCGGGCAGCCCGGCCTCGGCCCAGAGCTCGGCGACGAAGCTGACGGCGCTCGGGTCCTTCTCGCTCGGCTTGACAACGACGGTGTTGCCGCAGGCGATGGCGATCGGGAAGAACCACATCGGGACCATCGCGGGGAAGTTGAACGGCGAGATGATGCCGACCACGCCGAGCGGCTGCCGGATCGAGTACACATCGACCTTGGTGGAGACGCTCTCGGAGAAGCCGCCCTTGAGCAGGTGCGGGATGCCGCAGGCGAACTCGACGACCTCCAGGCCGCGCGTCACCTCGCCCAGCGCGTCGGACAGGACCTTGCCGTGCTCGGCGGTGATCAGCGCCGCCAGCTCCTCCTTGCGCTCGTTCAGCAGCTCGCGGAAGGCGAAGAGCACCTGGCTGCGTCGGGAGAGCGACGAGTTGCGCCAGTCGGCGAAGGCCTCCTTGGCCGCCGCCACGGCCTCGTCCATGACCGCGGCCGTGGCGAAGTCCACCAGCCCGCTGCGCTCACCCGTCGCCGGGTCGAACACCTCGCCCTGACGCTCGGCCACGCCGCCGTACGGCTTCCCGCCGATCCAGTGCGTGATGTGCTTGGTTCCGGCTGCGGTGGTCTCGCCCATGGTCGGTCCTTCGTCGTCGCGGATGCCCGGTCCAGCTCGGAGGGCTGGGGCCCATTCTGGCCACCCGACCCGGCGGCATCCAGCGGCACTGTGCTGTCCCTGCTCCGGTTGCCCTTACAGTCTGTCGCCCTGGCCTCACCCTCACCCCAAACGCCCAGCCTGCGACCGGCAGGATCAGGAGTCGAATCCGAGCCCGACCCGGTCGAGGGCCTTGAGCCACAGGTTGCGGCGGCCCGAGCTGCGGTCGGCCCGGTCCAGCGAACGGCGGGTGAGCTCGATGCCCACCCAGCGCAGCGGCTCCGGCGGGAAGGGGATCGGCTTGGAGCGGACGTACTGCAGGGACGTCAGCTCGTTGCGGCGCCCGGCCAGCAGGTCCAGCAGGACGCGGGCGCCGAACCTGGTCGCGCCAACGCCGAGCCCGGTGTACCCGGTGACGTACCCGACGCGGCCCTCGTACCCGGTGCCCCAGAACGCGCAGAACCGGCTGCAGGTGTCGATGACCCCACCCCAGGCGTGGCTGAACCGGAGCCCCGCCAGCATCGGGAACGTCTCCGCGAACTGCTCGGCCAGCAGGGCGAACGTCTCCGGCCGCTGGTCCAGCTCGGGGCGCAGACCGTTTCCGTAGTGGTAGACCGCGTCGTACCCGCCCCAGACGATCCGGTTGTCGGCCGTCAGCCGGTAGTAGTGGAACTGGTTGGCCGAGTCCCCGATCCCGACCCTGCTCTTCCAGCCGACCGCGTCCAGCTGCTCGGCGTCGAGCGGCTCGGTCGCCAGGACGTAGTCGTAGACCGGGGCGACGTACGGGCGGACCCGGCGCAGCAGCGACGGGAACGCGTTCGTCGCCAGCGCGACCCGAGCCGCCCGGACCGAGCCGTAGGGGGTCCGCACCCGCATCCCCGCACCGTCCCGCTCGAGCGCCAGGGCGGGCGTGCGCTCGTGGATGCGCACCCCCAGCGAGCGGCAGGCCCGGGCCAGCCCCCAGGCGAGCTTGGCGGGGTGGACCAGGGCGGACTGCGGCTCGAACAGGCCGCCCAGGTACGTCGGGGAGTGGACGTCGGCCTGGACCTCGTCCCGGTCCCGCCACTGCATGTGGACGCCGTACGGCTCGGCCAGCGCCGGCGCCGCGCGCAGCTCGTCGACCTGCCAGGGCGCCACCGCCACCGACAGCTCGCCGGTGCGCTCGAACTCGGCGTCGATCCCGTACCGCGTCAGCGTCGCCTCGATCCCGTCGAGGTTCTCGTGCCCGAGCCGGACCAGTGCGGACAGCTCCGGGGAGAACCGGGCCAGGCCGTTGAAGAACCCGTGCGTCAGGCTGGCGACGCAGAAGCCGCCGTTGCGGCCGGACGCCGCCCAGCCGACCTCCGCCGCCTCCACCAGGACGACGTCGCGCGCCGGGTCGTCCTCCTTGGCCAGCAGCGCGGTCCACAGCCCCGAGTACCCGCCGCCGACGACGACGAGGTCGGCCTGCTGGTCACCGACCAGCGCCGGCCCTGGCTCGGGCCGGGACGCGTCGGACAGCCAGAACGAGGTCGGCTCGGCATCGGCGAGCACCGCCAGCCGCCGGGCGTCGCCCAGCAGCTCGCTGCGGCGGTGCACCTGCGGACGCCTACACCTTCGCGCGGCGCCGTCGCCACGCGATGAGCTGGCCGAGGCCGACGAGCAGGAACGACAGCACGAACATGACCGTTCCGACGACGTTCAGCTGCGGCGGGGTGCCCTTCTGGGCCGCGCCCCATACGAACAGCGGGAACGTCGTGGACGTCGAGGACGAGTTGAAGTTGGTGATGATGTAGTCGTCGAACGACAGGGAGAACGCGAGCAGCGCTCCGGCGGCGATGCCCGGGGCGACGAGCGGCAGCGTGATCCTGGTGAAGGTCTGCCGTTCAGTGGCGTACAGGTCCATCGCCGCCTGCTCCAGCCGCGGGTCCAGCCCGGCGATACGGGCCTTGACCGTGACGACGACGAAGCTCACGCAGAACATCACGTGCGCGATGAAGATGGTCAACGGGCCGAGCGGGATGATCGTCAGGTTGACGAACAGCGTCAGCAGCGACGAGCCCATCACCACCTCGGGCGTGGCCATCGGCATGAAGATCAGCAGGTTGGTCGCGGCCCGGCCGCCGAAGCGGTAGCGGGCCAGCGCGAACGCCACCATCGTGCCGAGGATGGTGGCCACGAGGGTCGCGACCAGACCGATCTTCAGGCTCAGCACCACCGAGTCGCACATCCCCGGCGGCGCGCACGGGTGCAGCCAGGCGTTCAGCGAGAACTGCACGAAGTCGTAGTTGTACTTGCCGGCCGGCTGGTTGAACGAGAAGACGATCACGATGATGTTCGGCACGAGCATGTACACGAACACGAAGAACGCGACGATCTGGATGAGGTGCTCGCGCAGCCAGTCGAGCAGTCCCTTGCGTCGGCGGGGGGGCAACGGCGCCGGCAGCGCCCGGTCCCGCGTGGGCTTCGTGAGGGTGGCCATCAGACCAGCTCCTCCGTCCCGGCCCGCCACACGTAGACCGACACCAGCACCAGGATCGTCGCCATCAGCATGAACGACAGCGCCGCCGCGGTCGGGTAGTCCCGGACCCGCAGGAACTGGCCGTCGATGACCTGGCCGATCATCGTGGTGTTCGGGTTCCCGAGCAGCTTGGAGTTGATGTAGTCACCAGCTGCCGGGATGAACGTGAGCAGCGTTCCGGCCACGACACCGGGCAGCGACAGCGGCCAGGTGACCTTTCGGAAGGCGGTGAACGGCTTTCCGTACAGGTCGGCCCCCGCCTCGAGCAGCCGCGGGTCGATCCGGTCCAGGCTCGCGAACAGCGGCAGCACCATGAACGGCAGGAAGTTGTACGTCAGCCCCATGATCACCGCGAACGGGGTGTTCAGCAGCTGGTCGCCGTTGATCAGCTGCATCTTCTGCAGCAGGTCGATGATGTGCGTCCAGGACAGGAACTCGTACACCCTGCCCTGGCTGGACAGGATCGTCTGCCAGGCCAGCGTCCGTAGCAGGAAGCTGGTGAAGAACGGCGCGATCACCAGCACGAGCAGCATGCTCTTCCAGCGCCCGGACTTGAACGCGATGCAGTACGCCAGGGGGTAGCCGATCAGCAGCCCGAACGCCGTCGCCGTGCCCGCGTAGATGAACGAGCGGACGAACTGCGGCCAGTACAGCGAGAGCGCCTCGGTGTAGGTGGCCCAGTTGAACGTGAGTGTGTAGCCCTTCTCGAGCGACCCGGTCTGCAGCGACTGCGAGAGCAGGAAGATCATCGGGACGACGAAGAAGACGCCCAGCCAGAGCAGGCCGGGGGCCAGCAGGAGGTACGGGACGAACTTGCGCCCGCGCCTGGACGGCGGCGGTGCGGCGACCGGTTCGGCGTCGCCGATCTGCGTGAGCGCGCTCACGGGGTCGCCCCGACGGCCGCGGCTTCCTCGCCCTCGATCTCCACGCCCGCGTTCACGTCTTGCGCCGCGTCCAGGCCGAACGTGTGCGCCGGGACCCAGGACAGGACCACCTTGGTGCCCGGACGCAGCACCTCGACGCCGACGTTCTGGGCGAACACCATCACCTCCTGGTCCCAGGGCATCCGGACGAGGTACTGCGTGCTCACCCCGGTGAAGCTGGCGTCGGACACGACTCCGCCGGTCAGGACGTTGGAGCCCCCGTCGCCGCCCTCGCCCTCGGGCGCGATCCGGATCTTCTCCGGACGGACCCCGACGAGCAGGTCGGACGCGGTGGACGTGGTGCGTGAGCGGGGCAGCACCACGCGCTGGCCGGCCACATCCAGCAGGAGGTCCTCTCCCGACGCGCCTGTCACCGAAGCCCGGATGAGGTTGGACTGCCCGAGGAAGTTGGCGACGAACGTGGTGGACGGGTTCTCGTACAGGCTGCTGGGGTCGCCCATCTGCTCGACCTCGCCCGCGTTCATGACCGCGATGGTGTCGGCCATGGTCATGGCCTCTTCCTGGTCGTGGGTGACGTGGACGAAGGTGATCCCGACCTCGGTCTGGATCCGCTTGAGCTCGATCTGCATCTGCCGGCGCAGCTTCAGGTCCAGGGCGCCCAGCGGCTCGTCGAGCAGGAGCACCGACGGCCGGTTGACGATGGCCCGGGCCAGGGCGACGCGCTGCTGCTGCCCGCCGGACAGCTGGGCGGGCTTGCGCCGGGCCAGGTGGCCCAGCTCGACCAGCTCCAGCGCCTCGTTGGCCCGTCTCTTGACGTCCGCCTCCCGGCGGCGCCGCAAGCCGAACGCGACGTTCTCGAAGATGTCCAGGTGCGGGAACAGCGCGTAGTTCTGGAACACCGTGTTCACCGGCCGCTTGTACGGCTTCGTGCCGGTGATGTCCGCGTCCCCGATGAAGATCTGGCCGGCGGTCGGGTCCTCCAGCCCCGCGACCATCCGCAGGGTGGTCGTCTTCCCGCACCCCGAGGGGCCGAGCAGGGCGAAGAACGAGCCCTGCGGGATCGTCAGCGTCAGGTCGTCCACCGCAGTGAACGCGCCGAAGGACTTGGTGACCGACACGATGCGCAGGTCACCGTCCTGCTGGACGCTGGCACGGCTCCGGGACGCGGGTTCGGTCATCGCCTCAGCCTCCGATGAGGGCCTGGAAGGCCTTGTTGTACTTCGTCTCCTGAGCCTCCGTGAGACCCATGAAGACGTGTGACTTCGCCAGCGTGGCATCCGACGGGAAGATCAGCTGGTTGTTCGCCGTCGTCGGGTCGGAGGCCAGCAGCGCCTCCTTGGTGCCCTTCACCGGCGGGATGTAGTTGACGTAGTCCTCGACCAGAGCCATGACGGCGGGGTCATAGTAGTAGTTGATCAAGGTCTCGGCGTTCTTCTTGTGCTGGGCGGCGTTGGGGATCAGGAAGTTGTCCGACCACTGCATGTGCCCGGTCTCCGGGAGGACGTACCCCAGGTTCGGGTTGTCGGCCTTCAGCTGGACGACGTCACCGGTCCAGGCCATGCAGGCGGCGATGTCGCCCGAGGACAGGCCCTTGGTGTAGTCGTTGCCGGTGAAGCCCTTGAGCTGGCCGGCGTCCTTGGCCTTCTGCAGGGTGTCCATCGCGGCGTTGAAGTCGTCCTCGGTGAAGTTCGCCGGGTCCTTGCCCTGGGAGAGCATGACCAGGCCCACGGTGTCGCGCATCTCGGTCAGCAGGGTGACCTTGCCCTTGATCGAGGGGTCGGTCAGGAGCTGGTCGATCGTCTCGATCTTCTTCCCACCGGTCGTCTTGGGGTTGTAGGCGATCCCGGTGAAGCCGCTCTGCCAGGGCAGCGAGTAGACGCGGCCCTTGTCGAACGCGACGTTCTGGAGGGTGTCGACCAGGTTGCTCGCGTTGGGGATGTTGTCCTTGTTCAGCTCCTGGACCCAGCCCAGCAGGATGAGCTTGGACGCCATCCAGTCGGTGAGGCAGAACGTGTCGCGGCCGGTGTCCTGACCCGCCGACAGCTGCGGCTGGATCTTCGCGAAGAACTCGTCGTTGTCGTTGACGTCCTCGGTGTAGTTGACCTTGATGCCGGTCTGCTTGGTGAAGGTGTCCAGCGTCGGGTGCGCCGAGGTCTTGTCGTCGACGTCGATGTACGCCTGCCAGTTGGACCAGTTCACGACCTTGTCGGTGTCGGACTTGTCGGCCCAGGTCGGTTTCGCGGACGCGCTGCCCCCGGCCGGGGTCGCGGTGCCCTTGGTACCGCAGGCGGCGAGCGCCGCGGCCAGGCCGGCGACGCCGGCTCCCTGCATGACGGTGCGACGAGTGAGCAGACCCCGGACCAGCGCGGGCGAGAGGTTCTCGGGACGGTTCTCGGTCATCGGTGGTGTTCCTCCGGGCTGATCGGGGCGGTTGGCGGGGTTGGGGGCTATCCGGTGAAGATCGTGCGGTGCCAGTCCTTGCGGGCCGACGCGGTCGTGTCGAGCATGACGTGCTTGACCTGCGTGTACTCCTCGAACGAGTACGTGCTCATGTCCTTGCCGAATCCGGACTGACGGTATCCCCCGTGCGGCATCTCGCTGATGATCGGGATGTGGTCGTTGACCCACACGCAGCCGGACCGGATCTCGCGGCTGGCGCGCAGGGCGCGGAAGACGTCCCGGGTCCAGGCCGAAGCTGCCAGGCCGTAGCGCGTGTCGTTGGCGAGCGCGAGCCCCTCGTCGTCGGAGTCGAAGGGCAGGACCACCAGCACCGGCCCGAACACTTCGTCCTGGACGATCTCGGACCGCTGGGCAGCGCCGATGATCAGGGTCGGCTCGTAGTAGTGGCCACGGGCCAGGTCGCCCTCGGCCGGCGCCCGCCCGCCCACCACGACCTTGGCGCCGTCCACGGCAGCCCGCTCGACCATCCCGGCGACGTGCTCGCGCTGACGCGCCGACACCAGCGGCCCCTGGTCCGTGGCCGGGTCGAGCGTCGGGCCCAGGCGCACCGCACGCATGAGGGTGGCCACCTGGTCCACGAAGGCGTCGTACAGCGGCCGCTGCACGTACGCGCGGGTCGCCGCGGTGCAGTCCTGCCCGGTGTTGATCAGGGACGCGGCGACCGCGCCCTGGACGGCGGCGTCGAGGTCGGCGTCGTCGAACACGACGAACGGCGCCTTGCCGCCGAGCTCGAGGTGGACCCGCTTCACCGTGCCCGAGGCCACCTGCATGACCCGCTGCCCCACGGCCGTCGAGCCGGTGAAGGACACCATCGCGACGTCGGGATGGGACATGAGCGCCTCGCCGGCCTCGCGCCCGGTCCCGACGATCACGTTGACCACGCCGTCGGGGATGCCCGCGTCGGAGCAGGCCCGGGCCAGCAGCACCGAGGTGAGCGGGGTGATCTCGGCGGGCTTGAGCACGATGGTGTTCCCGGCGGCGACGGCCGGAAGGATCTTCCAGCCGGCCATCTGCAAGGGATAGTTCCAGGGGGCTATCGAGCCGACCACGCCGATCGGCTCACGACGGATCATGGAGGTGTGGCTGCCGGAGTACTCGGCGGCCGCCTTGCCCTCGAGGTTGCGCGCGGCCCCGGCGAAGAACGCGACGTTGTCGACGGTGCCCGGGACGTCGAACTCGGTGCTGAGCCGGATCGGCTTGCCGGCCTGCCGGCTCTCCAGGGTCGCGAACTCCTCGGCGCGCTCGGCCAGCAGCACCGCCAGCCTGGCGAGGGCACCGGAGCGCTCGGCGGGCGTCGCGGCCGACCACTCGGGAAAGGCCGCCGTGGCCGCGGCGACGGCGGCGTGCACCTCGGGTGCGCCGGCCACCTCGATGGTCGCGACGGTCTGGCCGTCCGAGGGGTCGACCACCTCGTGGGTCAGCCCTGATGCCGAAGCGAGCGATTGTCCGGCCACGTACGACCGGACGACGCCGTTGTCGTCCAGCGCGTTCACCCTCCACTCACCGACCCACCTCCACCGGGTACCGCATAGTGACACGGGGACCTAACACCGACAAGCGATTCCGTTGTCCAGGAGCGTCAGAGCGACGAAATCGCTACCTGTCCGTAACACGCCGCAACGATCCGCGGGGTGAACGATGCTGCCGGGGCATCCCTGGGGCAACGGGCAGCGTGCAAGGCCTGAGAGGCTCTGCCTTACACCCTGTGCACGGACACCTCACCGCCCCCCGGAGCCCGCCGTGTTCCCCACCGTCGCCGAAGTGCTGGACCTCCAGCAGGTCCGGCTCGGACACCCGGAGGTCGTCGCGGGCGCCGAGAACCTTGACCGGCGGGTGAGGTGGGCGCACGTCAGCGAGCTGGCGGACATCGCCGGCCTGCTGCGCGGGGGCGAGCTGATCCTCACCACCGGCGTCGCGCTGCCGTCCGACGAGGCGGACCTGGCCGCCTACGTCGCCGACCTGGACAACGTGGGCGCGGCCGGGCTGGTCGTCGAGCTCGGCCGGCGGTACGCCGAGGCCCTGCCCGCCGCGCTCGTCCGCGCGGCGCAGGGACGCGGCCTGCCGCTGGTGGCCCTGCACCGGGAGACCCGGTTCGTGGCGATCACCGAGGCGGTGCACGCCTGCGTCGTGGACACGCAGGTCGCCGAGCTGCGCTCCTCGGCGCAGGTCCACCAGACGTTCACCGAACTGTCCGTCGAGGGCGCCGAGCCCGCCGAGATCGTGCGCCAGGCCGCGCAGATGGCCGCGCGCCCGGTCGTGCTGGAGAACCTCGCCCACCAGGTCCTCGCCTACGACACCGCCGGCGGGGACGCGGCCGACCTCCTGGACGGCTGGGAGGCGCGCTCCCGGTCCGTCGAGCTGGCGGAGCGGACCGGGTTCGACGCGAGGACGGGATGGGTGGTCACGGTGGTGGGCGCACGTGGCCACGACTGGGGCCGGCTGGTGCTGGTGGCGGACGCTGCGCCGGGTCCGCGCGAGATCATGCTGGTCGAGCGGTGCGCCTCCACGCTCGCGCTCAACCGCCTCGTCGAGCGGGACCGGGAGAGCCTGGAGCGGCAGACCCACCGCGCGCTGCTGGCGGGGATCCTGGACCACTCGTGGCCGGACGCCGAGGTCGTCCTGCGGGCCAAGGCGCTGGGCGTGCCGCTGGACGGTCGCAGGCTGGTGGCCGTGGTCGTCCGCCGCGAAGTGCAGCCCGGCGAGCCCGTGCTGGCGACCGAGCAGGCGCTGCGCGACCTGGCCGAGCGGGCGGCGTCGGCGGTGCGCGAGGCCCGCCTGCTCGCCCTGGTCGGCACCCTGGACGACGCCAGCGTGGGCGTCCTGCTGTCCGTCGCCGGACGCAGCCGGGTGGACGCAGCCGTCGAGGCCCTGGCCTCGGCGCTGCAGCGGCCGGCCCGGTCGGGGCACGGCGGCCCCGGTCCGGCCTCGGCGGTGCCGGTGACCGCAGTGGGCTCGGACGTCGGCGCCGTCCGGGACGTGCGCCGCTCGTTCCTGGAAGCGGCGCACGTGGCCGACGCCGCGGCCACCCAGCCGGGCCGGCCGTTCCACCGGCTCGAGGACGTCCGGCTGCGCGGCCTGCTGCACCTGCTCCGCGACGACGCCCGGCTGCAGACGTTCGTCGAGCGCGAGGTCGGACCGCTGCTGGCGTACGACGCGCAGCACGGCACGACCCTGGTCGACCTGCTCGCCGGCTACCTCGAGCACGGTCGCAACAAGTCGGCCGCCGCCGACGCGGCGCACCTGTCGCGGCCGGCGTTCTACGAGCGCCTGCACCGGATCGAGCGGGTGCTCGGCGTCGACCTGGACTCGGTGGACTCGTGTCTGTCGCTGCAGGTCGCTCTGGTCGCGCGGTCGGCCATGCGGCGTTAGCCGAAGGTCCGTCGCCCGCCCAGCCAGGTGCCGGTGACCGCCAGCCGGTCCCAACGCAACGGGTCCACCGTGAGCGGATCGTGCTCGAGCGCGACCAGGTCGGCCCGCCGCCCCACGGCGAGAACGCCCCACTGGTCGTCCTCGAAGGCCTGGTAGGCGACGCCAGCGGAGTACGCCGCCAAGGCCTGCACCGGATCCAGCCGCTCGTGCGCGGTCCAGCCCCCGGGCGGCGCGCCGTCCTGCGTCTGCCGCGTGACCGCGACAGCCAGGCCCTCCAGCGGCACCATCGACGAGACCGGCCAGTCGCTGCCCATGGACAGCCGGGCGCCGCTGTCAGCGATGGTGCGCATCGGGTACTGCCGCGCACCGCGCTCCGGCCCGATCCGCGGCAGCACGAGCGAGACCATGCCCGGCTCCAGGCAGGCCCACAGCGGCTCGAAGTTTGCGATCACGCCGAGCGCGGCGAACCGCGGGAGGTCGGCGGGGTCGACGAGGTGCGTGTGTGCCACGACCGCCCGGCGGTCGCGCGCGCCGTTCACGGCCGTGGCGTGCTGGACGGCGTCCAGCGCTGCCCGAACGCCCGCGTCCCCGATCGCGTGGATGTGGATCTGGAACCCGGCCGCGTCGAAGGCCGCCACAGCGACTGCCAGCTCAGCCGGCTCCCAGACCGGCAGGCCGCAGCTGTGCGGGGCGTCCAGGTACGGCTCGAGCATGGCGCCGGTGCCCATCTCGATGACGCCGTCGGCGAAGAACTTCACGGTCCGGACGCTCACCTCGGCCGAGCCGGACACCAGCTCCCGGGCCGCGCGGAAGTCCGGGAGCTGGCCGGCCCAGCGGCCGGGCTCGGCCCGCAGTGCGACGTTCACCCGGGTCGACAGCCGGCCCGACGCGGCGGCCGCCAGGTAGGCCCCGACGTCCTCCGGCGCCAGGGATGCGTCCTGCGCCCACGTCACACCGGCGGCTGCGAGCAGGGCCGTCGCGGCTGCGGCGCCGTCAGCCTTGTCCTGCTGGCTCGGCACCGGCACGAACCGCTGCACGAGCTCCATCGCGGTCCACTCGACCAGCGTCCCGAGCGGCTCCCCGTCGGGTCGCCGGGGCACCGACGCGGCCGGCGGGTCCGGCGTCGCCGCGTCGACGCCGGCCAGCCGGAGCGCGACCGAGTTGACCCACGCGCAGTGGTGGTCGCTGGACTCCAGGTAGACCGGGCGATCCGGGACCGCCGCATCCAGCCAGCGCGCGTCGAACAGCCCGCCGGGCGTCAGTGCCGGATCGTACGAACCGCCCAGGACCCATGGCTCGTCCGGGTGCTCGACGGCGAACCGGCGCACCGCCTCGACAACCTCGTCCACCGAGGCGGCGTCCCGGATCGGTGCCCGGCCGAGCTCGATCCCACCCCAGAGCGGGTGCACGTGACCGTCCCCGAACGCGGGCAGGGCCGCCCCGCCGGCGAGGTCGACGACGGTCGTGCGCGGGCCCCGGTCGGCCATGGCGTGGTCGTCGAGACCGCTGATCAGCCCGCCTGTCACGGCGACAGCCGAGGCCGTCGGCCGGTCGGGGTCGCCGGTGCGGACCGTGCCGCCGCTGAGCACGAGGTCTGCAGGCATGGGCGGCATCCTGACACGCGTCGGCCACCCATCCGGCGCCGGTCGGCGGCTGACGCGGGACGCGGCACTCCCGGTCCGCGGCCGTTCGCGTCACGTCGGGGCCGACTGCTCCGCCACCCACTGCTCGTACGCCTCGACGGCCACCGGGAGGGTGGGGTACAGCCGGTCCGGACCGATCGCCGCGACCAGGCCGTAGCGTTCCAGCGGCAGGTGCAGGTCGTGCTTGACCCGGGCGAGCGCGAACACAACGCCGCGCTCGACGCACCGGGCCCGCAGCTCCTCGAGCGCGTCCAGCCCGGTCAGGTCGACCTCGACGTTCGCCTCGACATTGAGGATGAACCACCGGACCGGTCCGTGCCTGGCCTCCTCGCGGTCCAGCACGCCGACCGCCTTGGTCAGGAAGTCGTCCGCGTTGGCGAAGAACAACGGCGAGTCGTACCGGTAGACGACCAGGCCCGGTATCACCTCGGAGTCGGGGTAGTCGTCCTCGTCGTGCATCCCGGCAACTCCCGGCACCCGGCGGAGCACCGAGTCGTGCGGGCGGGCCACCCGCACCAGCAGCTCGACGATGCTCAGGGCGACCGCGATGAGCACGCCGTAGAGGATGTCGAAGGCGAGGACGCCGACTGCGGCGGCGAGCGCGATCGCGAACTCGCGGCGGCGGAACCGGTAGATCCGGCGGAACTCCGCCACGTCGACCAGACGCACTGCGGCGTAGATGACGAGCGCACCGAGCGCCGCCACCGGGAACCAGGCGAGCAGCGGGCCCAGGAACACCAGGGTCAGCAGTACGAGGGCGACCGAGACGAGAGCGTTCAGCTGCGTGCGGCTCCCCGCCTGCACGCCGAGGGCGGTCCGCGAGGCGGACGACGAAACCGGGAACCCGTGCACGAGGCTGGAGCCCAGGTTGGCCGCGCCGAGCGCGAGCAGCTCCTGGGTGTTGTCGACCCGGGTTCGCGATCTGGCGGCGAAGGCCCGCGCAGTCAGGACGTTGTCGGTGAACGCGACCACCGTCACGCCGATCGCGGGCAGGAGCAGCTGGCGCAGGTCGGTACCGGCGAGGTCCGGGAGCGCGACCTGCGGCAACCCGCGCGGGACGGGCCCTACGACGGCGATGCCGTGCTCGTCCAGGGAGAACGCCCAGACGGCCAAGCCGGCCGCCATGACTGCGACCAGCGGTCCCGGCACCCCGGGCCACCAGTGCCCCAGGACCAGCAGCAGCACGAACACACCGCTGGCGAGCAGGAACGTGCCGAGGTCGAAGTCGGCGCGGCCCTCGAACAGGGACCGCAGCTCGGCCACGAACGTGTCACCGCTGACCGGGATCCCGGTGACCTTGCCCAGCTGCCCGGCCACCATGATGACGGCGACACCGCTCAGGTAGCCGACGAGCACCGGTTTGCTCACCAGGTCCGCGAGGAAGCCCAGCCGCAGGGCGAAGCCCGCCAGGCACAGCAGCCCGACCACGGCGGCAAGGGTGGCCGCCAGTGCGGCATAGCGCGCGGGGTCCGAGGCGGCCAGCGGTCCGAGCGTGGCCGCCGTCAGCAGCGCGGTGGTCGACTCCGGACCGACGGACAGCTGCCGCGACGAGCCGAAGACCGCGTACAGCGTCAGCGTCGCGACGATGGCCCACAGGCCGGTGACCGGCGGCAGCCCGGCGACGCCGGCGTAGGCCATGACCTGCGGGACGAGGTAGGCCGCGACGGTCAGACCGGCCACCACGTCGCCGCGCAGCCAGGGCCGTCTGTAGCGCGCCAGCACGACGACCCCGGGGAACGTCCGGGCGGCCGCCTCCCGGACCGGGGGCAGTCGCCGCGTCGGATGCGGTGGCTGGGTCTGGTCCGCCACGGGCCGCCCTCCCGTCTCCCCGACGCTCGATGCGGACGGAGCCGACCGACCAGGAGGCTACTGCTGCGGCGCGAGCGCGGACATGGGAACGTCCGGTCCGGTGTCCCGGCCGGCGCCGACCGGACCGGCCGGCGCCGACCGTGACCGGAGCCCCGGTCCGGACGTCCTCAGCTGTCGAGGTTCGCCATCACGTGCTTGATGCGCGTGTAGTCCTCGAAGCCGTACATCGACAGGTCCTTGCCGTACCCGCTGTGCTTGAAGCCGCCGTGCGGCATCTCGGCCACGAGCGGGATGTGCGTGTTGATCCAGACGCAGCCGAAGTCCAGCCGGCGCGCCATCCGCATCGCGCGGCCGAAGTCCTTCGTCCACACCGAGGACGCGAGCCCGTAGCTCACGCCGTTGGCCCATGCGAGCGCCTCGGCCTCGTCGGTGAAGCGCTGCACCGTGATGACAGGTCCGAACACCTCGTTCTGGATGATCGCGTCGTCCTGCCGCAGGTCCGACACGACGGTCGGGGCGAAGTAGAACCCGTGGTCGCCGACCCGCTGCCCGCCGGTGTCCACCTTCGCGTGGTCGGGCAGGTCGTCGAAGAACGACGCGACCCGCGCCAGCTGGTTGGCGTTGTTGACCGGCGGCAGCAGCGCGTCCTCGTCGCCGGGGCCGTTGGCGTAGGTGGACACGACGTTCTTCGCCTGCTCGGTGAGCGCGGCCACGAAGTCGGTGTAGATGCCCGGTCCGGCGAGCACCCTGGTGGCCGCCGTGCAGTCCTGGCCCGCGTTGAAGTACCCCGCGATCGCGATGTTCTCGGCCACCGCCTCGAGGTCCGCGTCGTCGAAGATCACGACCGGGGCCTTGCCGCCGAGCTCGAGGTGCACCCGCTTGAGGTCCTTCGCCGCGCTGCCGGCAACCTCCATCCCGGCGCGCACCGAACCGGTGATGGACACCATGGCCGGCGTCTTGTGCTCGACGAGCGCGCGGCCGGTGTCGCGGTCGCCGCAGATGACGTTGAGCACACCCGGCGGCAGCGCTCCCGCCTCGTAGATGAGCTCCGCCATCCGCACCGTGCTGGCCGGTGTGGTGTCCGACGGCTTCAGGACGACGGCGTTGCCCGCGGCGATGGCCGGTGCGAACTTCCAGACGGCCATCATCATGGGGTAGTTCCACGGCGCGACCTGCCCGCAGACCCCGACCGGCTCGCGCCGGATGATCGACGTGTGGCCGGCCATGTACTCGCCCGCGGAGCGCCCCTCCAGGACCCGCGCGGCACCGGCGAAGAACCGGATCTGGTCGACCATCGGCGGGATCTCCTCCGACCGGGTCAGCGCGATCGGCTTGCCGGTGTTCTGGCTCTCGATCTCGACCAGCTCGTCGGCGTGGCTCTCGATCACGTCGGCGATGGCGAGCATGGCCTTCTGCCGCTCGGAGGGGGTCGAGTCGCGCCAGATCTCGAAGGCGCCGGCCGCGGCGGCGTACGCGCGGTCCACGTCCTTGTCGCCGGACAGCGGGGCGGTGCCGAACACCGCGCCCGTGCTCGGGTCGACCAGGTCGGTGCTGCGCCCGTCGACCGTGTCCACCGACTCGCCGTTCACGAAGTTGCGCAGGATGCGCTTGTCGGTCACTCGATGCTCCTCATAGACGCGCGGCTCCTCACAGACAGGCCTGCCCACCTTCAGTCCCGCGCCGGTCGGCCGGTGCGGGTGGCGCGGACAGGCGGCTCCACGGGCAGTCATACCACAGCGGTCCGGCCACGGATACGGAAGAACGGAACCGGATTGGGCATGGAATCAGTGTGCGATCGTCACCTGGACGACGGATTCGCTTGAAATCGTCCCTTCCGGAGGCCAGGATGTCGGACCATGGCCGGACGCGAGCGGACGAACGGGGGCGCCTTCCCTCTCGACGACGTGTCCAAGGCGATCATCGAGCAGCTGCAGCAGGACGGGCGCCGCGCGTACGCCACCATCGGCAAGGCCGTCGGCCTGTCGGAGGCGGCGGTCCGCCAGCGGGTGCAGCGGCTGGTCGACGCCGGCGTGATCCAGATCGTCGCGGTCACCGACCCGATGACGGTCGGCTTCCCGCGGGCGGCCATGATCGGCATCCGGTGCGAGGGCGACATGGAGCTCGTCGCCGACAAGCTCGAGTCGATGCCGGAGATCGACTACCTCGTGATCACCGCCGGTCAGTACGACCTGCTGGTCGAGGTGGTCTGCGAGGACGACGAGCACCTGCTCGAAGTGATCAACAAGAGGATCCGTGCCATCCCCGGAGTCGTGCACACGGAGACGTTCGTCTACCTGCGGCTCCGCAAGCAGATCTACACCTGGGGAACTCGATGACCGAGGACGTGCGATGACGACACCGCAGTACATCGACGAGCCGGGCGACGACAGTCTCGCGCGGACCGCAGCCGACCGGCTCTGGATGCACTTCACCCGGCACTCCGGCTACGAGGACGGCAGGGGACACGTCCCGGTGATCGTCCGCGGCGACGGCGCGTACATCTACGACGACCAGGGCAAGCGCTACCTGGACGGGCTCGCGGGGCTGTTCACCGTGCAGCTCGGGCACGGTCGCACCGAGCTGGCCGAAGCGGCGGCCAAGCAGGCTTCCGAGCTCGCGTACTTCCCGCTGTGGTCGTACGCCCACCCCAAGGCGATCGAGCTGGCCGAGCGGCTCGTCGGTTACGCACCCGGCGGGCTGGACCGGGTCTTCTTCACCACCGGCGGCGGCGAGGCCGTCGAGAGTGCGTGGAAGGTCGCCAAGCAGTACTACAAGCTCGTCGGCAAGCCGTTCAAGCACAAGGTGATCAGCCGCGCGGTCGCGTACCACGGCACCCCGCAGGGCGCCCTGTCGATCACCGGCATCCCGGACGCGAAGAAGTACTTCGAGCCGCTGGTCCCCGGCGCCCACAAAGTGCCGAACACGAACTTCTACCGCGCCCCCCAGCATGCCGACGACATCGAGGCCTTCGGCCGCTGGGCCGCCGACCGCATCGAGGAGGCCATCGAGTTCGAGGGCCCCGACACCGTCGCGGCGGTCTTCCTCGAGCCGGTGCAGAACTCCGGCGGCTGCTTCCCGCCGCCGCCCGGCTACCTGCAGCGGGTGCGGGAGATCTGCGACCGGCACGATGTGCTGTTCGTGGCGGACGAGACGATCTGCGCGTTCGGTCGCATCGGCGAGATGTTCGCGACGGCCCGGTACGGCGTGGAGCCGGACATCATCACGTGCGCCAAGGGCATGACCTCGGGGTACTCCCCGCTGGGTGCGATGATCGTCGGCGAGCGCATCTTCGAGCCGTTCCGGCACGGGATGGACTACTTCGCCCACGGCTACACCTTCGGCGGCCACCCGGTTTCGTGCGCGGTCGGGCTGGCCAACCTCGACGTGTTCGAGCGCGAGGGCATCAACGCCCACGTGCGCGCGAACGAGGGAGCGTTCCGCGCGTCCCTGGAGAAGCTCAACGACCTCCCGATCGTCGGCGACGTCCGCGGCGACGGGTACTTCTACGGGATCGAGCTGGTCAAGGACAAGGTCACCAAGGAGAGCTTCGACGACGACGAGTCCGAGCGGCTGCTGCGCGGGTTCCTGTCCAAGGCCCTGTTCGATGCCGGCCTGTACTGCCGGGCGGACGACCGCGGCGACCCGGTGATCCAGCTCTCGCCGCCGCTGATCATCGGGCAGCCCGAGTTCGACTTCATCGAGCAGACGCTGCGCTCGGTGCTGACCGAGGCGTGGTCGATCCTCTGAGCCGAGCGCGACCGTCAGCCGCACCCAGCGGAGCAGCACGATGACACCGGACCGCCCCGGTTCGACCGCGCGGACGCGGCTCCGCCGGCTGCCCGGGAAGGCCGTCCGGGACCGCGCCGCCCTGCACGCCGTGCTGGACGCGGGCCTGGTCGCCCACGTCGCCGTCACCGGGCCGGACGGACAGCCGTTCATCGTCCCGGTCGCGTACGCGCGCGACGGCGAACGGGTGCTGTTCCACGGGTCGACCGGCTCGCGCCTGTTCCGCGGCCTGGCCGGCGGCGCGCCCACGTGCCTGACGGTGACGCTGCTGGACGGGATGGTCCTGGCCCGGTCGGTGTTCGAGTCGTCGATGCACTACCGCTCCGCGATGGTGCTCGGCTCGTGCACGCCGGTCCGCGGGGCGGCGAAGCTGGCCGCGCTCGAGCTCATCACGCACCACCTGCTGCCCGGACGGTGGACCGAGGCGCGGCAGCCGACGCGCAAGGAGCTGGTCGCGACGCTGGTGCTGGCGCTGCCGCTGGACGAGGCGTCGGTGAAGATCAGCAACGGACCGCCCGACGACCCGGCCGACGATGTCCTGCTGCCGGTCTGGGCCGGCACGGTCCCCTTGCACGAGACGTTCGGCGAGCCGGTCGACGCCCCCGACCTGGCCTACCCGCTGCCGGCCCCCGACTACATCCGCGGCTGGACCAGGAGAGCGCCTTGACCTCACCCGCCTCCGCCGGCGACCTGGCGCCGTACCGGCGGCTGTCGTTGTGGTGGGACACGCTTCCCGGTCCGTTGGCCGGAGAGCGCCGCTCGGCGCTGGACGGCGACACCGACGCCGACGTGGCGATCGTCGGAGCCGGTTACACCGGGCTGTGGACCGCGTACTACCTCGCGAAGGCCGACCCGTCGCTGCGGGTCGTCGTGGTCGAGCGTGAGACGGCCGGCTTCGGCGCGTCCGGGCGCAACGGCGGCTGGTGCTCCGCCCTCTTCCCGGCGTCCTGGGCGAAGATCGCCCGCGGCTCCTCGCGCGAGGACGCGATCCGGATGCAACGTGCCATGTTCGACACCGTCGACGAGATCGGTCGCGTCGTCGTCGCCGAAGACCTCGACGTGCACTGGGCCAAGGGCGGCACCGTCGGGATGGCCCGCACACCGACCCAGGCCGAGCGGGCCCGCGCCGAGGTGGGCGAGGCCCGCACCTGGGGCTTCGGCGCCGAGGACTACCGCTGGCTGTCGGCGGAGGAGATACGCGAGCGCGTGGGTGCCACCGACCTGCTCGGCGGGACCTACACCCCGCACACCGCGGCGATCCACCCGGCACGGCTGGCCCGCGGGCTCGCCCAGGTCGTCGAGCGGCTCGGCGTACGCGTGGTGGAAGGAACGCAGGCCACCGCGCTCGAGCCGGGCGTCGTGCGTACCCCGTACGGGTCCGTCCGGGCCCGGTACGTGATCCGGGCGACCGAGGGGTACACGCCGTCGCTGCCCGGCCACCGCCGCGACATCGCGCCGGTCTACTCCCTGATGCTCGCGACCGAGCCGCTCCCCACCGCAGTGTGGGAGCAGATCGGGCTGTCCCGGCGGGAGACGTTCAACGACCACCGGCACCTGATCATCTACGGACAGCGCACCGCCGACGACCGGTTCGCCTTCGGCGGGCGCGGCGCTCCGTACCACTTCGCGTCGGTGGTCCGGCCCGAGTACGACCGCGAGCCGCAGGTCTTCGCCGAGCTGCGCCGGGTGCTGATCGAGCTGTTCCCCGCGGTCGCCGACTACGCGATCACACACACCTGGGGCGGTCCGCTGGGGGTGCCGCGCGACTGGTACGCCTCGGTCGGGCTGGACCGGCGCACCGGTGTCGGCTGGGCCGGGGGCTACGTCGGCGACGGGGTGGGCACCACCAACCTCGCGGGTCGCACCCTGGCCGACCTGGTCCTGGAGCGGCGCGACTCGGACCTGCTGACCCTGCCGTGGGTGGGTCACCGCTCCCCTCGCTGGGAGCCGGAGCCGCTGCGGTTCCTGGGCGTCAACGCCGGCTTGCGGGTGATGAGCAGCGCCGACCACGCCGAGGTCCGCAGCGGCCGGCAGTCGCGACGCGCCGCGTTGTTCGGACGCTTCACGGGACACTGAACGGCACGGCAGAATGCACCGTATGCCCGCCAAGAACAAGGGACCCGAGCCGACACCGGACGAACTGCACGCCCGCTTCCGGGCGGCCCTCGACCGCAAGGCGGGCAGGCACCAGTCGGGCGCCGCGGACGGACCCGGCGACCCGGCCGCCAAGGCGTCCACGCGGACCGCGAACAGCAAGCGCCAGCGCGAGTTCCGTCGCAAGAGCGGCGGCTGACCGCGCCGGCGGGACCGCTCCGCCGGCGCCACGACCCGGCAGCCCGGCTCCTTCAGACCGACCAGTGCGCCGGCCGGGTCAGCGACGGCGGCAGCTTCATGTGGCGGTCGCCGTGCACCGACTCCAGCTGCGACTGGGTGACGAACAGACTCCCGCCGAGGTCCGCGCCGCGCAGGTCCGCGCCCCTGAGGTCGGCCCCGGTCAGGTCGGCCCGCCCGAGATCCACGCCGCGCAGGTCGGCGCCTACGAGCACAGCGCCCCGAAGGCTCGCACCGCGCAGTTCGTGCTCGCGCAGGTCCGCACCGACGAGGTCTGCACCGGCAAGGTCGGGCGCCGGCGACGAGAGCACCGAACGCGGGTGAGTCCCTCGGTCGTCTCCTGCGCGACCAGCAGCTCGTCCTGCATTGGCTGTGCGCGCGGCAGGGTCAGTGCCTCGGCCAGGTACCAGAGCAGCTCGTGGAGCTGTCGCATGACGTCGAACGCCGCGAACCCGGCGCCGCGACGTCAGGTGTTCGCTGCCAGTCCCGCCCCGCGAAGGTGACCTGCGTGACCTGCTGCCCGGCGCCGAAGCAGTCGTAGCCGGCGCAAGCCGGCACGACGCAGCACAGCCCCGCGCAACGCGCACAGTCCGCGCGCAGCCGGCTGCGTACGGCCCGGGCGGATCTGGCGGCCGGTTCGAGGTCCTCCGTCAACGGCAGCCCAGGTCAGGGAATCACGAGGGTGGTGCCGGGGAAGATGAAGTGTCCGTGCCCGCTGTCGGGGAGGCCGCGGGCCTTGGCCTCGGCCTCGATGACCTTCCGGTTCGCCGTAAACAGAGTCTCGACCGGGACGTGGAAGTCCACGGCGATCTGACCCAGCGTGTCCTTCGGCCGGACGACGTGCGTGCGCTGCCCTCCCGGTGATCCCGGAGCGGCCTTCTTGGCCGCCGCCGCCTTGGCGACGACCTTCTTCGGGGCGGGCGCGGGGTGGCCTCCGAAGATCTCGCTGTCGACGACGCTGACGTCGACGTTGATCCCCTCGACGATGCAGGCGACCTTGCCGATGGCGCCGCCGTACTGCCAGGCCCGCTGCCCGGCGTTGCGGAACGCCTTGTCAGGAACGCCTTTGATCCGGTGCGGGTTGTGGCCGGACTCTGGCTTGTTGGCGACGAACCGGGCGACCCACACCGCGTCGGGCTGCGGGCTGCCGTGCTCGGCGAGGTCGGCGGCGAGGTTGAACGAGCCGTACACCATCGCGCGCATACCGGCCGCGTGCAGGGTCTCGGTCCACCCGTTGACGTACTGGACGGCGGCCTTCGGGTTTTCGTCGGACGTGTGCCGCTCGATGTCGGTGGCGATCATCGTGTTGCGGCGGCCGAAGCTGCGCGCGAGCTTCATCGCGTCGTTGGCGTCCTTCTCGCCGCGGGCACGCGACAGCCCGCCCTGCTTGCCGACGTAGATGGGCAGCAGCTCCACGCCGCGCTTGACCAGGTCGTCTAGCAGCGCGTTCGTGTAGGTCGAACCGTGGCCGCCGTTGTGCCCGGGTCCGCCGAGGTAGAAGGCCCAGGCTCCTGGGCCAGGTGTACCGGCCGCCTTGCTCGCCACCGCGAGCGCTTTCACCGCCTTGGACGCGGACGGGGCCTGGAACCGGTCGAGCATGGTCAGGGTGCTCATGGTGCCCCCATGTGCTCCTCGTGCAGCGGTGGATGCCGCCGCAGCCGATGTGCCCCTCTTGTACCACTTTGACGGAGCCGCGACAACGGGCGGCAGTGACGGCTAGCTCTGCTGCGCCGACCACCAGCGGTGCGCGACCAGCTCGGCCACCGTCGTCTCCGTCAGCAGCGCGACGTCGGGCTCGTCGTGGCCGGCGTAGCCGACGTCGTAGCTCCCGCCGGCCACCGGACCGCCGACGCTCACGATCGTGGAGCCGCGTTCCACCGCCCAGCGCAGCAGCCCGCCCTCCCAGGCTGAGCCCGCGAGCAGCAGCATCCGGTAGTCGACCGTCTTGGTCAGGTACACGTCCACGTGCGACCAGTCCCCCGTCTCGGCCGCGTGCGCGGGCACCCGCGGCCCTTCGCGCAGCATGAGCGCGGACTGCTGCGCCGACGCGAGCCGGGCGGCCGGACCCACCACCCAGCAGCCGAGCGGTCCGTCGAGCAGGCGGGCGACCTCTGGCAGCCACGCGGACCGCCCGTCGACCAGCAGCGCCGTCGCGTCGGCGGCGCGCCGGCAGCTCTCGGCCAGGCCGGGTGCGGTGCCCGGTGCCAGCCGCTCGGCGGCGGCCAGCAGGACGGCGAGCGTGTGCCGGTACGAACGGCACGCGACCCCGCCGGGCTCGGGGCCGGCGAGCAGCGGCAGCACGCCGTCGGCCAGCTCGCCGACCGGGCCGGAAGGGACGTCGGTGACGGCGAGCACCGGGCAGCGTCCGGCATACCGCTGCGCCGCGGCGACCGTCTCGGCGGACGTGCCGCCGGCTGACACGGCGATCACGAGGGTTCCGGGACGCGGCGGCGGCAGCAGCGCCGACGACGCCAGCTCGGCAACGGCCGCGACACCGGCCGCGCGCAGGCGGGCGGCCACGACACCGGCCGCGTACGCGGACGAACCCATGCCGAGCAGCAGGACGCGGTCGACCGCGACCGTACGCAGCCGGTCCAGCCCGAGCAGGTCGCGATCGATCGCGTCAGCGAGCCGGACCAGCGTGACCGGCGTGCCCTCGACGTCGCCGAGGAAGCCGGCCGGGTCCGTGTCGGCCATCAGCGCCCGCCCTCGGGGTGCCCGTCACCGGTCGGCGCCCGGAGCAGGTCGCCCAGCGCCGCGTCCGGCACGTAGGTCCAGCGCGGCAGGTGCCGCGCGGCGTAGACGAGCTCGCGGCACTCCTGCTCCACCTCGAACGCCGGCAGCAGCCGCTCGTCGAACACGCCCTCGTGCCCCGTCGCGGCGAGGCCGGCACGGTAGGACGTCAGGAACCGTTCGCGCACGCCGGCGGTCCACGCGCGCACCTCGGCGCACGATGCGTACCCGGTACGGCGGTCGACGATGCGGCCGACATGGTCGAGGGCGCGCAGCATGCCGGCGACGTCGCGGGCCGGTGGCTGCGGGAGGTCGCGTTCGGCGGCGGGCAGGACGGGGTTGCCGTCGAAGTCGGACACCGCGTACCCGCCGTCCCAGCGCAACACCTGTCCGACATGCAGGTCTCCGTGCACGCGCGACGTCGTGGTGCCGGGCGCCGCCGACAGCCCGTCCCGGACGAGGGCGCGGGCGGTCGGCGCGAGCAAGCGGAACCGTTCGCCGGCATCCCCTCCGGTCACCTGCTCGGCCTCGTCGACCGTGGCCAGCGCCCGCCGCAGCCAGCGTTGCGCGTCTGAGCGCGTCGCGCGGGTCACCGGCTCCGGGCAGCCCGCCCAGGCCGTGGCGAACGCCGCGTGCAGCCGGGCGACGAGGCCGCCGAGCGCTCCGGCCGGCCGCAGCACCGCAGGCGCGTCCAGAGTCCCCTCGAGGTGCGCGAGCAGGTCGTCCACGTACCAGTCCCAGCCGTCGAGCGCGCCCGGCAGGAACCGGGCGACCGACGCCAGCAGGAGCTGCCCGTGGTCGGACCGGTGCAGCAGGAACCCGACCGGGGTCGGCGTCGACGCGAACCCGACCGCGTCGAGGTGCCGCAGCGCAGCCACCGAAGGCGGGGTGGTCGCGACCGCCTCGACGTGCACGGCCCACTTGACGACGACAGCATCGACGGACCCCCTGCCGACCGCCACCGAGTCGTGCGTCTGGTCCGCATCGACCGGCGACTCGCCGTGGGCGGTGAGCGGGTGCAGCGCCACGACCTCGAAGGAGCCCACGTCCGTGCCGGCGGCCAGCAGGGCGAGCAACGCCTCCGCGGCCCGGTCGCCCGCGCGGGCCCGCCGTACCGCGCCGGGGACGGAGCCGTCCGCGACCATCGGCACCGAGAGCATGGTGCCGGCCGCGTCCGCGACGACGGCGACCCAGGCGCGGCTGCCAGCTCCCGGTTCGACGGAAGGCAGCTCCAGCGCGTCGACCAGTCGCAGCGGCTGGACGAGCCGGGACTCCTCCCCCGCCCGACGGGGCGGCAGCAGCAGCGCCGGGTCGGCGCCGGTCACCGCCGCCGCGAGGTCGGGACCGCGCGTCCCGGTCGTGGTCACGCCTGCGCCGAGCGACCGACCTGCTCCAGGATGTCGGCGGCGCGGGTCCGCCCGTCCCGACCCTGGATGACGGCCGCGTTCGCCGCCATCCGCCCGCGCAGCCCCGTGTCTGCGAGCAACCGGTCGACCGCGCCGGTCAGCTCGTCGTCCTCGAACGCGTACGTGCGCAGCCGGACGCCGTGCCCGGTCTCGTCCACCCGCTGCGCGTTGTCGTACTGGTCCCAGAAGAGCGGGAGCACGACCATCGGCTTGCCGTGGTGGAACGACTCCGTGGTCGTGTTGTTGCCGCCGTGGGTGATCACCAGGTCGACCATCGGGAGCAGCGTCGTCTGCGGCAGGAACTCCGCGCCCCACATGTTCGGCGCCAGCTCGTACTCGGCGGCCTGCGGGCCCTTGGACACGATGTAGCGGTGCGGGGTGTCGGCCAGCACCGACACCAGGCGGCGCATGAGGTCGACGTCGGCCGACCCGAGCGAGCCCAGCGACAGGTACACCAGCGCGCTGCCCTCCGGCCGCTCGGTGAACGCGCGCGGCAGCTCGACCGGCCGGTCCGTCGTGCGTACCGAGGAGTCGAGCCGGTGCCAGGTCGGGCCGAGCGGACGCACCGCGGTGTAGTCGACCACCTCTGGGTAGACGTACAGGTTCGCGTGCTGCGACGTCGGGACGAACTCCAGGTCCGGCAGCGGCGCCGCGCCCTGCTCGACGCACCACTGGTCGAACTCCGCCCACAGCTCGCGGTGCGTCCGGTCGTACTCCTTACGGAAGTCGGCCCACTGCGTCCGGTCCGCCGACGGCAGTCCCGAGTACGCGGGCGGCACATCCGGGCCCGGCACCTCGAGCGGGTTGCACGACACCATCCGGACGTACGGCACGCCGGCTGTCGTCAGCGCCGGGAACGCCACCACGTTGTCCTCGACGATGACGTCCGGACGCGTGCGCGCGATGATGTCGCGCAGCTGCGGCTCGCAGTAGCGCGCGCCGTCGATGAGCGCCCCCCACGTCGGCGCCATGAACGTCTCGAGCTGCTCGACGGTCGGCTTGCGGAACTCCGGCGCGGTGTCCCGGATGAACTCCTTCCAGAAAGCGCCGGGGTCCTGCTCGGGCGCGCCGGCACCCCCGTCCCCGTCGGCCGCAGCCGGCTCGGGCGGCGGCGACAGGTGGACCAGGTCCTCCTCGAAGCCCAGCGCGGCGAGCTTGCCGTCCCAGGACGCCTCCGCCGCGAACACCACCCGGTGGCCGCGGCGGAGCAGGATCTCGCCGACCCCGACGCAGTTGTTCGTGGGGCCGTAGGCGGACTCGGGCATGAACAAGAACGTCATCGGACGGTCGGGCACGGTGACCTCGCGTTCTGCGGAGCGGGGCGTCGGACGGCTGCGAGCCAGGGCATCGTACTGACGCCGGGGCCGCCCCTAGGCTGGCCGGCATGAGCGCCGCCGCCGAGCCCCTGCCCGCTGACCACCCGTTGCTCGTCGATGTCCCGGCCGAGCGCCTGGCCGCCCCGCTGGAGGACTGGGGCCCGCGGGCCGGCGCCGACTCCGGCGACCCCCGGATGTCGGGCCTGGTCTTCTTCGGCGGTGCCGACTCCCCGGTGGAGGTCGGGGTGTGGGCCTGCACGCCGGGCGGGTGGGCGATCGAGAACCGTGCCGACACCGAGACGGTCCAGATCCTGGCCGGCCGGGCCCGGCTCACCGACGCCGGCGGGCGATCGGTCGAGCTCGGACCGGGCGCCGTCCTCGTCCTGCCCCGCGGCTGGTCCGGCCGGTGGGACGTCCTGGAACCGGTCCGCAAGCTCTACGTCATCGCGAGGTAGCCGCGCCTGCATTTGCCGCCGGGCCGCTCGCGGCCTAGATTGGATCCAATATCCAGCCTGCAGACTTCACCGTCGATCCGGAGCCGACCGCCATGCCTGAAGCAGCCCCCGTCGCCGCGCTCGACCTGATCGCGGCCGACTCCCTGCTCGCCGAGGACGAGCGGGCGATCCGGGACACAGTCCGCACCTACCTGGACCGGGAGGTGCGACCGCACGTCGCCGGCTGGTTCGAGGCCGGCGAGCTGCCGGCCCGGGAGCTGGCCAGGAGCCTGGGCGGGCTCGGGGTCCTCGGCATGCACCTGCACGGCTACGGCTGCGCCGGTACCAGCGCTGTGGCGTACGGGCTGGCCTGCCTGGAGCTGGAGGCGGTGGACTCGGGGATCCGGTCGCTGGTCTCCGTGCAGGGGTCGCTGGCGATGTACGCGATCCACGCGTACGGCAGCGAGGAGCAGCGCGCGCAGTGGCTGCCGCGCATGGCCGCCGGCGAGGCGATCGGCTGCTTCGGCCTCACCGAGCCGGACTTCGGCTCCAACCCGGCCGGGATGCGGACCACCGCGAAGGCCGACGGGACGGACTGGGTGCTCAACGGCACCAAGATGTGGATCACCAACGGCGGTGTCGCGGACGTCGCGGTCGTGTGGGCCCGCACCGACGCCGGCATCCGCGGGTTCGTCGTGCCGACGGACACCCCCGGGTTCCGGGCGAACCCGGTCAGGCACAAGCTCTCGCTGCGCGCATCGGTCACCAATGAGCTGGTCCTGGAAGGTGTGCGGCTGCCCGGCTCGGCGATGCTTCCCGGGGCGCAAGGCCTGGCCGGGCCGCTGGGGTGCCTGAACGAGGCGCGGTTCGGGATCGTGTTCGGCGTCCTCGGTGCGGCCCGGGACTGCCTGGACACCGCGGTGACGTACGCGACCAGCCGCGAACAGTTCGGCCGTCCGATCGCCGGGTTCCAGCTCACCCAGGCGAAGCTGGCCGACATGGCCCTGGAGCTGCAGAAGGGCTACCTGCTCGCGCTGCACCTGGGCCGGCTCAAGGACGCCGGCGCCGTCACGGCGGAGATGGTCAGCGTCGGCAAGCTCAACAACGTGCGCGAGGCGCTGGAGATCGCCCGCCAGGCCAGGACGATCCTGGGCGGCAACGGGATCACGCTGGAGTACCCGGTGCTGCGGCACGCCAACAACCTGGAGTCGGTGCTCACGTACGAGGGCACCAGCGAGATCCACACGCTCGTCGTCGGACAGGCTCTGACGGGCCTGTCCGCTTTCCGCTGACACCGCGTCAGCCAGCCGGGCCGACCCCGCCGAGGACAGTCCGGATGTGTGCCACCGCATGGTCGCGGTGCTCGCCGAGCAGGCGCACGGCCGCGTCGGCGTCGCGGTCGCGCAGGGCGGCCAGGACAGCGCGGTGCTCGGCCTCCACCCGCTCGCGGTTGGCCTCGTCCGAGTAGTACAGCGACCGGTACGCGTCCGTCGCGTCCCACAGGATCCGGACGAGGCGGACCAGCCGCGGTCGCGCCGACGCCTCGTACAGCGTGAAGTGCAGCGTGCGGTTGGCCGCGGTCATGGCCTCGACGTCGCCGACACGACCCGCGCTCTCGCAGGCCTCGACCAGGCCGGCCAGCTGCTCGACGTCCGCTCCGGTCAGGCGGGCCATCGCGGTGCGGACGGCCTCCTCCTCGAGCAGCTCGCGGAGCCGGTAGACCTCCTCGAGGTCCGCCGGAGACAGCTCCGCGACGAAGTAGCCGCGGTGCGGCACGTAGGTCACCGCGCCCTCGCCCTCGAGGATCTTCAGAGCCTCGCGCAACGGGACCCTTGACACCCCGAACCGCTCGGCCAGCGCGTCCTGCCGCACCTGCTCGCCCGGTCGCAGGTCACCGGTGACGATGGCCCGGCGCAGCCCGGCCAGCACCGCCTCCTGGGCGGTGGGCGGCCGCCGGAACGCCGGTCCGGTCACGGCCGCCGCGCCCACTCGGCGAACCAGTCGTCGTCCGCGCCGACGGCGGGGGGTCGGCGGCTGTACCGCACCGGTGTCGCGGACAGCTCGAGCGGGTCGGCGACGGTGGGCAGGCCGCCGGCCTCGGCGACCGGCGCGAGCCCGAGCGAGTCGGCCAGCCGCACCGCCTCGGCGATGTCGTTGATCGGACCGCACGGCACACCGGCCGCGCTCAGCGCACCGAACCACTCGTCCGCGTCGCGGCGGACGAGCTCGGCGGACAGCGCCGCGGCCAGGTCGTCCCGGGCGGCCACCCGGGCTGGGTTCGTCGCGAACCGCGCGTCGTCGGCGAGCTCGGGCCGGCCGAGGACGTCGCACAGCGCCCGGAACTGGCGGTCGTTGCCCACCGCCAGCGCGATCGGACGGTCGGCCGTCGGCAGCACCTCGTACGGGGCGATCGACGGGTGCCGGTTCCCGATGATCCCCGGCACGCTCCCGGCCATCACGTAGCCGCTGGCCTGGTTCACCAGCGCCGACAGCAGCGAGGAGAGCAGGTTCACCTCGACCCGCTGCCCCTGGCCGGTCAGCTCGCAGTGCCGGAGCGCGGCCAGCACGCCCACGGCCGCGTGCAGCCCGGTGACCACGTCGACCAGCGCGACCCCGACCTTCGTCGGCTCCCCCGGCGCCGGTCCGGTCACGCTCATCAGCCCGCCGACCGCCTGCACCAGGAGGTCGTAGCCGGGCAGGTCCGCGCCGGCCCCCCGCCCGAAGCCGGTGATCGACGCGTACACCACGCCCGGGTTGACGATGCGGACAGCGTCGTAGCCGAGCCCGAGCCGGTCCAGGCTGCCCGGCTTGAAGTTCTCGACCACGACGTCGGCCCGCTCCACCAGGGCCCGGGCGGCGGCCTGCCCTTCTGCCGAGCCGAGGTCCATCGCGACCGAGCGCTTGTTGCGGTTGACCCCGAGGAAGTACGTCGACTCCCCGTCCGCCGCCCACGGGGGGCCCCACGCCCGGGTGTCGTCCCCGCCGGGGGGCCGCTCGACCTTGACCACCTCCGCGCCCAGGTCGGCGAGGAGCATCGTCGCGTACGGTCCGGCGAGCACACGGGTGAAGTCGGCCACGAGCACGCCGTCGAGCGCGCCGGGCAGGGCAGGAGGCACGTCGGATACTTTATCCAATCCTGCGCCGCTCGGGTGACGGACAGTGCAGGCGGCGGCCAGGGTCAGGTCGAGCGTGCGGACGACGGGCGCCCTTCGTTGCCCTCGTCGAAGGTGGAGCGCATCCTCAGGTCGCGGCGCGGGTCGGCGATCGCGCAGGCGCTCCGCGCCTGGACCCGGCCCAGCAGCACGCCCACCAGGACCATCACGCCCACGGCGAGAACGGCGTAGCCGATCACCTGCGCCATGGCCGGAGCGTACCCCGGACCCCGCCCGCCGCGCGTGCGCCGGGCGGGTTCTGGTCAGGGCGGCGCGCCTCGGGCGGCGCCGGTCAGGCCGCCCCGCCGGCGGCCAGCTGCCCGCAGGCTCCGTCGATCTCGCGCCCGCGGGTGTCGCGCACCGTGGTCGGGATCCCGTGGCCGCGCAGCGTCCGGACGAAGGCCCGCTCGACCGCGGGGTCGCTGGAGGTCCAGCGCGACCCCGGCGTCGGGTTCAGCGGGATCGGGTTGACGTGCACCCAGCCGCTGCCCCGCGCGGTGAGCAGCCGGCCGAGCAGGTCCGCCCGCCAGGCCTGGTCGTTGACGTCCCGGATCAGGGCGTACTCGATGCTCACCCGGCGGCCGGTGGCGTCGAAGTAGCGGCGCGCGGCGTCCAGCACGTCGGCCACGTTCCAGCGGGTGTTGAGCGGGACGAGCTCGTCGCGTGCCTCGTCGTCGGGCGCGTGCAGGCTCAGCGCCAACGTCACCGGGAGACCCTCGCCGGCCAGCCGGTCCATCGCCGGGACGAGCCCCACCGTCGAGACCGTGATCCCGCGAGCGGACAGGCCGAGGCCGTCGGGCGAGGGATCGGTCAGCCGGCGCAGGGCGCTCAGCGACGCCTTGTAGTTCGCCAGCGCCTCCCCCATGCCCATGAACACCACGTTGGTCACCCGCCCGGGTCCGCCGGGCAGCGCTCCGGACGCGAGCGCCCGGGCCGCGTCCACCACCTGCTCGACGATCTCGCCGCTGGACAGGTTGCGGGTCAGCCCGGCCTGGCCCGTCGCGCAGAACGGGCAGTTCATCCCGCAGCCGGCCTGGGAGGACACGCACACCGTCGCACGCGCGGCGCTGGATGCGGTCCGCGCGTAGCGCATGAGCACCGACTCGACCAGCGTCCCGTCGAAGAGGCGCCACAGGGTCTTGCGGGTCGATCCGGCGTCGCACTCGAGCGTCCGCACCGGCTCCATCAGGGTCGGTGTCAGAGCCTGCGCGAGCGCGGCCCGGGCCGTGGCCGGCACGTCGGTCCAGTCCTGCGGGTCCGTCGCCAGACGGTGGAAGTACTGCGCGGCCACCTGCCGCGCCCGGAACTGCGGGTGGCCCAGGTCGGCCACGACTGCACGACGCTGCGCGGGAGTCAGGTCGGCGAGGTGCACCGGTGGCCGGGCGCGGCGCGGTGCGACGAAAGTGAGCTCTCCGGGAGCGGGCACCCCGGTCAGCCCCCGGCGAAGACCGTGAACAGCACGTAGGCCACCGGCGCCACCGGCAGCAACGAGTCCAGCCGGTCCATGATCCCGCCGTGGCCGGGGAGCAGCCGGCCCATGTCCTTGATGCCGAGGTCGCGCTTGACCGAGGACTCGGCCAGGTCGCCGAGGGTCGCCGCCACCACGAACGCTGCGCCGACCGCCGCACCCTGCCACCAGTGCAGGTGCAGCAGCCAGACCGACAGGACCGCCCCGCCGACCAGGCAGACGGCGACCGATCCGGCGAACCCCTCCCAGGTCTTCTTCGGGCTGATCGTGGGCGCCAGCAGGTGCCGGCCCGTGAGCACGCCCAGCACGTACCCCCCGATGTCGCTGCAGACGGTGGTGGCGACGAAGACGACGATGCGGTCCGCCCCAGCGGGCTGTGCGAACATCAGCGCCGCGAAGCCGCCGAGGAACGGCACGTAGGTGGCGGCCCAGACCCCGGCCGAGGTGTCCCGGACCGAGTTCTCCGGACCGGCCGGGAGCCGCCAGAACACGATCACGAGCACCGTCGCCGCGTACGCCACCGCCAGGCCCGGCAGACCGCCGGCGTAGGCGCACAGGACCATCGCCACCGTGCCGCCGAGCAGTGGCAGCCGGGGCGGGGCGATCCCGGCGCCCATCAACGCCGTGACCAGCTCGGCGACGGCGATCACGAACGCGACGACCATGACGGCGACGAAGCCGCGTGGGAACCAGTAGATGGTCGTGAGGACCAGCGCGCCGAGGACCACGCCCACCGCGGTCGCGGCGACGAGATTGCGCCCGGCCCCGCGCGGCGCGCGGGCCGGTCCGGGTGCGGCGGCTGCAGGCACCTCGGCCTCGTGGTCTCCCGACCGGACCTCGGTCCGGTCGGCCGGCTCGGGTGCGGGTTCGGCGGTCACGTCGGTGGGCTGCGTCATCGGCTCATGAGGGACATCCGGCTCAGACCTCGAGCAGCTCGGCTTCTTTGTGCTTGAGGAGCTCGTCGATGTTGGCGACGTACTTGTGCGTCACGTCCTCGAGGTGCTTCTCGGCACGGCGTACGTCGTCCTCGCCGGCGTCCCCGCCGTCGGCCAGCTTCTCCAGCGCCGTCATCGCGTGCCGGCGGATGTTGCGGACGGCGACCCGGGCGTCCTCCGCCTTGGTCTTGGCCAGCTTCACGTACTCGCGGCGCCGCTCCTCGGTCAGCTGCGGGAAGGCGACCCGGATGATCGTCCCGTCGTCGGTCGGGTTGACCCCGAGGTCGCTGTCCCGGATGGCCTTCTCGATCGCGGTGAGCGAGCCCTTGTCGTACGGCGTGATCGTGACCATCCGGGCGTCGACGACGTGGAACGAGGCCATCTGCGGGATCGGCGTGGGCGTGCCGTAGTAGTCGGCCTGGATCTTGTTGAACATCGCCGGGTGCGCCCGGCCGGTGCGGATACCGGCGAAGTCCTCGCGGGCGACCGTCACGGCCTTGTCCATCTTCTCCTCGGCCTCGAGGAGAGTGTCGTCGATCACCGGCGTCTCCCTGTCGTCCTCACGGGCGCCGGTCAGGCGCCTGCCGCCACCAGCGTGCCGATCCTCTCACCCCGGACGGCGCGGGCGATGTTGCCTTCGACGAGGAGGTTGAACACGATGATCGGCAGGTCGTTGTCCTGGCAGAGGCTGATGGCGGTCGCGTCCGCCACCTTCAGCCCTCGGCGGAGCACCTCGGCGTACGAGAGCCGGTCGAAGCGCACCGCCCCGGGGTCGGTCCTGGGGTCGCGGTCGTACACGCCGTCGACCCCCTTGGCCATGAGCACGACCTCGGCGGCGACCTCCAGCGCGCGCTGGGCCGCGGTGGTGTCGGTGGAGAAGAACGGCGCCCCCAGCCCGGCGCCGAAGATGACCACACGGCCCTTCTCGAGGTGGCGGATCGCCCGGCGCGGGACGTACGGCTCGGCCACCTGTCCCATCGTGATGGCGGTCTGGACCCTTGTCTCGACGCCCTGCTTCTCCAGGAAGTCCTGCAGGGCCAGGCAGTTCATCACCGTCCCGAGCATGCCCATGTAGTCGGCGCGGCTGCGGTCCATCCCGCGCTCGGAGAGCTGGGCGCCGCGGAAGTAGTTGCCGCCGCCGATGACGACCGCCACCTGGACCCCGCTGCGGACGACCTCCGCGATCTGGACCGCGACGGTCTGGACGACGTCGGGGTCCACCCCGAGGCCGCCGCCGCCGGCGAACGCCTCCCCCGAGAGCTTGAGCAGCACCCGCCTGAACCCTCCGGGCCAAAACTCGTCGCTGACCAGCACCGGACGGTCGGCGGGACTGCCCACGATGTCGCCCTCGACCACCTGGGTCTCCTCCCGTCCGGGGTTGCCACCGTCTGCCCGCAGTGTGCACGGTCGCTCAATCCCTCGGCTACCCGCCTCGGTCCTCGCTTCAGAGTGCACCACGGCGGCCCGCTACGGGACCGCCGCACGGGCGCGGTTACGCCTGCCCCACCTCGAACCGGGCGAACCCGGTGACCGTGATGCCGGCGTCGGCCAGGACCTGGGCGACCGTCTTCTTCTGCACGTGGACGGACTCCTGCTCGAGCAGCACCCGGTCGGCGACGTAGGCGTTGACCCGGGCCTCGACGATCTTGGGCACGGCCGCCTCCGGCTTGCCCTCCTCCCGCGTCTTGGCCTCCTCGACACGGCGGGCGGACTCCAGGACGTCGGCCGGCACCTCGTCCCGCGTGAGGTACGCCGGACGCATGGCCGCGATGTGCATGGCGGTCGCGCGGGCCGCCTCCGCGTCCGCACCCTGGTACGACACCAGGACGCCGACCTGCGGGGGCAGGGCGGGGTCCTTGCGGTGCAGGTAGGTCGCAACGGTGCCGTCGAGCACCGCCACCCGGCGCAGCTCGAGCTTCTCGCCGATGACGGCCGACAGCGCCTGGATGGCCTCGCCGACGTTCGTCCCGTCCCTGAGGTCCAGCGCGAGCGCCTCCGGGACGTCTGCCGGCCGGGCCGTCTCGACCGCGCCGACGATCCGAGCGGCGAGCTCCTGGAACTGGCTGTTCTTCGCGACGAAGTCGGTCTCGCAGTCGAGCTCGACGATCGCGTTGCCGGACACGGCCACCAGGCCGTTGGCCGCGACGCGGTCGGCCCGCTTGTCGACGTCCTTGGCGCCCTTGGCGCGCAGGATCTCGACGGCCGCGTCGAAGTCGCCGTCCGCCTCGGTGAGGGCGTTCTTGCAGTCGACGAACCCCGCGGCGGTGAGGTCGCGGAGCCGCTTGACGTCGGCGGCGGTGAAGTCAGCCATGGCGCTCTCTCGTCTCCTGGTCGTGGTGCTGGTGCTGGCGTGTCGTGATCGGACCGGGCCGGGCTCAGGCGGTCTCGTCGGTGGCGTCCCCGGCGGCCGGTTCGGCCGCGGCTGCCTCTTCGCTCGCGGGCTCCTCGGCCGAGGCAGCCGTGGTGACCGGCTCGGCAACAAGCTCGGCAACGAGCTCCGCATCCGGCTCCGCGACCGGCTCGACCTGGACCGGCTCGGCGACCTCTGCCGCGGCAACGGGCTCGGCAACGGGCTCGGCGGCGGGCTCGGCGGCGACCGCAGCAGCCTCCGCCGTGGGCCCGGCGTCGCCGCGCTGCAGCAGCTCCCGCTCCCAGTCCGCCAGCGGCTCGTCCGAGCCGAGCTCGGCGCCGGGCTTCTCGTCGGTCTGGCCCGCCCCGGCCCGGGCCATCAGCCCGTCCGCGACCGCGTCGGCGAGCACGCGGGTCAGCAGGCCGACGGCGCGGATCGCGTCGTCGTTGCCCGGGATCGGGTAGTCGACCTCGTCCGGGTCGCAGTTCGTGTCGAGGATCGCGACCACCGGGATGCCCAGCTTGCGCGCCTCGGCGACCGCGATGTGCTCCTTCTTCGTGTCCACGATCCACACCGCGCTCGGCACCCGGCTCATGTCCCGGATCCCACCCAGCGTCTTCTCGAGCTTGTCCTTCTCGCGCTTGAGGACCAGCAGCTCCTTCTTGGTGATCCCGGAGCCGGCGACGTCGTCGAAGTCGATGAGCTCGAGCTCCTTCAGCCGCTGCAACCGCTTGTGCACGGTCGAGAAGTTCGTGAGCATCCCGCCAAGCCAGCGCTGGTTGACGTACGGCATGCCGACCCGGGTGGCCTGCTCGGCGACCGACTCCTGCGCCTGCTTCTTCGTCCCGACGAACAGCACCGAGCCGCCGTGGGCGACGGTCTCCTTGACGAAGTCGTAGGCGCTGTCGATGTAGGACAGCGACTGCTGCAGGTCGATGATGTAGATGCCGTTGCGCTCGGTGAAGATGAAGCGCTTCATCTTGGGGTTCCAGCGACGGGTCTGGTGCCCGAAGTGGACGCCGCTCTCCAGGAGCTGGCGCATCGTGACGACGGCCATGGCCGAAGTTCTCCTTCATGGGCACGGACGGGCGCGTACGACGCCCGGGCGGTGCCCGGCTCGGTTCGTCGGGCCCAGGCGGTCGCGCGGGCCCTGCCTGACGCCCTGCTCCGGTCCGACCCGCTCGCGCGGGACCGAGGGACCGCCCGGAGCCTTGCGGCGCCGGGGAGGACGTGCGAGATGTGTGGACGCCCGGGCGGACCCGGGCCGGGTCAGTGTACGGGACGGCCTCGGACCGGGGCGAACCCGTTCGGAGGCGCCGTCGCGAGGGTTCGTCCACAGGGTCCGGGGGCGGCGCCGGCGTCCACAGCTGCCGCCTCCGGCGCCCCGCCGTGGGGCCGCCCACGGCAGTGTCGCGCCGTATGACCCTGATCCTCCTGACCGCCGTGCTCGCCGTCTCCATGGGCGCGACCGCCCCGCTTTCCGTGGTGGCGCGAGCGCCAGCTCCCGGCGCCCGCTGGGCGGCCCCGCTCGGTCCCCCGCTGGTGCTGCTGCGCCCGTTCTCGCCGCCGCCGGCGGGAACGCCGTGGCTGCCCGGGCACCGCGGTGTGGACCTCGCCGGAGCGGCCGGGGCGCCGGTGCACGCCGACGCGGCCGGTCGGGTCATCTTCGCCGGTCGCGTCGCGGGCAGGGGGGTCGTGGTCGTCGCACACTCGTCCCGGCTGCGCAGCACCTTCGAGCCCGTGCGGGCGCTGGTCGGCGTGGGTGACCCCGTGGTGGCCGGCGACGAGGTGGGCCGGCTCGAGCGCCCTGTCCAGGTGCCGGGTCCGGGGCCCGCCTGTCCCGGACAGCCGTGCCTGCACTGGGGGATGCTGCTCGACGGGCAGTACGTCGACCCGCTGGTCACCAGCGGCCTGGTGGGCGCTGCCGCGGCGGCCGGACCGGCCCGCCTGCTGCCCCTCGACGGGCCGCCGCAGGCCGGCGTCGGCGGGCCACCGATCCCTGCCCCGGTCGGCCGGGCCGCGCCGGTCGGGGTCGGGCGGTCCGCGGGTGCGGCCGCAGCCGGCTCGCTCGGGGGTGGTCCGCCGGGGCCGGGGGGTGGCGGCGCCGTCCTGGCCACCGACACGACGGCCGCGGTCGTGGTCGGCAGCGCCACGGCCGCCGTGGGTCTGGTCAGGCGGAGGCGCGGGCGTGGCCGGCCGGCATGGCGCCGGACCGGCTCGGGAGCGACCGGCCCGCCCGGGCCGGGTCCGTAGGCTCGCCGGATGCCCGGCCGGCCGGACCACGAGCACCGCGTCGCACGGGCCGAAGCGGCCTGGGACGCGCTGGGCGCCTCGGTCGTCGGCCGCGACGGGGCCGGGCGGACGATCGTGCTCGACCGTGCCGGCGGGCGCGCAGCGACCCTCTGGCCGTACTCACAGGTGCTGCACGCCGCGGTCGTCGTCGGGGACCTCCGCGACGGTCCGGAGCCGGCCCGCCGGCTCGGCCGGGGGGTCGAGCGCTACCGGCGCGGCGAGGCCTACAAGAGCCGGCCGAGTCCGGGTCGGGGGGAGCGCTTCTACGACGACAACGCCTGGGTCGGTCTGGCCGCCGCGCACGCGAGGCTGCTCGGCGAGACCGAGGAGGTGGGGCGGCTGGCCCGGCGGGTCCTGGGTTGGGTCCGGTCCGGTGAGGACCCGACCGGCGGGGTGCGCTGGCGCGAGGGGCGACCCGGCCGGCACGCCTGTTCGACCGGGGCGGCGGGGATTCTCGCCCTGCGAGCCGGTCCCGGCGAGGGCCCCGGTGAGGACTCCGTCGTGGCGTTCGCCCGGCGCTGCACGGCGTTCCTGACCGGTCCGCTGCTGCTGCCGTCCGGGCTCGTCGCCGACAACGTGGACCGCGACCGCCTCGACCCGACGGTGTGGTCGTACAACCAGGGATTGACCATCGGGCTGCTCGAGTTGCTCGACCGCGCCGGCGTGGACGGTGCCGGCGGCCGGGCCCGGGAGCTCGCCGAGGTGGCCGTCCGGCACTTCGGGGCGCAGGACCGGCTGTGGCAGCAGCCGCCATGCCTGGTGTCCGTCTTCGGCCGGATGCTCCTGCTGCTGCACTCCCGCGACGGCGACCCACGGTGGACGAGCCTGGTCGACGACTACCTCGACCGGGTGTGGGCGCAGGCAGCCGACGGCTCAGGCGGCTTCACCCGCGGCGGCATCGGCGCGTACGACCGGGAGACCACCCTGGACCTGGCCGGCATCGTCGTGCTGTCGGCGTTGCGCGCGGCGCGGCCGGACCGGCTCGCGCTGATCTGCTGAGCAGCCTCGGGTCGTCGCGAGCCGGTCAGTCGCGCTGCTCGGCGAGCTTGCCGCGTAGCTGCAGCACGGCCTTGGTGTGCATCTGGCAGATGCGCGACTCGGTCACGCCCAGGACCTGGCCGATCTCGGCGAGCGTGAGCCCTTCGTAGTAGTAGAGGGTCACGACGATCTTCTCCCGCTCGGGCAACGTGTTGATCGCCTTCGCGAGCAGGAACTTGGTCTCCTCGGACTCGAAGGCCGCCACCGGGTCCTCGGCCCTGGTGTCCTCGAGGGTGTCGACGAGGCTGAGCTTGTCGCCCTTCTCGCCCCCCACGTTGAGCAGCTCGTCCAGTGCGACGACGTTGACGAACGACACCTGGCTGAAGATCGCGTGCAGGTCTTCCAGCCGGATGCCCATCTGGTCGGCCACCTCGGCCTCGGTGGGTGTGCGGTGCAGCTGACCCTCGAGCGCGGCGTACGCCTTCTCCACCTCCCGCGCCTTGTAGCGGACGCTGCGGGGGATCCAGTCGATGGCGCGCAGCTCGTCGATGATCGCGCCGCGGATCCGGCTGATCGCATACGTCTCGAACTTGATGGCCCGCTCGAGGTCGAACTTCTCGATCGCGTCGATCAGCCCGAAGATGCCGTACGAGACGAGGTCGGCCTGCTCGATGTTGGGCGGCAGGCCGACACCCACGCGTCCGGCCACGTACTTGACCAGCGGCGAGTAGTGCAGGATCAGCCGCTCGCGCAGCTGCGGGTCTCCCCCGGCCTTGAACCCTTCCCACAGCTCGCGCAGCGCTGCGGCCGCCTCGGCGGGGTCCGGGGTGAGGTCCTCGTCGGTGACCTCGATCGTCACGGCCACGGGGTCGTCCAGCTCGTCCGGCTGGTCCGCCTCGACGTCCACCGCCGGCTCGGCGACGCTCTCGCGCGGATCGGCCTCCGGGTCGGTGCCCTCGGCCGCAGGGCCGGAACGGCCCGTCGCACGGCCACCAGCCGGGGCGGGGGTGCTCTTCACCGCCGGACGACGAGCGGCGCGGCCGGGGACGGGCTGCTCGACGACCGCGAGCTGCTCGTCCTCGGGCGCGACGGCCGAGCCGTCACGCTCGGGGGTGCGCCTGCTCATAGGTGGCCTTGAGCCTCTCGACGGAGACATGGGTGTAGATCTGCGTTGTTGCGAGCGTAGCGTGACCCAGCAGCTCCTGGACCGAACGCAGGTCAGCGCCACCCTCGAGTAGATGGGTGGCCGCCGTGTGCCGCAGCCCGTGCGGCCCGAGGTCCGGGGCGCCGGGGACGTCGGCGAGGCGCTCGTGCACGAGTCTGCGCACAGCCCGCTGGTCCATCCGCCCGCCGCGGGCACCCAGGAACATCGCCGGCCCGCTGGTGGGACCGGCCAGCCCGGCTCGGCCCTGCCCGAGCCACTCGGCGAGGGCCCGGGCGGCGGGCAGCCCGAGCGGGACGGTCCGTTCCTTGCGGCCCTTGCCCAGCACGCGGACCACGCGTCGCCCCGGGTCGTAGTCATCGACGTCGAGCCCGACCAGCTCGCCCACCCGGATGCCGCTCGCGTAGAGCAGCTCCAGGATCGCCCGGTCCCGCACCCCGGTGGCCGAGCCGTCGTCGGCGGCCATCGCCGCGACGTCCATCAGCTCCCGCGCCTGGTCCTGCCGCAGCACGCCCGGCAGCGTGCGGTGCGGTCGAGCCGAACCCAGCAGCAGGCCCGGATCGGTGGCCAGCAGTCCGCGCCGGCGGCACCAGGATGTGAACGCCTTGGCCGACGCAGCCCGGCGGGCCACGCTCGAACGTGCGGCTCCCCGGGCGGCGAGCCCACCGAGCCAGCCGCGCAGCTCGCGGACGTCCAGCTCGGCCGGGCTCGCGGCGCCACGGGCCACGGCGTGCGCGAGCAAGGCCTCCGCGTCGCGCACGTAGGCGCGGACAGTGTGCGGGCTCAACCCGCGCTCGGCGACCAGGTGCCGGCGGTAGTCGGCGATGGCTTCCGTCATGGCGGCCGGCAGCGCTCGGGTCGGCTCCGCCGTCGCAGCCGCGGACGCGGCTGGGCCTCGGGCAGCCGAAGGAACAACCCCCGCTCCGGTCGCGGTCATGATGGCCCACGCTGGGGGCCCGGGGGCCCGGCGTCAAGGACCGCCACGGTGAAGTGGTCCCGCGGGCGCGCCGGGCGAAGGAGCCGGACGAGCGCGCCAGCGCCCGTCGCGGCTCTCAGCCAGGCCGCGGGCGGCGAGTCTGGCCAGACCCGCGCGCACGTCGGCGACCGCCAGCCCGCTGCGGGTTGCGACCGCGCGTTCGGTGATCCAGGAACCGAGGTCGAGGGCGTCCAGGACGTGCAGGTCACCCGGGACGAGGCCGTCGTGCGGCCGCCGCGCGGCGGCTGTGGCGAGCCCGTCGACCTCCGCGGCGCTGGTCGCCTCGGACAACACGTCGCCCATCTGGCCGAGCTCGGCGACGACCTCGCCCGCGCCGCCGACCAGCGTCGCCCCCCGGTCGCGGATCTCCCTGTGGACACCTGCCGACAGCGGTGAGGTGACCGGGCCCGGCACGCCCAGGACACGGCGGCGCATCCGGCGCGCCCAGCTCGCTGTGTTGGCGGCTCCGCTGCGGAAGGCCGCCTCCACCACGACGGTGCCGGGCGTGAGCGCGGCGATCAGGCGGTTGCGGTCGAGGAACCGGCTCCGGGTCGGGTGCGCCCCCAACGGGAGCTCGGCCACGATCAGACCCTCCGTGCCGATCCGGTCGAGCAACCCCTGGTGCCCTCGCGGGTAGGCCACGTCGACCCCACAGGCCAGCACGGCCACCGTCACCCCGCCGGCGGCCAGTGCACCGCGGTGCGCCGCCGAGTCGATCCCGTACGCAGCCCCGGAGATGGTCGACCAGCCCCGGTCGGCCAGTCCCGAGCCCAGTTCGGCGGCCACGCGTGACCCGTAGCCGGAGGCCGCCCGCGAACCGACCACGGCGGCCGAGCGCAGCGCGGCGGCGCGCAGGTGGTGCGGCCCGCGCAGCCACAGCCCCAGCGGCGGCACCGCCCGCGGCGACCCCTCGACCGCGGTCAGGTCCAGGTCGCCCAGCTGGCTGGGCCATTCCAGGTCACCGGGGACCACGAACCGCGCCCCCAGCCGCTGCCCCCGCTCGAGCGCGCCGGCGGCGTCGAGCAGTTCGAGCCGCGACACGTACCGCGCCCCCGCGCGGCCGGCGGTGACCTGGGCGAGCGCGTCCTGCGGTCCCCCGTCGCGGACCAGCTCCCAGATGCGCGGGTCGTTGGGTTCCGCGAGGGTCATGAGGTCGAGCCGGGCCAGGCGCTCGTGCTCCGGGGCCCTCACGCTGCCAGCCCCGGCAGGATCGACGACGTGCGCAGATGAACCGCGTGCGCGACCTCGCGCAACCCGGGGCGCCCGTGCCCGGCGAGGTCCGCGAGCGTCCACGCCAACCGCAGGACGCGGTCGGCGCCGCGAGCGGAGAGGTGGCCGCGCGTGAACTCGTCGTGCAGCGGCTGGAGGTCGCGCCCCGGGAGTCGGTGCTCCGAGCCGCGCAGCACCGAGCCGGGAACCTGCCCGTTGCAGGTCCAAGCCGCGCCCTGCCAGCGGACCGCCGCGCGCTCGCGGGCTTCGGCCACGCGGGCGCGGACGGGCGCGGACGGCTCACCTCCTCCACCCTCGAGGAGCTCCACCCGCGTGGGTTGCTCCACCGTGACCAGGAGGTCGATCCGGTCCTGCACAGGGCCGGACAGGCGACCGACGTAGCGCAGCTGGGCCATCGGTGGGCAGCGGCACCGGGCGGCCGTCGTGGCGAAGCCACACGGGCAGGGGTTGGCGGCGAGGACGAGCTGGAAGCGGGCCGGGAAGTCCACCGCGCCCCTGGAACGGTGCAGGACCACGCGCCCGGACTCCAGCGGCTGGCGCAGGGCATCCAGCACCCCACGGGGGAACTCGGGAGCCTCGTCCAGGAACAGCACACCGTGGTGGGCCAGGCTTGCTGCTCCTGGCCTGGCGAGGCCGCTGCCGCCGCCGACGATGGCGGCGGCCGACGCCGTGTGGTGCGGTGCCCGCAAGGGAGGTTCGGTGACCAGGGCGACACCGTCGGGTAGCTCACCGGCGACCGAGTGGATCGCGGTCACCTCCAGGGACTGTGCGCGGGTCAGCGCGGGCAGCAGCCCCGGCAGCCGCTCGGCCAGCATGGTCTTGCCGGCGCCGGGCGGCCCGTGCAGGAGCAGGTGGTGCCCGCCGGCCGCGGCGACCTCGAGCGCGAACCGCGCGTTCGCGTGCCCGGCCACGTCGGCCAGGTCGGGCAGCTGCCCCGGTCCGCCCACCGGTTCGGGACGCGGGACCGTCGTTCCCGCCGACTCGCCTCGCAGCACCGCGATGAGCTCGGACAGCGTCGCGACGGCGAACACCGACGCCCCTGGCACCACAGCCGCCTCCGCGCCGTTGCCGACGGGGACGACCACTTTGCCGCGACCCGCCGCGGTGGCGGCGATGACGGCGGGAAGAACGCCGCGAACCGGGCGGACCACGCCGTCCAGGCCGAGCTCGCCCACCAGCACCAGGTCGGCGACCACGTCCGCCGGGACCCGCTCGGCCGCGGCGAGGACGCAGACCGCCAGGGCGAGGTCGAACCCGCTGCCGGACTTGGGCAGCGACGCCGGGGAGAGGTTCAGAGTGATCCGGTGCTGCGGCCACGGCTCCCCGCTGTTGACCACCGCCGCGCGGATCCGGTCCCGGGACTCCGACAGGGCCGCGTCGGGCAGCCCGACGAGGGTCAGCCCCGGCAGCCCGTGCGCGAGGTCGGCCTCGACCTCCACCAGGTGACCGACGACCCCGACCACGGCGACCGACCGGGTCCGGGCCAGCGTCACGAGAGCACCCCGCGGACGTGGTCGATCTCGGCCGCACCCCGACCGGAGGCGAGCACGCCGACGACGTCGAAGCGCACGTGCGCCGGACGTACGCCGCGCTCGGCCAGCCATCGGCCGGCCAGGCGCCGCAGCCGGGCGGCCTTGGCCGGCGTCACCGCCTCCAACGGGCTCCCGAAGCCGGTGGTGCGCCTGGTCTTGACCTCGCAGATCACCAGCACGGCGCCGTCGCGCCCGACGATGTCGATCTCACCCGCCTCGCACCGCCAGTTGCGCTCGAGCACCACGATGCCGTGCTCGATCAGATGCCTCGCCGCGACGTCTTCGCCGTAGCGCCCCAGCGCGTCCTTCGCCCGCATCACCGACCACCTCCGCGGACAACACTTCGCGAGGCAGACAGCGAACGCACGGCCGGAACAGCCTGCTGTGGACAGCATCCCGACTGTCCACAGGCGGCCCGCGGCAGGTCAGTCCTGGGGCACCTGCAGGTCGGGCTGGGCGAGCTCCTCGACGTTCACGTCCTTGAACGTCAGCACCTTGACGTTCTTCACGAACCGCGCCGGCCGGTACATGTCCCAGACCCAGGCGTCGCTCATGGTGACCTCGAAGTACACCTCGCCGTCGGCGGTGCGCACCTGCAGGTCGACCTTGTTGGTCAGGTAGAAGCGGCGCTCGGTCTCGACGACGTAGCCGAACAGGCCGACGACGTCGCGGTACTCCCGGTACAGCTGGAGCTCCATGTCGGTCTCGTACCGCTCGAGGTCCTCGGCGCTCACCGCAGCACCTCCCCGCCGACCGTCCGAACCGTCACGACCCCATCTTGCCCGTCCGTCAGGTCCACGTCCGCCTCCGACGCCAGCTCCTCGTCGGTGAGCTCCTCGTCGCCGGCCAGGTCTGCGTCGAGGTCCCCGTCGAGCCCGAGCCGCCAGCTGACGCGGTGGTAGGCGGACGGCCCGAGCCTGCGCAGTGCCGCCCGGTGGTACGGCGTCGCGTAGCCCTTGTTGACCTCCCATCCGTAGCCGGGGTGCTCGTCGGCCAGCCGGACCATGAACGCGTCACGGGTCGTCTTCGCCAGCACGCTCGCCGCCGCCACGCTCGCGCAGGTCAGGTCGGCCTTGATCCGGGTGCGCACGACCGGGTGGCGGGGCAGCGGCACCGGCTCGGGCTCGGGCCGGGCGAAGCCGACGTCCAGCGCGAGCTGACCCCGGGGGGTGAGGTAGTCGTGGTTGCCGTCCAGGAGCACGCAGTCGGGCAGGTGGGGCAGCCCAGCCAGCGCGCGGTGCGCGGCCAGCCGGAGCGCGGCGATGATCCCGTACGCATCGATCTCCGCGGCGGTCGCGTCGGCGACCGAGCCGGCCAGCACCCACCGGTGGATCCGCGGGACGAGCGCCCGCCGCTGCTCGGCCGTGAGCAGCTTGCTGTCGCGCAGGCCCCGCGGTGGCCGACCGGACGCGGGGTCGACGACCACGACACCGACGGTCACCGGGCCGGCCAGGCAGCCACGGCCCACCTCGTCGGCCCCGGCCACGACCAGGTAGCCCTCATCGGCGAGGGCCGACTCGACCAGCAGCCGCGGCGCCCGGCCGCGAGGGCGGCTCTTCCCGGTCACGGGCCGACGTCCCTGGGCCGGTCGGGCACGCCTTCGGCCAGCAGTCTGTGCAGCTCCACGGCCAGCGTCCGGGGGTGGACCACCTCTTCGGTCGTCGCGAGCTCCTCCGGCGACCACCACCGGTAGGTGTCGACGCTGTCCCGCTCGATCTGGGTCCAGCCGGCGGTTTCGACCAGGTGTGTCTGGACCCGCAGGAGGAAGAAGGTCTCACGCTGCCGGTACTGCCGGCCGAGGAAGCCGAACTCCGCGGTGCGCACCCACACCGGTCGCCCCACGTCGGGTACGACCAGGCCGGTCTCCTCCGCGAGCTCGCGACGCGCGGCCTGCGCCACGGTCTCGCCCGGGTCGACGCCGCCGCCGGGGGTGAACCACCACGACCCCGCCCCCAGGTCGGCCGGGTCACGCCCGTGCAGGAGCAGCACCCGTTCTGCGGCGTCCACCACGAGCACCCGGGCGCCCACCCGGTCGATGACTGGCCCGGGCCGGGCGGAGGAGGTCATGCCGGCAGCGTACGTCCGGGTCAGTTCCACCACTCGAACGGCTCGTCGATCCGGTCGCCGGCCAGGAACGCCGGCAGCAGAGCGGGCAGCCGACCCGGGAAGAACCGGTCGGCCGCGGCCACCACGTCCGCCACCGGCCACCACCGGTGTCCGGTGTAGTCCTCGAGCTCCTCGGCCGTGCGGTTGTCCCGCAACGGTTCCGGGGCGATGGCCGGCACGCGCAGGGCGACGACGTACTCGTGCTGCAGCACGCGCCGGCCCCTGCGCAGGTAGGTCGCCGCCCGCGTCCAGGTCGGCGCCCCGAAGGCGGCCGGCTCGACCAGGAGGCCGGTCTCCTCGGCGAGCTCGCGCGTGGCCGTGGCCGCGACCGACTCACCGGGCTCCATGCCGCCGCCGGGTAGCTCCCACCACGTCCCGAGCGAGTGGTTGTGCGGGTCGACGGTGCTGAAGAGCAGGACCGCGCCGGCCCCGTCCTGGACGACGACCCGGACCGAGGTCCGCTCCACGTCGGCGACGAGGTCGGCCGGCACCCGCGCGACCACGGCGCTAAGGCTGCGACCGCCGCCAGCGGCGCCGGCGGTGGCCTCGTCGCAGCGCCACGATCGGTACGGCGCCGGCCAGACCCAGGGCCAGCGGGCCGCTCAGCGCGGCCGTCGCGGCCGACCTGTCCAGGCCCGCCTGGTCGAAGGTCGCCGGGTTGGACAGCCAGGACCAGTGCGAGACCGGCCAGATGATCACGAACGCGCGCCCGATGACCTTGCTCTCGGGGACGGTGCCGCCACCGGGGTCGCCGAGGTGGGCGCGGGAGTCCGACGACATGTCGCGGTGGTCGCCCATGACCCAGAGCCGGCCGGGCGGCACGATCTGGTCGAACTGCGTCTCGGACGGCTTGTTGCCGTCGTAGAGGTAGTCCGTCTCGTCCAGCGGGACACCGTTGACGGTGACCCGTCCCTTGGCGTCGCAGCACTTGACCTCGTCGCCCGGGACCCCGATGACCCGCTTGATGAAGTCCTTCTCCGAGGGGGGCGCGAAGCCCACCAGCCCGGCGAACCAGGACAGCGCCTTGGACACCGGGTTGGTCGGCTCGGCGATCGACACCTCGGGGGTGAACGAGTCGAGCCCGTCGAAGACGACGATGTCGCCACGCTTGATGTCGCGCAGGTGGTAGACGACCTTGTTGACCATCACCCGGTCGCCGACCTGCAGGGTGTCCTCCATCGACCCGGACGGGATGTAGAACGCCTGCAGCAGGAACGTCTTGAGCAGGATCGCCAGCGCGACCGCCACGACGATGAGGATGGGGAGCTCGCGCCACACCGAACCTGGCGGTGACGGCTTGGCGGCCCGCTTGGGTGGGGTCGACGGGTCGTCGACCGGCTCGACCCCGGCGGCGTTGGCGTCCATCGGCGGCAGACTACGTGACAGGACTGAGCAGTTGCTGAGAGCGGCTCAGGCCTGCGACTGCGGCGTCGTGTCGCGCTTCTCCTTGATACGGGCCTTCTTGCCGCGCAGGTCGCGCAGGTAGTAGAGCTTGGCGCGCCGCACGTCGCCGCGGGTGACGACCTCGATCTTGTCGATCACCGGCGTGTGCAGGGGGAACGTGCGCTCGACCCCGACGCCGTAGCTGACCTTGCGGACCGTGAAGGTGGCCCGGACCCCGGCACCCTGGCGGCGGATGACCACGCCCTGGAAGACCTGGATCCGGGACTTGTTGCCCTCGACCACCCGTACGTGGACCTTGAGCGTGTCACCGGGGCGGAAGTCGGGGAGGCCGGTGCGCAGCGAGGCGGCGTCGACGAAGTCGAGGGTCTGCATGGGAGATCTCTTCCTCGCAGGAGCCACAGGTCTGCTGCGGTGTGAGCAGGGCCCGGAGCGGCGGGGCCGGTTCGGGCAGACGGACGAGCTGGCGGGCCGACCCGCACCACGCGCTGCGCCCCCCTGTGGCAGGGCACGCTGGAGCACGCGGACTGGTGCGGAACAGCGGCCTAGTGTGTCACAGCGTCGCCGGGCGGCGAAAACCGGCCGTCGGCGCCGACGGACCAGCCCAGCTCGGCGACGACCTCGAGGTCGGCCCGGTCCAGGCTCGCCGGGTCGAGGGCCAGCAGCAGGTCGGGGCGCACGGCAGCCGTCCGCCGCAGCGCGGCCGCGCGCCGCCAGCGGGCCACCGCCCCGTGGTTCCCGCCGCGCAGCACCTCCGGCACCGCACGCCCGCGCCACTGCGGCGGCTTGGTGTAGACGGGGTACTCGAGCAGACCGTCCGCGTGCGATTCCTCCGCCAGCGACTCGGCGTTGCCGAGCACGCCCGGCAGCAGCCGGGTCACCGCCTCGACGATCACGAGCGCCGCGGACTCCCCACCGGCCAGGACGAAGTCGCCGAGGGAGACCTCGTCGACCTTGACCCGCTGCGCCGCGTCCTCGACGAAGCGGTGGTCGATGCCTTCGTACCGTCCGCAGGCGAAGACGAGCCACGGCTCGGCCGCGAGCTCGTGGGCGAGGTCCTGGTCGAAGCGCCGCCCGGCGGGGGTGGGCACGATCAGCCGCGGTCCGGTGGCTCCGGAGGCTCCTGCGCCGGCCAGGAGCTCGTCGAGGGCCCGCCCCCAGGGCTCCGGCTTCATGACCATCCCGGCGCCCCCGCCGTAGGGGGTGTCGTCGACGGTCCGGTGCCGGTCGGTGGCGTAGGCGCGCAGGTCGTGCACGTTCAGGTCGACCAGGCCGGCCTCGCGAGCACGGCCCAGCAGCGACAGCCCGAGCGGGGCGAGGTAGTCCGGGAAGATGGTGACGACGTCGATGCGCACCTTCTCAGCCGCTCTCGGCCGCGTCGTCCAGCAGGCCGGGCGGCGGCTCGACCACGAGCCGGTTCCCGGCCACGTCGACCTCCGGGACGATCTCCGCGACGAACGGGACGAGCACCTCGCCACCGCCGGTGCGGTCCACCGCGAGCACGTCGTGGCCGGGCAGGTGGAGCACCTCGCGGACCTCGCCCAGCGCGCTGCCGTCCCGCAGCACGACGGCCAGGCCGACCAGCTGGTGGTCGTACCACTCGTCCTCGTCCTCGGGGCCGACGGCCGGGTCGACCTCGACCAGCAGCAGCGTTCCGCGCAGCGCCTCGGCCGCGCTCCGGTCCTCGACACCGTCGAAAGTGAGCAGCAGCCGGCCGCTGTGCACCCGCCCGGTCCGGATGGTGAGCGGCCCGGTGGCCTCCGGGTCGGTGGCCAGCACCGCCCCGGGGGCCAGCCGGGCCTCGGGCTCGTCGGTGCGTACGTCGACCGTGACCTCGCCCTTGATGCCATGGGCGCGACCGATGCGGCCGACGACCAGCAGCATCGCGGGTCAGCGCACCTCGTCGACGTCGACGAAGTCGATCCGGACGCCGTGACCCGGGCTGATCGCCCCGATGACCGTGCGCAGCGCCTTGGCGGTACGCCCGCCGCGACCGATCACCTTGCCGAGGTCGTCGGGGTGCACCCGTACCTCGAGCACGCGGCCGCGCCGCAGCATGCGGGGGCGGACGGTGACGTCGTCCGGGTGCTCGACGATGCCCTTGACCAGGTGCTCGAGCGCCTCGTCGTCCATCAGGCCTGCTCGCTCGCACCCTCGGCGTCGACGGCCGGCTCGGCAGCCTCGGCGGTCCCCTCCGACGGCGCGGGGATGTCCTCGGCCGGCACGGCGACGTCTTCGGCCGGCGCGGCGACCTCCTCGGCCGGCGCAGCCGCATCGGCGGTGACGCCGGCGACCTCGGCCGGCTCCTCGGCCACGACCGCCTCGGCCACCTGGGCCTCGCTCGCCGGAGCCTGCTTGGCCGGGGCCTTCTTCGTCCGCTGCGTCACGGCCTCCGCGCGCGGCTCGTCGGCGGACTCCTTGGCCGCAGCCTCGAACACCGCCTTCTTGTCCGCTCGCGGCGCGCGCACCTGCAACGTGCCCTCGGAACCGGGCAGGCCCTTCGCGGCCTGCCAGTCGCCGGTCACCTTCAGGATCGCCTCGACAGCCTCGGTGGGCTGGGCGCCCACCCCCAACCAGTAGCGGGCCCGCGCGGAGTCGACCTCGATGAGGCTCGGGTGCTCCTTCGGGTGGTACTTGCCGATCTCCTCGATCGCGCGGCCGTCCCGCTTGGTCCGTGCGTCGGCCACCACGATCCGGTACTGCGGGTTGCGCATCTTGCCGAGGCGCTTGAGCTTGATCTTCACTGCCACGGGAGGGACATCTCCTGGGTGTCGACGGGTGAGGCCCGTCTGCCCGCGTGGGGTTGCGGCGCCGGGAGCCTCGGGTGGACGCCTCGGGCAGGGTGAGAGGGCCCCGCGCGGCGGCGTTCGGTCGCTCAGTGTGCCAGAGGGCCCGCCCCGGAGCGAAAACGGCGCTCGCCGCGGGGCCGCTCCCTCCCCGACCGCGTCGATCCCTGGGCAGGACGGCCGGCTCAGCCGGGCGGGAGCAGGCCTTTGAGCTCTTCGGGCAGCTCGAACGACTCCAGCTGGGCCGCCTGGGCGGCGCCGGCGACCTCCGTACGCCGGCTGGCCGCGGCGCGCTCCTGCTCGACCCGCTTGGCCGGGTTGCCGCTGCCGCGCTTGCTCTTCTTCCCCTGCTTGGCCTGCTTGCCGGGCCTGCCGCGACCCGGTCCGATCCCCGGCATGCCACCGACCCCGCCGGGCATCCCGGGGATCGAGGGCATGCCGCCCTTGCCGATCGACGCCATCATCTTGCGGGCGTCGTCGAACCTGTCGACCAGCCCGTTGACCTCGCTGACCTCGGTCCCGGACCCGCGTGCGATCCGCGCCCGCCTGGAGCCGTTGAGGATCTTGGGGTCACGCCGTTCGGCCGGCGTCATCGACTGGATGATCGCCGCGACGCGGTCGATCTCACGCTCGTCGATGCTCTCGATCTGGGCACGCATGTCGCCCATGCCGGGCAGCATCCCGAGCAGCTTGGTGAGCGAGCCCATCTTCCGTACGGCCTGCATCTGGGCGAGGAAGTCCTCGAGCGTGAAGTCGCCGCCGCCGACCAGCTTGGCGGCCATCGCCTCGGACTGCTCGCGGTCGAACGTCTTCTCGGCCTGCTCGATCAGCGTGAGCATGTCGCCCATGCCGAGGATCCGGGACGCCATCCGCTCCGGGTGGAAGACGTCGAAGTCCTCGAGCTTCTCGCCGTTGGAGGCGAACATGACCGGCTTGCCGGTCACCGTCGCGATCGACAGCGCGGCACCGCCCCGGGCGTCGCCGTCGAGCTTGGTCAGGACGACGCCGTCGAAGCCGACCTGCTCCCCGAACGCCCGGGCCGTGACGACCGAGTCCTGACCGATCATCGCGTCGACGACGAGCAGGACCTCGTCAGGGTCGACGGCGGTCCGGATGTCGGCCGCCTGCGCCATCAGCTCCTCGTCGATCGCGAGCCGGCCGGCCGTGTCGACCACGACGACGTCGTACTGCTTGGACCTCGCATGCGCGACGGCGTCGCGCGAGACCCGCACCGGGTCGCCGACGCCGTTGCCCGGCTCCGGCGCGAACACCGGGACCCCGGCCCGCTCACCGACCACCTGGAGCTGGGTGACAGCGTTGGGCCGCTGCAGGTCGGCGGCGACGAGCAGCGGCGCGTGCCCCTGGTCGCGGAACCAGCGGGCGAGCTTGCCGGCCAGCGTCGTCTTGCCGGAGCCCTGCAGACCCAGCAGCATCACGACCGTCGGCGGGGTCTTGGCCAGCCGCACGCGGCGGGTCTCGCCGCCGAGGATCCGCACCAGCTCCTCGTCGACGATCTTGACGACCTGCTGCGCCGGGTTCAGCGCCTGCGAGACCTCGGTGCCCATCGCCCGTTCCTTGACCTGGGCGACGAACGTCCGGACGACCGGCAGCGCGACGTCCGCCTCGAGCAGGGCGACCCGGATGTCGGCACAGGTCTCGTCGATGTCGGCCTCGGACAGCCGGCCCTTGCCGCGCAGGTTCTTGAACGTCGCGGCGAGGCGGTCCTGCAGGCTGGCGAACACGAAGGCTCCGGGATGGGGCGGGGTCTGGGACGACCCGTCCAGGCTACCCGGGGCCATGCCGCAGCCGGGCGTGCCAGGTCGGCAGCGGGACGCGCCAGAACCACCGAGGTGGTCAGGCGAGGGCCGAGCGCAGCTCCAGGGCCACGGCGCGGGCCCGGTCGTCGGTCAGCGGGGCTCCGTCCGGCCCGACCACGTAGAACACGTCCACCGCCTCCGACCCCAGCGTGGACACCAGCGCCGACTTCACGTCCACGCCGCAGGCGGCCAGCGACGCCCCGATGCGGTGCAGCAGTCCGGGACGGTCGTGCGCGCGCACCTCCAGGACGGTCGCCGTCCTGGACGCCCCGGCGACGACGTCCACCCGCGGCGGCGGCACCGGCACGCCGGCCCGGCGCGCGGACGCCTGCTCGCGTTCGGCGAGGCGGGCCGACACGTCCAGCGTCCCGGTGACCGCGCGGTGCACGTCCTCGCGCAGCCGCTCGACCGTGGCCGGCTCGCCGAACTCCGGCAGCACGTGCCACACCTGCACCGCCATCCCGCCCTCGGTCTGCGTCGAGGCCGACCGCACCGCCAACCGGTTCAGGCTCAGCACGCCGGCCACCTGGCCGAGCAGGCCGACGGCGTCGGGCGCGACCACGGTGACCTCGAGGCCGTCGCCGCCGGCGCCGTCCACCCGGACCGCGAGTGTCCCGGCCCGGACCAGGTCACCGTGCCCGGCGGAGAGATCGGCGGGCGGCGGCACCTCGTGTCCGCCGAGCAGGGCTCTGGTCCGCTCGACGAGGTCGGCGATGAGCGCCGCCTTCCAGTCGGTCCAGGCCGCCGGCCCGGTCGCGAGCCCGTCGGCCTCGGTGAGCGCGTGCAGCAGGTCCAGCACCTCGAGGGTGCGCACGGACGCGGCCACGTGAGCCACCGTCGCCGGGTCCTCGAGATCGCGCCGGGTCGCGGTGTCCGGCAGCAGCAGGTGATGGCGCACCAGCGTGACCAGCACTGCCACGTCCTCCGGGACGAAACCCAGCCGGGGAGCCAGGTCGGCCACGACCGCGACGCCGGCCTCGGAGTGGTCGCCGGGCCAGCCCTTGCCGATGTCGTGCAGCAGCGCGCCGACCAGCAGCAGGTCGGGACGGTCGACGCGACGCGCGTACGCGGCCGCCCCGACCGCGGCCTCGACGAGGTGTCGGTCCACGGTGTACCGGTGCACGGCGTTGCGCTGCGGACGGCTGCGCACCCGTTCCCAGTCCGGCAGCAGGCGCGAGGTGATGCCCGCCTGGTCCAGCGCCTCCCAGACCGGGACCGCGGGCCGTCCGGCACCGAGCAGGCTGAGCAACCCGTCCAACGCGGCGCGCGGCCACGGCTCGGGCAGCGTCGCGCTCTCGGCCGCCAGCCGCTGGACCGTGTGCGGTGCGAGCCGCAGCCCGGCCTGGGCGGCCGCCGCGGCGGCGCGCAGGACCAGCGCCGGGTCTTCGGCTGGTCGCGCGTCCCGGGCGAGGACGACCTCGCCGTCCTGCTCGACGACGCCGTCGGCCAGCGGGGCGCGGGTCCCTAGCCGGCGCACCCCGAGCCGCACCAGCCGGCCCCGCGAGGCCAGCGTGCGTTCCACCCGGAAGGCGGCCTCGTCCAGCGCGAAGGCCACCGACCGACCGACGCCGGCGACCTGACGCAGCAGCGCGTCGTCGTCGAGCAGGCCCAGCCGCTTCGCGACCGCCTCCTGGTCCTGCAGCACCAGCCGGTCGGTCGCCCGGCCGGTCACGTCATGGACGGCGTCGCGCGCGTCCAGCAGGGTCTGCCGGGCCTCGTCCAGGCCCTCGTGCCGCACGTCGGCGACCCACGAGGCCGCCACGGCACGCAGGCTGACCAGGTCGCGCAGCCCACCCCGGGACTCCTTGAGGTCGGGCTCCAGCGAGAACGCCAGGTCGCCGGAGCGCTCGGCCCGTTCGGCGCACCCGGCGAACAGCTCGGGCAGCCGCCGCCGGGCGAAGCCGCGCCAGTCTGCGAGCACCGCCTCGCGCAGGGTGCCACTGAGCGCCTCGTCACCGGCGACGTGCCGCAGGTCGAGCATCCCGAGCAGGGCCCGCAGGTCCTCGCTCGCCACCCGGCGCGCCTCGGCAGGCGTACGCATCGCGTGGTCGAGCCGAAGGCCTGCGTCCCAGATCGGGTACCAGACCGCGGCGGCCACCTGCGCGGCCTGAGCGGTCGTCGCCGTGCCAGGCACGACCAGGAGCAGGTCGAGGTCGCTGCCGGGCGACAGCTCGGCCCGGCCGTACCCCCCGACCGCGACGAGGGCGGCCCCGATCCCGGGACCGCCCGCATCGTCGAAGAGCTCGCAGACCCACCGGTCGGTGATCTCGGTGAGAGCCCGCCGCCGGCCCGACCCGGAGAGGTCGGGCCGGGCCAGCAGCTGGGCTCTGTCGTCGCCGAAGGCCATCTAGCGGTGCGTCCGCACTACAGGGCCTCGGTCCCGCGCTCTCCGGTCCGGACCCGGACGACAGTGTCGACCGGGACCGTCCAGACCTTGCCGTCGCCGATCCGTCCCGTCTGCGCCGACTTCACGACGACCTCCACCACGTCGTCCGCGTCGGCGTCGTCGACGAGGACCTCGATGCGCAGCTTCGGCACCAGGTCGACCGTGTACTCAGCGCCGCGGTAGACCTCGGTGTGACCCTTCTGGCGGCCGTACCCGGACGCCTCGGACACGGTCAGGCCGTGCACGCCGAAGGCCTCCAGCGCCGTCTTCACGTCGTCGAGCTTGAACGGCTTGATGACTGCCGTGACTAGCTTCATGCGTTCACCTCCTGTCCGGCGGTCTCGGACCCGCTGCGCGAGCCGCCTGCCCCGCTCAGGCTCAGCGTGCTACCCCTACCGGCACCGGTGCCACCGATCGAGCCCCAGTCGTACGCGGTCTCGGCGTGCTCGGTGAGGTCGATGCCCTCCACCTCGGCGTCGGCCGTGACGCGGAAGCCGATCGTCTTCTCCAGCAGGAACCCGAGGACCAAGGTCACACCGAGCGAGTAGAACAGCACCGAGAACGCACCCAGTGCCTGGTGGCCGAGCAGTGTGCTCCCGCCACCGTAGAACAGGCCGTCCGCCCCCAGCATCTTCGAGGTGCCGAAGAAGCCGATGAAGAGGCAGCCGACGAGCCCGCCGACCATGTGCACGCCGACGACGTCGAGGGAGTCGTCGAACCCGAGCTTCCACTTGAGGCCGACCGCGAGCGCGCACACGCCGCCGGCGAGCAGGCCGAGCAGCACGGCGGCCCAGGGCACGATGAACGCACACGCCGGGGTGATGGCGACCAGGCCGGCGACGGCACCGGACGCCGCACCCAGGCTGGTGGGCTTGCCGTCCCGGAACTGCTCCACCGTGATCCAGCCGATGAGCGCCGCGGCCGTGGCCACCTGCGTGTTCATGAACGCGAGCGCGGCAGTGCCGTTCGCGGCCAGCGCCGAGCCGGCGTTGAAGCCGAACCACCCGAACCACAGCAGGCCCGAACCGATCAGCACGAGCGGCAGGTTGTGCGGCCGCATCGGGTCCTTCTTCCACCCGATCCTGCGGCCGAGCACGATGCACAGCGCCAGGCCCGCGGCACCGGCGTTGATGTGCACGGCGCTACCGCCCGCGAAGTCCTCGACGCCACGGGCCGCCAGCCAGCCGGCTCCCGTCGCGTCCTTGCCGCCGAAGTCGAAGACCCAGTGCGCGACCGGGAAGTAGACCAGCGTCACCCAGAGCGCGACGAAGATGCTCCAGGTGAAGATCTTCGCCCGGTCCGCGATGGCACCCGAGATCAGTGCCGGCGTGATGATGGCGAACATGAGCTGGAACGCTGCGAACACCAGCGTGGGGATCGTCAGCACCGCACCGTTGGTCGCCAGGGTGTTGACGTCGTCGCCCAGGTGGGACAACCCGATCGTGCCGATGAAGCTGCTGGTCCCGTCCCCGAAGGCCTCCGCGAAGCCGAAGACGACCCACAGGATGCTGACGATCCCGATGGTGACGAACGACATCATCATCATGTTGAGCACGCTCTTCGAGCGGGTCATGCCGCCGTAGAAGAACGCCAGGCCTGGGGTCATGATCAGGACCAGTGCGGTCGCTGCCAGCACCCACGCGGTATCGCCCGCGTTGAGATCCATGTCTGCCTCTCCCCTCGATGGCCGCCGGACCGGCCGTTCGATGTCGCTGGGAGCCTGATGGGTGCGGGTTTCGGGTCGGGCGCCAACGTGTTTCGCCGACGTGACCGATGCAGCGATCGTGTTAACGCCGTGTGTCGGCCGCGCGTCGCGAGCCCGCACGCGGGCCCAGCCGGCGGGACAGCGCCTGCGCCGTGGCCACGACCTCGACAGCCAGCGCGGCCCGGTCAGCGGTGCCGGGCCGGTCCGCGGACGGGAAGGTCACGCCCACCGCGGCCACCGGCCGGCCGGTGGGGTCCGCGACCGCAGCGGCGACCGAGGCGATGCCGGCGGTCACGTGCCCGTCCTCGGTCGACCAGCCCTGGGTCGCCTCCTGCGCCAGCAGCTGTCGCAGCTGGCCGGGCGTCGCCGGTCCGGCACCCGTCCGGTCGACGAAAGCCGCGGCAGAGGGGTACAGCGCCCGCACCTGCGCGCGGGGCAGCGCGGCCAGGATGCAGCGGCCGGACGCGGTGAGGTGCGCGGGCAGCCGTACGCCGACGTCGGTCACCAGGACCACCGAGCCGCGGGGGGCTTCCTTCAGCAGGTACAGGGTCTGCGCGCCGTGCAGCACGCCCAGGTGCGCCGTCCCGCCGACGCGGTCGACCAGGCGCACCAGCAGCGGGCGGGCCAGCCGTTCCAGCGGGTCGTGCCGCAGGTAGGCGGAGCCGAGCTCGAACACCGCGACGCCGAGGCCGTACGCGCGAGCCTCCGGAAGGTGCACCACGAAGCCTTCGCGCTGCAGGACGGCCAGCAGGTGGTACGTGGTCGAGCGGGGCAGGTCGAGTTCGCGGGCCAGCGCGGCCGCCGGAACCGGGGCCGCGCGGGAGGCCAGCAGCCGCAGCAGCGCCAGGGACCGGCTCAGGGCCGGGACGCTCGAGCTCTCGGGCACGGAGCCAGGGATACCACATAGTCTGGGATACCAGACACATAGTCACCTGCGCGGGCAGACGCCCGGACGGCGGACCGATCCAATGGGGGCATGACCGCCAGCCTGGCCTCCACCGTGTCCGTCTCGCCCGCTCCGCTGGACCCTCGTGACGTCGTCGCGGTGGCGCGGGACGGGGCCCGCGTGGAGCTCGCGGAAGAGGCCATCGCCGCGTTGAAGCGAGCGCGCGCGGTCATCGACGACCTGGCCGCGAGCGGCGAGCCGGTGTACGGCGTCTCGACCGGGTTCGGCGCGCTGGCGACCCGCTACATCGACCCGACGATGCGGGCCCAGCTGCAGCGCTCGCTGGTCCGCTCGCACGCGGCGGGATCCGGCCCCGAGGTCGAGCGCGAGGTCGTGCGGGCGCTGATGCTGCTGCGCCTTCGCACCCTGGCCACCGGGCACACCGGAGCCGACCCGGCGACGGCCCGCGCGTACGCGGACCTGCTCAACGCCGGGATCACGCCGGTCGTGCACGAGTACGGCTCGCTCGGCTGCTCGGGCGACCTCGCGCCGCTGGCGCACTGCGCGCTGGCCGTCATGGGCGAGGGCGAGGTGCGGGATGCGGCGGGGGTCCGGCAGCCCGCCGCGCAGGCGCTCGCCGCGGCCGGGATCACCCCGCGCGAGCTGGCCGCCAAGGAGGGCCTCGCCCTGATCAACGGCACCGACGGCATGCTCGGGATGCTGGTGCTGGCGCTGCACGACCTGCGGCGGCTGGTCCGCACCGCCGACGTCGCTGCCGCGATGAGCGTTGAGGCCCTGCTCGGCACCGACGCCGTCTTCGCCGCCGACCTGCAGGCGCTGCGCCCGCACCCGGGCCAGGCCGACGCGGCCGCCAACATGACCCGCCTGCTGGCCGGTTCCGGGATCGTCGAGTCGCACCGCGAGGACTGCGCGATCGTGCAGGACGCGTACTCCCTGCGCTGCGCCCCGCAGGTGGCCGGCGCCGTCCGCGACACCATCGCGCACGCGCAGGCCGTCGCCTCCCGCGAGCTCGCCTCGGCCGTCGACAACCCGGTGGTGCTCGCCGACGGGCGGGTCCGCTCGAACGGCAACTTCCACGGCGCCCCGGTCGGTTATGTGCTGGACTTCCTGGCCATCGCCGCCGCCGACCTCGCGTCGATCAGCGAACGGCGCACCGACCGGCAGCTCGACGTCGCGCGCTCGCACGGCCTGCCGCCGTTCCTGGCCGGCGACCCCGGGGTCGACTCGGGCCACATGATCGCCCAGTACACGCAGGCCGCGCTGGTCAGCGAGATGAAGCGGCTCGCGGTCCCGGCCAGCGTCGACTCGATCCCGTCCTCGGCCATGCAGGAGGACCACGTGTCGATGGGCTGGTCGGCGGCGCGCAAGCTGCGCCGCTCGGTCGACGCACTGGGCAGCGTGCTCGCCGTGGAGATCCTCACCGCGGCCCGGGCGCTGGACCTGCGCGCTCCGCTGGCGCCGGCGGCCGGCACCGGCGCAGTGGTCGCGGCGCTGCGTACCCGGGTCGCCGGTCCGGGACCGGACCGGCACCTGTCCCCCGAGGTCGAGGCGGCCGTCGCGATGGTCGCCTCCGGCTCGCTGCTGGCCGCCGCCGAGGCCGCGGTCGGCCCGCTCGCCTGAACCCCCGTCCAGAGCCGACGTTCGAGAGAGGCACGCGATGAGCACCACCGTCTCCGGCCCGCGCCCGGTCCGGGCCCCGCGCGGCACGCAGCTGTCCTGCCGCAGCTGGCAGACCGAGGCCGCGATGCGGATGCTGATGAACAACCTCGACCCGGAGGTGGCCGAGCGGCCGGACGACCTCGTCGTCTACGGCGGCACCGGCCGGGCCGCGCGCAGCTGGTCCGCGTACGACGCGATCGTCCGGACCCTGCAGGGGCTCGCCGACGACGAGACGCTGCTGGTGCAGTCCGGCAAGCCGGTCGGCGTCCTGCGCACGCACGAGTGGGCGCCGCGGGTGCTGCTGGCCAACTCCAACCTGGTCCCCGACTGGGCGACCTGGCCCGAGTTCCGCCGCCTCGAGCACCTCGGCCTGACCATGTACGGCCAGATGACCGCGGGCTCGTGGATCTACATCGGGACGCAGGGCATCCTGCAGGGCACGTACGAGACGTTCGCCGCGGTCGCGGCGAAGCGGCCCCACAACACGTTGGCGGGCACGCTGACGGTGACCGGCGGCTGCGGCGGCATGGGCGGCGCGCAGCCGTTGTCCGTGACGATGAACGACGGCGTGTGCCTCATCGTGGACGTCGACCCGTCCCGGCTGCAGCGCCGCGTGGACCACCGCTACCTGGACGAGTGGACCGGCGACCTCGACGCGGCGGTCGAGCGAGTGCTCGTGGCGAAGGCCGAGCACCGCCCGCTGTCGGTCGGGCTGGCCGGCAACTGCGCGACGGTGCTGCCCGAGCTGCTGCGCCGCGGCGTCCCGGTGGACATCGTCACCGACCAGACGTCGGCGCACGACCCGCTGTCGTACCTGCCCGAGGGCGTGGCGCTCGAGGACTGGCACGCGTACGCCGAGGCCAAGCCGGAGGAGTTCACCGAGCGGGCCCGGCAGTCGATGGCCAAGCACGTCGAGGCCATGGTCGGCTTCATGGACGCCGGCGCCGAGGTCTTCGACTACGGCAACTCCATCCGCGGCGAGGCGCAGCTCGGCCGGCTACCAGCGCGCGTTCGACTTCCCCGGGTTCGTCCCGGCGTACATCCGGCCGCTGTTCTGCGAGGGCAAGGGCCCGTTCCGCTGGGCCGCGCTGTCCGGTGAGCCGGCCGACATCGCCGCGACCGACGCAGCCGTGCTGGACCTCTTCCCCGACAACGAGCCGCTCGAGCGGTGGATCCGCCGGGCCGGCGAGAAGGTCGCGTTCCAGGGCCTGCCGGCGCGGATCTGCTGGTTGGGGTACGGCGAGCGGCACCTGGCCGGCATGCGGTTCAACGAGATGGTCGCGGCCGGGGTCCTGCAGGCGCCGGTCGCGATCGGCCGCGACCACCTGGACTGCGGGTCGGTCGCCTCGCCGTACCGCGAGACCGAGTCGATGCTCGACGGGTCGGACGCGATCGCGGACTGGCCGTTGCTGAACGCGCTGGTGAACACCGCCTCGGGCGCGACCTGGGTGTCGATCCACCACGGCGGCGGCGTGGGCATCGGCCGCTCGATCCACGCCGGGCAGGTGACGGTCGCCGATGGCACGGCGCTGGCAGCGGCCAAGCTCGAGCGGGTGCTCACCAACGACCCGGGCATGGGCGTGATCCGGCACGTGGACGCCGGCTACGACCGGGCCGCCGAGGTCGCGGCCGAGCGGGGTGTGCGCGTGCCGATGGCCGAGGGCTGACCTGCGTGGCCGACGCACCGACCGCCGCGAGGTCGTTCGCCGGGCTCTGGGACACGCTGCTGCCCGTCGGCCGGGACCCGCGCACCGGCGGCTACCGCCGCCTCGCCTGGACCCGCGAGGACGCGGAGTGCCGGGAGTGGTTCGCCGACGCCGCAGCGGCCCGGGCGATGCCGGTGCACACCGACCGCAACGGCAACCTCTGGGCCTGGTGGGGACGACCCGGCCGCGGCGCGCTGGTGCTCGGTTCGCACCTGGACTCGGTGCCGGACGGCGGGGCGTACGACGGCCCGCTCGGAGTGGTGTCGGCGTTCGCGGCCCTGGACGTCGTGCGAGCGTCGGCATCCGCCGCCGGCCCGCCGCGACCGGTCGCCGTCGTCGCGTTCGCGGACGAGGAGGGCTCGCGCTTCGGGGTGGCCTGCGCGGGGTCCAGGCTGCTGACCGGGAGAGCTCGACCCGGACCGGGCGCGGGGTCTGACCGACACCGACGGGGTCACCCTCGCCGCGGCGATGCGGGCGGCCGGGCACGACCCGGACGGGCTCGGCCGCGACGACGAGGCGCTCGGCCGCATCGGCAGCTACGTCGAGCTGCACGTCGAGCAGGGCCGGAACCTGGTCGACAGCGGCGCACCGGTCGGCGTGGCGACCGCGATCTGGCCGCACGGCCGCTACCGGTTCACCTTCACCGGAGAGGCCAACCACGCCGGTACCACGCGCCTGGAGGACCGGCGCGACCCGATGCTCACGTACGCCGAGACCGTGCTCGCCGCGCGCAAGCGGGCCCGTCTCGCCGGTGCGCGGGTGACGTTCGGACGGGTGGAGGTCGAGCCGAACGGCACCAACGCGATCCCGTCTTCCGTGCGGGCGTGGCTGGACGCCCGGGCCGCGGACGCCGATGCGCTGGCATCGCTCGTCGACGGGATCGAGCGGGCCGCGACGCTGCGCGCCGGCCGGGACGGCACCCGGCTCGCGGTCACGACGGAGTCGGTGTCGCCGGAGGTGCGGTTCGACGGTGCGCTGTCGAGGCGGCTCGCCGCGGCGGTCGGCGGTTCGTCCGGTGAGGTCCCGGTGCTGCCGACGCAGGCCGGGCACGATGCGGGGGTGCTCGCCGCCCTTGTCCCCGCCGCGATGCTGTTCGTCCGCAACCCGACCGGGGTGTCGCACTCCCCCGCCGAGCACGCCGACCTCGCCGACTGCCTGTCCGGTGTCGACGCACTGGCCCGCGTCGTCGCCGCGGAGCTTACGCCGGAGGTCGAGCGGTGACGTCGTACCTGTGCGAGCACGCTTGGCTCGGCGGCGCGGTGTCGCACGACCAGGTCCTGGTCGAGCTGGACGGTGGACGCATCTCGGCTGTCACGCCCGGCTTCGCCGGCCCCCTTCCGGACGGGACGGTCCGGCTGACCGGCCTCACCCTGCCCGGGCTCGCGAACGTGCACTCGCACGCCTTCCACCGCGCGCTGCGGGGACGTACGCACGCGGTCGACGGCTCGGGCGGCACCGGCTCGTTCTGGACCTGGCGCGAGCAGATGTACGCCGTCGCCGAGCGGCTCGACCCGGACTCCTACCGCGCGCTGGCGACAGCCGTGTACGCCGAGATGGCACTGGCCGGGATCACGGCGGTCGGCGAGTTCCACTACCTGCACCACGGGCCGGGCGGGCAGCGCTACGGCGACCCGAACGCCATGGCGCACGCGCTGGTCGCGGCGGCCCGCACCGCCGGCGTACGGCTCACGCTGCTCGACACGTGCTACCTCACCGGCGGGATCGGCCGTCCGCTCGACGGCGTGCAGCTGCGCTTCGGCGACGGCTCGGCGCACGCCTGGGCCGACCGCGCCGCGGCGCTGTGCACGGCCTACCCCCCGTCCGGCGACGTCCGGGTCGGCGCCGCCGTGCACTCGGTGCGCGCCGTCGCCGCCGACGACATCCCGGTGGTGGCGCGCTGGGCCGAGCTGCACGACGGAACTCCCCTGCACGTGCACCTGTCCGAGCAGCCGGCCGAGAACGAGGCGTGCGTCGCCGCGTACGGCCGCTCGCCCACGAAGGTGCTCGCCGACGCCGGCGCTCTCGGTTCCGCGACCACTGCGGTGCACGCGACACACCTGTCCGCCGACGACATCGCCCTGCTCGGTGCGAGCCGGACCGGGACCTGCCTGTGCCCCACCACCGAGCGGGACCTCGCCGACGGCGTGGGCCCGGTGCGCGCACTGACCGAGGCGGGGTCGCCGCTCTCGCTCGGGTCGGACAGCCACGCGGTCATCGATCTCTTCGAGGAGGCACGCGGCGTCGAGCTCGACGAGCGCCTGGTGTCGATGCGGCGTGGCCACTTCGACGCGGCACGCCTGCTCGGCGCGGCGACGTCGGCCGGATGGCACGCGCTCGGGCGCCCCGACGGCGGCCGGATCGCCCCCGGCGCCTGCGCCGACCTGGTGACGCTGCGGCTGGACTCGCCGCGCACCGCCGGAGCGGGTCACGGCCCCGAGGCCGCCGTGTTCGCCGCGACTGCCGCCGACGTCTCGCACGTCGTCGTCGGCGGCGAGGTGGTCGTGGCGGACGGCGTGCACCGCCGCGTGCCCGACGTGGGGCGGGCGCTGTCCGGGGCGATCGCGGCGGTCCTGCGATGAGCACCGTCGTCAGCGGCATCGGGCAGCTCGTCACCAACGTCCCCGGGCTCGGCGACGGCACGCCGCTCGGCCTGCTGCACGACGCGGCTGTCGTCGTCGACGCCGGCGCCGTAGCGTGGGTCGGCCCGTCGGCGCAGGCTCCCGCGGCCGACGAGCAGATCGACGCGGTGGGGTGCGCGGTCGTCCCCGGGTTCGTCGACAGCCACGCGCACCTGGTCTTCGCCGGTGACCGGGCCGACGAGTTCGCAGCGAGGATGGCCGGCCGGCCGTACAGCGCCGGCGGCATCCGCAGCACCGTCGCCGCGACCCGGGCGGCCGACGACGCGACCCTCGAGGACCACGCCCGCCGGCTGGCCGCCGAGATGCTCCGCGGCGGCACCACGACGTTCGAGTGCAAGAGCGGCTACGGCCTGACCGTCCAGGACGAGGCCCGCTCGCTCGTCGTGGCGCGCAGGATCACCGCCGAGACCACGTACCTGGGTGCGCACGTCGTGCCGCCGGAGTACGAGGGCCGGCGCGACGCCTACGTCGCGCTCGTGGCCGGACCCATGCTGGACGCGTGCGCGCCGCAGGCACGGTGGGTGGACGTCTTCTGCGACCGCGGCGCCTTCGACGCGGACGAGACCCGCGCGATCGTCGCCGCCGGCGTCGCCCGCGGGCTGCTGCCGCGGCTGCACGGGAACCAGCTGCAGCACGGCCCGGGCGTGCAGGTCGCCGTCGAGGTCGCGGCCGCGAGCGTCGACCACTGCACGTACCTCGACCACTCCGACGTCGACGCGCTGGCCGGTTCCGCGACCGTGGCCACCCTGCTGCCGGCCGCCGAGTTCTCCACGCGCTCGCCGTACCCGGACGCGCGTCGCCTGCTCGACGCCGGCGTCACGGTGGCGCTCGCGACCGACTGCAACCCCGGCTCCTCGTACACCACCAGCATGTCCCTGTGCGTCGCGCTCGCCGTCCGGGAGATGCGCATGACTCCCGCCGAGGCTGTGTGGTCGGCGACCGCCGGCGGTGCGCAGGCGTTGCGGCGCGAGGATGTCGGGACGTTGCGGGTCGGATCGCGCGGCGACCTCGTGGTCCTGGACGCCCCGTCGTACGTGCACCTCGCCTACCGCCCCGGCGTCCCGCTCGTCCGGACGGTCCTGCGGCCCGACGGTCCGTTCGTGGGCGGCTGACTCAGCCCTCGAGCAGGGCGTCGACGAACGCCTCGGGATCGAACGGCGCGAGGTCGTCCACGCCTTCGCCGAGCCCGACCAGCTTCACCGGGACGCCGAGCTCGCGCTGCACCGCGACGACGATGCCGCCCTTGGCCGTGCCGTCCAGCTTGGTCAGCACGATCCCGGTGACATCGACCACCTCGGCGAAGACGCGCGCCTGCTGCAGGCCGTTCTGGCCGGTGGTCGCGTCGAGCACGAGCAGCACCTCGGTGACCGGCGCCTGCTTCTCGACCACGCGCTTGACCTTGCCGAGCTCGTCCATCAGCCCGGTCTTGGTGTGCAGCCGTCCGGCGGTGTCCACGAGCACGACGTCCACGGACGCGTCGATCCCGGCCTGCACCGCCTGGAACGCGACGCTCGCCGGGTCGGCACCCTCGGCCCCGCGCACCGTCCGCACCCCGACGCGCTCGCCCCACGTCTGCAGCTGTTCGGCCGCGGCGGCGCGGAACGTGTCGGCCGCGCCGAGCAGGACGGTCCTGCCGTCGGCGACGAGGACGCGGGCGAGCTTGCCGGTCGTCGTGGTCTTGCCGGTGCCGTTCACACCGACGACCAGCACCACGGCCGGCACCCCGGCCGCGCCGACCAGAACCAGTGAACGGTCCACCGACGGGTCGACCAGCGCGAGCAGCTCGGCCCGCAGCAGCGCCTGCACCCGCCCCGGGTCGGCGGTGTCCTGGGTCCGCATCTGCTCGCGCAGCCGGTCCAGCAGCTCGGTCGCGGGCCCCACGCCGAGGTCGGAGAGGAGCAGCGTCGCCTCCACCTCGTCCCACGTCGCCGCGTCGACCGTGTCGCGCGACAGCAGGTGAACCAGACCGGAGCCGAGCGTCGTGCGGGACCGGACGAGCCGGTCCCGGAGCCGGGCGAACCGGCCGGCCGACGGCTCCGGCACCGCTTCGACCGCTTCGACGGGCGGCACGACCTCAAGAGCAGGTGCCTCGACGGCGGACTCGGCCGGGCGCGCGGGCGGAGCCGGCGGGGCGGCCGTGCGCGCACCGGCGGCTGCCGACCAGGGCCAACCCGACGATCAGCGCGAGCGCGAGCATGACGACGACGATCAGGACGGTGGCGGTCACGGCGCGATCCTGCCACCGCTCACGCGGGCTGCTCCTCGCGCAGGCGCTGGCTGATCACGCTCGTGACGCCGTCACCGCGCATGGTCACGCCGTAGAGGGCGTCGGCGACCTCCATCGTCGTCTTCTGGTGCGTGATCACGATGAGCTGGCTGGATTCGCGCAGCTCCTCGAACAGCGTGAGCAGCCGGCCGAGGTTGGTGTCGTCGAGCGCGGCCTCGACCTCGTCCATCACGTAGAAGGGACTCGGCCGAGCCTTGAAGATGGCGACCAACAGGGCGACCGCGACGAGCGAGCGCTCGCCGCCGGACAGCAGCGAGAGCCGCTTCACCTTCTTACCGGGCGGACGGGCCTCGACCTCGATGCCGGTGGCGAGCATGTCGTCGGGGTCCGTCAGCACGAGCCGGCCCTCGCCGCCCGGGAACAGCCGGGCGAAGACCGTCTCGAACTCGCGCGCCGTGTCGTGGTACGCCGCGGTGAAGACCTGCTCCACCCGCTCGTCGACCTCGCGGACGATGTCGAGCAGGTCGCGGCGGGTCTTCTTGAGGTCCTCGAGCTGCTCGGTGAGGAACTGGTGCCGCTCCTCGAGCGCCGCGAACTCCTCCAGCGCCAGCGGGTTCACCCTGCCGAGGAGGGCGAGCGCGCGCTCCGCGGTGCGGGCACGCTTCTCCTGCTCGGCACGCACGTACGGGACCGGGTCGCCGGGCGCGGCGTCCGGCTCGGCGTCCGGCTCGGGCAGCGACGGCGGCACGAGCTGGTCCGGGCCGTACTCGTCGACGAGCGTCTGCGGGTCGACCCCGAGCTCTTCGAGCGCCCGCGCCTCCAGCGTCTCGATCCGCAGCCGCTGCTCGGTCCTGGCCATCTCGTCGCGGTGCACGGAGTCGGTGAGCTGGTCGAGCTCGCCGGCCAGCTCACGGGCCCGGGTACGGACACCGGCCATCTCGCCGTCGGCGGCGGTGCGCTCGCTCTCCGCGGCGGCCCGCTCGGCCGCGGCGGCCTGCAGCGAGAGCTCGAGCCGGGCCAGCGCGAGGACGACCCCGCGGGAGACGGCGGCCGCGACCGCGAGCTCGCGCACCCGGCGCTGCCGGCGTTCGACCGCGCGTTCCCGGGCCGCGCGCTCCTCGGCCGCCGACCGCTCCAGCGCCTCGGCCCGCCCGGCCAGCGCACGGGCCCGCTCCTCGCCGGTGCGCACCGTCAGCCGCACCTCGACCTCCCCCTGGCGAGCCGTGGAGGCGGCGACGGCGAGGGCGTCGCGCCGGTCGGCGGCCGGGACCACGTCCGGCGGCGTCTGCTCGGCCTCGTCCAGCCGCTCCTGCAGCTCGTCGACGGCGTCGCGGTCGGCCTGGACGGCCGCGTTCGCGGCGGTCAGGGCGGCCTGCAGCCGGTCCGCCTCGCCGGTCGCGGCACGGGCCGCGGCACCGAGCTGGCCGAGCTGCTCGGCCACGGCGGCGAGCCGGGCGTCGGACTCGTGCAGCCGGGCCAGGGCCGCCTCGCACCGTTCGGACGCGTCCTGGCGCTGCTGGATCGCTGCGGACAGCTCGAACCGCACGCGCTCGGTCCGGTGCGCGGCCGCCTCGAGCCGGACCGACGCCTCGTCGACCGCCGCCCGGACCTCGAGCAGTGACGGAGCGGACGTCGAGCCGCCGTGCGCGAAGCCGGCCGACAGGACGTCGCCGTCACGGGTGACGACGGTGAGCTCGGGCCGGGCCCGTACGACCTCACGCGCGGCTCGCAGGTCCTCGACGACGACGGTCGTGGCCAGCACGCGGCGGACGGCGGCAGCGATGCGCGCTGGGGCCGAGACCAGGTCGAAGGCCGGTACCGCCCCAGCGGGCAGCCCGGCCGGCGTCGTGACCCCGCCCGCCGGCAGCGACGCGCTGCCGACCAGCAGCGGTGCGCGACCTGCGTCGTCGTCCTTCAGCAGGCGCAGGGCACCGACCGCGGCGTCCAGACCGTCGACCGCGACCGCGTCCGCCGCCGTTCCCAGCGCGGCAGCGAGCGCCGTCTCGTAGCCGGGCCGGACGCTCACGAGCGCCGCGACGGAACCCAGCACGCCGCTGAGCCTGCTCCCCGCGGCGAGCAGGGCGGCCGAGCCGTCCTTGCGCGCGAGGCTCAGCTCGAGCGCCTCCTTGCGGGCGGTCAGCGCGGCCCGGTCGCGCTCGGCGTCGCGCTCCTCCTGGCGCAGCTGCGCGACCTGCGCCTGCGCCGCCTCGTACGCCGTGGCGGCCTGCTCGTGCTCGGTGTCGAGGCCGACCTCGCCCTCGTCCAGCCCGGCCACGCTGGACTCCAGCGCGGTGAACTCCTCGTGCGCGCCGCGGGCCCGCTCGCGGGCCTCGTCCAGGGCCGTCGACAGCCGGCCGATCTCGGCCTCGCGGGTCTCCAGCCGGCTGCTCGCGGCACCGACCTGACCCACCAGCCGGGCCAGTCCCTCGCGGCGGTCGGCCTGCGCCCGCTCGGCCGTGGCCACCCGGCGCTCCTCGGCGACGAGCTCGTCCTCGGCGGCGGCGCGGGCAGCGACGGCGGCGGCCAACCGCATGCGGTCCTGCTCGACCTCGGCGACGAGAGCGGCCTCCTCGGTCCGGACCTGGGCGGCCGACACCTCCAGCTCGTCCGGGTCGCGGCCGGGCCGGTCGTCCTCCGGCTCGGCGGCCAGGATGCGCAGCCGCTGCTCGGCCATCCCGGCCGTGCCACGCAGGCGCTCCCGGACGCCGTTCAACCGGTACCAGACCTCCTGGGCCCGCGCCACGGCGGGCGCGCGCTCGGCGGCCTCCGCCTCGAGCGCCGCCTCGCGTGCCTGGGCCGCGGCCAGGGCGGCCTCGACCTGCGCGCGCCGCTCGCGCAGCGCGGTCTCGTCGGCGACCTCCTGCTCGAGCGCGGTACGCAGCTCGAGCAGGTCGTTGGCCAGCAGCCGCAGGCGAGCGTCGCGCAGGTCGGCCTGCACCACGCTGGCCCGCCGGGCCACCTCGGCCTGCTTGCCGAGGGGCTTGAGCTGACGGCGCAGCTCGACGGTGAGGTCGGCGACCCGGGTCATGTTGGCCTGCATGGCCTCCAGCTTGCGCAGCGCCTTCTCTTTGCGTTTGCGGTGCTTGAGGACCCCGGCCGCCTCCTCGATGAAGCCGCGCCGGTCCTCGGGCGTCGCGGACAGGATCTGGTCCAGCTGGCCCTGCCCGACGATCACGTGCATCTCGCGGCCGATGCCGGAGTCCGACAGCAGCTCCTGCACGTCCAGCAGCCGGCACGACTCGCCGTTGATGGCGTACTCGGACCCGCCGTTGCGGAACATGATCCGCGAGAGCGTGACCTCCGCGTACTCGATCGGGAGGGCGCCGTCGGTGTTGTCGATCGTCAGCACGACCTCGGCCCGGCCCAGCGGCGGGCGCCCGGACGTGCCGGCGAAGATGACGTCCTCCATCTTGCCGCCGCGCAGGCTCTTGGCCCCCTGCTCACCCATGACCCACGCCAGCGCGTCGACGACGTTGGACTTGCCCGAGCCGTTCGGCCCGACCACACAGGTGATCCCCGGCTCGAAGCGCAGGGTGGTGGACGAGGCGAAGGACTTGAAGCCGCGCAGAGTCAGGCTCTTCAGGTGCACGGTGGAGGCGCTCCTGCGGGTAGCCGTCGCATGCAGGTCGACACGACGGGGCGGGGTCGGGGAAGACCGCCGCCAGACTACCGGGCGGCCGGCGGACGCTCGTGCCGCCGCGCCAGGAGCGCCCGGCCCGCGCGGGCCCGTGAGGGGGGCGGGCGCCGCGCGCGGGGGCCGGGGCTGTCCGGTGCTACGTGAGAGCTGGTTCGCGGTCGGTCACCGAGAGGACCTGGTCCTCCGCGATGACCGCGGTGAGTGCATCGTTCACGGCGTGGAGCCGGTCGACCTCCGCCTCGAGGTCGCGTACACGGCTGCGAAGCCGCGCGATCTCGGAGAGGACAACGGGGTCCGGGCCGCCGAGGTATCCGAGCAGGGCCTTCGCCATCGAGGGTCCTTACCGGGTCACGGTGCCCTTGGGCGGGCACACAGGGCTGGTCATGAGGGGCACGCGCGGGGCCTGGGCTCCGGCGGCTGAGGGTCAGCAGGTGGTGCGTGTCGCCCGGGGGCGACTGGGGCAGCGGGAGGGAGCTGTCCGACGTACTCAGGCCAGGGTGGCACCAGGTCACGAAACGGTCAACAGCGCCGCGCGGCTGCTCACTCGAACGGGTCATGGATCATCGCGCGACGAAGCCCGACGGGACCCCCAGCGCCGCGCCCCAGCGCTCGGTCAGGCCGGTGACCCGGCCCGGCGGTGCACCCGAGCGCAGCGCCAGCAGCAACGCCTCGCACGCCTCCCGCGGACCCTCGGCCACCACCTCGACCCGGCCGTCGTCCAGGTTCGCCGCCCAACCCGACAGCCCGAGCTCGGCCGCCCGTGCCCGTGTCCACCAACGGAACCCGACGCCCTGGACGCGGCCGCGGACCCACACGGTCAGCCGGGCGTCCACGACGGGCGAGGGTAGCCCGCCGCGGGCAGACTGGCCCGGTGACCGTCCTCGCCACGAACCCGTGCCAGCTCATCTGCGATTGGACCGCCACCGGCGCCCGCCGGGACGGACTCGCGCTGTTCCGCTGCGCCGGCTGCGGGTCCGAGTGGGTGCGCACCGAGCGGTGGACGCCGGCCCGCGCGGACGGGACCGTCTCCGGCGAGGTGGCCGCCGAGGCCGCCCGCCGCTGACCCGGGGGCCGCTACCAGCGGCCGTGACGCGGCCGGGGCTGGCAACGCGGGCAGGTGAACGACGAGCGGCTCATGAACGGGTCCCGGCGCACCGGTGTCCCGCAGCGGCGGCAAGGCCGGCCTTCCTGCCCGTACGTGTCCAGCGAGCGGTCGAAGTAGCCGCTGCTGCCGTTGACGTCCACGTACAACGAGTCGAACGACGTGCCGCCCTGCTCCAGGGCCTCGCCCATCACCGCGCGGACGTTGGCGAGCAGCCGCTCGGTCTCCGGCCGGCGCATCGTGTCCGTCGCCCGGGCGAAGTGCAACCGCGACCGCCACAGCGCCTCGTCCGCGTAGATGTTGCCGACCCCGGAGATCAGCGACTGGTCCAGCAGGGCGCGTTTGACACCGGTCCGCCGCCGCCGCAGTGCAGCCACGAACGCCGCGGCGTCGAAGGCCGGGTCCAGCGGGTCCCTGGCGATGTGCACGACCGGGGCCGGCACCCCGTCCGCGTCCGTGCCCTCGACCGACAGCCCGCCGAACGTGCGCTGGTCGACGAACCGCAGCTCGGTGCCGTCGTCCAGGGCCAGCCGCACCCTCAGGTGCACCTCGTCCGGTGCGCCCGCCGGTCGCACGAGCAGCTGCCCGGACATCCCCAGGTGCGCCAGCAGGGCCTCCGCGGAGTCCAGCGGGAGCCACAGGTACTTCCCGCGCCGCGCGGTGGACAGCACCCGGCGCCCCGCCAGCCGTCCGGCGAAGTCGGCCGCACCCGGGACGTGCCGGCGGACAGCCCGTGGGTGCTGGACGTCGACCGCGGTGACGGTGCGGCCGACCACCCGCTGCTGCAGCCCGCGGCGGACCACCTCGACCTCGGGCAGCTCGGGCACGGCGTCGCGCCGGTCTAGCCGCGCGCCGTGCGCAGCGCGTGCCAGGCGGCCGAGGCAGCCTCCTGCTCGGCCTCCTTCTTGCTCCGCCCGCTGCCGGAGCCGCGGTCCTCGCCGGCGACCCGGACCACGGCGGTGAAGTGCTTCTCGTGGTCGGGACCCTCGTCCCAGATCTGGTACTCCGGGACCCCGAGGCCGTCGTTCGCGGTCAGCTCCTGCAGCGAGGTCTTCCAGTCCAGGCCGGCGCCGAGCCCGGCCGCGGAGTCGATCACCGGGTCGAACAGCCGGTGGACCAGCGCCTCGCACTCGGCCAGCCCGAGGTCCAGGTACACCGCCCCCAGCACCGCCTCGACCGTGTCGGCGAGGATCGAGCCCTTGTTGCGGCCACCGGTCGCCTCCTCGCCGCGCCCCAGCCGCAGGAACTCACCCAGCCCCAGGTCACGGCCCACGTCCGCGAGCGCCTTGGCGTTGACGACCGCCGACCGCAGCTTGGCCAGCTGCCCCTCGGGCAGGTCCGGGTGGGTGCGGTACAGGGTGTCGGTCACCACCAGTCCGAGCACCGCGTCGCCGAGGAACTCCAGCCTCTCGTTGGTGGGCAGGCCGCCGTTCTCGTAGGCGTACGACCGGTGCGTCAGCGAGCGTTGCAGCAGGCCCGGCTCGACGGTGCACCCCAGGCGCTCGGACAGCGCGGCGTGCGCGTGCTCGTCAATCACTGGTGAACCTCCACGGCGGGCGGCCCGCCGGCCGGGGGCCGGACGGGCGCGCGCGTGTGCGGTCCCACGGGAACGAGGTGGACGCCACCCCCACGGCGGCTGCGGCGTCGACCACGACCCCGGAGGGCCGATCTCAGACGGAGAGAACCTGGCGCTTGTTGTACGTGCCGCAGGTCGGGCAGGCGACGTGCTGCAGCTTCGGCTGCTTGCAGCGGTCGCACGTCGACAGCGCCGGGGCCGTCGTCTTCCACGCCGACCGGCGGTGCCGGGTGTTGCTGCGCGACGTCTTCCGCTTGGGGACGGCCACCGTCAGCTCACTTCCTCGTCGTCGGGCGCCTGGCCGGTCGATCCGGCCGGCTCGGTCTGCCCGGTTCCAACCTGTTCTGCCAGTTCCGTGCTCAGAGCGTGCAACGCGGCCCAGCGCGGGTCGCCCTGCTCGTGCCGGTGCCCGGGGTCGTCCGCCAGCCTGGCCCCGCACTCGGAGCACAGGCCCGGACAGTCGTCCCGGCACACCGGCCGGAACGGCAGCCCGAGGACCACCGCGTCACGCAGCAACGGCTCCAGGTCGATGAGATCGCCCTGCAGCCGCCCGGCCTCGTCGTCGTCGATGTTCTGGTCGGGGTAGTAGTACAGCTCCTGCACCCGGACCTCCTGCTCGGAGGACACCGGGTCGAGGCACCGCACGCACTCGCCCTCGACGTGCACCCGCGCCGTTCCCGTCACGAGCACCCCCTCGACGACCGACTCGAGTCTCAGGTCGAGCTCGACGTCGGAACCCTCGGGGACACCGACCACGACCGTGCCGAGGTCCGCCGGCGCTGGGACGACCCGGCTGGCCGTACGCATCGACCCGGGTCGGCGGCCGAGGTCGCGGGTGTCCACGACGAACGGCGCGCGCGGGTCGAGCCTGGACAGCTTGGCCTCCGCGGGGCACCACGAACCACGGTCCCGGTCGAGACCGAGGGCCCAGGGTACCCGAGCCGGGGACGTGCCCCGAACTCGCGCAGGGCTCAGTCGCGGACCGCCGGGATCTCCCCGGTCTCCGTGCCCAGCGTGCCGAGCGCCTCCAGCTCACCGCGGCCGCGGAGCTTGTCCCGGCCGCGGGCCACGGCGGACAGGGTCTTGTTCAGAGTGATCTCGAAAGTGGCCAGCTTGGCGTCCACGTACTCGTCGACCTGCTTGCGCATCGACTCGGCGTCCCCGTGCGCCTCGGATACGACCCGGGCGGCCTCCTGCTGCGCCTGGGCGTAGACCTCGGTCTCGGAGACCAGCCGCATTCGCTCCTCCTGGGCGGCGGCGATGATCCGGTCGGACTCGGCCCGACCCTCCTCGACGACGCGGTCACGGCCGGCGAGCAGCTGCTCGGCGAGGTCGATCTCCTCGGGCAGCAGGGCGCGCAGCTCCTCGAGCAGGGTCAGCAGCTCGGGGCGGTTCACGATGCACGACGCCGACATCGGCATCGCCCGGGCCTGCTCGACCAGCCCGGTGATCTCGTCCAGCTTCTCGTGCACGTCCACGGGCGGTCTCTTCCTCCGGCTCGGCCGGACCGGCAGGAGGGCCGGGCCCGGGTGGTTCAGCGTCCCGCGAGCCGCTCGCGCAACCGCGTGGCCACCGAGTCGGGGACCAGGCCGGCCACGTCGCCGCCGAGGGCCGCAACCTCCTTGAGGAGGCTGGACGAGAGGTAACTGTAAGTGGCGCTGGTCGGCACGAACAAAGTCTCGAGGCCGCTGAGCTGGCGGTTCATCTGGGCCATCTGCAGCTCGTAGTCGAAGTCGGACACCGCCCGCAGGCCCTTCACCACGGCTGGGATGCCCCGGTCGCGGCAGAAGTCCACGAGGAGCCCGCTGTAGCTGTCCACGACGACGTTCGGCCAGACGGCGGTGACCTCCTCGAGCATCCGGATCCGCTCCTCCACGCTGAACAGGCCGGCCTTGCTGACGTTGTAGGCGACCATGACGATGACCTCGTCGAACAGCGCGGCGGCCCGCCCGATGATGTCCAGGTGTCCGTTGGTCACGGGATCGAAGGACCCCGGGCAGACGGCATTGCGCACGGCGACGCTCCCGGCTACTCGGGGTCCGGGCGTGGGCTGCCGGACCGGGCGGCGCGACCGTACCAAAGCATGCCCTCGCCGTACCGGCGCTCCCGGATCGCGGTGAGGCCGGCGGGCCAGGTCCAGGGCGCGTCCCGGCTCGCCCGCTCCACCACGACGACCGCCTCGGGTGCGAGCCAGCCGTGGCCCGCCAGCGCCGCGATCACGGCGCGCAGCGCGCCGGCCGGCAGCGGGTACGGAGGGTCCAGGAACGCGACGTCGTACGGCGGCTGCGGGTTGGCCGATCCCGCGAGCCGGGCGACGTCGTCGCGCACGACCTGCGCTCCGGGCAGTCCGAGCGCCGCGACGTTGGCGCGGACTGCGGCGGCGGCGCGGCGGTCGTTCTCGACGAGCAGCACGGCGGACGCCCCGCGGGACAACGCCTCCAGACCCACCGCGCCGGACCCGGCGTACAGGTCCAGGACGCGGGTCCCGGTCAGCCCCCCCGGCCCGAGCATCGAGGTGAGGGCAGAGAACAGGGCCTCCCGGGCGCGGTCCGACGTGGGACGGGTCGCGGTGCCGGGCGGCACCGCCAGCCTCCGCCCGCCGGCGGAGCCCCCGATCACCCGGGTCATCGGGCCTGCGACCGGGCGTCGCCGGGCGTGCCCGCAAGGCCGGGCAGGCCGTCGCGCTCGCCCGCGAAGTCCAGGAACGGCACCGCGTAGCCGCACGAGTCCGCGATGCGCTCGAGGTCGACGACCACCACGGCCCGTCGCCCGGGGTGCGGCGGGAAGCGGCCCGCCAGCTCCTCCCAGCCGGCGTCACCGGGGACCACCGCCCGGCCGGTGCCGTACAGGCGGACGATCTTCGGCGGGCCGGCGAACGCGCAGAACATGAGCGTGATGCGGCCGTTCTCGCGCAGGTGCGCGACAGTCTCGACCCCGCTCCCGGTCAGGTCGAGGTATCCGACGGTCCGCGGCCCGAGCACGGCGAAGGTGTCGCCGTACCCCTTCGGCGAGAGGTTCACGTGCCCGCCCCGGTCGGGGGCGGTGGCCACGAAGAACACCGGCTGCGCGGCCAGGAAGCCGCGCAGGCGCTCGTCGAGCTCTTCGTACGTCTGCGCCATGACCGCAAGCGTGGCACGGCGCCACATGGCCCCAGCGCGAGCGGTCAGGCCTTCTCCAGGTACTCGCCCTGTTCGTCGTCGACGTAGACCGCCACCGCGGACCGCAGCGCCGGGTGACCGGCCAGCTCCGGGTCCTGCTCGACCAGCGCCGTGGCCTCGACCCGGGCCTGCTGGATGACCTTCTCGTCACGCAGCACCCGGAGCCGGCGCAGCGACGAGCGCCGGCCGGACTGGGACGCGCCGAGCACGTCCCCCTCGCGGCGGGACTCGAGGTCGACCCTCGCCAGCTCGAACCCGTCGTTGGTCGCGGCGACCGCGTCGAGACGGGCCCGGCCCGGGGTCCCCGGCTCCAGCTCGGTGACGAGCAGGCACAGCCCGGGGGCACTGCCGCGGCCGACCCGCCCGCGCAGCTGGTGCAGCTGGGAGACGCCGAACCGGTCCGCGTCCATCACGACCATGCCGGTGGCGTTCGGCACGTCGACGCCGACCTCGACGACCGTGGTCGCGACCAGCACGTCGACACCGCCGGTGGCGAACCGCTGCATGACGTCGTCCTTCGCCTCGGCAGGCATCCGTCCGTGCAGGATCTCCAGGCGCAGCCCGGCGAGCGGTCCGGAGGCCAGCATCGGCGCCACGTCCAGCACCGCCAGCAACGGCCGCCGCGGTGCCTCGGACTCGGCGTCGTCCTCCTCGACGGCCGGCTCGAACCCCTCCTCCTGCGGCTCGGCGGCGTCGTCGCCGCCGATGCGCGGGCAGACGACGTACACCTGGTGACCGGCGGTGACCTCCTCCCGGACCCGCTCCCAGGCCCGTTCGAGGAAGTGCGGCTTCTCCCCCGCCGGGACCACGTGCGTGGCGATCGGCGACCGGCCGGCCGGCAGCTCGGTCAGCGTGGAGACGTCCAGGTCGCCGAAGACCGTCATCGCGATCGTCCGCGGGATCGGCGTCGCCGTCATGACCAGGACGTGCGGCGGTGTCGCGCCCTTGGCCGCCAGGGCCGAGCGCTGCTCGACGCCGAACCGGTGCTGCTCGTCCACCACGACCAGGCCCAGGTCGGCGAAGGAGACCCGTTCCTCCAGCAGTGCGTGGGTGCCGACGACGATGCCCGCCTCGCCGCCGGCGGCCTGCAGCAGCGCCCGCCGGCGGGTGGCCGCCCCCTGCGATCCGGTGAGCAGCGCGACCCGTGTGCCGAGGTCGGCGCCGCCGAGCATCCCGTGCTCGGCCAGCGGTCCCAGCAGGAGCTGCAGCGACCGGTGGTGCTGCTGGGCGAGGACCTCGGTGGGCGCGAGCAGGGCGGCCTGCCCGCCGGAGTCGACCACGGCGAGCATCGCCCGCAGTGCCACGACCGTCTTGCCGGACCCGACCTCCCCCTGCAGGAGGCGGTGCATCGGGTGGTCCCGGGCCAGGTCGTCGGCGAGCTGCTCGCCGACCATGCGCTGGCCCTCGGTCAGCTCGAACGGCAGCCGCCGGTCGAACGCAGCCAGCACACCGTCGGGTGCGGGGACGCGGGGCACCGCCGGCAGTGCCGCGGCGACGGACCGGCGGCGGGCCAGCTCGACCTGCAGGACGTACGCCTCCTCGAAGACGAACCGTCGTTCGGCCCGCTCGTGGTCCGCGCGTGACGTGGGCCGGTGGATCAACTCGAACGCCTCGGACAGGGACGGGTGGCCGAGCCGTTCGCGCAGCTCCGCGGGCAGCGGGTCGGGCAGCTCGCCCATCGTGTCCAGCACCGGCGCGACGGCCTTGGCGATCTTCCAGGTGGTCAGGGTCTTGGTCGCCGGGTACACCGGGATCAGACTGCGCGCGAACGCGGCCGCAGCGTCGGCGGCGCTGTCGTCCAGGTCGTCCGGGTCGTCGCCGACGTCGCCCACGAGCAGGTAGTCGGGGTGCGTGAGCTGGCGGACGCCCTGGTACGAGCCGACCTTTCCGGCGAACAGTCCGTGCCGCCCGACGCGCAGCTGGCGCTCGCGCCACTCCAGGTGGCGCTTCTGCTTCCCGAAGAAGGTCAGCTTCAGCCGGCCGCGCGCCCCGGGGTTCTGGTCGGTGACCACCACCTCCAGGACCCAGCCCGGGCGGTTCTTCATCGGGTAGAGCTTCGTGGTGGCGACCTCGGCCATGACCGTGGCCTCCTCGTCGACCCGCAGCGAGGCGAGGTCGGTGAGCTCGCCGCGCACGGCGTACCGCCGGGGGAAGTGCCGCAGCAGGTCGCCGACCGTCTGCAGCCCGAGTCCGGCGGCGAACGCCTTCGCGGACGCGCCGCCGATGACGGTACGGATCGGGTCGTCCAGCACGTCGCGCCGCCTACTCCACGCCCAGCAGCACCGGATAGTGCTCCTGGCCACCGTCGAGGACCTGCGTCTCCACCTCCGGGTGCGCGCGCCGCAGGTGCTCGACGAGGGCGTCGCCGAGCCCCACCCCGGCCTCCTGCCCGATGATCACGGTCACCAGCTCACCACCCGCTGACAGCATGCGGTCCAGCACCTGCTCGGCGACCTCCCCGACGCTCGCGCCGATGCACGCGACGTCGTCCTCCACCAGGCCGAGGACGTCCCCGGGTCGGCACACACCCGCCGACGTCAACGCCTCGCGGACCGCCAGGGTGACGGCTCCGCGCCTGGTCGCCCGCGCCGCCGCCGTCATCGCGACCACGTCGTCCTCGAAGCGCCGGCCCGGGTCGTGCACGGCCAGCGCGGCGAGCACCTGGACCGGTGCGCGGGTCGGCAGGACAGCCACGCGCACCCCGCCGGCGCGGGCGTACTCCGCGGCCGCCTCGGCCACCGCCACGGTGTCGCGGTCGTCCGGCAGCACGACCACCTCGTCGGAGTGCGCCTGCTGCACCGCCAGCAGCACGTCCCTCGTAGCGGGGCGACGACCGGCCGAGCCCGCCGCCGACTCGACCACCGACGCGCCGCACGCGAGCGCCAGCTCGGCCAGACCCGCACCGGGCAGCAGCGCCACGACGGCCCGGGTGCCGGGGGCGCGGGCGGCCCGCTGCCTGGCCACCTGCTCGCCGAAATGGGTGACCTTGATCCGGTACGGCCGGCCGGCACGGACGCCGGCCTCGACCGCGGCCCCGACGTCGTCCACGTGCACGTGGACGTTCCAGAGACCGTCGCCGCCGACGACGAGCAGCGAGTCGCCCAGGCCGCCCAGGACGTCTCTGAGCACAGCCGTGGCGACGTCGTCGGCCTCCAGCAGGTACATGACTTCGAATGCCGGGCCGTCCGCGCGCACGTCTTCGGCCGCAGCGCTACCCGGCCCGGGCGACCGGGGGTGCGTCACCCGGGCCGGCGCCGCTGCGGGCCGCTGTCCGGTCAGGGTCTGAAGGAGCGCGTCGAACAGCACGGTCAGGCCACGCCCGCCGGCGTCGACCACCCCCGCAGCCCGCAGGACCTCGAGCATCTCGGGCGTGCGCTCGAGCGCGTCGTGGGCCCCTCGCGCGGCGGCCCGCACCACGTCGGTGGTGCTCCCCTCGGCCGACCGCGCCGCCTCCGCCGCCATCCGCGCCACGGTCAGGATCGTGCCCTCGACCGGCTGGGCCACCGCGGCGTACGCCGAGCGGGCGGCGTGCTCCAGGGCCGCACGGACCGACTCGGCCTGGTCGGCCGCCTCCTGCGGCGCGACCAGGACCTCGACGGCACCCCGGAACAGCTGGCTGAGGATCACCCCCGAGTTCCCCCTGGCGCCGAGCAGCGCGCCGTGCGCCAGCGTGCGCAGGTCTCTGGCCACGTCCCCGTCGTCCGGCCGGGCGGACAGCTCCTCGAGGGCCGACTCGACGGTGAGGTAGAGGTTGGTCCCGGTGTCCCCGTCCGGCACGGGGTAGACGTTCAGGGCGTCGATCTCCTCGCGGGCGCGGCCCAACGCCTCCAGCGCGTCCTGGCAGCAGCGGCGGAGCGCCAGGCCGTCGAGCATCGGCACCCCTTCCGTCCGGCCGGACCTCTTGCCGACCCCGCGTGCCCGCAGGGTAACCGCGGTTGGCGTCGGTCGAGCCACGTCAGGTACCCTCGGCGGGCCGTCCGGGATCCCTGGGCCGCGCATCGCGAGTTCCTGCGACCAGAGTTCCTGCAGACCCGATGCTCACTGCGACCGTGCTGGAGTGTGTCGACCGTGGCTGCCAACTGCGACGTCTGCGGCAAGGGGCCGGGTTTCGGCAACAGCATCTCCCACTCGCACCGGCGCACCCGCCGCCGCTGGAACCCGAACATCCAGAGCGTGCGCGCGGTCGTGGGCGGCGCGCCCAGGAAGCTGAACGTCTGCACCTCGTGCATCAAGGCCGGCAAAGTCACGCGTTGACGCACGTCACGGGCTGACCCGTCGGTCGGCCGCTACACGCTGAAGTGCCGCCAGCCACCCGGTCCCTCGTACGCGCCCGCCGGCAGGCCGGCCACCGTCACCCGGTGCTGAGCACGGCCGCCGTCCGGATCGGCGCCGCCGGCCCAGGCCACGACCTCGCCGATGACCACCCAGCCCTTCGGCACGGCCTTCCGCGACGGGAAGGTGGCAGCCAGGGCGTGGTCCTCGCCCCCGGTCAGCACCCACTCCAGCGGGTCCTTGCCCAGGGCGGCCGCGGCGTCGCGAACCGGGGCGTCCACGGCGATGGCCGCCACGTCGATGCTGATCGCGACGCCGGACGCCTCGGCGACGTGCCCCAGATCGCTGAGCAGGCCGTCGCTCACGTCCACCATCGCGGTCGCGCCGGCCAGTGCTGCCTGCGGACCGGCCTCGTACACCGGCTCCGGGCGGCGGTGCGCGGCCACCAGCACCCGGGGCGACCGGAAGCCGCGGCTGAGCACGGCGAACCCGGCCGCCGACCACCCCAGCCGCCCGACGAACGCGACGACGTCTCCGGGCCGGGCTCCGGCCCTGGTGACCGGCTCCCGCCCGTCCAGCGTCCCGAGCGCGGTCACCGACACCACCACCTGCGCACCGGCGACGACGTCCCCGCCGACCACCGCCGCCCCGACCCGTCCGGCCTCTTCGGCCAGCCCGTCGGCCAGCCCGAGCGCCCAGGCGGTCGGTAGGCCGGGCGGGGCCGCCAGCCCGACCAGCAGTGCAGTCGGCCGCGCTCCCATGGCCGCGATGTCGGCGAGGTTCTGGGCCGCGGCCTTGTGCCCGACGTCCACCGCCTCGGACCAGTCGCGGCGGAAGTGGACTCCCTCGACCAGCACGTCGGTCGTGGCCACCATGCGGCCGTCCGGGGCGGCGACCAGCGCGGCGTCGTCCCCCGGGCCGAGCAGCACCTGCGGGCCCGACGGCAGCCGCTCGACGATCGCAGCCACCAGCGCGGTCTCCCCGGTCTCGCCCACCGTGGCGCCGCCCGTTCCCACCATGGCTGTCATGCTGCCATCTCCACAGCTGCCGCAGCCCTGCTGCCGGTGGCGTCGACTCCGGTAGCCTCCACGCGTCAGCGCGGTGGAGCACGGCGGGAGGCAGATCGTGGTGGTCCAGGCGTACATCCTGATCCAGACCGAGGTCGGCAAGGCGGCGGACGTCGCGACCGGCATCGCCCAGATCGCGGGCGTGACCCTCGCGGAGGACGTGACCGGCCCGTACGACGTGATCGTGCGTGCGGAGGCCAAGAGCGTCGACGAGCTGGGCAAGCTGGTCCTGGCCAAGGTGCAGGCCGTGCCTGGCATCACCCGCACGCTCACCTGCCCGGTGGTCCACCTCTGAAGCTCGAGTTGGGCATGCCCGGGCCGGGAACGCTCGAGCCGTTGCGGTCCAACCGGCGCGTGGTCGTCTTCTTCCTCGCCGGGGTGGTGGTGCTGGGCATCGCCTCGCTGCTGCTGCTGCGCACCGGTCCGGTCCGGGTCGTGGTCCCCGATGCCCGCGGCGCCTCGGCGACGGCCTGCGGTGCGCTCGCAAGAGCCCTCCCGGCGACCGTGTCCGGCCAGCCCCGCCTGGACGTCGAGCCCGCCTCCGACCGGACCGCGGCATGGGGCGGTGCACCGATCGTGCTGCGCTGCGGCGTGGGACCCCCGGCGGCCCTCGAGCCCACGAGCGAGCTGGTCACGATCGACGGGATCGACTGGCTGCCGGAACGCGTCGACGGGCAGTCGCGCTACACGACGGTCGGCCTGGTGGCCGATGTCGAGGTCACGGTGCCCGACGACTACCAGCCGGCTGCGAACGTGCTCATCGACCTCGGGACGGCGATCTCGGCGGCCGACCCGACCCTCGCCGGCCAGGGCGGCTGACAGCGGGACCGTCAGCGCAGGCCGCGGCGCTTGCGCATGGCTGAGCGGACCAGCCGGTCGACCAGCTGCGGGTAGGGGACGCCGCTGGCCGCCCACAGCATCGGGAACATCGACACCGGCGTGAACCCCGGGATCGTGTTCAGCTCGTTGACCGTGACCGTGCCGTCCGCGGACACGAAGAAGTCGACGCGCGCGAACCCCTCGCAGTCCAGCGCGCGGAACGCGACCCCGGCCATCTCGCGCACCCGCGCCGCGACGTCGTCGGGCAGGTCGGCCGGGACATCGAGCCTGGTCACCTCGTCCACCTCGAGGTACTTGGCCTCGAAGTCGTAGAACTCGTGCCCGCCCAGCACGGTGATCTCCCCGCAGACGCTGGTCTCCAGCGATCGCCCGTCCTCGCCCTCGAGCACCCCGCACTCGATCTCGCGCCCGACCACCGCCTGTTCGACCACGACCTTGGGGTCGTGCACCCGGGCCGCCTCGACGGCGCCGGCGAGGTCGTCCCAGTCACCCACCTTGCTCACGCCGACGCTCGACCCGGCCCTGGCCGGCTTGACGAACACCGGCAGCTCGAGCGCGGACCGGACCCGCGCCACCGTCTCCGGCGACGGCCAGTCGCGGTCGGGCACGACGAGGTACGGCGCGACCGGGAGACCGGCTGCGGCCAGCAGCACCTTCATCACGGACTTGTCCATCGCGGCCGCGGAGGAGAGCACGCCGGAGCCGACGTACGGGACGCCCGCCAGCTCGAGCAGCCCCTGCAGGGTGCCGTCCTCACCGAACGGGCCGTGCAGCAGGGGCAGCACCACGTCCACGTCCCCGAGCACGCGCGGCACGGCGCCGGGCTCGGCCACCGTCAGCCCGCCCGTCGTGGGGTCCCCGGCCAGCACCACCTGGGCGCCAGCGCCGTCCACGGCCGGCAGCCGCCCGGACTCGATGGCCAGCCGGTCCGGGTCGTCCGCCTCCAGCACCCAGCGGCCGTCGGTCGTGATGCCGATGGGGACCACGTCGTACGTGTCCCGGTCGATGGCGCGCAGGACGCTCCCGGCGCTGATGCAGGAGATCGCGTGCTCGCTGGAACGGCCGCCGAACACCACGGCGACGCGGGGACGGCGCACGCGGTCGGGCGGGGGCGAGGTGTCGGCCATCGCGGGCGACCCTACCGGGCGCGATACTGCCGGTCGTGCCCACGACGCAGCCACCGCACGAGCCGTCCGACCGCCTCGCCCTCTCCACGCGGGCGGTGACCGCGGGCCGTCCCGACCGCCGACCGGACGCGGCACTGAGCATCCCCGTGACGTTCGCATCGACGTACGTGGCGGGCGGCGAGGTCGAGTACGGGCGGTACGGCAACCCGACCTGGACCGCGCTGGAGACGGCGGTCGGCGACCTGGAGGGCGGCTGGGCCCTGGCGTTCGCGTCCGGCCTGGCCGCCGCATCGGCCGTGCTGTCGCTGCTGCCCGAGGGTGCGACCGCGGTGGCGCCGGACAACGCCTACACCGGGACCCTGAGCCTGCTGCGCGAGCGGGTCGACGCCGGCCGGGCCAAGCTGCGCGCGGTGGAGGTCGCGGACACCGCCGCCACCGTCGCGGCCAGCGACGGCGCCGACCTGGTGTGGCTGGAGTCCCCCACCAACCCGCGGCTGGACGTCGCCGACCTGCCGGTCCTGGTCGAGGCGGCGCACGCGGCCGGTGCGTTGGTGGTCGTCGACAACACGTTCGCGACGCCGGTGCTGCAGCGCCCGCTCGAGGTGGGCGCCGACCTCGTCGTCCACAGCGCGACCAAGCTGCTCGCCGGGCACTCGGACGTGCAGATGGGCATCGTCTGCGGCCGTGACCAGAGTCTGCTGGGCCGCCTGGACAGGCACCGCCGCCTGCACGGCGCCATCCCCGGCCCGATGGAGGCATGGCTGACCCTGCGCGGGCTGCGTACCCTCGCGCTGCGAGTGGAACGGGCCCAGCAGACAGCGCGCACGCTGGCCGTCCGGCTGGCCGGGCACCCCGCGGTGTCGCTGGTCCGCTACCCGGGCTCGGGCACGATCGTCTCGATCGAGCTCGCCGGCGGGCTCGAGGCGGCGGACCGCCTCGCGGCCGGGGTCCGGCTGTGGATCCACGCGACCAGCCTGGGTGGCGTCGAGTCCAGCCTGGAGCGGCGCCGGCGCTGGGAGTCCGAGAGCGAGGCGGTCAGCGACTCGCTGGTACGCCTGTCGGTCGGCATCGAGGATGCCGAGGACCTGTGGGCCGACCTCGAGCGAGCCCTCGACGCCAACTGACCGGTCAGACCCAGCCAGGGCCATAGGCCCGGCTGGGCCTGACGGGCTGAGGCCGTTCAGGCAGGGGCCTGCTCCGCCTTGGTGTCCCGGGTCATCAGCGACCGGGCCATCTCCCGCGGCGCCAACCCCTCGTGCACGGCCTGGACGACCGCCTCGGTGATGGGCATGTCGACGCCGTGCGCCGCGGCCAGCTCGAGGATCGGTCGGCACGACTTCACGCCCTCGCAGGTCTGGTGCATCGCCGCGGTCGCCTCCGCGGCGGTCATGCCGCTGCCGAGGTTGACGCCGAACGTCCGGTTCCGCGACAGCGGCGAGGTGCAGGTCGCGATGAGGTCTCCCAGGCCGGCCAGGCCGGCGAAAGTCATCGGGTCCGCGCCGAGCGCCACGCCGAGCCTCGCCATCTCGGCCAGGCCGCGCGTGATCAGCGACGCCTGGGCGTTCTCGCCGAAGCCGAGGCCGACCGCGACCCCGTTGGCGATCGCGATGACGTTCTTGACCGACCCCCCCAGCTCGGTGCCCACGACGTCCGGGTTGGTGTACGGGCGGAAGTACGGCGTGAGGCAGGCCAGCTGCACGCGCCTGGCCGTCTCCGCGTCGGTGCAGGCCACGACCGTCGCCGCCGGCTGGCGCTGCATGATCTCGCGGGCCAGGTTCGGTCCGGACACCACCGCGATCCGACCCGGTGGCACCTGCGCCACCTCGGCGATCACCTCGCTCATCCGGCTCATCGTCCCGAGCTCGATGCCTTTCATGAGGCTGACCAGGATGGCGTCGCGCGGCAGCTGGTCGCGCCACCCGGCCAGCGCGGTGCGCAGGACCTGGGCGGGTATGGCCAGCACGACCAGCTCCGCCCCGGCGAGAGCGGCTGCGGTGTCGGCGGTCGCGTGCAACCCGGGCGGCAGCACGATCCCGGGGTGGTAGACGGGGTTCTCCCGCGTGGTCTCGATGGTCTCGGCAAGACCGGGGTCCTGGCCCCACACCGTCACCTCGCCGCCCGCGTCGGCCAGGATCATGCCGAACGCCGTGCCCCAGGAGCCGCTGCCCATCACGGCCGACCGGGTCACGGCGAGCGCTCCCGGTCCGGGTCGACGCCGGCACGCGGATGCGACCTGCCCCGCCGGCGCGCGGTCCGGTCGAGCCGGTAGACCACGCGCGCGTCCCCGGTGGTGGCGAGCTCTGCGGTGCGCGGGTCCAGCCGGGTGGCCGGCGCCGGTTCACCGCGCAGCTGCGCAACCTGCTCGGTCACCGCGGCCATGATGCGCTCGGTGGCCACCCGGAGCGTCTCCGGACCGGGGGGTCGCTCCCGCAGGTCGGACAGGTCGACCGCAGGGCCAAGCGTGACCTGCATCGTCGCCCGCGGGAACAGGTGCGGGCGCTTGCCGTAGGGCGCGAGCAGGTCCTGCGGTCCCCAGGCCGCCATCGGCAGCACCGGGCAGCCGGTCTCCAGCGCGATCCTGGCCGCGCCGGTCTTGCCGGCCATCGGCCACAGGTCCGGGTCGCGGGTCAGGGTGCCCTCGGCGTAGACGACGACGCACTCGCCGCGCCGGACGGCCTCGACGGCTTCCCGGTACGCGCCCTGGGCGTCGCGGGTCTCCCGGTAGACCGGGATCTGGTTGGCCCCACGCAGCACCCGTCGTACGAAGAAGACGTCGAACAACGACGCCTTGGCCAGGAACCGCGGCCGCCGGCCGTTGTCGACCAGGTAGTGGGCGACGATGAGCGGGTCCACGTGCGAGATGTGGTTGGGGACGACCACGAGGCCACCGGTCGCGGGCAGCCGTTCGGCGTGCGTCCACTGGCGTCGCGTGAAGAGCATCAGGAGCGGGCGGAGCACCAGAACCGCGAACGCGTACCAGGGTTCCTGCTTGCGGCGCGTCACCCGGCAGGTCCTCCTGTCCCGTGGCCACTCCAGGACGCCGCCGAGGGCGCCTTCCGGCCATCTTCCTGCCGCCCGGCGTCCCGCTGCAAACACCGTGGCCCGGGCGGGCGAGGATGGCCCCATGAGCGGCTGGACGGTCCTGGTGCCGGTCAAGGACCTGGCGGTCGCCAAGACGCGGCTGACGCGTTTCGCCGGCCCGGCCCGGCAGGACCTGGCCCTCGCCTTCGCGACCGACACCGTCGCGGCCGCACTGGCGGCGGACGGCGTGGTGTCCGTGCTGGTGGTGACCGACGACGAGCGGGTCCGGGTGCACACCGTCGCCGTCGGTGCGGAGGTGACCGGCGACGCTCCAGGGGCCGGGCTGAACCCGGCGATCCTGCACGGCGCGGCCGTGGCGACCGGCCGCTGGCCGGACCGTCCGGTCGCCGTGCTGTCCGCAGACCTGCCGGCACTGCGCGCGGACGAGCTGGCCCGGGCGTTGCGCGCCGCGGCACCGCTGCTGTCCGCGTTCGTCGCGGACGCCGAAGGGATCGGGACCACGCTGCTGACGGCAGCCGCCGGCACGGCCCTGGATCCCCGGTTCGGGCACCGCAGCCGTGCCCGGCACACGGCCGCCGGCGTGACCGAGCTCGTGACGGGGCCGCTGGCGTCGCTGCGGCGCGACGTCGACACCGAGGTCGACCTGCACGACGCACGCCGGCTCGGCCTGGGTCCGCGAACCCTGGCGGTGCTGGCCCGCCTTGACGCCGGGTGGGGCGCGGACGGTCGCGGATAGCCTGCTCGCGTGCAGGCGACCGTACGCACCTTCGATGCGCAGAGCCGCACCGGCACGGTGCTGCTCGACGACGGGGTGGAGCTGCCCTACGACCGGGCCGCGTTCGACGCCGGCGAGCTGAGGCTGGCGCGGGCCGGCCAGCGGGTGCGCATCCGGGTCGACCCGACCGGGGAGCGCGTCACCTTCCTCACCCTGGCGACACTCCCCGAACCGGCCTGATCCCGCACGAGGACGAAAGCCGACGGCCCGGCACCCGCGGTGCGGGGCCGGGCCGTCGGGACGTTCTGCCGTTCGCTGCCGAGTGATCGGGCCTAGCGGGCCGTACGGCGGGCCGGGGCCTTCTTCGCCGGAGCCTTCTTCGCCGGGGCGCGCTTGACGGCGGCCTTCTTGGCGGGCGCCGCCTTCTTGGCCGGGGCCTTGCGGGCCGGAGCCTTGCGGGCTGGAGCCGCCTTCTTGGCCGTCGTGCGCTTGGCCGGAGCCGCCTTCTTGGCCGTCGTGCGCTTGGCGGGTGCCGCCTTCTTGGCCGGAGCCCGGCGGGTCGGAGCCGCCTTCTTCGCGGCGGCCTTGGCCGGAGCCGCAGCCTTCGCCGGAGCGGCCGGGGCCGACTTGGCGAGCTTCTTGGCGCCGCTGACGAACGCCTTCAGCTCGGCGCCTGCGCGGAACTTCGGGACGTTCGTCTTGCGCACCTTGACCGTGGCGCCGGTGCGGGGGTTACGGGCGGTACGGGCGCCGCGCTCCACCTTCTCGAAGATGCCGAAGCCCGTGATCGCCACCTTCTCCCCGGCCACGACAGCACGCGTGATGGTGTCCAGCACCGCGTCGACCGCGGCCTGGGCCTCCCTCTTGCCGACGCCGAGCCGGTCGGCGAGAGCGTCGATGAGCTCGCTCTTGTTCACTGCTTCTCCTCGGGAAAGTCCACGTCGAGCCCACGCTCGACCGGGGGAACGCTATGACCAAACACACTCCGGAGACAAACACCGGCGCGGCGGAACGTCCTTGTGTCGCAAGGGGTTTGTCGCCGGCGGGCCGTTTCGCGCGGTCAGCCGGTGCCCAGAATGGGCAGCGTCGTGGGCAGCCAGCCCGGACGACGGGCCTCGAAAGCGGCCACATCGTCGACGTGCCGCAGGGTCAGGCCGATGTCGTCCAGGCCCTCCATGAGCCGCCAGCGGGTGTAGTCGTCGATGTCGAAACCCACCTGCTCACCGGCCCAGCGGACCTGTCGCGCCTTGAGATCGACCGTCACCACGGTCCCCGGGTCGGCCTCGACCACCGCCCACAACCGCTCGACGACAGGCAGCGGCAGCTGCACAGTGAGCAGACCCCCCTTGGCACTGTTGCCGCGGAAGATGTCGCCGAAACGCGGCGACACCACCACCCGGAACCCGTAGTCCAGCAAGGCCCACACAGCGTGCTCACGCGACGAGCCGGTACCGAAGTCGGGTCCGGCGACCAGCACGGTCGCCCCGGCGTGCTCGGGACGGTTCAGCACGAAGTCGGGGTCCTGCCGCCACGCGGCGAACAGCCCGTCCTCGAACCCGTTGCGGGTGACCCGCTTGAGGTAGACCGCCGGGATGATCTGGTCGGTGTCGACATTGGCACGCCGCAGCGGCAGCGCCCGGCCGGTGTGCACGACGATGGGCTCCATCACGAGGCCTTCCGCTCGGTCCCGGCAACCGGCGGCAGGTCGCCGGGCGCAGCAAGGCGTCCGACCACGGCCGTGGCGGCTGCGACGGGTGGCGACACCAGGTGCGTCCGGCCGCCCTTGCCCTGGCGGCCCTCGAAGTTCCGGTTCGACGTCGACGCGCTGCGCTCACCGGGGGCGAGCTGGTCGGGGTTCATGCCCAGGCACATCGAGCAGCCCGCACCGCGCCACTGCGCGCCGGCCGCGGTGAAGACCCGGTCGAGCCCTTCGACCTCGGCCGCGAGCCGGACCCGGACCGAACCGGGCACCACCAGCATCCGCACGCCGTCGGCGACACGGCGGCCGGCCAGGACGGCCGCAGCCGCACGGAGGTCCTCGATACGACCGTTGGTGCAGGAGCCGAGGAAGACGGTGTCCACGGCGATGTCCCGCAGCGGCGTCCCGGCGGTCAGCCCCATGTACGCGAGCGCTCCCTCGGCCGAGGTGCGCTCGGACTCGTCGGCGAACGAGGCGGGGTCCGGCACCGACGCCGACAGCGGCAGCCCCTGCCCCGGGTTGGTCCCCCACGTGACGAACGGCGCCAGCTCGGTGGCGTCGACCACGACCTCGCGGTCGAACGCTGCGTCGTCGTCGGTGACGAGGGTCCGCCAGTAGGTCACGGCCTGGTCCCACGCGGCGCCGGCCGGCGCGTGCGGGCGGCCGCGCAGGAACTCGAAGGTCGTCTCGTCCGGCGCGATCATGCCGGCCCTGGCACCGGCCTCGATCGACATGTTGCAGACGGTCATCCGCGCCTCCATGGACAGCGCGCGGATCGCCTCGCCGCGGTACTCGATGACGTGCCCCTGGCCGCCTCCGGTGCCGATCCTGGCGATCACCGCGAGGATGAGGTCCTTCGCGGTGACACCGTCCGGGAGCCGGCCCTCGACGGTGACCGCCATGGTGCGGAACGGCCGGAGCGGCAGCGTCTGGGTCGCCAGCACGTGCTCGACCTCGCTGGTGCCGATCCCGAAGGCGAGCGCGCCGAACGCGCCGTGCGTGCTGGTGTGCGAGTCGCCGCAGACGACCGTCATCCCTGGCTGGGTCAGGCCGAGCTGCGGCCCGACCACGTGCACGATGCCCTGCTCGACGTCCCCGAGCGGGTGCAGGCGTACGCCGAACTCCGCGCAGTTGCGGCGCAGCGTCTCGATCTGCTCGCGGCTCACCGGGTCGGCGATCGGCTTGTCCAGGTCCAGCGTGGGGATGTTGTGGTCTTCGGTGGCCAGGGTCAGGTCGGTCCGTCGGACGGTGCGGCCGGCGGCGCGCAGCCCGTCGAAGGCCTGCGGGCTCGTCACCTCGTGCAACAGGTGCAAGTCGATGTAGAGCAGGTCCGGCTCGCCCTCGGCACGTCGTACGACGTGCGCGTCCCAGACCTTCTCGGCCAACGTGCGTCCCATCGCGGGCCTCCTGCTTCGAGTGCGTCGTGTGCTGGGAAGACTCTCCGCGCTACACCCGGTCCTTCGCACTGGCGTCTCGCATGTCGAGACGCTAGTATCGCCACATGGACCACTCCACCAGTGGCGTCGGCGTCCTGGACAAAGCCGCGCTGGTGCTCGCGGCCCTCGAGCCGGGCCCGCAGACCCTGGCTGGGCTGGTCAATGCCACCGGGCTCGCGCGGCCGACCGCACACCGGCTCGCGGTCGCGCTGGAGTACCACCGCCTGGTCGGCCGGGACCTGCAGGGCCGCTTCGTGCTCGGCCCGCGACTGGCCGAGCTGGCGGCGGCGGCGGGCGAGGACCGCCTGCTGGCGGCGGCCGGCCCGGTCCTGGCCTGGTTGCTCGAGACGACCGGCGAGAGCGCCCAGCTCTACCGGCGCCAGGGCGACGAGCGCATCTGCGTGGCCGCGGCCGAACGCCTGCACGGGCTGCGCGACAGCGTCCCGGTGGGCAGCGTGCTGTCCATGCACGCAGGCTCCGCCGCACAGGTCCTGCTCGCCTGGGAGGAGCCGGACCGGCTGCACCGCGGGCTCATGGGCGCCCGTTTCACCGCGACGATGCTGGCCGGCGTGCGCCGCCGCGGATGGGCGCAGAGCGTCGGCGAGCGCGAGCCGGGCGTCGCGTCGGTGTCGGCCCCGGTGCGCGGGCCGTCGGGCCGGGTCGTCGCCGCCGTGTCGGTGTCCGGGCCGCTGGAGCGGTTGAGCCGCTCCCCCGGGCGGATGCACGCGCCGGCCGTCATCGCGGCCGGTCAGCGCCTCACCGAAGGCCTGCAGAAGGCCGGCTGACAGACCGGTCGCGCCGGGGCCGACGGCTCAGCCGTACAGGTCCCGCATCCGGACCGACAGGCACGTCACGCAGCCCTCGAGCTTCTCGAACTCGCCTATGTCGACGAGCACGGGCTGGTAGCCGAGGTCCGCGAGCAGGTCGGCCGAGCGCGGCGCGGCCGAGGACATCAGCAGCAGGTCCCCGCCGAGCAGCACGACGTGCGAGCCGGGCTCCTCCGGCACCGGGACGAACCGCGGGTACACAGCCGGGTCGTCGACCAGCGGCGGGTAGCCGATGACGGCACCGTCCGGCAGCGCAGTGACCGCGCTCTTGAGGTGCAGCACCTTGGACACCGCCACCGCCACTACCCTCGCCCCCAGCGGCTGGAGGATCGCGCGCAGCTGGCGCACCCCCTCCGCGTTCGTGCGGCCGCCGCGTCCGACGTACACGGTGTCGCCGATCTTGAGGACGTCGCCGCCGTCCAGGGTGCCCGGTGCGCGGATCGCGTTGACCGAGCAGCCGAGCGCGGTGACGACCTTCTCGACCTCGACCGTCTCGGGCTTGCGCTGGTCCGCCCCCGGACGGGAGATCACCGCGACGTTGCGGAACATGACGACGGTGTCCTCGACGAACGCCGAGTCCGGGCAGTCGTCGGCCGGGGCGACCTCGACGGTCTCCCACCCGGCCGCACGCAGCGCGCGGACGTAGGCTTCCCACTGCTCCAGCGCCGTCGCGAAGTCCACCGGGGTGCGCTCGATGTGGGTGAGCAGACCCTCGGCGAGCCGTGGGCTCGGGCGGCGGACGAGCGCCTTCGGCCGGTGCATGCCGGGGATCCTCCCATCGCAGGCACGGACTTTCCACGGTCGCGCCGGCCGGTGCCCGCCGTGCGCGGTCACCAGCTCCTCGATCGGTCGACCGGATGTGGTCCCGATGTGTCGATCCGGTCGCCTTCCGTTCGACCAAGGGGTGAAGGCGGCACCGGAACGACTCTTCCCAGGAGGGGAACGCATGATGAGAGGTTGGATGCCTTCCGCGGTCCAGGCTACGGGCCTGATCAAGACGTTCCAGGGCAAGGGCGATCCGGTTGAGGCCGTGCGTGGGGTGGACCTCCAGGTGGCCGCCGGAGAGATCTTCGGGTTCCTCGGGCCGAACGGCGCGGGCAAGTCGACCACCGTCCGGATGCTCACCACCCTGACGACCATCACTTCGGGGTCTGCCCATGTCGCCGGTGTCGACGTGGCGTCCGACCCGGACGGCGTGCGCCGCAGGATCGGCGTGGCGTTGCAGGACGCCGGCCTCGATCCGCGTCAGACCGGTCGGGAGCTGCTGGTGCTCCAGGCCCGTCTGTTCGGCGCAACCCGGTCCGAAGCCTCGACGAGGGCCGAGGAGCTGCTCGAGCTCGTCGAGCTCACCGACGCAGCCGACCGGCTCACCAAGACGTACTCAGGCGGCATGAAGCGCCGCCTGGACCTCGCCAGCGCACTCGTCCACGAGCCGGAGGTGCTCTTCCTGGACGAGCCCACGACCGGCCTGGATCCCGTGAGCCGCCTGGTCGTGTGGGACGAGGTGCGTCGCATCAACGAGCGGGGCACCACCGTCTTCCTCACCACGCAGTATCTGGAGGAGGCGGACCAGCTGTGCCGGCGTCTCGCGATCATCGACGGAGGGCGGATCGTGCGCGAGGGAACTCCCGAGCAGCTGAAGGCCGACCTGAAGGCCCGCCGCGGCGGCGACACCGATCCGACGTTGGACGAGGTGTTCCTCGACGTCACCGGGCGTACGCGAGATCGCGCCGCCGGTGAGGTCCAGGAGGTGCGCGGATGAGCGCGGCCACGATCCTGGGCGAACGTGCTCTGCGTGAGGCCCGGCGCACGCCCGACGCGTTGCTCCCGACGCTGTTGATCCCGCTGTTCTTCCTCGTGGTCAACGTCGGTCAGGCGGCCCGGATCTTCCCGACGGGGTCGACGCCCTGGCTCCAGGGCCAGAGCTATGCCGCGTTCCAGCTGCCCAGCTCGATCCTGCTCGCGGCGTCGTTCGGCACCGCGGCGCTGTACCTGGTCGAGGAGATCGAGAACGGCTACTTCGACAAGCTCCGTGCCGCTCCGATCTCGCGTACGTCGATCGCCCTCGGCAGGCTCACGTCGGAGTCCGTGAAGACCGTGGGCATGACCGTCGTCATCGTGCTCATCGCGCTGCCGTTCGGCATCCGCATCGCCAGCGGGCTGGTCGGTTTCGTGCTGCTGGTGGTGCTGGCCTCGGCGTGGGCGGTCGGTTACGCGGGCTTCCTGCAGTTCGTGGCGCTCAAGACCCGCAGCGGAGCGGCGACCAACTCGGCCGGGCTGCTGTTCTTCCCCCTGCTGTTCTTGACCCCGAACTTCGTGCCCCGGGGGCTGGTGACGCGCCCGATGGAGGTTGCCGCGACCCTCAACCCGGTGACCTACGTGATGGAAGCCATGCGGTCGCTCATCCTCGTGGACCTGGACTGGGCGGTCATCGGCAAGGGCTTCCTCGTCGCCGGGGGCTTCGTCGCCGCGATGCTGGCCATCAACGTCACGGTCATGCGCAACTACGACTGACGGTGGCCCGGTGCGGCCGGAAGGCCCAGGTCTGGTCGACCTGGGCCTTCACCGCCGTAGCCCCGACGGGATTCGAACCCGCGCTACCGCCTTGAGAGGGCGGCGTGCTAGGCCGCTACACAACGGGGCCGGACCGGCTCGGAACGCACCGAGAGTCCCGGTACCCACCGAACACGCTGGGGTACCAGGACTCGAACCTAGACTAACGGAGCCAGAATCCGTCGGGCTGCCAATTACCCCATACCCCATGGGATGCACGCGGGTGCCGGAAGCTCCCGAGCACTCTGAGCAGAGGCGAGGTTACCCGATCGGCATCGGCCGGACCAAAGGGGTCAGCCGGCGAGCCGGGCCCGCAGCGCCCCGACCCTCGCGATCGACAGATCCCGGCCGAGCAGCTCCATGGACTCGAACAACGGCGGCGACACGCGGCGGCCGGTGACCGCCACCCGGACCGGCGTGAAGGCGCTCTTCGGCTTGAGCCCGAGCCGGTCGACCAGGGCCGTACGGAGCGCCTCCTCGATCCCCGCGTGGGTCCAGTCAGGGAGTCCGGCGAGCGCGGCCTCCGCGGCAGCCAGGATCGCGCCGGCATCGTCCGGCAGCCCGGCGACCGCCGCGTCCTCGAAGGCGAAAGCAGCGGGTTCGACGACCAGGAATCCCAGCATCCCGGGGGCCTCCTCGAGCACCGTCATCCGTTCCTGGACCAGCGGGGCCGCGGCCAGCAGCAGCCGGCGCTGCTCCTGCGTCGGCTCGCCGACCAGAGCCCCGCTCCGCTGCAGGAACGGCACGACCCGTTCGGCGAGGTCCGCAGGGGCGAGCGCCCGCAGGTGCACCGCGTTGATCGCCTCCGCTTTCTTGAGGTCGAACCGCGCGGGGTTGGCGCTGACCCGGGCCAGGTCGAAGGCCGCGGCCAGCTCCTGCAGCGAGAAGATCTCCCGGTCCTCGCCCATCGACCAGCCGAGCAGGGCCAGGTAGTTCAGGAGGCCCTCGGGCAGGAAGCCGCGCTCGCGGTACAGCCCGAGCGAGGACTGCGGGTCGCGCTTGCTCAGCTTCTTGTTGCCCTCGCCCATGACGTACGGCAGGTGGCCGAACCTCGGGGTCCCCTCGGCCACACCGATCGCCTGCAGCGCCTCGTACATCGCCATCTGGCGGGGTGTGGACGAGAGCAGGTCCTCGCCGCGCAGCACGTGCGTGATGCGCATGAGCGCGTCGTCCACCGGGTTGACGAGCGTGTACAACGGCTCGCCGTTGCCCCGGACGATCACGAAGTCCGGCACGTGCTCGTGGGCGAACCCGATCGGGCCGCGGACCAGGTCGTCCCAGTGCCAGTCCCGGTCCGGCATCCGCAGCCGCAGCACCGGGAGCCGGCCGTCGGCCCGCAGCTTCGCCCGGTCCTGCTCGGACAGGTCGCGGTCGGCGTTGTCGTACCCGAGCTTGGGGTCCTGGCCGGCCGCCGTGCGTCGCGCCGCGACCTCTTCGGGCGTGGAGAACGACTCGTACGCGAAGCCCGCCTCGACCAGGCGGCGCGCGACGTCGGCGTACACCTCGAGCCGCTGCGACTGCCGGTACGGCGCGTACGGGCCGCCGACCTCCGGGCCCTCGTCCCAGTCCAGGCCCAGCCAGCGCAGCGCCTCGAGCAGCTGGGCGTAGCTGTCCTCGGTGTCCCGGGCGGAGTCGGTGTCCTCGATCCGGAACACGAACGTGCCGCCGGTGTGCCGTGCGTACGCCCAGTTGAAAAGCGCGGTGCGGACCATGCCGACGTGCGGGTTGCCCGTCGGCGACGGGCAGAACCGCACCCGGACGGCGTCGCCCGGGCTCACGCGACGACCCGGTTCCGCAACGTCCCGATGCCCGAGACGGAGACCTCGACGAGGTTGCCGTCGACGATCGGGCCCACGCCGGCCGGGGTGCCGGTCAGCAGGACGTCGCCGGGCAGCAGTGTCATGACGGCGCTGACGTAGGCCACCAGCTCCGCGACCGAGTGCAGCATGTCCCGCGTGCTGGCCTGCTGGCGCAGCTCGCCGTCGACGCGGCACGCCACGGTCACGTCCGCCGGGTCGAGCTCGGTCTCGATCCACGGCCCCAAGGGGCAGAACGTGTCGAAGCCCTTGGCCCGCGCCCACTGCCCGTCGCTGCGCTGCAGGTCGCGCGCCGTCACGTCGTTGCCGCAGGTGTAGCCGAGGACCGCCTCCATCGCGCGCTCGATCGGCAGCTCGCGGACCAGGCGCCCGATCACGACGGCGAGCTCGGCCTCGTGGTGCACCTCGTTGCTGAGGGCCGGGAGGCTCACCGCGTCGTCCGGCCCGACGACACTGGTGGACGGCTTCAGGAACACGATCGGGTCGGCGGGGGCCTCGCCGCCCATCTCCCTGGCGTGCTCCGCGTAGTTCTTCCCTACCCCGATCACCTTGCTGGGCACGACGGGAGCGAGCAGCCGGACCTCGGCCAGCGGGAACCTCGCAGCGGACAGCTCGAACGGGCCGAACGGGTGCCCGTCGATCGCGGTGACGTGTGCCGCGTCCGGGCTGCCGGTCGCGGCGGCCGGGTCCCCGTCGAGGACACCGAACGCGATCTGGTCGGCGACGGAGAAGCGGGCGATGCGCACGCCCGCCAGGCTACCCGTCGGCCTCCGGCCCGCCCGCGGCACGTCCGGCTCGCAGCAGCCCGTACGCGACGGCGTCCTCAAGCGCCATCCAGGACGCCGCGATGACGTTCTCGTGCACGCCGACGGTGTCCCACTCGCTCTCGCCGTCGGTGGTCTCGACGAGCACCCGGGTGATCGCGCCGGTGCCCTGCGAGCCCTCCAGGATGCGCACCTTGTAGTCGACCAGCTCGAGACGGTCCAGCTCCGGGAAGCTCTTGGCCAGCGCCAGCCGCAGGGCCTGGTCGAGCGCGTTCACCGGCCCGTTGCCCTCGCCGGTCGCCACGATCCGGTCCCCGCCCGCGTGGACCTTCACGGTCGCCTCGCTGCGGACCTCGCCGTCCGGCCCCTGTTCGACGATCGCCCGCCACGACTCGACCGTGAAGTGGCGCAGGCGCCGCCCGGTGACCTCGTCGCGCAGCAGGAGCTCGAACGACGCGTCCGCCGCCTCGAACGTGAAGCCGCGGGCCTCCATCTCCTTCACCCGGTCGACCACCCGCGACAGCACCTCCCGGTCGTCGCCGAGCTCGTAGCCCAGCTCGCGGCCCTTCAGCTCGATGCTCGCGCGGCCGGCCATGTCGGACACGAGCATCCGGGTGTCGTTGCCCACGCGCGCCGGGTCGATGTGCTGGTACAGCATCGGGTCGACCTTGACCGCGCTCGCGTGCAGGCCGGCCTTGTGCGCGAAGGCGGACAGCCCCACGTACGGCTGGTGCTGGTTCGGGGAGACGTTGGTGACCTCGGAGACGGCGTGCGCGATCCGGGTCAGCTCGCCGAGAGCGCCTTCGGGCACGACCTTGCGGCCCTGCTTCAGCTGCAGGTTGGCCACCACGCTGAAGAGGTTGGCGTTGCCGGACCGCTCACCGTAGCCGTTGGCCGTGCCCTGGACGTGGGTGACCCCGGCGTCCACGGCGGCGAGGGTGTTGGCCACCGCACAGGCCGTGTCGTCGTGGCAGTGGATGCCGAGCCGGGCCGAGGTCGCGGCGAGGACCTCGGCGACGACGTCGGCCAGCTCCGGCGGCAGCATCCCGCCGTTGGTGTCGCACAGCGCGACCACGTCGGCGCCGGCCGCCGCCGCGGTGCGCACCACTTCCAGCGCGTACGCCGGGTCGGATCGGTAGCCGTCGAAGAAGTGCTCGGCGTCCAGGAAGACCCGCTGACCCGCACCGACGAGGTGCTCGACGGTGTCGCGGATCATCGCGAGGTTCTCCTCGAGCGTCGTGCGCAGGGCCAGCTCGACGTGCCGGTCGTACGCCTTGGCCACCAGGGTCACGACCGAGGCGCCGCTCTCGCGCAGGGCACGCACCATCGGGTCGTCGGCGGTGCGTCCGCCCGGGCGCCGAGTCGAGCCGAACGCCGCCAGCGTGGCCTGTCCGAGCTTCAGCTCGGTACGCGCCCGGGCGAAGAACTCGGTGTCCTTGGGGTTGGCCCCCGGCCAGCCGCCCTCGATGAAGCCGACGCCGAGCTCGTCCAGGTGGCGGGCGATGGTCAGCTTGTCCGCGACGCTGAGGTTGAGGCCCTCCTGCTGGGCGCCGTCCCGCAGCGTCGTGTCGTAGACGTGGAACGCGTCGTCCACGGCCGGCATGGCGTCTCCCTGGTGTCGCGATGGTCCCAGGACCGGGAAGTCCCTGGAATGACGAAGGCCCCCCACGATCGTGGGAGGCCTGCGCGTCGGGTGGGTGGGTCCCGGCGCGCACTAGGTAATGATCGCGGAGCGGTGCACGGCCGAAGTGTCCCACAGGTCCAGCGGCCGGGACAGCCCGTCCGTCATGCGGACGGGGGAACCAGCGGGTAGCGCCAGCCGTGCGTGTCCGGTGCGGCACCGGTCTGGATGTCCAGCAGGGCCTCGCGCAGCTGGGCCGTCACCGGGCCGGTGCCACCGTCCCCGACGGTCCAGTCGTGGGTGCTGGACCGGACCGCGCCCACCGGGGTGATCACCGCCGCGGTCCCGCAGGCGAAGACCTCGGTGATCTCGCCGGAGGCGTTGCCCGCGCGCCACTCGTCGGTGGAGATCCGGGCGGCCTCGGCGCGGTACCCCAGATCCGCCGCCAGCGTCAGCAGCGAGTCGCGCGTGACGCCGGCCAGCAGGCTCCCGGTCAGCGCCGGGGTGACCACGCGCGCGCCCGCTCCCGAGCCGTAGACGAAGGCGAGGTTCATGCCCCCCATCTCCTCGACGTACCTGTGCTCCACCGCGTCCAGCCAGACGACCTGGTCGCAGCCGCGTTCGGCGGCCTGGGCCTGCGCGACCAGCGACGCCGCGTAGTTGCCCGCGCACTTGGCCTCGCCGGTGCCGCCGGGGGCCGCCCTCGTGTAGTCCTCGGACAGCCACACCGTCACCGGCTTGAGACCACCGCGGAAGTACGCGCCGGCCGGGGAGGCCAGCAGGACGTACAGGTAGGACGACGACGGGCGCACGCCCAGCCCCACCTCGGTCGAGAACATCAGCGGGCGCAGGTACAGGCTGTGCTCGGCCTCGGAAGGCACCCATGCGGCGTCCTGCCCGACCAGCGCCTGGATCGAGGCCAGGAACAGCTCGTCGGGCAGCTCGGGCATCGCCAGCCGGCGGGCCGAGCGCTGGAACCGGCGCGCGTTCTCCTCCGGGCGGAAGGTCGCGATCGAGCCGTCCGGCTGCCGGTACGCCTTCAGTCCCTCGAAGATCGCCTGGCCGTAGTGCAGCACCATCACGGCCGGGTCCAGCGAGAGCGGCGCGTACGGCACCAGCTGGGCGTCGTGCCAGCCACGGCCGGTCTCCCAGGCGATCGTCACCATGTGGTCGGTGAAGAACCGGCCGAACCCGGGATCGGCCAGCCGCGCCTCGCGCTCGGCAGCGGCCAGCGGCGTGCTGGTCGGCTTCAGCGCGATCAGCCCCGCCGGGTCGGTCTGCTGGGTCGGGTGGGTCTGCTGGTCAACCATGGCCGGTCCGGTCCTCACGTCGGTGGTTCCCCCCACGGTAGTCAGCCCGCCGCGCGACTGGCGAGGATGTCACCGACCTGGGCGGTGGTACGGGGGCCGGCTCCGGACCGTTCGGCCAGGTCGGCGGCCACGGCGGCGTCGACCTGTGCCGCAGCCTCGGGCAGCCCGAGATGGTCGAGCAGCATCGCCACCGAGAGCACCGTCGCGGTCGGGTCGGCCTTGCCCTGGCCGGCGATGTCCGGCGCCGAGCCGTGCACCGGCTCGAACATGCTGGGGTTGGCCCGGCTGACGTCGAGGTTGCCGCTGGCGGCCAGCCCGATGCCACCGGCGATGGCCGCGCCCAGGTCGGTCAGGATGTCACCGAAGAGGTTGTCGGTGACCACGACGTCGAAGCGCTGCGGCTGGGAGACGAAGAACATCGACGCGGCGTCGACGTGCAGGTAGTCGGTCCGCACGTCCCGGTACTCCGGGGCGACCTCGGCGACCACCCGGGTCCACAGGTCGCCGGCGTGGGTCAGCACGTTGTTCTTGTGCACCAGCGTCAGCAGCCGGCGCGGCCGGGCCGCCGCGCGCCCGAACGCGTCCCGGACCACCCGCTCCACGCCGTACCTGGTGTTGAGGCTCTCCTCGGTGGCGACCTCGTGCGCGGTGCCCCGGCGCAGGAAGCCGCCGGAGCCGGCGTACGGGCCCTCGGTGCCCTCGCGGACCACGACCATGTCGATGTCGCCGGGCTTGACCCCGGCCAGCGGGGTCGGGACCCCGGGGAGCAGCCGAACCGGTCGCAGGTTCACGTGGTGGTCGAGCTCGAACCGCAGCCGCAGCAGCAGCCCGCGCTCGAGGACGCCGCTGGGGACGGACGGGTCGCCGACCGCGCCGAGCAGGATCGCGTCGTGCCCGCGCAGCTCGGCGAGGACGGTGTCGGGCAGCGTCTCGCCGGTGGCGTGCCAGCGCCGGGCGCCGAGGTCGTACTCGGTGGTCTCGATCCGCAGGCCGTGTGCGGGCGCGACGGCGCGCAGCACCTTGAGCCCTTCAGCCACCACCTCGGGGCCGATCCCGTCTCCGCCGACGACGGCGATCCGCAGGGTTCTCATGCAGACGAGGGTAGGCCGCCGTCTCGCGTACTGGTACCGCCGTCTCACCATGCGACCGCGGGCCGCGCCCCCCGCCCCGGTTTCACACCCGCTCTGGTGGTGCCTGGCACCCCCGACCGGCGCAGCCACGTCCAGAGCGGGAGCGGAACGGCGCGCGAGGCCGGCGTGGGCTAGTCGGCGAGGTCGACGGCCCGGCCGGACTCGGCCCCGATCGACTCGACGATCGCGGCCAGCGTCCCCGTGCCGACCGCCGAGTCCACGGTGAGCGCCATCAGCGCGTGCCCGCCCCGCTCGTCCCGGCTGACCTGCATGCCGCCGATGTTGATGCCCGCGTCGCCGAGCAGCTGGCCGACCGCGCCGACCACCCCGGGCCGGTCGTGGTACCGGAAGAACGCCATGTGCTCGGCCGGCACCAGGTCGACGTCGAAACCGTCCACCTCGACGAGCTTCTCGATCCGCCGCGGGCCGACCAGGGTCCCGGACACCGACACGACGGCGCCGCCGGGCAAGGTGCCGCGGACCGTCAGCAGGTTGCGGTGGTCCGGGCTCTCCTCGCTGGTTGTCAGTGCCACCTCGACGCCGCGTTCCTTGGCGAGCAGCGGCGCGTTCACGTACGTCACCGACTCCTCGACCACGTCGGCGAAGACACCCTTCAGCGCGGCCAGCTCGAGGACCGAGACGTCGTGGGCGGCGATCTCGCCGCGCACCTCGACGTCCAGACGGGTGGCGATCCCACCCGCGAGCGCGGTGAAGATGCGCCCGAGCCGCTCCGCGAGCGGCAGGCCCGGCCGCACGTCCTCGGCGATCACGCCGCCCTGGACGTTCACCGCGTCGGGGACGAGCTCGCCGGCCAGCGCCAGCCGCACCGAGCGGGCCACCGCGATCCCGGCTTTCTCCTGCGCCTCGTCGGTGCTGGCCCCCAGGTGCGGCGTCGCGACGACGTTGTCGAGCGCGAACAGCGGGCTGTCGGTGCACGGCTCATGGGTGTAGACGTCCAGCCCCGCACCGGCCACGCGCCCCTCCTGCAGGGCGAGCAGCAGCGCGCCCTCGTCGACGATCCCGCCGCGGGCGGCGTTGACGATCCGCACCGTCGGCTTGACCTTGTGCAGCGCGTCGGCGCCGATCAGGCCGACGGTCTCGGCCGTCTTGGGCAGGTGCACGGTGATGAAGTCCGACTGGGCCAGCAGCTCGTCGAGGCCGACCAGCCGCACGCCGATCTGGGCGGCCCGGGCCGGCTGCACGTACGGGTCGAACGCGACGACCCGCATCCCGAACGCGGACATCCGCTGCGCGACCAGCACCCCGATGCGCCCCAGCCCGACCACGCCGAGCACCTTGTCCTGCAGCTCGACCCCGCTGTACTTCGAGCGCTTCCAGGCCCCGGCGCGCAGCGAGGCGTAGGCCGGCGCGATGTTCCGGGCCGAGGCGATCAGGAGCCCGACGGCCAGCTCGGCGGCGCTCACGATGTTGGACTGGGGGGCGTTGACCACCATGACCCCGGCCTGCGTGGCGGCCGGGACGTCGACGTTGTCGAGCCCGACGCCGGCCCTGGCCACCACCTTGAGCCGGCGCCCTGCGGCGAGCGCCTCGGCGTCGATCTGGGTGGCGCTGCGGATCAGCACGGCGTCCGCGTCCGCCAGCGCCGGCAGCAGCTGGGCCCGGTCGGCACCGTCGCAGTACCGGATCTCGAACTCGGGGCCGAGGGCCTCGACGGTCGCCGGCGACAGCTCTTCGGCGATGAGGACGACGGGCTTGGTCACGGCGGGCGGCCTCCGGGCGGGGGCGGACGGGGCGGTCGGACGGCAGAACTGTACCGAGGGCTTTGTGAACGGTTTCACGACGCCCGCGATCCGGACCTTCCGCACCCCCCGCCCCCCGGCGTTGATCTTGAGCAGATCAGGGCGCTGATCGACGTGTCGCGGGCGTGTTGCTCGAGATCGACGAGGGGTGGGGTGGTGGGACCCAGGGGGCGACGCAGGGTGGGCGGGTGATGACGCTGCGTACGAGAACGCCCGTCCGCGTGTCATCCGAACGGGTCGAATCTGCCGTCGGGGTGGCCAGACCTCACGACCCGCGCTGAACCGATCGGCGCCCACACCTACGATCCGGGGGTCTGGCGCGCATGCGTCGCAGACACCGGGATCCGGCGGGGGCGGCCGGAGGCGAGGGGAACACCGATGCTGCACGGGTCAAGGACGGTCGCCGGACTGGTCACCGCCGGTCTGACCGGCGCGCTGCTCGTGGCCACCGCGGCCGCCGCGCCGATGGCCTCGGCCTCGCCGAACGTCGAGCACGGCACCGTCTCGGTCCGCCCCAGCGACCAGACCGTCTCCTTCGCCGACGGCGTGGTCTACGGCATCGCCCAGGTCGGCGGCAAGGTCTTCGTCGGCGGCTCCTTCACCCAGGTGGGCCCTGGCGTCCGCGGTGCCGCCGGGGTCGTCAACGTGGCCGGCTCCAGCTTCGGCACCGGCTTCCCCGACGTGGTCGGCGCGGTGTACGCCGCGGTGCCGGACGGGAGCGGCGGGTTCTACCTCGGCGGCGACTTCACCAGCGTCGGCGGCCAGGCCCGGTCCGACCTCGCCCAGGTCGACGCCACCGGTGCGGTCACGGCGTGGGCCCCCAGCGCGAACGCCCCGGTCCGCGCACTGGCCGTCGGGCCCGACGGTGTCTATGCGGGCGGCGAGTTCACGAGCGTCAACGGCTCACCGGCCGGCTTCCTCGCCAAGGTCGACGCGACCGGTGCCCTGCTCTGGAACGGCAACGCGGTCGGCGGCGTCGTCCGCTCGCTCGCGCTCAGCGGCGACTCATCGACCCTGTACGTGGGCGGCGCCTTCACCAGCCTCGGCGGCAGCAGCACGCTCAAGCGGTTCGGCGCGGTCTCCGCGGCCACGGGTCTGGCCGCGGCCGGGTTCGCGCCCGGCACCGTCAACCAGCCGGTCTTCGCGCTCGCGGTCCAGGGCGGCTCGGTCTGGCTCGGCGGCGACTTCACCATGGTCAACGGCACTGCACGCCAGCACCTGGCCTTGGTCGACGGCAGCACCGGGGCGCTCGGCAGCGCGAACGTCACGGTCAACGGCCACGTCAACCAGCTCCTGCTCGACGGGACCGGGACCACGCTCTACCTCGCCGGGTCGTTCGCCACCGTCGGCGGCCTGGCCCGCCCGCACGTGGCGTCCGTCAACACCGGCACGAACGCCGTCGGCACGCTCACGTTCCCGACGCTGACCGGCGACGTCTTCGGCATCGCGCTCGACGGCACCACCGGCCTGGACGTGACCGGCAGCTTCACGCTGAACCCGGAGAAGACCGCGCCCGCGATCCTGGCCCGGGTCGACCTCGGCACGGCCGCGATCTCGTCCGTCGTCCCCTACCAGGCCACGCCGAAGTCGCTGGCCCGTGCGCCGAAGTCGGGGGTCAGCGGCGGCCGGGTGCTCGTGCGCGTCGGCGGGTCGCTCCTCGTCGCCGGCGACTTCTCCGACTACGGCCTGGCCACGCGCAACCACATCGCCGCGTACGACCTCGCGACCGGTGCGCTCGACCTGGGCTTCGACCCGTCGCCGGACGGCGACGACGTGCACTCCATCAAGGGCAGCGCCGACGGCAACTCGGTCTTCGTCGGCGGCTCCTTCACCACCATCGGCGGGGTCGCCCGCCGGAACCTGGCCAAGCTCGCGTTGTCCGACGGCACCGTCGACCCGACCTTCAACCCGTCGCCGGACTCGTACGTCAAGGACATGGCGGTCAAGGCGGACGGCACCGCGCTGTACGTCGGCGGAAACTTCCAGAACATCGCCGGGAACCAGAGCCAGTTCCTGGCCGGGATCAACCCGGTGACCGGCGCGGTGCTGCCCGACTTCACCTTCCCGCTCGCCGGCCCGACCAACGACAACTCCGAGGGCGGCACCAGGGCGATCGCGATCTCGCCCGACCAGACGCGGCTGATGGTGATCGGCAACTTCACCCAGATCGCCGGGCAGGACCGGCCGCTGGTCGCGCAGATCGACATCTCCCAGCACCCGGCCGTCCTCACGTCCTGGCGCACCGAGGTGTACAACCAGGGGTGCGCGCGCGGGCGCGTCGGCTGGATGCGCGACGTCGACATCTCGCCCGACGGCACGACCGCGTACGTCGTCTCCTCGGGGCACATCTACTACCCGGCCTGCGACACCGTGAACGCGTTCCCGATGAACGGGACCGGCCCGGACGTCCGGCCCACGTGGTCGGTGAAGATCGGGGACACGATCGAGGCGGTCGCGGCCACCGGTGACGCCATCTACATCGGCGGCCACTTCCGCTACATCGACACCGAGACGCTGAGCCAGAAGAGGTTCCAGCTCGCCGCGCTCGACCCGGCGACCGGGCGCGGGCTGAACTGGGTGCCGAACGCCGGCGGCTTCCTCGGCGTGAAGGTCATCGAGGCCGAGCCGGCCGGTGTCTTCGTGGGCAGCGACGGCGACGCCGTCGGGGGGGTGGCGCACGGGCGGTTCGCGTTCTTCCCGGCGCCGGCACCCGGCCTGGTCGTACGCAAGCTCACCAACACCCCGTGGGTGATCGCCCCCGGGCAGCCGGTGACCTTCGACATCCGGGTCGAGAACGGGTACGGGGACCGGTCCGTCACCCTCAACGCGCTGTCGGACACCCGGCTGGGCAACCTCGACGGACAGGGCACCTGCTCGCTGCCGCAGACGATCGCGGCGTACGACAGCTACACCTGCTCGGTGACCGACCAGACCAACGCGTCCGCGCTGACCGACGTCGTCGCGACCACGACGGCGACGGCGGACAACGGCTCCGGCAACGTCACCGGCGCGGACACCTCCGACATCTTCGCCTACAGCAGCGAGCCGACCTTCCGGCTGCGGCTGTCCTCGACGCCGTGGACCGTCACGTACCCGCAGGGCACCGTCGAGTACGGCGCGAGCTTCCTCAACATCGACCCGCGCAACCCGATCACGGTCACCTCGCTGACCAGCACGCAGTACGGCGACCTGTCGTCCAGCTGCGGTCTGCCCGTCACCATCCAGCCGAGCAAGCTGGTGTCCTGCCACCTGTACCTGCCGGTCGGTGGAGCCGTCGGCTCGCAGCCGTCGTTCGCGTTCACCGCGACGGCGACCACGGCGATCGGCACCGTCAAGTCGAACGGCTCGGCCAGCATCACGATCGAGCCGCCGGCGAGCGGGACTCCGCTGCTGTACATCGTGGGCAACGCCGCGAAGCTGACCAACTCCGAGGCGGCGCAGGTCCTCCGGCTGACCGCGAACTACCACGTGACCACCATCGACGACGACACGGTGACCCCGGCCGACACCGTGAACCAGGGCCTGGTCGTCGTCGCCGGCTCCGCGGTACCGACCAAGCTCACGGCGCTGAAGGGCATCGGCAGCCCAGTTCTCATCGAGCGCAACAACGCCCTGACGACGATGGGCATGGCCGACACCGCCGGGCAGGGCAACGGCAACGTGACCACCGCGAGCATCGTCACGCCGATGCACCCGCTGGCCACCGCGCTGAACGGCACCCAGACTGTGAACAAGACGGCCAAGGTCGGGTACTGGGCCGTCCCGGGCGCCAACTCGACCTCGATCCAGGAGGTCACGGCCGGGCAGTCGCTGGAGTTCGTCTACCAGCCCGGCGCCGTGATGTGGGACGGCACCGCCGCGGCCGACTGCCGGATCTACTTCAGCGCCACCAACTCCAGCGGGTTCTCCAAGCAGGAGCTGTCGCTGTTCGACCGCGCGGTCGCGTACGGATCGACCGGGTGCGGCGGGAACATGCTGTGGACCGCGATCGGCTCCAGCGCGACCGCCTACCCCGGCGACGGGCGCGTCTCCACCGCCATCGGCCTCAACCAGCCGTGGGGCATCGCGATCAACCCGATCACCAACGAGGTGTACGTCGCCGACCAGAGCAACCAGCGGGTGCTCAAGGTGAGCGCGGCCGGCATCGTCACCACGGTGGCGGGCACCGGGACGTCGGGCTACAACGGCGACAACATCGCCGCCACCACAGCCCGGCTGTCCGCCCCGGCGCGCATCTCCTTCGACGCGGCCGGCAACCTCTACATCGCCGACTCCGGCAACAACCGGGTCCGCAAGGTCAGCACCGCCGGCATCATCACCACCGTCGCCGGCAGCGGGACGTCCGGCTTCGCGGGCGACGGCGGCCAGGCCACGGCCGCCCGGCTCAAGACACCGTACGACGTCTTCCCGGCCCCGGACGGCACGCTGTACATCGCCGACAAGGGCAACCAACGGATCCGCAAGGTGGCTCCGAACGGCGTCATCACGACGATCGCCGGGACCGGGTCGGCCGGCTACAACGGCGACCAGATCGCCGCGACGTCGGCCCGGCTGAACAACCCGTACAGCGTCACGGTCGACTCCTCCGGCAACGTGTACATCGCCGACTACGACAACGAGCGGGTCCGGATCATCGACCCGACAGGCGTGATCGACACGTTCGCCGGGATCGGCGTGGCCACCGCCAACGGCGACGGCGGGCCGGCCGACCAGGCCGGGCTGCACAAACCCTGCTACGTCGAGCTGCTACCGAACGGCAGCCTGCTGATCAGCGAGGTGAACAACGACCGCGTGCGGCTCGTCCAGGACGGCCTCATCAGCACGCTGGCCGGCACCGGACAGTTCGGGTACCTCGGAGACGGCGGTCCGCCGGTCTTCTCGACCTGGCAGCGCCCCGCGTCGACGGCCGTCGACGCCCAAGGCAACATCTGGGTCGTCGATCGCAACAACCACCGCGTCCGGGTGATCAACGCAGGCTGACCGGCAGCACCCGACTGGTCAGACCCGAGCCAGGGCCGCGGGCCCGGCTCGGTCTGACCGGCCGGCAGTCCCTCAGCGGGCCGCGGTGCCCTCGACGTAGTCGTCGTCGCCCTCGACCCAGGCCATCAGCTTGCGCAGCTCGCGTCCGGTCGCCTCGATCGGGTGCGCCTCGCCCTTGGCCCGCAGTGCCTTGAACTCCGGGGCGCCGGCGTCCTGGTCGTCGATGAAGCGCTGGGCGAACGCGCCGCTGCGGATGTCGGCGAGCACCGCCTTCATGTTCTCCTTGACGTGCTCGTCGATGATCCGCGGCCCGGAGACGTAGTCGCCGTACTCCGCGGTGTCCGACACCGACCAGCGCTGCTTGGCGATCCCGCCCTCGTACATCAGGTCGACGATCAGCTTGAGCTCGTGCAGGCACTCGAAGTACGCCACCTCGGGCTGGTAGCCGGCGTCCACCAGCGTCTCGAACCCGGCCATGACCAGGGCCGAGGCGCCGCCGCACAGCACCGCCTGCTCGCCGAACAGATCCGTCTCGGTCTCCTCCGTGAAGGTGGACTTGATGCCGCCGGCCCGCAGCCCACCCAGCGCCTTGGCGTACGACAGCGTCAGCGGCCAGGCGCTCCCGGTCGCGTCCTGCTCGACCGCGACGATCACCGGCACCCCGCGGCCGGCGACGTACTCGCGCCGTACCAGGTGCCCCGGACCCTTGGGCGCGACCATCGCCACGTCGACCCCGGCCGGCGGCTTGATGTAGCCGAACCGGATGTTGAAGCCGTGCCCGAAGAAGAGCGCATCGCCGTCGACCAGGTTGGGCTCGACCGCCTCGGCGTACAGGTGCCGCTGCACCGGGTCCGGCGCCAGGACCATGACCAGGTCGGCCTCCTCGCACGCCTCGAACGGCGTGACCACGCGCAGCCCGTCGGCCTCGGCCTTCGCCCGGCTCCTGGACCCCTCCTTGAGCCCGACCCGCACGTCGACGCCGGAGTCGCGCAACGACTGCGCGTGCGCGTGCCCCTGGCTGCCGTAGCCCAGGATCGCCACGTTCCGGTTCTGGATCACCGACAGGTCGGCGTCTGCGTCGTAGAACATCTCGGCCACGAGAGGGATCTCCTTCTAGGGGGTGGCGGCGGTCAGGCGGGTCTGTCGATGGCGCGCAGGGAACGGTCGGTGATCGAGCGGCCGCCGCGGCCCAGGGCGACCATGCCGGACTGTACGAGCTCGCGCACGCCGAACGGCTCGAGCACGCGCAGCAGGGCGTCCAGCTTGTCGGCGTTGCCGGTGGCCTCGATGGTCACGGCGTCGGCGGACACGTCGACGACCTTGGCCCGGAACAGCTGGACGGTCTCCAGCACGTGCGAGCGGGTCTCCATGTCGGCCCGGACCTTGACCAGCATCAGCTCGCGCTGCACGGACAGCGCGGGCTCCAGCTCGACGATCTTGATGACGTTGACCAGCTTGTTGAGCTGCTTGGTGACCTGCTCGAGCGGGTGCTCCTCAACGTTGACCACGATGGTGATGCGCGAGATGCCGGAGTGCTCCGTCGGTCCGACGGCGAGCGACTCGATGTTGAAGCTGCGCCGGGAGAACAACCCGGCGATCCGGGCCAGCACGCCCGGCTGGTCCTCCACCAGGACCGACAGCGTGTGCCTGCTCATCAGTCGGCTCCCCTGTCCCAGACCGGCGCCATGTCGCGCGCGACCAAGATGTCGTCGTTGCTGGTCCCGGCCGCGACCATCGGCCACACCATGGCGTCCTGGTGCACGGTGAAGTCCACGACCACCGGCCGGTCGTCGACCGCCATCGCCTTCTCGATCGTGGTGTCGACGTCGGCTGCGGTCTCGCAGCGCAGCCCGACGCAGCCGTACGCGTCCGCCAGCTTCACGAAGTCCGGGATGCGCCGCGAGTGCAGGTCCGTGTTCGAGTAGCGGCTGCCGTAGAACAGCGTCTGCCACTGCCGCACCATGCCCAGCGTGCCGTTGTTGATGACCGCCACCTTGATCGGGATGTCGTTGAGCGCGCAGGTGGCCAGCTCCTGGTTGGTCATCTGGAAGCACCCGTCGCCGTCGACCGCCCACACGGTGGCGTCCGGGCGGCCGACCTTGGCGCCCATCGCGGCGGGCACGGCGAAGCCCATCGTGCCCAGGCCGCCGGAGTTGATCCAGCTCCGCGGCTTCTCGTACCGGATGAACTGGGCCGCCCACATCTGGTGCTGGCCGACCCCGGCGCAGTAGATGGCGTCCGGGCCCACGATCGCGCCCAGCCGCTCGATGACGTACTGCGGCGCCAGCTCGCCGCCCTCCGGCTGGGCGTCGTAGCCGAGCGGGTACGTCGCGCGCATCGCCTCGAGCTGCCGCCACCAGCCGGCGTAGTCGACGCTCTGGCCGGCGTCGAGCTCGGCCTGCAGCGCGACGACCAGGTCGGCGATGACCTCCCGGCAGTCGCCGACGATCGGGACGTCGGCGCTGCGGTTCTTGGAGATCTCCGCGGGGTCGATGTCCGCGTGCACGACCTTGGCGCCCGGGGCGAACGTCGACAGCTTGCCGGTCACGCGGTCGTCGAAGCGGGCGCCCAGCGTGACGAGCAGGTCGGCCTTCTGCAGCGCGCCGACCGCCGCGACCGTTCCGTGCATGCCGGGCATGCCCAGATGCAGCGGGTGGCTGTCGGGGAACGCGCCGCGGGCCATCAGCGTGGTCACCACCGGCATCCCGGTGAGCTCGGCGAGGACCCTCAGCTCCGCCGACGCCTGCGCGCGGATCACCCCGCCCCCGACGTACAGGACCGGCCGGCGAGCCTCGAGGATCATGCGCGCCGCCTCGCGCACCTGCTTGCCGTGCGGGCGCGTGACCGGCCGGTAGCCCGGCAGGTCGAGGGTCTGCGGCCAGGAGTAGGTCGTGGCCGCCTGCAGGGCGTCCTTGGAGATGTCGACCAGCACCGGCCCGGGCCGGCCGGTCGCGGCGATGTGGAACGCCTCGGCGACCCGGCGCGGGATCTCCGCGGGGTCGGTCACCAGGAAGTTGTGCTTGGTGATCGGGAACGTGATGCCCCGGATGTCGGCCTCCTGGAAGGCGTCCGTTCCGATCGCGGCGCTGGGCACCTGACCGGTGATGGCCACGATCGGCACCGAGTCCATGTACGCGTCGGCGATCGGCGTGACCAGGTTCGTGGCACCCGGCCCGGAGGTCGCCATGCAGACGCCCACCCGCCCGGTCGCGGCCGCGTAGCCCTCCGCGGCGTGCCCGGCGCCCTGCTCGTGGCGCACCAGCAGGTGCCGCAGCCGCGAGTCGAACAGCGGGTCGTACGCCGGCAGGATCGCGCCGCCGGGGATGCCGAACACGACCTCGGCACCGGCCTGCTCCAGAGCCGTGACCAGGGCCTGGGCTCCGGTGATCTGCTCGCTCATCGGTGGTACTTCCTCGGGTCGGGTGCTCGAGCTGCGGGTCCGCTTCGGGTACAGAAAAGCCCCTCGGCCCGCGAAGGGTCGGAGGGGCTGCGCGCAGGCTGTGATCTCAGCCGGCGCGCTCCACGATTACGACGATGCCTGGGCGCATGGACGTACGGTCGCACCGGCCTCCGGGAACGTCAAGCAGGCGAGACGCGTGTCTCGCCATTCGAGATCATCGGCTCAGCCGCAGACAGCGCCGCCCGCGGCGGAGCCGACCAGCCTCGCGTACTTGGCCAGCACCCCGCGGGTGTAGCGCGGCGGCGGCGGGGCGTACCCGTGCGCACGCTGCGCCAGCTCGGCCGGGTCGACCAGCAGGTCCATCGTGCGGGCCGCGATGTCCACGCGGATCCGGTCCCCGTCGCGGACGAAGGCGATCGGGCCGGCGTCGACGGCCTCGGGTGCGACGTGCCCGATGCACAGGCCGGTGGTGCCGCCGGAGAACCGGCCGTCGGTGACGAGCAGGACGTCCTTGCCGAGCCCCGAGCCCTTGATGGCCGCGGTGATCGACAGCATCTCGCGCATCCCCGGGCCGCCCTTGGGGCCTTCGTACCGGATGACCACGACGTCGCCGGGGGTGATGGTGCCGGCCTCGACGGCGGCCATGGCCGGCGCCTCGCGGTCGAACACCCGGGCCGGCCCCTCGAACACGTCCGCGTCGAAGCCCGCCGTCTTGACCACGGCACCGTCCGGCGCCATCGAGCCGCGCAGGATCGTCAGCCCGCCGGTGCGGTGGATCGGGGCCGACATCGCCCGGATGATCTCGCCGTCGGGATCGGGCGGACCCAGCTCGGCCAGGTTCTCGGCGACGGTCCTGCCGGTCACCGTCAGCGCGCCGCCGTGCAGCAGCCCGGCGTCCAGCAGCGCCTTCATCACCACCGGGATGCCGCCGACGTGGTCGACGTCGGTCATCACGAAGCGGCCGAACGGCTTGACGTCGGCCAGGTGCGGGACCCGGTCGCCGATGCGGTTGAAGTCGTCCAGGTCGAGGGCGACCTCGGCCTCGTCCGCGATCGCCAGCAGGTGCAGCACGGCGTTGGTCGAGCCGCCCAGCGCCATGACCACGGCGATCGCGTTCTCGAACGCCTCCCTGGTCAGGATCTGCCGGGCGGTGATGCCCTGGCGGAGCATCTCGATCACCGCCGCCCCCGAACGGCGGGCGTAGCCGTCGCGGCGCCGGTCCACCGCGGGCGGCGCCGCCGAGCCGGGCAGGGACATCCCCAACGCCTCCGCGGCCGACGCCATCGTGTTCGCGGTGAACATCCCCCCGCAGGCGCCCTCGCCCGGGCAGATCGCGCGCTCGATCGCGTCGACCTCTTCCCGCGTGATCAGGCCCCGGGCGCAGGCGCCGACCGCCTCGAACGCGTCGACGATCGTCACGTCCCGGTCGCCGAGCCGGCCGGGCATCGTCGACCCGGCGTACAGGAACGCGGCGGCGAGGTCGAGCCGGGCCGCCGCCATCAGCATGCCCGGCAACGACTTGTCGCAGCCGGCCAGCAGCACCGCACCGTCGAGGCGCTCGGCCTGGAACACCGTCTCGACGCTGTCCGCGATGACCTCACGGCTGACCAGCGAGAAGTGCATCCCCTCGTGGCCCATCGAGATGCCGTCGGAGACCGAGATGGTGCCGAACTCCAGGGGGTAGCCGCCCGCGGAGAACACGCCTTCCTTGGCGCCGGTGGCCAGCCGGGCGAGGCTGAGGTTGCACGGGGTGATCTCGTTCCACGACGACGCGATGCCGACCTGTGGCTTGGCGAAGTCCTCGTCGCCCATGCCGACGGCGCGCAGCATGCCGCGGGCGCCGGCCCGCTCCATACCCTCGGTGACGTCGACGCTGCGCGGCTTCATCGAGCGGGTGGTGACTGGTGCCTCGGTCGTCATGGCGGCAGCCTACGAGACCGGGTGACGACCGTGCGTCCGCTCGGGTGTCAGCCACCCGCCACCGACACCTCGGTCCCCTGCCGGGTCGAAGCAGTGCCGGCGACCCGGGAGCGGCGCGGTTCGAGGTTGACGGCCAGCACGGCGCCGAGGACCACCCCGGCCCCGGCGATCTGTCCCGCGGCGAGCGACTGGTCCAGGAACAGCCGGCCGAAAAGCACGGCGACGAGGGGACTCAGCAGGCCGAAGAAGGCGACCGACCCGACCGGCAGCCGCCTGACTCCGCGGAACCACAGGGTGTACGCCAGCGCGGTCCCGAACAGGGTGAGGTAGGCGAAACCGGCGATGTTGACCACAGTGAGCGAGCCGGCTGCCGGAACGCCCTCGACCGCCAGCGTCACGGGCACCAGCACCAGCCCGCCCGCGACCAGCTGCCAGCCCGTGGTGACCAGGGGGCTCGCCGGCTGCCCCCAACGCTTCGCGAGCACGACGCCGGTCGCCATCACCACGGCGGCGGCGAGCGCGGCGCCCACCCCCAGCGGGTCCAGCGCCCCCGGCGCCTTCTGCACCAGCAGGGCGACGCCGGCGACGCTGGCGGCCCCGGCAGCCAGGCGGCGCCGGGTCAGGCGTTCGCCGACCCAGACCGCCGCCAGCCCGGCCACCAACAGCGGCTGGATGGCGCCGATGGTCGCGGCCACCCCGCCGGGCAGCCGGCTGGCGGCCAGGAACAGCAGCGCGAAGAAGCCGCCGATGTTGAGCGTGCCCAGGACCAGGGACCGCCACCACCACACACCCCGCGGCAGCCGGCGCCCGATCACGAGCAGGAGCAGGCCGCCCGGCAGCGCCCGCACTGTGGCGTCCAGCAGCGGACGCCCCGGCGGCAGGAGCTGGGTCGTGACGATGTACGTGGTTCCCCAGGTCGCGGGAGCCAGGGCTGTCGGCGCGACGAGCGCCCATCGATTGCTAAGCACTGAGGTAAAGTACCTCATCGCTTAGCAATCGGCTACCCTGTTCCCATGACCGACGCCGTCGACCGGATCCTCGAACAGTGGGCGCGCGAGCGCCCGGACCTGGACGTGTCACCGATGGCGGTGATCGGCCGGCTGTCCCGCGCGTCGCGCCTGGCCGACGCGCGGCTGAACCGGGCCTTCGCGGTGCACGGCCTGGACAGCGCCGGCTTCGACCTGCTGGCGACGCTGCGGCGCAGCGGAAGGCCCTACCGGCTCACGCCGACCGAGCTGCAGCGCAGCTCGATGGTCACTTCGAGCGCGATCGCGCAGCGGCTGAACCGGCTGGAGGCCCGGGGCCTGGTCGCCCGCAGACCGAGCGAGCGCGACGGTCGTGCCACCGACGTGGTGCTCACGCCGCAAGGGCTGCGCCTCATCGACAAGGCCCTCCCCGACCACGTCGCGAACGAGCACCGGCTGCTGGCCGGGCTGACGGCCGGCGAGCGGCGGCAGCTGGCCGCCCTCCTCGCCCGCCTCTTCGACTCGGTCCAGGCCGGCTGACCGAGCGCCCGCCGTCCGGCGCGCCGCTCAGGGCCCGGCGACCACCCCGACCAGCGGCTCGCCGGCGGCGAACCGCTCCAGCTGGCCCACGACGAACCGTTCCGCCCGCGGCCCGAACGCGCTGGAGTTCCCGCCGACGTGCGGGCTGAGCAGCAGCCCGGGTGCGTCCCACAGCGGGTGCTCGCGCGGCAGTGGTTCGGGGTCGGTGACGTCCAGCGCGGCGGTCAGGCGTCCGGACTCCAGCTCGGCCAGCAGCGCACCGGTCCGCACGACCGCGCCGCGCGAGACGTTGACCAGGAGCGCGCCGTCCTTCATGGCCGCGAGGAAGGCCGCGTCCACCAGCCCGCGCGTGCCGTCGGTGAGCGGCACGCAGAGCACCACGACGTCCGCCGCCGGCAGCAGCCCGGTCAGCTCGTCGATCCCGTGCACGCGCCCGGCGGCAGTGTCGCGGGCCGTCGACGCGACCGGGACCACGTCCACCTCGAACGGTTCCAGCCGCCGCGCCACGGCGCGACCGACGCCGCCGAACCCGACCACCAGCACCCGGCGGTCGGCGAGGGCAGGGCGGTGCTCCGGCGCCCACCGGTGCTCCCCGGCGGCACGGACGAAGTCGGGCACGCCGCGCAGCGCCGCCAGGGTCAGGGTGACCGCGAGCTCGGCCGTGGACGTGTCGTGCAGACCGGGCGCGTTGCACAGCACGGCACCGTGCGGCCGCGCGGCCAGCACGTCGTCGTAGCCCGCGGTCAACGTCTGCATCACCCGCAGCGAGTGCATCTGCGGCAGCGGCTCGAGCGCCCGGGGCCCGATCATGTACGGCAGCACGTACAGCTCGACCGCACCGACCGAGGACGGCCACGGAGCCGTGCCGTCCCAGCAGTCGACGCGCAGGCCTGCCGGCAGCTCCGACGCGGGCAGGAACGGCAGCCAGACGACGGTCACGGTCCCCACCCCACCACACGTGACGGGTCCCGCTCGGCTCTTTGCCGGCCGGCTCGACCTCGCGCCGCTCCGGCAGCGCCCTATCCTTGCGGTACGGACGACGGCGTCCGCATCCGTCCCCGACCGGAAGCGCCGACCGTGCCCGACCCAGACCCGTCCTTCGACGACTCCCTCGACAGCCACGACCTGCGCGCCGACATCCGCCGGCTGAGCACGCTGCTCGGCGACACCCTGGCCCGGCAGGAGGGTCCCGCCCTGCTCGAGCTGGTGGAGTCCGTGCGCACCCTGAGCCGCGACGACCCGGCCGCGGCCGAGAAGCTGCTGGCCGGGGTCGACGTCGCGACGGCGGGCCTGCTCGTGCGCGCGTTCGCCACGTACTTCCACCTCGCGAACGTCACCGAGCAGGTCCACCGCGGCCGGGAGCTGGCCAGGCAGCGGCGTGAACGGGGCGGCGGTTGGCTGGCCCGTGCCGGTGCCGCCCTGCAGCAGGCGATGGACGCGGGCGAGGTCGACCACGCCGAGCTCAGGTCCGGGGTCGCCCGGCTGGCGGTCCGGCCGGTGTTCACTGCGCACCCCACCGAGGCCGCCCGCCGGACCACCCTGGCCAAGCTGCGCCGGGTCGCCGAGCTGCTCGACGACGAGCCGGGCCCGCGCACCGACCGCCGGCTCGCCGAGGTGGTCGAGCTGCTCTGGCAGAGCGACGACCTGCGGGTGGCCAGGCCCGACGTCCTGGACGAGGCCCGCAACGCCGTCTACTACCTGGAAGAGCTCGCCAGGAACGCCGTGCCGGACGTGCTCGAGGAGCTGGCCTCGGTCCTGGCCGGGCTGGGCGCGCCGCTGCCGGTCACCGCACGCCCGCTCGCCTTCGGCACGTGGATCGGCGGTGACCGTGACGGGAACCCGAACGTCACGGCGGAGGCGTCCGTGCGGGTCCTCGAGCTGCAGCACGAGCACGCACTCCGGGTCACGCTCGACGTGGTCGGTGAGCTGCGTCAGGAGCTGTCGTCCTCGACCCGGCTCGTCGGGGTGTCCGCCGAGCTGGAGCGCTCGCTCGCCGCCGACCTGGCCGCGCTGCCGGAGATCGACCCTCGCTACCTGCGGCTGAACGCCGAAGAGCCCTACCGGCTCAAGGCCACCTGCATCCAGGCCAAGCTCGTCCGGACCAGGACCCGGCTGGCCGCGGGCAGCCCGCACCAGCCCGGCCGCGACTACGCGGGCACCGACGAGCTGCTCGCGGACCTGACCCTGCTGCGCGACTCGCTCCTGGCGCACCGCGGCACGTACGCCGCGCACGGCACGCTGGAACGGGTCGTCCGGGTGGTGGCCGCGGTGGGCCTTCAGCTCGCCGCGATGGACATCCGCGAGCACGCCGACGCGCACCATGCGGCCGTCGGGGCCCTGGTCGACCGGCTCGGCGAGCAGGGCTGGCGGTACCTCGACCTGCCCCGGGAGCACCGCCTCGCCCTGCTGCGGCGCGAGCTCGCCGGCCGGCGTCCGCTGGCGGGCGTCCCGGCCCCGCTGACCGGCGACGAGGCACGCACGTTCGAGGTGTTCACCGCGGTCCGGGCGGCCCAGGACCGGTTCGGCGAGGCGGCCGTGCCGACGTACATCGTCTCCATGACCCGCGGCGCCGACGACGTGCTCGCGGCCGTCGTGCTCGCCCGCGAGGCAGGGCTGGTCGACCCGGGCGGCGGGGTGGCGCGGCTCGGGTTCGTCCCGCTGCTGGAGACGGTCGAGGAGCTGCGCGGAGCGGACGGGGTCCTGGAGGACCTGCTGGCCGACCCGTCCTACCGCGAGCTCGTGCGCCTGCGTGGCGACGAGCAGGAGGTGATGCTCGGCTACAGCGACTCGAACAAGGCCGCCGGCATCACGACCGCGCAGTGGGAGATCTACCTGGCCCAGCGGCGGCTGCGCACGGTCGCGGCCCGGCACGGCGTGCGGCTGGTGTTCTTCCACGGGCGCGGCGGCACCGTCGGCCGCGGCGGCGGCCCGACCCGGGACGCCTTGCTGGCGCTGCCTTGGGGGACGCTCGACGGGGCCGTCAAGCTGACCGAGCAGGGCGAGGTCATCTCCGACAAGTACGCGCTGCCCGCGCTCGCCAGGGAGAACCTCGAGCTCACGGTCGCCGGGGCGCTGGAGGCCACCTTCCTGCACCGGCGCGCGCGCAGCGACCCGCAGACGCTCGCGCGCTTCGACGGTGCCATGGAGGTGATATCGGAGGCGGCGTACGCGGCCTACCGCGGCCTGGTCGAGCACCCGGACCTGGCGGACTACTTCTTCGCCGCGACGCCGACGGACCAGCTGGGCTCGTTGCAGCTGGGGTCCAGACCGGCCCGCCGCCCGGACAGCGGCGCCGGGCTGGACGGGTTGCGTGCGATCCCGTGGGTCTTCGGCTGGACCCAGTCGCGACAGGTCGTCCCCGGCTGGTACGGCGTGGGCTCGGGTCTGGCCGCGGCGCGCGCCGCCGGACTGGACGACGTGCTGGTCGAGATGCAGGCGGACTGGCACTTCTTCCGGACGTTCCTGTCCAACGTCGAGATGACCCTGGTCAAGACCGACCTCGACGTCGCCCGCGGCTACGTCGAGGCGCTCGTGCCGTCGCACCTGCGCGACCCGTTCGCCCTGGTCGTCGACGAGCACGCCCGCACGGTGGGCGAGGTGCTGCGGCTGACCGGCGAGGACCGGCTGCTCGGCGCCATGCCCGGTCTGCGCCGGACCCTGCAGGTGCGCGACGCCTACCTGCAGCCGCTGCACCTGCTGCAGGTCTCGCTGCTGCAGCGGCTGCGCGCGGACGACGACCCGGACCAGGACCTGCGCCGGGCTCTCCTGCTCAGCGTCAACGGGATCGCGGCAGGCTTGCGGAACACCGGCTGAGCGGACCCCGGACGACGTACGCTCTGCGGCCATGAGCGAACCGACGGGGGACGGCGAGGCTGCCCCGCTCCCGACCGAACCGACGCCCTCGACCGCACCCGAGGGCTCCGCCGAACCCCAGCCCCCCGGCCCCCCACCGCCCGGCTGGTACCCGGACCCGGCCGGTAGCGGTCAACCGCGTTACTGGGACGGCGTCGCCTGGGCCGGCGAGCCGGCGCCGCCCGGACCGGCCAGGAGGCGCGGCAGGTTCGTCGCGGTGGTCGTGGCGGTCTTCGTGCTGCTCGTCGCCGGCGCCGCCGGTGCCGTCGCCCTCGCGCGGCACAAGCAGTCGACGCCGGTGGCGGCCGCGACCCACGTCGCCGGTGGGACCACGGTCAGCGCCAGGGGCGTGACGGTCACGCTCCCCGCCGGGTGGACCAACGTCCCGACGTCGCCGGAGGACTTCGCCAAGTACCTCGACAAGGCCGGCACCACGAACCCCGCGATGGCCAAGCAGCTCACCGCGCAGATGAGAGCGGCCAGCTCCCAGTCGCTGGTCATGTTCGCCATCAAGACATCGGACGCCTCGGCTGAGTTCACGACCGACGCCGACATGGGCGTGGTGCCCGGCAGCGGCATGGACGCCGCCGACGGGATCGACCCGATCGAGCGGCAGCTCAAGGCGGCCGGGGCGGAGAACGTCACCGTCGTCGCCCGCTCCATCGCGGGCCACGACGCGGTGTTCTCGACCTACGACCTGCGGAACGTCACGAGCGGGCTGGTGGTGCACGGGGCCCAGTACACGGTGCTCGGTCCCACCGAGATCGCCTTCCTGGCGGTTTCGACGACCGGGTCGGACGCCGCCGCCCTCGCCGAGCAGATCGCGTCGACCATCACGTTCGACTGACGACGGGCGGCTACCAGGCGTAGTCCTCCGGTGCGGTCCGGTGGCCCGGGAAGATCTCGTCGAGCCGCGCGAGCACCTTGTCGTCCAGCTCGATCTCCAGCGCCCGCAGCGATCCGTCGAGCTGCTCGACGGTGCGCGGCCCGATGATGGGCGCGGTCACCGCCGGGTCGCGTGAGCAGCCAGGCGAGGCCGACGTGCGCCGGCTCCTCGCCGATCTCGGTGCACAGGTCCTCGTACTGCTCGAGCTGCGGCCGGTGCGTCTCCAGATACTCCTTCGACCGCCCGCCGCTGCGCCGGCTGCCCTCGCGCTCCTTGCGGATCACACCGCCGAGCAGCCCGCCGTTCAGCGGCGACCAGGGGATGACGCCGAGCCCGTAGTGCTCCGCGGCCGGCAGCACCTCGAGCTCGACCGCGCGGTTCACCAGGTTGTAGATGCGACTGCTCGCTCACCAGACCGAGGAAGTGCCGGGCCTTCGCGGCCTCCTGCGCCCTGGCGATGTGCCAGCCGGCGAAGTTCGAGGAGCCGACGTAGAGGATCTTGCCCTGGGCGACGCAGGACCTCCATCGCCTGCCAGATCTCGTCCCAGGGCGTCGCGCGGTCGATGTGGTGCATCTGGTAGAGGTCGATGTAGTCGGTCTGCAGCCGGCGTGAGCGAGGCGTCGCAGGCGCGGCGGATGTTGCAGCGCGGAGAGCCGGCGCTCGTTGGGCCAGTCGCCCATGTCGCCGTACAGCTTGGTGGCGAGGACGGTGCGCTCGCGCCGGCCGCCGCCCTGGGCGAACCAGCGGCCGATGATCTGCTCGGTGCAGCCCTCGCCGCGGCTGCCAGCCGTAGACGTTGGCGGTGTCGAAGAAGTTGATGCCGTGCTCGAGGGCGCGGTCCATGATCGCGTGCGAGTCCGGCTCGGTGGTCTCCGGGCCGAAGTTCATGGTGCCCAGGCACAGCCGGCTGACGGACAGGCCGGTACGGCCGAGGTGGGTGAAGTCCATGCTCCCGTCCTACCCCGCGCTTGGTTGAAGGGCAAATCAATGGCTGCGGCGGCGATGAGGCATGCTTCTGGACGTGGAAGAGCCGTCGACCCCGGCACGCCCGGACCCGGACGACGTCGTCGGCGCGGGCAAGAGCCTGCAGCACAACGCGATCTTCACGATGTTCATGGGCGCCGCCGCGGCGTTCGGCGGCGGGACGCTCGGCGGGCAGCGCGGCGCGCGGATGTCCAGCCGGGTGAAGCACACGCCCTGGTGGGTGCAGGTCGCGTTCGGGATGGTCCTCTGGCAGCCGATCGTCACCATCCCGCTCTTCTACCTGGTCACCGGGAGCTGGGGGCGTGCCTTCGTGATCGGGGCGCTGCTGTGGGTGGGCTGCACGCTCGTCGGCAGCCTGCTCATCTCGATCTTCGCGATCCGCGACCCCTAGCGCGACGGGTTCTGCGGCGTCAACGACGTCGCCGTGACCCGGCCCTGGGGAGCGTGAGCTCCAGCAGCGCGCCGGCTCCGTCCGCGCCCTCCCCCGCACGGTCCAGGTTCCGGGCCGTGACCGTCCCGCCGTGCCCCGCGGCGACCTCGCTGACCAGCGCGAGGCCCAGCCCGTAGCTGCGCCGGGTCGAGCCGGGGGCCGGCGACGACTCGAACCTCTCGAAGAGCCGGGGCAGCAGGTCCGGTTCGATCCCCCGGCCGTCGTCGCTCACCCGGACGACGACGTTGGACCCGTTGCCCTGCACGCCGACCGTCACGTCGGTGCGGGCATGGCGGACGGCGTTGTCCACCAGCGCGGTCACGGCCCGGCGCAGGGCCGCGGAGGACGCGTCCTGCACGACGGTGTCCCCTTCGACCTCACATCTGACGTTCACTCCGTCGGCCCGGGCGGACGCTGCCGCCGCGGCAGCGACCTCGCGGGCCAGGTGTCCCACGTCCACCCGCTCGTGCCGCTTGTTGCTGCGCGGGTCGGCGGCGACCAGCAGGTCCTCGAGGACGTTGGCGAGATTCCGCGCGTCCGCGACCAAGCCGTCGACCTCGCGGGCGACGGTCGCGGCGTCGGCGTTCTCACGTACGTCGCGGCGCACGAGCTGAGCGCGGGTGCTCAGCAATGTCAACGGCGTACGGAGCTCATGGCTCGCGTCGGCGACGAAGCGCCGCTGCAGCGCCAGCGCCTGCGCGGTCGGTCGCATGGCCCGGCCGGCGAGGAACACGCCGGCCCCCGCAGCCAGCGCGAGGCCCACGACCCCGCTGACCGCGAGCGCGAGCGCCAGCCGGTTGCGCTCCCCCCGGTCCGCGGACAGGTCGAGGACGCCCTGGACCACCGACTGCCCGCGAACCGTCGTGACCACGAGGTAGTCGCGGCCGGAGACCTCGGTCGTGCGGGTCTGCTCCGCACGCGTCCGCGCCGCCGCGTCCATGGACTCGCGGTCGGGGAAGCCGCGCGGAAGGCCGCGCGAGCTCGCCTCCCGGGTCGCGGAGCGGATGGTGAGCCACGCCCCCGCCGGCGGATCGGTCACGTCGTCGGCCTTGGCCACGGTCTGCCGCAGCAGGTGCAGCTCGGCCGCACTCTGGCTGCGCAGCACCACGACCAGAGCCACGGCCTCGAGCGTCAGCACCACGAGGGCGATCAGGCCGGCCGTCTGCAGCGCCAGCCGGAAGGCCGCGCGGCGCAGCGAGTGCGGTTGCGGCTCGAGCGACATCGTGTCCGTCAAAGGTGACCCAGCTGGTAACCGCGGCCACGGACCGTCCGGACGACGCCGCGGCCGAGCTTGCGCCGCAGGTAGTGCACGTAGGTGTCGATGACGACCTCGCTCTCGGCGTCCTCGAACACCAGCCCGCGCAGCTCGCCGCGCCCGAAGACACGGTTCGGCCGGCCCGCCAAGGTGGCGAGCAGACCGCACTCCCGCTCGGACAGCTGGACAGCGGCCCGGCGCGCGTCGGCGTCCCGCGACGAGCCGGACAGCACCTGGCGGCTGTCGAGGTCCAGCCGCCCACCGGGCAGGAGCAGGCTCCGGGAGGTGTCACGGTGACGGCGGAGCAGGGCGCGCAGTCGGGCCAGCAGCTCGTCCACGTCGAACGGCTTGCTGAGGTAGTCCTCGGCACCCGCGTCCAGCCCCTCCACCCGGTCGGAGGGGTTGCCGAGCGCGGAGAGCACCAGCATGGGCGTCGTCACGCCGCGGCTGCGCAGTCGCGCGATGAGGTCCAGCCCGTCGATCGACGGGAGGCCGCGGTCCATCACCATCAGGTCGTACGAGCGGGTCAGGCCCAGGTGCAACCCGCGCTGGCCGTCCTGAGCGTGGTCCACCGAGTAGCCCTCGTGCGAGAGCAGGTCGACGAGCAGGCCGGCCAGCGACCGGTCGTCCTCGACGAGCAACAGGCGCACGAGGCTCGGCGTCGCTTCGGCCACAGGACCCATCTTGTCCGATCGGTGCGCCTGACTGCTGCCGCGGGCCTCCCAGAAACCTCCAAGCCTTCTCACGGACACTCGGAGGAGCCCAGGGACGAGGAGGTCGGATGGAGCACCACCAGCGGCACCGCCAGGCCGCCCGCGACCGCGCGCACGCCCGCGTCGCCACGGTCACCGCGTCCTGCGCGGGCGTCGGGGCCGCCGTGGCCGTGCTGTTCGGGTCGCTCCTGGCGCATGCCGACGCGGCGGCAGCCGCGGCGAAGGTGGCAGCTGCCGCCGGCACGCCACCGCCCGCCGCACCGACCAGCGACGTCGCGCCGGTCGGCCCCGCTCCCACCGCGGCTGCCTCGGCGCTGAGCCCGCCGTCGGTCAAGCCCCGCGCGGCCGTCCCCACGCACACCCGCAGCGCGGTGCCCAAGCCGTCGCACACCAGTGCCCCGCTGCCTCCCCCGCCCCCGACGCACTCCCCCGTTCCCGTCCCCGTTCCCACCAGCGGGTCATGAACCAGGCCCTGTGGTATGCGAGCCGCGCCACCGGCCTGGTGTCGCTGGTCCTGCTCACGTCGACGATGGTGCTCGGGCTGCTCGGAGCCGGACGGCTCACCCTCGCCGGGTGGCCGCGGTTCGCCTTGACGTCGTTGCACCGCAACCTCTCGCTGCTCGCCGTTTGCTTCGTCGCGCTGCACGTGGCGAGCGCGGTGATCGACCCGTACGCGGGCATCCGCTGGGCGGACGCCGTGCTCCCGTTCACCTCGCCCTACCGCCCGTTCTGGCTGGGACTGGGGGCGGTCGCCCTGGACCTGATGCTGGCGATGATCGTCACCAGCCTGCTGCGGGCCCGGATCGGGCTGCGGACCTGGCGCGTCCTGCACATGACGGCGTACGCCTGCTGGCCGGTGGCGTTCGTCCACGGGCTGGGCGTCGGCGGCGCCGACAGTCACCGCATCTGGGTCCTGTCCAGTCGACCTGGTGTGCCTGCTCGCGGTGGCCGTCGCCCTCGCGGTGCGCACGGCCACGACACACCCGGACACCCTGGCGCGCCAGGCGGCCTACCCCGTCGGACGATGAGCCGGTCGCCCCAGGTCGAGCGCGGAGCGCTCGGGTACCCACCGCCACCGACCGGCGACTGGCGCCTGCTGGCCGGGTGGGCCGCGACCGGGCGGCCGCAGGACCACGCCGACCACCAGGCCGCGTTCGGACCGCTCCCGCTGCGGTCGTACCGCGGCGGGCACGGACGGCAGCAGCTGATCGACGAGATCGACCGGGCCGGACTGCGCGGCCGCGGTGGCGCCGGCTTCCCGACGGCTCGCAAGCTGGCGACCGTCGCGGCCGGTCGCCGGCACCCGGTGGTGGTGGCCAACGGCTGCGAGGGCGAGCCGGCCAGCAAGAAGGACCGGCTGCTCACCGAGCTGGCGCCGCACCTGGTCATCGACGGGGCCCTGCTGGCCGCCCACGCGACCGGTGCCCGGGACGTCTACCTGTGTGTCGATGCGAACGCGTCGGCGTTCCCGCAGCTGAGCCGGGCCGCCCGCGAGCGCAGCACCCAGCGGAGGCTGAGCATCGTCGGCGTACCCGGACACTTCGTGGCCAGCGAGGAGTCGGCACTCGCCGGCTACCTCAACGGCAGGCCGGCCAGGCCGACCGGCCGGCGGCAGCGCGTCTTCGAGAGCGGGGTGGACTCCCGACCCACGTACGTCGGGAACTTCGAGACGCTCGCCCACCTCGCGCTGATCGCGCGGTACGGGGCGGACTGGTTCCGCTCGGCCGGCACCGGCGAGTCCCCCGGCACGGCCCTGGTGACCATCGACGGGGCCGTGCGCAGCGCGGGGGTGGCCGAGGTGCCGTACGGCGTCACGCTGGGCGAGGTGATCGATGTCGGTGGCGGTGCCTCCGAGCCGTTGCAGGCCCTGCTCGTCGGCGGCTACGCGGGCGGCTGGGTCGGTCTGCCGGAGGCGACGGCCGCCCGGTTCAGCCACGAAGGCCTGGGCGCGCTGGGGACCTCGGTCGGCGTCGGGGCGGTGATCGCGCTGCCGGAGCGTGCCTGCGGCATCGCCGAGACCGCGCACGTACTGCGCTACCTGGCCGACCAGTCCGCCCGCCAGTGCGGCCCGTGCATGTTCGGCCTGCCGGCGATCGCCGCCGACTTCGCCGCGCTGACAGCGGGGACGACGATCAGCGACAGCCGGGCGATGCGCCGGCTGGAACGCCGGCTGGCCTCGATCTCCGGTCGCGGTGCCTGCGCGCACCCGGACGGCGCCGTGCGGCTCGCCCAGAGCGCGCTCGTCGCGTTCGAGCGCGACGCGCGGCTGCACCTGGCCGGCCGGCCCTGCGCGTACGCAGGGACGCCACCGCGGCTGCCGTTGCTGCAGCCTGGCCGGGGGGTGCTGGTCTCCCGATGAACATGCGGCCCGGCCTGACCGAACCCAGCTGGACCCTCGAGGTGGACCCGATCCTGTGCCGGGCCCACGGGCTGTGCGCCGAGCTCGTCCCGGAGGTGGTGGACCTGGACGAGTGGGGGTACCCGGTCATGCAGCGCCCGGTCCCGGGGCTGGCCTACCCGCACGCTCGGGCTGCCGTCAGCGCCTGCCCGACGCTGGCGTTGCGCCTCACGCGCGGGGACCGCAGATGACGCGCGGCCAGGCACCGGCCCCCGGCCTGTTCGACCGGGTCAGGTCCTCGCCACGGCTGCGCGACCCGGGCTGGGTGCTGCTGCCGTTGCGGCTCTTCCTTGGGATCACGTTCGGCTATGCCGGAGTGCTGAAGCTGACCGACCCGACGTACCTGGACCCGTCATCGCCCAACTCGGTGCAGGCTCAGATGCAGCGGGCCGCGCAGACCAGCCCGATCGGAGCGCTCGTCACGCTGTCGGCGCACGCCGGGCTCGTGACCGGGCTGGCCATCGCGTTCGGCGAGCTCGCCGTGGGGCTCGGCGTGCTGCTCGGTCTGTGGACGCGGCTGGCGGCTCTCGGCGGACTGTTGCTGTCGCTGTCGTTCTTCCTGACCGTCAGCTGGAGCACCCGGCCGTACTTCTTCGGCTCGGACATCGTCTTCCTGTTCGCGTGGACGCCGATCCTGATCGCCGGTGACGGCGGTGTGCTCTCGGTGGTCTCGCGCCTGCGCGCTCAGGCACGGTCCGAGCTGGGGGTCCGGCCCGGCCGTCCCGTCCCCGCCGCGACGGCGCAGGCCGTGGAGCGTCGTACCGTCGTGCGGTCGGCCGCCCTGGCCGCTGCCGTCGGTGGGGTCGCGGTCGCCCTCGGCGGTGTCAGCGCGTACGACGCGCACCACCGGGCCCGGACGCCCGGCGCGGGCCCGACCCTGTCCGGAGGCGGCGCGCCGCCGACGGGACCGGCCACGCCGGGAGCGACCGCCTCGCCCGGCACCGCGCTCGGACCGGCCGCGCAGGTGCCGGTCGGCGGGGCCGCGCAGTTCACCGACCCGGCCGACGGGCAGCCCGCGTTCGTCGTGCAGCCGGCGCAGGGGACGTTCAAGGCGTTCAGCGCGGTGTGCACCCACGCCGGCTGCACGGTCGAGTTCCAGAGCGGCCAGTTCTTCTGCCCGTGCCACGCCTCCTCGTTCGACGCGACGACCGGTGCAGTCCTGTCCGGTCCGGCGCCGGCGCCGCTGCCGGCCATCCCGATCCAGGTGACCGGCGGAACGATCTACGAGGTCTGAGCCTCCGGCCCCGACCGCCTGCCCCTTAGCGTGTACGCATGACTCACGCCGGCCGCGCTCGCCTCGTCGACCTCACGCACGTGCTCGAGGACGGCATGGTCACCTACCCCGGGCTGCCCGGGCCGGCCATCACCGACTTCCTGTCCTGGGAGGACTCGGCCGCCCGCTACGCGCCCGGGACCGAGTTCCAGATCGGCCGGATCGACATGATCGCGAACACCGGGACGTACCTGGACGCCCCGGCGCACCGGCACCGCGGCTCGGCCGACCTCGCCGACCTTCCGCTCGAACGGGTCGCCGCGCTTCCCGGCCTGGTCGTCGACGCGACCCGCGGCGGCCCCGGCATCGCGCCGGCCGTCTTCGACGGGCTGGACGTCGAAGGGCACGCCGTGCTGGTCCGGACCGGCTGGGACCGGCACTGGCGGGACGAGGCCTACGGCGGCCCGGACGCGCCGTTCCTCACCCGCGGCTCGGCCCAGTGGCTGGTCGACCACGGCGTCGCCCTGGTCGGGATCGACTCGCTCAACATCGACAGCGCGCGGGACGGCGAGCGCCCGGTGCACACCCTGTTGCTCGGGCTGGGCATCCCGGTGCTGGAGCACCTCACCCGGCTGGACCACCTCCCCATCGCCGGGTTCGAGCTGCACGCGGCACCGGTACCGGTCCGTGGCATGGGGACGTTCCCGGTCCGTGCGTACGCCGTGCTCCGCGGCTGACGCGGGAGCGGGTCGCGTCAGCCCTCGACGCCGAGGCGTTCGAGCAGCAGCGCACGGACCCGCGCCGCGTCGGCCTGCCCGCGCGTCGCCTTCATCACGGCGCCGACGATCGCACCGGACGCAGCGACCTTGCCGGACCTGATCTTCTCCGCGACTTCCGGGTCCGCGGCCAGCGCGGCGTCGATGGCGGCGAGCAGCGGCCCGTCGTCGCTGACGACCTGCAGCCCGCGCGCCGCCACCACGTCGTCCGGCGCCCCCTCGCCCGCGAGCACGCCGTCCACGACCTGGCGGGCCAGGGTCGCGGTGAGCGCCTTGGCGTCGACCAGCGCGATCACGCGCGCGACGTGCGCCGGGGCGATGGGCAGCTCGGAGACCTCGACGCCGCGCTCGTTGGCCACCCGGGCCAGCTCGCCGAGCCACCAGTTCCGGGCGGCGGCCGGATCCGCGCCGGCCGCGACGGTCGCCTCGATCGGGTCGAGCGCCCCCGCGTTCAGCACCGACTGCATCTCGAAGTCGCTGATCCCCCAGGCGTCCTGCAGCCGCCGCCGGTGCAACGAGGGCAGCTCCGGCAGCCCGGCGCGCAGCTCTTCGACCCAGGCGGCGTCCGGCGCGACCGGCACCAGGTCGGGCTCGGGGAAGTACCGGTAGTCCTCGGCCTGCTCCTTGCTGCGGCCGGACGTGGTGATCCCGGTGTCCTCGTGCCAGTGCCGGGTCTCCTGGACGATGCGGCCGCCGGCGTCCAGCACGGCCGCCTGCCGGCTCATCTCGTAGCGCACCGCAGCCGCGACCGAGCGCAGCGAGTTGACGTTCTTGGTCTCCGTGCGGGTGCCGAGCGGCGCGTCCGCGGACGCCCGCAGCGAGAGGTTGACGTCGCACCGCAGCGACCCCTGGTGCATGAGCGCGTCGGAGACTCCGAGCGCGACGAACAGCGCCCGCAGCTCGGCGACGTAGGCGCGGGCGACCTCGGGTGCCAGCGCGCCCGCTCCCGTGACCGGCTTGGTGACGACCTCGATCAGCGGGATGCCGGCCCGGTTGTAGTCGACCAGGGAGTAGTCGGCGCCGTGGATCCGTCCGGTCTCGCCGCCCTGGTGGCTGGTCTTGCCGGTGTCCTCCTCCATGTGCGCGCGCTCGATCTCGACCCGGAACGTCCGCGGCCCTTCGTCCGTCGGCACCTCGACGTCGATCCAGCCGTCGTGCGCGATCGGCTCGTCGTACTGCGAGATCTGGTAGTTCTTCGGCATGTCCGGGTAGAAGTAGTTCTTCCGGGCGAACCGCGACCACGGCGCGATCGAGCAGTTCAGCGCGAGCCCGATGCGGATCGCGGACTCGACCGCGACGGCGTTGACCACCGGCAGCGAGCCGGGCAGGCCGAGGCAGGTCGGGCAGGTCTGCGTGTTCGGCTCGGCGCCGAACGTCGTCGCGCACCCGCAGAACATCTTCGTCGCCGTGCCCAGCTCGACGTGGACCTCGAGCCCGAGCACCGGGTCGTAGCGCGCCACCACGTCGTCGAAGTCGACCAGTTCCGCGGTCGCGGTCACCGGGGCACCTCCGCCAGCACGGGAGCCGAGTCGAGCAGCGGCGCGCCCCAGCGGTCGAGCAGGGCCTCTTCCAGCGCGGCGCCGACGCGGTAGAGCCGGTCGTCGGCGAGCGCGGGCGCCATGACCTGGATGCCCACCGGGAGACCGTCCTCCGGTGCGAGCCCGGCCGGCAGCGAGAGACCGGGCGTGCCGGCCAGGTTCGCCGGGATGGTCGCGACGTCGTTGAGGTACATCGCCAGCGGGTCGTCCAGCTTCTCGCCGAACCTGAACGCGGTGGTGGGCGCGGTCGGCGACACGAGCACGTCCACGGTCCCGAACGCCGCCGCGAAGTCCCGCTGGATGAGCGTGCGCACCTTCTGCGCCGAGCCGTAGTACGCGTCGTAGTAGCCGGCCGACAGCGCGTAGGTGCCGAGGATGATGCGCCGTACCACCTCGTCGCCGAAACCGGCCGCGCGGGTGCGGGCCATGACCTCCTCGGTCGACGCGCTGCCGTCGTCGCCGGCCCGCAGCCCGAAGCGCATCCCGTCGAACTTCGCCAGGTTGCTGGACGCCTCGCTCGGCAGGATCAGGTAGTACGCCCCGAGCGCGTACGGGAAGTGCGGGCAGGACACCTCGACGACCTCGGCACCCAGCTCGCCGAGCAGCTCGACCGCTTCGTCGAAGCGCCGCTGGACCCCGGCCTGGTAGCCCTCGCCGGTCAGCTCGCGCACGACGCCGACCCGCAGCCCGCGCACGTCCGGGTGGCGGGCGGCCTCGACGACGGGCGGCACCGGCCGGTCGACCGACGTCGAGTCCAGCGGGTCGTGCCCGGCGACGACTTCGTGCAGCAGCGCCGCGTCCAGCACCGTGCGGGCGCACGGCCCGGCCTGGTCGAGCGAGGAAGCCAGCGCCACCAGCCCGTACCGCGACACCGCGCCGTACGTCGGCTTGACGCCGACCGTGCCGGTGACCGCGGCCGGCTGGCGGATGGAGCCGCCGGTGTCGGTGCCGATCGCGAGCGGCGCCTGGTACGACGCGACCGCCGCCGCCGACCCGCCGCCCGACCCACCCGGGATCCGCTCGAGGTCCCACGGGTTGTGCGTGGGGCCGTACGCGGAGTGCTCGGTCGAGGAGCCCATCGCGAACTCGTCCATGTTCGTCTTGCCGAGGATGACGACCCCGGCCTCCTTGAGCCTGCGGGTGACCGTCGCGTCGTACACCGGCACCCAGCCCTCCAGGACCCGGGAGCCGCAGGTGGTCGGGACGCCGCGCGTGGTCAGCACGTCCTTGAGGGCCAGGGGCACTCCCGCCAGCGCGGACAGCGGCCGGCCGGCCGCGCGGTCGGCGTCGACGGCGGCCGCCGCCGCCAGGGCGCCCTCGGTGTCGACGTGCAGGAACGCGTGCACCGCACCGTCGACGGCGCCGATGCGGTCCAGGTGCGCCTGCGCGACCTCGGTCGCGGACGCCTCGCCGGCGGCGACCACCTCGGCGGTGCGGGCCGCGGTGAGCCTGGTCAGGTCGGTCATCGCCGCACCACCGCTACGCCTCCTCGTCGAGGATGCGCGGCACCCGGAACCGCCCCGACTCGACCTTGGGGGCGGCCGCCAGCGCCTCGGCCGCGGACAGGCTCGGGCGTACCTCGTCGGCCCTGGACACGTTCGTCAGCGGCAGCGGGTGCGACGTCGGCGGCACGTCTTCGCCGGCGACCTCGGCCACCTGCGCGACCGCGTGCAGGATCACGTCGAGCTGCCCGGCCAGGCGGGCCAGGTGCTCGTCGTCCAGCTCGATGCGGGCCAGCGCGGCCAGGTGACGGACCTCGTCCAGGCTGATGGACGGCGACTCCGCAGGCATGCTGCGCATCCTAGGTGGTGGCCGCGGCGCACTTCCGCCCGGTTTCGCTCCCGCTGTCGCCGTACCCGGCCCGGTCTACCGGGTCAGCCACCGCCACCCCGGGAGTGGAACGGGGCCGGAGTCAGGCGCCGACTCCGCCGACCAGCCGCAGCGTGTGGTCCCGGCGGGCGAGCGCGGCCGGGTCGGCGTGCTCGTGCAGCCACGCGGTCGCGGCCTCGGCCGGCATGGGACGGGCGACGTACCAGCCCTGCGCGGTGTCGCAGCCCAGGTCCTGGAGCCGCTCCCACACCTCGATCGTCTCCACGCCCTCGGCGACCGCCTGCAGGCCGAGGGCGTGCGCCAGGTCGATGATCGACCGGACGATCGAGGCATCGTCGCCCTGGTCGGCCAGCTTGCTGACGAACGAACGGTCCACCTTGATCTCACTGACGGGGAGCCGCTTGAGCATGAACATGGACGAGTAGCCGGTGCCGAAGTCGTCCAGGCTCAGCTCGACGTCCAGCGCCTCCAGCGCGATGAGCGTGTCCACCACGCGGCTGTGCTCGGCCATCAACGTGCGCTCGGTGAGCTCCAGCTTCAGCAGCGGCGCCGGGACGCGGTGCCTGGCCAGTCCCTCGGAGACCGTACGGGCGAGCTCGGTGCCGTGCAGGTCCCGCGCCGACACGTTCACCGCGACCGCGACCGGCAGCCCCTCCTTGCGCCACTGCGCGACCTGCGCGAGGGAGGTGTCGATGACGAAGCCGGTGAGGCGGTGCATCAGCCCGGACGTCTCGGCGAGGGGGATGAACTCGTCGGGCGGGATGAAGCCGCGGGTGGGGTGGTTCCAGCGCAGCAGGGCCTCGACGCCGACGACCTGCGAGCCGACCCCCGCGCCGTCGCCCACGGTGACCTTCGGCTGGTAGTGCAGCTCGAGCTCGTCCGCGTCCAGGGCCCGGCGCAGCGCGGCCAGCAGGCCGAGCCGGTCGGTGGAGTTGCGGTCGCGGGCGGGGTCGTACACCTCGACGCCGGTGTGCTGCTCCTTGGCCAGGTACATCGCGACGTCCGCCCGGCGCATCAGCTGCTCGACGTCGGTGCCGTGCTCGGGGTAGACGGCGATACCGATGCTGGCCTCCAGCTCGAGCAGCACTTCCTCGAGCTGGAAGGGCTCGACGAGCGCGTCGCGGACACGGTGCGAGACGTCCGCGACGTGGCGGTCGGCCTCCAGCTCGGGCATCACCACCGCGAACTCGTCGCCGCCGAGCCGGGCCACGAAGTCCTCCGGCCGGAGCACGCCCTGGATCCGCTGCGCCACCAGCTCGAGCAGGCGGTCGCCGACGTGGTGGCCGAGGGTGTCGTTGACCTCCTTGAAGCGGTCCAGGTCCAGCAGCGCCAGGGAGAACCGCGTTACGTCCGGTCGATCCACAGCCTCCGCCAGCCGCTGCAGCAACAGCTTGCGGTTCGGCAGCCCGGTCAGCGGGTCGTGCATGGCCTTGTGCTGCTCGACCACGGACATCCGCGCGGTCTTGTGCACGGCGAACATCGGGATCAGCAGCAGCGGGACGAACCACGGGCTGGCCACGGCGGCGAGCACGACCAGCGGCGACAGCGCCAGCACGGCCGCGGTCGTCACTACGTAGTACGAGAAGTCCTCGGTGAACGTCTCGCGGAACGACTGCCCGGTGTCGGCGCCGACCCCGGACACCAGGATGTTGTTGACCAGGAACCAGACGACCCAGGTCGGAACGATCCAGAGCAGGTCGGAGCCGGTCAGCGAACGACCGGCGGGCGCCAGCCCGTGCGGCAGGCCGGCGATGACCATCGGGACCGAGGCGGCCGCGGCCGAGATCACGTACTGCCCGACGTTGAAGAACAGCTTCCACGGCGGCTTGCGCTTGACCAGCTCGGAGGTGACGGTCACGCCGGCCTGGAGAAGCAGGGCGGGCCACAGCCCCCACAGGTACATGATCGCGAACACGAACGCGGTCGACGTGACGGTGCCCTGCGAGTCGTACCCGCCCGCGGTGCGCACCGGACGGAGCTCGCCGAGCAGGACCAGAGCGGCGACCACCCAGAAGGCCGCGGGCATCTCGCCCATGATCGGCTGCACCTTCACGGCGGCGAGGACGACCAGGGCCCAGCCGACCCACACGGCGAAGTGCCAGGTCAGGGAGAACAAGGACCAGCGGGCCAGCGAGGGCCGGGTGGGCAGTCCCCCCATGACACCTCCCTGGACGCCGGGCCGGCCCATGGGCGGACAGACCCTCATCCTGTCCTCGACCCCGGCGGGGCCCGCCTTGAGCCGTTCGAGTGAGGACCGGCCGCATGCGGACAGACTGCGGACAGGCGACAAGGGCACCTTGCGGTTCCCGCTCGACCGACCGGTCCCGTACGACTGGATCGAGCGGGTCGTCGCGCAGCTCCGGATCGAGCGCGCCTCGTGACCGGACCGGCTGCCGCTACAGCGCCCAGGGCGGCGTGAACGGCTCGTCACCGGGGATGTGGGCGCGGCCGCCGACCGGCATCACGGCCACCGCCTCGAACGCCGGCTCGCTCCCGTCGTCCGACTCGGCGCAGCGCAGGGCGAACGCGGCGCCGGCCGGCACCACGATCGCGTCGCCGGCCGAGACGGCGTGCTCGGTCCCGTCGAGCGTGGCGACGGCTCGCCCGCTCAGCGCGACCAGCACCTCCTCGCGGTCGAGGCTGTGCACCGGGCCAGGCCGGGCGGAGCTGAGCCGGACCCGCCACACGGCGTTCTCCCGGCTGCCACGGCTGGGCGCCGCGAGACCGGTGAACTCGACGTCGTCGAGCACGAAGGTCGGGGCGGCGGCGGAGCTGATGATCGGCATGATGCCTTCCTGACTGGTAACCAAAGTTCTATAACTGAGGTTTGCTAATGTCAAGCCATGCACCACGGCGACCTGGGGATCCAGCTGGGCCTGGCCTACGCCGCCTTCGTCGACTGGCTGAACGCCGAGATGGCGGCGGCGGGCTTCGACGACCTGGGGGCCAGGTTCGGCTACCTGTTCCGCGCTCTCGCCGACGGTCCGGCGACGCTCACAGACCTGGCGGACGGGCTGCGCATGAGCACCCAGGGCGCGGCGAAGATCCTCACCGAGATGCAGGCCCGCGGGTACGTGCGACGGGTCGCGCACCCGACCGACGGGCGGGCCCGGCTGATCGAACTCACCGATCGCGGCCGGCTGGCGCTGGAGGCCGCGCACGGTCTGCACCAACGCTACGAACAGATGCTGGGCGAACGGATCGGGGTACGTGCGGTGTCGACGCTGCGCCGTGCGCTCGCGGACATCCTCGAGCTCGGCGACGTCGACCCGGCCAGTCGCCTGCTCCGTCCCCTCTGAGCGGCATCGCTGCCGGTGCGCAGGGGTCTCAGCGGGAGGCGATCGGGCTCTCGCTCTGCAGGATCCGCAGCGCGCGGGACCGGCTGGGGTGCCGGAGCAGCCACTCGGTCGCCCGCTCGGCCGGCAGAGGCCGGCTCACGTACCAGCCCTGGGCGCTGTCGCAGCCGAGGTCCTCGAGCAGGTCCCAGACCTCCTCGGTCTCCACGCCCTCGGCCACCGCCTCGATGCCCAGGGCGTGCGCGAGGTCGACGATCGAGCGGACGATCTTGGCGTCGTCCGGGGTCGTGGTCAGCCGCTTGACGAACGACCGGTCGACCTTGATCTCGGACACCGGCAACCGCTGGAGCAGCACCAGCGAGGAGTAGCCGGTGCCGAAGTCGTCCAGGCTCAGCCGGACCCCGAGGCGCTCCATCGAAGCCAGCGTGTCCCCGACCCGGGCGGGGTCGGACATCAGCACGCGCTCGGTCAGCTCCAGCCGCAGCGCGACCGCCGGCAGCCCGTGCCGGGCGAGACCGTTCGCGATGGTCTCGGCCAGCGCGCTCGCGTGCAGGTCGCGCGCCGACACGTTCACCGCCACCGGGATCTCCAGCCCGACCGACCACCAGCGCGCCGCCTGCTCGAGCGCGGTGTCGACGACGTGTGCGGTGAGCCGGTGCATCAGGCCCGAGTGCTCGGCCAGCGGCACGAACTCGTCCGGGAAGATCAGCCCGCGGTGCGGGTGCCGCCAGCGCACCAGCGCCTCGACCCCGACGACGGCGCCGGAGGCCAGCGCCACCTTGGGCTGGTAGTGCAGCTCCAGCTGGCCGCCGTCGATCCCCTGCCGCAACGAGCCGAGCAGCCCGAGGCGGGTGGTCGAGTTGCGGTCCTTGTCGGCGCTGTAGACCTCGACGCCGGAGCGCTCCTCCTTCGCCAGGTACATGGCGACGTCGGCCGAGCGCTGCAGCTGCTGGACGTCGGCGCCGTGGTCGGGGTACAGGGCGATCCCCACGCTCGCCTCGAGCTCGAGCAGGACGCCCTCGAACCGGAACGGCTCGGCCAGCGCAGCCTGGATCCGCAGCGCCACCTCGGTCGCGGCGTCGGCGTCCGGGACCGCCGGGAGCAGCACGGCGAACTCGTCCCCGCCGAGCCGGGCGACCACGTCCTCGGGCCGCAGCGCCCCGCGGATCCGCTCGGCCACGTGCTCGAGCAGGTGGTCGCCGGTCTGGTGCCCGAGCGTGTCGTTGACCTCCTTGAACCGGTCGAGGTCGAGCAGGAACAGCCCGACCCGGCGCCCCGGCGGCACCTCGCCCAGAGCGCGGTCCAGCGCCTCGAGCAGGTACTTGCGGTTCGGCAGCCCGGTGAGCGCGTCGTGGTTGGCCTGGTGCTCCTTCTCCAGCGACATCGCCGAGGTGCGGTAGACCGCGAACAGCGGCGGCAGCAGCAGCGGCAGCCACCAGACGCTGGTCTGCACGGCCACCGCGACCAGCGGGGAGATCACCAACACGGAGAAGTTGGAGAAGAGCAGGTAGCCGAAGTCCTCCAGGAACACCGCGCGGAACGGCTCCCCGGCGTACGCGCAGAGCAGGCCGGAGACGATCGAGTTGTTGGCCAGGAAGTAGACCGCCCAGGCCAGCGCCATGGGCGCGAGGTCGCCGGCGGAGACGGTGTGGATGGCGTCCGGCGCGGCCTGGTAGCCGTAGACGTGCAGCGCCCCCCAGGCCAGGGCGAAGGACAGGGCGTACTGGGCGGGGTTCACCAGCGTGCGCCACCACACCTTGCGCGCGGTGACGTCGGAGATGACCGAGGCGAGCCCCTGGGCCAGGATCGCGGGCCAGGGCCCCCACAGGAACATGATCGCGAAAGTGAACGCGATCGACGGGGTGGTGCCCTCGCCGTACGACCGGGTGGTCACGACCGGGCGCAGCTCGCCGAAGACGACCAGGGCCGCGAGGGCGGCCAGCGCCACCGGTTTGCTGACCGCGCCGGCCTGCACCATGCCCGCGACAGCGACCGCCAGGACCAGCCCGCCGGCCACGGTGCACGCCCAGAGCAGGACGGCGAAGGGGGTGCGGGAGAACGGCCCGGGCGGCGCGGGGGTGGCCTCGTCGGCGCTGTCCGGCATGCGTCCCCCTCTCGGCCGGCTGAGACGCTCCGTGAGCCTCTCGTATCGATCTGTAGCGAAGACGGTAGCCCGAACGGGTCGAAAGCGGGACCATACGACCGTCCGAGGCGTGCCGTCACCCGTACGGCCGACCCCGGCACCGCCAGGCGTGCTCGGCACCCCCCTCCGGCTCGACCGGCCGGGCCCGCCTACCCCCCCGGCGGTGCCGCGACGGCGACGGCGGCGGCCGCCTCGGACCCTTGCTCGAGCAGGACGGCGAACCCGCGGTCGTCCAGGACCGGGACGCCGAGTGCGACGGCCTTGTCGTACTTGCTGCCCGGGTTGTCCCCGACGACGACGAACGAGGTCTTCTTGGAGACCGAACCGGACACCTTCCCGCCCCGCTCCTGCACCGCCTCGGTGGCCCCGTCGCGGCTCCAGCCGTCGAGGCTGCCGGTGATCACCACGGTGAGACCGTCGAGCGGGCGCGACCCTTCGGCGGGGCCGGTCTCGGCGGTCCGAACACCGGCGGCCTTCCACTTGTCGACGACGGCCCGGTGCCAGTCGACGGCGAACCACTCGACCAGCGCGTCGGCGATCACCGGGCCGACCCCCTCGACCGAGGCGAGCTCGTCGGCCGTGGCCGTCGCGATCCGGTCCAGGTCGCGCAGCTCGCGCGCCAGCGCCTGGGCCGCGGTGGGACCCACGTGCCGGATCGACAGGGCCACCAGCACCCGCCAGAGCGGCTGCTGCTTGGCCCGGTCGAGGTTGTCGAGCAGCTTGACGGCGTTCGCGGCCAACGTGCCGTCCTTCCGGGTGAAGAACGGGCAGGTCAGCAGCTGCTCGGCTGTCAGCGCGAACACGTCGCCCTCGTCGGCGACCAGGCCGCAGTCCAGCAGGGCGACGGACGCCTCGTAGCCGAGCACCTCGATGTCCAGCGCCCCCCGGCCGGCCACGTGGAACAGCCGTTCCCGCAGCTGCGCCGGACAGGACCGGGCGTTCGGGCAGCGCAGGTCGGCGTCGCCCTCCTTCTCCGGACCCAGCGGCGAGCCGCACTCGCGGCAGTGCGTCGGCATCACGAACGCGCGTTCGCTGCCGTCGCGCAGCTCGACGACCGGGCCGACGATCTCCGGGATCACGTCGCCGGCCTTGCGCAGCACGACGGTGTCGCCGATCAGAACCCCTTTGCGGGCGACCTCCTGCGCGTTGTGCAGCGTCGCCATGCTCACCGTCGACCCGGAGACGAGCACCGGCTCCATCACCCCGAACGGCGTGGCCCGCCCGGTACGCCCGATGTTCACCTGGATGTCGAGGAGCCTGGTCGTGACCTCCTCCGGCGGGTACTTGTACGCGATCGCCCAGCGCGGCGCGCGCGAGGTGGACCCGAGGCGGCGCTGCGTCGCGATGTCGTCCACCTTGACCACCACGCCGTCGATCTCGTGGTCGAGCGAGTGCCGGTGCGCGCCGAAGCGCGCGATGAACTCCCGAACGGCGTCCAGGTCCTCGAGCACCTCGTACTGCGAGCTGGTCGGCAGGCCCCATGCGGTCAGCGCGGCATACGCCTCGGACTGCGTCGCGGGGTCGAACCCGCGTCGCGCGCCGAGCCCGTGCACGACGAGCCGCAACGGCCGGGAGGCGGTGACCCGCGGGTCCTTCTGCCGCAACGACCCGGCCGCGGTGTTGCGCGGGTTGGCGAACGGCGGCTTGCCGGCGGCGACCAGGGCGGCGTTCAGGTCGGCGAAGCCCTCGACGGGGAAGTACACCTCGCCGCGCACCTCGAGCAGGTCCGGCACACCGAGCTCGGAGTCGGCCGCGGCCAGGACGTCGGGCACGTTGCGCAGCGTGCGCACGTTGGCCGTGACGTCCTCGCCGGTGCGGCCGTCGCCACGGGTGGCCGCCCGGACCAGCCGACCCTGCTCGTACACCAGGTCCACCGCGAGGCCGTCGTGCTTGACCTCGGTCAGCCAGCGCACCGGCCCGCGCGCGTCCCGCTCGACCCGGTCCACCCACGCCTGCAGCTCCTCGTCGGAGAACACGTTGTCCAGGCTGAGCAGGCGCTCCAGGTGCTCGACGGGCGCGAACTGGGTCGGGTAGAGGCCGCCCACCCGCTGGGTCGGCGAGTCGGGCGTGCGCAGGCCGGGGTACCTCTCCTCCAGCGCCTGCAGCTCGCGCAGCAGCGCGTCGTACTCCCCGTCGCTCGCCGTCGGCCGGTCGAGCACGTAGTAGCGGTACTGGTGCTCGTCGATCACCTTGGCGAGCTCGACCGCCCGCTCGCGGTCGCCGACCGGGACGCCCTCGACGACCTGCTCGGCGGGTCCGTGCGCGGACCGTCGCGGCTCAGCCACGTGCCTCCTCCATCCCGACGTCGTCAGGGTCCGTCACCAACGTGCGGGCCGCGGCCCGGGCCAGCTCCAGCGCCGCCCGGGCGGAGTCGGGCGACCCCCCCGCCAGCCCGCATGTCGGTGTGACCGCGACGTTAGCGAGAACGTCCGACGCGAGCCCGGTGCGGCTCCACAACGCGCGAGCGGGCGCCGCCACCTCGCGACCGGCGTCCGGACCTGCGGGCAGCGCGCCACTGGTCGGCACCAGCCCGAGCAGGAGTCCGGCGCCGCCCTCGACCGCTTCGGCGATCGCATCGTCCTCGGCGCGGGTCAGCAGCGTCGCGTCCAGGGAGACCGCGCGGAAGCCGGACCGTAGCAGCAGCTCGACCGGCGGCGCGGCCACGCACAGGTGGACCACCGGCACGGCGCCGGCCGCCGTCACCGCGTCGGCCACGGCCCGCAGAGCCTGCTCCACGACCGGCTCGTCGACGGCCGCGACGGTCGTCAGCCCGCTCGGCGACGGTAGCTCGCCCCGCAGCACCGCAGTCAGCGACGGCTCGTCCACCTGCAGGAGGATGCGCGCGCCCGGAACTCGCCGGGCCAGGTCGGCGCAGTGCGCCGCGGCCGCCTCGGCCAGCGCCTGACCCAGGTCGCGCACCGCCCCCCGGTCGGCCAGCGCCCGCCGGCCGCTGCGCAGCTCGAGCGTCGCAGCCAGCGTCCACGGCCCGCAGAGCTGGGCCTTCAGCGGGCCGTCCCAGCCCTGCAGCAGCTCCTCGACGGCGTCGAGATCCTCGTCGAGGTACGCGACCGCCCGGCGCACGTCGCGGCCCGCGCCGTCCGCGACGGTCCAGCCGGTCGGGCCCCACTGCGCGCCGATGCCCGGCAGCAGAGCCAGCGTGCGCCCGGTCATCTCGGCACCCGGTCCGCGGGCGGGCAGCTCGGGCACGAACGGCAGGTCCGGCACCGCGGCCAGCGCGAGGCCTGCCGACCCGCGCACGTCGGTCCCCGGCAACGACCCCACACCGGTCGCGGACCCGACCGGCCAGAGCGCAGCCGCCGGGTCGGGGCGCTCAGCCACAGGTCCGGTCCACCGTCGCGGAGCCGACGACGCGGGTGCCGTCGTAGACGACCACCGACTGGCCGGGCGCGACACCGAAGGCGGGTGCGGCCAGCGCCACCCGCAGTCCTGCGTCCGGTCCCGGCTCCGCCACCGCGGGCAGCTCTTCGCCGTGCGCCCGGAGCTGAGCGCCGCACGCGAACGGCCCGCCGGCCGGCGACCCGCACCAGCGGGTGCCGCTCCCCTCCAGCCACGAGACCGCCAGCTGCTCGTGCGATCCCACCGTCACCGTCGAGGTGACCGGCGAGATGTCCAGCACGTACCGCGGCCGTCCGTTCGGCGCCGGCCGGTCCAGCCGCAACCCCTTGCGCTGCCCCACGGTGAACGCGAACGCGCCCTCGTGCTCGCCCAGCACCGCGCCGTCGACGTCGACCACCGACCCGGGCCGGTCGCCGAGGGAGCGACGCAGGAACCCGGCCGTGTCCCCGTCGGCGACGAAGCAGATGTCGTGGCTGTCCGGCTTCTCGGCGACGGCGAGCCCGCGCTGCGCCGCCTCGGCCCGCACCTGCGACTTGACGGTGTCGCCGAGCGGGAACATCGCACCTGCAAGCTGGTCGCCGGTCAGCACGCCGAGCACGTACGACTGGTCCTTGGCCCGGTCGGCCGCGCGGTGCAGCTCACGGCCGGACGGTCCGTCGACCAGGCGGGCGTAGTGGCCGGTGCAGACCGCGTCGAAGCCGAGCGCCCGGCCACGGTCGAGCACCGCACTGAACTTGATCCGCTCGTTGCAGCGCACGCACGGGTTCGGCGTACGGCCGGCCGCGTACTCGGCGACGAAGTCGTCGACCACGTCCTGCGCGAACCGCTCGGCCAGGTCCCAGACGTAGAACGGGATGCCGAGCACGTCGGCCGCACGCCGGGCGTCGCGCGCGTCCTCGAGCGTGCAGCAGCCGCGCGCACCGGAGCGGAAGGAGACCGGGTTGCGGGCCAGCGCCAGGTGCACCGCAGTCACCTCGTGGCCGGCGTCGACGGCCCGCGCCGCCGCGACGGCGGAGTCCACGCCGCCGGACAGCGCGGCCAGCACCCTCACCGACATCCTCCCGGACCCGTCACGGTCGCGGGGTGGTGGCCAGCCGGGCGCCGCGGGCCCGCTCGACGACCGGTCCGATCGCCGCGGCGAGCTCGGCGACGTCGGCCTCGCTCGAGGTGTGGCCGAGGGAGAAGCGCAGGCTGCCGCGGGCCATCTCGTCGTCCGCCCCCAGCGCGAGCAGCACGTGCGAGGGCTGCGCGACACCGGCGCTGCAGGCCGAGCCGGTCGAGCACTGGATGCCTCGCGCGTCGAGCAGGAGCAGCAGCGAGTCGCCCTCGCAGCCGGGGAAGGAGAAGTGCGCGTTGCCGGGCAGGCGACCGGCGGGGTCCGGGTCGCCGTTGAGCACGGCGTCGGGGACCGCGGCGAGGACAGCGGCGACGAGCTCGTCGCGCAGCCCGCCGATACGGGCCGACCACTGCGGCTGGTTCGTCGACGCCACCTCCGCCGCTGCGGCGAAGCCGGCGATGTCGGCGACGTCCAGCGTGCCCGAGCGCACGTCGCGCTCCTGCCCGCCACCGTGCAGCAGCGGCGTGACCTCGACGCCGCGGCCGAGCAGCAGCGCGCCGACACCGACCGGGCCGCCGATCTTGTGCCCGCTCAGCGTCATCGCGTCGGCACCGGACGCCTCGAAGTCGACCGGCAGCTGTCCGGCCGCCTGCACCGCGTCGGTGTGGAACGGGATGCCGTACGCCCGGCAGGCCGCGGCCAGCTCGCCCACCGGCTGGACCGTGCCCACCTCGTTGTTCGCCCGCATCACCGTCGCGAACGCGATGTCGTCGGCACGCGACGCCAGCACCGCCTCGAGCTCGGCCGGGTCGACCCGGCCGGCGCGGTCGACGCCCAGCCAGACGATCTCGGCCGCTTCGTGGGCGCCCAGCCACTGCAGCGGGTCCAGCACGGCGTGGTGCTCGACCGGGCTGGCCACCACGACGCGCCGGGCCGGGTCCGCCCCGCGTCGCGCCCAGTACAGGCCCTTCACCGCGAGGTTGTCCGCCTCGGTCCCGCCGGCGGTGAAGACCACCTCGCCGGGCCGCGCGCCGAACGCGGCGGCGAGGTGTTCGCGGGACTCCTCGACGACCCGCCTGGCGCGGCGCCCCGCGGCGTGCAGCGACGAGGCGTTGCCCACCTGGCCGAGCTCGTCGGTCATGGCGGCCAGCGCCTGCGGCAGCAGCGGCGTCGTCGCCGCGTGGTCGAGGTATGCCATCGCAACCCCGAGTCTAGGTGCGCCCTCGACGCGGGACCTCAGCCCTTGCGCTTGCGGATCTCCTCGGTGGCCTGCGGCAGCACGGTGTGCAGGTCACCGACGACACCGAAGTCGGCGATCTCGAAGATCGGCGCCTCCGGGTCCTTGTTGACCACGACGATGGTCTTGGACGTCTGCATGCCGGCCCGGTGCTGGATCGCCCCGGAGATGCCGTTGGCGATGTACAGCTGCGGCGAGACCGTCTTGCCGGTCTGGCCGACCTGGAACTGGTGCGGGTACCAGCCGGCGTCGGTGGCGGCCCGGGACGCCCCGACCGCCGCGCCGAGGGCGTCGGCGAGGGCCTCGACCGGGCCGAACCCCTCCGGGCTGCCGACCCCGCGTCCCCCGGACACCACGATCGACGCCTCGGACAGCTCGGGCCGGCCGGTCCGCTCGGCCGCGGTCCGGCCGGTGACGCGCGCGCCGCGGGCGGCGTCGGACAGCGTCACTGCGACGTCGGTGCGCTCGGCGGCCGCCGGGGCCGGCTCGGGCGCGGTGGAGTTGGGCCGCACCGTGATCACCGGCACGCCGCGGGTGACCCGCGACTGCACCACGCTGGAACCCCCGAACACCGACTGCGTCGCCACCGGGCCGGAGCCGTCGGTGCTGACGTCCACCGCGTCGGTGACCAGGCCCGAGCCCAGGCGCACGGCGAGGCGACCAGCGGCTTCCTTGCCCTCCGGCGTGGACGGCACCAGCACCGCCGCGGGGGCACCACCGGCGGCCTGCACGGCCGCGGCCAGCGCCTCGGCCAGCGGCGCGACCACGAAGTCCGCGAAGCCGCCCGAACCGTCCGGCTCGACCACATACACCTTCGCCGCACCGAACTCGGCGAGCCGGTCACGCGCGGCGTCGAAGCCGGCCCCGACCAGCACCGCGGACGGCTCACCCAGCCGGCGGGCCAGCGTCAACAGTTCGGTGGTGACCTTCTTGACGGTGCCGCCCTCGTGGTCGACCAGGACCAGGACCTCGGCCATGTCTGCAAGCCTTTCGGTGTCAGCCGGAGCTAGATGAACTTGTTCGACGCGAGGAACTCGGCGAGCTTGAGCCCGCCGTCGCCCTCGTCCTTGACCACGGTGCCGGCCTGCTTGGGCGGACGCGCGGCGAACTCGGTGACCGCGCTCCCGGACCCCGCCAGCCCGACCTCGTCGGCCCCGACACCCAGCTCGCCCAGCGTCAGCGTGGTCACCGGCTTCTTCTTGGCCGCCATGATCCCCTTGAACGACGGGTACCTCGGCTCGTTGATCTTCTCGACCACCGACACCACCGCCGGCAGCGTCGCCTCGACCGTGTCGTAGCCGTAGTCGGTCTGCCGCTGCACGCTCGCCCGGCCCGCGGCCACATCGACCTCGACCTTGCCGGCGAACGTCAGCTGCGGGACACCCAGCCGCTCGGCCAGCATCGCCGGCACCACCGCCATGCGCGCATCGGTCGACTCAGTACCCAGGATCACCAGGTCCCAGGCCAGCGTGCCCAGCGCCTTCGCCAGCACCAGCGACGTACCCAGCGCATCCGTCCCGTGCAGGCCGTCGTCGACCACATGCACGCCCGCGTCGGCTCCCATGCTCAACGCCTTGCGGATCGTCTCGGCCGCCTTGCCCGGACCCATCGTCAGGATCGTCACCGGCGTGGCCTCCGGACCCCCATTGGCCTCCTGCAGGCGCAGCGCCTCCTCCACCGCATACTCGTCCAGCTCGTTCATCACGGCCTCGGCCGAGTCACGGTCCAGAGTGCTGTCCGCCGGGCTGAGCTTCTTCTCGGCCCAGGAGTCCGGCACCTGCTTCACGCAGACGACGATGTTCATCGCACGGTCATGGTCGCGAGCGACCTCCCACTCGTGGGGCGCCCTCGCGCCCGCCGGCTGAAGTCTGTCAGCGGGCCCGACCCGGTCCGGAACCGGGGGCCGGCCACGCCGCCGCCGCGAGGTTACCCGCCGGTAGCACCAGGGTCGAACCCGATCGCGGCCGCACCGCGGCTTTCCCGTGACCTGGGCCGGGTACGGTGCCCGGCAGGGGCGCGCGCCGGGTGCCCGCACGGACCGGAGAAGGGGCTCGCGCGTTGCCGTCAGGGTTGCCGCGGCTGGGGCTCACCGCCCGCGGGCTGTGGTGGCGCCGAGGGTCCGCGGCCACCCTGCTCGCGGTCGCCACCGTCACCATCGCCGCGGCCGCGCTGGGCCCGGTGTACGCGCGGGCCGCCAGCGAGTCCACCCTGCGCGACCGGCTGGTCAGTGCCCCCGTCACCGAGACCGGGTTCAACCTCACCGACGTGGTCGACGGCTCGCAGGACGCCGCCCCGCTGGACGCTGCCGCCGACCCTCCCGCGGCCGGCGCGCTGTTCGGGTTCCCCAGCCGGGTCGCGGCCCTGTCCTCGCAGGTCACGGTGGCGGCGGTGGGCGGCAACACCCGGCAGCTGTCGTACGTCGTGTGGCGGGAAGGGTTCTGCTCGCACGTCGTGGTCCTCAAAGGGCGCTGCCCGACCAGGGCCGGCGAGGGGATGGCGAGCAGCCGAACCCTCGCGGGCGGCTACGGCTGGAAGCTCGGTGGCACGTTGCACACGGACGGGCTCACCGTCGACGTCCCCGGCGGCTTCGCAGGCAGCATCCCCGAGCCGCTCGCCCTGACGGTGGTCGGGCTCTACCGCCCCAAGGCCGAGGCCGACCCGTACTGGTTCGGGCACAGCTACTTCGGCGCCCGCTTCGGCAGCGGCGACAAGCCGGACTGGGTCGACTCGGTGTTCGTGACCCAGTCCACCTTCGTGTCGCTGACCCGACCGAGCCCGGTGGGGCTGTCCCTGGACTACCCGCTGGACGCGCACGCGGTACGGCTCGCCGACGAGCCCCGGATGCGCGAGCAGATGCAGGCGCTGCAGAAGGCGCACGCCACGGCGGGCACCGCGCAGCTGCAGTCGTCGCTGCTGAAGGTCCTGGACGCGGCCGACCACGAGCGCACGCTGCTCGAGGTGTCCACCACTCTGGTCGCCGCGCAGCTCGCGCTGCTGGCCTGGCTCGTCCTCTACCAGGTGGTGACGGACGCGGCCGAGTCGCGCGGCAACGAGGTGGCCCTGGCCAAGCTGCGCGGCTTCCGCCCCAGGTCCACGGTCGCGTTCGGCCTGGGTCAGCCGTTGACCGTGCTGGTGCTCGCGGTCCCGCTGGGTCTGCTGGCCGCCTGGCTGGCGATGCTGTTCATGAGCCGCTGGGTCCTGGTGCCGGGGACGCCGGTCCAGCTGACCTGGGCCGCGGTCGCCGGTGCGCTGGCCGGCTTCACCGGTGCTGTGGTCGGTGCCGCGCTCGCGGCGCGGCGCGTGCTGACCCGCCCGGTGCTCGAGCAGTGGCGGCGCGTCCCGGACGTGCAGCACGGGACCGCGTCCCTCGTTGTCGACCTGGTGCTCGTCGTCAGTGCGGCGGCCGGCCTGCTGGCCCTGCGCGCGAGCGGTTCGGCCGGGACGGCGCCCCGGCCGGTCGCCCTGGTGGCCCCCGGGCTGTTCGTGCTCGCCGTCGCGCTGCTCGGCGTCCGGCTGCTGCCGTACTTCGGCCGGGCCGCGCTCGGGCCGACCCGTGCCTCCCCGCGGGTCGGCTGGTTCCTGGCCGTACGCCAGGTGCTGCGCCGGCCGGCCGGGCTGCGCCTGGCCGCACTGCTCGCGGTGGCCGTCGGGCTGGCCACGTTCGCCATCGACGGCGAGGCGGTCGCGGCCGCCAACCGCGACTACCGGGCCGGCCTGGAGGTCGGCGCCCCGCAGGTCCTGACGGTCCAGTACGACCAGGCGCACGACCCGGTGGCGATCACGCACGCGGTCGACCCGCACGGGGACTGGGCGATGGCTGCGGCGACCTGGGTCGGCAGCGGTGGTGCCGTGACCGGCAAGGTGCTGGGCGTGGACTCCACGCGGCTGCCCACGGTGGCGCACTGGCCGTCCATGTCCGGGTTCTCCGCGCAGGACGCGGCTGCCCAGATCGGTCCCAGCGTCCCGCCGCCGATCAGGTTCACGGGTACCGCGATCCGCGTCCAAGTGACCCAGCTGTCGCGCGGTCCCGGGCCGCCTCCGAACGTGACGATCGAGGTGCGACCGGGGCTACGCAGCCCCGTGCTCCAGCGCCTGGGGCCGCTGCGACCGGGAAGCGCGACGTACACCGCCCCGGTCCCGTGCGCCGGCGGCTGCACGCTGACCCGGCTGGTCTGGGACCGCCCGATCGACTGGAACAAGGTCTTGCAGGGCTCGGTCCTGGTCACCGCGTTCGAGGCGCAGTCCGGTGGCGGGTGGCAGCCCGTCGACGCCGGTCTCGGCACGTCCGGGGAGTGGCGCGGCGCGGGCAGCGGCGGCGTGTCCAGGGACACGCTGACTCCCACGCCGCAGGGTCTGCGCGACGACTACAGCAGTACGTACGGCGCGTCACCCGCGATCGGCCATGTCGACTCCCCCGCCCCGCTGCCGCTGATCGCGACGCCACACGCGATCACCACCGGGGGCAGCGCCGAGACCGTGCTGCAGGACTCCAGCGGGGTGAGCGCGCCGTACCAGCAGGTCGCGACCGTGCCGCTGCTGCCGGTCGTGCTCGACGACGGCGTGGTGGCCGACGTGCGGTACGTCAAGGCGCAGCTGCTGGACTTCGCCGACGAGGCGGGCTGGCAGGTGTGGCTGGGAGCGCAGGCGCCGGCGGACGCCGTGCAGCGGCTCAAGGCCGCGGGGCTCCTGGTCCAGGGCGTCCGCACCGACGGGCAGCGCAGCGACGAGCTGGGCCGGCAGGGCCCCGCGCTCGCCCTGCTCCTGCTCGTCGCCTGCGCGATCGCCGGCGCCGCGCTGGCGGCCGGCGCCACCGCCCTCGCGGTCGCGGTCACCGGCCGGCGGCGGGCGTTCGAGCTGGCGGCGCTGTCCGCGGTCGGGGTCCGCCGCAGGTCGCTGCTGCGCTCGTGCGTGGGCGAGCAGCTGATCCTCCTCGGCACCGGTTTCGCGCTGGGCCTGCCGGCGGGGGTGGTCGCCGCGCGGCTGGCGCTGCCGGCCATCCCGGAGTACTCCGACGCCACCCCGGTCCCGTTGGACTACGCACCGCACGCCGCGGTGATCGCCGCGTTCGCCCTGGCCGTCGCTGTCCTGCTCGTCGCCACGGCGTGGGTGGCCGGGACCGCGCTGATGCGCTCGGCCGTGCCCACCAGGCTGCGGGAGGCGGCGCAGTGAACGCGGTCAGCGCGGCCGCTCGCGTCGACGGGGACGGCCTGGACCGCGACGGTCTGCACACCGGGCTCGCCGTCAGCTGCCGCGCCCTGCACCACGTCTACCATGTCGACGGCGAGGAGGTCGTCGCGCTCGACCAGGTCGACCTGACGGTGCGCGCCGGCGAGAGCGTGGCCCTGCTCGGACCCTCGGGCTCCGGCAAGTCGACGCTGCTCACCCTGCTGGCCGGGCTGCTGCGGCCCACCTCCGGCCGGCTCTACATCGGCGGCGAGGACATCACCCGGATGACCGAGCGCGAGCTGCTCGGGCTGCGCGCCCAGCGGGTCGGCGTCGTCGTGCAGGGACCCGCGCGCAACCTGCTGCCGTACGGCACCGCCGAGGACAACATCGCGTTCGCCCAGCGCGCCGTCCGCGGTTCGCGCCGCGCCGACCTTCCCGCTCCGCCCGACCTGCTCGACCAGCTGGGGCTGCAGGACCTGTCCGGCCAGGTGGTCGGGCGGATGTCCGGCGGGGAGGCGCAGCGGCTCGCGGTGGCGGTGGCGCTGGCCAGCGCGCCCGGCCTGCTGCTCGTGGACGAGCCCACCAGCCAGCTGGACCGTCCGAACCGCGACCGCGTCGTCGAGATGCTGGGCACCGTCACCCGGCGCTTCGGGACGACCCTGGTGGCGGTGACCCACGACGCCGACGTCGCCCAGGCACTCGGCCGGACCGTCACCATCGTCGGTGGCCGCGCCGACGACCACGGCCAGCGGCGCGAGCAGTTCGTCCAGGTGTCGGGCGAGGGGTCCGTGCAGCTGCCCGAGGACGTGCTGGGCGCGTTGCCTCCGGGTTCGACCGCGCGCGTCGTCCGTAAGCCGGACGGCGTCGAGCTGGTACGGCACGACCCGTCACCGGCTGCGGCCGGCCCCGAGCCGCCGCCGGAAGCGGCGGACCCAGACGCCGGACCCGGTCAGGGCGAGCCATGAGCTGGGAGAAGTGGCTCGAGCAGGACGACGTCCGGCCCGCTGAGGACGCCTCCGCCGCGCCGGCCGGGAAGGCCGAGCGGGTCCGGCAGGACGGGCGGACCCGCTACCAGCCGGGCTCGCACCGTTTCGGCGAACGCTTGCCCGGCCGCGAGCCGGTCCGCGAGCTGCTCGGCGACGGCCTGGGGTACGCGCGCGGCGGCCGCACCATCCTCGACGACGTGGCGGTCGCCGCCTTCGCGGGCGAGCCCGTCGCGGTGACCGGCCCGTCCGGCAGTGGCAAATCCAGCCTCCTAGCCGTGCTCGCCGGTCTGGAACGACCCGACTCGGGCCGCATCGTGGTGGACGGCCGCCCGCTCCCCGACCACGTGCCCGACGGCTTCGGGCTGATCCTGCAGGGTTACGGCCTGGTGTCGGTGCTGACCGCGGCGGAGAACGTGGAGGTCGCCCTGCAGGGACGTGGGCTGCCCCGCGAAGAAGTCCGGGACCGGGCGGCGGCCGCGCTGGAGGCGGTCGCCCTGGCACCGGTCGCGGACCACCTCGTCGAGCAGCTCTCCGGGGGTCAGCAGCAGCGGGTCGCCGTGGCGCGCGCCCTCGCCGTCGATCCCGCGGTGCTGCTCGCGGACGAGTTCACCGCCGAGCTGGATGCCGAGTCGCGCTCGCACATCCTGGCTCTGGTGCTGGGCGTGGCCCGGCGCGGGGCCGTGGTGGTCATCGCGACCCACGACCCCCAGGTCGCGCAGGCATGCCACAGCGAGCTACGGCTGGTGGACGGCCGCGTCGCCCGCTGACTCGCGGGGGCCGCAGGAGCCGGGTCGGCTCGGCATCGCGCAGCCCGCGGCGGCAGGATGGACGCGGCGAGGCGAGGCAGGTCGGGGAGGTGCACGTGACGGACGCTCAGGCGGCGCTCCGGCTCACCGGTGAGCGGACGCTGCCCGGCATCTGGCACGAGCGGTACTGGTTCGCCCGGCACGAGGTCACGTACCGGTTCGTGGCCCGGCTGCTGGCCGCCGCGCCGGCGGGCGACCCGGTCCTGGTGGACGCGGGCAGCGGCGAGGGGTACGGCAGCGAGCACCTTCGGGTCTCGGTTCCGGCCCGCACCCTCGCGGTCGACTACGACGAAGCCAGCGTCGCCCATGTACGCCGCACCTACCCGCAGGTCGCCGTGGCCCGCGGCAACCTCGTCGCCCTGCCGCTGCGGACCGGCTCCGTCGACGCCGTCGTGAGCCTGCAGACCGTCGAGCACCTCTGGGACCAGGGCGGCTTCGTCGCCGAGTGCGCCCGCGTCCTGCGCACCGGCGGGCTGCTGGCCCTGTCCACGCCGAACCGGCTGACCTTCTCCCCCGGCGTCGGGCGCGGCGAGCGGCCGCTGAACCCGTTCCACGTCAACGAGCTGGACGCCGCCGAGCTGGTCGAGCTGCTCGCCGGGCTCGTCGGCGAGCCGGAGCTGCTGGGCGTGCACCACGGCCCGCGCATCATGGCCTACGAGGACCGGCACGGCGACGTGGTGCGCGCCCAGCTGGCCGGTCCGTACGACGAGTGGGAGCACCCGCTCGCCGACTTCGTCCGCAGCGTGCGCGCCGACGACTTCGTCGTCGCCCCGGACGGCGACGGGCACCCCCTCGACGCCTCGCTCGACCTCGTGGCGGTGGGCCGGGCGGCATGAGCGAACCCATCGGCACCTGCTGCATCGTGCTGCACACGCACCTGCCGTGGCTGGCGCACCACGGGTCGTGGCCCGTCGGCGAGGAGTGGCTCTACCAGGCCTGGTCCTCGTCGTACCTGCCGGTGGTCGAGCTGCTCGAACGCCTCGCCGCCGAGGGCCGGCGCGACCTGCTCACGCTCGCCGTGACGCCCGTGCTGGCCGCCCAGCTCGACGACCCGTACTGCCTGCGCGGGATGCACACCTGGCTGGGCTTCTGGCAGGCCCGCGCCGAGTCCCTCGCCGGAGCGCGCGAGCCGCACCTGCGCGGCACCGGCGTGCGCGAGTTCCGGACCGCCCGGCACGCCCTGGCCACCTTCGAGGGACGCTGGCGGCACGGCGCCTCGCCGTTGCTGCGCGGGCTGGCCGGCGCCGGCGCCGTCGAGATCCTCGGCGGGCCGGCCACGCACCCGTTCCTCCCGCTGCTCGACGAGCGCGTCGTGGACTTCTCGCTGCGCACCGGCCTCGACGACGCGGTGCTGCGGCTGGGCGCCAGGCCGGGCGGGGTCTGGGCGCCCGAGTGCGGCTACCGTCCCGGACTCGAGCAGGTCTACGCCGCGGCGGGGGTGCAGCGGTTCCTGCTGGACGGCCCCACGCTCGCCGGCGCCGGCCGGTCGACCGCCGACGCGTGGACCGTCGGCGGTACGCAGGTCGTCGCCTTCGGCCGGGACCTGGACGTCACCTACCGCGTCTGGTCGCCGCGCCGCGGCTACCCCGGCGGCGCCTGGTACCGCGACTTCCACACCTACGACCACCCCTCCGGGTTCCGTCCAGCGCGCGTGACCTCGACCCGGACCGTGCCGCAGGACAAGGCGCCCTACGACCCGGTGCGGGCGGCGGCGGCCGTCGAGGCGGACGTCGAGGACTTCGTCGGCGTCGTCCGGCGGCGGCTGCTCGACCTCGCCGACCGGCGCGACGGACGACCCGCGCTCGTCACCGTCGCGTACGACACCGAGCTGTTCGGACACTGGTGGCACGAAGGTCCGGCATTCCTCGAGGCCGTGCTGCGACGGCTGCCGCAGGCCGGTGTCCGCGTCACGACGCTCGCGGGAGCGGTCGAAGCCGGCGCCGTCGCCGGTGCGGTCGAGCCGGGCCCGGGCTCGTGGGGATCGGGGAAGGACTGGCGGGTGTGGGACGGCGAGCAGGTCGCCGACCTCGTCGACTCCAACGCGCACCTGGTCAAGCGCCTGCTCGACGTCGTCGACGCCGCCCTGGCTGCGGACCGGTCCGGCGAACGGGCGACCACCCGCCGGGCGGACCTCGACCAGCTCGTCCGCGACGCCCTCCTGACCCTGGCCAGCGACTGGGCGTTCATGGTGTCGAAGGACTCGGCCGCGGCGTACGCCCGGGACCGCGCGGCCGGTCACCTGCACGACTTCGAGACGCTCGCCAGGGCCGTCGAAAGGTCTGTGGCGCCGTCCCCGGCGCCGCCCTCGGCACTGCGTGTCGCTGCCCGGCCGCGCAGCGTCGACGGGCCCTTCGCCCACATGGACGCACGTCTTCTGGGCGGGCCTGGAGGCGTATAGCCTCCGCGGATGCGGATCCTGCACCTGGCTTGGGAGTACCCCCCGCAGGTGTACGGAGGACTCGGTCGGCACGTGCACGCGCTCGCCGGGGCGCAGGCCGCCGCCGGCCACGACGTCACAGTGCTGACCGCGGCTGCCGACGGTGCGGCCGGCGAGGAGATCACCGCCGGGGTCCGTGTCCTGCGGGTCCCGGACGACCCACCGCTGGTTCGGCACGACGACCTGCTCGCGTGGGTGCTCGCACTCGGCCACGCCTGGGTCCGCGCGGGCCTGCGGGCGGCGGACGGGATCCGCCCGGAGGTCCTGCACGCGCACGACTGGATGACCTGCCACGCCGCGACCGCGCTGAAAGAGACCCTCGGTCTTCCGCTCGTCGCGACCCTGCACGCTACGGAGGCGGGGCGGCACCAGGGCTGGCTGCCGACCGAGCTGAGCCGCGCCGTGCACACCACCGAGTGGTGGCTGACGTACGAGGCACGCCGCGTGGTCACCTGCTCGGAGGCGATGCGCTGGGAGGTCACCCGGCTCTTCGAGCTGCCACCGGACAAGGTCGACGTCGTCCCCAACGGCGTCGACATGGCGACCTGGACCGTCCCCTCCGCGCGCGCGGCGGCGGCCAGGCGCAGCTTCCTCCCCGACGAAGGGCGCGGCCGCACCCGCGACGCACCCCTGCTCGCGTACGCCGGGCGACTGGAGTGGGAGAAGGGCGTGCACACCCTGCTGGACGCGCTGCCGCGGCTGCGGCGCCGCTTCCCCGGGACCCGGCTGGTGCTGGCGGGCCGGGGCACGTACGAGGCCGAGCTGCGGGACCGCGCCCGCCGGCTGCGGCTCTCCGGTGCCGTCACCTTCGCCGGGTTCCTCACCGAGCCCGACCTGGCGGCGCTGCTGTCCGGTGCGGACGTCGTCGTCGTCCCCTCCCTGTACGAGCCCTTCGGCATCGTCGCGCTGGAGGCGGCGGCCGCCCGCACTCCCCTCGTGGTCGCCGCCACCGGTGGCCTGCGCGAGGTCGTCGAGCCGGGCGTCACCGGCGCGACATTCCAACCCGGCGACGTCGCGGGGCTGGCCGACGCCGTCGCCACCATGCTCACCGACCAGGTCCTCGCCCGGCGCACCGTACGGGCGGCGCACCGCCGGGTCGCACGCGACCTGCGCTGGTCCTGCGTCGCCGAACGGGTCGTGCAGACCTACGAGCGCGCCGTGGACGAGGAGCGCGCGCTGCACGCCGGGTTCGCGGGTCGTGTCGAGCGTCCGCTCCGGGTCGTGGTGCGCGACGGGAACCTGTTGGCCGAAGCTCCGTGACGCGATGGTGAGCTGGGACGGCACCGTCGTCATGACCACGCCGCGCCTGCTGCTTCGGACGTTCCGCCTCGCCGACCTCCCGGAGTACGAGGCGCTGAACGCCGACCCCGAGGTCTACCGGTATCTCGGCGGTGAGCCGCTGACGCGTCGACACTCGGACGAGATCGCCGAATGGGCGCAGGAGTGCTACCAGAGCGAGGGCATCGGGCTGCTGGCGGTCGAGCGGCGCTCGGACGGCGCCTTCCTTGGCCAGTGCGGCGTGCACCACCAGGAGTCCTACCCCGACGAGCTCGAGGTCGCGTGGCGGTTCGCGAGCCGGCACTGGGGGCAGGGCTACGCGACCGAGGCGGCCGCTGCCTGGCTGGAGCGCGCGTTCACCACGCTCGGTGCCGAGCGGGTGATCTCGATGACCGACCACCCGAACACCCGGAGCCTGGCGGTGATGAAGCGGCTGGGGATGACGTACGACCACGAGGCCCGGATCGAGGACGACGGGAAGCTCTTCGACTGCGTCGTCTACTCGATCACCGCGGCGCAGTGGCGCGCTCGCGGACCTGAAGCGACCGGGTAGCCACACCGCTGACATCGGGTGAGCTCGGGTCATTTCTGCAGGTGCTTGCGAGCGAGTTGTGATCGCGACACCGATTGCGAAAGCTACTTGTTGTCTGGCGCTAGCCACGCCATTATGGCGCCATGCCCAGCGTTCAGATCAAGGATGTCCCGGAACAGACTCACTCTGTGCTGCGCCAGCGCGCTGCCGCGGCCCACCAGTCTCTGCAGGAGTACCTGCTCGCCTGGCTGATCGAGGAAGCCAGCCAGCCGACTCTGGACGAAGTCCTCGACCGAGCCGGTGGGCGAGCCGGCGGTTCGGTGCCGCTGAAGACCGCGGTAGCCGCCTTACGGTCCGATCGTGCTCGTCGTTGACGCCAGCGTCCTCGCCGTCGCGCTCGGCGACGACGGCCCGGATGGAGACCAAGCGCGGGCGCGACTGCGCGGCGAGCGGCTCGCCGCGCCAGAGCTCGTCGACGTCGAGGTCGCCTCAGTGCTGCGTCGCCAGACAGGCGTGGGCGCCATCGATGCGCGCCGCGCCACATTGGCACTGGCCGACCTCGCCGCGGTGCCTGTGCTGCGAGCAGCTCACCGTCCCTTGCTTGCCCGCTGCTGGGAACTGCGCGACAACCTCACCATCTACGACGCCGCCTACGTCGCTCTGGCCGAGGCGATGCAGGCGACCCTGCTCACGGGCGACAGGCGAATGGCCAGCGCTGCCGGGCCACGCTGCCTCATCGAGGTGCTCTGACCGGCGCTGTGAACGGCACCGCGCACCATCCGGCTGGTCGCTACCGAAATGGAACGGGCAGACCCGTGTGGGCAACCTGTCCACCGCAACTGGGAGTCGTTGGCAGGTGAACCAGCACGTTGTCCTGGAGGGCTGGGCTTGCCGGTCGAACGCGTGCTCTGGGTCGTCCTGTCACGCCGCCGGATGCGGTGCCGGCTGGTCCTCAAGTCCGAGCAGCTCGCCTGGGGTGCAGCCGACGGCGTCGCAGATGGCGGTCAGCGTGCTGAATCTGAGCGCGCGGGCATGGCCGTTCTTCAGGATCGACAAGTTCGCCACCGTCACGCCGACCCTCGCGGAGAGCTCGACCAGGGTCATGCCCCGAGCCACGAGGAGCTCGTCCAGGTGCACCGTGATCCGGTGCTCGAGGGCGTCGCCCATCAGATGACTGTGTCCAGCTCGGCCCGCATGGCGACGCCACGGGCGATGAGCTGGGCGAACGCGGCGAAGATGAGCCCGACCGCGAGCCATCCGGCCGGTGAATCGTGAGGCTGGACCACCGCGCCAGACTCGAGCATGGTGGCCGAGAGCGCCCACTTCGCAGCGCTGCTCACCGCCCAGACGCCCACTCCGCCGAACGCGATGATCTTCGCGACGACTGTCAGCTCCCGGGCGGTCTGCGCGGTGAACGGGTCGCTGTCCTGCGCGGCCCGCAGCAGGTTCCGCATCCGCCGCGCCACCTCGGCCACCAGCAGTAGGGCGGGAACCGTCGTAGCCATGTACAGCATTCGCTGTGCGAGTGACGGGTCCGTGATCTTGAAGACGATCTCACCCGCCGGATCGACGACGACCCCGTGCACGACCCCACCCACGCGGCCCGTTCCTGACAACAACGCGGTCGGCAGCCCCAGCGTCACCGGTGACCCCGGGATGAAGGCGATCACCAGCAGTGCCACTGCCAGGCACAGCGCAGCGATGTACACGAACGTCGCTGTGCCGCGCAATCGCGGCAGCCACCTGTCCAACCGTCCGTTCTCCATCACAACCACCCAACGTATCGACAAACGATATGAATATCGAGGAACGATATGGTCACGTGACGGTTCCGTCAACTCTGCGAGACCGTCCATCACTACCACGACCCCCCTGGGTGGGTGCGACGGGGCCGCGGCCGGCCGTCTGTCGGTGTCCACCGCCTTCCATGCACGACGCGACAGACATCGACGATCCGCTACACCTGGCCCATGGCCGTCGACAGCATGGAATCGGGACGACTGTCGAAGGACGCCCGCCGGCGGGCGTCCTTGACCCAGGTGGAGCTGGCTCGACGGAGCGGTGTGGCTAAGAGCGTGATCAGCGCCTACGAGTCCGGATCGCGACAGCCGTCCCTGCCCACGCTCAAGCGGCTCGTGACGGCCACCGGGCTACAACTGTCGGTGAGCCTGCGGGCGCCCCTGCCGTTCAGTGAGCGGCTCACCGGCCCGATCGGTGCGGAGGTGCTCCGCAAACGGCGCCAGATCGAGCGCGTGGTCGCCCTGCACGGCGCCTCGAACGTGCGGGTATTCGGGAGCGTGGCCCGCGGGAACGACACCACGGACAGCGATGTCGACTTGCTGGTCGACCTCGCGCCAGGAACGGGTCTGCTGGGATTGGGCCGGCTCGCACGCGACCTCACAAACGTCCTCGGGGCGAAGGTCGATGTCGTTCCGGCTGCTGACCTCAAGGCGGAGGTCGCCCGCGAGGTCCTGGTTGAGGCCGTCGCGCTGTGACCCGCCGAGACCAGCAGCGGCCTGGACGACATCCGGTTGCCTGCCGGATCTCGAGTCGGCGGAAGCCAGACTCATCGAGCGTGCCGACACTGCGTAGCGGTCACGCACCGAACGAACAGACGGACAGACATCGCGGACCAACCTCGTCCATTGCTGAGACGACCTCCGGCGGCCCTGGACAGGACGCGCTGAAAGCGCCACAATTGTGTCCATGCGTACACAGTCCCTGCGTGACGTCCGCGACCACCTCTCCGAAGTCATCGACAGAGTCGAGCACCAGCACGAACGAGTCATCGTGACCCGCAACGGCAAGAGCGCGGCCGTCATTCTCAGTCCCGACGACCTCGAGCAGATGGAAGAGACCATCAACGTCCTGAGCGACCCTGAGGCCCTGGCCGACATCCGGGAGGCCGACGCGGCGTACGCCCGTGGCGACGTTGTGCGCGGCACCGACGACGTCCGCCGACTGCGCTCGTGACGCAGGACCCCTACGAGCTCGTCCTCACCCCACCCGCCCGCCGAGCGCTCACCGACGGACTTCCCGAGGCAGTCGCGTTCGCGGTGATCGACTTCCTGACGACCTCCCTGCTGGAGAACCCCCAACGAGTTGGGAAGCCGCTCCGCGACGACCTCGCTGGGGTCTGGTCGGCCCGCCGCGGTACCTACCGCGTCCTCTATCGGATCAGAGACGATCTTCGCGAAGTCGTCGTGCTACGCGTCGACCACCGCCGAGATGCGTACCGACCAATGCCGTAGCCCGCGAACAACCTCGTCATCGCCAATACGACCTCAGGAATGATCGCGCCGACTTGTCAGCCCCAGCGGCTGTCCCGCCAGCGGGGGCCGTGCTGACAAGTCGCCCGGTCGGGCCAGGTTCGCCCGCGGCCCAGGTTCGCCACCTCGTCCAACGGCACACCCAACCCGCACTGTTCGACTCGACGACGAGCCGGCAGCCCTCGACGCCGAGGTTGCCGAGGGCCGTGCCGCCAACCGCTCCGACGCCACACGGTCCATGGACTCACCGCCCATGACGTCCCTGGACGAGCAGGGTCGCCCGGAACCTCCCGTCGCGGGCGACGAGACCGCCACCCTCCTGGGCTCCCTGGAGCGCCAGCGCGCGACCCTGGCGTGGAAGTGCGGGGGGCTGGACGCGGCGGGGCTGAGGGCGACGCTCGGGCCATCGACGATGACCTTGGGCGGGCTGCTCAAGCACCTGGCCCTCGTCGAGGACGACTACTTCTCCGGGCGGCTGCACGGCCGAGAGCCGGAGCCTCCGTGGGACACGGTGGACTGGGACGCCGACCGCGACTGGGAGTGGCACTCGGCCGCCGACGACACCCCCGAGCAGCTCTACGCGCTCTGGCAGGACACCGTGGCCCGCTCTCGCGCCCTGATCGCCGAGGCGCTGGCCGACGGCGGCCTGGACCGGCTGGCCCGGCGCACCTGGCCCGACGGCCGGGCACCCAGCCTGCGACGCATCCTGATCGACATCATCGAGGAGTACGCGCGGCACGTCGGCCACGCCGACCTCATCCGGGAGTCCGTGGACGGGCTCACCGGGGAGGATCCGCCGGGCTGACAGCCCCATCGCCGCGGCGACTTGTCAGCCCGAGCGGCTGCTCCCCAGGCGTCGCGCAGGCTGACAAGCGGCGTCGCCGACGCCACCCGATCCAAGGACGGATCACCCCGCCGAGCAGCCTGGGTCCTATATCAGCCGGCTGAGGCGTTCCCGCCCGCCACAGCCTGCGCCGCGCGAGTGGTCTTGCGTGCGATGTCCTCCAGCGCCGCGCGGCGCGCCGCGGCAGCCTCGTACACCGCGGCCCGGTCCTTGACGACGCGACCCGGCACACCCACCACGACGGACATCGCCGGCACGTCCCGGTTCACCACGGTGTGCGCGGCGAGCACGCTGCCATGGCCGATCGTCACCCCGCGCAGCACGGTCACCTTCGTGCCGACCCAGCAGTCGGGACCGATCCGGACCGGCGACTTGACGATGCCCTGGTCTTTGATCGGGACGTGGATGTCGTCGTAGACGTGGTCGAAGTCGCAGACGTACACCCAGTCGGCGACGATCGTGGCTGCGCCCACCTCGATGTCGAGGTAGCCGTTGAAGGTGTTGTCCTTGCCGAAGACGCACTTGTCGCCGATGCGGAAGTTGCCTTCGTGGCAGCGCAGCGAGTTCCCGTCACCGATGTGAACCCACCGGCCGACGACCAGGCGCCCGTACCCCTTCCGCGCCGACAGTTCGACCCGCCGACCCAGGAAGACGAACCCCTCCGTGATCACATGACGGTTGCGCATCCGCCACCAGAAGAACCGCAAGTACCGCACCAGGTACCAGCGCGACCAGGCCCGGTTGCGGACGACCCAGCGCAGGCTCGCCCAGGTGATGAAGCGCGCCTGACGCGGGTCACGGGGTGGTCGACCGAGCACGGCCGAACGCTACCGGCAGACGTAACCGTCCATGCGGGTCCCGGAAACCTGCCGGCAACCTCACGGGGTCAACCTGGACCCCATGGAGTCCTCACCGCTGCAGGAAGCAGCCCTCGACTGGGTGCTGCGTCCGCGCCGTCTGGTCCTGCCTGCGGCCGAGTCGACGAGCCCGCGGCCGTGGAAGCAGTCCGAGCCCACGCCGATCGAGGTCCGGGGAGGCCGTCCCGACGACGCCCGGGCGCTGGCCGCGATGCACGAGCGCTGCTCGATGGACACGATCTTCCGCCGCTACCTGTGCGCGGTCCCCGCACTGTCCAAGACCTGGCAGGCGCAGCTGCTGACGACGACCGTGTCGCTGGTGGCCGTCGACGACGGTGGCGCGATCCGGGCACTGGGCAACGTGGCCCGCCTGGGCACGGACGCGGCGGGCACGGCCGAGCTCGGGGTCCTGGTCGAGGACTCGTACCAGGGTCGCGGTCTCGGTACGACGATGGCCCGCCACCTGGCCGCGGCCGCTCGCCTGGTCGGCCTCAGAACCCTGCGGATGGACCTGCTGCCGTCCTCGGCCGCCGCGGCCCGGACGGCGGCGCGGCTCGGGCCGGCAGTGGCCGTGGTCGGCCAGGGAGTCACGACGCTGACGCTCCCGCTCGGAGTGCAGACCCTCAACGGGCTGGCTGCGGCCTGACCCCGGTGAGACACACGTTGTAGAACAGCTCGTCCGGCACGACCCGGGCGAGCACGTGCTGGTCGAGCGCCGACAGGCCCTGCCAGCCGCGGTACGCGAACATAGCCCAGCGCCAGCCGAGCCGGTCGGGGTTGACGGCGTACTCGAAGGTGCGCGCCGGCCAGCCGAACCACGAGGCGGTGAGCTCTTCGGTGACGGTCCGGACGCCCACCGCGCCGGCCCGCAGGGCGTTCCGTGCGAGCCCGTCCGGGTCGAAGGTGTGCAGGTCGACCACGGACTCCAGCGCTGCCGCCTCGGAAGACGCGGCGAGCTCGTCCGGCGACCGGGCCCAGCGCTCGCGCAGGGGGCGCAGCCGGGAGACCCGGGTGGCGGCGTACCAGGTGAGCCGGGACAGCCGCCTGGCCACGACGTCCCCGTGCTGCGTCGGCTCCCCCGCGAAGACGAAACGCCCGCCGGGGCGAAGCACCCGCAGGACTTCGCGCAGCGTCTGCTCGACATCGGGGATGTGGTGCAGGACGGCGTGGCCGACCACCAGATCGAAAGATGAGTCGTCGTAGGGGAGCTTCTCGGCGTCCGCGACGCGCCCGGCGACGGACAGGCCCAGGCCGAGGGCGTTGCGCTCGGCGGCGGCGACCATGCCGGGCGAGATGTCGGTGACGTGGCCCCGGTCCAGCACGCCGGCCTGGGCCAGGTTCAGCAGGAAGAAGCCGGTTCCACAGCCGATCTCCAGCGCGTCGCCGTACGGCCACCCGCCGCGTCCGGCGACGTGGACGAACCGGCCCCGGGCGTACTCGATGCACCGCTCGTCGTAGGAGATCGACCACTTGGAGTCGTAGGTCGACGCCTCCCAGTCGTGGTACTCGACGTTGGCCCGGCGCTGCAGGCTGGCGTCGCCGACGGCGAGCGCCGCGCGCACCATCTGCGGCGTGAGACGGTCGGTGCGGGCCGGCGGCGGGTTCAACGGCGGTCGACCGGTCAGCGGCCGGTGAACTTCGCCTGGCCGGGACCGTTCTCGACGAACGAGCCCATCCCGATCGCCCGGTCCTCGGTGGCGAACAGCGCTGCGAACAGCTGCCGCTCGAGGGCCAGCCCGCTGTCCAGGTCGACCGACAGCCCCAGGTCGATGGCCTCCTTCGCGGCCCGCAGGGCGAGCGCCGGGCCGTCGACGTACTGCTGGACGAGGGCGCGCGCCTGCTCGTACACGTCGTCGGGGGCGACGACCCTGTCGACCAGGCCGATCGCCAGCGCCTCGTCGGCGGACACGAACCGCCCGCTGAACACCAGGTCCTTGGCGCGCGCCGGGCCGATCAGCCGGGGCAGCCGCTGGGTGCCACCGGCGCCGGGGATGATGCCGAGCTGGATCTCGGGCTGGCCGAGCCTGGCGTTGTCACCGGCCACCCGGAAGTCGCAGCACAGGGCGAGCTCGAGGCCACCGCCGAGCGCGTAGCCGGTGATCGCCGCGACGGTGGGCTTGGGCACCCTGGCGATGGCGGTGAACGAGGACTGCAGCCCGGCCCCGACGGCCACGATGTCGGCGTAGGTCCAGCCGACCATCTCCTTGACGTCGGCCCCGGCGGCGAACACCTTCGACCCGCCGTAGACGACGACGGCGCGCACGTCGGCGCGGTCGGTGACCTCGGCGGCGGCCGCCCGCAGCTCCTCCTGCAGCTGCCGGGACAGCGCGTTCATCGGCGGACGGTCCAGCACGATCGTGCCGATGCCGCCCTTGACGTCCAGCCTCACCAGGTCGCCCACCCGCGGCAGCCTAGTCGGGCAGGATGTCGCCCGTGGGCGACGAGGCGAGCAGCAACCTGCCGTGGCCCGGGACGTGGGCGCCGCTCGGGGCCACGCCCGACGGCGAGGGCACCAACTTCGCGCTCTGGGCGGACCGGGCCGAAGCGATCGAGGTGTGCCTGCTCGACGACGACGGCACCGAGACGCGCTACCCGCTGCCGGAGCGCACGTACCACACCTGGCACGGCTACCTGCCCGGCGTCGGGCCGGGCCAGCGCTACGGTTTCCGCGTGCACGGGCCGTGGGACCCGGCGCACGGCCTGCGGTTCAACCCCGCCAAGCTGCTGCTGGACCCGTACGCCCGGGCCATCGACTCCGAGCTGCGCTACGAGCCGCCGATCTACGGCCACGCCGCCAAGGACGGGTACGGCGCCTGGGCCGACCCGGCCGGCCAGGACCTGGTGCGCGACGACCGGGACTCGGCGCCCTGCGTGCCCGTGTCCGTCGTGGTGCGGGACGGCTTCGACTGGGGCGACGACCGCCCGCCGGCGACGGCTTGGGGGGACACGACGATCTACGAGCTGCACGTGCGCGGGTTCACCAAGCGCCACCCCGGCGTCCCCGAGGAGCTGCGCGGCACCTACGCGGGCCTGGGACACCCGGCCGCCGTCGAGCACCTGGTCTCGCTCGGGGTCAGCGCGGTCGAGCTGCTGCCGGTGCACCACTTCGTCACCGAGCCGGATGTCCGCGCGCGCGGGCTCACGAACTACTGGGGATACAACTCGGTCGGTTACTTCGCCCCGCACGCGGCCTACGCGTCGTGCGGCACCGCCGGCCGCGGCGCACAGGTCGGCGAGTTCAAGGCGATGGTGAAGGCGCTGCACGACGCGGGGCTCGAGGTGATCCTCGACGTGGTCTACAACCACACCGCGGAGGGCGCCCAGGACGGCCCGACGCTGGAGTTCCGCGGCCTTGACAACGCGGCGTACTACCGCCTGCGCGACGGCGGCCGGCGCTACACCGACTACACCGGCTGCGGCAACACCCTGGACGTGAGCCACCCGCACATCCTGCAGCTGGTGATGGACTCGCTGCGCTACTGGGTGCTCGAGATGCACGTTGACGGGTTCCGCTTCGACCTGGCCGCAGCCCTGGCCCGCTCGATGCACGACGTGGACATGCTCGGCGGCTTCCTGACGACGATCGGGCAGGACCCGGTGCTGTCGCGGGTCAAGCTGATCGCCGAGCCGTGGGACGTGGGCCAGGGTGGCTACCAGGTCGGGGAGTTCCCGCCGTTGTGGAGCGAGTGGAACGACAAGTTCCGCAACACCACCAGGGACTTCTGGCGTGGCTCCGGCGGGGGCGTGCGCGACCTCGGCTACCGGCTCTCCGGCTCCTCGGACCTGTACGGCGACGACGGCCGGCGCCCGTTCGCGTCGGTCAACTTCGTCACGGCGCACGACGGCTTCACCCTGCGCGACCTGGTCACGTACGACCGCAAGCACAACGACGCCAACGGCGAGCACGGGCGCGACGGGACCGACGACAACCGCAGCTGGAACCACGGGGTGGAGGGCGAGACCGACCACGTCGCCGTGCTCGCGGACCGGCGACGCTCGCTGCGAAACATGCTGACGACCCTGCTGCTGTCGACCGGCGTCCCGATGCTGACGGCCGGCGACGAGATGGGCCGGACCCAAAGCGGGAACAACAACGCCTACTGCCAGGACGACGAGACGTCGTGGGTGGACTGGGACCTGCAGCCCTGGCAGCGGGAGCTGCTGGACTGGGCCCGCGCGCTGCTCGCGATCCGGCGCGAGCACATGGTCTTCCGGCACCGGCACTTCCTGGAGGGCAGGCCGGCCTACCCCGGCGGCCTCAAGGACCTGGCCTGGTTCCGCGCGGACGGCACCGAGCTGACCGACGCGGACTGGTTCAGCACCGACCTCGCCACGGTCGGCATGTGCCTGTCGGGGGACGGGCTGCGGGCCCGGACCCCGACCGGAGAGCGGCGCCGGGACGACACGTTCCTGCTGGTCGTGCACGCCGGTCCGGCGAGAGTCGACTTCACCCTGCCGGACGGGCCCTGGGCGCAGGCCTGGGTCGCGGTCCTGGACACCAGGGACGAGCGACCCATGGAGTCGACGGCCCCGCAGCTGCCGGCCGGCGCGGCCCTGCGCCTCAGCCCGCGCTGCGCGGTGCTCCTTCGCGCGACCCCAGCCGCAGGCTCGTGACGGCGACGACCACGGCCAGCACCGACTGCACCGCGAGAACGGTGACCAGGGCCCGGCGCGGGTCGGTGGCTGCCACGGCCAGGAACAGGCTGCCCAGGGTGGCGACGCCCAGCGCCAACGACACCTGCTGAGTCGTGGCCAGCACGCCGCCACCGACACCGGCCCGCTCCAGCGGCACCTGAGCCAGGACCACCCGCATCAGCGTGCTCATCGCCAGCGCCTGGCCGAACCCCGCCACGATGCTGCCCGGCGCGAGGTCGAGCCAGTCCAGGTGCGGCCACACCGCGTCGGCGGTGACCGCCAGGACGCTCAGCCCCGCGAGCTGCAGCAGCACACCGGTCGTCAGCACCGCCCGGCCGAAGCGGGCCACCAGCCGCGCGCTCACCAGCGATCCGGCGAAGAACGCGACGGCCATGGGCGCGATGGCCGCGCCGGCCGCCATCGGGCCCAGCCCGACGCCCTGCTGCAGAGCCAGCGCCATGACGAACATGAAGCCACCGAAGCCGGCGAAGAAGGGCACCGCCATCGACAGGCCGAGCCGCAGCCCGCGCAGCCGCAGCAGCGACGGCGGCAGCAGCGGGGTGCCCCCGGACCGCTCGACCCGGTTCTCCACCAGGACGAACGCGACGGCGAGCACGACCGCCGCGACGAGCAGGAGCCGCGTCCATGCCGGCCAGCCGAGGCTGCGTCCCTGCGTCAGCGGGACGAGCAGCGCCAGCATCGCCAGGCCGAACAGCACGGTTCCGCGCACGTCCACCGCGGCGGCGCGCGGGGCCCTGGTGTCCGGCACGTGGCGGCGGGCCAGCACCAGCCCGAGCAGGCCGACCGGGACGTTCACCAGGAAGATCGACCGCCAGCCGGTGCCGGCGATGTCCGCCGAGACCAGCAGGCCGCCGAGCAGCTGGCCCGCGACCGCGGCCACTCCGCCGACGGCGGCGAACAGGCCCAGCGCGCGCGAGCGGCGCTCCCCCTGGGTCGTCACCTGGATGGTGGCGAGCACCTGCGGCACCATGAGCGCGGCGGTGGCCCCCTGTGCGGCCCGAGCCGCCACGAGGGTGGCGATCGAGGGCGCGAGACCGCACAGCAGCGACGTGAGCGTGAACCCGGCCAGGCCCACCTGGAAGACCCGCCTCCGGCCGAAGGCGTCACCGAGGCGTCCACCTCCGACGAGCAGCAGGGCGTACGCGATGCCGTAGCCGGCGACGACCAGCTCGAGCGCGGCCGGGGAGGCTTGCAGGTCGGTGCCGATCGTGGGCAGCGCGACGTTGACGATGAAGAAGTCGAGCATCGGGAGGAAGGTCCCGAGCAGGACGGTCAGCAGCCCGAGCCGGCTCAGCACCGGGGCGACCGCACCGGTCAGGCCGGCTGCCAGCTGGTGCAGGTGCGGGTGGGCGCCGGTCGGCGCGGACTCGCCGGTCGGGGCGGACTCGGTGGTGTCGGTAGACATGCGCACCAGGCTGCGGGCCATTTCATCCTGTTACCAGGAGCCCCTTCATCCTGGTACTGGCAGCACCCTGGTAAGAGGCTGCGGAACGAGCCATGCTGGGCTGCGTGAGCGTGCTGACCGAGCCCCAGACCCCATCCCACACCCAGTCCCCGACCCTGTCCGCGGCGGTGGCGGCGCGGATCCGGCGGCAGGAGCTGGCCGAGTTCCTGCGCAGCCGGCGCGAGCGGATCGCGCCCGAGCAGGTCGGCCTGCCGCCGGGCGGGCGGCGGCGCACCCCGGGGCTGCGCCGCGAGGAGGTCGCCCAGCTCGCCGGCGTCGGGGTCACCTGGTACACGTGGCTGGAGCAGGGCCGGGACATCCGGGTCTCCGAGCAGGTGCTCGACGCCGTCGCCCGGACGCTGCTGCTTGACCAGCAGGAGCAGCGGCACCTGCACACGCTGGCCGGCACCTCGCGGCCGACACTGCAGATCGAGTGCGCGGCGGTCGGGCCGCGGTCGCTGGCGATCCTGGCCCAGCTCAGCCCGTTCCCGGCCTCGGTCCAGAACGCGCGCTACGACGTGCTGGCCTACAACCGGACGTACGGCCGGCTCGTCACCGACCTGGACGCGCTGCCGCTGGAGGACCGCAACCTGCTCTGGCTCGCGTTCACCGATCCGTGCTGGCGCGAGCGCTGCCTGGACTGGGAGGACACCGTCCGCCGGATGGTCGCGCAGTTCCGCGCCTCCATGGCCGAGCACGTGGCCGACCCGGCCTGGAAGGCCACGCTGCGCCGCCTGCGCGAGGGGTCGGCGGAGTTCCGCGAGCTGTGGGCCGAGCACGAGGTGAGCGGCCCGGAGCTGCGGGCCAAACGGTTCATGAACCCTGACGTCGGGCTGCTGACGCTGGAGTTCACGCACCTGTGGGTGGCGCCGCGCTCGGGCGGCCGGCTCATGGTCTACACGCCGGCCGACGCCGACTCCGCGGCGCGGCTCGAGCGCCTCGAGCAGCTGATCGCCGCCTGAGCGCTCAGCGCAGGTCGCCTTCGGTCATCGCCCCCGGCGTCTGCGGCAGAGCAACGAGGTTCATCTCGGCCGGGGACGCCAGGTGCGGCTCGCTCGGCAGCACCCGCACGGTGTACCCGAAGGACCCGGCCCGCGACAGCGGCAGCAGCCCGTCGTAGCGCCAGCGCCCGCCCTCGTACTGCACCGCGGCCTCGAGCACCGTCACCGTCGGGGCGGTGAGGCGGTCATCGCCGTCGACCTGCCCGTGCAGCACCTGCACCTGCACGTCCGCCGGGGCGAGGCCGCCGAGCGACACGAACACGCGCAGCTGCAGGGTGTCCCCCAGCGCGGGGGCGTCGCCGACTCCTCCGGCCTCCAGGTGGTCGACCCGGACCGCGCCCCACTCCTTGGCCACGCGGTGCTTCCACTCGGCCAGCCGCTGCGCCGCGACGTGCTGCGGGGTGCCGTCCAGGGCCCGGCCGGACGCAGCGGCCGGGATGTACAGCTGGTGCACGTAGTCGGAGACCATGCGGCTGGCCAGGACCTTCGGACCGACCGAGCGCAGCGTGTGCCGCACCATCGCGATCCACCGCTCGGGCAGCCCGTCGTGACCGCGGTCGTAGAAACGGGTGGCGACCGAGTTCTCCACCAGGTCGTAGAACGCGGCGGCCTCCAGGTCGTCGCGGCGGTCCGGGTCCTCCACGCCATCGGCCGTCGGGATCGCCCAACCGTTCTCCCCGTCGTACATCTCGTCCCACCAGCCGTCCAGCACGGACAGGTTCAGGCAGCCGTTGAGCGCCGCCTTCATGCCCGACGTGCCGCACGCCTCCAGCGGGCGCAGCGGGTTGTTCAGCCACACGTCGCACCCCGGGTACAGGTCCTCGGCCATGGCCATGTCGTAGTCGGGCAGGAACACGATGCGGTGCCGGACGGCCGGGTCGTCGGCGAACTCCACCAGCTGGCGGATCAGCTTCTTGCCGCCGTCGTCGGCCGGGTGCGCCTTGCCGGCCACGACGATCTGCACCGGGCGCTGCGGGTCGAGCAGCAGCGCGCGCAGCCGGTCCGGGTCGCGCAGCATCAGCGTGAGCCGCTTGTACGACGGCACCCGGCGGGCGAAGCCGATCGTGAGCACGCCCGGGTCGAGGACGTCGTCCACCCAGCCGAGCTCGGCCTGGCTGGCACCGCGCTGGATCCACGCGGCGCGCAGCCGCTGCCGGACCACCTGGACCAGCCGGGCCCGGAGCACGCTGCGCACGGCCCAGATGTCGTGGTCGCCGACGTGCTCGATGGACTCCCAGCCGCGGCCCTCGTCGACGAGCTCGGGCCCGACGGTCCGCCGGGCCAGCTCGATGACCTCCGGCGCCACCCACGTCGGCGCGTGCACGCCGTTGGTGACCGAGGTGATCGGCACCTCGTCGGCGTCGAAGGCCGGCCAGAGCCCGTTGAACATCCGGCGGCTGACCGCGCCGTGCAGCCTGGCCACCCCGTTCGCCCGCTGGGCCAGCCGCAGCCCCATCACCGCCATGTTGAACACGCCGGGGTCGCCGCCCTCGTACGTCTCCGCGCCCAGACCGAGGATCGCGTCGACCGGCACCGTCGGCACCGCGTTGTCGCCGCCGAAGTACTGCTCGACCAGCTCGCGCGGGAAGCGGTCGATCCCGGCCGCGACGGGCGTGTGCGTCGTGAAGACCGTCCCGGCCCGCACCATCTCCACCGCGCCGTCGAACCCGAGCCCGGTCTCGGTGAGCTCGCGGATCCGCTCCAGCCCGAGGAAGCCGGCGTGCCCTTCGTTGGTGTGGAACACCTCCGGCCGCGTGTGCCCGGTGAGGGCGCAGTACGCCCGGATCGCCCGCACGCCGCCGATGCCGAGCAGCATCTCCTGCAGCAGCCGGTGCTCGCTGCCGCCGCCGTACAGGCGGTCGGTGACCTCGCGCTCGGCGGGGGCGTTCTCCTCGACGTCGGAGTCCAGCAGCAGCAGCGGGACCCGGCCGACCTGCGCCTTCCAGATGTGCGCGACCAGGTGCCGGCGGCCGGGGAGCATGACCTCCACCTGCAGCGGGCTGCCGTCGGCGGCGTGCAGCTGGGTCAGTGGCAGGCCGTGCGGGTCGATCACCGGGTAGGTCTCCAGCTGCCAGCCGTCCAGCGACAGCGACTGACGGAAGTACCCGCTGCGGTAGAGCAGGCCGACCCCGATGATCGGCACGCCCAGGTCGCTGGCTGCCTTGAGGTGGTCGCCGGCCAGGATGCCGAGGCCGCCGGAGTACTGCGGCAGGACCGCGGTGATGCCGTACTCGGGCGAGAAGTAGCCGATCGCGGCCGGCGGGTCGTCCGGACCGCCGGCGTTCTCGGCCTGCAGGTGCTGGTACCAGCGCGGCGCGGTCAGGTAGTGCTGCAGGTCCTGGTGGGCCTGCCACAGCCGGGCCCCGAAGTCGTCGTCGGCGGCCAGCTGCGCGAGCCGCTCAGGAGTCACGGCGCCGAGCAGCCGGACCGGGTCGCGCTCGACCTGCTCCCACACCGGTGGGTCGATGGCCGCGAACAGCTCGCGTGTCGGGGGGTGCCAGGACCACCGCAGGTTGGTGGTGAGCTCGGCCAGCGGGGCGAGTGACTCAGGCAGGGTGGTACGCACGGTGAACCGGCGGATGGCGCGCATGGTCGCAGAGCCTAAATGACCGCGGCGGGCTCGGCGTTACGGCTGCGTTTCCGCTTCCGGCCCGGGCCGGTACGCGGCCCGGATGTAACGGCCCGATGTCATCGCGGGCCCCGACGGCGAGCCGATAGGTTCGGCGTCGATGCCCACGCCACGGTCAGCCTCCAGAACCGGACGCATCCCGGTGGTCGACGTCCAGCCGACCGTCGACTGCGGGCGCTTCCCGGCGAAGGCCGTGGTGGGCGAGTCGTTCCCGGTCACGGCCACCGTGTTCCGGGAGGGGCACGACGCGGTCGGCGCGAACGTCGTCCTGCGCGGGCCGAAGGGTGCGCCGGCGGTGCCGTGGACGCCGATGTCCGAGCTGGTCAAGGGCACCGACCGCTTCGGCGCCGAGGTGGCCCCCACGGCCGAGGGCGACTGGACGTTCTGGGTCGAGGCGTGGGACCACCCGCTGGGCACCTGGTGGCACGACGCCGCGATCAAGGTCCCGGCCGAGCAGGACGTGGCGCTGGTGCTGACCGAGGGCGCCCTGCTGTTCGAGGAGGCCGCTGCCGGGGCGTCCAAGGGCGACCCGGCCGACCTCCAGACCCTGTGGGACGTCGCGGTGGCGCTGCGTGACGAGCGGCTGCCGCCGCCGGTCCGGCTGGCCGCGGCAACAGCCCCGCAGGCGCTCGAAGCCGGCCGCCGCCATCCCGTCCGGCGCCTGGTCACCAGGTCCGAGCGGGTCGTGCTGCGGGTCGAGCGGGAGCGGGCGCTGTACGGCTCCTGGTACGAGTTCTTCCCGCGCTCGGAGGGCGCGGTCGTCGTCGAGGGGGAGCGGCCGCGCAGCGGGACCTTCGCGACCGCGGCCCGGCGGCTGCCGGCCGTGGCGGCGATGGGCTTCGACGTGCTGTACCTGCCGCCGATCCACCCGATCGGGAGCTCGTTCCGCAAGGGGCCCAACAACACCCTCGACGCCGGCCCGGACGACCCGGGCGTCCCGTGGGCGATCGGGGCGGGCGAGGGCGGCCACCTGGCGATCCACCCTGACCTGGGCACCATGGCCGACTTCGACGCGTTCGTGGCGGCCGCCGGCGAGTCCGGCCTCGAGGTGGCGCTGGACCTGGCCCTGCAGTGCTCGCCGGACCACCCGTGGGTCACCGAGCACCCGGAGTGGTTCCGGCACCGGGTGGACGGGAGCATCGCCTACGCGGAGAACCCGCCGAAGAAGTACCAGGACATCTACCCGATGTACTTCGACACTGACCCGGACGGCCTGTTCGAGGCGGTCGTGGGGATCGTCGAGCAGTGGCTCGCGCACGGGGTGCGCATCTTCCGGGTCGACAACCCGCACACCAAGCCCGTCGCGTTCTGGGAGCGGCTGTTCGCCCACTTCCGGGTGAGCGCGCCGGACGCGATCTTCCTCGCCGAGGCGTTCACCCGGCCGGCGATGATGCGCCAGCTGGCCAAGGTCGGCTTCCAGCAGTCGTACACCTACTTCACCTGGCGCACGGCCAAGTGGGAGCTGGAGCAGTACCTCACCGAGCTGTCCACGACCACCGCGCCGTACATGCGCCCCAACCTCTTCGTGAACACGCCGGACATCCTGCACGCGTCGCTGCAGTACGGCGGCCCGCCCGCGTTCAAGATCCGGGCCGTGCTCGCGTCGATGTTCGCGCCCACGTGGGGGGTGTACGCGGGCTACGAGCTGTTCGAGCACGTGGCCGTGCGACCGGGCTCGGAGGAGTACCTGGACTCGGAGAAGTACCAGCTGCGGCCCCGGGACTGGGCCGCGGCGGAGGCCCAGGGGCGCAGCCTGGCGCCGTACCTGACCCGGCTGAACCAGATCCGCCGCGAGCACCCGGCGCTGCGCCGGCTGCGCAACCTGCGGTTCCACCGGACCGAGAGCGAGGAGGTCATCGCGTTCAGCAAGGTCCACGGCGACGACGCCGTCGTCGTGGTGGTGAACCTGGACCCGCACGGCGCCCGCGAGACGGTGGTCGACCTGGACCTGCCCGCGCTCGGCATGGACTGGGACGAGACGTTCTCCGTGCACGACCTGCTCACCGGGAGCAGCTGGCTGTGGGGCGCCCGCAACTACGTCCGGCTGGACCCCTTCGTGGAGCCGGCGCATGTCCTGGCCGTCCGCAGGAACGCGCCGTGACCCGGACAGCGCCGTGAGCGTCACCCCCGGGACCGCCCTGCCGGACCCGTACGACGACCGCACCCCCGGCGACCCGGACTGGTTCAAGCGGGCGGTGTTCTACGAGGCCCTGGTGCGCTCGTTCTACGACTCCAACGAAGACGGCATCGGCGACCTGGCCGGGCTGACCCAGAAGCTGGACTACCTGCAGTGGCTCGGCATCGACTGCCTGTGGCTGCCACCGTTCTTCCGCTCCCCGATGCGCGACGGCGGCTACGACGTCGCCGACTACACCGACGTGCACCCCGACCTCGGGACGATCGGCGACTTCGTCGAGCTCGTCGACGAGGCGCACGAGCGCGGCATCCGGGTGATCATCGACTTCGTCATGAACCACACGTCGGACCAGCACCCGTGGTTCCAGGCCAGCCGGTCCGACCCGGACGGCCCGTACGGCGACTTCTACGTGTGGTCCGACGACGACCAGAAGTACCCCGGCGCCCGCATCATCTTCGTCGACACCGAGACGTCCAACTGGACGTTCGACCCGGTGCGCCGCCAGTACTACTGGCACCGGTTCTTCGCCCACCAGCCCGACCTGAACTACGAGAACCCCAGAGTGCAGGAGTCCATCCTCGAGGCGCTGCGGTTCTGGCTGGACCTGGGCATCGACGGCCTCCGGCTGGACGCTGTGCCGTACCTGTACGAGTCCGAGGACAGCAACTGCGAGAACCTCCCCGCGACGCACGCCTTCCTCAGGCGGGTGCGGGCCGAGGTGGACCGGCTGTACCCGGACCGGGTCCTGCTCGCCGAGGCCAACCAGTGGCCGGCCGACGTCGTGGACTACATGGGCGACCCGGCCACCGGCGGCGACGAGTGCCACATGGCCTTCCAGTTCCCGGTCATGCCGCGCCTGTTCATGGCCGTACGCCGCGAGTCGCGCTACCCGATCTCCGACGTCATCGCCGCGACACCGCCGATCCCCAGCCGCTGCCAGTGGGGCATCTTCCTGCGCAACCACGACGAGCTGACCCTGGAGATGGTCACCGACGAAGAGCGCGACTACATGTGGTCCGAGTACGCGAAGGACCCGCGGATGCGGGCCAACATCGGCATCCGGCGCCGTCTCGCCCCGCTGCTGGAGAACGACCGCAGGCAGATCGAGCTGTTCACCGCGCTGCTCTTCTCGCTGCCCGGCTCCCCGGTGCTGTACTACGGCGACGAGATCGGGATGGGCGACAACATCTGGCTGGGCGACCGCGACGGGGTCCGCACGCCGATGCAGTGGACGCCGGACCGCAACGCGGGCTTCTCGGCCTGCGACCCCGGCCGCATGGTCTTCCCGCCGGTCCAGGACGCGGTCTACGGCTTCCAGGTCACCAACGTCGAGGCCGCCCTGAAGAACTCGACCTCGATCCTGCACTGGAGCAGGCGGATGATCGAGGTGCGCAAGCAGAACCCCGCGTTCGGGCAGGGCACCTTCACCGATCTGGGCGGGAGCAACCCCTCGGTGTTCGCCTTCGTCCGACAGTGGGAAGGACCAGACGGTCTGGACACGGTGCTCTGCGTCAACAACCTGTCCCGGTCGGCCCAGGCAGTCGAGCTGGACCTGCGAGCCTACGAGGGGGTGCAGCCGGTGGAGGTGCTCGGTGGGGCCCACTTCCCGCGGATCGGCGAGCTCCCGTACCTGCTCACGATGGCCGGGCACGGCTTCTACTGGTTCCGGCTCGCCCAGCAGACGGAGACCGGGCCGTGAGCCGGCACGCCGGCGGCCCCAGCCCGTCCGAGGAGCACCTGCCGAGCGCGGAGGAGCTCGCCGACTTCCTTTCCGCACAGCGGTGGTTCTCCGGCCGTGGCAGCGTGGTCGAGGTGGTCGAGGTGCGCCGGCTGGCCCGGCTCGTGGACGACCCGGTGGTCGAGCTGCTGCTGGTCACGGCCCGCCCCGTCGACGGCGACCTGGCCCGCTACCAGATCGCGGTGGAGTGCCCGGCCGAGCCGGTGGCGCGCCTCGAGCACGCCCGGATCGGCGCCGGGGCCTGCTACGACGCCCTGCACGACCGCGAGGTGACGGGCGTGTGGCCGCGGCTCATGAGCGAGCAGGCCACCGTCGGCGAGGTCAGGTTCCACCGGGACGAGCACGAGGGGGGCCCCCAGATCGAGCTGGACCGGCCGAGCCTGGTGCTCACCGGCGAGCAGTCCAACACCACGCTGGCGTACGGCGACGCGATGGCGCTCAAGGTGTACCGGCAGGTCGCGCCGGGGGTGAACCCCGACATCGAGGTGCACCTGGCCCTGCACGGCGTCGGTTGCCCGCACATCGCCACCCCGCTCGGCTGGGCCGACAGCGACGAGGGCGTGCTGGCGTTCCTGCAGGAGTTCCTGGTCGGAGGCACCGAGGGCTGGGAGTCCGCGCAGGCCAGCGTGCGGGACCTGTTCGTGGAGGCGGACCTGCACCCCTCCGACGTCGGGTCCGACTTCGCCAGCGAGGCCGAGCGGCTGGGCCGGGTGACCGCCGAGGTCCATGCCTCGCTGCGGGCCGCCCTGCCCACCTCGGTGCTCGACCCGGAGCAGGTCGCGGCCCGGGTGGCCCGCATGCAGGGCGCCCTCGCGGACGCGGTCCGCGAGGTGCCCGTCCTGCAGCCGTACGCCACCGGGCTCGAGCGCGCCTACGCCGACCTGCTCGCGCTGGCCCGCTCGGGGCAGAAGGTCGACGTCCAACGGGTGCACGGGGACTTCCACCTCGGCCAGACGCTGCGGACGCCGGCGGGCTGGAAGATCCTCGACTTCGAGGGCGAGCCGGCCCGCGCGGCCGACGAGCGGCGGGCGCTGGACACCCCGCTGCGCGACGTCGCGGGACTGCTGCGCTCGCTGGACTACGCGGCGCGCCTGGTCCTGCTGGACCACCCCGGCGACGGACAGCGCGCCTACCGGGCGGCCGAGTGGGTCGAGCACAACTCGGACGCGTTCTGCACCGGCTACGCGTCGGCCGCCGGGCGCGACCCGCGTGACGACGAGGTCCTGCTGCGGGCGCTGCTGACCGAGAAAGCCGTCTACGAAGTGGTGTACGAGGCGCGGATGCGGCCGGGCTGGCTGGTCCTGCCGCTCGCCGCCGTGGAGAGGCTGGCCGCATGAGTCCCGACAGCGCCCCGCCGGCCGCGGCCGACCCCGTCCCCCTCGACGAGCTCGACCGCCTGGTCGCCGGCGCCCACCACGAGCCGCACGCCGTGCTGGGCCCGCACCCGGGCCCGGGCGGCATCACGTTGCGCGTATTGCGCCCGTGGGCGAAGTCGGTGACCGTGCTGGTCGGGCCGGACCGGTACCCGCTGGCCCACCGGCACGAGGGGGTGTGGTCGGCCGCGCTGCCGCTGCCGGAGGTGCCCGACTACCGGATCGAGGTCGACTACGGCGATGGGCCGATCGTGGCCGACGACCCCTACCGGTTCCTGCCGACGCTGGGCGAGCTGGACCAGCACCTCGTCGCCGAGGGTCGGCACGAGCAGCTCTGGTCGGTGCTCGGCGCCCGCGTGCACGACTACCCCGGCTTCGCCGGCCCGGTGCACGGCACGGCGTTCGCGGTGTGGGCCCCGAACGCCCAGGGCGTGCGGGTGGTCGGGGACTTCAACTACTGGGACGGGCGCGGCTTCCCGATGCGCTCGCTCGGGTCGACCGGCGTGTGGGAGCTGTTCGTGCCGGGGCCCGGCGCCGGGACCCGGTACAAGTTCGAGATCCTCGGGCGCGACGGGGTCTGGCGGCAGAAGGCCGACCCGATGGCCAGGGCCACCGAGGCACCGCCGGCCACCGCCTCGGTGGTCGAGCAGTCGGCGTACGCCTGGGGAGACCAGGACTGGCTGGCGCGGCGCGCGCAGACCGACCCGCACACCGGCCCGATGAGCATCTACGAAGTGCACGTCGGCTCGTGGCGGCAGGGGCTGGGCTACCGCGAGCTGGCCGACCAGCTCGTCGACTACGTCGCCCAGACAGGCTTCACGCACGTGGAGTTCATGCCCGTCACCGAGCACCCCTTCGGCGGGTCCTGGGGCTACCAGGTCACCTCGTACTACGCGCCGACCGCCCGGTTCGGACACCCGGACGACTTCCGCTATCTCGTCGACCGGCTGCACCAGGCCGGGATCGGCGTCCTGGTGGACTGGGTGCCGGCGCACTTCCCCAGGGACGCCTGGGCGCTGGCCCGCTTCGACGGCACGCCGCTGTACGAGCACGCCGACCCCCGCCGCGGCGAGCAGCCCGACTGGGGCACGCTCGTCTTCGACTTCGGGCGGCGCGAGGTGCGCAACTTCCTGGTGGCCAACGCCGTGTACTGGCTGGAGGAGTTCCACGTCGACGGCCTGCGGGTGGACGCGGTCGCCTCGATGCTCTACCTGGACTACTCCCGCAAGCCGGGACAGTGGACGCCGAACGCCCTCGGCGGCCGCGAGAACCTCGACGCTGTCTCGTTCCTCCAGGAGGTCAACGCCACGGTCTACAAGCGCGTGCCCGGGGCGGTCATGGTCGCCGAGGAGTCCACGGCCTGGCCGGGCGTCACCCAGCCCACCGACTCCGGCGGGCTCGGCTTCGGCCTGAAGTGGAACATGGGCTGGATGCACGACACGCTCGGCTACATCGCGCACGACCCGGTGCACCGCGCCTACCACCACAACGAGATGACGTTCCCGCTGATGTACGCGTGGAGCGAGCGGTACGTGCTGCCGCTCTCGCACGACGAGGTCGTGCACGGCAAGGGCTCCCTGCTGCGCAAGATCCCCGGCGACCGGTGGCGCCAGCTGGCCACGCTGCGGGCGTACTTCGGCTACCTGTGGGCACACCCTGGCAAGCAGCTGCTGTTCATGGGCGGCGAGCTCGCCCAGGAGGCCGAGTGGTCCGAGCAGCGCAGCCTGGACTGGTGGCTGCTCGACCACGCCGACCACCGCGGCGTGCAGTCCGTCGTGGGCGACCTGAATGCCGCGTACCGGCGGACGCCGGCACTGTGGCAGCGCGACCACGACCCGGGCGGCTTCGAGTGGATCGACGCCGACGACTCCGTCGGCAACGTCTTCGCGTTCCTGCGCTGGGGGTACGACGACTCGGTGATCGCCTGCGTGGCGAACTTCGCCGCTGTGCCGCACGACGGCTACCGGCTGGCGCTGCCGTTCGAGGGACGGTGGGAGGAGATCATCAACACCGACTCGGCGCTCTACTCCGGCAGCGGGGTCGGCAACCTCGGTGGGGTTTCGGCCGACGCCGGCGCGCACCGCGGCCGCCCCGCGTCCGCCCGCGTCGTGCTCCCTCCGCTGGCCACGATCTGGCTGCAGCACACCGGCTGAACGGCCCGGCCCGGTCACCATGGTGGTTCGGGTGGTGGTTGGGGTGGCGGGTGCCAGATGACGCCGTCGGTGGGGTTGCCGCCGGCCACGGCCCGGCAACCCAGCCGACGCCAGGCCGGCGAGCCCGCAGCGGTCGAGGCTAGAAGAGCGCGTTGGCGAGGGCGGTGCGTCCCTTCGGGACGCGCGGGTCGTCGTCGCCGAGCAGGTCGAACAGCCCGATGAGGTGCGTTCGAGCGGTGTCCCTGTCGGCGCCGCTCGTGCGCCGCACCGTCTCGACCAGCCTCGCGATCGCCTCGTCGACCCGCCCCTGCGCGATGTCGAGGTCGGCGGCCAGCGTCTGCGCGCCGACGTCGTCGGGGCTGGCGTCGGCGGCAGCCCGGGCAGCGGCCGGGTCGGCGTCGCGGGTCCTGCGCAACAGCTGGACGCGTGCCTGCCCGATGCGTGCCTCAGAGTTGCCCGGCTGGGCCTCGACGAGCCGGTCGAACGCTGCGGCGGCGGCGTCCAGGTCGCCGGCGTCAAGGGCGTCGAGAGCGGCCTCCTCCAGCGGGTCCAGCGGCTCGGCTGCGGGCTGGCCGGCCACCTCGTCGCCGGTAGCGACCGCCCCGGCACGCTCGGGGAGCTCGGCGACCTGCTCGAGGAACGGGCGCAGGTCGGCCTCCGGCAGCGCACCGGTGAAGCCCGGGATCAGCTGCCCCTGCCACACCACGAACACCGTCGGGATGCTCTGGATCTGGAACGCCTGCGACAGCCGCGGGTTGGCATCGGTGTCGACCGTCGCCAGCACCCAGGCGCCGGCCGCCTCGATCGCGAGCTTCTCCAGCAGCGGCGAGAGCTGCTTGCACGGCCCGCACCAGGTGGCCCAGAAGTCGATGACGACCGGGACGCTGAACGAGCGGTCCACGACGTCGGCCTGGAACGTCTCCTCCGTGACCACGGTGACGGGCGCCGCGGGCGGCACCTCGCCGGCGGCCGCGGCCCGGGCGGCCTCGGCCATCGCGGCCTCGGCGCGCTCCTGCGCGGCCCGTTGCGCGGCGAGCGCCGCGAGGTCGACCGCGCCATAGGCGCCGAACTGCGGACCCGGTCCCGCTGGCGTACTCATGCCCCCATCCTCCCTGACCGCCCCGGGCGGGCGCGACCGGCCGGTCGGAGGCAGGCATGCTGTGCGCCGTGGACTGGAACCTGCGCGGCTGCGCGCGGCACGGGCACGCGACGTACGCGCCGGACGAGCGGGATCTCGCCGACCGGCTCCGTACCACCACGCCGGCCGGCGAGGCATGGCGCTGCCTGCGCTGTGGGGACTTCGTGCCCGGGGAGCCGGCCGGGCGCGGGCCGGCCGAGCACGCCCCCATCGTCCTGCGCGGCCGCGCGCTGCGGGACGCCATGGTCCTGCGGCTCTTCGCCGTCGAGCGGTGGCTGCGGGCGCTGGTCCTGGCCCTGCTGGGCGTCGCCGTGCTGCGCTTCGAGAACGCGCAGACCTCGCTGCAGGAGCTGTTCGCGCAGATCCTGCCGGCCGCCAAGCCCCTGGCCGACGTGCTGAACATCGACCTGCAGCGCAGCCCGACGGTCGCGCGCATCCAGAGCCTGCTCGGCGCCAGCCACAGCACGCTGACCTGGGTGGCAGTAGGGCTGTTCGCGTACGCCGCGATCCAGGTCGCCGAGGGCGTCGGGCTGTGGTCGCTGCGGCGGTGGGGCGAGTACCTGGCCGTGATCGCGACGGCGGCGTTCCTGCCGCTGGAGGTGTACGAGCTGACCGAGAAGGTCACCTGGGTGCGCCTGACAGCGTTCGCGGTCAACCTGGGCCTGGTCGGCTACCTCGTGGTCTCCAAGCGGCTCTTCGGGGTCCGGGGCGGCGCGGCCGCGCACGAGCGGGAGCGGGAGAGCACTTCGCTGCTCGAGGTGGAGGCGGCCGCGGGAACGGCCTGATTGGATGCTCCCGTGCACATCTCTGCCAAGGCGGACTACGCGGTGCGGGCGCTCGCCGAGCTCGCCGCGACGGGCGGGACGGGGTACGTGACGGTCGACACGCTGGCCGCGCGGCAGGGCCTCCCGGCCAAGTTCCTGGAGACCATCTTCACCGAGCTGCGCAAGGACGGGGTCGTGATCAGCCGCCGCGGCGTGGACGGCGGCTACCGGTTGGCCCGGCCCGCAGGCGACATCGCCGTCGCCGACGTGATCAGGGCCGTGGACGGCCCGCTCGCCGCGGTGCGCGGGCTGCGGCCCGAGGACACCGAGTACGAGGGCGCGGCCACGGCGCTCCCGCACGTGTGGATCGCGCTGCGGGCCGCGGTCCGCGAGGTGCTGGAGAACGTCTCGCTGGCGGACCTCGTCGCGGGCCGGATGCCGGCCAAGGTCGAGGCGCTCACGACGGCGCCGTCGGCGTGGCAGCGCCGTTGACCGCCAGCAGCTCGGCGGCCGCCCGGTAGGGGTCGAGCTCGCCGGTTCGGACGCGCTCGGCCAGCGTCTCGAGGCGGTCGCCGCGGTCGACCGTCTCGATGCCGGCCCGGAGCCGGGCCAGCGCCAGCGCCGCGATCTCCCCGGCGGCGCGGCGCCGGCGGCGCTGCACGAGCGCTCCGGTCCGGACCGCCCAGTCCAGATGGGCGTCGATGGCCTCAACCAGCTCGGGCACTCCGGTCCCGTCTGGCGCGACCGTCCGAAGCACCGGCCGGTCCCAGCGGGCGCCGTCCTGCGGCTCGGAGACCGGCTCGACCTGGTGCCCGAGGCGCACCATCTGCCGCAGCTCGCGGGCGGTCGTCTCGGCCCCGTCCCGGTCGGCCTTGTTGACGACGTACACATCACCGATCTCCAGGATCCCGGCCTTCGCAGCCTGGACACCGTCACCCATCCCGGGGGCGACCACGACCACGACCGTGTCCGCTGCCGCGGCGACGTCGACCTCCGACTGGCCGACCCCGACCGTCTCGACCAGCACCACGTCGAAGCCGGCCCCGGCCAGCACCCGGACCGCCTGCGGCGTGGCGGCCGCCAGCCCGCCGAGCCGGCCGCGCGAGGCCATCGAGCGGATGAACACGTCGGCGTCGGTGGCGTGCTCCTGCATGCGGACCCGGTCGCCCAGCAGCGCCCCTCCGGAGAACGGCGAGGACGGGTCCACGGCCAGCACGCCCACCCGCAGCCCGCGCGCCCGGTACGCGGACACGAGCGCGTTCGTGAGCGTGGACTTGCCGACCCCGGGGGCGCCGGTCAGGCCGACGACGTGCGGCCCCGCGGATGCCCCGTCAGCCGTCCTCCCCAGTGCGGCCGCGAGCTCGGGCAGCAGCGGGGAGCCGTCCTCGACCAGCGTGACCAGCCGGGCGACCGCGCGCGGGTCACCCCGGCGGGCCCGGTCGACGAGGTCCGGGACGGCGTCCGCGCGCGGCACCGGACCGGTCAGCTCCCGGGCACGTGCACGACGAGCGCGTCGCCCTGCCCGCCGCCGCCGCACAGGGCGGCCGCGCCGACGCCGCCGCCGCGCCGCTGGAGCTCCAGGGCCAGGTGCAGCACGATCCGCGCGCCGGACATCCCGACCGGGTGACCGAGCGCGATGGCGCCGCCGTTGACGTTGACCTTGTCGTCGGGCAGCCCGAGCTCGCGCTGCGAGACCAGGCCGACCGCCGCGAATGCCTCGTTGATCTCGACCAAGTCGAGGTCGGCCGGGGCCAGGCCCTCGCGGGCGAGTGCCGCCTTGATGGCGTTCGCCGGCTGCTCGTGCAGGGAGGCGTCCGGGCCGGCCACCACACCGTGCGCGCCGATCTCGGCCAGCCAGGTCAGGCCCAGCTCCTCGGCCTTCGCGCGGCTCATGACCACGACCGCGGCGGCGCCGTCGGAGATCTGCGAGGCCGAGCCCGCGGTGATCGTGCCGTCCGGCCGGAACGCCGGGCGCAGCCGGCCCAGGGTCTCCGTCGTCGTGTCGCCGCGGATGCCCTCGTCGGCACTGACCACCACGGGGTCGCCCTTGCGCTGCGGGATCTGCACCGGCGCGATCTCGGCGTCGAAGATGCCGTCCTTGGCGGCCGCGGCCGCCCGCTGGTGCGAGCGTGCGGAGAAGGCGTCCTGCTCCTCGCGGGTCAGCTGGTACCGCTCGTTGTACGTGTCCGTCGCCAGCCCCATGGCCTGACGGTCGAACGCGCAGAACAGCGCGTCGTACGCCATCGAGTCGACCAGCGTGACGTCGCCGTACTTGAAGCCCTCGCGGGAGCCCGGCAGCAGGTGCGGTGCCTGCGTCATCGACTCCATGCCGCCGGCGACGACGATCTCGAACTCGCCGGCCCGGATGAGCTGGTCGGCGAGCGCGATCGCGTCCAGCCCGGAGAGGCAGACCTTGTTGACCGTCAGCGCGGGGATGCTCATCGGGATCCCGGCCGCGACCGCCGCCTGCCGGGCGGTGATCTGGCCGGTGCCGGCCTGGATGACGTGGCCCATGATCACGTACTCGACCTGCTCCGGCGCCACCCCGGCGCGCTGGAGCGCGGCCTCGATGGCGACCCCACCGAGCTGGGCGGCGGAGAAGTCCTTGAGCGAGCCCAGCAGGCGACCCATCGGCGTGCGCGCGCCCGCGATGATCACCGATCGGGTCGATGCATTGTTCGCGGCCGCGGTCATGGCACCCTCCTGGGCGGTCCGGTTGGTTGACCTGCAACGATACCGGCCACCAGCGAGCCATCGGCATCGGAGGTGCCCGGGTGTTCAGCCGCGTGGACCACGTGGGCGTGGCCGTCGCCGATCTGGACGCGGCGGTCGCCTTCTACGAGCGGACGTTCGGGATGCGCTGCGTCCACATCGAGACCAACGAGCAGCAGGGCGTGCGGGAGGCGATGCTGGCGGTGGGCGACGGGGAGACGCAGCTCCAGCTGCTGGCACCGCTGACGCCCGAGTCCACCATCGCGAAGTTCCTGGACCGGCACGGCCCCGGGATCCAGCAGATCGCGTACACCGTTGACGACATCGCCGCGGTCAGCGCGGACCTGCGCGCGAAGGGACTGCGCCTGCTCTTCGACGAGCCGCGCACCGGCACGGCCGGCAGCCTGGTCAACTTCGTGCACCCCAAGGACGCGGGCGGCGTGCTGGTGGAGCTGGTCGAGCCCGCCGAGGCGAGCGGGCACGCAGAGCCGGCCGGGCAGCCCGGGAGCGACCGGTGAAGGAGATCCTCGAGGCGATCCTGGCCGGCGACGCGACGGCGGAGAGCTTCGGGGCGCTGCCCGTCCCGGCCACGTACACCGCCGTGACCGTGCACCGGGACGAGCAGGAGATGTTCGCCGGCATGGACTCGCGGGACAAGGACCCGCGGCGCTCCTTGCACGTCGAGGAGGTCCCGACCCCCGAGCTCGGCCCCGGCGAGGCTCTGGTCGCGGTGATGGCCAGCTCGATCAACTACAACACCGTCTGGTCCTCGATCTTCGAGCCGGTCTCGACGTTCGGGTTCCTGGCCCGGTACGGCCGGACGTCGCCGCTGGCCCACCGGCACGACCTGCCGTACCACGTGGTCGGGTCGGACCTGTCCGGCGTCGTGCTGCGCACCGGGCCGGGCGTGCACGCCTGGAAGCCGGGCGACGAGGTGGTGGCGCACTGCCTCTCGGTCGAGCTGGAGAGCCCGCTCGGCCACAACGACACGATGCTCGACCCCGAGCAGCGGATCTGGGGCTTCGAGACCAACTTCGGCGGGCTGGCCCAGCTAGCGCTCGTCAAGGCCAACCAGCTGCTGCCCAAGTCGGCGCACCTGACCTGGGAGGAGGCCGCGGTCCCCGGGCTGGTCAACTCCACCGCGTACCGGCAGCTGGTCTCCCGCAACGGCGCCGGCATGAAGCAGGGCGACATCGTGCTCATCTGGGGCGCGTCCGGCGGGCTCGGCTCGTACGCGACCCAGCTCGCCATCGGCGGCGGGGGTACGCCGGTCTGCGTCGTGTCCAGCGAGGAGAAGGCGGCGATCTGCCGGTCGCTCGGAGCCGAGCTGATCATCGACCGCAACGCCGACGGCTACCGGTTCTGGAAGGACGAGCACACCCAGGACCCGAAAGAGTGGCAACGGCTGGGCAAGCGGATCCGCGAGCTCACCGGCGGCGACGACGTCGACATCGTCTTCGAGCACCCCGGCCGGGAGACGTTCGGCGCTTCGGTGTACGTCGCGCGCAGGGGCGGCACCATCGTCACCTGCGCCTCGACCAGCGGGTTCATGCACGAGTACGACAACCGCTATCTGTGGATGAACCTGAAGCGGATCGTCGGATCGCACTTCGCGAACTACCGCGAGGCGTGGGAGGCCAACCGGCTGATCCAGCGCGGCCGGATCCACCCGACGCTGTCCCGCACGTACCCGCTCGCCGACACCGGGCAGGCGGCCTACGACGTCCATCGCAACCTCCACCAGGGCAAGATCGGGGTGCTGGCGCTGGCGCCGGGTCCGGGGCTCGGTATCCGGGACGCCGAGCTGCGGGCCAAGCACCTGCGCGAGATCAACCGCTTCGCCGACGTCTGAGCCGACAACCGGCGGCTGGGCGCGGACGGCCGCCCCGATGTGCGACTATCGCCTGCGCAATCGCGGGGCGTGGGCCCAGCACCGCCCAGGGACCGGACCCGCGCACCGCCGCACGGCGCCGCCACGACGCCCTGGCCGACCTGACCTGCCTGGCCCGGGCCCACCGCGCCGACCCGATCCCCGGAACCGGCCGCCCCACCATCGCCGTCACCATCTCCTTGGACCAGCTGCGCGCCGGACTACCCGGCCACGGCCCCGACCAAGCGCTGATCCCGGCCGGCACGCTGCGCCAGATGGCCTGTGACGCCAACCTCATCCCGATCGTGCTGGGCAGCCGCTCCGAAGTCCTGGACATCGGCCGCAGCTCCCGCACCATCCCCGCCAAGATCCGCCGCGCCCTGATCCAACGCGACCACGGCTGCGCCTTCCCCGGCTGCGACCGCCCACCGGGCTGGACCCAAGCCCACCACATCGTGCACTGGTCCAAAGGCGGCCTGACCGCCCTGTTCAACCTGGTCCATCAATAGTCAGACCCCTCCGAACCACGACGGCGGGAGCGCGATAACCGGCGGCGGTAGCCCCAGAACCGGCAGCATGTGCGGCCCGTGTGTCGGGGCACTCGGCAGCGGCGTGGCCGGGAGCCGGTTAGGGGCAGAGTGCCGTCAACACGGTGCGAACACGTCGTGCCGACTTTGTGCTCCGTGCCGAATGGGACTAGACAGGCTGGATGCCTGAGCCTCTTGCAACCAGCCACCGACGCCCGCAGATCGCGGATCGGCAGACCTGGCAGACCTGGATTGACGAGCTCCGGGTCAAGGAGAAGGCCCACACCCGAGCCGGGGACGCGCTGGCCGCGGAGCGACGCCGGTTGCCCATGGTCGAGGTCGATCCGACCACGAAGCTGATCGGTGCCGACGGGCCCGTGTCGTTGATCGACGTCTTCGAGGGTCGGTCCCAGTTGATCGCCTACTTCCAGATGTGGCACACCGGCAGACCCGCGGCGGAGCAGTGCGAGGGCTGCACCTTCTCCATTACCCACATCAACGAGCTGTCTTATCTGAACTCGCGCGACGTGAGTTACGCAACCTTCTGTCAGGGACCGTACGAGGAGAGCTCGCGCTATCGCGACTTCATGGGCTGGACCGTTCCCTGGTACTCGGTGCCGCAGGAGGCGGTGGACCAGCTGGTCGCGGACCGGCACTTCGGCATCCTGGTCAGCTATTTGCGAGACGGTGACCAGGCCTTCGAGACCTACTGGACCACCGGCCGCGGCAATGAAGTGATGGCACCGTCGTACGGACTCCTGGATCTGACCGCCTACGGCCGGCAGGAGTTCTGGGAGGACTCGCCCGAGGGCTGGCCGCAGCGGTGGGATTCCAGAGGTGGCCAGTTTCGGCTGGACGACCGCCCGACCGCCCAGTGGTCACGGATCAAGGCCGGACGCAACGACGACCTCGGCACGGCGCTTGGTGAGCGTCCGGAGCAACACTCTCACTGAGCCGCATACAGGCGGCCGCTCAGGCGTCCCGCTTCCAAGCCGACCTGGACGCCGTCGCCGCCGAGCTGAACAGCCGACCTCGACAGACCCTGGGCTGGCTGACACCCTCACAGAAACTCGAGCAAGCGTTGCGATGACCGGTTGAGATCACCGCCGTTCTCGCGCGGGTTGATTGGGAGCGTTGCGGTCTGCGGTGGGCGGCCCAAAGCAGGTCACACGATCGAGATCCTTGGCCGTGCAAGCCTTCGGGTCGACCTAGGCGATGCAACGTTCGAGCTCGACTCGGAGATGCTGAGCCCCCCGATGTCGATCGCGATCTATTCCTCGTCGATCCCTGACACCGGGCCAACACCGGCTCCCGAGATCCTCGACGAAGTGATCAAGGGCCTGGAATGGGCTGGCTTCAGCGTCGAGGTCATCTGAGGCGATCCGCCTCGTGCCCTGTGCCGACGGCCGAAGGACGAGGAGCCTCGACGGAATTTGGGGGCCTCGCCGGGCGCGCATACGTTAGAGGGCTGACCCGGGGTGGGTGCGGCAGGCTCACCCTCGTGGATGAACGCGTAGTCGGCTTGGACCTAGGAGCCAAGTGGAGCCCGGCTGTCCCGGACGCGGTCCTGCTCGCGGAGGACGACGGACGGGTCCACCTGGCCTGCGTCCGCATCACGATGACGTTGACCGGCGATGGGTCGTCTTCACCTGGTCGGGGGCTCGTGCATCGGTCATGCACCCGCCCAACGACGCGGCGATCTCCGGTCACCGGCTGTACGGCAGGGGCCTGGATCAGGTGCTGTGGGCCGGCGAGGTCCTAGACAGCGAATGGACCGCGGACCTGGAGCGACGGAACCGCGTTCACCCCAGCCACCAACCTGAACGGTTCTCGGAACTGCGCCATTTCGTTCTGCCTCTCAAGGAAGACACGGTCGAGGTGGTGGCCCGCAGCGTGCTCATGCGAAGCGCGCGGCCAAGATCGCGACCCCGAACGCTCGCCCTTCCTGACGCTCAGAGCGTCGAGGATCTCACCGCGCTGCTGACCTCGGCGGGGGAGCGCTGAGGTCGAGACAGTTACCGCTCCCGGACTGCGTAGGTCAGGTGCGTCACCCTCGGGGACGGCTCCGCGCGGACCGGCTCCAGGGCCACGCGGCCCGCGTCCACGCCCTCGAACAGGCGGATTCCGGAGCCGAACAGCACGGGTGACAGCGCGATCGAGAACTCGTCGATCAGGCCGGCGTTCACGTACTCCAGGATCGTTGCGCCGCCGCCCGCGATGCGGACGTCTCGGTCGCCGGCGGCCTCGCGGGCCTGGTCGAGCGCGGACTCGATGCCGTCGTTGACGAAGTGGAAGGTGGTCCCGCCCGGCCGCTCCCAGGGGTCACGCTTCTCGTGCGTCACGACGAAGACCGGCGTGTGGAACGGCGCCTCCTCCGGCCACGCCTGCTCGCCGGCGTCGAACATGCGCTTGCCCATCACGCTCGCGCCGGTGCGCTCGAACGTCTCCCGCACGATGTCGTTGTCGCGCCCTTCCTCGCCGCCCTCGCCGAGCTTCAGGTTCTCCCGGAAGAACCGCTGCGGGAAGATCCACTGCTGCAGCTCCATCCACTGCTGCCCCATCAAGTCCTCGAGGGACTCGGGCGCGATGAACCCGTCCAGCGACATCGACACGCTGAAGAACACCTTCCCGGCCATCAGTCCTCAACTCCCTTCCGAACGATCTCGGTGACGTAGGCAGCCAGGTTGCTCAGGGTCTGCTGGCCGCCCTCGATCGCGTGGTACTTCTCGACCGCCTCGTCGCGCAGCTCCTTGGTGGGGAACACCGTGCGCATCTCGATCCGGGTCGCCGCGCCGTCGGGCGCGAACGTGAGGACCGACTCGAAGGCGTTCGGGTCGCCGCGGGACTCACCGTGGAGCAGCGCGATCCGCTCCGGCGGGGCGATCTCGGTCCAGGAGATCCACTCCTGGTAGTCCGTCCCGTCCGGTCCGTGCATCACGAAGTCCCACTCCGCGCCGACGCGGAACTCGAACGCCCGCGTGGTGGTGGTGAACCCCTCCGGTCCCCACCATTGCGACAGGTGCCGGACTTCGGTGAACGCCTCGAACACCAGCTCCCGTGGGGCACTGATGACCCGGGAGATCACGATCTCGCGGTCGGCCGTCGCTGACTGCGCCGGCGCGTCCCGTCCTGTCGCTGCCATCGGTCACTCCTTCTGCCTTGCCTGCTTGAGGTCCTGCACGTACGCGTCCAGCCGGTCGAAGGTCTCGTTCCAGAACCGCTCGAACCCGCCGGTCCACTCGTGGACCGGTCGCAGCCCGCGGGCGTCAAGGCCGTACAGGCGCTGCTTGCCTGCCTTGCGGTCCCGCACCAGCCCGACCTCCCGGAGCACCCGCAGGTGTTTGGACGCCCCCGGCTGGGTCATCCCCAGCTCCTGGGCCAACTCGGTCACCGGCCGTTCACCCGCCCGCAGCAGCACCAGGATCTCCCGGCGCTGCGGCTCGGCGATCGCGTTGAAGACGTCCGACGTCGTCGCTGCTCGTGCCATGGGGACATCATATGCCGATATCGGCATGCGTCAAGCCGGAGAAGTCAGGCGGGTCTTGGCCAGATGACGATCGTGACCCTTGTCAGCGGCTGCGGAAACGCGTTTCCGGGAGACGGCACGCGCGACAACGGCGGGCAGCGAGGGCGATCAGTGAGCGACACGCCAACGCCTGGCGGGTGAGCCGCCACCGGCTGGTGGCCGACGCCACGGTCGGCGTCGTGGCCGCCTACGACTACATCGCTAGACGGTGCCTGGACGGCTCAGCCAGCGAGTACTGGGTCGCGCAGAAGGTGGAAGAGTTGTTCGTCAACTCCAACTACCGAAACGAGTTCTTGGAGGCGCCGCTGGGTGCCGTTTACGGCATCGAGGACGAGTGGTCCGGGGGCTGGGGACGCTCGAAGGAAGAGCTGGCATCCGTCGTCCGTTCGGCCTGCCAGGAGCAGGGCAGCCGCGTATAGGTGCCTACCTGTTCGAGGGGATATCGAGTCGTTGGGCGACACTGGGTCCATGGAGCCGACCCTGTGCTGTGAGCAGATGCGAGCCCAGATCGAGCACTCGTGCCCCGAGCACTCCCGGAGCGGGCAGTGCCCGGACCAGTGCGAAGCATTCTGACCAACCTGGCGGCTTATGCGCACACCACCACGAAACCGTCCACCACCGCGGCTGGACCGTGCACCTGGACCAACACGGCCTACCCGCCTTCACCCCACCGGCATGGAGACGCGCCGCCGCCCAAGCCCGATCCCGCTCGGCGGCGACAGCGACAGCGGCTGCCGGCTGCCAGTGCTCCGGACCAGCCACACGAGCCAGGAGTCCACCGAGCTGCGGTTGACCACCATCAAGAACCAGCCGCACCAGTTCCCCCTCCGACCTGGCCATCCCGACGGGTCTGCTAGGTGACGGACAGGCCGCCGTCGATGACGAGCTCCTGGCCGGTCATGAAGCTCGACGCGTCGCTGCCCAGGAAGACCGCGGGGCCGGCGATCTCCTCCGGCGTGGCCCATCGCTGCATCGGGACGCGCCCGAGCAGGGCCTGCTCGATCCCGGGCTCCCTGCGGGCGAACTCGGTCAGGTCCGTGGCGACCCAGCCGGGGACGAGCGCGTTCACCCGCACGCCCGCGTACGCCCACTCGACCGCGAGCGACCGCGTCAGCGACAGGACCGCGGCCTTCGCGGCGCCGTAGTGCGACATGAACGGGACCGCGGCCAGCCCGGCGACCGACGCGACGTTGATCACCGAGCCGGACCGGCGCTCGAGCAGGTGCGGGCCGACCGCCTGGCAGACGTGCACCGTGGAGTCCAGGTTGAGCCTGATCGTCTTCTGCCAGCCCTGGAAACGGATGTCGACGAACGGCGTCGAGAAGGAGTTGCCGCCGGCGTTGTTGACGACGATGTCGAGGTGGCCGAGCCGCTCGATGGCCGACGACACGGCCAGCTGGACGGCGTCCGGCTCGGTCACGTCGGCGACGAGGACGACGACGCGTCCGCCGGCGGCCTCCACCGCCGAGGCCACCTCGGCGAGCCGCTCGGCGTCGCGGGCGAGCACCGCGACGTCGGCACCGGCCTCGGCGTACGCGATGGCGATCGCGCGGCCTATCCCCCGCGACGCCCCGGTGACCAGCGCGGTCTTGCCACTCAGATCGATCAAGTCAACCCTCCGTGTCCATGGTCACGCGCGTTGCGTCGCCGTCCCGGTCAGGTCGTTCCAGGTCAGGTACGGACCCTCCCACGTCGTCGGCAGCGGCGCGGCGCCGGGGACGACCTGCGCCACCACCTCGTCCAGGACCCGGCCGACGTAGACCTCGCCCACCCACAGGTGACGGGCCCCGTCCACGCCGACGACCCGGGCCTGCGGGACGCGGGCGAACCGCCGCCGGGCCTGCTCCGGGCGCAGGTAGTCGTCCAGCTCGGGTACGAGGGCGAGCAGCGGTTTGCCGGACGCGGCCCACCAGTCCAGGTCCGCGTCGGTGGCCGTCTTCAGCGGCGGGCTGAGCAGGATCGCGCCCTCGATTCCGTCCAGGCACCCCCATCGCAGCGCGAGGTCGGCGCCGAACGACCACCCGAGCAGCCAGCGGTCGGGCAGGCCGAGCCGGACGGCCTCGTGGACCGCGGCCTGCACGTCGGCGCGCTCGGCCGTCCCTTCGTCGAAAGCGCCCTCGGAACGCCCGGCGGCCGAGGCTGTACCGCGGGTGTTGAACCTGAGCACCGCCACTCCCGCAAGCGCGGGCAGCCGCCACGAGGCCTTGCGCAGCAGGTGGCTGTCCATCATCCCGCCGTGCGTCGGCAACGGGTGCAGACACACGAGGGTGGCGACCGGGTCGCGGTCCTCCGGCAGTGCGAGCTCGCCGACCAGGGTCAGGCCGTCGGACGTACGCAGCCGCAGCGGTTCGCGCCGGGCCGGGAGCATCGTGTTGGCGCGGATCTGGGTGCTCATGCGCTCTCTTCGCTCGCAGCCTGCGTGCTGGCCTCGTAGTCAGCCTCGGCCTGCTGCTCGGCCTTGCGTCCGAGCCGGACGACGAAGACGACGCCGAGGGTGAGCACGACCAGCGCGCCGATCCCCCAGTACTTCAGCCCGCTCTCCAGCCGTTCCAGCGAGTGCGCGAAGGCATAGCCGAGCAGCACCACACCCCCACCCCAGACCAGGGCTCCGAGCGCGTTCCACGGCAGGAACGTGCGGTACGGCAGCCCGCTGCTGCCGGCCAGCGCCGGGACCAGCGCGCGCAGCAACGCCTGCGCCCGACCCAGGAAGACGGCCTTGCCGCCGTGCCTGGCGAAGAACCACTCCGCGGTCCCCCAGCGTTTGTCGCCGAGCCGGCGCCCGACCCTGGACGTCCGGATCCGCGGGCCGAAGTGCTTGCCGACCTCGTACCCGACCGAGTCGCCGACGATGGCCGCGAAGACCGCCATCGGCAGGAACGCGGCGAGCGGGAAGACACCCGTCGCGCACAGCGCCCCGCCCAGCACCAGCGCGGTCTCCCCCGGCAGCACGAACCCGAGGAAGAACGCGGCCTCGGCGAACGCGAGGAACAGCAGCATCGCGAAGAGGTACGGCCCCCAGCCGTTGTCGACCAACCAGGTCGACGTCTGATCCAGCCAGGCCGCCACCGGTCCAGGCTAGCCGCAGACCTACCGGGGGCGGCGGCGCTCGCGGGCCGACCAGCAGGCGGTGTGCCAGTGCCTGCGGTCCTCCAGCCCGCGGCCGGTCTGCGCCGGCCACGCGACGACGTGCGGGGTCGCCGGCCGGATCTCCTGGTCGCAGCCCGGACAGCGGTACGGCTTGGTCGACGCCGAACCCGAGATGCGGCGGGCGACCCACTCCTCGCCGGCCCACTCGACCAGCTGCTCCGGCCCGGAGTAGGCGCCGGGCCCGACGGCTGCGCCTTCGTCGGCGCCCTGGGCGGGGGCCGCAGCAGCGGCCGCACGGCCGCCGCGACGGCGACGGTTGGTGCGTGGGCTCATCCCGGCCCCGGTGCCGCCGTGGACTCCCGCAGCGCCTGGAAGCCGCCGGCCAGGTCGGTGGCCCCGCGCAGGCCGAGCTCGCGCAGCGTGGCCGCCGCCAGACTCGACCCGTACCCCTCGTTGCACACCAGGATCACCCGCTGCCCCGCGTCCCGGATCTGCGGGACGTGGTACGGGCAGGTGGGGTCCAGCCGCCACTCCAGCACATTGCGGTCGATGACCAGGGCCCCGGGGAGGGCTCCGTCGCGTTCGCGCTGGTCGGCCGGCCGGATGTCGACCACCAGGGCGCCCGCGGCGATCTCCGCGGGGAGGTCGTCAGGGGCCACCCGGTCCAGGCGAGCGCGCGCCTGCACGAGCAGACGGTCGACGGCGCTCGCCCCCGGCGCCCGGAGCGCGACCCAGCTGAACGGCTGCACGACCCCGGCCGGGGTGCGGTGCGACTCCGCGCGGGTGGCGACCAGCTCGCACCCACCGCCGAACGCCGCGCTGATACTCACGGCCAGCTCGGCCGCGTCGTAGCGCGCCACCGGCAGCCCGGAGCAGTGCGCCGGCCCGTCCGCGGCGAACGTCCCGACGATCATGAGACCGCCGGGTTCGAGCGCCTCGGCCAGCACCCGCCGGTAGCGGCGACGGTCGTCCTCGTCCACGAGGAAGTGGAACACGGCCCGGTCGTGCCACACCCGGTAGCGCCGCTGCGGCTGCCACCTCAGCAGGTCGGCGTGGACCCACTGGACCCCGGCGCGCGGCCCGACCCGCTCCCGCGCTGCGTCGAGAGCCACCCGCGAGATGTCCAGCACCGTGACGTCCGCCCACCCGGCCGCGACGAGCGCGTCGACGAGGGTGCCGGCACCGCCCCCCACGTCGACGAGGCTGTCCGCCGGGCCGGCTCCGGCTGCCGCCAGCAGCTCGGGCTCGACGACGGGCGTGGCCTGGAACCAGCTCATGTCCGTGGGCCCGGCCGCCGCGTACCGCCCGTCCCAGTACGCCCCGCCGCCCACGGCGCCAGGCTACTGCTCGTAGACCCGGAAGCCCCGGCCGGCCTTGCGGCCCACGTACCCCGCCGTGACCAGGTGCTCGAGCATCGGGGCCGGCGCGAACCCGGGCTCGCGGAACTCCCGGTACAGCGTCGTCTGGATCGCCAGGGCCACGTCCAGCCCGACCACGTCCAGCAGCTCGAACGGCCCCATCGGGTAGCCGCAGCCGACCTTCATGGCTGCGTCGATGTCGTCGGCGGTCGCGTAGTGCGCCTCGAGCATCCGCACCGCGTCGTTGAGGTAGGGGAACAGCAGCGCGTTCACGATGAACCCGGCCCGGTCCACGCAGGTGACCGCGTGCTTGCCCAGCCGCTCGCACACGGCGAGGGCCGTGGCCTGCGTCTGCGCGGAGGTGTTCACCGTCGAGACCACCTCGACGAGCTGCATCACCTGCGCCGGGTTGAAGAAGTGCAGCCCGACCACGTCGCCCGGCCGCCCGGTCACCGCCGCCAGCTCGACCACCGGCAGGCTCGACGTCGTCGTCGCGAGCACCGCGCCGGCCGGGAGGATCTCGTCCAGCGTCTCGAACAGCGCCTGCTTCACGGACAGCTCCTCGACGACCGCCTCCACCACGAGGTCACGGTCCGCGAGGTCGTCCATGCGCGTGGTGCCGCGCACCCTGGCCAGTGCGGCCTCCCGCTCGCCCTCGTCGAGCTTGCCGCGCAGCACTGCCTTGTCCAGCGAGCGCTCCAGCGCGGCCCGCACGCGGGCGACCTTGTCCTCCCCCCGGGCCACGTACAGCGTGTCGTAGCCGGCCTTCGCGAACACCTCGACGATGCCGGTGGCCATCGTGCCCGAACCGACCACGCCGACGGTACGGACCTCGCGCGCCCCGTCCCGGCCACCGCCGGCGTGCGCCCCCGGGTGGACCGGCACCGGCGTCTGCGCGTCCGGCACGACGACCGGGGAGTCGGGGGCGTCGTAGGTGTAGAAGCCGCGGCCGGTCTTGCGGCCCCGCAGGCCCGCCGTGACCATCTGCTTGAGCACCGGGTTGGGCGCGTGCAGCCGGTCGCGCGACTGCCGGTACATCGTGTCGAGGATCTCGTACGCGGTGTCCAGGCCGATCAGGTCGAGCAGCGCCAGCGGGCCCATCGGCAGGCCGCAGCCGAGCTTCATGGCCGCGTCGATGTCCTCGCGGCTGGCGTAGCGCGTCTCGTACATCGACGCGGCGTGGTTGAGGTAGCCGAACAGCAGCGCGTTCGCGATGAACCCGGCCTTGTCGCCGACGACCACCGGGATCTTGCCCAGGCGGACGGCGAAGGCCTCGACCTCGGCCAGGACGCGCGCGTCGGTCACGACCGTGCCGATGACCTCGACCAGCTTCTGCACCGGAGCCGGGTTGAAGAAGTGCATGCCGACGACCCGCGACGGCCGGCCGCTCGCCACCGAGATCTCGGTCACCGACAGGGAGGAGGTGTTGGTCGCCAGCAGCGTGTCCGGCTGGGTGATCGCCTCGAGCCGGGCGAAGATCTCGCGCTTGAGCTCGAGCTTCTCCGGCACCGCCTCCACGACCAGCTCGACGTCCTTGAGGTCCTCCAGCGCCGTCGTGAACTGGATCCGCTCGAAGATCTCGGTCTGCTCGGCCTCGGTCAGCTTGCCGCGCCGGACCGCGCGGTCCGTGGACGCCTTGACGTGGCCGCGCCCGCGCTGGACGGACTCCGCGTCGCGGTCGACCCCGACGACGGTGAGCCCGTTGCGCGCGAACACCTCGGCGATCCCGGCGCCCATCGTGCCCAGGCCGACGACCCCGACCCCACCGTGGTTGCCCAGCTCGCGGGCAGCCGCCGCGGCGCTCTCCGAGGCGCTGGTGGCGGCGCTCTGCGTGGCGCTGTCCGACATGTCCCGTCCTCCCGGCCGTGCCCACCGCGGGTGTTCCGCAGCCGGAAGTGTCGCAGACTGTCCCCGGACGGCCCGCACGGACGGGCCCGCGACAGGAAGGCGCCGCGATGACCCTCGCGCACGACCGGCAGGCCCTGGACCGGTTCGGGTCGCTCGACCCCGCGACCGGCGAGGTGATCGCCACCTGGCCCGTGGACGACCCGACCACGGTCCACGACGCCGTGGACCGGGCCCGGGTGGCCGCCCAGTGGTGGGCCGACCTCGGCTTCGACGGGCGCCGCGAGCGCCTGCTGGCCTGGAAGGGCGTGCTGACGAGGCGGATGCGCCAGCTCGCCCAGCTGGTGCACCGGGAGAACGGCAAGCCGGTCGACGACGCCATCCTCGAGATCATCCTGACCATCGACCACGTCGACTGGTCCGCCCGGCACGCGAGCAAGGTGCTGGGCCCCCGCACCGTGCGGCCGAGCCTGCTCTCGCTGAACCACCAGGCCTGGCTGGAGTACCAGCCGGTCGGCGTGGTGGGCGTCATCGGACCGTGGAACTACCCGGTGCTCACCCCGATGGGCTCGATCGCCTACGCGCTCGCCGCCGGCAACGCCGTGGTCTTCAAGCCGTCCGAGCTGACCCCCGGCATCGGTGCCTGGCTCGTCGACGCCTTCGCCCAGGTGGTGCCGGAGCAGCCGGTGCTGCAGCTGGTGACCGGGTTCGGCGAGACCGGCCAGGCGCTGTGCCGGTCCGGCGTGGGCAAGCTCGCCTTCACCGGGTCGTCCGAGACGGCCCGCAAGGTCATGGCGGTCTGCGCGGAGACGCTGACGCCGGTCCTGATCGAGTGCGGCGGCAAGGACGCGCTCATCGTGGACGAGGACGCCGACCTGGACGCGGCCGCCGACGCGGCGGCCTGGGGCGGCCTGGGCAACGCCGGGCAGACCTGCGTCGGGGTGGAGCGCGTCTACGCGGTCGATGCGGTCTACGACGAGTTCGTCCGGCGGCTCGCAGACAAGGTGCGCGACCTGCGGCCCGGTAGCGATGCCGGCGCCTCGTACGGGCCGATCACCATGCCCCGTCAGCTGGACGTGATCCGCGACCACCTGCTCGACGCCCTGTCCCGGGGCGCCCGCGCCGTCGTCGGCGGGGCGCAGTCCGTTCACGACCCGTACGTGGACCCGGTGCTCCTCGTGGACGTCCCGGAGGACTCCCCGGCGATGAGCAGGGAGACGTTCGGCCCGACGGTGGCCGTGTCGCGGGTGCGCGACGCGGACGAGGCGGTCGACCGGGCGAACGCGTCGGCGTACGGGCTCGGCTCGGCGGTCTTCTCCCGCCGGCGCGGGATGGAGCTGGCCAGGAGGCTGCGGTCCGGCATGACGTCGGTCAACTCCGCGGTGGCGTTCGCGACCGTGCCCGCGCTGCCGTTCGGCGGCGTCGGTGAGTCCGGGTTCGGCCGGATCCACGGGGCGGACGGGCTGCGCGAGTTCAGCCGTCCCAAGGCGATCACCCGGCAGCGGTTCAAGCCGCCGATGGTGCTGACGTCGTTCGACCGCAAGCCGGCGTCGGTCGACCTGCTGGTCAAGGTCATGACCGCAGTCCACGGGCGGCGCCGCGGCTGGCGCCAGGACTGACCCGGCCGCGGGCCGCGGCCGAGGTCCGCTCGGCAGGCCGCCGCGATGGCTGAGCTCCGGGTCGCGCACACCGCCGACCTCGACCCCGCGACGCTGGCAGCGGCGCGGGCGCTGCTGGACGACGTGTTCGCCCCCGAGATGACCGACGAGGACTGGGAGCACGCGCTGGGCGGCGTGCACGCGGTGGTCCTCGAGGACGGCGAGGTGGTCGGCCACGCCAGCGTCGTCATGCGCCGGCTGCTGCACGGCGGCCGCGCCCTGCGGACCGGCTACGTCGAAGGCGTCGGCGTCCGGGCCGACCGCCGCCGGCGCGGGCACGCCACGGCGATGATGGACGCGCTCGAGCGCGTCGTGCGCGCGGCGTACGACATCGGTGCGCTCGGGTCGACCGACGAAGCCGTCGACCTCTACCTGTCCCGGGGCTGGGTGCGCTGGCAGGGGCCGACGTCCGCGTTGACGCCGGACGGCGTCGTCCGTACCCCGGAGGAGGACGGCTCCGTCTTCGTGCTGCCCGGTCCGGCCGCGCTCGACCTGTCCGGCGAGCTGACCTGCGACTGGCGTCGGGGCGACGTGTGGTAGCGGGGACCTTGGTCCGGTCCCGCGGGGTGGCCGCGGGTGGAAGGATCGGACGGTGCGTGTCGTCGACCTGCTGCACGGGTTCGCCAACCTCGCGGCCGACAACCCGCTGCTGCTGCTGTTCGCCCTGGTCGGCCTCGGCAGTGCCATCGGGTCGCTGCACTGGCGGGGGTTCGCGCTGGGTCCTGCTGCCGTCCTGTTCGTGGCGCTCGCCTTCTCGGCGTACGACGAGCGGCTCAGGCTGCCCGCGATCGTGGGCCAGCTCGGTCTGGCTCTGTTCGCCTACACGATCGGCGTGGCGGCCGGGCCGTCGTTCTTCACGACTCTGCGCAGCGGCGGCCGGGCCCTCGCTCTCGTCGTCGGCGTGCTCGTGCTCGCCGCCTTCGCCACGCTCGCGGTCGGTCACCTGCTCGGCCTGCGCGGTCCGGTGCTGTCCGGTGTCTACGCCGGCTCGCTGACCAACACCCCCGCGCTGGCGGCCAGCCTCGAGCAGCTGAAGTCGTCCGCCCCGACGGTCGGCTACTCGGTCGCCTACCTGTTCGGCGTCCTCGGCATGCTCACGGCCGCAGGGATCGGTCTGCGGACGCGACGGCGGGCCGACCGGGGGGTGGGTGCGGACACCTCCGCGCCGGGTCTGAAGGCGGACGCGACCGACGAGGTGCCGCATCTGGAGCAGCGGACCCTGCGGGTGGACGTCGAGGGGCTGCCGACGCTCGTCGCGCTCGAGGAGAGGTACGAGAACAAGGTGGTCTTCTCGCGGGTGATGCGCGGCGACGTCCCCGGCCACCCGGGAACCGTCGACGTCGCCTCCGCCGAGCTGACTCCCGCCGTGGGTGACATCCTCACCGTCGTCGGGGACGCCGAGGTCGTGGAGCGGGTGGTCCGTGACCTCGGCCACCCATCGAGCGTCCCGCTCGTCCTGGACCGCTCGCAGCTGGACTTCCGGCGGATCACGGTGTCGGACCGCAAGGTGGCCGGACGGAGCCTGGAGCAGCTGAGGCTGCCCGCGCGGTTCGGCGCGACCGCCACCCGCGTCCGCCGCGGGGACGTGGACCTGCTGGCGACCGACGACCTGGTCCTGCAGCTCGGCGACCGGGTGCGGGTGGTTGCCAGGCGGGAGGAGATGGCTCAGGTCGCCGCGTTCCTGGGCGACTCCGAGCGGGGCGCCTCCGACCTCAACCCGGTCGGTCTGGCTCTCGGCATGAGCCTGGGGCTCCTGGCCGGGCTGCTCACGCTGCCCATGCCGCGGGGCGGGACCTTCGCCCTGGGCGTCGCGGGTGGGCCGCTCCTGGTCGGGCTGCTGCTGGGCCGGGTGCAGCGGACCGGGCGGATCCTGTGGACGATCCCCTACCAGGCCTCCGGTGCCGTGAACCAGCTGGGGATGCTGCTGTTCCTCGCGTACGCGGGCTCGAACGCGGGCCACGCTCTGTCGAACGCGCTGGCGACGGACCAGGGCCCGCGCCTGCTCGTGGCAGGCATCGCCGTGACCGGGCTGACCGCGGCGCTGATGCTGTTCGCGGGACCGCGGCTGGTGGGGGTCTTCGGTCCGCGGCTGGCCGGCCAGCTGGCCGGGGTGGGGACCCAGCCCGCTGTGCTGGCGTACGCGAACGAGCGTTCCGACGCCGACCCGCGGGTCAACCTCGGGTACGCACTGGTCTACCCGGTCGCGATGATCGTCAAGGTCGTCCTCGCGCCGCTCCTCGGCACGATCCGCTGACCGAGGTCAGCCCGGGCCGGGGTCGTGGGCCGGCAGCGGGGCGAGGCCGAGGATGAGGTCGCTGGCCCGCTCGGCGATCGCGATCGTCGGTGCGTTGGTGTTCCCGCGCGGCACCGCCGGCATCACCGAGGCGTCCACCACCCGCAGCCCCTCGACCCCGCGGACGCGGCACTCGGTGTCCACCACCGAGTCGTCGCCGACGCCCATCGCGCAGGTCCCAACCGGGTGGTAGAGCGTCTGGCTGTGCCGGCGCACCGCCTCGCGCAGGTCGTCGGCGCCGACGGCCGACGGGCCGGGCAGCCACTCGCGCTCCAGCCACTTGGGCAGCACGCCCTCGCGCGCGATCGCCCGCGAGATCCCGATCCCGGTGACCAGCGCCTCGAGGTCCTGGTCGGCTGACAGGTAGCCGGCGTCGATGACCGGGCGCCAGGTCGGGTCCGCCGACGCCAGCCGCAACGTGCCGCTGCTGGCGACGGACACCAGCACCGGCGCCATCGTGAACCCGGGCCCGGGCGGCTCGGACAGCCCGTTCTCGGCGAAGGCGGCCGCCGCGACGTGGTACTGCAGGTCCGGGGCCGGCAGCGACGGGTCCGACCGGACGAAGGCGCACGCCTCGGCAACCGTCGAGGCCAGCGGGCCGTCGTGGCGCAGCTGCCAGCGCAGCAGGGACGCGAGGTTCTCGTGGTCGTGCAGGCTCGTGGTGCCCTGGGTGATCCAGATGGCCGGTGCGGCCAGGTGGTCCTGGAGGTTGCCGCCGACGCCGGGCACGTCCGCGACGACCCCGATGCCGAGCTCCTTGAGGTGCGGGGCCGGCCCGATGCCGGACAGCATCAGCAGCTGCGGGGAGTTGATCGCGCCCCCGCTCAGCACCACCTCGGCCGTCGCGCGGGCGGAGTGGTCGCGACCCTCGCTGCTCCAGCGCACCCCGGTGGCCCGGCCACCCTCCACGACCACGCCGGTCACCAGCGCATGCGTAACGACCTGCACGCCGGACATCTGCATCGCCGGACGCAGGTACGCCTCCGCGGCCGACCAGCGGCGCCCGCCGCGCTGGGTGACCTGGAACAGCCCGGCGCCGTCCTGCCGGGCCGCGTTGAAGTCCTCGTTGCGCTCGATCCCGTACGCCACGGCCGACTCGACGAACGCGTGGCACAGCTCGTGCGTGAAGCGGGCGTCCTCGACCCGCAGCGGACCGCCGACCGCGTGGTAGTCCGACGCACCGCGGGCGTTGTCCTCCGAGCGCAGGAAGTACGGGAGGAGGTCGGCGTAGCCCCAGCCGTCACAACCGTGCACGTCGCGCCAGGTGTCGTAGTCGAGCCGGTTGCCGCGGATGTAGAGCTGCGCGTTGATCGACGACGACCCACCCAGGATCTTGCCGCGCGGCCAGTACATCCGACGGCCGAGCGCGTGCTTCTGCTCGACGGTCTCGAAGTCCCAGTCGTGCTCGGTCTTGAACAGGTTCGGGAACGCCGCCGGGATCGTGACCTCGTCGATCCCGCGGTCGTCGCCACCCGCCTCCAGGACCAGCACCGTGTGGCCGGCCTGCGCCAGCCGGTGGGTGACCACGCAGCCGGCGCTGCCGGCCCCGACGACGATGTAGTCGTACTGTTCGTCCACCCGCGCAGGCTAGCGTGCCCTGCATGCGCCTGGTGATCGCCCGCTGCAGCGTCGACTACGTGGGCCGGCTCAGCGCGCACCTGCCCAGCGCCGTCCGGCTGGTCCTGGTCAAGGCCGACGGGTCGGTCTCGGTGCACGCCGACGACCGGGCGTACAAGCCGCTGAACTGGATGAGCCCGCCCTGCACCCTGCGTATCGAGGACGGCGACGGGGCCGGGCAGCTGTGGACGATCACCAACAAGGCCGGCGAGCGGCTGCTGCTGAGCGTCGAAGAGGTCCTGCACGACTCGACGCACGAGCTCGGCACCGACCCGGGCCTGGTCAAGGACGGCGTGGAGGCGCACCTGCAGGAGCTGCTCGCCGAGCAGGTAGAGCGGCTCGGGACCGGTTGGCGGCTGGTCCGGCGCGAGTACCCGACGGCGATCGGGCCGGTCGACCTGCTCTGCCGCGACGCCGACGGCGCCTCGGTCGCGGTGGAGATCAAGCGACGTGGGGAGATCGACGGGGTGGAGCAGCTCACCCGCTACCTGGACCTGCTCAACCGCGACCCCCTGCTGGCCCCGGTCCGCGGAGTGTTCGCCGCCCAGGAGATCAAGCCGCAGGCCCGGGTGCTCGCGGTCGACCGCGGGATCGACTGCGTGACCCTGGACTACGAGGCCCTGCGCGGCGTGGACGACGCCGGCTCCCGCCTGTTCTGAGCACGCCTGGGCCCTTCTGCCTACGGCCTACGCCCCGGGCCGGTGTGGAAGGCTGGCGACCGTGCCCACGAGCGACGCCGCCGCGATCATCGTCCGCGGCCTGCGCAAGCAGTACGGCACGGTCGAGGCCGTCGCCGGCATCGACCTCGAGGTCCACCACAGCGAGATCTTCGCCCTCCTCGGACCCAACGGCGCCGGCAAGACCACGACGGTCGAGATCCTGGAGGGTTACCGGCATCGCACCGCCGGCGAAGTCGTCGTGCTGGGCGAGGACCCCGCACACCGGCGGCCGCGGTGGCGGGCCCGGATCGGGATCGTCCTGCAGGCGACCCAGGACAACGCCGACCTGTCCGTGGACGAGGTGATCCGGCACTTCAGCACCTTCTACCCCGCGCCCCGGGACCCGGCCGCGGTCATCGACTCGGTCGGCCTCACCGAGAAGCGTGACGCCCGGGTCCGCGAGCTGTCCGGCGGCCAGCGGCGCCGCCTCGACGTCGCGCTCGGCATCCTCGGCGACCCCGAGCTGGTGTTCCTGGACGAGCCCACCACCGGTTTCGACCCCGAGGCCCGGCGGCAGTTCTGGGACCTGATCGAGAGCCTGCGCGCGGACGGCACCACGATCCTGCTGACCACGCACTACCTCGAGGAGGCCGAGCGGCTCGCCGACCGCGTCGGGGTCATCGCGAACGGCCGGATCGTGGCCTTGGGCGAGCCGGAGACACTGGGCGGCCGCCAGCAGGCGCCGACCACGGTGGGCTGGCTCGAGGACGGTGCACGACGGACGGTGCAGACAGCGGAGCCCACCCGGGTCGTGGCCGAGCTCGCCGCCCGGTTCGGCGGCGAGGTGCCCGAGCTGTCCGTGGTCCGGCCGAGCCTGGAAGACATCTACCTGGAGATGATCGGCGCCGGCCGGGTGTCGGAGGCCGTGCTCGGGGAGGTGGCGTCCTGACCACGAACGAGATCCGGCTGCCACCGGTCGCTGACGTCGTGCGTGCCCGCGCGGGGGTGGAGGTCAAGCAGTTCGTCCGCGACCGCGAGGCGCTGATCTTCACGTTCGCCCTGCCGGTGCTGCTGCTGCTCATCTTCGGGTCGGTGTTCGACGTCGACATCGTCCCGGGCGTGACCTTCAGCCAGTACTTCGTCGCGGGCATGATCGCGTCCGGGCTGGTGTACACCGGGTTCCAGAACCTCGCGATCTCGATCCCCCAGGAACGCGAGGACGGCACGCTGAAACGGCTGGCCGGGACGCCGCTTCCGCCGTCGGCGTACTTCGGCGGCAAGGTCGCGCTGGTGCTGGTGTCGCTTGTGGCGCAGGTGTTCCTGCTGTTGCTCATCGGCGTCCTGCTGTTCGGCGTCAAGCTGCCCGACACGGCGGCCAAGTGGTTCACGTTCGGGTGGCTGCTGGCGCTCGGGCTGCTGTGCTGCACCCTGCTGGGGATCGCGTTCTCCTCGCTGCCCAAGAACGGGCGCAGCGCTCCGGCCCTGGTCTCGCCGGTGGTGCTGGTGCTGCAGTTCATCTCGGGCGTGTTCTTCGTCTACTCCGAGCTGCCGCACTGGATGCAGCAGCTAGCCGCGCTCTTCCCGCTGAAGTGGCTCTGCCAGGGGATGCGGTCCGTGTTCCTGCCCGACTCGTTCCAGCTGAAGGAGCCCGCGAGGAGCTGGGAGACGGGCAAGGTCGCCTTCGTGCTGATCGCCTGGACGATCGCCGCTGCGGTTCTGTGCGTCACGACGTTCCGCTGGCAGCGCCGCGGCGACCGCTGAGCCGCGGCACCCCGGTCTGCGACCGCTACGCCGCCGGCTCGTTCGCCGGGAGCCCGTGCGCGGTCCTGATCGCGTCGACGATGCGCAGCATGACCGCGCCGAGGTCGTAGTCCTTCGGCGTGAACACGTCGGCCACGCCCATCGCCCGCAGGGTCGCCGCGTCGGCGTCCGGGATGATCCCGCCGACGACCACCGGCACGTCGCGCACGCCGGCGGCCCGCAGCCCGGCCAGCACCTCGGGGACGACCGACAGGTGCGAGCCGGACAGGACCGAGAGCCCGACGCACTGCACGTCTTCCTCGACGGCGGCGGCCACGATCTCCGCCGGCGTCAGCCGGATCCCCTGGTAGACCACCTCGAACCCGGCGTCGCGGGCCCGGACCGCCACCTGCTCGGCCCCGTTGGAGTGGCCGTCCAGCCCGGGCTTGCCGACCAGCAGGCGCAGCGGGCCGCCCAGCTCCGCACCGGTGCCGCGCACGGCCGCGCGGACCACGGACGGGTCGACGCCCGAGACGCTCGCCCGGTCGGGACCGCCCACGGTCACGCCGGCGACGCCGGTCGGCGCCCGGTACTCCCCGAAGACCTCGCGCAGCGCGCCGGCCCACTCCCCTGTCGTGACCCCGGCCCGGACGCAGTCCAGCGTCGCCGGCACCAGGTTCGACGTCCCAGCTGCCGCGAGCCGCAGCGCCACCAGAGCCCGCTCGACCGCACCGGCGTCGCGGTCGGCGCGCCATGCGAGGAGTTCGGCGAGCGCCCGCTCCTGGACCGCCGGGTCGACCGTCTCGACCGAGCCGGCGGCATCGGCCAGCAGCGGGTTCGGCTCGGTCGAGGTGAACGCGTTGACCCCGACGACCAGCTCGGCGCCGGACTCGATGCGGGCGCGGCGGGCCGCGTGCGCGGCGACCAGCTGCGACTTGAGGTAGCCGCTCTCGACTGCTGCGACCGCGCCGCCCATCGCCAGCACGCGGTCGACCTCCGCGCGGGCGGCGCGCACCAGCTCGTCGGTGCGCGCGCCGACGACGACCGAGCCCTCGAACAGGTCGTCGTACTCCAGCAGGTCGGACTCGAAGGCCAGCACCTGCTGCATGCGCAGCGACCACTGCTGGTCCCAGGGGCGGGGCAGGCCGAGCGCCTCGTTCCAGGCGGGCAGCTGGATCGCCCGCGCCCGGGCGTCCCGGGACAGCGTCACGCCGAGCATCTCCAGCACGATGCGCTGGACGTTGTTCTCCGGCTGGGCCTCGGTCAGCCCGAGCGAGTTGACCTGCACCCCGTACCGGAACCGCTTCTGCCGCTCGTCGGTGATGCCGTACCGCTGCTCGAGCAGCTCGGCCCAGAGCCGGCCGAACGCGCGCATCTTGCAGAGCTCCTCGACGAAGCGCACGCCCGCGTTGACGAAGAACGAGATCCGCTCGACCACACCGCCGAAGTCGGCCGGCTGCACCTGGCCGGAGTCGCGGACGGCGTCGAGCACCGCGATCGCGGTGCACAGCGCGAACGCCAGCTCCTGCACCGGCGTCGCACCGGCCTCCTGCAGGTGGTAGCTGCAGACGTTGATCGGGTTCCAGCGGGGCACGTGCGTGACGGTGTACGCGATCAGGTCCGTCGTCAGCCGCATCGAGGGTCCCGGCGGGAAGACGTACGTGCCGCGGGACAGGTACTCCTTCACGATGTCGTTCTGGGTGGTGCCCGCGAGCATGGCGGCGGCCGGCGTGCCGTCGGGGACCTGTGCCTGGCCGGCGGCGACCTGCTCCTCGGCGACCACCTGGTAGAGCGCGAGCAGCCACATCGCGGTCGCGTTGATCGTCATCGAGGTGTTCATCCCGGTCAGCGGGATGCCCTCGAACAGCCGCCGCATGTCGCCCAGGTGGGCAACCGGTACGCCGACCTTTCCGACCTCGCCGCGGGCCCTGGGGTCGTCCGCGTCGTAGCCGATCTGGGTCGGGAGGTCGAACGCCACGGACAGCCCGGTCTGCCCCTTGGCCAGGTTGAGCCGGTACAGCGCGTTGGACGCCGTGGCCGACGAGTGGCCGGCGTACGTCCGCATCACCCACGGCTTGTCGTGCTCGCGCTCGCCCGTCACGGTCCGCTCCTCGTGCTCGCGTGGCCGCCGGCGGGCTGGGCAGCCCCGGGTCGACCCGACGGGACGAGGGTACTGGCCGGGGTCAGGCGCCTTCGGCCACCCCGGCGCGCTCGACGTGCAGGACGCGGTGCAGCCGGGTGACGGCGAGCAGCCGGAGCAGGCGTGGCGGAGGGTCGACCAGCAGCAGGCGGCGTCCTGACGAGCGGCAGGCGCGGTGCGCCGACAGCAGCAGGCCGAGGCCCACACTGTCCACGACCCGGACGCGGGAGACGTCGACCACGACCTCGGTGCCCGGGACGGCGTCCAGCGCCAGCCAGAGCGCCTCGCGCAGCTCGGGGACCGTGGTGGCGTCCAGGCGCTCGGGCATCACCAGATCGACACTCATCCACGTACCTCCGCTCCCCGGCGCGGCCGCAGACCGGGTTCCCGCGGCAGGGACCCGGAGGGGGGAAGAGCCTCGCCGACATGATCGAACCGGCCCCCGAGGTTCGGGCCCGGCTCGTCCGAGGAACGGTAGGGACCGAATCCGGCATTGTCCTCGCGACACGCCCAAAGACCCCGGATCGGGGCACACTGGAGCCATGCCCCACGGCCTGACCTGGCCGGCCGGCCCGGCCACCTCCATCTCGTACGCGTTCGGCCCGGTGGTCGCGTTCGGTGCGATCGGCCTTCTCGTTGTGGTGCTCCGCTGGGCGTACCGGCGGGGGGGTTCGCTGGTCCCGCCGCCGCCCAGGCCCGGGCGGCCGGACGAGTACGGGCTGCTGGTCTCCATCGCGGCGCCGCAGACCGCGACCGAGGCCGAGCTGGCGATGGACCGTCTCGAGCGCGGCGGCGTCCGGGTGACCCTGGCCGGCACCAGCGCCGGGCCTCGGTTGATGGTCTTCGCCGACGACGAGGTACGCGCGCGGACGCTGCTGTCTCAGCCGCCGGTGTAGTCGTCGACGTCCGGCTCACGGACGATCTGCGCCCCCAGCGCGCGCAGCTGCGCGTCGAAGCCCGGGTAGCCGCGGTCGATGTGCGCGATGTCGCTCACCGTCGTCACCCCGTCGGCGACCAGCGCGGCCACCACCAGTCCGGCACCGGCGCGGATGTCGGTGGCCCGCACCGGTGCCGCGGACAGTCGCGGCCGGCCGCGGACCACCGCGTGGTGGCCGTCGGTGCGGATGTCGGCGCCGAGCCGGGCCAGCTCGTCCACGAACATGAACCGGGCCTCGAACAGGTTCTCGGTGACCATCGCGGCGCCCTCGGCGATGGCGTTCATCGCCAGCACCATCGGCTGCAGGTCCGTCGGGAACCCGGGGTACGGCAGCGTGACCACGTCCACCGCGGTCGGCCGGCGGTCGCAGGTCACCCGGAACCCGTCCACCGTGCGCTGCACGTTCGCGCCGGCGGTCACGAGCTTGTCCAGCGCGATCTCCAGGTGTTCGGCCTGCGCGCCGTGCACCGTCACGTCCCCGCGGGTCATGGTCGCGGCGAAGGCCCAGGTGCCGGCCACGATCCGGTCGGAAACGACGTCGTGCCGGGTCGGGCGCAGTGCCTCGACCCCCTCCACCTCGAGCGTGGACGAGCCGACGCCGCTGATGCGGGCCCCCATCTCGGTGAGCATCGCGCAGATGTCCACGATCTCCGGCTCGCGGGCGACGTTGTCGATCACCGTGGTGCCCTTGGCCAGGACCGCCGCCGCCAGCACGTTCTCGGTCGCGCCGACGCTGGGGAAGTCCAGCCAGACGCTGGCGCCGACCAGGCCGCCCGGCGGCGCCGTCGCGACCAGGAAGCCGTGCTCGTTCTCGACGGTCGCACCCATCCGGATCAGCGCGTCGACGTGCAGGTCCAGCGGTCGGGAGCCGATCGCGTCGCCACCGGGGAGGGCGACATGCGCCTCGCCCTGCCGGGCCAGCAGCGGGCCGAGCACGTTGATGCTGGCCCGCATCCGGCGTACGAGGTCGTAGTCGGCCTGGTGCCCGAGCCGTTCCGGGACGTCGATCGCGACCGTCGACGCCGCGTGGTCGTGGGCGACCGTGCAGCCGAGCCGGCGCAGCAGGTCCGACATGATCTCCACGTCGAGGATGTCCGGGACCCGGCCGAGCGTGGTGACCCCCGGGGCGAGCAGAGCCACGGCCATCAGCTTGAGCGCGGAGTTCTTCGCGCCGGTCACGGCGACCTCGCCGGCCAGCCGCGCGCCGCCTGTCACCCGGAACCGTTCCACGGCGCCCAGGGTACGTGCCGCCGGAGGCTCTACCCGTGATCTGCCGCGCCCGGCCGTAGGCTCGCGGGATGGTGAATCTCACGCGCATCTACACCCGGACCGGGGACGACGGCACGACGGCGCTCGGCGACATGAGCCGGACGTCCAAGACCGACCCGCGCCTGGTGGCGTACGCGGACGTGGACGAGGCCAACTCGATGATCGGCGTGGCGCTGGCCCTCGGCGGGCTGCCGGCCGACATCGCGGAGCTGTTGCGGTCGGTGCAGAACGACCTGTTCGACGTGGGCGCGGACCTGTGCACCCCCGTCCGGCCGGACCCCGAGCACCCGCCGCTGCGGATCACCGAGCAGTACGTGACACGGCTCGAGACGGCGTGCGACGACTACAACGACCGGCTGGAGAAGCTGCGCTCCTTCGTGCTTCCGGGCGGGACGGCGGGGGCGGCCCTGCTGCACGTTTCGCGTACCGTCACGCGCCGGGCCGAGCGGGCCACGTGGACCGCGCTGGCGGTGCACGGCGTGACGATGAACCCGCTCACGGCGCGCTACCTGAACCGGCTCTCGGATCTGCTGTTCATCCTCGCCCGGGTCGCGAACACGGCGGACGCGGGTGGCGCCGGAGACGTGCTCTGGCAACCGGGGGGCGGCCGCTGACGCACCGGCCACCCGCATACCGGTCGACCGGGTCGGCTCAGGTCGGGGACTGCTCGTAGGCCTCGCTGAGCCATGCGCGCACCTGCTCGTCGACGCCGGTGGCGTCCGGGATCGCGATCACGTGCACGATGCGGGTACGGGTGAGGTCGAGCGTCCGCACGATCCGCGGGTCCTCGATCCGCCGCGACACGATGAAGGCGAGCTCCGCGTGGTCCCGTCGCGGCTTGAGCTCGGCGAACGTCCGGGATCGCTTGATCATGACGGCGTCCCTGGTCGACTCGACCAGCACGTCACCGCCCAGGCCGTCGAGGGACGCCCGGACCGCGGCGAGGATGCCGCTCACCGCCGGCTTCCGCTTCGAAAGCCAGTCCTCGAGGCCGGCGGCGGGGACGCACGAGTGCGGTTGGTTGCGGCGGCCGAACGACCGGCCGCAGTCCGGGCACCGCCACGCCATGGCGCGACTGTACGGCCGCCAGGAGGCGGGCCCGGAAGTCGCGCTGACGAACCGGTCTGGATGCTCGCGGAGGCGCCCAGGACTGCCGTACCGGCCCGCCGCGTGGCCGCTGACTCCGTCTAGGTGGTGGATGCCGGGGCGGCGGGCGAGGATGGTCAAACGCCCAGAGCAGGCGAGGCGGCACGGCGGCGCTGGCGAGCGACTCGCTGACCGACGACGACCAGCAGGCCGGCCAGCAGCACCACGACCACGGCCCCGACGACGAGCGCGGTCCCCCAGCCGGACGAGGAGATCTCGGCCGCAGGTGCCCGGTGGAGCTCCGGGCTGGTGGGTGGGACGATGCCCGAGTCGGGCCGGATCGGCTCTGTGGCGGCGTTCGCATAGCTGGGTAGGGCCATCACGGCGGTGAGGCCCAAGAGCGTGGTGATGATCCGCTTGAGGTTCTTCATGACGTCCTCCGAGGGAGTGGATGTGCGGGTCTCCACAGTGGCCAGCGGCCGGACCAGCCGTCGATACGACGAAGCACGTAGCGGCCGGGACGTACGCAGAAGTGCGTATCGCCTGGTCCGCGGCCGGGTCCTAGGCTTGCCGGCGTCGTGAAGGAGGAGCCATGGCGGGACCGACGGCGATCAGCGAAGGCGATCTGCGCCGGCTCCTCGACGTGGTCTCACTCGAGGCGATCCGCGACGACGGGCCCGAGCTGCCCGAGCAGGTGATGCGCGGGCTCGCCGAGCTCATCCCGTGTGCCGCCGTGAGCTTCTTCGTGATGGACACGCGACGCGCGGAGCTCCTCGCCCACCAGGAGCTCGACCTTGCGGGCCTGCCCGAGGAGAGCGACGAGGCAGGCGCGCTCTTCTTCGAGTCGTACTGGGACTGCCTGGCCTGCTGCTACCCCGAGCGGCACGCCGACCACGACCGCGTGACGACCTGGCAGGACTTCTACTCCGAGCGCGAGTTCCGGAAGCTGCTCATGGCGGAGTACTTCCTCGGTTCGGGCCTCTGGCACGAGCTGCTGGTCACGCTTCCGCCGCAGGGAGGCTTCGAGCGACGGCTCATGCTCACCCGCCCGGTGGGCGATGTCCCGTTCAGCGAGAGGGACCGCTTGCTGCTCACGTTGCTGCGGCCGCACCTGGTGAAGCTCCGCGATCGGATCGAGGCGGTGCGCCGCACGGTCCCGGTACTGACACCGCGTCAGGTCGAGCTGATGCGCCGCGTGGCCCAGGGCCAGACCAACCGGCAGGTCGCCCATGACCTGGGACTCTCCGAGGGCACCGTCCGCAAGCACCTCGAGAACATCTACGCGCGCCTCGGGGTCAACAGCCGCACGGAGGCTGTGGCCCGGATGCCTCAGGCACTGCTCGGCTGAGCCGTGCCTACGGGCGCGACCCCGTGGTGACCGGCCGGACAGCACGCCTCGATGCGGCAGGATGGGGGGATGGAGGTCGTTCTCCAGTACTTCGACGGCTGCCCCAGCTGGGTCGAGGCCGACCGCCTGCTGCGAGCGGCCCTCGTCGTCGTGGGCGAGTCGGACGCAACGATCACGCACCGGAAGATCGAGACGTCGGACAAGGCAGTCAGCGCCGGATTCGTCGGCTCGCCGACCATCCTGATCGACGGGCGGGACCCTTTCGCGAGGGAAGGTGCCGACGCAGGGCTTGCCTGCCGCGTCTACCGGACTCCGGACGGGTTGAGAGGCTCACCGACGCTCGAGCAGCTGGTCGAAGCCTTTCGGTGGTGCCAAGGCACGATCAGTGGGCCCGCTCCGAGAGCAGCTGCGCCACGACCCGCTCCATCAGGTCGTACGGGACCGGCTCGCCGAGCGGGAACTTGAGCGTTCCCTTGCCGCTGGCGTAGGGCACGAGCTCCTGGCGCAGCGCCGCGTCACCACCGGGTACCGGGTAGAGGCTGACGTGGTGCTTCCAGGCTGCGTAGTGCACCAGGCTCCTGCCGTTGATGGCGATCGTCGGGATCTGATAGCGGATGGTCTCTCGAGCACCGGGTACGGCAGCCAGGGCGCTCCGCCGGACCTCCTGGAGGACCACCTGGACATCCGCGGGCAACGCACCGATGTACTCGTCGACCGTCGCGTACCGGTTGGCCACAGGCTCCCCTCATCAGCGGGCGCCGAGCTGGAGGTGCCCCGCATATCGCCAAGTCGGAGCCTAGTCACGCACGGCCTGCTGCAGCACCTCGGGGGCCGAGCGTCGGCCTGTGGTGCAGCCGACGCTCGGCCCCGGGTCCCCCCTTCCCCCGGCCCGGTTCTGCCTATCGGGACCGGTGTGTCTGAACCGCCTTCTGAGCGCTCAGCGCGTTCGCCAGCGCCTTCTTGGCGGCGGCCACCTGCGCAGCCAGTGCGTTCAGCGCCCGGGTGTCCCTCGGCGTCGCCCGGTCGATCAGGCGCGTCTGCTGGTCGACGAGTTGCTGGAGGTACTGCTTCTGGTGCGCCACCACCTGTTCGGCGGCGATGGCCGACTGGGTGCTCGCCGCGTCCACGGTGGTGTGTCCACGCACCTGGTGGTGGGAACCGTTGCCGCCGCCACCGCCGGTGTAGGCCAGGCCCGCCGGGGGATGCGTGTCGGTCGGCGTGGCCGCCAACCGCGGAACGATCAGGGCGGTCGCCACAGCCAGGACGACGACGATGAGGGCGCTGAACAGCACGGTGGAGGTGTGCGGGCGGTGCGAGGTGCTCCGCCGCGACGCTGTCAGAGTGGTCATGGTGTGCTCCTTGTCCGGTTCGGATGGGGGGAATCTGTTCTCACGCTGTGGCCCGGACACCGGCTGACCGGTGCCGGATGGTCGGTGCGAAGGGGCCGGTGGGCAGGAAGCCGTGCTCCCAGCAGCAGTGCTGCCGGGTCGCTCTGATCCGGTGGCAGGCCACCGCGTCCGCGGGGACCTGCGCCTGCCGCTGCCGGCGGAGCTCAGTGGTGATCGTGCAGTGCGGGCTCATGGCTTCCTCCTCGACGTGGCAGCCGGTGATGTCGGTGCACGTCGAAGAGTTCAGCGACGGGCGGCATACGCGCTGTCACCTGTGAGACAGCTGGCCGTGCTCTGTCTACTGACCGTCTGCGCGGTCCACTTCACGAGGGTTCAGTAGCTCAGCGCTCCCGCGACGGATCGCGAAGACGCGGCTGGGTCTTCCAGACCGGCGCGACGCTGTTGCGATAGCTCCGCCCGAAGATCCTGCCGATGATGGAGATCACCGCGCAGAGCGGGACTCCTCCAGCCCGGCGGTGTGCGCGAGCGCGCCCATCGCGGTGCGGGTCTCGGGCAGAACACCGTCATACGCCATGGCTTCCGACATGGCCGGGGTCTCCATCGCGCCCATGACTGCGTCCATGTCGGCTACGTCCATGAGCACCGCGACCCGGGTTGGGTTCTGCGGGTCGACGAACGTCGGGATGTTGGTGACTCCGAGCGGGCCGAACACCTCTTCGCGCTCCGGCGACGCGAGCCAGTGGTCCGTGTCCTTCACATCGTGAACGATCCGGCAGCACAGCCGCCCCAACTCTTCACCGGCTTCGGCGGCGGGTGCGGCTGGTCGGGAACAGGACACCGGCCAGGGCGGCCAGCAGGGCACCCGTTTCGGTCGCGTCCAATGGCTGGAGGTCCTGCCCTCCGTCGGGCCGCTCGCAGCTGAGGACCAGGCCGATGTCGGGTCCGGCCGGCTGGTGGGTGGCCGTGTGCACACGCAAGCTCTCGCTGTCCACGCCTGGCCCGAAGAACTGCCCGCATGCGCCACACTGCAGCCCGAGCCGGTGCCCGCCGCTCACGCGCCCGTCGACCGTCATGACCGCTCCCGTCACCGAGTTCCGCCCACCTCGCTCATCGTGCCCGGTGGACCGCAGCCGAGCTCGCGGATCACGTCCTCGGCTCTGGGCCAGGATCGCGCCGGAGCCGTTTCGGAGGCAGACTCGCGAGGGTGCGAACCCGTTCACTGGCCCCGTTGCTGGCGGCGTCGACTCTGGTCGCGGCAGCGTCACTGGCTGCGTGCGGGGGATCGTCGGTGCGGGCCGGGTCGCCGTCCCCCACAGGCGTGGTCGCGTCCGCGGCAGGCACGTCGGTCGGCTATGCCCGTCCATGCGTAGCGGCGCCGGCTCCTGTGACGTACGAGCACGTGATCTGGATCGTGATGGAGAACAAGCCGGCTGGGGCCGCCGTGAGCGGTGCCGGTTCGCCACTGCTGACAGCTCTGGCCGAGCGCTGTGCGAAGGCAGCGGCGTACCACGCGACAGGTCACCCGTCGCTGCCGAACTACCTCGCGATGACCTCAGGGAGTACTCATGGCGTCTCCGACGACGCTGGTCCGTCGGCGCATCCAATCCCGGGGAGCTCCATCTTCACTGAGGTCGCTGAGGCCGGCGGGAGCTGGGCGACCTTCGCCGAGTCGATGCCCGGCGACTGCATCACGTACCCGGCCTCGGCCTACGCGGTGAAGCACAACCCGGCCGCGTACTACACCGCGCTGAAGGACGTGTGCCCCTCCCACGACGTGCCGCTGGGGACCACCGGCGGCGGGCCGCTCGCATCGGCGCTGGACAGCGGCCACTTGCCGACCTTCTCGTTCGTCGTTCCCAACTTGTGCAACGACACCCATGACTGTCCCGTCTCGACGGGCGACCGGTGGCTGGGGCAGTGGCTCGAGGTGATCACGTCCAGCCCGGCCTACGCGGCGGGACGGACAGCGATCTTCGTGACGTGGGACGAGGACGACAGCGGCCACGGCAACGCGGTCGACCTTGTGGTGATCGCGCCATCCGTGCGACCGGGCACCCGGGCCGCAGGTGACTTCTCGCATCTGTCCTTGCTGCGCACGACCGAGCTCATGGTCGGGGTTTCCGGCTCACTGGTGCCCACGGCAGTGTCGATGCGCGGCGCCTTCCACCTGTAACCCAGCGCGCCGCGGCAGGCCCTACAACACCTGCTCCGCCGGGGGTGGCATCGGACCGCTCAGGTCCATGCCGTGTACCTCCGCGACTCTGCCGACGAACCACTGGTCGAACGAGTCGTCGGACTGGACCATCGCGCCGATGTAGTGGTCGGCGCCGGGTCCGTCCTGCACGACGATGGCCACGTGGCCGCCGTCCGGGTTGGCCTGCAGCCATGCGTGGTGCCCGGTGAGTCCATGCCGGGCGTTCGAAGCTTCGAACTCGGCTTTGCGGGGACCGTTGACCTCGGACATCCAGGCGCGCCACGTGTCGACCTTGTCCGGAAGAATCGGAGCTGCCATTGCGAACATGCGTTCCCCTCACATCGAGACCGGGCAGCTCGTGCGAACTGTCGAGGTCACAGTGCTCTCTCGGGCGGCTGGGGGCAAGCGAGCACGTCTCAACTCGCCCGGCCATGGGAGATCGTCAGGCACGCAGGTGCGACAACGGCTTCTGGGCTCTACTTGGCCACCGCATCGACCGCCGCCGTATGAGTGTCCTCCGGCGCGCTCAGCGTGCCGCCGCGCTACGTGGAACTCCCTAGTGGGACGCGGTTTGCCCGGTTCAAGGTCAACAGGCTCCATGTCGCGGCCGTACACCCAGGGTGCGTAGACGACGCCGCCGCCGTCGGGGTCGAGGTAGACGACGGCGCCGTTGGCCCGCCAGTAGGCCAGCGGGTCGGCGTCTGGTGCCAGACCGTGCTGGCGAAGGGTGGCCGTTGCAGTGGCCACCGCCGCCGCGTCGGGCAGGTAGAACACGAGCTGGTGATGACCGTGGCGGCTGTTGCCGCCGACGCCCGAGTGCGCGCGGATGATCTCCACGTGAACGGGCGTGCCAGGCAGGCCCGAACAGCGTGCCGTCCTCCCCGAAGCTTCCCGTGAACTGCTCCAACACCGACAGCCCGACCAGGTCCCGGTAGAACGCGATGGTCTGCTCGTAGCGCGCGCTCGCCCACGCCCAGCGCACGGCACCCGGCGACAGGTGCGCCGGCCAGGACTCCTTCGCGTTCTGCTCACTCCCGTTCATCGCTGTCCCCTTCGATCGCGGCAACCACGGCGCCGAGGGCCCGGGTGAGCGGCGGACCGTGCGACGGGTCGAGCTGCGTGCCGCCGTCGCGGCGAAGAACCGGGACGTGCACGCACGCGTCCTCGACGACCTGCGCGCCACAAAGCCGAGCACGGTCCGCAGCTGGCTGCGGGCGCCGCCGCCCCGGCCGGGCCTACTTCGGTGCTGCCGCACACTAGCTCAGTCACGGCCGCACGAGACCAAGATCTTCGCCGAACGCCCGCCGCGAGCGGCCCCCCTTCAATGCCGGATCGGCTCAGCCCGGTAGCGACACGTCGGTGCGCAATGTTGGCTAGCCGTGGGAGCGTTGTCGGGTGACTTGGACGCGAGGGCGATCGTGACGCTGCGAGCCCCTGGCGGGCTGACCGTCGACCCGTTCACCGTGCGGGTGACCGAGGAAGTCCTGACCGACCTGCATCACCGAATCAGGGGCACGCGCTGGCCGCCCCCGGCCCCCGGCCCGCCGTGGGAGCAGGGCACCGACCTCGCCTACCTGCAGAACCTGCTGGCGTACTGGGCCGACGGTTTCGACTGGCGGGCCCAGGAAGCCTGGTTGAACTCGTTCGACCATTTCTGCACCGAGCTGGACGGCTCCCGAACGCACTTCGTCCATCACCGCGCCCGCTCCGGTCGCGGCATCCCGCTGATCTTGACCCATGGCTGGCCGAGCAGCTTCGTCGAGTACCTGCCGCTCGTACCGTTGCTGACGGACCCCGGCGCCCATCGAATCGAGGGACCCGGTTTCGACGTCGTCATCCCGTCGCTGCCCGGGTACGGCTTCTCCACCCGCCCCGCCCGCACGGGCGTCAGCGCTCGGTACACCGCGGGACTGTGGCACCAACTCATGCAGGGCCTGGGGTACGAGCGCTACGGCGCGCACGGCACCGACTTCGGGTCCGCGGTGTCCACATTCATGGCCCTGGAGCACTCGACGCGCCTGCTGGGCGTGCACCTGAGCAACCTGGATCTGATGCCGTATACCGGGCCCGGGTCGCGGGCCCTGTCGGACGCCGAACGCGCCTACCTGGCGCAGTTCGCCTGGTGGGAGGCGACCGACCGCGGCTACGGCGCGATCCAGTCGACGAGGCCGCAGACTGTCGGCTACGGACTGAACGACTCACCCGCCGGCCTGGCCGCGTGGGTGCTGGAGAAGTGGCGGGGCTGGGCGGACTCGGGTGGCGACCTGGATGACACGTTCACACGCGACTTCCTGCTCACCGTGGTGACCCTGTACTGGGCCACGCAGACGATCACCCCGTCCATGCGGGACTACGTGGACAACCGGGCGGCCAGGCAACTGGGACCCGACGACTTCGTCACGGTCCCCACCGCGGTCGCCGTCTTCCACCAGTTCATCGACGACGGGACCCCGCCGCGCGAGTGGGCGCAGCGCCTGTACGAAGTCGTCCAGTGGACACTCATGCCTCGAGGGGGGCACTTCGCCGCGGCCGAGGCACCCGATCTGCTCGCCCGGGACATCGCCACCTTCTTCTCCCAGCTCCAAGTCGGCAGATAGCCAGGGCTGGGCACCGGAAGCGCACCAGAACTTCGGTGCGGGTGCGTGCCCGGACCGGCTGCACCACGAGAAGTCCTGGGCGAGGCCATGTCGGCAGGACCGGGGACGGCGTCACCGGCAGGCGTGCGTCTGGGCAGCCTTGTGATCGACTCTGACGCCACCAACGCTGTGCTCGCGCTCGTGTTCTGCCTTGGTGCGGTCATGTTCTACTTCCTGCTCTATCGGTCGCGCATCGTCCCCCGCTGGATCGCGTTGTGGGGTCTCGTGGCCATCCCGTTCTACGTGGCCGCCGACCTGTTCGCGATGTATGCGGTCATCGGCGCCGCCTCCTCCGAGCAAGTCTTGATGTTCATGCCGCTGGCCGTGCAGGAGATGGTGCTGGCGGCCTGGATGATCGCGCGCGGCTTCAGATCAGGACTCCCGTCCTCTCCTGGTGTCAGGCAGTCCCGCCGCGCGGTTCGAGGACGACAACGGGCGTCTCGGTCGACCGCAGGCCGGAGTACGCGTCGATCTGCGGATCGACCGCGACCCAGCGCTGCCAAAGCCGATCACGTTCGTCCCCCGCGGCCGGGCGCGCGCGCACCGGGCGCTGATGCTGGCCCGCCAGTCGAACGACGGCGTCCGGGTGCGCCTCGAGATTGAGCCACCACGAGGGATGGCCTTCATCCCAACCGTTCATCGCGAGCGCGACGAGGTCAGGGCCATCCTCGACATAGCCGATGATGACGCTGCGTTCTTGCCCGGACTTCCGCCCGACGGTCGTGAGGCGCAGCGCACCCCAGCCGCGCTTGTTCGACGTGGTCCACAGGAAGCGGCCGCCACTGAGTCGGTAGAGCGCTCGATGAGCGCGCCAGGCCGTGTGCACGATCCACGGCGGGGGGACTCTCGGCGGTCGGGGTGCCGCTGTGTTCGGGGTCATGTCGTGGTCAGCCATGGTGAGCCGCCTTCCCTGCCGGCTAGCACCCAGACTGTGCCGCTCCGGTCCCGCTCAACCAGAGGCGAATGGCCTGCGCAAGCCTTGAACGCCCACTCCCAAGGGTGATCAATCCACGCGGGCTTGCCCAGCACGCACCGAATGCTGGCCGGACCTCGGGCGCCGGGTGCCGATCGCGACCTGGCATGTCGCGTCAGCCCTGCTCGGCGGGGCTCAGCCGGTGGTGACTCCGGCGACCTGGACCCGAACCTCGGCCCGGCGTAGCGCTGCCTGCGCCTCGGTGAGCTCGGCGGAGCCGGCGGCTTCCTCCGCGGACGACCCCGAACGCAGCTGGTCGACGCGCTGCTGAGCGGCCGCCAGCGCCTCCTGGGCCCGGGGAACGTCGATGTCCTCGGCACGCTCGGCCACGCCGATCAGCAGCGTCGCCCGCGTGGTCAGGCCGGTGAGCGGGCCCTCGTCGCCACCCTCGACGCCCTCGGCGGCGTTCGGGCTCGTGTCCACCTGGACGAACCCGCCGTGCACCGCGAAACGCAGCGTGGGCTCCTCGTCCCGCTCGACCTTCACCTCGCCGGGCACGATGTCGCCGACGAACGGCGCGTGCCCGGCCAGCACGGTGAGGCTGCCGATGCTCGTACGCAGGACGACGGCGGTGGCCGGACCCGCGAAGAGGTTGACCTCGGGGGTCACGAGCTCCACGGCGAAGGAGTCGGCCATCAGCTGCCCTCGCCCTCCAGCGTGCGCGCCTTCGCCAGCACGGACTCGACCCCGCCGACGTTGAGGAACGCCTGCTCCGGCACGGTGTCGAGGTCGCCGTTGACGAGCGCCTCGAACGACTCGATGGTCTCGTCGATCGGGACGAAGATGCCCGGTACGCCGGTGAAGACCTCGGCCACGAAGAACGGCTGCGACAGGAACCGCTGCACCTTGCGGGCCCGGTTGACCGTGACCCGGTCCTCCTCGGACAGCTCGTCGAGACCGAGGATGGCGATGATGTCCTGCAGCTCCTTGTACCGCTGCAGCACCTGCTGCACCCGGCGGGCGACCGCGTAGTGCCGCTCACCGACGATGTCCGGCGCGAGGATGTTCGACGTGGACGCCAGCGGGTCCACGGCGGGGTAGATGCCCAGCGCAGCGGTCTGCCGGGACAGCTCGGTCGTGGCGTCCAGGTGCGTGAAGGTGGTGAACGGAGCCGGGTCGGTGTAGTCGTCCGCGGGAACGTACACCGCCTGCAGCGACGTGATGGACTTGCCACGCGTCGAGGTGATGCGCTCCTGCAGCTCACCCATCTCGTCGGCCAGGGTCGGCTGGTAGCCCACCGCGGACGGCATGCGGCCGAGCAGCGTGGACACCTCGGAGCCGGCCTGTACGAAGCGGAAGATGTTGTCGACGAAGAGCAGCACGTCCTGGTTCTGCACGTCGCGGAAGTACTCGGCCATCGTCACCGCGGCCAGCGCCACGCGCAGCCGGACGCCGGGCGGCTCGTCCATCTGGCCGTACACGAGGGCGGCCTTCTCCAGCACGCCGGACTCGCGCATCTCCAGCAGCAGGTCGGTGCCCTCACGCGTGCGCTCGCCGACGCCCGCGAACACGGACACACCGCCGTGGTGGGTCGCGACGCGGTTGATCATCTCCTGGATGAGCACGGTCTTGCCGACGCCGGCACCGCCGAACAGGCCGATCTTGCCGCCCTGTACGTACGGCTCCAGCAGGTCGATGACCTTGATGCCGGTCTCGAACATCGTCGCGCGCGGCTCGAGCGCGTCGAACAGCGGGGCGGGCCGGTGGATCTCCCACCGGTCCGCGACCGGCCCGATGTCGTCGGTGTCCAGCGGCTTGCCGAGGACGTTGAAGACGTGTCCGAGCGTCGCGTCGCCGACGGGCACGCTGATGCCGCGGCCGGTGTTGCGGACGGGCGCGCCACGGACGAGGCCGTCGGTCGGCTGCATGCAGACGCAGCGCACGCGACCCTCGCCGATCTGCTGGGCGACCTCGGCGGTCACGGTGACGGTGCGGCCCTCGAGCTCGAGGTCCATCTCCACTGCGAAGTTGATCTCGGGAAGGGCGTGCGGCGGGAACTCCACGTCGACGACGGGCCCGGCGATCGCCACGACCCGGCCGTTCTCGAGGGCAGCGCCCCCGGTCTCGGCGGTCTCGGGTGCTGTGGTGGTCATGAGCGTCAGGCTCCCTTCGGTCGACGGAGCGCCTCGGCGCCGCCGACGATCTCCATGATCTCGGTCGTGATCGAGTCCTGCCGGGCTCGGTTCATGATGCGGCTGAGCGTACGGATGAGCTCGTCCGCGTTGTCGGTGGCCGCGGCCATCGCACGCTGCTGCGCGGTGAAGAACGACGCGGCCCCCTCCAGGAGCGCTGAGAAGATCTCGGACTCGACGGCGCGTGGCGCGAGCTCCTCCAGGAGCCTCGCCGCGTCGGGCTCGAACTCGGTGTAGCCCTCGATCCGGCTGCGCTCGGCGTCGCCCCCGGCCTCCTCGGCCTCGGTGCCGGTCGGGTCCGGCAGCGGCAGCAGCTGCATCGTCTGCACGGTCTGCACGCCCGCGGAGGCGTACCGCGTCGACACCATCAGCAGCTGGTCCACCTCACCGGCGAGGAACGGGGCCGTCACCGTCGCGGCCACCTCACGGGCGTTCGCGAACGACGGCTTGTCGACGAACCCCATGAAGGACCGCTCGACCGGGATGCCGCGGAACCGGAAGTACGAGGGGGCCTTCTTGCCGACGGTGTACATGCTGACCTGGACGCCCTGGCCGCGCAGCCGAGTCGCCAGCCGCTCGCTGGCCCGGAACACCGACGTGTTGTACGCACCCGACAGCCCACGGTCGCCGACGATCGCCAGGATCCCGACCCGTTCGGGCGACTCGGGGGTGCCGAGCAGCTTGCGCGCGGCGGCCGGGTCGCCCTTCGCCGCCGCGACGACGATGCGCGCCATGCCCGCCCGGTAGCGACGGTTGGCCGCGATCCGCTGCTGTGAACGCACGATCTGGGACGCGGCGATGAGCTCCATCGCCTTGGTGATCTTCTTGGTCGCCTGGACGCTGCGGATCCGTCTGCGCAGCACCCGTTCCTGGCCGCCGGCCATACGTCAGTCGACCTTCCCGGTGTCGAAGCCGTCCAGGAAGCCCTTCAGCCCGGCGTCCATGGCCTCGGTGTCCGGCAGGGTGCCGGTGCTGCGGACCTGCTCGAGCAGGTCCGCGTGGTGGGCACGGAAGTGCTCGCGCAGCTCGACCTCGAACCGCCGGACCTCGCTGACCGGCACCGTGTCGGCCCAGCCGCGGGTGCCGGCGTAGACGACCAGCACCTGCTCCTCGACCGGCACGGGCGCGTTCTGCGGCTGCTTGAGCAGCTCGGTCAGCCGGTAGCCGCGGTCCAGCTGTGCCTGCGACACCTTGTCCAGCTCGGAGCCGAACGTCGCGAAAGACTCGAGCTCACGGAACTGCGCGAGGTCGATCTTGAGCGTGCCGGACACCGTCTTCATCGCCTTGACCTGGGCGGCGCCACCGACCCGGCTGACCGAGTTGCCGACGTTGATGGCCGGGCGCACGCCGGAGTAGAACAGGTCGGACTCCAGGAACACCTGGCCGTCGGTGATGGAGATGACGTTCGTCGGGATGTACGCCGAGATGTCGCCGGCCTTGGTCTCGATGATCGGCAGCGCGGTCAGCGAGCCGCCGCCGAGCGCGTCGGACAGCTTGGCCGCCCGCTCGAGCAGCCGGCTGTGCAGGTAGAACACGTCGCCGGGGTAGGCCTCGCGCCCGGGCGGACGGCGCAGCAGCAGGGACACCTGGCGGTAGGCCTCGGCCTGCTTGGACAGGTCGTCGTAGACGACGAGCGCGTGCTCGCCGTTCTCCATCCAGTGCTGCCCCATCGCGCAGCCGGCGTACGGCGCCAGGTACTTGAACGGCGCCGGGTCACCGGCCGACGCGACGACCACGACCGTGTACGCGAGCGCCTCGTGCTCGGCGAGCAGGCTCACCGTCTGCGCGACGGAGGAGTTCTTCTGCCCGATCGCGACGTAGATGCACTTCACGCCCAGGCCGCGCTGGTTGATGATCGTGTCGATCGCGACGGTGGTCTTGCCGGTCTTGCGGTCGCCGATGATGAGCTCGCGCTGTCCGCGACCGATCGGGGTCATCGCGTCGATGGCCTTGATGCCGGTCTGCAGCGGCTCGGACACCGGTTGGCGGCCCATGATGCCCGGCGCCTGGACCTCCATGCGGCGGGTCTGCTCGGAACCGATCGGACCCTTGCCGTCCAGCGGCTCGCCGAGCGCGTTGACGACCCGGCCCAGCAGCGCGTCTCCGACGGGGACCGTCTGGATGCGGCCGGTCGCCTTGACGACCTGCTCCTCCTCGATCTTGTCGACCTCGCCGAGGACGACGGCGCCGATGGTCTCCTCGTCCAGGTTCAGCGCCAGGCCGAGGGTGCCGTCCTCGAACTCCAGCAGCTCGTTGACCCGGGCTCCGGGCAGTCCGGACACGCGGGCGATGCCGTCGCCGACCTCGACCACGCGGCCGACCTGCTCGGACCCGACGGCGGGCGTGTACTCGGCGACGTGCCGGCGCAGCGCCTCGGTGATCTCGGCGGCGTCGATCGTCAGCTCTGCCATCAACGTGCTCCCTCTGCGTCGGACTGCGGGTCGTTCGGGTGGTGGTCGTCCGGGTGCTGGTCGTCCGGGGCCTCGCCCCCGTGCGCGCCGTACGTGGCCTGGGCCCAACTGCCGACGAGCAGGTGCTCGCGCAGGGCTTCGAGCCGGCCTCGTGCCGTCGAGTCGACCTGCAGGTCGCCGATGCGCACGAGCACTCCGCTGAGCAGGTGCGGGTCGACGGTGACCTGCAGCTCGACCGGAGCGCCGGCCAGCCGGGTCAGCGCCCGCGACAGGTCGCGGCGCTCGTCCTCGTCCACGGGCTGACCCGCGCGCACCCGCGCCACCCGCCAGCCGCGCGCGGCCGCGGTCTGCTCCACCAGGAAGTCCAGCGTCCCGACGATGTCCCGCGCCCGGCCGCCCTCGATCGTGTAACGGACCAGGGCCAGCGTCGCCGGCCGGACCTTGCCGCCGATCAGGTCCTCGACGATGCCGTGGCGGGCGTCGACGGGCAGGTCACGGTCGCCCAGGGCGTGCCGCAGGGCGGGCATCCCCTCGACCGTGCGGGTGAAGCGGAACAGCTCGTCCTCGACGTCTTCGAGCTCCCCCGTGGGCAGCGCCTCGAAGACCGCGGTCGCGAACCCCGCGACCCGGGTCCGCGCGGCCATCAGGCCCAGTGGCGGTTCGGGGCGCACGTCGCCCTCGGCCAGCTGCGCGGCCCGGACGCACAGCCACCCGATCGCGACCGGGACCTCGGGGGCGGATACAGCACCGGCCGCGAACACCGACACGCGGCGCACGGCGTCGGAGACACGGTCCTGCAGCAGCGCGGCCAGCACGCCGCGGCGCGCGGGGGCCGGCACGGCCGTGTCCGTCAGCGCCGTGAACAGCTCCGCGCTGTCGGCGACAAGGGCGTCGACCGCGCGCAGCTCGGCGGCGACCTCCTCCCGGGAGCCGGCCGGGACGGCGCCGAGCACGGCGGCGGCGTACCCCTGCAGGCTGGGGTTCACGGGCGCGACCCGGCGCCGGCGGTGGCGCCACCGGCGCCCGCGTCGGCCGTGAGGGCGGCGACGGCCTGGTCGATCAGGTCGCGATGGGTGACCAGGTCGACCTCGCGTCCGATGACCCGCTCGACCGTCTCCAGGACGATCTCGCCCATCCGGGCGGCAGCCTCCTCGACGGCACGCTGGCGGGCCAGCGCGACGTCGGCCTCGGCCTGGGACAGGATCCGGTCGTACTCGGCCTGCCCGCGGGCCTGCGCCTCCGACCGCACCTGCTCGGCCGTCCTGTTGGCGTGCGCGATGATCTCGCGTGCCTGGTGCCGGCCTTCCTCGAGGGCGGCCCTGCGTTCGTCGTCAGCCGCCGCGGCGTCCGCGCGAGCGGCGTCGGCAGCCTCCAGGGCGGTGCGGATGTGCGCTTGCCGCGCCTCCATGGCACGGTTCAGCGGCGGCAGGATGTACTTCCCGATCAGGTAGATGAGGACCAGGAAGACGGCCAGCTCGACGAAGAACGTCCCGTTGGGAAGCAGGAAGATTCCGGCTGTCTGCATCGCGTCAGCGCTCTCTCGTTCGTGTCCGGTACCCGGTTGCTCGGGGGTTACTTCGACGAGAACACGTAGACGAAGACCACCATGAACAGCAGGTTGATGAAGTACGCCGCCTCGACCAGACCGACGGTGAGGAAGAAGTACTGACGGGCCTTGGCCTCGATCTCGGGCTGGCGCGCGATGGCCTGGATGGTCGAGCTGCCGACGAGGCCGTCACCGATGGCCGCACCAGCGGCACCGCCGGCCAGGGCGAGGCCGCCGCCGATGAGCGCGCCGGCGATGCGGATCGCCGAGTCGAGACCGGCATCTGCTGCCATGGTGTTCCTCCACTGAGTTCGTTCGGGCTGTGAGTGTTCGTGCTTTCAGGTGTGTGCGTGCGTCAGTGCTCTTCGGTGCTCATGCCGATGCTGAGGTAGATGATCGTCAGCAGGGCGAAGATGAACGCCTGGATCGCGCCGACGAAGAGCGCGAACGGCTTCCAGACGAGCTCGCCGACCGGGACCAGGTAGATCGGCAGGAGCGCCGTGATGACGGAGATCATCAGGACGCTGGCGAACATGTTGCCGAACAGCCGGAAGGTCAGCGTGATCGGCTTGGTGATCTCCTCGATGACGTTGATCGGGAGCATCACCGCGTACGGCGTGAGGTAGTGGCCGAAGTAGCCCCGCCACCCGCGGGCCTTCACCGAGTTGTAGTGGACGATGAAGATCACCGTGAGCGCCATCGCCAGCGGCAGGTTCACGTCCGCGGTCGGTGCCGGGAACCACTCGGGGTTGTGCCCGCTGGGGATGACCTCGAGCCAGTTGCAGGTCAGGATGAACAGGAAGATGGTCACCGCGAGCGGCACGAACCTGCGGCCCTGCGGTCCGATGGCCGAGTCGGTGAGCTCCTGGACCTGCTCGACCAGGACCTCCCAGAACAGCTGCAGCTTGCCGGGCACGCCGTCGGTGGCCCGGGCCCGCATGAGGAAGCCCAGGGCCAGCACGAAGCCGGCCGCGAAGAGCGTCACCCAGACGATGTCCAGGTTGACGTCGAGCCCGAAGACCTGCGTCGTGACGGCGTGCCCGCCGACCTCGATCTCCGCGTCGGCGTGGACCGCCGCCAGGATCCCCGTGCTGATCATGACCGTCCCGCCTCACACGATCCCGGCCGACAGGATCGCCCGGCCGGCGTTGAGTACGAACGCGATCTGGAAGATGACCAGGCCGATCATCAGGCCGATGCCGAGCGGGGGGTCGACCAGCACGAGACCGATCGCCACCAGCGTGACGAGCAGCAGCCGGACGGCGCTGCCCCGGCGCAGGATCCGGCGCACGACCTTGTTGTCGTTGGTCCCGTCCGTCTCGACCTTGGTCACCCGAGCGCCGAGCATGCGCACGTTGAGGATCGCGACGCCGATGCCCAGCACGATGCCCACGGCGGCCTGCGGGGTCGAGACCAGCAGGGCGACACCCATCGCGACGACGCCGGCGATGCCGGCGGCCAGGATCGTGGGCCGCATAATGCGCGAGAGCGCGCCCACCTCGAGATCGGCGAACACGGCCTAGCCCTTTCGCCCGGCTACAGGTAGCGGCGCACCTGGGCGACGACGGACGCCACGGCCGCGGCGAGGCCGAGCACCAGCCCGACCACCAGGAACAGCGGCGACGTCTGCAGCCACGCGTCCAGCGCGATCCCGGCTCCGACGCCCACTGCGACGCAGCCCGCCGCGGTCGTCCCCAGCCCCACGAACGCCATGGCGCCGGGCAGCGGCTTCACCGGATCGGGCTTCGGCCGCGGGTCCTCCGGGGGCGGCTGCTCCGGCTGCGAGCTCATCGGCGCGACCGACGGGGACGGTGACCGGCGATGAGGTCGTCGACACCTGCGTCCCCTCTCGTCCTGCGGCTCGTCGTGGTCGTTCTGGCGGTGCAGTCCGGGCAGGCAGGAGGCCGACGGCCCCCAGCCGAGCCGCCGGTCCCGGCAGCCCGTGGTGGAGGACTGTACACACAAAGCATCGTCCCATCCCAACGGGGGCGACCGCATCCGGGGCGACGATCGAGGCGGCGGCCGAGAGATCGCGCGACCACGTTGTCGGGGCCCCCGACCGGCCCTCGCGGAGGGCTCAAACGAGGGCTCCTGGGCGCAGCCGGGGCCACTGCACCAGCAGCACCAGCCCGACCAGCCCGGCCACCATCAGGGCGACCGCCAGGCCGACCGGCAGGACGGCCAGACCGACGGCGCCATAGGCGATCAGAGCGGTCCAGCCGTACATGATCAGCACCGCGCGGCGCTGCGTGTGCCCGATCTCGAGCAGGCGGTGGTGCAGGTGCTGCTTGTCCGGCGCGAACGGCGAGCGCCCGGCCCGGGTCCGGCGCAGCACCGCGAGCAACAGGTCGGCCACGGGCACGGCCAGCACCGCCAGCGGCAGCAGCAGCGGCACCCACACCGGCAGCACGACGTTGAGGTTGCCGAGCGAGCCGTAGTCGACCCGCCCGGTGAGCGTGATCGAGCAGGACGCCAGCAGCAGGCCGATCAGCATCGACCCCGAGTCGCCCATGAAGACCCTGGCCGGGTTGAAGTTGTGCACGAGGAAGCCGGCGCAGACCCCCACCAGCACGGCCGAGATCAGCAGCGGGGTGGCCGCGTGGTCCGCGTCGTGCTGCACCGCGAGGATGTACGAGAACAGGAAGAACGCTCCGGCGGAGATGCCGACGACGCCCGCGGCCAGGCCGTCCAGGCCGTCGACGAAGTTCACCGCGTTCACAGTCACCACCACAGCGAGCACGGTGATGAGCGTCCCCGAAGTGGTGTCCAGGACGATGAGCTGGCCCGGCCACGGCAGCCAGAACAGCTGCACGCCCTGCAAGGCCATCAGGCCGGCCGCCAGGACCTGGCCCGCCAGCTTGGTGACCGCGTCCAGCCCCCAGACGTCGTCCACGACGCCGACGAGGCAGATGACCAGCGCACCGGTGAGCACCCCGCGCATCTCGTCGCCCGAGGTGAAGATGCGGTGCAGCAGCGGCAGCTTGGCGGCCACCGCCAGGGCCGCGAGCACGCCGACGAGCATCCCCACCCCGCCCAGGCGCGGGATCGGGACGTCGTGCACGTCCCGGTCGCGGATCTCGGCCAGGATGCCTGCCCGGATCGCACCCGCCCGCACCAGGCCGACGGCGAGGTAGGTGAAGGTCGCCGCGACCAGCAGGGTGAGGAGGTACTCGCGCACCTGCCGGCTTAACCGCGCGGGTACGCCGGGTGCGCCCCGACCAACGCGCCCACCGCCCGGCCCACGTCGGCGGCGGCCGAACCGTCGGCGTCACGCACGGCGCGGCCGATGAGCCCGGCGATCTCCTTCATGTCCGTCTCGGTCATGCCCTGGGTGGTGACCGCCGGAGTGCCGACACGGATGCCGGAGCCGATCGCCGGCGGCTGCGGGTCGTACGGGATCGCGTTCTTGTTCAGAGTGATGCGCGCGGTGTCGCAGCGGGTCTCCGCCTCGGTCCCGGTCACGCCGACGCTCTGCAGGTCGATGAGCGCGAGGTGCGTGTCGGTGCCGCCCGAGACCGGACGCATGCCCTCCTCGGCGAGCCCGGCGGCGAGGGCCTGCGCGTTCGCGATGACCTGCCGCGCGTACTCCTGGTAGGCCGGCTGCGCGGCCTCGAGCAGGGCGACCGCCTTCCCGGCGACGCAGTGCATGAGCGGCCCGCCCTGCATCATCGGGAACACGGCCTTGTCGACGGCCGCGGCGTGCTCGGCCCGGCTGAGGATCATGCCGCCGCGCGGCCCGCGCAGGACCTTGTGCGTGGTGAAGGTGACGACGTCGGCGTACGGGACCGGGCTGGGGATCGCCTTGCCGGCCACCAGGCCGATGAAGTGCGCGGCGTCGACCATGAGGATCGCGCCGGCGTCGTCCGCGATCGACCGGAACGCCTCGAAGTCGATGAGACGCGGGTACGCAGTGGCGCCGCAGATGATCATCTTGGGGCGGTGCTGGAGGGCCAGCGAGCGCACCTCGTCGTAGTCGATGAGCTCGGTGTCCTGGCGCACGCCGTACGAGACGATGTCGAACCACTTGCCGGAGAAGTTGACCTTGGAGCCGTGGGTGAGGTGGCCGCCGTGCGGCAGGCTCATCGCGAGCACCTTCTCGCCCGGCTTCACGAACGCGCCGTACGCCGCGATGTTCGCGCTGGCACCCGAGTGCGGCTGCAGGTTGGCGTGGTCCGCGCCGAAGAGCGCCTTGGCCCGCTCGATGCCGATGTTCTCGGCCTTGTCCACCTCCGAGCACCCGCCGTAGTAGCGCCGGCCGGGATAGCCCTCCGCGTACTTGTTGCTCAGCGTCGACCCGACAGCCGCCAGCACGGCCGGCGACGTGAAGTTCTCGCTGGCGATCAGCTGCAGCCCGCCGCGCAGCCGGTCCAGCTCGCCGAGGACCACCTCCGCGATCTGCGGGTCTTCCGCCTGCAGCGCGGCGAAGTCGGGACCCCAGAAGGGAACGTCGGTCATCGGGCCTCCCGGTCGGGCGGTGCCGCGCGCGCGGCCACGTGGGGCAGGTCGGGGTGGACTGTCCGGGCGGAGTCTACGACCGTCGGTCGCCGCGCCGGGGACCGGTCACAACGGGGCCAGGATCGCGCGGATCGCGGACTCGATCTGCGTGGCTGTCGCGGCGAAGACATCCGGCGCCGCACCGAACGGGTCGTCGATGTCGTCGGCCGCGCGGCTCGCCGGCGGGTGCAGCCCGCGCAGCTCCGCCGCGGCCGCGCCCAGGGCCCTCAGGCGGGCCCCCGGACTCCCGGCCGGCAGCGAGCCGGCGGGGACGTACCCGGCGAGGCGGGCCAGCTCCAGCAGGGTGAAGGTCCGCCGCAGGGCCCTCGGCTCGAGCTCGAGCACCTGCCCCTTGTGGTCCGCCGTGGCCGTGACCAGAAGGTCGGCCCAGGCCAGCTGCGGCTCGCGCAGCCAGGTGGCCGTGAAGCCGTCCACCGCGAGGCCGCGCGACACCAGCTCGCGAGCCGCCGGTGCGTTCATCGGCCCGCCGGCGTGCCCGCCGTACGTGCCTGCGCTGTGCACGAGGACGTCGGTCACCGAGCCGAAGCGCGCCGCGAGCTCGGCCCGCATGATGCGCTCGGCCATCGGCGACCGGCAGATGTTGCCAGTGCAGACGTGCAGTACGTGCAGGGCCCGGGCGGTCGGGCCGGGCGTCGCGGGCTCCGTCACGGGGCGACCTGCAGGTCGGGGCAGACGGTGCGCAGCTCGTCCAGGCCGACTGCCCCGGTCCGCAGGACCGTCGGGACCTCGCCGGTCAGGTCGACGATCGTGGACGGGACCGCCGCGCCGCTCGGGCCTCCGTCGAGGTAGACGCTCACCGACTCGCCGAGCTGGGCCTGGGCCTCTTCCACTGTCGTGGCGGGCAGCTCCCCGGAGCGGTTGGCCGAGCTGACGGCCATGGGTCCGACCTCGGTGAGCAGCTCGATCGCGACCGGGTGCAACGGCATCCGCAAAGCCACCGAGCCGTCGGTGTCGCCTAGGTCCCAGACCAGCGACGGCGCCTGCCGCACGACGACGGTCAGCCCGCCGGGCCAGAACGCCTCGACGAGGGCGTGCGCCACCGACGGGAGGCCGAAGGTGAGGCCGCTGATCGTGCGCGGCGAACCGACCAGCACCGGAAGTGGCATGTCCCGCCCGCGCCCCTTGGCCGCCAGCAGCGCGGCGACGCCGTCCGGTGAGAAGGCGTCGGTGCCAAGTCCGTAGACCGTGTCGGTGGGAAGGACGACCAGCGCACCGCGCCGCGCGGCAGCTGCAGCCTGCTCCAGGCCGCGCCGGCGCTCGTCGGCGTCGTCGCAGTCGAACCGGCGGCTCATCGCCCCTCCGTCCGCAGTCCCCCCGCCGGGCCGGTGGCGACCTGGGTCCGGCGGGCCGTGGTGAACCGGTCGCGACCGGCCAGGTCGCGGTGGTCGGCGACCTGCTCCCATCCTCCCTGCTCGGCCAGCGCCGCCGGCACCGCCGCGCCCTGCACGTCGGCGTGCTCCACGACGAACCAGCCCCCGGGCCGGAGCAGGCCCGCGGCCCGAGCGGCGACGGCGCGGAGCACCTCGAGGCCGTCCGGTCCGTGGCCCCACAGGGCCGCCGGCGGGTCGTGCGCCAGCACCTCGGGGTCGCGCACGAGGCCGTCGTCGGGGATGTACGGCGGGTTGCTCACCACCACGTCCACGCTTCCGTCGAGCTCGGTCAGGGCCGTGGCCGCGTCGCCCGCGTGCAGCCGCACGGCGGACCCGGCCAGGTTGCGCGCGGCCCACCCGAGCGCCACCGGGTCGAGCTCCACGGCGTGCACGACGGCCTGCGGTACCTCGTCGGCGACCGACAGGGCGATGACACCGCAACCGGCGCACAGGTCGACCACGAGCGGCGCCCGGCCGGCGGTGGCCACGTCGCGAGCCCGGTCGATGGCCCAGCCCGCCACGACCTCGGTCTCGGGCCGCGGGATGAACACGCCGGGACCGACGGCGACCTCCACGTGCCGGAAGGCCACGGTCCCGACGATGTACTGCAACGGGACGCGGCGCTCGCGGCGCGCGACCGCAGCGGTGAAACGGGCCAGCTCCGGCCCCTCCAGCCGGTCCACCGAGCGCAGCCCGCCCCGCCGTACCCCCAGGGCCCAGGCGGCCAGCTCCTCCGCGTCGTAGCGCGGCGACGGGACGCCGGCCGCCTCCAGCCGGCGCGCGGCGTCGGCGAGCAGCGCCCGCAGACCCGACCCGGCCCGGACGCTACGAGCGGGGTCAGCCATCGCCGGCGAGCCGGGCGGCCAGGTCGGCGTCCATCGCGGACTGCACGACCGGGTCGAGGTCGCCGTCGAGGACCTGGTCGAGGTTGTAGGCCTTGTAGCCCGTCCGGTGGTCGGCGATGCGGTTCTCGGGATAGTTGTACGTGCGGATCCGCTCGGACCGGTCCACGGTGCGCACCTGGCTGCGGCGCGCGTCGGAGGCGGCCGCGTCCGCGCTCTCCTGCGCCGCTGCGAGCAGCCGGGCCCGCAGGATGCGCAGCGCGGACTCCTTGTTCTGCAGCTGGGACTTCTCGTTCTGGCAGGACACGACGATCCCCGTCGGCAGGTGCGTGATGCGTACGGCCGAGTCGGTGGTGTTGACGCTCTGGCCGCCGGGACCGCTGGAACGGTAGACGTCGACACGCAGGTCGTTCGGGTCGACGTTCACGTCGACCTCCTCCGCCTCGGCGAGCACGAGCACCCCGGCCGCGGAGGTGTGGATGCGGCCCTGCGACTCGGTCGCGGGCACCCGCTGCACGCGGTGCACACCGCCCTCGTACTTCAGCCGTGCCCAGGGCGCGTCCCCGGGCTCCGGCGTGCCGCGTGCCTTGACCGCGACCGAGACGTCCTTGTAGCCGCCGAGGTCGGACTCCTGCGCGTCGAGCACCTCCGCCTTCCAGCCACGGCGCTCGGCGTACCGCAGGTACATCCGCAGCAGGTCGCCGGCGAAGAGCGCGGACTCGTCGCCGCCCTCCCCCGCCTTGACCTCGAGGATCACGTCGCGGTCGTCGTCCGGGTCGCGCGGGACCAGGAGCAGCGCGAGCTTGTCCTCGAGGGCTGCGCGCTGGGTGGCGAGCTGGCCTGCCTCGGCGGCGAAGGCCGCGTCGTCCCGGCCGAGCTCGGTCGCGGCCTCGAGGTCGTCGCCCGCCTGCTTCCAGGCCTGGTACGTGGACACGACCGGGCCCAGCTGGGCGTACCTGCGTCCGAGCGCCCGGGCGGTCGCCTGGTCAGCGTGCACGCCAGGGTCGGCAAGGCGCCGCTCGAGGTCCGCGTGCTCGGCCACCAGCCCCTCGACCTGCTCGAACATGCTCACCACCCCTCCTCCCCCCACGTTGCCGTGATCATGAGAGATGTCTGCTGTTGGGGACCTCAGCCGTGTACATCTCTCATGATCAGCGGGGAAATGACGGACGGCGCCGCCCTGGGCTGGACCCGGGGCGGCGCCGTCAGCGCAGCTATTTGGAGGCGGCCGACTTCTTGCCGAACCGCTGCTCGAACTTGGCGACGCGGCCGCCGGTATCGAGGATCTTCTGCTTGCCCGTGTAGAACGGGTGGCAGGCCGAGCACACGTCCGCGTGGATCACGCCGTTCTTGGCGGTGCTCCGCGTCACGAAGGTGTTGCCGCAGGTACACGTCACCTGCGTCTCCCGGTACTCCGGGTGGATGTCGGGCTTCACTGGTCTCTCCTGTCAGTTCGTCGGCGCCGGGTCGCCCGCCCGAAGGGGTGGACGTGAACCGGACCTGTCGAGCGCGACCCAGTGTGGCAGTCGCGGCCGTGTGCACCCAACATGGCCGTGGCACCGCCCATTCCGGTCGCCGCTCGGGCCGTGCCGGGTCGCCGGCTGCTAGTCGTCCGAGCCGTTCGACATCGGCGTGGTCTTCTGGACCTGCAGCAGGAACTCGTAGTTGCTCTTGGTCTCCCGCAGCTTGTTGATCAGCAGCTCGATGGCCTGCTGGCTGTCGAGCGCGTGCAGCACACGCCGCAGCTTCCAGACAATCTTGAGCTCCTCCGGTGCCAGCAGGATCTCCTCCTTACGGGTACCGGAAGGGTCGACGTCCACCGCGGGGAAGATCCGCTTGTCCGCGAGCTTGCGGTCGAGCTTGAGCTCCATGTTGCCGGTGCCCTTGAACTCCTCGAAGATCACGTCGTCCATCTTCGAGCCGGTCTCCACCAGGGCCGTGGCCAGGACGGTGAGCGAGCCGCCGTCCTCGATGTTCCTGGCGGCGCCGAAGAACCGCTTGGGCGGGTAGAGGGCGCTGGAGTCCACACCGCCGGACAGGATGCGACCGGAGGCCGGTGCGGCCAGGTTGTACGCACGGCCGAGGCGGGTCATCGAGTCCAGCAGCACGACCACGTCGTGGCCGAGCTCGACGAGTCGCTTGGCGCGCTCGATGGCCAGCTCGGCGATGACGGTGTGGTCCTCGGCCGGGCGGTCGAAGGTCGAGGCGATGACCTCGCCCTTCACCGACCGCTGCATGTCGGTGACCTCCTCCGGCCGCTCGTCGACGAGCACGACCATGAGGTGCACCTCGGGGTTGTTGGTGCTGATCGCGTTCGCGATCGCCTGCAGCACCATCGTCTTGCCGGCCTTGGGCGGCGAGACGATCAGGCCACGCTGCCCCTTGCCGATCGGCGCGACGATGTCGATGACCCTGGCGGTGAGGTTCGCCGGGTCGTTCTCGAGCCGGAGCCGGTCCTGCGGGTACAGCGGGGTCAGCTTGTTGAACTCCGCCCGATTGCGCGCCGTCTCGGGGTCCAGCCCGTTCACCGTGTCCAGCCGGACCAGCGCGTTGAACTTGTCCCGGCGCTCGCCCTCCTTCGGCTGGCGGACCGCACCGGTGACGGCGTCGCCCTTGCGCAGGCCGTGCTTGCGGACCTGGGCCAGGGTGACGTAGACGTCGTTGGGGCCGGGCAGGTAGCCACTGGTGCGGACGAACCCGTAGTTGTCCAGGACGTCGAGGATTCCGGCCACCGGGAGCAGTACGTCGTCCTCGGCGATGACGGGCTCGGCCTCGCCGCCGAAGCGGTCGGTGCGCTCGCGGCCACCACGGCTGCGGTCACGGCCGCGACCGCGGCGCCGGCGGCGCCCGCCGCGCTCGTCGTCCTCGTCGAAGTAGCGGTTCTGGCCGCCCGGCTGGGTCTGCTGGGCCTGGCCACCCTGCTGGTTCGGCTGGGCCTGGCCACCCTGGCCACCCTGGCCGCCCTGCTGGTTCTGGCCGCCCTGCTGTCCGCGCTGGCGCTGGTCACCGCGGCCGCCGCGGTCCCGCGTGCGGGGCGCCGCCTCGGCGCCCGGTTCGGCACCGCCCTCGGCGGCAGCCGCGGGCTGCGGCGGAGCCTGCGTGGTCGTGCCCGTCGAGCCGTCACCGCCGGGGGTGTCCTCGGCGGAGCGGCGGCCGGAGGCGTCCTGGTCGGCGCGAGCCTGCGGCGCGGGCGCCGCTGTGGCGCCGGACTGCGCGGCCGTGATGGCCTCGATCAGCTGGCCCTTGCGCATGCGCGCGGTGCCGCTGATGCCGAGGCCGGAGGCGACCTGCTGCAGCTCGGCCAGGACCATGCCGTTCAGGCCGCCGCCGGAACGGCGACGGGAGGCACTGCCGGCGGTGCCGTTGGTCTCGGCAGGGTCGGAGCCGTTGGATGAGCCGGTGTCCGGCTGGGGGACCGACTGGTCGGCCGGTCGCGCGTCGACGACGTCGGTGGTCGTGTCGCTCACAGATGCATTCCTTAAGGAAGCGGGATCGAGACGTGCACCCAGATCGAGCGGTGGCGGGCTCGCACGTCGCTGGACCACCCGGGTATGCCGAGAGAGCTGGCGTACAGAGGGGGTTCGGTGGAGCACCGGCCCGTCGTGCGCCTGGTGCGATGCACACAGTAACACCTCGACGAGCCGTTCCCTTCCCCCCGGCCAGGTGTGTTGCCTGGTCGTGACCTGCCGACCCCGGCCCGCCGGCTCCGGAGGCAGCAGCTCGTCTAGTCCATCGGCAGGATGGCGGCCCCACCGGAGTCCACGGCGAGATGGTGGACGTCCCACCCCCGGGGCGCGACGGCCTCGACCCTGGCCGCCGTGCCCGGCGAGGCCAGCGCCAGGACCGTGGGCCCGGCACCGGACACCACCGCGGGCAGCCCGGCCGACCGGAGCCGCTGCACGAGCGCCGCCGAGCGGGGCATGGCCGCCGCCCGGTACTGCTGGTGCAGGCGGTCCTCGGTGGCCGCCAGCAGGAGGTCCGGCCGCGCGGTCATCGCCACGCTCAGCAGCGCCGCCCGGCCGGCCGAGTGAGCGGCGTCCGCGAAGGGGACGGTATCCGGCAGCATCCGGCGGGCCTTGGCCGTGGAAACCTGCGTGGTCGGCACCAGCGCCACCGGCACGACCCCGGCCGCGACCGGGCTGGACACAGCACGCACCCCGGCCTCCTCGGTCCAGGCGACGGTGAAACCGCCGAGCAGGCACGCTGCGACGTTGTCCGGGTGCCCCTCCATGCTCGTGGCGAGCCGCAGCAGCGCCAGGTCGTCCATGCGGTCGGCACCGCCGACGACGAGGGAACGGGCCGCGACGACGCCGGACACGATCGCCGCCGCGCTCGAGCCGAGGCCGCGCCCGTGCGGGATCCGGTTCGCGCATCGCAGCGCCAGCCCGCGCGGCTGCCCGCCGAGCACCTTGAACGCGGCGCGCATCGCCTTGACGACGAGGTGCCGCTCCCCGGTGGGGACCTTGTCGGCGCCCTCGCCGGCGACCTGCACGTCGAGCCCGGTCTCGGTGACCTGGACGACGATGTCGTCGTACAGGGCCAGCGCGAGCCCGCAGGCGTCGAATCCGGGGCCCAGGTTCGCTGCCGTGGCCGGCACCCGTACGCGGACCGGTGCGGCCCGGAACATCGCGCCCGCCATCAGCCGTCCAGGCCGAGCAGCTCCGCCGCCGCGTGCGCGTCCACCGGGACGGTGCGCGGCACGGGTGCGCCGTCGATCGCCCACTGCGGGTCCTTGAGCCCGTGCCCGGTGACCGTGCACACGACGGTCTGGCCAGGGGCGAGCAGACCCTGCTCGTGGGCCTGCAGCAGCCCGGCGACCGACGCCGCCGAGGCCGGCTCGACGAAGACACCCTCGCGTGCGGCCAGCCAGCGGTACGCGCGCAGGATCTGCCGGTCGGTGACGGAGTGGATGAGGCCGCCGGACTCGTCCCTGGCCGCGACCGCGTACGCCCACGAGGCCGGGTTCCCGATCCGGATCGCGGTGGCGATGGTGGACGGGCGGGCGACGGGCTGCCCGCTGACGATCGGAGCGGCGCCGGCGGCCTGGAACCCCCACATCCGGGGCAGCCGCGAGGCGGAGCCGTCAGCCGCGTACTCGCGGTAGCCCTTCCAGTACGCGGTGATGTTCCCAGCGTTGCCGACCGGCAGGCAGTGCACGTCCGGCGCGTCGTCCAGCGCGTCGACGACCTCGAAGGCGGCCGTCTTCTGCCCCTCGATCCGGAACGGGTTGACACTGTTGACCAGGGCGACCGGGTAGTGCGCGGAGAGGTCCCTGGCCAGCGTCAGGCAGTCGTCGAAGCTGCCCTGGACCTGCAGGATCGTGGCTCCGTGGGCCAGCGCCTGCGACATCTTGCCGAGCGCGATCTTGCCCTCGGGGACGAGGACCGCGCAGACCATGCCCCCGCGGACGGCGTACGCGGCCGCGGACGCGCTGGTGTTCCCGGTGGACGCGCAGATGACCGCGCGGGCGTCGGCCTCGGCGGCCTTGGAGATCGCCAGCGTCATGCCGCGGTCCTTGAACGACCCTGTCGGGTTGGCCCCCTCGACCTTCAGGTGGACGCTGCAGCCGGTCACCCCGGCCAGCGTCGGGGCCGGCACCAGCGGCGTGCCGCCCTCGCGCAGCGTGACGACCGGAGTGGACGGCGAGACCGGAAGCCGGTCCCGGTACTCCTCGATCACCCCGCGCCACTGGTGGGTCCGGGTCGCCATCGTGCTCACTCGCCCTCCACCCGCATGACCGAGTCCACCGCGCGCACGACGTCCAGACCGCGCAGGTCCGCGACCACACCCGACAGAGCCGCGTCGGACGCCTTGTGCGTGACGACGACGAGCGCGGCCTCGTCGCCGTGCATGTCCTGCCGCAACGTCTCGATCGACACACCGTGCGTGGCGAACGTCTGGGCGACCGTGGCCAGCACGCCGGCACGGTCGGCCACGTCGATCCCCATGTAGTAGCGGGTCCGGGCCTCGCCGATCGGTCGTACCTCGAGGTCGGCGTAGGCGCTCTCGCGGGGACCGCGACCACCGGAGAGCCGGTTGCGGCCGACCGCGACCAGGTCCCCGAGGACCGCCGACGCCGTGGGCGCGCCGCCGGCACCGCGCCCGTAGAACATGAGCTGGCCGGCCGAGTCGGACTCGACGAACACCGCGTTGTACACGTCGCGCACGCCCGCCAGCGGGTGCGTGGCCGGCACCATCGCCGGGTGCACCCGGACCGAGACACCACGGCCGTCCGGCGAGCGCTCGCAGATGGCCAGCAGCTTCACCACGTGGCCCATCGCCTGGGCGGTGGCGACGTCCTGCGCCCGCACGCCGGTGATGCCCTCGCAGTACACGTCCGCGAGAGTGACCTGGGTGTGGAAGGACAGGCTCGCCAGGATGGCCGCCTTGGCGGCCGCGTCGTAGCCCTCCACGTCGGCGGTGGGGTCGGCCTCGGCGTAGCCCAGCGCCTGCGCCTCCGCCAGCGCGTCGGCGAAGCTCGCGCCGCTCTCGCCCATCCTGGTGAGGATGTAGTTGGTGGTGCCGTTGACGATCCCGAGCACCCGGTTGACGTTGTCGCCGGCGAGGGACTCCCGCAGCGGGCGCAGCAGCGGGATCGCACCGGCGACGGCCGCCTCGAAGTACAGGTCGACGCCGGCTTCGTCGGTGGCGCCGTACAGCTCGGGTCCGTGCTCGGCGAGCAGCGCCTTGTTGGCCGTCACCACGCTGGCGCCGCGGTGCAGGGCCTGCAGGAGCAGGGTGCGGGCCGGCTCGATACCACCGATGGTCTCGACGACGACGTCCACGTCGGGCCGGCCGACGAGCGCGGACGGGTCGTCCGTGAGCAGGTCCCGCGGGACGAACGGCCCGCGGTCCTGGGCCAGGTCGCGCACGCCGATGCCCACGAGCTCGATCGGCGCGCCGATCCGGGCGGCGAGATCGTCGGACTGGGACCGCAGCAGCCGGACGACCTCGGTCCCGACCACCCCGCAACCCAGCAGTGCGACCCGGAGCGGCTGCGCGCCCATGACCGGCTTCTCCTCGCGTCGGCTTGTGCGGGCGACCCTACCGCGCTGCCGGTCCCGACGGCCGCCGGGTCAGGCCCCCGGGTCGAGGGCGAGGAGGTCCTCCACGCTCTCGCGGCGCAGCAGCACGGTGCTCGAACCGGCCCGCACCGCCACCACCGGTGGCCGGCCGACGAAGTTGTAGTTGGAGGCCATCGCCCGGCAGTACGCGCCCGTCGCGGCGACCGCGAGCAGGTCGCCGGGCGCCAGGTCGGACGGCAGCCACGCGTCCTTCACCACGACGTCGCCGCTCTCGCAGTGCCGGCCCACGACGCGGGACAGCATCGGCGCGGCGTCCGACGCGCGCGAGGCCAGCGTCACGGTGTACTCGGCGTCGTACAGGGCCGTCCGCACGTTGTCGCTCATGCCGCCGTCGACGCTGACGTAGGCGCGGTGGTGGCCACCGTCCAGCTCGACGTCCTTGACCGTGCCCACCTCGTACAGCGTCAGCGTGCTGGGACCGACCAGGGCGCGTCCGGGCTCCACCCCGATCCGCGGGACGGCCAGCCCGAACGCGCGTGACTCCCGGGCGACGATCGCGGCCAGCGACCCGGCGAAAGCGCGCAGGTCGGGCGGGTCGTCGCCCGGGACGTACGCGATCCCCAGGCCGCCGCCGAGGTTCAGCTCCGCCGGCTCGACGCCGTGCTCGTCGCGGACCTGCGCGGCCAGCCCGACGACCCGGTGCGCGGCGACCTCGAAGCCGGAGGTGTCGAAGATCTGCGAGCCGATGTGGGAGTGCAGACCGGCGAGGTTCAGGTTCGGCAGGGCGAGCACCCGGCGCACCGCCTCGGCCGCCTCCCCCGTCGCCAGCGAGAAGCCGAACTTCTGGTCCTCGTGCGCCGTCGCGATGAACTCGTGCGTGTGCGCCTCGACGCCGACGGTGACCCGCACCAGCAGGTCGGCGTGCACGCCGAGCTCCTCGGCCAGGAACCCGAGCCGGGCGATCTCGGTGAACGAGTCCACGACGATCCGGCCGACGCCGGCGGCCAGGCCGGCCGCCAGCTCGGCCACGGTCTTGTTGTTGCCGTGCACCACGATGCGCGGCGCCGGGAAGCCGGCGCGCAGCGCGACGGCGAGCTCCCCGCCGGTCGCGACGTCGAGCCCGAGCCCTTCCTCGGCCACCCAGCGCGCCACCGTCGTGGTGAGGAACGCCTTGGCCGCGTAGTGCACGTCGGCGCCCTCGAACGCCGTCCGGAACGCCGCGCAGCGCGCGCGGAAGTCGTCCTCGTCGAGGACCAGCAACGGCGTGCCGTGCTCGGCCGCGAGGTCGCGTACGTCGTGCCCGCGCACGGTGAGCACGCCGTCGCCGTCGCGGGCCGCCCCGGCGGACCACACCAGCGGGTCCAGCCAGGCCTGGGCCGCGGCGTCGGCGGGCGGCGCGGTGGGAGCGTGCGGGTGCAGCTGGTCCCCGTGCAGGGGCCCGGCCGGGTGCGCGCGCACCGCTACATCCGCTCGGGAGCGCTGACGCCGAGCAGCTCCAGGCCGTTCTCGATGACCTGCCGGGTCGCGGCGTTCAGCCACAGCCGCGCGCGGTTCAGCGGGGTCGGCTGCTCGTCCGCGTACGGCAGGATCCGGCTCGAGTCGTAGAAGCGGTGGTACGTCCCGGCCAGGTCCTCCAGGTAGCGCGCGACCCGGTGCGGCTCGCGCAGCTCGGCCGCCGTCGCGACCACCCGCGGGAACTCCGCCAGCAGCCCGAGCAGGTCGTTGTCCGCGGACCCGTCCAGCAGCGCGGGCACGAACTCGTCCTCGGTGCCGAGCGTCAGGCCCAGGTCGGCCGCGTTGCGGATCACCGACGCCGTCCGGGCCGCGACGTACTGCACGTAGTACACGTGGTTCTCGTTCTTGCGCGCTGTCAGGATCTCGATGTCGAGGGTCAGCGGAGAGTCGGCCGGGTAGCGGCACAGCGAGTACCGCGCCGCGTCGACCCCGACCTCGTCGACGAACTCGTCCAGGGTGACGATCGCGCCGGCTCGCTTGGAGAGCCGGACCTCGTCGCCGCCGCGCATGATCTTGACGAACTGCCCGATCAGGACCTGGATGTTCCGGTCCGGGTCGTCGCCGGCGCACGCGGCCACCGCCCGCAGCCGCTGCACGTACCCGTGGTGGTCGGCCCCGAGCAGGTAGATGCAGACGTCGAACCCGCGCAGGCGCTTGTCGACGTAGTAGGCGGTGTCCGACGCGAAGTAGGTCAGCTCGCCGTCGGCCTTGACCAGCACCCGGTCCTTGTCGTCGCCGAAGTCGGTGGTGCGCAGCCAGACCGCACCGTCCTGGTCGAACACGTGCCCCTGCTCGCGCAGCGTCGCCAGCCCACGCTCGACGGCGCCCGACTCGTGCAGCGCCCGCTCCGACGCCCACACGTCGAAGTGCGTGCGGAAGCTGTCCAGCACCGCCCGCTGCGCGGCGATCTGCAGGGCGTACCCGGCCTCGCGGAACGCCCCGGTGCGGGCGTCGCCGGACAGCGCCGCGTACTGCGGGTGCTCGGCCACGATCCGCTCGGCCAGCTCCTTGATGTACTCGCCGTGGTATCCGTCGTCGGGCACCGCCAGGCCGGTAGCGGCCGCCGCGAGCGAGGCGCCGAACCGGTCCATCTGCACGCCACGGTCGTTGACGTAGAACTCGCGCGTCACCGCTGCACCGGCGGCGGTCAGCACGCGCGCCATCGCGTCCCCGACCGCGGCCCAGCGGGTGTGGCCCAGGTGCAGCGGCCCGGTCGGGTTGGCCGAGATGAACTCGAGGTTCACCTTCGTCCCGGCCAGCGTCTGCGAGCGGCCGTACGCGGCACCAGCCCGCAGCACGGTGGCGGCGACCTCGCCGGCCGAGGCCGCGTCGAGGGTGATGTTCAGGAACCCGGGCCCGGCGACGTCGACCGACGCGACCCCCGGTGTCTTCGCCAGCTGCGCGGCCACGGCCTCGGCGATCTCGCGCGGCGGCCGGCGCGCCGTCCTGGCCAGCTGCATGGCGACGTTCGAGGCGTAGTCGCCGTGCTCGCGCACCTTGGGACGCTCGACCTTGGTCTGCGTCGGCAGGTCGGCCTCGGCCAGCGCGAGGTCGCCGGCGGCCACGGCCGAGCGGACGGCGGCCAGGACGGAGTCGGCGAGCTGTTCAGGGGTCACGGGCGCAAGGCTATCCGCGCCCCTCCCGGCGGGTCGGACGCACCTGCGCGGGCAGCAGGTCCAGCACGGTGGCGACCAGCTCCTCCGGGTCGAACGGCTTGGTCAGGTACGCGTCGACGCCGGCCTCGACGCCGGCTCTGCGGTCCGACGCCTGCGCGCGTGCGGTGACCATGACGATCGGGATCGCCGCGGTCTGCGGGCTGGCCTTGAGCCGGGCCGCCGCGGTGAGGCCGTCCATACCCGGCATCATCACGTCCATGGTGATCAGGTCGGGCTCCACGCGGGCCACGCGGTCGAGGGCCTCGTGCCCGTCGCACGCGTCGTGCACCTCGATCCCCTCGAGCTCGAGGTTGACCCGGATCAGCGCGCGGACGTTCGCCGTGTCGTCCACGACGAGCACCCGTGGGGCCCTGTTCACCGCTCCAGCGTAGGCACGTAGCGGGCGAGGCCGGAGGGCTTTGGCTGGTACCGTCTGTGGTCGCCCGGGCCCCCGTAGCTCAGGGGATAGAGCACCGCCCTCCGGAGGCGGGTGCGTAGGTTCGAATCCTACCGGGGGCACCACGCCCGTGATCTTGGGTCGCCGCACCGAGCGCTCACGCCAGGATGGGCCCGCGACTGCGTACCGGGCGCGGAGCCGAGAACGTCAGCACCGAGATGTCTCCTTGCAGGCACCACCTCGGGTCGTGGTCCGGAACGGAGATGATGAGGAAGTAGTCGTCGTCCTCGAGGTGCCGCCAGGTCATGGTGGTGCGGCGTCCCACGGTGAAGCTCGAGTCGCTGATCGTGCTGTCCCACAGGAAGCCCTTCTGCTGCAGGCTCACGCCGTAGTCGGTGATGCCTGGGCGCGGGCCGGTGGATCCCTCGTTGTGCCAGCCCGCCGAGATCGTGACCGTCAGGCCGCCGTTGTGGACGGGGAAGACCCGAGACCTCAGCACCTGGTAGCAGACGTGGATGGTGCTGGTGAAGTCGGCTGTCGGCGGTGCCGGCCGGGCCGACGCCGCCGGTCCCGCCTGAGCCGGGACCGGCGGTGCCACCGCCGGGAGGGTGGCCGGACAGGGCGGCGGCGGAAGCGTCGCCCAGACGGACTGACCGTCCAGGGGCGGGCCCTCGGTGCCGGTCGCGGCGTCGTACCGGCCGTAGCCGAACGTGATCCCGCGCGCGACGAAGTCGGACCCGGGCCAGTAGACCCCGACCGACGTCTCGTACCAGAGCACCTGGTTCTGGCCGTACACGAGGTTGAGCACCTGCCGCTCGGCGAAGGCGTTCATCCGCGCGTTCACGGTCGAGTCGGCGATGATGACATTCCTGCGGTCGTTGCCGGGCCCGTGCAGGTTGCGGCCGAAGGTCCGCCTGGTCTCACCGTGCAGCAGGTGCGCAGGGACCCATCGGCGCCGGAGGGCTTCCCGTTCCTGGGCGTTCTTCGCGCCGGCCTCGATGCAGTCGAACTGAGCCTGGTAGATGCTCCGGTCGGCCATCGAGCCCACCGTGTTGCCCGGGCACCGCGTCAGCGGGCTCGCCTTGACAGTGCCGCCCTGCCCCTGCGGCCCCGGCGTGAACGTCACGTGCGTGAGCGGCAGCTGCGGGCTGCCGCACTTGATCTCGTCGTCCTCGGTCTCCTCGTCCGGCGGTGCCGGGAGGACCGGTGGGAACGGGAAGGGCGTCGGTCCGGGCTCGGGTGCGAGATCAGGTCCCATCTCCGGTCCGAGCTCGGGCGCGGGCTCCGGGAAGCCGATGTCGGGGACCCCGTCCGGCGCGCCGACGTCCGGGACCCCCTCCGGCAGCCCGATGTCGGGGCCCAGCTCCGGGAAGCCGATCTCCGGCCCGAGCTCCGGGAAGCCGATCTCCGGCCCCAGCTCGGGAAAGCCGATCTCGGGACCGAGCTCGGGTCCCAGGCCCTCCACCGGGAACTCGAGCTGCCGCCGGACGGCGACCGGGCGACCCGACCCCAGCGGGCCGGCCGATCTGCCGGCCATGACGTCGGCAGCTGCCCGGTCAGCCGCCGCCTCGCCCGAGTCGTCGACGTGGAGCTCGTCCGACCCGTCCGCGCGGCCCTGCTGCTGGACCACATGGGCCAGCTCGTGCGACAAGAGACGCCGGCCGACCGCGGTCGCAGGTGCGAAGCGTCCGGCGGCGAACATCACGTCGTCGCCCACCGTGTACGACTGCGCGTGCAGCGCGCGTGCCGACGCCGTGGCCTGGGCGCCGGTGTGCACTCGAACCTGGCCGAAGTCCGTACCGAAGCCGGCCGCCATGACAGACCTGGTCCCACTGTCGAGGCCGACCGCAGGCGAGCGGATGGCGTCGCGAACGGTCGACGCCGCGGCGCTGTCGAGGGTCGGGTCGCCCCGCGGCGGCGGAGCGTGACCTGTCGCCAGCTCCAGCTGGAGCCTGGACGCGGGCAGGGCTGCGGCCGCCCCGGGTGGGTTGCGTGTCCGGACCGGCTCGGCCGGGCTGCCCACGGACGAGATCCGCCCTTCCTGCGGGCGATCCGGCCGCCCACCGGCGTGAGCCAGCGTGCGTTCCCGAGCCACGGCGCGCACCTTCCGTCCGGAGAGCCGCAGGCTAGGCGGGCGGCGTCACAGCCGCGTCGCCGTCCGGCCCGAGGTGTCGCTCAGCCGGTCAGGGGGCGCCGGCGACGCCGCGGCCGGTCACCAGGCAGGTGCCGTCGCCCGCGACGACGACCTGAACCGGCGCGGGGACGAACGCTCCCGTCCCGGGCGCCAGCGGCAGACCGCACACCCGCACGTCGCCATCGAGGCTGACGACGATGCAGGGGCCGTCGGCCGGGACGGTCACCGCTCCCCCGCCGGGCCGCACGCGCCAGACGGCGAAGTCGTCGACCGGGACGTCGTACTGCTCGAGACCGGGCGACAGCGAGCGCGGGGCGACCCGGTGCGCCGAGGACGGCTCGAACCGCACCGTGCGCAGCAGTTCGGCCACGTCGACGTGCTTGCCGGTCAGGCCCCCGCGCAGCACGTTGTCGCTGGAGGCCTGCACCTCGACGCCTGCGCCGTGCAGGTAGGAGTGCAGGACGCCGGCGCCGACGAAGAGCCCGTCGCCGGGCCGCAGCGCGACCAGGTCGAGCATCAGCGGCGCCAGCGCACCCGTGTCGTACGGGTACCGCTCGGCCAGCCGGAGCACCCACCACGCGCAGGACCGCAGGTCCTCGTCGGGGTCGAGCACGGCCAGCCGGCAGGCGGCGGCGACCTCGCGCAGCAGGTCGGCCCGGGTGTCGCGCGGCAGCGTGGTGGCCGTGGCGAACAGCGCCCGCAGCAGGTCGCCGGCGCCGCCTGGACCGCTCCCGCCGCGGGCGACCAGGTCGGACCACGCGGCGCACGCGAGCCGGTCGGCCAGCGAACGGATCGACGCCGGCGACCGGAAGCCGCACAGGGCCTGCGTCGGCTCGATCGCGACCAGCAGCTCCGGCTTGTGGTTGGCGTCCTTGTACAACCGGTCCGGCGCCGACGCCGGCACCCCGCGCGCCTCCTCCGCGGCGAAGCCGGCGCGGGCCTGCGCCAGATCGGGGTGCGCCTGGATCGACAGCGGCTGCTCCGCCGCCAGCAGCTTGACCAGGTACGGCAGGCCCGGCTCGACCTCGGCGAGGCTGCGGCCGTCCGGCAGGCGCGAGGGGTCGTGCGGGTGCGCCCCCATCCAGATCTCGGCCCAGGGCTGGTCGGCCGGGACCGGCCGGCCGAGCAGGCGCGGGAGCACGGTGCGCGAGCCCCACGCATAGTGCCGCACCTCGTTCGTGAGCGGCACGGCACCGGCGTCGGACATCCGCGCAGCGTACTGGCGCGTGCGTCCGGTGAGCTGCGACTGCCTGCGGTGCGTGACACCGGTGCCGGCCGGCGGCGGGGTCGGCGCGACGCTCGGCACCGCGTACTAGGACACGTGGCGTCCACGCGCGTCGTCGGCGAGCGCCGTCCGCGCCGCCTGCCAGCCGCACATGCCGTGCACGCCCGGGCCGGGCGGCGTCGAGGCCGAGCACAGGTAGACGCCGCGCACCGGGGTCCGCCATGGCTGCCGGCTCGCGACCGGGCGGGCCAGCAGCTGGCGCAGGCCCAGCGCGCCGGCGCTGATGTCGCCGCCGACGGCGTTGCGGTCGTGCGCCTCGAGCGCCGCGGTGTCCATGGTGTGCCGGGACAGCACGAGGTCGCGGAACCCGGGCGCGAACCTGTCGACCTGCCGCTCGATCACGTCGGTACGGTCCATCCGGCTGCCGCTGGGCACGTGGCAGTACGCCCAGGCGCTCTGCCGGCCGGCGGGTGCACGGCCGGGGTCGGCGGCGCCGGCCTGCACGAGCAGCACGTACGGGCGGTTCGGGTGGCCGCCGCGGGCCACCTCACGCTCGGACGCTGCGATCTCCTCGAGCGTGCCGCCCAGGTGCACGGTCGGTGCCGCCGACGTCCGCGGATCGCGCCAGGGGATCGGTCCGTCCAGCGCCCAGTCGACCTTGAACACGCCGGGGCCGTACCGGAAGCGCGCCAGTGCCGCGCGGTACTTCGGCGGCGCCGCGGCGCCCAGGATCGTGAGCAGGTCGCGCACCGACACGTCCAGCAGTACGCGGCGGGCGGGCGGGAGCTCGGCCAGCGCGGTGACGGTCTGCCCGGTCACGATCTCGCCGCCACGGGCGGCCAGCCGTGCGGCGAGCGCGTCTGCGAGCGCCTGCGAGCCGCCGGCCACGACGGGCCACCCCCCGAGGTGCGCGAGCGCACCCAGCAGGACTCCGACGCCGCCGGTGAGCGGTGCCCGCAGGTCGAGCATCGAGTGCGCCGCCAGGCCGGCCAGCATCGCCCGGGCGCGGGTCGATCCCAGGGACCGAGCCAGCACCGTGGCGGGTAGCGTGGCGGTCGCGCCGAAGCGCGCTGCGGACAGTGGCGCCGCCGGGCGCGAGAACGGGTCGAGCACCGACTCGACCAGGTCCAGCCCTCCCGCCCGGAACGGCTGGGTCAGCCGCCGCCACCCCGGTCCGCCCGCCCCCAGCCGCTGCACGGTCAGCTCGGTCGAGCGGGAGACCACCACGTCCGGCTCGCCCTCGAGCGGGTGGGCGAACTCCTCGGCCCCGTGCAGCAGGGTCGCTCCGAACTGGTCCAGGCGCATCGCGCGCATCGCCGGCGACACCACCGCGAGCGGGTGCGACGCCGAGCAGACGTCGTGCCGGAACCCGGGCAGCGTCAGCTCATCGGTGCGGGTGCCGCCGCCCACGCGGTCGGCCGCCTCGATCACCAGCACGGACCGGCCGGCGTCGGCGAGGACGTTCGCGGCGACGAGCCCGTTGGGCCCGGCCCCGACGACGACCGCGTCGTACCGGGAGCGGCTGCCGGGCGCCGTCGCGGTCACGCGGCGGCTAGGAAGGGTTCGCAGCCATGTACGTGCGCAGCCCCTCGGCGGCCTCGGTCCGGACCGCCTTGCGCACGAACGGGGTCCAGCCGAGCAGGCGGCCCTTCGGCCCGAGCGCCATGGCCGACCAGCCGTGGAAGTCGAACACGTCCCGCTGGGCCTCGATCAGACCGTCGGACAGCTCGAACGTCGAGGTCACGAGGTTGGCGACCGGCCGCCGGTCCGGGCCGAACAGGTAGCGGGCCATCCACGTCGCGCTGCCCGAGTGGTCGTCCGACTTCAGGGCGCGGACCTCCACCGAGAGCTCCCGGGCGCGGCCGGTGAGCATCCGCCACATCGCGCCGATCTCGGGCCCGGTCAGCTCGGGGTACACCGGGTCGGAGAACCGGGCCGACGGCGCGTAGCAGGCCGCCATCGCGTCCCCGTCGGCGCGGTCGAAGGCGGCGTAGAACCGTTCGAGCGTCTCCCGCCCGGCGGACATCAGCCGACCTGCATGGTGGCCGGCTCGGCCGGGACGAGGACGGGGGGACCGGTGGCAGCGCGGACGTCGTCGACGGTCACCCCGGGGGCGGTCTCGCGCAGGACGAGCCCGTCCGCGGTGACGTCGAGCACGGCCATGTCGGTGATGATCCGCTGCACGACGCGCCGGCCGGTGTAGGGCAGGGTGCACTCGGTCACGACCTTGTGCGAGCCGTCTTTGGCGACGTGCTCCATCATCACGATCACCCGCTTGGCCCCGTGCACCAGGTCCATCGCGCCGCCCATCCCCTTGACCATCTTCCCCGGGATCATCCAGTTCGCCAGGTCCCCGGCGCCGGAGACCTGCATGGCGCCCAGGATCGCCGCGTCCACGTGCCCGCCCCGGATCATCGCGAAGCTGGTCGCCGAGTCGAAGTAGCTCGACCCCGGCAGCACCGTCACCGTCTCCTTGCCGGCGTTGATCAGGTCGGGGTCGACCTCGTCCTCGAACGGGTACGGACCCACACCCAGGATGCCGTTCTCGGACTGCAGCACCACCTCGACCCCGGGCGGCAGGTAGTTCGGGACCAGCGTCGGCAACCCGATACCCAGGTTCACGTACTGACCGTCGCGCAGCTCCAGGGCCACCCGCGCAGCCAGCTGCTCACGGCTCAGCGCCATCTCAGGCCCCCCCGTCCGTCCCGGCCCCGGCGGCACGCGGCCGCACCGTCCGGCGCTCGATGCGCTTGTCGATCGCCTCGTCGGGAGCCAGCACGACCACCCGCTGCACGAAGATCCCCGGCGTGTGCACCTGGTCGGGGTCCAGCTCACCCGGCTCGACCAGCTCCTCCACCTCCGCGATCGTCACCCGCCCGGCCATCGCCACCAGCGGGTTGAAGTTGCGCGCGGTCTCGTGGAACACCAAGTTGCCGTGCCGGTCCCCGCGCGCCGCCCGCACCAGCGCGAAGTCCGTGCGGATGGCCTCCTCCAGCACATAGTCGCGCCCGTCGAAGCTGCGCGTGTCCTTGCGCGGCGAACCCAGCGCCACCGACCCGTCCGGGGCGTACCGCCACGGCAGCCCACCGTCGGCCACCTGCGTCCCCACCCCGGTCGCGGTGTAGAACGCCGGGATCCCCGCCCCCCCGGCCCGCAACCGCTCGGCCAACGTCCCCTGCGGGGTCAGCTCCACCTCCAGCTCCCCATGCAGGAACTGCCGCTCGAACTCCTTGTTCTCCCCCACGTACGAGCTCGTCGTGCGCGCGATCCGGCGCGCGGACAGCAACACACCCAGGCCCCACTCGTCCACACCGCAGTTGTTCGACACCACCCGCAGCCCCCCGGTCCCCAGCTCGAACAGGGCCCGGATCAGCACCGACGGGACCCCGCACAGACCGAACCCCCCCACCGCGATCGACGCGCCCACACCGATCTCGGCGACCGCCTCCGCCGCCGAGCCGACGGTCTTGTCCAAGCTCATCGCGCCAGCCTCCCGGGTGTCGGTCCGGGGAATCTACCGCGCGCCCGCGCAGCACCCCTGGCCCCGCGTTGATCTTGAGCTCGTCGTCGCCCCGGCCGGCGTGCCGGCGGCGTGTCGCTCGAGGTCAACCGGGGCCGGCGTGGCGGGCTACGGTGGGCCCGGTGAGCACGTCGGCGGGGTACTCGGGGACGCCCCTGCCGCGCAAGCTGGGCATCGTCGCGGGCGCGGCGGTGCTGCTGTCGGGGGCACCGGGCTCGTTCGACCTCGGGCCGCTGCCGGACGGCGTGACGGTGCACCGGCGCCGGTCCAGGCCGCGCTACGACGTCGTCGTCGGCTTCTGCGCCGACCGGGCCGCCCTGCAGGCCGGCTTCGGACCGTGGAAGGCACTGCTGGGACCGGCGGGAGCCCTGTGGGTGGCCTGGCCGAAGAAGTCCTCCGGCCTGGCCACCGACCTGGGCGAGAACGACGTGCGCGAGCACGCCCTCGCCGGCGGTCTGGTCGACGTGAAGGTCTGCGCCGTGGACGGGACCTGGAGCGGGCTGAAGCTGGTCTACCGGCTGTCGGACCGTTCGAGGGTGTCCAGCACCCAGGCGTAGACCTCGGCCTCGTAGGCCAGGTGGCCGAACCGCCCGGACGGCCCGGCGTGCGCCCCGGCGCCGAGCTCCATCCGCAGCAGCAGCCGGTCGTCGGTGGAGCCGTCTGCGCGCATCCTGGCGACCCACTTGGCCGGCTCCCAGTACATGACCCGCGGGTCGTGCACCGCCCCGGTGACGAGCATCCGCGGCCGGTCCGCGGATGGCGGCACGTTCTCGTAGGGGCTGTAGGCGTGCATCCAGGCGAAGTCCTCCGGCCGGCGGGGGTCGCCCCACTCCTCCCACTCCTGCGCGGTGAGCGGGAGCGACTCCTCCAGCATGGTGTTCACGACGTCGACGAACGGCACCTCGGCGACGACGCCGCGCCAGCGCCGCGGCGCCTGCGAGAACACCGCGCCCATGAGCAGCCCGCCGGCGGACAGCCCGCGGCAGACGATGCGGGTGCCGTCGACCAGCCCGTCGATGCCGTCCGCGACCGCGACGAAGTCGCTGAACGTGTTCTGCTTGTACTGCAGCGAGCCCTGCAGCCACCAGCGCCGGCCGCCCTCCCCGCCGCCGCGCACGTGCGCGTGGGCGAACACCACCCCCCGGTCGAGCAGGGACGCCAGGGCCTGGTCGAAGGCCGGCTCGTCGCACGACTCGTAGGCGCCGTACCCGTACAGCAGGCAGGGCGCGGAGCCGTCCAGCGGCGTGTCTTCCCGCCGGCACAGGGTGACCGGCACGAGCTCGCCGTCGGCCGCCTCGACCGCGTACCGCTCGGAGACGTACGCCGACCGGTCGTAGCCGGGAACCTCCAGCCGCTTGAGCAGGGTCCGCTCGCCCGTGTCGAGGTCGACCGAATACCAGGCGGTCGGCTCGGTGTAGCTCTCGACGACCACCGTGACGGCGCCGGCGGCGTACTCCTCGTTCGTGCCGAGCCGGATGCTCCCGGCCGCGACCCCGGGGTGCACGTCGACGGCCGTCTGCGAGCCGTCCCGCGGGACGACGCGCAGCAGCGGGCTGCCGTCACGGCGTAGCGAGAGCACCACGTGGCGGGCGAACACGTCGGCGCCGGCCAGCCGCTCGTGCGGGTCCTCGCCGATCAGCTCGGTCCACGCCTCCCGCCCGGGCGAGTGCACCGGCGCCGACATGAGCCGGAACTCGGTCGCGGCGTCGTTGGTGACCACCAGCAGCACGTCGCCGTCTGGCCGGGGGGCGTGCGCCACCCAGTAGAGCAGGCCCGGAACCCTCGGCTGGACGACGCTCGGGAGCAGCTGGGGGGCGCCGGTCGGCACCAGCCACACCTCGCTGCTGTGCTTGGCCTCGCTCCGGATCACCACGAAGGCCCCCGACCGGGAGCCCTCGCAGAAGAGCTCGAACCGCTGGTCGTCCTCCTGCAGGACCAGCACGTCGCCGGCCGGGTCGGTGCCCAGCTCGTGCCGCCAGACCTGGTGCGGCCGGTAGGCCTGGTCGTGCACGACGTAGAAGAAGGTCCGCGAGTCCGCCGACCAGGCGCCGCCGTAGTACGTGCGGGCGACCGTCTCCGGCAGGTCCTTGCCGGAACCGACGTCGCGGAACCGCAGTTCGTACACCTCGTCGCCGTCGAGGTCGACCGAGTACGCGAGGGTGGCCCCGTCCGGGCTTGGCTCCCGGATACCCACGGCCAGGTAGGAGGACCCGTCGGCGAGATCGTTCTCGTCCAGGACCAGCTCGGCCGCAGAATCTTGCGCGCTGAGGCGGAACAACTGCTGGTATTCCTTCCCTGCGGCGGTACTGGTGTAGTAGACAAGGCCCCCACGCGACCAACTGACTGACCGGTCAGACGGCAGGGTTCGGCTGACCATCTCCTCGAACATCGTCTGCTGGAGGGATCGGGTATGGGCCGTCCGGGCTTCGTAGTACGCCCGCTCGTCCCCCAGGTAACGCTGCGTGATCGGGTCGTCGATGTCGCGCAACCACGCGAAGTCGTCCACCCACGACTGCCCGTGCAACGCCCGGGCGGGCTGCGGGCGGGCCGGCGCGACCGGCGCCGTCGAGCCGCTGCTGTCGGACGAGTCAGCCCGAACGTGATCCACGTCACGGAACCTAGCGGTCGGCGGTCCCGTCTCCACAACAGTTCGGCCACGACCTCGGCCACGAGCCCCGTCCGAGTCCCACACCCAGGGACTATGCGGACCAAGATGCTCGCCACTTCTCGGCAGCAGCGGCTGCCGTCGCCCGACCCGACACCCTGACCTCGAGCCTGCTCCTCTCGACCCGGAGGCATTGATGAACCGCACCCTGTGGCGCCGGACAGCGGCGTTCGCCGCGGCTGGCGCCGTGGCGCTGCTGCCGACGGCGGCGTTCGCCGACAGCGCGTCCCCCGCCGCGAGCGCGGCCGGCTCGGCGGCGGCGTCCAAGCCGGCGACGACGACGTTCACCGTCGGGTTCCTGCAGGACGTCGACTCGCTGAACCCCTTCGTGGGCATCCTGTCGTCCGCGTACGAGGTCTGGGGCGTGGCCTACGACCAGCTCATCGGCTACAGCCAGAAGGACTTCTCGCCGGTCCCGCAGCTCGCGGAGTCATGGAAGGAGTCCGCCGACCACACCACGTGGACCTACAAGATCCGCTCGGGGGTCAAGTGGTCGGACGGCCAGCCGCTGACGGCCGCGGACGCGGCCTACACGTTCAACCGCATCATCAACGGCACCGACGAGCAGACGAACTTCGGCAGCTACGTCACGAACATGACCAAGGCCGAGGCGCCGGACGCGACCACGCTGGTCCTCACGGTCAGCAAGCCGACCCCGATCATGACCAGGCTGGCAGTGCCGATCCTGCCCGAGCACATCTGGAAGAACATCGACGAGAAGTCGGTGTCGACCTACAAGAACGAGCCGATCGTCGGGTCCGGCCCGTTCATCTTCGACAACCACGTGACCGGCCAGTACATCTCCGTCCACGCGAACCCGAACTACTGGGCCGGCGCACCGCACATCAAGAACCTCGTGTTCCGGATCTTCCAGAGCGAGGACACGATGGTCGCGGCGCTGAAGAAGGGCGAGATCGACTTCGCCGACAACCTCGGCGCCACGTCGTTCAGCTCGCTGAAGAATGTCAATGGCATCACGACCGTTCCGGCCGAGTACTTCGGCTTCGACGAGCTCGCGTTCAACACCGGCGCGGCCACCGACACCGGTGTCCCGATCGGCGACGGCAGCCCGATCCTCAAGGACAAGCGGGTCCGCCAGGCGGTCAACTACGCGATCGACAACAAGACCCTGGTCTCCAAGGTCCTCGGCGGCTACGGCGAAGTCGGCACGTCGATCATCCCGGACATCTACGCGAACACCCACTACAACCCGGGCGACAAGACCCGCAACTACGACCCTGCCAAGGCCAACGAGATCCTGGACGGCGCGGGGTACACGAAGGGGAGCGACGGGATCCGGGTGGACCCCGCCTCGGGCAAGAAGCTGAGCTTCAGGCTGTTCGGCCGTGACGACAGCCCCACGTCGAAGGACTCGGTGCAGTACATCCAGGGCTGGCTCAAGGCCGTGGGCATCGACACGCAGGTGCAGATCGTCTCGGAGGACAAGCTCACGCAGATCATCGGCGACGGCGAGTACGACATGTTCGAGTGGGGGTGGGTGGTCGAGCCCGACCCGGACTACCAGGTGTCGACGTTCCTGTGCTCCTCGCGCAGCACCAAGGACGGCTCCACGATCAGCGCCGGCCTGTCCGACAGCTTCTACTGCAACCCGGCCTACGACGCGCTCTACCAGCAGCAGTCGACGACCACCGACGCGAACGCCCGCGCCGAGATCGTCAAGCAGATGGAGGCGATGCTGTACGAGGACGCGCCGTACGTCGTGACCTATTACTACGCGGACCTCCAGGCGTACCGCAGCGACCGGTTCACCAACTTCAAGCCGCAGCCCGACCCGAAGGGCGTGCTCCTGTTCCAGTACGGCACCTACAGCTACCGCGAGATCACGCCGGTCACGCAGACCGCGGCCTCGACCTCCAGCAGCACCGGGCTGTGGGTCGGACTGGCTGTCGGCGCCCTCGTGGTGCTGGGCCTGGGCGGCTTCCTCGTGACGCGCTCGCGGCGCACGGCGGACGACCGGGAGTAACGCCGTGGCTCCCACCATCCAGGTGGAGGCTCCCGCGCCTCAGGCGGCGCGGGAGCCGTCGACCCGGCGGCACACGTGGCGCTACGTCGGCAGCAAGTGCCTGGCGTCGCTCGCCAGCCTGTTCTTCGTCGCGATCTTCAACTTCTTCCTCTTCCGGGTGCTGCCCGGCGACCCGGCGAAGATGCTGACGCGCAACCATGCCGTACCACCCGAGCAGATCGCCAGGCTGCGCCAGCAGATGGGGATCAACGACCCGCTCTTCGAGCAGTTCCGCAAGTACGTGTGGGGCCTGCTGCACTTCGACATGGGGCCGGTGTCCTTCAAGTTCAGGCAGCCGGTCGGCACCGTGATCATGGACCGGATCTGGCCCACCGTCCTGCTGGTCGGCATCTCTACGATCCTGTGCACCATCGTGGGCCTCTGGCTGGGCATCCACTCGGCTTGGCGACGGGACAGCCTGTTCGACCGGGTGAGCACCGGGACCACCTTGACGCTGTACGCGATGCCCGAGTTCTGGCTGGGCATGATCCTCATCCTGGTGCTCGCGACCGGGTTCGGCCCGATCCCCGGCATCTTCCCGACGAGCGGTCTCATCACGCCAGGGGTCGACCCGTGGTCGGTCAAGGGCATCCTCGACGTCGCATACCACCTGACCCTGCCCGTGATCACGCTGACACTGGCGTACCTCGCCGAGTACTCGCTCGTCATGCGGTCGTCGCTGCTCGACGAGATGGGCGAGGACTACCTGGTGACGGCGCGGGCCAAGGGGCTGCGTGACTCCGAGGTCCGCAAGCGGCACGCGGTGCCCAACGCGTTGCTGCCGTCGTTCACGCTGCTGGTCCTCTACCTGGGCTTCGTGGTCTCGGGCGCCATCACGATCGAGACGGTGTTCTCGATCCCCGGCCTGGGCCTGCTCTCCTACGAGGCGCTCAAGGTGCCCGACCTCCCGGTGCTGCAGGGCGTGTTCCTGCTGTTCTCCGCGGGCGTGATCCTGGCCAACCTCATCGCCGACCTCTGCTACCCGCTGCTGGACCCGCGGGTGCGGCCGGCATGAGCGCGCCCACGGCTCCACTGGCCCCGCCCCCGGCGCCGGTCGCCCGGGTCACCCGCTCACCGCGCGCACTGGCGTGGGCCCGGCGCCGGGCCTCGTTCGGCCGGGTCTGGCGCGAGTTCCGCAAGAACAAACCCGGCGTCTTCGGCCTTGGCGTCCTGACGATCTTCATCCTGATGGCCCTGCTGGCCCCCTTCATCGTCTCCGGGGCCGGGCTCGACATCACCACCGCACCGGGCGAGCCCATGCACCCGCCCTACGCCGGGTACCCGTTCGGGACCGACTCGTACGGGCGATCGATCCTGACCCTCATCGTGTGGGGATCGCGGATCTCCCTGCTGGTGGGGTTCTCGGCAGCGCTGATGGCCATGGTGATCGGCACCCTGATGGGGATCGCGTCCGGCCACTTCGTCGGCTTCACCGGAGGGTCCCTCAGCCGCATCACCGAGTGGTTCCTGGTGATCCCGTTCCTCCCGCTGGCGATCGTGCTGGACACAGTGCTCGCGACGCGCTTCCCGCCGCTGGGCACGTTGATCTTCGTCATCGGCATCACCAGCTGGGCCTCGACCGCACGCCTGATCCGGGCGCAGACCCTGTCGATCGAGGCCCGGCCATACCTGGAGCGCGCCCGGGCCCTCGGCGCCGGGCACTGGCGGCAGATGAACCGGTACGTGCTGCCCAACGTGATGCCGCTGGTGTTCGCGAACACCACGCTCACCGTCGCGGCCGCGATCCTGACCGAGACCACGCTCTCGTTCCTCGGTCTCGGCGACCCGTTCCACGTCTCGTGGGGGCAGATCCTGGAGAGCGCCTTCGACCACGGCGCGATCTCGGCCGGCGCGTGGTGGTACCTGTTCCCCCCGGGCATCGCGATCATCATGGTCGTGCTCGCGTTCACCCTCGTCGGACGCGCCCTCGAGACGGTCCTCAACCCGCGGCTCCGGGAGCGCTGACCGATGCCCCTGCTCGACATGAGGGACGTCTCGGTCACCTACCGGACGAGCGCCGGCCCAGTGCCCGCGGTGCGCGGCGTGGACCTCACGGTCGACGCCGGACAGATCCTCGGCGTGGCGGGAGAGTCCGGCTGCGGCAAGTCGACGCTGGCTGCCACCGTGCTGCGACTCTCCCCGGACAACGCCACCGTCACCGGCGAGGTGCTGCTGGACGGCGAGGACGTGCTCACGATGAAGTGGGGCGAGCTGCGGGCGGTGCGGTGGAGCCACGCGTCGATCATCTTCCAGGGGGCACTCCACTCGCTCAACCCGGTGCAGACCGTGGCCGAACAGATCGCCGAGCCCATCCTGCTGCACGAGAAGGTGTCGCAGAAGGAGGCCGACCGGCGGGTCCGGGACCTGCTCGAGCAGGTCGGGCTGCCGGCCCGGCGTGTCAAGGCGTACCCGCACCAGATCTCCGGCGGCCAGAAGCAGCGCGTGATGATCGCGATGGCCTTGGCCTGCCGGCCGCAGCTGATCATCGCGGACGAGCCGACCACCGCCCTGGACGTCATGGTCCAGGCGCAGGTGCTGGACCTGATCACCTCGCTCGTGCGCGAGCTCGGCGTCGGCATGATGATGATCAGCCACGACCTGTCCGTCTTGGGCACCACCTGCGACCGGGTTGCCGTCATGTACGCCGGCAGAGTCGTCGAGGAGGGGCCGGCCAAGGAGCTGTTCGCCGAACCGAGGCACCCGTACAGCGCTGCACTGTCCGCCGCCTTCCCGACCATCGGCGACCGCTCGTCCCGGCTGGCCCCGCGCGGCCTGGCCGGTGACCCGCCCGACCCGGCGAAGCTGCCGACGGGCTGCACGTTCCACCCTCGCTGCCCCATCGCCGTCGGGTCCTGTGCCGAGGGCGATGGACCGATGCTGCGCCCGGTCGCCGGCAGCCGGGTCGTCGCCTGCCACCTCGTGCAACCGGTGGGCTCGTGAGCGACGCGGTTCCGGCGCTCGAGGTGCACGACCTCGGCGTGACCTTCCAGGCCCGCGGCTCCGCGGACGCGAGGGCCGTCGACGGCGTCGAGCTCGTCGTCGCGCAGGGCGAGATCCTTGCGCTGGTGGGCGAGTCCGGCTGCGGGAAGACGTCGCTGGCGCGCGCGATCCTCGGGCTGGTCCGGCCCAGCCGGGGCTCGGTGTCTCACCTCGGGCAGCAGCTGACGTACACCGCGGGCGCGCTGAAGAAGTACCGGCGCAGCGTCCAGCTCGTGCTCCAGGACCCTTCAGGTGCGCTCAACCCGAGGCACACGGTGTACGAGGCCGTCGCCGAGGGCCTGCGCATCCACAAGGTTCCCGGCGACGAGCAGGAGCTCGTCGCGCGGGCACTGTCACGGGCCGGGCTGCGGCCGCCCGAGCGGTTCTTCCTGTCCTACCCGCACGAGTTGTCGGGCGGTCAGCGCCAGCGCGTCGTCATCGCCGGCGCGCTCGTGCTCGAACCGTCGGTGATCATCGCCGACGAGCCGGTGTCCTCGCTCGACGCGTCCGTGCGTGGCGAGATCCTCGCCCTGCTGCTCAGGCTTCGCGACGAGCTCGGGCTCACCGTCGTCGTGGTGACCCACGACCTCGGCCTCGCCTGGAACATCGCCGACCGCATCGCGGTGATGTACCTGGGCCGGATCGTCGAGCTGGGGCCGACCGAGCAAGTGCTCGCCGAGCCCAACCACCCGTACACCAAGGCGTTGCTCTCCGTGGTGCCCGAGATGGAGCACGTAGCGGCGGTCGTCCTCACCGGGGAGCCACCCGACCCGACCCGGATCCCGACCGGGTGCCGGTTCCACCCGCGCTGCCCGGCGCTGGCCTCCGGCGAGGCTGCGCGCGCCGGCGTGGCCGACCGCTGCCGGACCGCAGACCTGCCCATCCTTGCTCCGGTCGGAGGACATCACGCCGCCTGCTGGCTAACCGACCTCGGGTAGTGTCATGCTTACTGACCAGCGAGTCAGTAAGCCGGGGTCAGCCGTGCGCCGGGCACGAGCCGGCCGACCGACGAGGAGAGTCCGTGGGCGACAGCTACGACGTCATCGTGGTGGGCGGTGGGCACAACGGGCTGGTCGCGGCCGGCCTGCTGGCCCGCCAGGGCCTGCGTACGGTGGTGCTGGAGCGGCGCGGGACCGTCGGCGGCGCGGCCGTGAGCGAGCACCCCTTCGGCCCCGACTACACCGTCACGTCGCTGTCGTACGTCGTCTCGCTGCTGCCCCCGTCGCTCGTGCGCGACCTGCGGCTGGACCGGCACGGCTACCACGTCTACCCGCAGGGTCCGTACTTCTCGCCGCAGCGCGACGGCCGGTACCTGCAGCTGCCCTCGGACCGAACCGCCCGCCGCGAGCAGATCGAGAAGTTCTCCTCCAAGGACGCCGACGCGATCGAGGTCTGGGACCGGCGGATGGACGAGATCGGGAAGGTGCTCGGGCCGCTGCTGAACGACATCCCGCCGAAGGTGGGCTCGCGCCGCCCGGGCGACCTGGCCCGGCAGGCGATGCTGCTGCGCCGGCTGCGCGGCGTCGACGAGCGCAAGGCCGTCGACATCACCCGGCTGATGACCTCGAGCGTCGCCGACCTGGTCGAGGACTCGTTCGAGTCCGACGCCATGCGCGGGGTGCTCGCCGTGTCGGGAGTTATCGGGACCTGGGCGGGGCCCCGCTCGGCCGGCACGGCGTACGTGATGCTGCACCACCACATCGGCGACATCGGGGACGGCCAGACCGGGGCCTGGGGTTTCCCCCGCGGCGGGATGGGCGCGGTGACACAGGCCCTGGCCGCTGCGGCCCGGTCGTTCGGGGCGCAGATCCGTACCGACGCACCGGTCGCCCGGATCACCACCCGGGCCGGCGCGGCCACCGGCGTCGTGCTGGAGTCCGGCGAGGAGCTCGGCGCGCCCACCGTCATCACGACCGCACACCCGCAGATCTCGTTCCTGCAGCTGCTGGACCGGCGCGACCTGCCGGCCGACTTCGTCGAGGAGATCGAGACCTGGAAGAGCCGTAGCGGCACGGTCAAGGTGAACGTGGCCGTCGACCGGCTGCCCGAGTTCACCAGCCGGCCGGGGTTCGACCCGCAGGTCCACGGCGGCACGATCGTGCTCGCCGAGTCGCTCGACGACATCGAGGGCGCGTTCTCCGAGGCGGTCGCCGGCCGGCCCGCGACGCTGCCGTTCGCCGACGTGTGCATCCCGAGCGTCTTCGACGACTCGCTCGCCCCGCCCGGCCAGCACATCGTGTCGATGTTCACGCAGTGGGTCCCGCACACCTGGAACGCGCAGCCGCACACCGCCGAGCTCGAGGCGTACGCCGATCGGGTCGTGGCCCGCATGGATGCGGTCGCCCCCGGCTTCGCCGACTCGGTGCTGCACCGGCAGGTGATCGGCCCGTACGAGATGGAGCACGAGTACGGCCTGGTCGGGGGCAACATCTTCCACGGCGAGCTCACGGTCGGGCAGATGTTCCACGCGCGCCCGGCCGCAGGTTACGCGGACCTTCGCACACCGGTGCAGGGGCTGTACCAGGCCGGCTCGGCCACGCACGGCGGCGGCGGCGTCACCGGGGTGCCCGGCCGCAACGTCGTACGCCAGGTGCTCACCGACCGGCGCAAGGACGGGCTGCGCCGGCGGCTGGGGCTGGGCGCACGCAGCGGGCTGGGCCGCTGAGGTGGGCCGGCTGCAGGCCGCGCTGGCGCGCGAGCACTACGTCTCCGCCGAGGCGTTCCGCACCGAGCGCGAGCGGGTGCTGGCCCGGTCGTGGACCTGCGCGGGCCGGCTCACCGAGCTGGGTCTGCGCGAGCCGGCCCGGCTCGCCGTGGTCGACGTGCTCGGGGAGTCGGTGCTGCTCACCGTCGACCGGGCCGGGGTGCTGCACGGCCACTACAACGTGTGCCGGCACCGCGGATCGCAGCTGGTCCCGGTCGAGCCGGACGCCCCGCCGCCGGCACCGTGCAAGGCCCTCGCCCTGCGCTGCCCGTACCACTCGTGGACGTACGGCATGGACGGCTCGCTGCGCTTCGCCCCGCACACCGAGGACGTCGACGACTTCGACCCCGCCGGCTTCGCGCTGCACCCGGTGCACGTCGGCACCTGGGGCGGCTTCGTGTGGGTGAACCTGGACCGGTCCGAGCCGCAGAGCCTGCTCGACGAGCTGGGTTCGGTGCCCGACCGAGTGCGCCGCTACCCGCTGGACTCCCTCGTCGTGGGGCGGCAGCTGGTCTACGACGTCGCGGCCAACTGGAAGGTCATCGCGGAGAACTACAACGAGTGCTACCACTGCGGCCCGGTTCACCCCGAGCTGGTGCAGCTGGTCCCGGCGTTCGGCCGCGGCGGCGCCGACCTGGACTGGGACGGCGGCGTCCCGCACCGTGACGGGGCCTGGACGTTCACCTTCTCCGGGACCTCGCAGCGCGCCTGCTTCCCGGACCTGGACGCCGACGAGCAGGTGCGGCACAAGGGCGAGCTCGTCTACCCGAACCTGCTGCTGTCGCTGTCCGCCGAGCACGTCGCCGCGTTCCGGCTCGAGCCGCTCGCCGCGAACCGGACCCAGGTCGTCTGCGACGTGCTGTTCGCGCCGGAGGCGGTGGCCGAGGCCGGCTTCGACCCGGCCGATGCGGCGGACTTCTGGGACCTGGTGAACCGGCAGGACTGGTCCATCTGCGAGTCGGTCCAGCGCGGCATGACCTCGCGGGCGTACGGCCAGGGCTGGTACGCGCCGATGGAGGACGCGTCGCTGGACATCCGCCGCTGGCTGCTGCCCCGGCTCGTCGACGGCGCCGGCACGCAGCGGGGTGCGTGATGGCCGAGAGCTTCGAGTACGCCGTCGCCGGGCTCGGCGCGCTGGGCAGCGCGACGGCGTGGCAGCTGGCCCGCCGGGGCGAGCGCGTCCTCGGCCTGGAGAAGTTCGAGCTGGGCCACGAGCGGGGCGCCTCGCACGACAGCTCGCGGATCATCCGGCACAGCTACCACCGGGCCGACTACGTCCGGCTGACGTTCGAGGCCTACGAGGACTGGGAGACGCTCGAGGCCGAGACCGGCGAGCGGTTCGTGACGGTGACCGGAGGCGTCGACCTGTTCCCGCCCGGCGGCGCCATCCCCGCCGTCGACTACACGGCGTCGATGGACGCGGCCGGCGTCCGGTACGAGGTGCTCGACCGGGACGCGGTCGCCGAGCGCTGGCAGCAGCTCGTCCTGCCGGACGGGACCGCGACCGTGTACCAGGCACGCACCGGAATCGTCCCGGCCGCGCGCGGCACCGCGGCGATGCAGCGGCAGGCGGTGGCGAACGGCGCCGTGCTGCGCGACCGCTCCCCCGTCACCGCGGTCCGCGACCTCGGAGCCGGCGGGCTCGAGGTGGAGGCGGGCGGGACGACGTACCTGGTCCGCCGGCTCGTGGTCACCGCCGACGCGTGGGCCAACGACGTGCTGGGCCACCTGGACCGGACCATCCCGCTGACCGTCACCCAGGAACAGGTCACGTACTTCCGCCCGCCGGACCCGGGACCGTTCGCCGGCGAGCGCTTCCCGGTGTGGATCTGGATGGACGACCCGTCGTTCTACGGCTTCCCGACCTACGGCGAGCCGACGGTGAAGGCCGCGCAGGACTGCGGCGGCCCGGAGGTGAGCGGCGACGAGCGGTCGTTCGACCCGGACCCGCAGCGGGTCGCGCTGCTGGCGGAGTTCATGGCCGGGACGTTCCCGGGCTCCGGGCCGGTCGACCGGTCCAAGACCTGCCTGTACACGCTGACCCCGGACCGCGACTTCGTGCTCGGGGCGCTGCCGGACCACCCCGGCGTGCTCGTCGGCCTGGGCGCGGCGCACGGCTTCAAGTTCGCACCGCTGTTCGGCCGCCTGCTCGCCGACCTGGCGGTCACCGGGAGCGCCGGCACGCCGGTCGACCTGACCCCGTTCCGGGTCGACCGACCCGCCCTGACCGAGGCCGGCCACCCGGTCAGCTGGCTGGTGTAGCCGATGCCGACGCTGTCAGCCGAGAGTGCCCGCCGCGAGCCCGAGCTCGTGCTCGGCCAGCTGCGCCACCCAACCGGACATCTGGGCGCGGGTCAGGACTCCGCGGTGCACGGTCACCTGGATCGCCAGCCCGTCGAGCAGCGCGGTGATGCGCCAGGCGGCGCCGTGCGGGTCCGGGCAGGCGAACTCGCCCGAGCGCACCCCGTCCTCGATGACGCCGGCCACGGACTCCTTCCAGCGCAGGTCGAGGCGGCGCGACACCGTGCGCAGCTCCGGGCTGCGCAGGGCGGCGGCCCACGCGTCGACCCACAGCGTCCAGCCGGGCGGCGTCGACCCGCTCGGGGAGTACAGCTTCAGCACCGCGCGCAGCCGCTGGGTCGCCGTGCCGTGCCCGTGGACGGCTTTGTCGAGCCGGACCAGGTCGCGCTCGGCGGCGTACGCGAACGCCTCCGCCAGCAACCGGTCCTTGGTCTCGAAGTGGTAGAAGACCAGCGCCGGCGAGATGCCCAGCGCGGTAGCCACGTCGGCCACCCTGGTCTGGGCCAGACCGCTGCGCTGCACCTCGACGACGGTCGCGGCGAGGATCTCCTCGCGGCGGACATCCACGCTCCTGCGGGCCACGCCCGGACCCTACTGTCCCGCCGCCCGGTGAGGGGAAACCTGTGACCGTGACCGAACCCGTGCCGTCGACCTCCGTGCCGACCTCCGTGCCGACCTCCGCGCCGCTGGACTCCGGCGAGCTGGACCGGGCGCTGCGTCCGTTCGGGCAGTCGACCATGCTGCCCGCGGCGGCGTACACCGACGCCGCGGTGCTGGCCTGGGAGCGACGGCACTTCTTCGCCGGCAGCTGGCCTTGCCTGGGGCGGGTCGACGACCTGGCCCGCGACACCGCCGGCCAGTCGCTCAGCCAGCGCGCGCTGAACGTCGGCGACATCCCGGTGCTGCTCACCTTCGAGGCCGGCGGTGCGGCCGGCATCGCCGTCCGAGCCTTCGCCAACACCTGCCGGCACCGCGGCCACGAGCTGCTGCCCGAGGGCGGCACCGGGACCAGACGAGCCCTGACCTGCCCGTACCACGCCTGGTCGTACGACCTCTCCGGGCAGGTCATCGTCGCTCCCGGCTTCGAGAGCGTCGAGACCTTCGACCGCTCCGAGTACGGCCTGGTCGAGCTGCCGGCGCACGTCTGGCACGGCTGGGTGTTCGTCAACGCGACCGGGCAGGCCGCGCCGTTCGAGCAGCATCTCGGCGACCTCGGGCAGCTGGTCGCGCCGTACGCCCCGGAACGCCTCGTGCTCGGCGCGCGGCACGCGTACGAGATCGCGGCCAACTGGAAGATCGTGTGCGAGAACTACCACGAGTGCTACCACTGCCCGCTGATCCACCCCGAGCTGTGCCAGGTGTCCCCGCCGACGTCCGGCGCCAACTACGACCTGCCCGGCGCGTGGGTCGGCGGCGCGATGGACCTGGCCGACGACGCGGTGACCATGTCGCTGACCGGCGTGTCGGACGGGCTGTTCCTCGAAGGCGTCGACCCGCGCACGGTGCGCTACCTGGGTCTGTTCCCGAACCTGCTGATCTCGCTCCACCCGGACTACGTGATGACGCACCGGATGCTGCCGCTCGCGCCGGACCGTACCTGGATCGAGTGCTCCTGGTACTTCCCGTCGGACAAGGTGAACCCGGCCTACGCGGTCGACTTCTGGGACCTGACGAACAAGCAGGACTTCGGCGCGTGCGAGTCGGTGCAGCGCGGGCTCGCGTCGCCGCACTTCCGGCCGGGCCCGTTCGCGCCGAACGAGGACGCCGTGCACCGGTGGGTGAGCCTCGTCGGGCGCGCCTACCGGGGCGTGCCCCCGCACCAGCCGGCCTGACCCTCCCGGCCCTGTCTCGTGTCAGACCCTGCCGGGCCTCTGGCCGTGGCTGGGTCTGACACGAGTCGCCGTCACTCGCGCAGGCGACCGTGGTCACGCAGCAGGCGCACGACGTCGTCCGGCGGCAGCCCTTCGCTGGCGTTCCCGGAGCGGCCGGCGACGGTGGGCGAGGTGAGCAGCGAGTTCAGGACCGACTCCTCGCTGGCGTCGACCACCGCCTCGAAGAACGGGTCGAGGTCCCAGGCGGTCAGCGGCGTGGGTCCGTGCGGGCGTCCCTGGCGGTCGGCACGGATCCCGGTCGCGCAGGCCAGGAAGATCTCGCCGCTGCCGTGGTGGGCGGTCGAGCCCGTGCGGGCCAGTCCCAGCCCGACCCGCCGGGCCAGCCGCGCGCACGCGGCCCCGTCCAGCGGTGCGTCGGTGACCACCACGCCGATGCACGAGCCGGCCGGCTTCGCCGCCGGGGCGTACGGGTCCGGGTGCAGCAGCCGCCCCACCGGCACACCGTCGACCGTGAGCCTGCCGCGCTCGCCGAAGTTGGTCATCAGCAGCACCGCGACCGTGTGGCCGGACGGCAGGACCCGTGAGGCCGTCCCGATGCCGCCCTTGAACCCCAGGCACGACATCCCGGTCCCGCCGCCGACCGAGCCCTCGTCCGGAGGCAGCAGCGAGCCGACCGACTGGCGGGCCGCGCGCCAGGCGGCACGGACGTCGTCGGCGTCCACCTGCATGCGGCGCGCGTCCGACAGGTGCGAGTCGTCGCACTCGCCCACCACCGGGATCGCCACCAGCTCGCCGATCAGTGGCTCGGTCTCCTGCAGCAGCTCGGCAGCGGCGTCGTAGACCCGGCCGAGCTGCATGGTGGAGGTGAGGAACACCGGTGTCTCGAGCAGACCCGTCTCCGCCGCGGTGATGAAGCCGGTGCACTCACCGGCGCCGTTCAGCACCGCCCCACCCGCCGGGACCGGGCGGACGAACGCGTCGTCGGCCGGCACCAGCACCGTCACACCGGTACGGGCCACGCCGCGCCCCGCCGGTGGCTCCGGCTCGTCACGCCACACGGTCGCGTGGCCCAGACCGACCCCCGGCACGTCGAGGACGGAGTTCGTGGCGCCGGAAGGCAGAGTCCCGATCCTGATGCCCAGGTCAGCAGCGCGCGGCATGGGTGGCATCCTGCCGTACATGTCGAACCTGCACGGCGTTCCGCTGGTGTGGTCGCCGGACTGCGTGCGCCACGACCCCTCGGCCGAGATCTGGGTCGGGGTCCGCACCCCCGGCACGGAGGTGGCGGCCCGGGCGACCACGATCCGCGACGCCCTGCTGGCGGCCGGCGCACCGCTGCTGCTGGCCGTGCCGCACGACGACGCTGTGCTCGCCCGGGTCCACGACCGGGCGCTGCTCGAGCACCTGCGGTCGGTGTACGGGGAGTGGGAGGCGGCCGGCTTCCCGGCGGACCCAGGGCAGGACCGCGTCGTGCCCTACGTGTTCCCGACCCAAGGCCTGCTGGCCGGACTGCCGCTGCGCTCGCCGACCGCCGTGCACGCCAGGGCCGGGCGCTTCTGCTACGACACCATGACCCTGGTCGGCCCGGGAACCTGGGAAGCCGCGCGCGGCTCGGTCGACGCCGCGCTGACCGCCGTCGACCTGGTGACGTCGGGCTCGCACCGCACCGCGTACGCCCTCTGCCGGCCGCCCGGGCACCATGCCGGCCGGGACGCGTTCGGCGGCTCCTGCTACCTGAACAACGCCGCGGTCACGGCGCAGGCACTGCGGGCGGCCGGGCACGAGCGGGTCGCTGTCGTCGACCTGGACGCGCACCACGGGAACGGAACGCAGGCCCTGTTCTACGAGCGGGCGGACGTCTTCTACGGGTCGGTGCACGTCGACCCCGGGGCCGGCTGGTTCCCGCACTACGTGGGCTTCGCCGACGAGACGGGCGCCGGGGCGGGAGCCGGGGCGAACCTGAACGAGCCGCTGGCGCCCGGCACCGCCGACCCGCAGTGGCTGGCCGCCCTGGAACGCATCGCCGCGGCCGTCTCGCGGCACGGCGCGACCGCACTGGTCGTCTCGCTGGGCGTGGACGCCGCCGCAGACGACCCGGAGAGTCCGCTGCAGGTCAGCGCGGACGGCTACCAGCGCGCAGGCCGGGTGCTGGCCGCGCTCGGGCTGCCCGCCGTCGCGGTCCAGGAGGGTGGCTACCACCTGACCACGCTGGGATCGCTCGTCGTCGCCACGCTGACCGGTCTCGCCGGTCTTGACCGCGCATCCGGGTGAACCCCCTTGCGTGCGGCTGCGGTAGGTGCCCTCGCGCGCCGACGATGGACCGCCGTGCCGCATGGGTTACCGTCCCGTGCCAACGTTTCGCGCCCTGGGGGGATCCGCCGCTGTGAGAACCGTCGCCCGGACGTCCGTCGTCGCTCTCGTCGCGCTCGTGACCGCAGCCGTCCCGGCTACCACCGGCCTAGCCTCGGGTCCAGGCGGCTCCGGCGGTTCCGGGGAGACCAGCAGCGGCAGCGCCCTGCATCCCCGCCAGCTGCCCAAGCCGGTGGCCGGGCACGGCCGGAAGGCCGCGCCGCAGTACGCACCCGACCACGTCCTGGTCCGCTTCAAGTCCGGCACGAGCGCGGCGCGGCAGGGCGCCGGCGTTCGCGCGGCCGGCGGAACTGCGCTGCGGCCCACCGGTGCCGCCGGCATCACCCGCGTCCTGACGGCCCATGTGGTTACCAGCCTTCGCAGCCTGCAGAAAGATCCCACCGTCGCCTGGGCCGGGTACGACTACGTCCGGCACGCCTCCGACGTTCCGAACGACCCCGGGTACCAGCCTTCCTTCCAGCAGCCCTACCTCGACCAGATCCAACTCACGTGGGCGTGGTCGAGGACGACCGGCTCGTTGAGCCAGGTCGTTGCCGTGGTCGACTCGGGCGTGGACTCGACCGCACCCGACCTGGCCGGCCGGGTGCTCGCAGGCGAGCACTTTCTCCTCGGGGGGGCCAGCAGCGGACCGGGCGCGAACCCTGCCGCAATCGACGGAACGTGCCCGGACCCCGCGGCGACCGGACACGGGACCTTCGTCGCGAGCGTCGCCGCAGCTGACACGAACAACGGCTACGGCATCGCAGGCGCCGCGTGGAACGCGAGGATCCTGCCCGTACGGGTGCTGGACGCCTGCGGCTCAGGCTACGACTCCGACGTCGCCGCCGGTGTCACCTGGGCCGCCGACCACGGCGCCACCGTCATCAACCTGTCGCTGGGTGGAACCGACCCCGCACCGACGATCCAGGCAGCGATGCAGTACGCCAACGGCAAGGGCATCCCGGTCATCGTCGCAGCCGGCAACGACGGCAGCTCGGTCGCGCAGTACCCGGCCGCGTACCCGGAGGCGATCGCCGTCGCCGCTACCGACTCGAACGGGCATCTGACTTGGTTCAGCTCGTTCGGCGACTGGGTGGACATCGCCGCCCCAGGCTGGAACATCCTCGGTGAGGAGCCGCGCGCGCTCTGCGCGGACTCGTCGGACCCGCACCCGACTGACTGCTACTACACGGGAGCGGGGACGTCGTTCGCGGCACCCTTGGTCGCCGGGGTCATGGCGCTGATGCGCACCGAGTTCCCCTCGTTGACGCCGGCTCAGCTTCAGGCCCGGCTCCAGCAGTCGGCACGCGACGACGGGCCGGCCGGAATCGATCCGTTCTACGGCTTCGGCCTGCTCGACGCGTACGCTGCGGTCGGCGGCCCCCGTACGACGCCAGTCGGCGCGATGCGAGGCATGATGGGGGGTCACTGGCCGGGCGACCCGATGGCTGTCATCCAGCCAACGTTCGTCTACACGCAATACATCGACCTTGAGGGTGCGCCGCGGTGGTACTCCCTGCCCACAACTGCTGCAGCGACTCAGGAGCACTTCTTCGTCGCGCCGACCCCGGGTCAGCCGTCGACCACCAACCCTGCGCCTCAAGTGCTTGAACCTGTCCTCAGGGTCTATGACGCGGGTCACCATTTGCTGGCGACCAGTGTCGGCGACTCCATGACCCATCAGGTCAATTTCGACACGGTGCTTCCCGCGGGCACAAACCTCTTCAGCGTCTCGAACGCCAATGGGTCGACGCCCGACTACCAGATGTCCGTGACGGACACGGGCACAGGCGTCGCCGTGACCGCAGGTCAGCTTGAGTGGGTTCGCAACGTACAGCCGCTCTCCAGCGTCACCTACTCCGACATAACAACGCCCTCCACGTTGGTGGGCGTGCATCCGACCGTGGCGTTCGATCGCGCCATGAGCGCAACTACGTTCACGCCGTCGACGGTCGTGCTTCGCAGCGGCACGACCGGGTCTGTAGTGCCTTCGACCGTCTCGTATGACGGGCCGACGAGGACGCTGACCGTGACGCCGGATGCCAGCCTGGAGCTCGCGACTTCATACAGCCTGACCGTCAATGGCGGCTCGCCGTCAGCGCCAGTGACGGACACGTCCGGGAACGTGATGCCTGAGATGGAGACCGGGTTCACGACAGTCTTTGGGGTCACGCAACCGTTGACAGGCGTCACCGCTTCCGGTAGCCCGTGGGGCGCGTACTTCTCCTGGGATCGACCTCAGGGCGGCGACTTCTCGGCGGTCGAGCTGCGGTACAACAAGGGGCTGACCCCGCCGGTCGCGTTGACTGGAACCGGCACTCTCGCCTACGACGGCAGCTACGACAGCGCGACCGTCACCGGGCTCGTACCAGGCACCGACTACGCGTTCCTTCTCTACAACGTGGACACTTACTCGCGCGTCGGCTGGTCGACTTACATCCTGCGGGGCACCACGACCACGCTGGCGGCATCGCCGGCGGCGCCGGTCTACTCGGCCGCAACGACGGTCACCGCGACGGTCCGGACACTGGACGGCCAGCCGGTCGCCGGGCAGACCGTCAAGTGGTACTCCAGGCGCACAGGCACCACCACGTACTACCCCTACGGCACGGCGACCACCACGGCCGCCGGACAGGTGTCCATCAACCCCAAGCCCGGCTACAACACCCAGTACGAGGCCGTCGCCGCCGGTGAGGCCGGTTTCATGGGCTCGTACTCGGTGCTGTCGCTGCCAGTCCGATTCAACGTCACTGTCGCCGGGATCCCGGCCACCACCACCGTAGGCAAGGTGCTGCACTTCACCGGCGCCGTCGCCCCGGCCCGCCCCGGCGGCCGGGTGCTGCTGGAGGGCTACTGGGCCAACACCTGGCACCTGCTGGCCTACGGCACTCTGAGCGCCACCAGCCACTACTCGTTCACGGTGACACCGGCGCGCGCCTCCACCTACATCTACCGGGTCTACAAAGAACCGGACACCCTGCTCGGCTACGGCGCCACCGCCTCCTACCGGATGGCCGTCACCTGACGCACGGTCCGCCGTGGTCCTACGCTCTCCCGCGTGATCACGGTCGACCACTTGTCGAAGTCGTTCGGCAGCCTGCGAGCCGTCGACGACCTGTCCTTCACGGTCCCCCCGGGCACCATCACGGGGTTCCTCGGGCCGAACGGCGCCGGCAAGACCACGACGCTGCGCATGGTGCTCGGCCTGGTCACGCCGACCACCGGCACGGCCACCATCGACGGGCGCCGGTACGCGGACATCGACGACCCGGTGCGCACCGTCGGCGCCGCCCTGGAGGCGTCCAGCTTCCACCCGGGCCGGACCGGGCGCGACCACCTGCGCGTGATGGCCCGGGCCGGTGGCCTGCCCGACCGACGCGCCGACGAGGTCCTGGACCTGGTCGGCCTGACCGTGCCGGGGACGCGCCGCGTCGGGACGTACTCCAGCGGGATGCGCCAGCGGCTCGGGCTGGCGGGTGCCCTGCTCGGCGAGCCGAAGGTGCTGGTCCTGGACGAGCCGGCCAACGGCCTGGACCCGGAGGGGATCGTCTGGCTGCGCGGCTTCCTGCGGCACCTGGCCGGCCAGGGGAGCAGCGTCCTGGTGTCCAGCCACGTGCTGGCCGAGGTCGAGCAGACCGTCGACGACGTGGTGATCCTGACCCGCGGACGGCTGGTCCGCGCCTGCCCGCTCGCCGAGCTGGTCGCCGGCCGCGGGGCGCACGTCGTGGTCCGGAGCCCGCAGGCGGGCGCCCTCCGCGTGACGCTGGAGGCCGGTGTCGACGGCGAACGGCCGACCAGCATCACCCAGCGCGCCGACGGGGCGCTCGAGGTCGTCGGCGTCGAGGCGGCCGTGGTCGGCCGGGCGGCGCTGCGCGCGGGCGCCGAGCTGCACGAGCTCCGCGAGGAGCGGACCGACCTCGAGGACGTCTTCCTCACGCTCACCCGGGACGAGCAGGGCGGTGCCGCATGACCGCCGGTCTGCTGCGCTCGGAGCTGCTGAAGATCACCAGCATCCGCACGACGTACGCGCTGGGCGCCGGCTGCCTCGCGTACGTCACCCTCAACGTGGTCGCGCTCGTCTTCGCCGCCGGGCAGCCGGGCGTGCCCGCCCTGTCCGACCCCGGCACCGTGCGGACCATCTACGCGTCGTCCGGCACCGCGTCCGCGCTGGTCCTTGTCATCGGCATCCTCGGGATGACCACCGAGTACCGGCACCAGACGGTGACGCCGACCTTCCTCGCCACGCCGCGACGCGGACGGGTGCTCACGGCGAAGCTGGTCGTGCACGCGCTCGTCGGCCTGGTCATCGGTGCGGCGTGCGCGGTGACGGCCGTCGCCCTCGCCGCCGCGACCCTCGCGCTGCGCGACCACGCCGCCGTGGAAGCCGGCACGGTGCTGCAGATCCAGGGCGGCGCGATGCTCGGCTACGCCATCTACGCGGCCCTCGGGGTCTGCGTGGGCGCGCTCGTCCGCAACCAGATCGCCGCGATCGTCGGAGCCCTCCTGTGGACCGTGCTGGCCGAATCGCTCACGGTCGCGCTCCTCCCCGAGGTCGGGCGCTGGCTGCCCGGCGGTGCGCTGGCCGGAGTGCTGCAGAGCACGGCACTGCGCGGGGGGACCTACCTGCCGGTCTGGGCCGCCGCCATGGTGCTGACCGCCTACGGGGTGGTCTTCGCGCTGCTCGCGGCCCGGACCACCCTGCGCCGCGACGTGACCTGAGCCACGGTGCGGGCGGTCCGGCCGGGGCACCGGGATACGCTGGCACGGTTCGGCTCGCACCCCCCGGAAGCAGGCGGTCGCCCGTGTCCTCCCAGGCACCTTCGAGCAACCCGATGGCCGGTTTCGGCCCCAACGAGTGGCTCGTCGACGAGATCTACCAGCAGTACCTGGCCGACAAGAACTCGGTCGACCCGGCCTGGTGGGACTTCTTCGAGGACTACCAGCCGCTCGACGCAACGCTCCCCCGGGGCGAACGCGCGACCGGCAACGGCCACCCGAACGGGGCCGTCGACGTGGAGGCGCCTCCCGAGCCGCGCGGCGCCACCCCGGCTGCTCCCGCTCCCGCTCCGGCTCCCGCTCCCGCTCCGGCTCCCGCTCCCGCTCCCGCTCCGGCTCCGGCTCCCGCCGCCGTCGCTGGTGCCGCTGTGCCGACCGCTCCCGCCGCCGACGAGGTCGAGACGGTGCCCCTGCGCGGTGCGGCCGCCCGTGTCGTGGACAACATGGAGTCCAGCCTCAGCGTGCCGACCGCGACGTCGGTACGCGCCATCCCGGCCAAGCTGCTCATCGACAACCGCACCGTCATCAACAACCACCTGGCCCGGGCCCGCGGCGGCAAGGTCTCGTTCACCCACCTCATCGGCTGGGCCGTCGTCCAGGCCGTCAAGGCCATGCCCGAGATGAACGCCGGCTTCGCCGAGGTCGACGGCAAGCCTGTCCTGCAGCGTCCCAGGCACGTCAACCTCGGGCTGGCCATCGACCTGGCCAAGCCGGACGGCAGCCGCCAGCTGGTCGTGCCCAACATCAAGCACGCGGACAGCATGGACTTCGCCAAGTTCGTCGCGACGTACGAGGACGTCGTCCGCAAGGCGCGGCAGAACAAGCTCACCGTCGAGGACTTCCAGGGCACGACGATCAGCCTGACCAACCCGGGCACCCTTGGAACGGTGCACTCCGTGCCGCGGCTGATGGCCGGACAGGGGACCATCGTCGGGGTCGGCGCGATGGAGTACCCGGCCGAGTACCAGGGCGCCTCGCCGGAGACTCTCGCTCGGCTGGCGATCAGCAAGATCATGACCCTGACGTCCACGTACGACCACCGCATCATCCAGGGCGCGCAGTCCGGCCAGTTCCTCGGCCACGTGCACGAGCTCCTGCTCGGCGACAGCTTGTACGACGGCGTCTTCGCCGCGCTCCGCATCCCGTACGAGCCGATCCGGTGGGCACAGGACGTCCAGGAGTCGCACGACGATGACATCAACAAGGTCGCCCGCGTCCAGGAGCTGATCCACGCCTACCGCGTGCGCGGGCACCTGATGGCCGACACGGACCCGCTGGAGTACCACCAGCGCAAGCACCCCGACCTGGACGTGACCCGGCACGGGCTCACCCTGTGGGACCTGGACCGCGAGTTCCCCACCGGCGGGTTCGGCGGCCAGCCCTTCGCGAAGCTGCGCACGATCCTCGGGGTGCTGCGCGACTCGTACTGCCGCACCGTCGGCATCGAGTACATGCACATCCAGGACCCCGAGCAGCGGGAGTGGATCCAGGCCCGGGTCGAGCGGCCGCACGCGCGGACCGAGGCCGCCGAGCACCTGCGCATCCTGCGCCGCCTCAACGCCGCCGAGGCGTTCGAGACGTTCCTGCAGACCAAGTACGTCGGCCAGAAGCGGTTCTCGCTCGAAGGCGGGGAGACTGTCGTCGCGCTGCTCGACGCGGTGCTCGACTCGGCCGCGAACGAGGGCCTGGAAGAGGTCGCCATCGGCATGCCGCACCGGGGGCGGCTCAACGTCCTGGCCAACATCGTCGGCAAGAGCTACGGCCAGATCTTCCGCGAGTTCGAGGGGAACATCGACCCCGGCAGCGCGCACGGGTCGGGCGACGTGAAGTACCACCTGGGCGCGGACGGCGTCTTCACCGCGGACGACGGCAGCACCATCAAGGTGTCGCTGGTCTCCAACCCGTCCCACCTCGAGGCCGTCGACCCCGTGCTCGAAGGGTTCGTGCGAGCCAAGCAGGACGTGCTCAACCGCGGGGAGCAGTTCCCCATCCTGCCGGTGCTCATGCACGGTGATGCGGCGTTCGCCGGCCAGGGGGTCGTCGCCGAGACGCTCGAGCTGAGCCAGCTCAAGGGGTACCGCACCGGCGGAACCGTCCACATCATCGTGAACAACCAGGTCGGGTTCACCACCTCGCCGGCGGCCAGCCGCTCGTCGACGTACGCCACCGACGTCGCGCGCACGATCCAGGCGCCGATCTTCCACGTGAACGGCGACGACCCGGAGGCGTGCGTCCGGGTGGCCCGGCTCGCGTTCGACTTCAGGCAGGCGTTCAACAAGGACGTCGTCATCGACATGGTCTGCTACCGGCGCCGGGGTCACAACGAGGCGGACGACCCGTCGTTGACCCAGCCGCTGATGTACCAGCTCATCGACAACAAGCGGTCGGTGCGCAAGCTGTACACCGAGGCCCTGATCGGCCGCGGCGACATCTCCGTCGAGGAGGCCGAGCAGGCGCTCCGGGACTACCAGTCCCAGCTGGAGAAGGTCTTCCAGGAGACCCGCAGCGCCGCCGAGGACACCACCACGTTCAGCGAGGGGTCCGGCGAGGTCGAGCGCGAGGGCCAGGCGGTGCTGCGCCCGCAGCGACCGTCCGCCGACGTGCCGACCGCGATCAGCCGCGATGTCGTCGACCGCGTGGTCGCGTCGCAGCTGACCATGCCGGACGGCTTCACGGTGCACCCCAGGCTGGCACCGCAGCTAAAGCGGCGCGCCGAGATGGTGGAGACCGGCAGCATCGACTTCGGCATGGGCGAGGCCCTGGCCATCGGCTCCCTGCTCACCGAAGGTGCCGCCGTCCGGATGGCCGGCCAGGACACCCGGCGCGGCACCTTCGGGCACCGGCACATCGTCATCGTGGACGCCAAGACCGGCTGGCAGTACAAGCCGCTCAAGCAGCTGTACGCCAACGGCGGCAAGCTCTACGTCTACGACTCGCCGTTGTCGGAGTTCGCCGCGATGGGCTTCGAGTACGGCTACTCGGTGGCCCGGCCCGACGCCCTCGTCATGTGGGAGGCGCAGTTCGGCGACTTCGTGAACGGTGCGCAGACCATCGTTGACGAGTTCATCTCGTCGGGCGAGCAGAAGTGGGGCCAGGAGTCGTCGGTCGTCCTGCTGCTCCCGCACGGCTACGAGGGCCAGGGCCCGGACCACTCCTCGGCCCGCGTCGAGCGGTTCCTCCAGCTGTGCGCGCAGGACAACATGACGGTCGCGATGCCGTCCTCGCCCGCGTCGTACTTCCACCTGCTGCGCTGGCAGGTCCATTCGGACCTGCACCGGCCGTTGGTGGTGTTCACGCCGAAGTCCCTGCTGCGTTCCAAGGCCGCGGCCTCCACCACGGCCGACTTCACGAACGGGTACTTCCGCGCGGTCATCGGCGACTCGGCGGCGGACCCCGCAGCGGTCCGCCGGGTCCTGCTGTGCAGCGGGAAGGTGTACTACGACCTCGACGCGGGGCGCAGCGCCCGCGCGGCCCAGGACACCGCCATCGTCCGGCTCGAACGGCTGTACCCGTTGCCGGTCAAGACGCTGCCGACCGAGCTCGCCCGGTTCCGGAACCTCGAAGAGGTGCGCTGGGTTCAGGAGGAGCCGGCCAACCAGGGCGCCTGGCCGTTCATGGCCCTGCGGCTGCCCGAGCTGATCGGCCGGCCGCTGGCCCGCGTGTCGCGCGACGAGTCGTCCTCGCCGGCCGTCGGCTCGCACCACCGCCACGAGGACCAGCAACAGGCGCTCGTCGACCAGGCGTTCGCCTAGCCGCCACCCGTGTACTTCACCGACCGCGGGATCGAGGAGCTCGAGCAGCGCCGCGGGGACGAGGACGTCACCCTGGCGTGGGTGGCCCAGCGGCTGCGCGAGTTCGTCGACCTGAACCCCGAGCTCGAGACACCGGTGGAGCGCCTGGCCACCTGGCTGGCCCGGCTTGACGACGAGGACGACTGACGCGTCAGCGGCTGTTCTTGGCCGCCCACTCCAGCGACTGGTCGGCGACATCTTCCCAGCCAGGCACGCCCATCGTGAAGTGCGGGCGGCCGGGGTAGTTCTTGTACTCAGTGACGGCGGTCGACCGGTGGTAGCGCATCAAGGTCTCCCGCACGAGCGACACCGGCACGGTGTTGTCCTCGCTGCCGGAGACCAGCAGCAGCGGCGCCCGGTCGTTGTTGCGCAGGTTCACCTTCGTCGCGGCGCCGGGGTTCAGGTTCGCCGTCGCGGCCTGGAACAGCGGCCGCCCCGGGGCCGGCACGTGGTAGCGGTCGTAGAGGTCCTTCGACTCCTCGTCGGAGACCGTGTTCGTGAACCCGTAGTGGAACTGCTCCGGGGTCAGCGCGACCGTGCGGTTGCGGTTCAGCGGGTTGTTCAGCACGGGGAACGAGGACTTCAGGGTCGACAGCGGCAGCCGCAGCACGCCTTTGACCGGCGCGGGGTGCAGTGCGACGCCCGCGGCGCCGAGCCCGCGGTCGAGCAGGATCTGCGTCACCAGGCCGCCGAAGGAGTGGCCGATGATGATCGGGGGCCCGGCGAGCCCACGGATGATCTCCTCGTAGTGGTCGGCCACCTCCGTGACGCCCAGCCGGTCCATCACCGACGGGTCGCGACGCAGCTCCTCGACCTCGACCTCCATGCCCGGCCAGGCCGGAGCGAGCACTTCGTACCCGAGCTTGCTGTAGCGGTCGACCCAGTGCTCCCAGCCCCGTGGCGTCAGCCACAGGCCGTGGATGAGGACGATGGTCCCGATGGGACGGCTGGGGTCCTGCGCGCTGTCGGTCATGACGGGCTCCCGTACGTTGGGAGGGCGGCGGTCGCTACGAACCTATGCGCAACACCGAGACTTGTCAGCCTCCACGGCGGCCGGCGGCCGGCGGGCTACCCGCCGACGGTGAGGACGATCTTGCCGAAGGCCTCCCCGGACGCGAGCCGCACGAACGCCGACCGCGCGTCACGGAGGTCGTACGAGGAGTCGACGGGCGGATGGATCCCCTCACGCACCATCAGCGCCGCGAGCGCCTCGAGCTCGTCGCGGGTGCCCATCGTCGAGCCCACGACGGACAGCTGCAGGAAGAACACCCGGTTGAGCTGCGAGGGCGGGTTGGCGCCGGAGGTCGCGCCGCAGACCACGACCCGACCACCCGGTCTCAGCGCCTTCAGCGAGTGGTCCCAGGTGGCTTCGCCGACGGTCTCCATGACGGCGTCGACGCGCTCCGGCAACCGCGCTCCGGCCTCGAACACCTGGTCGGCGCCGAGTGCGAGCGCCCGTGCCCGCTTGGCCTCGTCCCGGCCGGTCGCGTAGACGCGGAAACCACCCGCCTTGGCCAGGACGATCGCGGCCGTGGCCACGCCACCGCCGGCACCCTGCACCAGCACGCTGTCGCCCGGACGCAGCCCTGCGCGCGTGAACAGCATGCGGTACGCCGTGAGCCAGGCCGTGGGCAGGCACGCGGCCTCCGACCACGACAGCTCCGCGGGCTTGGCGACCAGGTTGCGACGTGGCACGCACACCCGTTCGGCCAGGGTCCCGTCGTACACCTCCGACAGCAGGGAGCGCCTCGGGTCCAGCGTCTCGTCGCCACCGCCGGCCGCGGGGTCGCCGATCACGGCGTGCACGATGACCTCGCGACCGTCCTCGTCGACGCCCGCCGCGTCACAACCGAGCACGATCGGCAGGCGGTCCGGTGCGATGCCGACGCCTTTGAGCGTCCACAGGTCGTGGTGGTTGAGCGAGGCCGCCCGGACCTGCACCGTCGTCCAGCCCTCGGGCGGCCGGGGGTCGGGCCGGTCGCCCAGCCCCAGCCCGGCCAGCGGGTGTTCGACGTCGATGCGGTCGGCAGTCACGGCGAACATGGCCGTCAACCTACCGGGGTGCTGCCGCGGGCTGACTGTCCGGTCAGCGAGGGCGCACGCCTGCACCACGTGGCGTCAGCGCCGGGCGACGCCGTCGTGACGGGCGGCTGCCGCGACCGCAGCCGCGACCGAGGTCGCGACCAGCGGGTCGAACACGCTCGGGATCACGTGGTCCTCGTCCAGCCGGTCACCGACCACGTCGGCGATCGCCACCGCCGCGGCCAGTTTCATCCCGTCGGTGATCCGGGTCGCGCGCACCGACAGCGCACCCTTGAACACCCCGGGGAAGGCCAGCACGTTGTTGATCTGGTTCGGGAAGTCGCTCCGCCCGGTGGCCACCACTCGGGCGTACTTGCGGGCCACCGCGGGGTGCACTTCGGGATCGGGGTTGGCGAGCGCGAACACGCAGCAGTCCGGTGCCATGGAGGCGATCGCCTCCTCCGGCACGGTGCCCGCGGAGACACCGATGAAGACATCGGCGCCAGCCAGCGCGGCGACGAGCGAGCCGCTGCGCCCATCCCGGTTCGTGTTCTCGGCCAGCCGTTGCTTGACCTCCGTGAGGTCGGCGCGGTCGACGTGGACGATCCCCTTGCGGTCGGCGACGGCGATCTCGCCGATCCCGGCGCCGACGAGCATCTCGGTCACCGCGACCCCCGCGGCGCCGGCGCCGGACACGACCACCCGCAGGTCGTCGAGCTTGCGCCCGGTCACCCGCGCGGCGTTGCGCAGCGCGGCCAGCACCACGATCGCGGTCCCGTGCTGGTCGTCGTGGAACACCGGGATGCTCAGCAGCTCCTGCAGGCGCCGCTCGATCTCGAAGCAGCGCGGCGCGCTGATGTCCTCGAGGTTGATCCCGCCGAACGAGGGGGCCAGCCGCTGGACGGTCTGCACGATCTCGTCGGCGTCCCGGGTGTCCAGGCACAGTGGAACCGCGTCCACACCGCCGAACTCCTTGAACAGCAGGGCCTTGCCCTCCATCACCGGCAGCGCCGCGGCCGGGCCGAGATCGCCCAGCCCGAGCACGGCCGTCCCGTCGGTGACGACCGCGACCAGGTTGGCGCGCCAGGTGTAGTCGTCGACCAGCGAAGGGTCGAGGGCCAGCGCCGCGCTGACCCGGCCGACACCCGGCGTGTACGCCAGCGCCAGGCCCTCGTCGTCGCGGATGCGCACGGTCGGCCGGATCTCGATCTTGCCGCCGCGGTGCAGCGGAAAGGCCGGGTCGACCTCTGATTCGGGCACCTCGTCAGTCTCCCACAGCACGACGTGCGGGGATCTGCCGCGGCGGCCACACCCGGGCCACCACCACTGCCACGACGTCGTAGTCGGCGATCGCGCCGACGCTCCACGAGTCGACCCCCTCGGCCGGGTTGTCGCGCTCGACCCACCAGCCGGCCTGCTCCCTCCAGGCGACCCGCTTGACCGCGAGCGGCCGGTCCTGTCCGTCCGGGCCCGGCGGGAGCCGCACCACCACCAGGTCGCCGGCCGCCGGCACGTCGTCGTAGCGCACGAGCAGCCGGTCGCCGTCGGCGAGCGTGGGCAGCATCGAACGGCCGCGGACCCGCGCCACTCCCACCCGGCGTCCGATCTTGCGCATGGACCAGCATTCTCCGCACCTGGCCGCCGCCCCGCCTGCTCGGGTCCTCGGCCCGGGGGTAGTGTCCCGAAGGAGGCAGGTCCTCCGGCAGCCAACCCCGCAACAGACACTGGACAGAAGGGACAGCGCATGCGTATCGCCCTGTTCGCCCCGACGGTGATAGTGAGCGCACACTGCGACCTGCCGTGCGGCGTGTACGACCCGGCCCAGGCCCGGATCGAGGCTCAGTCGGTCAAGGCGGTCATCGAGAAGTACGCCGCGAACGAGGACCCGGCGTTCCGGGCCCGCGCGATCCAGATCAAGGAAGAGCGCTCCGAGCTGGTCAAGCACCACCTGTGGGTGCTGTGGACCGACTACTTCAAGCCGCCGCACTTCGAGAAGTACCCGCAGCTGCACCAGCTGTTCAACGACGCGACGAAGCTGGCCGGCGCGGGTGGGACGAAGGGGTCGCTGGACGTGGCGGTGGCCGACCAGCTGCTCGGGAAGATCGACGAGATCGCGGAGATCTTCTGGGAGACCAAGAAGGCCTAGGACCGCAGGGACGGCCCCTGAACGCAGCGATTGCGGTCAGGGGCCGTCTGTCGTCCGCGGTCCCGTACGCAGGACCGGACGAGCATCACGCATCACGGTGGCGGCGCACCTGGCCGGGCGGCTGGCACTGGTGGCACGAGGCCGTCGCCGGGCAGGATGCGCGCCATGGCCGCAGCCGCCCTCGTCGTCGCCGTTCTGGCTCTGGCGGTGTCGGTGACGGCGGTGCTGTACACGCGGCGGTTGGCGCTCGCGCAGGAGTCCGGGGAGCGGCGGGCCGGAACACCCGACCTCCGGGTGGTCCTGCTCGAGTCGAGCGACTACGCGCACGGCCCGCTTCTCGGTGCCTACATGCTGAGGCTCGTCGGACCCGCCGATCTCGACTCGGTCGTCGTCCGTCAGCCGACGGCCGCGAACCTCTCGAACGGTGTCGCAGGCCAGTCGCACGGACCCTTTGCCGAGCGGTACGACATGGGACCGGTGCGCCTGACGCAGTCCCGGGTCTTCTGGGTCAGCTTCACGGCGGAGCCGTCGGACACATCCTTCGATCTCATCGTGGAATGCACTCGTGGCCGGGACTCCTGGGAGATGGTCAGGAGGCTGGGTCGGCCGTCACGGCTGTCGCCTCCGACCTGACCGTGCGTCACCGCGGTCTTCACGGCATGCTGGCCGCCGTGGTTGTGACTGCGGACATGTCCGCCGTGGCCGGGCAGATGGTCGTCCTGGTGCGGCACGGGACGACCGAGTGGTCGCGCGCCGGCCGGCACACCGGGCTCACGGACGTCCCGCTGGACGCCGACGGGAAGCGGCAGGCGCGGGCCCTCGCCGGCCCGCTCGCGCGGCTGCGGTCGCGCGAGCCGGGCGGCTGCCTTGTCCTGGTCAGCCCGCTGGTGCGCGCGGTGCGCACCGCGGAGCTGGCCGGACTCGCACCCTTCGAGCTCGACGCGGACCTGGTCGAGTGGGACTACGGCAGCTACGAAGGACTGACCACGGCGCAGATCCGCGAACAGGCGCCGGGATGGTCGGTGTTCACGCAGCCCTGTCCGGGCGGCGAGACGCACGACCAGGTCGCGGCCAGGTGCGACCGGGTGCTGGAGCGCGTGACCGGCGGCGGGACGGAGCTGGTGGTGCTGGTGGCGCACGGTCACCTGCTGCGCTCCCTGGCTGCGCGCTGGGTGGGCCGTCCGGTCGCGGACGGTTCCATGCTGCGGCTGGGAACGGCGACGACATCGGTGCTGGGGTACGAGCACGGCGGCCGTAGCCTGCACCGCTGGAACGTCGCCAACCCGACCGAGGAGCCGCTGCCGTGATCAGACCCGTGCGGCCGGACGACGTCGACGAGCTCTACGCGATGGTTCGCGAGCTCGCCGAGTACGAGCGGTCGCTGCACGAGGTCCGCTCCACCGCCGAGGACTTCCGGTCCGCCCTGTTCGGGCCCGAGCCCAAGCTGTTCGGCCACGTCGTCGAGCACGGCGGCGAGCTCGGCGGCTTCGCCGTCTGGTACGTCAACTTCTCCACCTGGAGCGGCCAGCACGGGATCTACCTCGAGGACCTGTACGTGCGCCCGCACCTGCGTGGCCTCGGCTACGGCAAGGAGGTCCTGCGCACGCTGGCCCGCATCTGCGTCGAGCGCGGCTACGCCCGGCTGGAGTGGTGGGTGCTCGACTGGAACGAGCCGGCGATCAGCTTCTACCGCTCGATCGGAGCCCTCTCGATGGACGAGTGGACGGTCAACCGCCTCACCGACGAGCCACTGCGCCGGATGGGTGGAGGCTGACCCGTCTGCAGGTCGGGGCACCCCGCACAGGCCGCTAGGCTCGAACCGTCACGGGGACCGAGGCGGAGGGGCAGGGCGTGCTGAACGGTGCGAGCGGATCCGGGGACCAGCCCACCAGTCAGGATGTCGTCGAGCTGAGGCTCCCGGCGCAGTCGGCGTACCTGTCCGTGCTGCGCACGGCCACCGCCGGACTGGCCGCCCGGCTGGACTTCACGCTGGACGAGATCGAGGACCTGCGCATCGCCGTCGACGAGGCCTGCGCGATGCTGCTGCCGGACGTGGTCACCGGCGAGCCGCTCACCTGCCGGTTCGTCCTGGAGTGGGACTGTCTCGAGGTGTCGGTCGTGGCGCACAGCCGCAGCGGCCGGCCGCCGGCCCAGGACTCCTTCGCCTGGACTGTCCTGACGGCCCTGGCCGGGGAGGTCGACGCCACCGCGGACGACGGCGTCGTCACGGTGACGTTACGCAAGCGGCGGGGCTGGTCGGAGTCCACGTGAGCCAGGGAGCCGACCCGGTGCCGGACGCCCGCGCCGCTACACGGGCTCGCTCCCGGGAGCTGTTCGAGCGGCTGGCCGCCGCGGCGCCGGACACGGGCGAGCACCAGGTGGTGCGGGACGAGCTGGTGGAGCTGCACCTGCCGCTCGTCGAGCACCTCGCGCGCCGGTTCGCCGGCCGGGGGGAGCCGCTGGACGACCTCGTCCAGGTGGGCACGATCGGCCTCATCAAGTCGGTCGACCGCTTCGACCTCGAACGCGCCGTCGAGTTCTCGACGTACGCGACGCCGACGGTCGTGGGCGAGATCAAGCGGCACTTCCGCGACAAGGGCTGGGCGGTCCGGGTGCCACGACGCCTGCAGGAGCTGCGGCTGTCGCTGAGCACCGCGACCGAGGACCTCGCGCACTCGCTGGGGCGGGCCCCGACGGTCGCCGAGATCTCCGCGCGGATCGGCGTCTCCGAGGAGGAGGTGCTGGAGGGGCTGGAGTCCGCGAACGCGTACAGCACCGTGTCGTTGGACGCCGGCGCCGACACCCAGGACGGCCCGGCCGCGATGCTCGACACGATCGGGATCGACGACGATGCCCTGGAAGGCGTCGAGTACCGCGAGTCGCTGCGACCGCTGCTGGCCCAGCTCGCGCCGCGCGAGCGGCAGATCCTGATGCTCCGGTTCTTCCGGAACATGACGCAGTCCCAGATCGCCGACGAGATCGGCATCTCGCAGATGCACGTGTCCCGGCTGCTGGCACGCACCCTGGCGCAGCTGCGGACGGGGCTGCTCGACAGCGAGTGACGCGCCGGCTCAGCCCTCGAGCTCGGCCGTCACCGCCGGGCTCAGCACGGACAGCAGGCCGACCGCACCACCGACCACGAGCAGCACGCCGGCCCAGCGCGCACCTGCCCCCTGCACGAGCGGGATCCCCACGGCGAGCAGCAACAGCTCAGACAGGACCAGGGGCGCCCGGGACCAGCGCCGGCGCCGCAGCAGGCCACGAGCCGCCAGCAGGAGCACCGCGGCCCAGCCGACGACCAGGGCCATCAGCAGCACGGCACTCGTCACGGACGACCGGTCACCGCTCAGGGCCTGGACCAGGACGACCACCGCGTACAGGCCCAGGCCGACGGCCTGCGCGACAGCCACGACGGCGGCCAGCCGCATCGGCCCCGGCACCGCCGGCGGCCGGCCTTCAGTCGGGTCGCCGGGCTCGGGCACGCGAGAGACCCTACTGGCCACCTGCCCTACGCTTGGCCGCCATGCGCGGGCTCCTCGTGGTCAACCCCAAGGCCACGACCACGACGTCGCGGACGCGTGACGTCCTGGTCCACGCGCTGCGCGCCGACCTCGACGTCGAGGTGGTGATGACCACTCACCGCGGGCATGCGACCGAGGTGGCACGACGCGCGGCCAAGGAGAAGGCCGACCTGCTCATCGCGCTCGGGGGTGACGGCACCGTGAACGAGGCGGTCAACGGACTCCTGGAGGACGGTCCCGGCCCGGAAGGGCCGGCCCTGGCCGTGGTCCCCGGCGGCTCCACCAACGTCTTCGCCCGGGCGCTGGGTCTGCCCAACGACCCGGTCGAGGCGACCGGCCAGATCCTGGACGCGCTGCGCGAGGACCGCCGGCGCCGGGTGGGCCTGGCCACGGCGGACGGCCGCTGGTTCACGTTCTGCGCGGGGCTCGGGCTGGACGCCGAGGTCGTCGACGCCGTGGAGCGGCGTCGCGAGCGCGGGCGCCGGCCGAGCGGCACGATGTTCGTGCGGTCGGCGCTCAACCAGTTCTACCGGGAGACCGAGCGCGAGCAGCCCGGCCTGACCGTGCAGGCCGACGCCGAGGAGCCGGTCCAGGGTGTCTTCATGGTCATCGTCCAGAACACCGCACCGTGGACGTACCTGGGCAACCTCGCCGTCGACCCCGTGCCCGAGGCCTCGTTCGACACCGGCCTGGACGTTCTGGGGCTGACCCGGCTGCGGACGCTCTCCACGCTCCGGCACGCGCGCCAGTTCGTGCAGCCGGGGGCCCGGGTCCGGGGCCGCGACGTCTACACCCGCCACGACCTGGCCCGGTTCACCATCTGGGCCGACCGCCCGACCGCGCTCCAGCTGGACGGTGAGGCCGTGGGCGACCGAGTGAGCGTCCACTTCCGCTCCCACCCGCAAGCACTCTCCGTGGTCGTCTGACCCCTCCCAGAACCAGGAGCAAGCCGCCGCTTCGATCACTGTGTGTGACGCAACGCACGAGCGCACATCAGACTTGTGTTTCCGAAAAGTCTTGTGCGTGCGGTCGGGCTTTGCGAGGGTTGTGCGGCGAAGGGAACACGAGCCGCCGCGCGCTCGTTGACCCGACGAGCCCTGAACCGTCAGCCGGGAAACCGGCCTCCGCCTCGGGGACAGATAGTGAAGCCGTTCACAAGCCCAACGCGAGCACCAAGCACCACCCACCAGCACGACCGCCCCGGGTGGGCCCCTGAGCCCCACCCGCGTCACGAGGAGTAGACGCAAAGCCATGGACTGGCGTCACCGTTCCGCCTGCCGCGACGAGGACCCCGAGCTGTTCTTCCCGATCGGGAACACCGGCCCGGCACTCCTGCAGATCGAGGAGGCGCGCGCTGTCTGCATGCGCTGTGAGGTCCGCGAGGAGTGCCTCAGCTGGGCCCTGGAGTCCGGGCAGGACCACGGGGTCTGGGGAGGCCTGTCCGAGGACGAGCGCCGCGCGCTCAAGCGCCGCACCGCCCGCGCCCGGGCCCGCATGGCCTGACCCACCGACCGTCGAACGACGCCCGGCCGCGCCACTGCGCGACCGGGCGTCGTGACGTCCAGGCCGCTCACGCGGCGCGCCCGGCCTGCCTGCTACCGACTGCGCGACCGGGCGTCGTGACGTCCAGGCCGCTCACGCGGCCAGCGGGACCTCGACCACGGCGCGGGTCCCGCCGCCGTCACGCTCGTCCAGCCGAAGGGTCCCGCCCAGCTCGCCCTCGACCAGGGTCCTGACGATCTGCAGACCCAGCCGGTCCGAGGCGCCCAGGTCGAACCCGGGCGGCAGTCCCACCCCGTCGTCGAGCACCTCGACCCGCAGCAGCCCCTCGGCCCGTTCGGCCCGCACCTCGAGCAGGCCCGGTCCGCGGTCCAGGCCGTGCTCGACCGCGTTCTGCACCAGCTCGGACAGCACGACGGCCAACGATGTGGCCACCTCCGCCCGCACATCGCCGAACGACCCGGAACGGACGGGCCGGACCACCCCGGCCGGACCGGCCCCGGCTCCCGCCACCGACCGGGCCGGGCCCTGGCTGGAGAGCTCGGCAACCATGGACAGCACGCGGTCGGCGACCTCGTCGAACGGCACCGACTCGTCCGGCGCCGTCGAGAGCAGCTCGTGCACGAGCGCGATCGAGCCGACCCGGCGCACAGCCTCCTCGAGCGCGCTGCGCGCCTCCGGCACATCCAGCCGCCTGGCCTGCAGCCGCAGCAGCGCGGCGACCGTCTGCAGGTTGTTCTTCACTCGGTGGTGGATCTCGCGGATGGTCGCGTCCTTGGTGAGCAGCTCGCGCTCGCGCCGGCGCAGCTCGGTGACGTCCCGGACGAGCACGAGCCCGCCGACGCGCGCCCCGCGCCGCAGCAACGGGATGGCTCGCAGCTGCACCGTCGTGCCTTTGCCCTCGACCTCGACCCCCCGGGCCGTACGGCCGCCCGCCACCGCAGCCAGGTCCTCGTCCAGCGGACCGCGACGAGGCACGAGCTGCCTGGTGACCGTGTCCAGCCGGTTGCCCACGAGGTCCGCGGCGAGCCCCAGGCGGCGGTAGGCGGACAGCGCGTTCGGGCTCGCATACGTCACGGTGCCGTCGGTGTCCAGGCGCACCAGCCCGTCCCCGACCCGGGGCGAGGAGTCCAGACCCTCGAGGCCGCCGGGGAACGGGAACGAGCCCTCGGCGACCATCTCCCCGAGCCGCTCGGCGAGCTCGAGGTACGCCGCCTCGAGCCGACCGCTCGTGCGTGTGGTGGCCGGGTCCGCGTGCCGGGCCACGACCGCGACGACCCGGCCGTCCGGACCGCGGACCGGGAGCGCCTCGGCCGGGGCCAGCGCCAGCTCGGTACGGCTGCGGACCACCCGGCCCAGCTCGAGCGCCTCGTCCAGCAACGGCCGGCGGCCCTTGGGCAGGAAGGTGCCGACCAGGTCGTCGCCGAACACCGTCGAGCCGGTGGTCGGCCGCATCTGCGCACCCGCGACGTACCCCGAGCCGTTCCAGGTCGGCAGCCAGAGCACCAGGTCGGAGAACGCGAGGTCGGCCAGCAGCTGCCAGTCCGAGAGGAGCAGGTGAAGCCGTTCCAGCTCGGCCTCGGTCAGCTCGGTGTGCCGCTGGGCGACGTCGTTGAGGCTGGGCACGGCCGAAGGCTACGCGGGTGCGCCGGTCCCCCTGTCGCCGGCCGGCGCCGGTCCGGCCGGCGGGACGTGCCAGGATCCGACCATGACCGAGGACCCGTTCGGCTGGCTCGTCGAGCGCGCGGCGCAGCGGCGCCGCGACGGGCTGCGCCGCACCCTGGTCCCGCGGTCGCCGGACCGGGGACCGCTCGACCTCGCCTCCAACGACTACCTCGGGCTGGCCAGGGACCCGCGGGTCGTGGAGGCGGCGGTGGCGGCGGCCCGGACCTGGGGGGCCGGCGCGACCGGGTCGCGGCTGGTCACCGGCTCGACCGGCCTGCACGCTGAGCTCGAGGCCGCGCTGGCCGACCTGGCCGGCGCCGTCGCCGGGCTGGTCTTCTCCTCGGGGTACCTGGCCAACCTGGCCGCCGTCGTCTCGCTGACCGGACCGGGCGCCCTGGTCGTGTCCGACGCGCACAACCACGCCTCGCTCGTCGACGCCTGCCGGCTGTCGCGCGCCCGGGTCGTCGTCACGCCGCACCTGGACGTCGAAGCGGTCGCCGCGGTCCTGGCGGCCCGCGCCGAGCCGCGCGCCCTCGTGGTCACCGACGGCGTCTTCTCGGTGGACGGCGAGCGGGCCCCGGTCGCGCAGCTCCTCCGAGCGTGCGTGGCGGCGGGCGCCGGCCTGCTCGTCGACGAAGCGCACGCGCTCGGTGTGCTCGGGCCGGCCGGTGCCGGCGTCTGCGCGGACGATGGCGTGGCGGGTCATCGAGCGCTGGTGCGGTCCGTGACGCTGTCCAAGTCCTTGGGTGCGCAGGGCGGGGCCATCCTCGGGTCGAAGGCAGTCGTGGACCACCTCGCCGACAGCGCCAGGACGTTCGTGTACGACACGGCGCTGGCACCGAGCAGCGCAGGTGCGGCGCTTGCGGCGCTGCGCGTGCTCGCGGCCGAACCGGACCTGCCGTCGCGGGCCCGCCGGGCGGCCGGGGCGCTGCACTCCGCGGTACGAGCCGCGGGGTTGGACGGACGGGTCCCGGACGCGGCCGTGGTACCGGCGCTGGTCGGCACCCCGGAGGCGGCGACGGCCGCGGCTGCCGCGGTGGCCGGACGCGGCGTGCGCGTCGGCTGCTTCCGCCCGCCCACGGTGCCGGACGGGACGTCGCGGCTGCGTCTGACCGCACGGGCGGACTTGACCGGCCGGGATCTCGAACGGGCCGCGGACGCGCTGCAGGCGGCAGCCGCCGCCCTGCGCAGCGCGACGGTCGGCGGCTGAGGACGCGCGCTTGACCATCATCTCGGCGCCGCGGCTCCTGGTGGACGGGCGGATCACCGGTCCGGGTTCGGTCGTGGTGGACGGCGGCGTCGTCACGGACGTGCTGGACCACCGGCTGCCGACCGGGTCCGGGCACGTCGAGCTGGGCGACGGCCTGCTCACCGCTGGCCTGGTCGACCTCCAGGTCAACGGTGCGTTCGGCGTGGACCTGGCCCGGGCCACAGCGGACGAGTGGCGCGTCGTCGCGACGCGGCTCCCCCGCACCGGCGTCACCGCCTTCCTGCCGACCTTCGTCACCGCACCCCCGGATGCGCTCGTGGGCGCCCTGGACCGGACGGCGGCGGCGCGCGAGCGGGAGGACACCCGGCCGGCCGCCCGGATCCTCGGGGCCCACCTGGAGGGTCCGTTCCTGAGCCCCCTGCACGCGGGGGCGCACGACCCGTCGCTCATGGTGGACCCGACCGACGATCGGCTCGACCTGCTGCTGCGCGGTGAGCCGGACCGGGACGTGCTGCGGATGGTCACCCTGGCGCCGGAGCGGCCGCAAGCGCTGGCCGCGACACGGCGGCTCGCCGAAGCCGGTGTCGTGGTGAGCGTCGGGCACAGCGACGCGACCGGGAGGCAGACCGCGGCGGCGGCGGATGCGGGCGCACGCATGGTGACCCACCTGTTCAACGCCCAGCGCGGGTTGGGCCACCGCGAGCCCGGCGTCCCGGGCCTGGCCCTGGTGGACGAACGGCTCGCCCTCGGCCTGATCGCGGACCTGCGCCACGTCGACGGGACGATCGTGCAGCTGGTCTTCCGGGCGGCCGGCGGGCGGGTCGCGCTGGTCACGGACGCGACAGCCGCAGCGGGCATGCCACCGGGAGAGTACGAGCTCGGGGGCGCGCGCGTCGTGGTCGAGCCCGGCGACTGGCTGCCGCGCCTGGTCGACGGCACCGTCGCCGGTTCCCTGCTGCGGCTGGACGCGGCGGTCCGCAACGTCGTGGCGGTCGGTGTGGACCTCGCGACGGCCCTGCTCGCGGCGACGCGCGTCCCTGCCGACGTGCTGGGCCGCACCGACCTCGGCCGGCTCGCACCGGGTGCGTGCGCCGACCTCGTCTGGTGGGACGACGACCTCCTCCCGCACCGGGTGTGGGTCGGCGGCGTCGAGGTCAGGCGGCCGGGTCCAGGACGGTGATCCGACCGGCGTGGTCGATGACGGCCACGGTGCCGCCGATCCGCTCGAACGGACCCCGCCCGCGGTACACGACCACATCGACCAGGTAGCCACCGTCGACCTCGGTGACCTCGACGTCGACCTGCACGCTCCGGTCGGCGCAGGTGGTCCACCTGCGCGCCAGCTCGACCGCGCGCTCGCGCGTCACGAACCCGTCCACCCGCCCAGGGTCCTGCAGACTGCCGTCCCCGTCGACCCCTTGCCAGCCGCTTTCCACCCGCTCTGCCACGATGGGCCGGCCACCAGGAGGACCATGACGCCGCAGGCCGCATCGCCGGAACACCGCCCGGACCGGAGCGCGTGAGCGTCCTGCTCGTCTCGGGCACCGGGACCGGCGTGGGCAAGACGGTCGTGACCGCAGCGCTCGCCGCGGCGGCCGTCGCCGCGGGCCGTACGGTCGCCGTCCTCAAGCCCGCGCAGACCGGGGTCGGCCCCGACCAGCCCGGTGACGCAGCCGAGGTCGGCCGCCTCACAGGTCTGCCGGCCGCCGACCTGCACGAGCTGGCCCGGTACGCCGCACCACTGGCCCCGGAGGCGGCGGCGCGGCTGGAGGGACGGAACGGTCCGGACCTGTCGGCGGTCCGCGCCGCTGTGGTCCGGCTCGGGTCCGAGCGGGAGCTCGTGCTCGTGGAGGGCGCAGGCGGGCTGCTGGTCCGGTTCGACGCCCACGGCTGGACCGTCGCGGACCTGGCGGCGAGCTTGGCGGCATCGGTGCTGCTGGTCGCCGCGCCGGGGCTGGGCACCCTGAACCACACGGCGCTCAGCCTGGAAGCGCTCACCGCCCGCGGGGTCGCCTGCGCCGGCGTGGTGCTCGGCTCCTGGCCGGTAGCACCGGAGCAGCCCGACCTCGCCGCGCGCAGCAACCTCGAGGACCTCGAGCTGGTGGCGGGCCGACCCCTCACCGGGGTCCTGCCGGCCGGCGCGGCGGGTCTGGACCTGGCCGCGTTCCGGGCCGCCGCACTGGCCGGGCTGGCCCCCTCCCTCGGTGGCCGGTTCGATGCGGCAGACTTCCGGCGTACCCAGGGTTTAGGTCACGGTGTTCGGCGACGCGTGGCTGACTGACACGAGGTGTGCCAGACACCCCGACGGCACATCTGAGTGGCAGGCAAGCCGACGCTGGATCTGCGTTCGCTGCTGGCGAGTGCACACTCCGGCGCGGCGCTTCGGCGCTCCCCCTACGTCCTCTGCCCCCACGAGCCGGGATAGTCGTTTCCCATCCCGCCGGTCGACGCCGACTCACGTCGGATCTCGCCGCAGTTCTGACAAGCCGTGGACCCTTCACCGTCCTCATCGGTCTGGGCGCTCCACACGTGGAAACCCAGCAGACAGCGAAACCGGTACATGCGGCACCCCTTCCGGGTGTGCGAGCAGTCTATCGGGGGCGAAGCCGGTTCGACCCGCGCTGGAACGTCGGTGCGCAGCGCGACGGAATCCCGTGGCCGGTCCTGAGCTCCGTCATCGTCCGTCCCTGCCGGGGTGGGCCGTGGGTATCGTCGTCAGCATGGAACGAGTCCTTGGGATCGGGGGCTACTTCTTCCGGGCCAAAGACCCCGAGGCCCTTGCCGCCTGGTACGAGATCAATCTGGGCATCGCGAGCATGAGCACTCGTTGGTCATGGGAGCAGGAAGCGGGGCCGACCGTGTTCGCTCCCTTCCCCGCCGACACCGATTACTTCGGGCGCAGAGATCAACAGACCATGCTCAACTTCCGAGTGGCCAACCTCGACGCCATACTCACCCAACTACGAGCGGCTGGAGCCTCGGTCGAGGACGAGACCTCCGAAGCACGCTACGGGCGGTTCGGTCACGCCGTTGATCCCGAAGGCAACCGCTTCGAACTCTGGGAACCCTCGGAGTTCCCCGAAACCTAGACGTGCCGACGGCACCGGCGTCTCGGCCGTCGGCACCCTGGAACGGCATCACGTCGGTGCGCCGCTGGGGTCGCTAAGACCCCCCCATCAACGAATAGGACACGTACGTGTCGGATGAGGTTTGAACCACGACTCCAGTCGGGACCGACCCCGGATTCACAGTGCGTCGCGCTGGCCCCGTCACTCCAGTGATTGTCCCTGACCAAGAGCCTCGCGATGGGTCCATCGAGACCGCCCGTGATCGGCGGACTTCGGTGCGCCCGGGTCCCCAGGGCAACGGTGGCGGCGGGTGGATCAGGAGACCGTACGGGAAGGCGAATCTCGTCCACCTTCTCCGGCGACAGACCGGGTCTGCGGAATCCGCGATCGGAGCAACGTGCCTACGCCACTGCCCGCCTCTTCATGCTTGCCACGCGTGGTTGCCACGACGCCGCGCGGGACACACGTCAGTGCGCCCAGGACAGCCAGGACGGGGGCGACGTGTCTGCCTTCTTCACCTCCACGTGGATGAGGACGATATCGAGCCCGTCCGGGTCACGGAACGAGAGGCCGTCGCTCGTCTCCTCCTTGTGCCGGTTGTGACTGATGCCGTGCTCGGTCAACACCCCCTCGGCGATGTCGATGTCGGCGTACTCGCGGACGCGCCAGAACAGCCGGGTGACGCCCGCATCGCCAAGGTGGTGCGGCGGATCCTCCATGGCACGGAGCACGATGGAGTCCTGGGTCGCATTCCTGGCATGGAGGATCGCGAGCGTTTCATCGCTATAGGCGACCTCCAGGCCCATCACATCGCAGTAGAACGCGAGCGAGCGCCTCAGGTCCGAGACCTGGCAGTACGCGCCGAAGAGCTTGGCTACTGGCAGCGGCTGCTCGGGCATGGCCACCTCGTTCCTCTGGGGCGCCGGCCCCAGGCCGTGACAGGGGTCGTCCCGCCCAGCCTAGTCGCGCGTCCGGAGCCGCTGACCGCGCACGCTCCCCTCGCCGCGCAAGGTCCGACTCGTGACGTCGACCTCAGCTGAGGACACGCTCGAGACGCTTGTCGGGAATGACCCAGGTCAGAGCCACGGTCACGTAGAGGGCCGCCGAGATCCACGGACTCACCCAGGCGAGGAGGATCGCGAGCCCGTACGCAGCGGGGGCGAGGCGCCCTTTCCAGTCGCGACCGAGTGCAACACCGAGAGGCGAGCCCGGCCCGCCGCAGTGTCGGACGATGAGCGTCTGGAGCAGGTAGTAGGCGCAGGCCGCTAGCAGCAGCACGGCGCCGTATACGGCCGTCGGGACCACTGCCAGGTGCGTCCGCCCCAACCAGTCGGTCACGAAGGGAAAGAGCGTCAACCAGAACAGCAGCGCCAGGTTCGCCCACATGATGCCCGCCGTCACGCGGACCACGTTCTTGAGCAGGTGGTGGTGGTTGTTCCAGTAGATGCCCACGTAGACGAAGCTCAGGACGTAGACGAGGAACGGTACGACCACCGCCTGCAGCGACGACCAGTCCTTGCCCTCGGGTGGGCGTAGTCCGAGGACCATGATCGTGATGATGATCGCGAACACGCCGTCGCTGAAGGCCTCGAGCCGCCCTCGGTCCACGCGAGGATCCTACGATCTGCGCGACTACTTCGCCGTCTGCGCAGCCAACCACTCCTCATAGGTCGTCTCGCCCAGCTGGGCGGTGTCGTGCGGGACCAGACTGTCGTCGTCCAGCCGAGCACCGAAGTAGCGTGCGTCCGGGTCCGTCACCACTTCCCGGGTCTCGCCCTGGGCAGCCAGCGCCTTCGAGATGAACTCGGAGAAGCGGTACTGCACGGGACCGGCGACGCTCACCGTCGTGTTCAGGGGGGTCGAGCCGGCAGTTCGCGAGACAGCCGCGGCGACATCGTCCGCCGCCATCGGCTGGTACCGGACTGCGGGCAGTCGCACCACGCCGTCGACCGAGGCGCTCTGCGCGATGGACTTGCTGAACTCGAAGAACTGGGTGGCGCGGACGATCGAGTGACCGCTGCCGGACTCGCGGATGATCTGCTCCTGCGTGGCCTTGGCCCGCATGTAGCCGCTCTCGGGAATTCGGTCGCAGTTGACGATCGAGAGCGCGACGTGGTGCCCGACACCGGCGACCGACTCGGCCTTGAGCAGGTTCGTGGTCGAGGTGGTGAAGAACTCCATTACCGCGGCGTCCTCAAAGGATGGTGAGTTCGACACATCCACGACTGTGGCCGCGCGGTCGAGCGCCGCATCGAGCCCCTCCCCGGTAAGGCTGTTGACCCCGCTATTGGGAGAGGCCGCCACCACCGTGTGACCCAGTGCAGTCAGCCGTGCGACGACCTTCGACCCGATCAGGCCGGTGCCACCAATCACAACGATCTTCATGAGCCCGCACCTTCCTCAGCAAGAAGTGAAGTTCACCGGGCCGGTCATGACCCGGTAGGCAGCCCAACGTGGCGGCACGAGCCTGACGCGACTGCCTCCTTCTGCCTGCGTAGACGACTTTCGCGCATCATCGGGCAGTCGGCCACTCCGAGCAAGGGATCCCAATATCGGTGCTCGGAAGAACATCCGACCGGGCACTGATGCTGGACAACAGCCTTCGCCGAACAGCGGCGAACTTGATCGCCATTCGGGTGGAACGGTGCCGCGCCTGCGGCGGATGCACGCGCACAGAGTGGCACCCCTCTGTGTCAAGACGGCTTTGCTGCGGCGGGCGTAGCCTTCGGTTGGGGCCCGGGCTGTGGCTTGATCGAAGAGTCGACCGTCGGGGTTGGGTTGGCCGCGCTGATCTTCGTAGTCGCCCCCAAGTGCCCTCCCGGGCCCCGCTCGATCGTGTCGGCGTCGGCGACGAGCTGGCGGTAGATCGCGTCGCTGATCCGGCGCTTGAGGCAGCGCAGCGCCTCCTTGGGCTTCTTCTTCTCCGCGAGCTTGCGCAGGTAGTAGTCCCGGCCCGGCCCTGGGTTGCGGAGCTGGGTGACCGCGGCCATGTGCAGGGCGTGGTTCAGCCGCCGGTTCCCGCCGCGGTTGACGCACGGGCGGGCCTCGCCGGCGCTGCCCCAGGTGGTGGGTGCGGTCCCGTTGTAGGAGGCGAAGTGGTCGGCGTCGGCGAAGCGGGCCACGTCGCGGACCTCACCGATGACGATGGCGGTGATGACCGGCCCGACTCCGCGCAGGGTCGGCAAGGTTGTGGGCGCGACCTTGACCGCCGTCTTGACCTGGCCGGTGATGTCGACCAGCCGGGCGTCGATGCGGACCAGGTCGGCCAGCTGGTCCAGGGCCAGGGCCTTGCGGACCTTGCCGACCTCGTCGCGGGGGCGGACCGAGGCCAACAACCTCTTGGCCTTGCTCGCGCTCAGGTGACGTTTGGCCCCACCAGGGATGAGGATCTGCAGCTCGCGGTGCAGCCGGTTCACCGCCTGGGTCCGCGATCCGACCAGCTCGTTGCGGCGCGCGGCCAGCAGCCGCAACGCGGCAGTGTGGTCATCGGGACGGACCTGCTCCAGACCCGGTGTGCTCAACGCAGCCAGGGCGACCGCATGCGCGTCGACCTGATCGGTCTTGCGTCCGGACGTGGCCGAGAACGCCCGCACCAACGAAGACCTCTTGCTCGGCACGTCCACTACGACCTCGCCCGAGCTGACCAGTCGCTGCGCCAGGTTCTTCCCGACACCGGTCGCGCCCTCCACAGCCCACTGCCGAGACCGCCATGACCGGGCCAAGGCCATCAGTTCCCGGAACCCGGCGGTGGAGTGCTCGAACACCTGCTCGGCGAGCACCGCCCCTGCTTCGTCGACGACCTCGACCGCGTTCAGCCGCTTGTGCGGATCAACCGCGATCGTCACCAACCCGACCTTGCCGGCCACGCTGACCTCCCGACCTCGAACCGATGAGGAAACACAGGGAGGGCAGCGCTACTACGAGCAAGGCAAACCCCTCTCGAGCCACTCCCCGCAAGCGGTGCCGGCAGGGCCGCAGGCCATTCACGAGCCACAACCGCTAGGGCTGGGCAGCCGGTTCGCGAGCGACCCGCCGACACCTCACCCGAACCCCTGCAAAGGCCCGGGCCTGCACGAAAGTCAACAAGTAGCCGGTTGTTGCGCCCGCTAACGGCAGGCCGCCGTCCCGTTCACTCCTGCACGCCTGGCCCGCTTGCTCGGGACCACGGGACTTCCTGATCTCGGCGATCTGAGTGTCGCCCCAGCCCTGGAAACCAGGGCATGACCAAGCATGACTCGGCCCTAGGTGAGTCCGAGGTCGGCTCGCTAGGGTCGGAGGACCTTCCACTGCGACCGAGAGGAGTTCAGGATGACATCCATTTCGGAGCGGGAGAGCAGGGAAATCGAGGCGGCAAACGCGTCCGGCACAACTCCGGTCGTCTTCATCCACGGTCTCTGGCTGCTGCCGAGCAGCTGGGCAGACTGGGCGGAATTCTTCAAGCAGGCCGGTTACGCACCGCTGACGCCGGACTGGCCAGACGACCCCGAAACGGTTGAAGCGGCGCGGGCGAACCCGGACGTCCTCGCCAAGAAGACGCTGAAGCAGGTTGCCGACCACACTGCCGACGTGATCGGCAGGCTCGAGGAGAAGCCCGCCGTGATGGGGCACTCGACCGGCGGATTGCTCGCCCAGATGCTCGCCGGCCGTGGGCTCTCGGCAGCCACGGTTGCCATCGACCCGGGCGTGTTTCGCGGCGTGCTGCCGCTGCCACTCTCAACACTCAGGGCGAGTGGACCTTTCCTGTTGAACCCCCGGTATCGAGTCCGCGCCATCACGCTCACCTTCGACCAGTTCAAGTACGGCTGGACGAACGCCCTCGATGAGAGCGAGGCGAAGCGCCTTTACGACACCTGCCACGTGGCCGGGTCGGGGATCGCCCTGGCCCAGATGGCCAACGCCAACCTCAACCCCTGGACCGAGTCGAAGGTCGACACGAAGAACCCCGATCGGGGCCCGCTGCTGATCATCGACGGGGAGAAGGACCACACGGTTCCCTGGGCGATCGCAAACGCGTCCTACAAGCGGCAAAGGCACAACCCGAGCGCAACCGAGATCAAGAAGATGCCCAACCGCGGCCACTCGCTGACCATCGACCACGGGTGGCAGGAGGTCGCGCAGACCGCGCTCGACTTCGTGACGCGGTTCGTCCCGGCCAAGCCGAGCTAGCCGGCCTCGGTCTGCCGCCGGCCGGCGGGACGTCGACCACGGTCCACGCGGTGCACGCGGCCGGATATGGAGCGGCCGGAGCCCGGCGCCGCGAGTGCAGCCGGGCGCTGGAGCCGCACGCCATGAGGGCGCACCCGGTAGGTCGGCTGTAGCCTCGCTCCGATCGCCGCCACGTACCCCCTGGTGAGTACGTTCGGCGTAACCAGGGTCTGACCCACGACGCCTGAGCCGGACGCAACGAGAGGGGTGGGCGTGGCCGACGTCCTGGAGACCGCGCGCGAGCAGGTCCTCGAGCAGGGCCGCGGGCTGGACAGCGAGCAGGTCCTCGCCGTGCTGCGCCTCCCGGACGACCGGGTCGCGGCGGCGCTGGAGCTCGCCCACGACGTGCGCACCCGCTGGTGCGGACCCGAGGTCGAGGTCGAGGGGATCGTCTCGGTCAAGACCGGCGGCTGCCCCGAGGACTGCCACTTCTGCTCCCAGTCCGGTCTGTTCAGCTCGCCGGTGCGAGCGGCGTGGCTGGACATCCCGGCCCTGGTCGCGGCAGCGGTCCAGACGGCGGCGACCGGCGCGACCGAGTTCTGCATCGTCGCTGCCGTACGCGGTCCGGACGCGCGGCTGATGGCGCAGATGCGCGACGGGGTCGCGGCGATCCGCGCAGCCGTCGACATCAACGTGGCCGCCTCGCTCGGCATGCTCACGCAGCAGCAGGTCGACGAGCTCGCCGCGATGGGCGTGCACCGCTACAACCACAACCTGGAGACCGCGCGCTCGTACTTCCCGGAGGTCGTGTCGACGCACACGTGGCAGGAGCGCTGGGACACGTTGCGGATGGTCCGTGACGCCGGCATGGAGGTCTGCTGCGGCGGCATCGTCGGCATGGGCGAGACGCCGGAGCAGCGCGCCGAGTTCGCCGCGCAGCTGGCCGAGCTGGACCCCGACGAGGTCCCGCTGAACTTCCTCAACCCCCGGCCGGGGACGCCGTTCGGCGACCTGCCGGTGATGGCGGCGAACGACGCGCTCCGCACGATCGCGGCGTTCCGGCTGGCACTGCCGCGCACCATCCTGCGGTTCGCCGGTGGCCGCGAGATCACCCTCGGCGACCTGGGCACGCGCGAGGGACTGCTCGGCGGCGTCAACGCGGTGATCGTGGGCAACTACCTGACCACGCTGGGCCGTCCGGCCGCCGACGATCTGGCCCTGCTGGCCGAGCTGCGCATGCCCGTCAAGGCGCTCAACGCCGCGCTGTAGGGCGGCTCGCACGGCGCTGTAGGTTGCATGGCATGGCTGAGGCGGCGGGTCGGGCGCGGATCGAGGGACACGGCGGTGAGCTGGCCGTGGCCGCGGCGCAGGCGCACGGCGTGCAGACGATGTTCACGCTCTCCGGCGCGCACGTCTTCCCGCTGTACGACGGCGCGGTCAAGGCCGAACCGCCGATGCCGATCGTCGACGTCCGGCACGAGGCGACGGCGGTGTTCGCCGCCGAGGCCACCGCGAAGCTCACCCGCCGGCCGGGGCTCGCCGTCCTGACCGCCGGGCCCGGCGTGACCAACGGCGTCTCGGCGGTGACGAGCGCCTGGTTCAACGGGGCGCCGGTCGTGGTGCTCGGCGGCCGTGCGCCCGCCTTCCGCTGGGGTAGCGGCGCTCTCCAGGAGCTCGACCACCCGCCGCTGCTGGCGCCGGTGACCAAGCACGCGGCGACGGTGCGCGTGGTCGACCAGGTCACCGATCGGGTGGGCGAGGCGTTCCGGGTCGCCACGCTGTCGCACCGCGGTCCGGTCTTCCTGGACGTGCCGATGGACCAGCTGTTCGGGCGGGCCGAGACCGCCGCTCCGGCCACGCCGGTCCGGGTCCGGCTCGAGCCGGACCCGGACGACCTCGCCGAGATCGCCGCTCTGCTCGGCGAGGCGCGACGCCCGGTGCTCGTCCTCGGCTCGGACGTCTGGGCGGACGGCGCCGAGGACGCCGCCCTGCTACTGGCCGGGACGCTGCAGATCCCGGTCGTGCCGAACGGGATGGGCCGGGGCGTGCTCCCGGCCGGCCACCCGCTGCTGGTCCCGCGCGCCCGGGGGCAGGCGTTCGGCGACGCCGACCTCGTCGTGGTCGTCGGCACCCCGCTGGACTTCCGCCTCGGCTACGGCGCGTTCGGCGGCAGGGATCCGGCCGGCGCGCCCCCCGCCAAGGTGGTGCACCTGGCCGACTCCGCCGGACAGCTGGCCACCCACGTGGATCTCGCGTCGTCCGCGGCGGGGGACCTGGGCTTGGTGCTGGACGGCCTGCGGGTCGCGTGGGAGCAGCTCATCCGCCGCCCTTCGTACGACGACTGGGCCCAGCTCCTGCGTGGCACCGCTGCGGCGGCGGTCGCCGGGGACGCGGACCTGCTCGCCAGTGACGCGGACCCGGTCCACCCGGCCCGGATCTACGGCGAGCTGCTCCCCCGGCTGGCCGAGGACTCGGTGCTGATCGGCGACGGCGGAGACTTCGTCTCGTTCGCCGGACGGTTCGCCGAGCCGGCCCGTCCTGGCGGCTGGCTGGACCCGGGGCCGTACGGGTGCCTGGGCACGGGACCGGGGTACGCGATCGCCGCCCGGCTGGCCCGGCCCTCCGCCCAGGTCGTGCTGCTGCTCGGCGACGGTGCGGCCGGCTTCTCGCTGATGGACGTGGACACCCTCGTCCGGCACCGGCTGCCGGTCGTGATGGTGGTCGGGAACAACGGGATCTGGGGACTCGAGAAGCACCCCATGCAGTTCCTGTACGGCTACGACGTCGCCGCCGAGCTGCGCCAGGAGACCTCGTACGACGGGGTGGTCCGGGCCCTGGGCGGCGCTGGCGAGACGGTGTCCCGCGCCGACGAGGTCGGGCCGGCGCTGGACCGGGCGTTCGCAGCGGGCGTGCCGTACCTGGTGAACGTCCTCACCGACCCGAAGGTGGCGTACCCGCGCACGACCACCGGCGTCTGAGCGCCCTCAGAGTCTCGACGGGAAGCGGGACCGGTCGACGACGACCCGCGTGATCGTGCCGCTGGCGAGCACTCGGCCGGACTCGTCGTGCGCCGCGACGGCGAAGCGCAGGAGCCGCCCGTCGCGGTGGGCCAGGTCCGCGGACACCGAGACCACCGTGTCGACCCCGGAGGCGGCGACGTGCTCCATCTCGACCCGCGTCCCGACCGTGGTCTGGTCGGGCCCGACCGAGCCCGCAGCCTCGGCCACCGTGGCCGCCTCCAGCCAGGCGAGCAGCCGCGGGGTGCCCAGCACGTCCACGTCACCGCTGCCCAGCGCGGCGGCCGTGTCCTGCGTACCGACCACGAACTCCAGGCGCGCCATCGCGCCAGCGTACGGCCGCCCGCCAGACTCCGCGTTTCACTCCCGCTCTGGCGGCAACCACCCCCGTCTACGCTGCTACCCACCACCACGACGGGTGCGGAACGGGCCGTCCCGAAGGGAGGAGCATGCTCGGGACCGGCGGCGCTCCGCCTTACTGCGACCGTTGCGGGGAGCCGCTCGTGGCCGGCGTCGAGCACGTCGCGTGCACCCGGGGACGGGCGCTGGAGCCACCGCGGTTCTGCCCGCGGTGCCGGCGCCGGATGGTCGTGCAGGTCACGCCGGGCGGCTGGTCGGCCCGGTGCTCCGAGCACGGGACCACGAACGGTTGATGCGGCTCAGGCGACCAGGCCGAGGCGGCGCAGCTCGACGGTCAGGTCGTGCGGGCTGGTGGACGCGCCCATGGCGGCCTCCAGCGTGATGATGCCGTCGCGGATCAGCGCGACCAGGTGCGCGTCGAAGGTCTGCATGCCGTAGTACGCGCCCTCGCCGATGAGCTGGCCGATGGTCGAGGTCTTGTCCGGGTCGGTGATGGCGTCCGCCACGCGCCCGGTGTTGATGGCGATCTCCATCGCCACGCAGCGACCCAGTCCGTCGGCGCGCTGCACCAGCCGCTGGCAGATGATGCCGCGCAGGGCGCCGGCCAGTGACAGCCGGATCTGCTTCTGCTCGTGCGGGGGGAAGAAGTCGATGACGCGGTTGATGGTCTCGGCCGCGTCCGTCGTGTGCAGCGTCGACATGACGAAGTGGCCGGTCTCGGCGGCGGCGAGCGCGGCCTTCACGGTCTCGGTGTCACGCATCTCGCCGACGAGGATGACGTCCGGGTCCTGCCGCATCGCGGCGCGCAGCGCGGTGGAGAAGTCGGTCGTGTCGACGCGGACCTCGCGCTGGTTGATCATCGAGAGCTTGTCGAAGTGCAGGACCTCGATCGGGTCCTCGATCGTGACGACGTGGACCTCGCGGTTGTTGTTGATGTGGTCGATCATGCCCGCGAGCGTCGTGGTCTTGCCGGAGCCGGTCGGGCCGGTGACCAGCACGAGACCGCGCGGCTCCAGGGCCAGCGGCGCCAGCACGGGCGGCAGCCCGAGGTCCTCGAGCGGGATGGCGCCGACGGAGACCCGCCGCAGCACGAGACCGCACGAGCCGCGGGACCGGAAGACGTTGACGCGGAACCGGCCGACCCCCGGCGAGGAGTGCGCGAAGTCGGCCTCGTTGGTGCGGTGGAACTCCTCGACGAGGTCCGGTCGCAGGATCTCCTGGACGAACGCCTCGGTGTCCGCCGGCGTCAGCACCGGGGCCTGCAGCTTGCGGAGGCGGCCGTCGATGCGGACCCGCGGGGGCGAGCCGACCTTGCAGTGCAGGTCGGAACCGCCGCACTCCAGCAGGGCGCGCAGGTACGGCTCGATGGACGGGTGGGCCTCGGAGGTCACGGTCTGGTCATCGTCGCCCGGGGACCGGACCTTTACCCTCCACGCTCACGTCTCCAGCACGACCAGGATGTCGCCCTCCTGGACCACGTCACCCTCCGTCACCACGACCTCGAGGACGATCCCCGTGGTCTCGGCCAGGACGGGGATCTCCATCTTCATGGACTCCAGGATCAGCAGCGTGTCGCCGTGCGTCACCGCGTCGCCCAGGGCGACGACGATCTTCCAGACGTTCGCGACCATCTCGGCCTGGACCTCGTGCGGCACCGCGGCTCCTCACCCTGCCTCCCGGGCGGCCCCGCGCGGCCGCCGACGCCAAGCGGACCATACTCCGAGCCGGCGCCCGCGACCGGTCAGGCCGGGCGCATCGCCGCCACGAGCCCGGTGTCGTACCTGCCCGACACGAACCGGGGGTCGGACAGCAGCTCGGCGAAGAACGGCAGGTTGCACTTGGGCCCGGCCACCTCGAAGTCCGCGACCGCGGCGCGCGCCCGGGCCAGCGCCTGAGCCCGGTCGGAGCCGTGCACCACGAGCTTGGCCAGCAACGGGTCGTAGTACGGCGTGACCATGTCGCCGGCCTGGTAGCCGGAGTCCACCCGGATGCCAGCGCCGTGCGGCTCGTGCCAGGTGCTGATCAGGCCGGGTCCGGGGAGGAAGCGCACCGGGTCCTCGGCGTAGACGCGCAGCTCGATTGCGTGGCCCACCGCGGGCGTGCGGTCCGGGTCGAAGCTCACCGGCTCGCCCGACGCGATCCGCAGCTGCTGCTCGACGAGGTCGATGCCGGTGACCATCTCGGTCACGGGGTGCTCGACCTGCAGGCGGGTGTTCATCTCGAGGAAGACGAAGTCACCGGCCGCGGGGTCGACGAGACACTCGACCGTGCCCGCGCCGCGGTAGCCCACCGCCCGCGTGGCGCGCACGGCGGCGGCGAGCATGCGCCCGCGCAGCGCGGAGTCGACGCCGGGCGACGGGGTCTCCTCCGCGACCTTCTGGTGCCGGCGCTGCACCGAACAGTCCCGCTCCCCCAGGGTGATCACGCTCCCGTCGGTGAGCCCCAGGACCTGCACCTCGACGTGCCGGGCGCCCGCGACGTACCGCTCGAGCAGGATCGCCGGATCGCCGAAGAAGCGCTCGGCCCGGGACCGGGCCCCCTCGAACGCGGCCCGCAGGCCCGCCTCGTCGTGTGCCACCGACATGCCGATGCCACCACCGCCGGCCGAAGCCTTCACCATCACCGGGTAGCCGATCGCCGCCGCCGCAGCGACCGCCGCGGTCACGTCGGCCAACCGCGTCGGCGACCCGGGCGCCACCGGTACGCCGGCGGCGGCCATCAGGTTGCGCGCGCTGACCTTGTCGCCCATCTGCTCGATGGACTCCGGCGCGGGTCCGACCCACACCATTCCCGCCGCCTGCACGGCCCGCGCGAAGGCCGCGCTCTCGGACAGGAAGCCGTACCCCGGGTGCACGGCCTCGGCCCGGGTCTGCCGGGCGGCGCGCAGCACCGCCTCGACGTCGAGGTAGCTCTGCGCAGGCGGAGCCGGACCGAGCAGCACCGCGGTGTCCGCCTCGGCGACGTGGAGGGCGTCGGCGTCGGCCTCGCTGTAGACGGCCACGGTCCGCACGCCGAGGTGACGCGCGGTCCGCAGCACCCGGCGGGCGATCTCGCCCCGGTTGGCGACGAGCAGGGACCCGATCACGCGGCCGACCCTAGCCCGCGGACCGTGGTCCGGAACGTCCCCGAGGTGCCGCCTCGTCGCCGGCAGCGCCCTACAGACCGAGGCGCTGCTGGCGCTCCACGACGCGGGCCAGGCTGCTGACCACGCGCGGGTCGTAGTCGTACGCCATCGAGAGCCGCAGCCGCTCCAGGGCCTCCAGCCGGCGAACGCTCTCCCGCGAGTCACCGACCAGGTCGTCGTAGGCGTTGGCGGCCTTGATGATCCGGCTGGCCAGCGGCAGCGTGCCGTCGACCGTCTCGTGCGGGCGGCGGTAGGGGTCGGCCTGCCGCTCGACGATGCCTGCGACCCGCTCGAGCACCCCGGTCTGCCGGATGACCTCCGCCCCCATCTCGGCGATGTAGCGCTGCTCGGAGGCCGCGGCCATCACGGTCGCTCCGCCGGGGATCGGCTCGGCCAGCGAGAGCTGGCCCAGGTCGTGCATGAGCGCGGCGTACTCGAGGTCCACCAGCTCGGAGTCGGACATGCCCAGCTCGCGCCCCACGGCCAGGGACAGCTCGCAGACGCGGCGCGAGTGGCCTGTCTCGGTGTAGCCGCCCACCTCGGTCACGCGTGACAGCGAGCGGATCGTCTGCGCGTACGTCTGCTTGATCCCGGCGTAGCGGCGCACCGAGAACTGCGTGAGCAGCAACGGGACCACGAACACCGGGATCGCCCACAGCTGCATCACCTGTGCGGCCAGGGCGATCAGCACGCCGGTGGCGCCGATCGCCGAACCCAGGCCCACCAGGGACCGCAGCTCGCTGCGCACCGCCGACAGGTAAGGGGCACGGTCGCGGTCGGCCCGGACCAGTGCGGCGACGGACGCCTCGAACAGCCCGGCCACCACCGCGATGGCGACCATGACGAGGGCCAGCGCAGCGTTGCCGTGCTCCTGCCGGCCGAGCCGGCCCCAGATGCCCGCGCCGCCGTCGTACAGCGGACGGAACAGCAGCGCGGCCAGCGCGACGGCGAGCACGCGTGTGGCCAGCACGTCCAGCCCGAGCTGGCGGCCGGCGACGACGTGCGGCACGGCGCCGACGAGACCGGCCAGCGCGGTCACCATCACCACGTCGGCCACCGTGTGCAACGTCGGTGTTCCGCCGAACGGACCCAGCAGTGCGTACGCCAGGGCGGCCGCCGCGCCGATCGGTGCCGCCTCGCCGTCACCGGGCAGGCTGATCCGCACAACCTCGCCGAGGGCGATGAAGACCCCGAACGCGACGGCGATCCCGCGCTGGTCCAGGTGGTGGTTCATCGCGGAGACGATCGCGACGACCGTCACGAGCAACGCGGCGCCGACGACGAGGGCCGTCCCCCGGGCGTCGTCGATGCGGCGCAGCGCGGTGCTCACGGCCGCTCCTCACCGGTGGCCACGGCGAACGCGGGGTCGTCGTGGTCGGCGAACGACGCCTGCGAAGCATCGAGGAACTCGTCCGCGTCCTGGGCCGGCACCTCGGTGCGCGCCCAGCTCTCGCGCGACAGGGCCTGCACCAGTGCGTCGACCATGCGCGAGTCGAACTGGGTGCCCCTGCACCGCTGCAGCTCGGCGATCGCCTCGTCGACCTCCCGCGCACCGCGGTACGAGCGGGTGGACGTCATCGAGTCGAACGCGTCCGCCACGGCGATGACGCGGGCGAACTCGGGGATCTGGGCGCCGCGAAGGCCCATGGGGTAGCCGGTGCCGTCCATCCGCTCGTGGTGGTGCAGGATCCCCTTGAAGGCCTCGTCCAGGAACTCGATGTCGCTGAGCATCTCCAGGCCGCGCACCGGGTGCAGCTTGATGGCCGCGAACTCGTCCTCGGTGAGCCCACCGGTCTTCTGCAGCAGCTTGGTGGGCACCCCGAGCTTGCCGACGTCGTGCAGGATCCCCGCGTAGCGCAGGGCGTTGACGCGGTCCTCGCGCATCCCGATGACGCGCGCGACCATCACCGAGGCGCGCGCGACCCGTTCGCTGTGGCCACGGGTGTAGCGGTCCTTGGTCTCCACCGCCTGCACGAGCGCCGCGATCGTCGACTGGTACGCGAGCTCCTCCGCCGAGAACTGCGAGAAGGCCCAGCGCGCGACGAGCAGCGGGAGCAGCAGGAGCAGTGCGGACAGCGGGCCGATCCCGACCCCGACCCACAGCACCGCCATCAGCAGACCGAAGATCCCGTAGCCGAGGTAGGACACGACCGACTTGAGCATCGTGCCCGTCAACACCTGGCCGACGGGGACCTTCGCCGTGAGCGAGACGACCGCGGCGATGAGTACGGCATTGGCGACGCAGTGCGTGAGGTCGGCCATCAGGACCGGCCAAAGCACCCGCGGGAAGTCGCTGGCGTGCAGCTGGCCGACCGGGCCGTCCAGGGCGACGTACACCTGGCCGGCAAGGAAGGCGCACAACGCGAACTGGGCGCTGTTGAAGAGCCGCTTGACGACCGACGTCGAGTCGATGCTGAAGACCGTGCACGCGCCGACGAGGGTGGCGCCCCACGGCCCCACGATCATGTAGGAGGCGAGCGCGAACGAGCTGCCCATGCCGAGCACGACGGCGGTGGGCGTCACGACGGTCGTGCGCGACTCCAGCACGATGTACATCAGTCCGAGCACCAGGGCAGCGCTGAGGCTGAAGTCGCGGTAGTGGGCGATCGCGGCGACGACGGCGACGAGGGCGGCCACGATGACGGCCGTGACGTACAGCCTCGCCGGGACCGACAGGCCCTTCATCCGCCCCCCTCCGAAGGCGCGTAGAGAGCGGGACAGGGATCGGCAGCGCCGTACTCGCAGTGTGCTAGACCCACTTCCAGCCGGCTGTCTCGGAAAGGAAGCGCTCGACAGCGGCCGCGATCTTCTTCATAGAGAGGAATCACCCCTGGGATTCACGTCACGGGCGCCGCTAAGGCCCGTGCGAGATCCGCTCCGCTCAGGTGATGTTCGGTGTGCTGTCGAAGGGCCTCCTCGGAGAGGACGCCCTCCATTTCGCGCTGCCGATCCCTGTCCCGCTCTCTTGAGTTGTCCGTGCCGTGCGGCAGCCCCGGCCGCACCAAAACAGACGAACGGGGCCATGAACGCCCAATTCGTGTACCCGAGTGAAGGGTGTGACGAAAGTTCGCGTCAAGTGTCTGGGCCGTAACTGCCGGTGAACGGGTGACTTTCAGGACCTTAGGACCATGCCCGACTAGTCATTTCGGACCAGATGATGCACCGTCCGAGGGAGCCCTCGCACCGATGCATCGCCGCGCGCCCGGGGATGTCCTAGCCTGCCGATATCCCGGGGGCGGGGGTGGATCCGAGCGGAGGACGTGGGGGATGGCCACGAGGCGGTCGCGCGAGGCGGCCCTGTCCGACCTTGTCGCCGGACTGCTCGACGCCCGCCTGGACCCCGCCACGGAACGGTTCGACGCCGAGCTGGCCGCGGCCGAGGAAGACGGCCGGGTCGATGCGCAGACCGCGAAGGTCCTGCGCTGGTGGCAGCGGGAAGCCTTGCGCGCCCTGGTCGAGCACGGGCGGGTCGTCCTGCCGCCGACCCTGCTGGCGCTGGAGCAGGCGGCCGCCGGAGCAGACCGGGAGGCCGAGGCCTCCGCGGCGTCCTGGGCCCGTGCGGTCGCCGACGACACGGACCCCTCCGGCGGGACTTCTCCGGGCGGAGGACGACGGGCGGACGAGCGCCGCGGTGCGGTGGAGCCGAGGCGTCCGGCCGAGGCCGCGGCACCTGCGGACGAGCACGGCGACGGCGGCGGCGACGACACGCCGGAGCAGCCGCTGCCCCCTCCCGCGGATCTCTCCGAGCACCGGCGCAGACTGTTGGTGGCCGGACTGACTAGGGTCCGGAGCAACCAGCACTGACCGGCACCCTCAGCACCGCCAGCACGACCGGCACTGCCCGCACCGAGACCGGCCTGAGAGGAACACCCCCGCCGTGCCCACCCTTCGCCTCCTGCCGGAGTTCGAGGACGAGCTCAAGCGACTGCCCGGGATCATCGCGGCGAGCGTGGTGACCGGCCCCGACGCCGTCCCCAACGAGATCCACGTCCTGGCCGAGCCGGGCAAGCCGCCCAAGCAGGTGGTGCGCGACGTGCAGTCGTTCGCGATGCTCAAGCTCGGGCTGGACATCGACCACCGCATCGTCAGCGTCGTGCAGATCGGCAGCGAGGACTTCGGCGTGGTGGTGCAGCACGACGACGACATCATCGACGTCGACCCCAACCTGCCCCGGCCGGCGATCGGCTCGATCATGGTGCGCACGGCCGGCACCGAGGCCGAGGCGCTGGTCGAGGTGGCCGCGACCGGGGGCCACCTCTTCGACGGCCGGGCCGTGGGCCCGAGCGGAGCGGCGCACCGTTGCCGCCTGGTGGCGCAGGCGACCCTGAACGCTCTCGAGGAGCTGCTCGGCAGCACGGCCACGGTGGAGTCGTCGCAGGTCGTGCCGGCCGGCGCGCGCGAGGTGGCGCTGACCGTGCTGACGGTCGCAGTGCCACGTCTGGGCGAGCAGCTGCTGACCGGCAGCGCCCTGGTGCGGGGAGACGAGACCGAGGCCGTCGCCCGTTCGGTGCTCGACGCTCTCAACCGCCGGCTCGCGGGCTGATCGACCCGCCGCCGCGTGCGACACTGGTACGGCCCCACCAGCAGCGAGGAGTCCGAGCATGAGCAAGCGCGCCCGCAAGCGCCGCGGCCGCAAGAAGAGCAGCGCCAACCACGGCAACCGCCCCAACGCCTGACAGCGGAACGCCCATGGCAAGACCCCGGCACTCGTGCCGGGGTCTTCGTCGTCCGTGGGGTCCGGTGTCCGGCCGCCACCCGCTCAGTCCGGGCGGTACTCCACGTGCCCGAGCTCGATCTGCACCTGCTGCAGCCTGGCCACGATCCGGATCCGCAACGCGTCCGGGGCCCGGTCGGCGCCGCAGCAGCGGGCGACCAGCTGCTTGACCTCCTGCTCGATGCCGAACTGCCGCAGGCACGGCGAGCACTCGTCGAGATGCTCGCGGATCTTGTGCTTGCCGGCCTCGTCGAGCTCGCCGTCGAGGAAGCTGTAGACGACCTCGAGCACCTCTGAGCAGTCGGTCCCGTGCGGCTCGCCGCAGCTCATGACCCCTCCCCGGACGGTGACCCGGAACCGGCGGGGATCAGGCCCCGCTCGGCTGCGTACTCCTCCAACAGCTCGCGCAGCTGGCGCCGACCGCGGTGCAGGCGTGACATCACGGTGCCGATCGGCGTCCCCATGATGTCGGCGATCTCCTTGTATGCGAAGCCCTCGACATCGGCGAGGTAGACCGCGATCCGGAAGTCCTCCGGGATCGCCTGCAGGGCCTCCTTGACGTCGGAGTCCGGCAGCCGGTCGAGCGCCTCTGCCTCGGCCGAACGCAGGCCGGTCGACGTGTGCGACTCGGCCCGCGCGAGCTGCCAGTCCTCGATGTCCTCCGAGGCGCTCTGCTGCGGCTCGCGCTGGCGCTTGCGGTAGGAGTTGATGAACGTGTTGGTGAGGATGCGGTACAGCCAGGCCTTGAGGTTCGTGCCCTCGGTGAACTGGTGGAAGGCGGCGAACGCCTTCACGAAGGTCTCCTGGACGAGGTCCTCGGCGTCGGCCGGGTTGCGCGTCATGCGCAGCGCGGCGGCGTAGAGCTGGTCGAGGTAGGGCAGCGCGTCACGCTCGAAGCGTGCGGACCGCTGTTCCGGGGTCTCCTCGACCGGACCCACCTCCTCGAAGGACGGATGCTTCGAAGGCATCGAAGACATCGCCGAGGATACCGGCCACTCCGGCCAGTCGAGCGGGGACGGTCGGGTCCCGGGATCTACGAGCACGCCGGGTGAACGCGCACCCGAGTGGACTTCTTCCCGCGTCAGCCAGGTCGCGCAGCCAGCAGGAACCGCGCCACGGCGCCCGTGACGATCTCCAGCGCCTCGTCCTGCCCCAGCGGCGCCCGGCCCGGCACCGCGAAACCGTGGTCGGCGTACGGGACCGGTACCACCTCGGGGCGGGCCCGCGCGGGCAGGCCGGCGGCCTGGACCGCGGCGGTGACCGCGCCCGGCCCGCCGAAGGGGTCACGCTCGCCCTGGACGACCAGGGCCGGCCGGCCCGCACCGACCAGCTCGTCGGCGCGGCTGCGCTCGGGACGTCCCGGCGGGTGCAGGGGGAACGCCAGGCAGACCACGAGGCCGGCTCCCGTGGCCGCGGCGGTGCGGCAGGCCACCCGGGCGCCCGCACTGCGGCCGCCGACCGCCAGCCGGACCCCACGTCGTCGCAGCACGCCGTCCAGCTCGGGAGCCGCCAGGACGCTCGTCCAGGCCAGGTCGAGCCGGGACGGCGCCGGGGCCACCCGGCCGCCGGCCACCCGCCAGGGCTGCTCGACCAGGACGGTGGTGACGCCCCTGGGCGGCAGCGCGGCGGCCAGCGCCGCGAGGTCGCGGGCCTGCACCCCGCCGCCGGCGCCGTGGCCGAGCACCAGCACGACCGGCACGGATCCGGAGGCCCGTCGACCCGTCCGCGGGTACACGCGCGCCCGGGCCGGCCCGACCGGCGTGCCGACCTCGTACGTCTGCATGCTCAGAACAACCGGTCGTCGGGAGCCAGGTCGCCCGCGGCGACCCCGGCTTCCGCGGACAACGGCTCGAGCAGCTGGGGCCCGTTGTTGCGGACGTTGTTGACCGCGGTCGAGACCGGGTACGCGTCCAGCCGGCCGGGAGCCGCCGGCACCAGCAGCCCGCGAAGCAGGTCGACGTCGTCCACCTCCGGGTCCAGCCAGGCGCCGTAGCGGTCCGGCTCCACCAGCAACGGCATCCGGTCGTGGATGCGCCCTACCGCGTCCTCCGCCTCGGTGGTGAGGACGGCGCACGTGACCAGCCAGGCGTCCGGGTCGTCGTCCGGCGCGTCCGGCCGCCGCCAGAACTCGTACAGGCCGGCCATCGCCAGCACGCCGCCGTCCTTGGGGTGGATGAAGAACGGCTGCTTGGCCGCGCGCTGCGGGCGGTCGGACGGACCGGCGCCCTCGGGGGCGTACCACTCGTAGTAGCCGTCGGCCGGGAGCAGGCAACGCCGCCGGGCGAACGCGCGCCGGAACGCGGGCTTGTCGGCCACCGTCTCCATCCGGGCGTTGATGAGCCGCGAGCCGATCGACGGGTCCTTGGCCCACGAGGGCACCAGACCCCAGCGCACGACGCGCAGCTGGCGCACCGGGGCCGGCGAGCGCTCCGGCTCGACCGGCTCGCCGTCCGGCCCGCGCTCGGGCCGCGGGGTCCGGGTCAGGACCGCGTACACGTCCTTGGTGGGGGCGACGTTGTAGTCCGGCTCCAGCCTGGCCGGGACCTCGACCCGCTCGACCTCGAACTCCTCGACGAGGTCGTCCGGGTCACGGCTGGCCGCGTACCGTCCGCACACGCTCACCAGCCTGCCACGCGCCCCGGCGGCCCATGCACCGCTCGTCCCGCTGCGATGATGGCCTCGTGCCGGACCGCACCCGAACTGCCGCCGACCTGTGGGCCGCCCCGACGGCCGCCGGGCCGGTCCGGGCGACCGTCCGGGTCCCGGGGTCGAAGTCGGTCACCAACCGCGCACTGGTCCTGGCCGCGCTGGCCGACGGCCCGACCGTGCTGCGTGACCCGCTCGCCTCACGGGACACCCGCTTGATGGCCGCGGCGCTGCGCTCGCTGGGCACCGGGGTCGACGAGGGCGAGGACAGCTGGTCCGTCCACCCGGCCGGCCTGCGCGGCCCGGCGGTCGTCGACTGCGGGCTCGCCGGGACCGTGATGCGGTTCGTCCCCCCGCTGGCCGCGCTGGCCGACGGGCCGGTGGCCTTCGACGGTGACGAGCACGCCCGGCTGCGGCCGATGGGACCGCTGCTGGCGGCCCTGCGGGACCTGGGTGTCCCGGTGGATGCCGCGGCCGGCGACCGGCTCCCGCTGACCGTGCACGGCCAGGGCCGGGTCAGGGGCGGCGAGGTCGGGGTCGACGCCAGCGGCAGCAGCCAGTTCGTGAGCGCGCTGTTGCTGGCTGGGTGCGCGTACGACCTCGGACTGCGGGTCATCGACGAAGGGCCCGCGCTGCCGTCCGAGCCGCACGTCGAGATGTCGCTGGCGATGCTGGCCGAGCGGGGCGTGCCGGCCGGCCGCGGGCCGGGCCTCCGGACCTGGTGGGTCGGCCCGGGGCGCCCGCACGGTGGCGAGGTCCGGGTCGAGTCGGACCTGTCGAACGCCTTGCCGTTCGCCGCGGCGGCGCTGGCGACGGGAGGCCGGGTCGAGGTGGCCGGGTTCCCGGTCGGGTCGACGTTGCAGCCGGTCGACGCCGTGGTCGCCCTGCTCGAGGCCTTGGGCGGCCGGCTGTCCGTCGACCCGGCGCGCGGTGCGCTGGTGGTCGACGGGTCCGGCGGGCTCACCGGCGGCGGCGAGCTCGACATGTCCGCGATCGGCGAGCTCGTGCCGGTGACCGCAGCACTCGCCGCCCTCGCGCCAGGACCCACCACGATCCGCGGGGTCGCCCACCTGCGCGGGCACGAGACGGACCGCCTGGCCGCGCTGGCCGGCCAGATCGGCGCCCTGGGCGGCGCGGTGACCGAGACGTCCGACGGGCTGGCGATCCGCCCGGCGACGCTGCACGGCGGGGTGTTCGAGACGTTCGACGACCACCGGCTCGCGACGGCCGCGGCCGTGCTCGGGCTGGCCGTTCCCGGCGTTCAGGTGGTCGACGTCGGGACGACCGGCAAGACACTGCCCGGCTTCGTGCCCCGCTGGCTCGGGATGCTCGGCCGGTGAGCCAGCGCGGGCGGCGCGACCTCGACGAGGACGACATCCGGGTCCGGCCGGGTCGGGGGAAGTCCCGGCCGCGCACCAAGGACCGCCCCGCGCACGACCAGGCCGTCCTCGGCTGGGTGGTCACGGTGGACCGGGGCCGCTTCGGCTGCATCGTCGCGACGGACCACGGCCGGCAGACCGTTACGGCCATGAAGTCCCGCGAGCTCGGACGCAAGGGCGTGGTCGTCGGCGACCAGGTCGCTCTCGTCGGCGCGCTCGACGGCGCCGACGGCTCGCTGGCCCGGATCGTCCGGGTCGAGCCCCGGCGTTCCGTGCTGCGACGTACGGCCGACGACACCGACCCGGTGGAGCGGGTGGTCGTCGCCAACGCCGACCAGCTGGCGGTCGTGACCTCGGTGACCGCCCCGGAACCGCGGCCCCGGCTGATCGACCGCTGTCTGGTGGCGGCCTACGACGCCGGGCTGGACCCGCTGCTGATCGTCACCAAGACCGACCTCGCGCCGCCCGACCGGCTGGTGGCTGCCTACCACGCTCTGGACGTCCCGTACGTGGCGCTGCAGCGGAGCAGCGACCTGGCGCCGCTCGCCGGACGGCTGCGGAACCGGCGGACCGTGCTGGTCGGCCACTCCGGGGTCGGCAAGTCGACGCTCGTCAACGCTCTCGTGCCGGGCGCCGGCCGGAGCACCGGGGCGGTCAACGTGGTCACGGGCCGCGGCCGGCACATCTCCACGTCGGCCGTCGTCCTGGAGCTGCCCGGTGGCGGTTGGGTGATCGACACCCCGGGGATCCGGTCGTTCGGGCTGGCGCACGTGAACCCGTCCCGGGTCGTGGCGGCCTTCCCCGAGCTGGCCGCCGGGACCGAGGGATGCCCGCGCTCGTGCAGCCACGACGAGCCGGAGTGCGCGCTCGACGCGTGGGTCGCCGCCGGGCATGGCGACCCGGCCAGGCTGGACTCGCTGCGCCGGCTGCTGCGCACCCGCGAGGAGCCGGACTCCGACTACTGACCGGCCGGGGTGGCCGGCACGGCGCCGGACGCGGTCGGGGCCCAGATCGCCCGGGCGCCGGCGTCGCCGGTCAGCACGATCCACGTGGTCGCTCCGACCGCGGCCAGCACCGCCAGCACGCCCAGCAGCCGCAGCGCGCCCGGCCCCGGGCTGCCAGGGCGGTCCCGGCGCGCGTCGAGCACCAGCCACGCGACCGTGAGCATCCAGAAGGCCAGGACGATCCACGGCGCCTTGTTGCCGAGCAGCACGTGCCGGTCGAGCGACGGGTTGGTGAACCCCAGCCGCGCCTGGAGTTTCTCGCCGCTCTGCTTCGCCACGAACGCCGAGCCGGTCGCGACCGTCAGCAGGATGAGCAGCGGCCAGCGCAGGCGTTCCCGCCAGGTCGTCGAGAACAGCATCACGACGGCCATCGCCGCGCAGAGCGGGACGAGCACCACCACCGCGTGGATGACCAGCACGTGCACCGGCAGTCCGAAGATCCTGTCGAACACGCGACCTCCCGTTGCGAGCTGAGCCCGGGGCTTCCCGACGGTCTACGTACGGCCGACGACGACGGTTCACCGGCGCGCCGCCGCCCGGGTGCGATCAGCCTGCCCGTTCCGCGGTCGGCACGCCGCCGCCGACGCGCCAGTACCAGCCGTTCCCCGGGCCGGGAAGGTAGCCGCGCCCCGGCTCGAACCGTCGAGCGAGCCGGTCGGTAGCCTGCGGCCGTGACCGACGCGGTGCCGGGTGTGGCGGGGCCGTACGCCGACGACCTGGCGCTCGCGCTCGAGCTGGCCGACGCTGCCGACGAGCTGACGCTGCGCCGGTTCCAGGCCCTCGACCTCGTCGTGGAGACCAAGCCGGACCTGACCCCGGTCAGCGACGCCGACCGGGCCGCCGAGCAGCTCATGCGCACCGAGCTCGGGCGGCGCAGGCCCGGGGACCGGCTGGTCGGCGAGGAGATGGGCGGCGACCGGCCGGACCAGGGCTGGCAGGGTCGCCGCTGGGTGCTGGACCCCATCGACGGCACCAAGAACTACGTGCGCGGCGTGCCGGTCTGGGCCACGCTCGTCGCGCTCGTCGACGGCATCGATGCCGTGGTCGGGGTGGTGTCGGCCCCTGCGCTGGGCCGCCGCTGGTGGGCCGCCCGTGCCGCCGGCGCCTGGGCCGGCGGTGCCTGGACCCACGGCGGTCCGAGGCGGCTCGGGGTGTCCGGGGTGCGGTCGCTGGGCGACGCGTCGCTGTCGTCGTCGGACCCCGTCGGCTGGCCCGACGGCGGCGCCGCCTTCGCCGCGATGGCCGGGCGGTGCTGGCGGACCCGGGCGTACGGCGACTTCTGGTCGCACGTGCTCGTCGCCGAGGGCGCCGTCGACGTCGCAGCCGAACCGGAGCTGTCCGTCTGGGACGTGGCCGCGCTGGTGCCCGTGGTCCAGGAGGCGGGCGGGCGCATCACCGGATGCGACGGCGGGCCGGTCCTGCTGGGTGGCGGCGCCGTGACCACCAACGGCGCACTGCACGAGGACGTCCTGGACGCCCTCCGCCCCGGCCTGTCCGGCTCGGTGACCAGGCCGGCTCGGTGACCAGGCCGGCTCGGTGACCAGGCCGGCTCGGTGACTAGGCCGGCTCGGTGACCGCGTCGGCAGGCGCGAGGACGGCGGCGCGCGCCCGCCGGACCGGAGCCAGCCGGGCCAGCGCCACCAGGACGGCGGGTGCCACGGCGACGGCGACGAGGTCGAACCAGCCGTAGCCGCCGGCCGCCCCCGACGGCGGGTTGCCCATCGCGACGATGCCGGTCGGGTCCTTCGGCGCCCACGTCCAGATCCGCAGCGAGGTCCCCAGCAGCTCGAGGTAGGTGACGACGACGAACGCCCCGACGTAGAGCAGCCGGGCCCGGCCGAAGGCGAGGAAGCCGAGCAGGCAGGCGAACCAGAACGCCCCGAGCACGTCCAGCCGCGGCGCCAGCGGGCTGAGCCCCCACAGCGCGTAGCCGCCGCCCGCCACGACCGTCGCGACGACAGCCGGCCGGGCCTGGCGGCGCAGCAGCGCCGAGCCACCGATCGAGAGCGCGGCCAGGTACACCAGCCCGTGCCCGGGCGGCACGAACGCCGGCACGTCGTGCAGCCGGTACACGTACACGTGCAGCCAGCCGGAGAAGGTGTACTCGACGGCCGCCGCGAACACCACCACCACCGCGGTCTGCGCGCGCACCAGCGGCGCCTGGACGGCGAGCACGGCCACCAGGAGCGCCCAGGTACCGAGGCCGAGCAGGTCCTGCGTCGCCGGCGAGGCGGCCCGGTCGGCGACCAGCACGGCGGGGATCCACACCAGGACCGCGGCCGCGACCCACGCGGGGGGCGCGGCGGCCGTTCCACGGGCCGGCATCGGGGGCACGGCCCCAGTCTGCCCGCCCCGGGCCCGTCGGCCCAGGTCCGCCGTGGTCGTGGACAGACCGGGCGCTGGGCCCAAGGATGTCCGGCACGGGTCCACCGAGACCGCGACCGGCTGCCACGGGAGGACGCATGACCGTACGAGAGGCGATGAGCCGCGAGGTCCTCACCGTCGGGCCCGGGCACACCCTGCGCGAGGTCAGCGTGGCCATGCGGTCCCGCAAGGTTGGCGCCGTCGTGGTGGTGGACCCCGACGGCGAGGGCGCCGGCATCCTGACCGAGCGCGACGTGCTGGTGGCGCTCGCCGAGGGCGCCGACCCGGACGTCGAGACCGTCTCCTCGCACCTCACCCCGGAGATCGTCTACGCGTCGCCGGACTGGTCGCTGGAGCAGGCGGCCGAGGCGATGCTGCGCGGCGGGTTCCGGCACCTGGTCGTGCTGGACGGGGGCGACGTCGCCGGGATCCTGTCGGTCCGCGACATCGTCCGGCTGTGGCACACCGAACGGATCAGCTGACCTCGGCGGCGGCATCCGGCGTCCCGCGCCGGGCGTAGTAGCCGAACACCGTCGTCAGCACGGCGGCCAGCGGTACGGCCACGACCGCTCCGACCAGGCCGGCGAGGACGGTGCCGGCGGTGACCGCGGCCACCACGCCGAGCGGGTGCAGCCGGACCAGACGTCCCATCACCAGCGGCTGCAGCAGGTGACCCTCGACCTGCTGCACCACGATGATGGCCACGAGCACGACCACCGCCGCGACGACGCCGCGCGTGGCGAGCGCGACGACGACGGCGACGAAGCCGCTGACGAACGCACCGATGATCGGCACGAACGCACCGAAGAAGACCAGGGCCGCCAGCGGCACCGCGAGCGGCACTCCGACCACCCCGAGCACCAGGCCGATCGAGACCGCGTCGACGAACGCGATAAGGACCGTCCCCCGCACATACGCCGTGAGCACGAGCCAGCTGCGCTGACCGACCTCACGCACCCCCTCCTGGCTGCGCCGCGGGAACAGCGACACGCACCAGGACCAGATGCGCGCGCCGTCGAGCAGCATGAACACCGTCGAGAACAGCGCGATCGCCGCGCCGGACAGCACTTCCAGAGCGATCCGGGTCCCGGACAGGGCGCCGGACAGCAGCCCGTTGCGGTTCGACTGGATCGCGTCCCAGATCTGTTGCAGGTAGCCCTGCAGTGTCGCGTCGTCGATCCCGAAGGTGTCCCGCAGCCAGGAGCGGATCTGCGCGAGACCGTCGGCGAACTTGTCGCTCAGGTCGGAGAACGAGCCGCCGACCTGCACGGCCAGCGCCGCGATCAGCGCGGCCAGGACCGCGATGGCCACGACCAGTACGAGGGTGGTCGCGAACCCGCGCGAGCCCCGCATCACGCGCTGGACCCATCGCACCGCGGGGTCGAGCAGGGCTGTCACCAGCGTCGCCACGAACAGCGCCAGGATCAGCAGCTTGAGCCGGTCGGCGAGCAGCAGCAGGGCCAGGACCGCGGCGGCGATGGCCAGCACCCGCCACGACCAGTCCGCGGCGACCCGGACCGGCCGTGGCACCTCAAGGTGCGACGGTGCGCGCTCGCCGGCCGCGTCGCCGCCCACGCCTTCGCCGGTCTGCATGGCACGAGCCTGAAGGGTGCCGAGGTCTGCGGCCAGCCCGGCGCGCCGACGAGCCCGCCGGCTTTCGCCCGGTCCCGGCGGGGTCAGGCGCCGGCGTCCTGGCCGTCGCCGAGGTCGCCGGCCACTGCGCCGACGACGAAGACCGCCGGGGACCCGACCGCGGCCAGGTCCCCGCCGTGCGCGACGCCGGCCAGGGTGCCGCGCACCGGCTGGCGGCCGTCCTGGAGCCCGGCGACCGGGGTCGGACCCGGGAGCCCGCCGGCCAGCAGGGCCTCGGCGATCGCCCCGATCGTCCGCACGCCCATGAGCACGACCAGCGTGCCACCCACCGCAGCCAGCGCCTTCCAGTCGACCGTGGAGGCCGGGTCGCCCGGCGGCACGTGCCCGGACACGACCGTGAACGCCTGGACGACGCCGCGGTGCGTGAGCGGGATGCCGGCCGCCCCCGGTACGGCCACCGCACTGGTCACGCCGGGGACGACCTCGACCGCCACCCCGGCACGCACGCAGTCCTGCAGCTCCTCCATGCCGCGGCCGAACACGTACGGGTCGCCACCCTTGAGCCGGACCACCACCCGCCCGGCTCTGGCGTGCTCGACCAGCAGGCGGCTGATCTCTTCCTGCGGCATCGACCGTCCGCCGGGCAGCTTGGCCGCGTCGACGACCGTCACGTCCGCGCCGAGCTCGTCGAGGACCGCCAGCGGGGCCAGCCGGTCGGTGACGACGACGTCGGCCTCGGCCAGCGCGGCCCGCCCGCGCAGTGTCAGCAGGCCCGGGTCGCCTGGTCCCCCGCCCACCAGCACGACCCGACCGGGCCGCGGCCGGCCAGCGGCGGCGCCCGGGTCGGGTGCTGCAACGGGAGCCCGCTGCGCCACAGCCAGGAGCCGATCGCGCAGGGCGGCGGCCCGGGCCGGGTCCCGGTCCGCGTGCACGGCCACGGTGTACGGACCGGTGCGGCCGGTGGCCGGGACCCAGGCGCTGGCCGCCGACGCGTCGTCAGCGCGGACGCACAGCGTGCGCTGCCGCTCCGCCTCGGCGGCGACGGCCCGGTTCACCTCGGCCACGTCCGTGCAGGCCATGGCCAGCCAGGCGCCGGCCAGGTCGCCGTCGCGGAACCGGCGCCGCTGCCAGCGCAGCCGCCCGGTCGCCGCCAGGTCCGCGAGCGCGGGGGTCGCCTCCGGCGCGACGACGGTGACCACCGCCCCGGCGGCGAGCAGCCCGGCGACCCGGCGCAGCGCCACCGCGCCGCCGCCGACGACCACGACGGCACGCCCCTCGAGCCGCAACCCGAGCGGGTACAGCGGAGCGGGGCCGATGCGGGGCTCGTCCATGGCCCGCTCATCGTCCCACCCGGCGCCGCTCACCCCGTGGGTTCCCTGAAATATTTGAAGGCTCAACTATTGTTGCGGGATGCATGACCACCACGTACGACCTCGCCGACACCCTCGCCCTGGACCCGGCCGCCCAGGACCTGCTCTTCCGCGCGGCCCGGACCGCCAGCGCGTTCAGCGACGAGCCCGTGTCGGACGAGCAGGTCCGCGCCGTCTACGACCTGGTCAAGTGGGCACCCACCGCGATGAACAGCCAGCCGCTGCGCGTCGTCCTGGTCCGCTCCCCGCAGGCCCGGCAGCGGCTCCTGGGGCACCTCGCGCCCGGCAACCGGGCGAAGACCGGGTCCGCACCGCTGGTCGCGATCCTCGCCGCCGACACCGCGTTCCACGAGCACCTCGACGAGCTGCTGCCGCACGCCGCCGGAGCCAAGGACCGCTTCGCCGACGCGCAGGTGCGCGAGCACGCCGCGCGGTTCAACGCGACACTGCAGGTGGGGTACTTCCTGCTCGGCGTCCGCGCGGCCGGTCTGGCCGCCGGTCCTATGGGCGGTTTCGACCACGACGGGCTGGACGCAGACTTCTTCCCGGACGGCCGGCTGAAGTCCCTGCTCGTCGTCAACATCGGCCGCCCGGCCGGCGGCGCCTGGCGCGACCGGCTCCCGCGACTGGGTCACGACGACGTCGTCACCTCGATCTGAGACCGACGAGCGCGGACCGGACGCGCCGGCTACAGCGCCTGGCCGATCGACCAGCCGGCGAAGGCGGCGGCCACGCCGAGCAGGACGCTCGCCGTCACGTTGAGCACCGCGGCGGTGTACTCACCCTCCTCGGCCAGCCGGACGGACTCGAAGCCGAACGAGCTGAACGTGGTGAACCCGCCGCAGAAACCCGTCCCGACCAGGGCCACCAGGACCGCGTCGTGCTGGCCGGAGGACGCGCCGAGCAGGACTCCGAGGACGAGCGATCCCAGCACGTTGATCACGAACGTGCCCCACGGGAAGTCGCCGCCGACCCGGCCGCGGAGGTACTGGTCGAGCAGCCAGCGGCTGGGAGCCCCGACCGCGGCGCCGGCCATCACCAGCAGGGCGGTCACGCGACGTCCCGAGCCGGGTCGCTCCGCACCCGCGACTCGGTGAGCGCGCGTGCCAGGGCGATGCCGGCGACCGTCGCGAGCAGGCCGGACAGCAGGCTCGACACCAGGTACGCGGCCGCGAGCGCGGCCCGGCCGTCGGCGGCCAGTGCGCGGATCTCGGCGCTGTAGGTGGAGAAAGTCGTGAACCCGCCGAGCACACCGATGCCGAGGAACGGCCGCGCGTAGCGGCTCGGCGCGCGCACCTCAACCAGGACCACCATCAGTGCGCCCAGCAGGAAGCAGCCGAGGACGTTCTCGGTGAACGTCGCCCAGGGGAAGCCGGCCGGGCCGGCGACCAGCCGGCTCAGCCCGTACCGGGCCAGACCGCCGAGCGCGCCACCGGCCGCGACCACCAGCACGACGTCCCAGTGCTCGAGAGACGGCTTGCCGGGGACGACCTCGTCGACACCGTCCAGGTCGGGGTCGACCGGCAGGTGGTGACGGACGGAACCGGCTTTCGGGTCCGGTTCGCCGGCCTCGGTACGCACGCGCGCCTCCGCAACTCGTCAGGCCCGGTCGGCCTGGGACGCAGGGACCGTTGGCGGCGTGCACCGCGGTTGACGGCGGGCCCCACCGCCGCATGCTCGCCCGATCGTAGCCACCTCTTCCAGTGGCCCGGCGCACGGGTGAGGGCTTTACGGACTGTCCTTGCCGATATATCGTCGACAGATCATCGACAGATCGGAGATACACCGATGAGTACGGATCTTCCCTTCGACGCCCCCTGGGCGTGGCACCGGCGCCACCACGGCCCGGGCCGCGCCGACTCCGGCGACGACCGACCCGCCGACGCCGCCGGACGCGGCCGCGGCCGCGGCCGGGGTGGGCGCAGGCGCGGCGGTCCGTTCGGGCCGTTCAACCCCGGCTTCGGTCCGGGCGGCTTCGGGCCCGGCGGCTTCGGCCCCCGGGGCGGACGCGCCCGGCGGGGCGACGTGCGGGCCGCGATCCTCGCGCTGCTGAACGAGGAGCCCATGCACGGCTACCAGTTGATCCAGGAGATCGCCGTCCGCAGCGACGGCGTCTGGCGCCCCAGCGCAGGCTCGGTGTACCCGGCGCTCGCGCAGCTCGAGGACGAAGGGCTCGTTCGACCCGACGTCCGCCCCGACGAGGAGGGCGGCCGCAAGGTCTTCACCCTCACCGACGCAGGCCGGACGTACGTCGCCGAGCACGCCGCCGAGCTGGCCGACCCCTGGGACACCGTGACCGGCGGCGTCAGCGACGCGATGGCCGGCCTGATGGGCCTGATCAAAGAGGTGCACTTCGCCGCTGTCCAGGTGCTGCGAACCGGTGACGCCGAGCGGGTCGCGAAGGCCCAGTCGGTGCTGGCCCAGACGCGGCGGTCGCTGTACCTCGTGCTGGCCGGCGAGCCCGTCGACGAGGCTGACGACGCCTGACCGTCCGAGGGCTCAGGACAGTTCGACGGCGAGGGCGACCACGAACGCCGCGTAGAACACCGCCGTCCCGGCGACCCAGGCCGGCCGGAGCCGGTCGGTCGCCGCGACGGTGCGCAGGTACGTCACGGCCGCGAGGGTCGCCAGCGACGCCGAGAGCAGGATGGCGTCGAAGTGCCACGGCGTGAACAGCAGACCGATCCCCGCCGGCACGGTCGCCTGGACCATCATCGAGCCGGAGATGTTGGCCATGGCGAGTCGCGTCTTGCCCTGCCGGGCCCAGATCACCGCGTTGAGCACCTCCGGCAGCTCCGTGGCCACCGGCGCGAGCAGGAGCGCGACGGCGGCCGGCGGCAGGCCCAGCTCGGGCCCGGCCCACTCCAGCTGCCGGACGAACAGCTGGGAGGCGAGGACCACCACGACCAGCGCCCCCAGGGTCTGCAGGACCACGGCCCATCGCGGCGGTGCACCCTGCGCGCGCCACAGCCGCAGCGCCTCGAGGTCCTCCGCCGAGTGCGCCGGGTCGTCGCCGGAGAGCTCGCGGCGGACGTAGAGGGCGTACCCGCCGAAGAAGGCCAGACAGAGCCACTGCTTGCCGGCGAAGGCCACCAGCCCGAGCGCGAGCGCGGCACCCGCGATCACCAGGAACCAGGTCTGGTCCAACACGAGACGCGGCCGGTCGACTTCGGCGAACGGGTCGGGCGTGCGGTCGCCCCCCGCGCGCCGGCCCCGCCGGAGCAGCAGCACGCCCACGACGGCGTACGCGAGCGTGGCGAGCACGAGCGGCCCGCCGAGGGCGGCGCCCACGCCGATGTCCTGGCCGGCATGCGCGCTGCCCGAAAGCACCGCGACCAGCGTGACCACGCTCTCCGGCAGCGCCGTGCCGATCGCCGCAAGCACCGTGCCGACCGCCATGGTGGCGACGCCGAGCTCGACGCCCAGCCACTCGATGGCGTTCACGAACCACTCGCACGCCAGGTAGATCGCGCCCGCGCAGCCCAGGATCAGCAGTACGTGGACGGCGGTCACGCGGCGCCACTGTACCGAGCGTCCGGCCGCCTCCGGCGGGGTCGCGGTGCCAGGATGCCCGGGTGAGCCACACCCTCGACTTCCGTCCCGTCCTGGACCACCTCGACCTGGTCGCGCCGCCGGTCGCGGCCGTGTTGCGCGGGCTCCCCGCCGGGCAGTCGGCATCCGTACGGGTGGCGGCCATCGACCCCGACCTCGCCGACACCACCGCGTTCTGCGCGGCCTACGGGTTCGCCCCTGACGCGTCCGCGAACTGCGTCGTGGTGGCCGGTCGCCGGGACGGCGTCGAGCGGTACGCGGCCTGTGTGGTCCTGGCGACGAGCCGGGCCGACGTGAACGGCGTCGTGCGCCGTCACCTGGACGTGCGCAAGCTGTCGTTCGCACGGCTCGACGAAGCGGTCCGGCTGACCGGGATGGAGTTCGGCGGGATCACCGCCTTCGGCCTGCCGGCGGGCTGGCCGGTCCTGGTGGACGCCGCCGTGCTCGCCGCCGGCGACGTGCTGATGGGCAGCGGGGTCCGCGGCTCGAAGCTGATGCTGCCCGCCGAGGTGCTGGCGGGCCTGCCGGCCGCCGAGGTGCTCGCAGACCTGGGTCGCCCGGTCGGCTGACCCGGGCGGCGGCACGGTCCGGCGGCACGGTCCGGCGGAACGTCGCCGGGTCGCGCGCCACTCGCGACCCGGCGCCCGGTTCCACCCGTGATGCGCCCCCTGCGTACGGCCTGTCAAACGCATGGGAGCGCTCCCGGCACCCCACGGTGGACCCGCCGAGGGCTGGTGTCAAGCGTCTCCGAGTTGACGTGTCGCGACGCGGGACGGGACAGTCGGGCCGTGCGGCGGGAGCGCTCCCATCGCTTGCCGACCACCAGCCGGTCCGCCCGAGGAGCCCGATGCCGTCCCACCCGCTCGCACGCGCCTTCCCCGCCGACTTCCTGTGGGGTGCGGCGACGGCGGCCTACCAGGTCGAGGGCAGCGTGCATGTCGACGGGCGCAAGCCGTCCATCTGGGACACGTTCAGCCACACTCCGGGGCGCACGATCGCGGGCGACACCGGCGACGTGGCCGTTGACCACTACCGGCGGTACCGGGACGACGTGCGGCTGATGGCCGAGCTCGGGCTGGGCGCGTACCGGTTCTCGGTGGCCTGGCCCCGGGTGCAGCCGGACGGGGCCGGCGGCCCCAACGCCGCCGGCCTGGACTTCTACCGACGGTTGGTGGACGAGCTGCTCGCGCACGGCATCGAGCCGTGGCTGACGCTGTACCACTGGGACCTGCCGCAGCCGCTGGAGGACGCCGGCGGATGGCCGGCCCGCGACACCGCCCAGCGTTTCGCGGACTACGCCGTGCTCGTGCACGACGCGCTCGCCGACCGGGTGCGGTTCTGGACGACGATGAACGAGCCGTGGTGCTCGGCATTCCTCGGCTACTCCTCCGGCGCGCACGCACCCGGTCGGACCGAGCCCGCAGCGGCCGTGCGGGCGGCCCACCACCTCCTGCTCGGGCACGGTCTGGCCGTGCGAGCCATGCGCGCGGCGCAGCCGCCGGACGGCCGCCGGTACGGACTGTCGCTGAACCTGTACGCGGTCAGCCCGGCCTCCGGCACGGCGGCGGACGCCGACGCCGCACGCCGGGTCGACGGCCTGCAGAACCGGCTCTTCCTCGACCCCGTGCTGCTCGGGCGCTACCCGGACGACGTGCTCGCAGACCTCGCGCCGCTGGGCTTCGCCGAGGTTGTGCGCGACGGCGACCTGGACGTCGTCGGCACGCCGCTGGACCTGCTCGGGGTGAACTACTACACGCGGCACGTGGTCGCGGCCGCGACAGCACAGGCACCGCGGCAGCCGTCCCCCTGGGCGGGCAGCGAGCACGTCCGGTTCGTCCAGCGCGGCCTGCCGACCACCGCCATGGACTGGGAGGTCGACGCACCCGGGCTCACCGAGGTGCTGGCCCGCCTGCATGCGCAGTACCCCGCGATCCCGCTCTACGTCACAGAGAACGGCAGCGCGTACGAGGACCCGGACCCGGCCGCGGGCCGGACCGTACCCGACCCGGAGCGGACCGACTACCTGCTCCGGCACCTGGGCGCAGCGCACGACGCGCTGTCCCGCGGGGTGCCGCTGGCCGGCTACATGGCGTGGTCGCTGCTGGACAACTTCGAGTGGGCGTACGGCTACTCCAAGCGGTTCGGGCTCGTGCACGTCGACTACGTGACGCAGACCCGCACGCCCAAGGACAGCGCGCTGGCGTACGCGGACGTGATCCGTCGCGGCGGCTTGAGCGCCTGACCGCTCGGGCATACTCACGCCATGTCTTCGCCGGGTGCCCGTCGACCACCCACACTGGAAGAGGTCGCCCGGCACGCCGGCGTCGGCCGCGGCACCGCGTCTCGCGTCGTCAACGGCGCCAGCCAGGTGAGCGACGCGACGAGGGCGAAGGTGCAGCGGGCCGTCGACGAGCTCGGGTACGTGCCGAACCGGGCGGCGCGTGCGCTCGTCACCCGCCGGACCGAGTCGGTGGCGCTGGTGGTGTCCGAGTCCGACGAGCGGTTCTTCGCCGAGCCGTTCTTCGCCGCCATCGTCCGAGGCGTCAGCTCCGGGCTCGCGGGCACCCGGTTCCGGCTGCTGCTGTCCATCCAGCAGAGCCCGCAGGACCGCCACCGGATCGAGAGCTTCCTCACCCCGCACCATGTCGACGGAGTGCTGCTGCTCTCCCTGCACGGCGACGACCCGTTGCCGCAGATGCTCGAGGAGCGCGGGCTGCCGACGGTCCTGGGCGGGCGGCCGGCGGGCACCGAGCCCCGGTGCTACGTCGACGTGGACAACGAGGGTGGAGCCGTGCTCGCCGTGCAGCACCTGCTCTCCGGCGGGCGCCGGCACGTGGCGACCGTGGCGGGTCCGCAGGACATGTCGGCCGGTGTGGGCCGGCTGGCCGGATACCGGCGTGCGCTCGCCGCGGCCGGCGCAGACTCGGACGAGTCGCTGGTCGCCTTCGGGGACTTCGGGGAGGACAGCGGGGCCGCCGCCGCGGCGGTCCTGCTGGAGCGCCGTCCGGACCTGGACGCCGTGTTCGCCGCCTCCGACCCGATGGCGCTCGGCGTGCTGCGGACCCTGGCCGCGGGAGGACGCAAGGTCCCCGACGACGTGGCCGTCGTGGGGTTCGACGACTCCCCCAGCGCCCGGCACTCGGCACCGCCGCTGACGACGGTGCACCAGCCGGTCGAGGCGATGGGCCGGGAGATGGTCCGGCTGCTGACCGCGCGCATGGCCGGCGAACACGTCGAGCAGCGCGTCATCCTCGACCCGCACCTGGTGGTGCGGGCCTCCGGCTAGGACGCGTCAGCGACGGGAACCGGCTCCAGCCCCAGCGACAGCCCGGTGCCGTCGGCGTCGACATCCAGCGGCTCGGCGAGGAGCGCGAGCAGCCTGGCCTCCACCGCCATGGCCTCGGGCGTGCCGGCCATGGCGAACGCCAGCTCGACTCCGGTCACCGGCTCGCCGGCGAGCCGGACGACGCGCCAGGTCCCGACCAGCCGATCCGCTGCGAGCTTCACGCGCGCAGGCTACCCACCCAGCCACTTCGACAGCGCGCTGATCTCGCCGTACAGCGAGTCCGAGCTGGGGACCGCGCTGCGCCCGCCGAGGTCGATCACCGATCCGGGTGTGCTGCCGATGACCCGCGAGCTGCGTGCGGTCGGGCCGACGATGCCGTCGACCGTCACGAAGACGCCGGTGCGTCCGCCCGCGTCCGGGAGCTTCGTGCAGGTGACGGTGTGCCAGCCCCCGTCGGCGATGTCGATCGCCGGTCCGGTGGCCAGGACCGAACCGCCGCCCAGTCCGGCGACGCGGCACTGACCGCGGTGGTCCGACGGCGCAGCACCCTTGCGGATCTGCAGCTTGACCTGCACCCGGTCGCCGTACCGGCCCTGTTGCACGATGTTGGGACTGTCCTGCACCGCCCTGGTGTCGACCCAGCTGGTGCGCACCATGACCGAGATCGTGGAACGGTCCGACGCCAGCGAGCCGAGGCTCCCGGCCAAGGTGTGGTAGCCGGTCAGTGGCGGGTCCCAGAACCACGCGAAGATCAGCTGTTTCGCCTGTGCTGTCTGTGCCGACGCGTGCGCGCTGAGCGACGCGAGGGCGACCAGTGGTGCCAGAGCGACCACTGCGAAACGAGGATGCACCAGTCGTCGGACCATGACGCGTCACCTACCAGGGCCCCGCCGGCGCGAACCTACAGCACACGACGGCGGACGCCTAGGCTGCCGGAGCATGAGCCGGACGCGACCTTCCCGCGCCGGGGTCGTCCTCGTCGCCGCGTCGTCGCTGGCCGCGGCGTTCGTCGCGCCGACGGCTCTCGCCGGCAGCGCGCAGCCGACGCTGGTCTCCGCCGTCCCGTCGGCGGCGACGCCGAACATCCAGGACGGCGCGGTGTACGCGATCACCCAGTCGGCGGCCGGATCCTGGCCGGTGGAACGTTCACGAAGGCCGCGTCCGCCGGCAGCACCACGGTCGTGAACCGCAGCCGGCTGCTGTCGTTCGCCCCGGCGACCGGCGTGCTCGACGGCGCGTTCGCCCCCACCCTTGACGGCGAGGTGCAGGGCATCGAGCCCGGACCCACGGCCGGAACGGTCTACGTGATGGGTGGGTTCAAGACGGTCAACGGTGCAGCCGCCCGGGGGATCGCTCTCCTGTCGCTGGCGAACGGTTCCCTCGTGAGCACGTTCAAGCCGGCGGCCATCGACGGTGAGGTGTGGGACGGCCGCCTCGTCGGCACGCACCTGCTCCTGGCCGGCACGTTCGCGCACGTCGGGGGCGTCGCGCACTCCGGGGTCGGCGCGCTGAACCCGACGACCGGTGCGCTCGACCCGTACGTGTCGGTGCAGCTGACGGGGCACCACAACTTCACCGGCGGCAGCGGCGCGAACGGCGGCGTCGGAGCGCATCGCATCGCGGTCAGCCCGAACGGGGCCCGGGCCGTGCTGGTCGGCAACTTCAAGCTGGCCGGCGGGGTGGTGCACGACCAGGTCGTGCAGCTGTCCCTGGGTACCTCCGCCGCGACGGTGGTGACCGGGTGGAACACCGCGGCGTTCACCGCCGCCTGCCTGTCCGGCGCTTACGACAGCTACGTGCGCGACGTGGACTACTCCCCCGACGGCTCGTACTTCGCGATCGTCGCCACCGGCGGCAGCGGGACCAACACCGACGGGACCAAGGCGTTGTGCGACACGGCCTCGCGCTGGTCGTCCGCCGGCGCGGGCACGAACGTCCGCCCGACCTGGGTCGACTACACCGGTCGGGACACGCTGCTGTCGGTCGCGGTCACCGGAACCGCCGTCTACGTGGGCGGGCACCAGCGCTGGCTCAACAACTCGCACGCCAACGACACCGCCGGGCCCGGGGCGGTGCCGCGACCGGGGATCGCCGCGCTCGACCCGACCAATGGCCTGCGGCTGTCGTGGAACCCCGGCCGCAACCCGCGCGGCGCCGGCGCGTACGCGCTGCTCGCGACTTCCACCGGCCTGTACGTCGGCTCGGACACGACGTTTATCGGCAACCGGAAGTACGCGCGGTGGCGGATCGCGTTCTTCCCGCTGGCCGGCGGCCGGGCCGTGCCCGCCACGTCGACGGGGACGCTGCCCGGGAAGGTGTTCGTGGTCGGTCCGCGCACCGGTGCGACGTCGTTCGCGAACTCGGTCAGCAGCCGCACGTTCACCGGGACGGCGGCGGGCGCGCCGGTCGCGGTGGTCGACTCGAGCGGCACGCCGTGGTCGTCGGCGCGCGGGGCGTTCCAGGTCGGGCACCAGCTCTTCTTCGGCAGGTCGGACGGCAAGCTCTACACCCGCACCTTCGACGGGACGGCGTTCGGTCCCGCCTCGCCGGTCGACCCCTACGCCGACCCGGCGTGGAGCACGGTCCAGACCGGGTCCGGGCAGACGTACCGCGGCCTGGCGCCGGGGCTGTACGGCACCACGATGACCAAGCTCACCGGGACGGTGTGGTCCGGCGGGCGGGTGTACTACAGCCAGAACGGGCAGGCCCGGCTGCGGTCGCGCTGGTTCACCCCGGACAGCGGCATCACCGGCTCGGACGAAGTCGTCGCCGCCGGCAGCGTGGACTTCTCGAACATGGCCGGGATGCTGCTGAGCGGCTCGACGCTGTACTGGGTCGACGCGAACACCGGCTCGCTGCGCCCGCGGGCTGTTCCTGGTGCCCTGAGGTACTTGGTCCGCACTTTCGATTCGAAAGCGCAGATGGCTTGACAGGTTGCGGATCAGACGCCAGGGTCCGGGCATGACCCACATCGACCGGCCCCTGCTGCACGCTCTCATCGAGCGCGAGCGTGTGTCCTACGCCGCCGCGCACCCCCGTTCGCGCGAGCTGTTCGACGCGGCCGGCCACCTCTTCGGGCGAGTCCCGATGACGTGGATGGCCAAGTGGAGCGGCGGCTTCCCGGTCTACCTGGACACCGCCACCGGGAACCGCATCACCGATGTCGACGGGCACGAGTACGTCGACTTCGCGCTCGGCGACACCGGCGCGATGGCCGGCCACAGTCCCAAGGCGACCGTGCAGGCCGTGGTCGAACGGATGGCCGAGCAGGGTGGGATCACCACCATGCTGCCCACCGCGGACGCCGAGTGGGTCGGCGCCGAGCTCGCCCGCCGGTTCGGCCTGCCGCTGTGGTCGTTCACGCTGACGGCGACCGACGCCAACCGGTGGGCGATCCGGCTGGCCCGGCTGGCGACCGGACGGCCGAAGATCCTCACCTTCGCGTACTGCTACCACGGCTCCGTCGACGAGGCGTTCGCCGTGCCGGGGCCGGACGGCGAGGCCGTGGAGCGTCCCGGCAACGCCGGCGCACCGGTCCCGGTCGCGATGACGTCGCGGGTGGCGGAGTTCAACGACCTCGCGGACGTGGAGCGCCAGCTCGCGCACGGCGACGTCGCGGCGATCCTCACCGAGCCCGCGCTGACGAACATCGGCATCGTGCTGCCCGAGCCCGGGTTCATGGACGGCCTGCGCGAGCTGGCCACGCGCTACGGCGCGCTGCTGATCATCGACGAGACGCACACGATCTCGGCCGGCCCGGGCGGGGCCACCCGCGAGTGGGGGCTGCAGCCGGATGTGTTCGTCATCGGCAAGAGCATCGGCGGTGGCATCCCGAGCGGTGCGTACGGCATCTCCGAGCAGCTCGCACGCGACATCGGGGCACACCCGGAGGCCGACCTCGTCGACGTCGGCGGGGTGGGCGGCACCCTGGCCGGCAATGCGCTGTCGGTCGCGGCGATGCGGGCGACGCTGGAGCACGTGCTCACCGAGGAAGCCTTCGCCGGCATGACCGAGCTGGCGACGTCGTTCACCCGAGGCGTGCAGGACGCGATCGACGCCAACCGCCTGCACTGGTCCGTCAGCCAGCTCGGGGCGCGGTCGGAGTACCGGTTCGCATCGCCGGCGCCGCGCAACGGCTCCGAGGCCGCCGCCGCGACCGACGACGCGCTGGACGAGTACCTGCACCTGTACCTGGTCAACCGGGGCGTCCTCATCACGCCGTTCCACAACATGGCGCTGATGAGCCCCGACACCGTGCAGGCCGACGTCGACCTGCACACGCGGCTGTTCGCGGACGCGGTCGCCGAGCTGGTCGGCGACGCGGCCGCGCTCGAGGCCTGAGGCGTGCTGCCAGCTGCTCGTCGACGGCGGCAACAGTGTCGCCGAGGAGCGCGGGTGAGCACGGCTTGAGCACCCCGTCGTCCCGTCTGGTGCTCGACTCCGTGGACCGCCAGCTGTTGCGGATGCTGCAGGCCGACGGACGCGAGTCGTACGCGGCGATGGCCGCCGCGGTCGGGCTCTCCGCGCCGGCCGTGCGACTGCGTGTCCAGCGGCTGGCCGACGCCGGGGTCCTGCAGATCGTGGCGGTGACCGACCCGATCGCGCTCGGCTACCCGGTGATGGCCATGGTCGCGATCACGACCAGCGGCGACGTCCGCCCCGTCGCTGACGCCGTCGGGGCGATCCGGAACGTCATCTACCTGGTGCTGACCAGTGGCGCGCAGGACCTGCTCGCCGAGCTGGTCTGCCAGTCCACCGACGAGCTGTTCGCCGTGGTGAACGAGCAGATCAGGGCGGTCCCCGGAGTGGTGGGCACCGCGGTCTCGCCGTACTTCGGCATCCACACGCACCGGTTCACCTGGGGCGTCCCCGACCCCGACGCGGAGGGGCTGTCCGCGCCGGGGTCGGGTGCCGGCTAGGGCGAGGTCGTGGTCCGCTGAGCGGGAGCCGGATCGCCCGCGCCCATGCCGGACTCGACCTTGGTCACGGCGAAGTCGGCATCCAGCTTCACCGTGACCAGCGTCCCGTCGGCCTTCTTCATGTGCGCCTCGTACGCCGCGTCGCCGGCGTCGGTCTCGACGCGGTACACCGTTCCGCCCGGTACGGCCTTCAGCGCCGCGGCCTCGACCGTCGCCGCATCCGCCGCGGACAGCGACTTCTCGTCGCTGCGCACGGGCGTCGAGCCGCCTCCGCCGGCAGGCGGCGACTGGCCCGAGCCTGGACCACCGCTGCCGGCCTGGCTCGGTGCGGACGGCGCGGCGGACGCTCTGGCGGACGAGCTGTTGTCCGCCGCCGACGCGCTCATCGTGCCGGCGAGGATGCCGCCGGCCAGGGTGCCCGCAGCGAGCAGCCCGCCCGCGTAGAGCATGCGTCGCCGCCGTGAGCCCGGCGGCCCGGACGGTGTCGTGGGGTTGTCGTCCATGACAGGTACCTCCTCCGTGAGCGGGACCACGGCTGTGACCCGCAGCCACGAACCTTCCGCCCGAACCTTGGGGGAACCTGCGCCGTCCCCACCGGTGGGCTGCGAGCCGGTGCCGTAGCGTCGGCCGCATGGTCGGTGGCGGGGTGCGTCGCGCCGTGCTCCAGGCGCTGCCCGACCTGCCCGGCAGCACGGTGGTCGTGACGGGGGCGAGCTCGGGCATCGGCGCCGTCGCCGCGCGGTCGCTGGCCGGCCGGGGCGCGACCGTCGTGGCCCTCGGCCGGTCGCCCGAACGCACGGCCGCCGTGGCGACCCAGATCGGTACCGCACCGGTGGTATCCGACTTCGCCCGCCTGGACGAGGTCCGCGCGGCGGCCGCCCAGGTGCTGACGTCGTGCGCACGCATCGACGTGCTCCTGCTCAATGCGGGCGGGATCTTCCCCCACCGGGCGCTCACGGTCGACGGGCACGAGACCACGTTCCAGGTGAACCACCTGGCCGGGTTCTGCCTCGTACAGCTCCTGATGGACCGGTTGGTGGCGTCGTCCCGGCGGCACCCGGTCCGTGTCGTCGTCACCTCCAGCGCGGCGAACCTGTGGGGCGAGGTGCGGTTGGACGACCTGGAGTGGGCGAGCCGGAGGTGGAGCTCGGTGCGCGCGTACGCGACGACCAAGCTGATGAACATCCTCTTCGCCGCAGAGCTCGGCCGGCGGACCGAGGGCACCGGGATCAGCGCCTTCGCCGTGCATCCCGGCACGGTGGCCTCGCGGTTCGGCCGTGACAGCGGCCTGCTCGTCGGGCTGGTCTACCGCACGCCGCTGCGCGGGATGCTGGCCAGCGCGGCGGATGGCGCGGTCCCGCTCGAGTTCCTGGCCTCCGTGCCGCAGGTCCCGGCGCCGAGCGGGACCTACTTCGACCGGCTGGTCCCGAACGGCCGGGCGCACCGGCAGGCGGGCGACCCGGTGCTCGCCGCAGCCCTGTGGGAACGCTCGCTGGCGTTGTGCTGACGCCAGCCGGCCGGGCGCCGGGTGGTCGGCTACCGCCCGCTCTGCCCGGGGGGCGCGGTAGGCCTGCCGGTCTTGGTCGCGGTCGGGGTCGGCTTCCCGGGGGGCGCGGACGGCTTACCGGACTTCGTCGGCGTGGAGCTGGGGGTCGTGTTGGGCGTGGTGCTGGGGCTGCTGCTGGGGCTGGTGCTGGGGGTCGGCTTCCCGGGTGGGGCGGTGGGCTTCCCGGACGCGCTCGGTCCCGGCGTCGCTGCGGTGGGCGACGCCGACGGCTGCTCGTCGAGGTGGGTCCGCTCGAGCCGGTCGCGGCCGGGGTCGGCTGGCCCGTCGAGGCGGCCGGTACCGGGTGGTGCCCGGTGGAGTGCCCCGGGGAGGCCGTGCTCGACGCCGTCGGTCCGGGTTCGGCGGACGGTGAAGCGATCGCCACCGGGCCCGAGACGACCACGGCGCCGGCGACGAACACGCTCGCGGTGCTCTGGGCGGCAACGGCGGCCGCGCCCTGGGACGCGGTGAGGAAGGGCGCCGCGCCGAGCCAGCTCAGCGGTCCCATGGCCCAGCGCAGGCGTGGGGTGGACACGGCGAGCATGGCGCGGACCACCCGGGGGTCGAAGTGCGTGCCCGAACAGTTCGTGAGCTCGCGCAGGGCTGCCTCGCGGCCGATCGGGCGACGGTAGGACCGGGCGGCGGTCATGACGTCGAAGGCATCGGCGACGGCGACGATCCGTGCCCCCAGGCAGATCCGGTCGCCGCTCAGGCCCAGCGGGTACCCGGTGCCGTCGTACTTCTCGTGGTGCTGGACGACCGTTGAGCACGGCGCCCGGCACGCTCAGCTTGCCGACGTCGTGCAGGAGCGCGGCCCACCGCAGGTGCTCGCGTTCGGCCAGCGGGATGTGCAGCTGCACGGCGATGAGGTCGGTGTAGACGCGCACCCGCTCGGAGTGGCCCCGGGTGCGCGCGTCGTGACCGCGCAGCGCCGACACCAGGGCGAGGATGTCGCGGGCGGCCTCCGCGTCCTTGAGGTTGACCAGGCGGTCGCCGCGCTGGGCCCGGGCCACGATCTCCTGCAGCTTGAGCGGGTTCCCGGCGTCGCGGGCGACCGCGTAGCGCGACGGCGCCGGTCCGGAGAACTGGACGGACAGCTCCAGCAGGGCGGCCAGCGGCAGCAGCCGGGACAGTGCCCGGTGCGCACCGACGAGGACCCCGGTCGAGGCGGCCAGCACCACGGCCCACCGCAGCAGCACCGGTGCCTCCCACAGGGCCGGGAGGCGTACGAACACCGCCGACGCCAGGCACGCGCAGGCCAGTGGCAGGACCACGTAGGCGACGCGCACCAGCAGGGCGACCCTCGGTCGTCCCGCCCAGGCACCGGACCCCCCCTCGGCCACGATCCTGATATCGGCATCGGCCGACCCACGCCTGAGCAGCTGCCCCGCTCGGTCGGGCGGTGCGGACGTCAGGTCGTGGGGACGCCGCCGTCGTCGTTCGGGACGGTCACGCAGTCGGCCTTGGAGTCCCCACCGTTGCCGCCACCGTTGCCGTTGTCGCCGGTGTGCGGGTTGCCACCGCTGGAGTTGTGTCCGCAGTTGCCCCAGCCCTGGTCGCCGCCGTTGGCCGGCGTCGGTGCCTCGGGCGTGGTGATCGCGCCACCGGGGCGGTTGGTGGGATCGGCCAGGGCGGTGGTGCCCGCGAGCACGGGAACCGCGAGAGCGCCGGTCAGCAGGGCGGCCGTGACGATCTTGCGCATCGAGGTCTCCTCGGCCGGCGGGAGAGGGGGGAGCCGCCGGCACTGGAGTGATCGACGGCGCCGCGGCCGCCGCTCACGGCCGAACGAGCGTCAGCCGTGTGGGTGCGGGGGTTCAGCCGCGAACCCGCTCGTTCTTCGGGTCGTACAGCGGCCGCAGCGAGGCCGTGGCCGGGTAGCGGGTTCCGGCGATGTCGACGTCCCAGCCACCGGCGTCGATCCACCCCTGGTCCAGCGGCTCGCCGGCCTCCACCATGGCGAGGCCGACGGCGCCGCCGAGCGTGAAGCCGTACGACGCGGCGCGCACGTAGCCCACCGCGCGCCCGTCCCGGTGCACGACCTCGGCGTGGAACATCTGCGGCTGCGGGTCGAGCACCTGCACCTGGAGCAGCCGCCGGGTGAGCGGACCGGCCGCCTTGCGGGCGAGCACCGCTTCGCGGCCGATGAAACCGCCCGACTTGTCGAGGTCGACCACGAACCCGAGCCCGGCCTCGAGCACCGAGTCGGTGTTGTCGATGTCGTGGCCGTAGTCGCGGTACCCCTTCTCCATGCGCAGGCTGGACAGCGCCTTGAGCCCGGCGTGCCGCAGCCCGAAGGCGTCACCCGCCGCGACGATCCGGTCGTACACGTGCACCGCCTGCTCGGCCGGCACGTACAGCTCGTAGCCCAGCTCGCCCAGGTACGTGATGCGCACGCACAGCATCCGGGCGAAGCCGAGGTCGATCTCGCGCGCCGCGCGGTACGGCACCGCCGCGTCGGACAGGTCCGCCGTCGTCAGCGACTGCAGCAGCTCGCGCGAGCGCGGGCCCTGCACGTTCAGCTGCGCGTAGCCGGACGTGTGGTCGGCGACGTGCGCGCGCATGTCGTCGGTGATGTGCCGCCGCAGCCGGGTCAGCACGTGCCGGTGCGCGGTGTCGGACGCGACCACCCAGAACCGCTCGTCGTCCAGCTTGGTGACCGTGAGGTCGGCCTCGAGCGTTCCGCCCTCGTTCAGCCACGGGGTGTAGGTGATCAGGCCCGGTTCGCCGTCGACCCGGTTCGCCGACAGCTGTTCCAGCAGGCGCCCGGCGTCGCGACCCTCCACGGCGAACTTGGACATGAACGACATGTCCATGAGGATCACGCCCTCGCGCGCGGCGCGGTGCTCAGCCTCCCAGTACGGCCACCAGCCCTGGCGCCCCCACGACAGCGGCCCGGCCTGCGGCTCCACTCCGTCCGGCGCGTACCAGTCCGGGCTCTCCCAGCCGCTGACGTCCTTGAAGTACGCGCGGGCGGCGGCCAGCCGCTCGTGCACCGCCGACCGCTTGGCGCCGCGCGCCGTCCGCATCGAGCGGCCCGGGTAGTGGCACTGGTACACCATGCCGAGGGACTCGACCGTGCGGGTCGCGCGGTACTCCGGATTGGTCTGGTAGCGGTGCAGCCGATCGATGTTCATCCCTGTGACGTCGATGTCCGGCCGGCCCTCGACGATCCAGTGCGCCATCGCCCGGCCGAGCCCGCCGCCGGTGAGGATGCCGATCGAGTTCAGCCCCGCGGCCACGAAGTAGTTGCGGACCTCGGGTGCCTCGCCGACCACCGGGGCGAGGTCCGGCGTGAAGCTCTCCGGCCCGCAGAAGAACTTCCGTACGCCCGCCTCCATCGAGACCGGGATGCGGCTCATCGCCGCCTCGAGGTACGGGGTCATCCGGTCCCAGTCCGGGGGCAGCTCGCCGAACGAGAAGTCCTCGGGCACGCCGCCAACCTTCCACGGCGCGCACACGGTCTCGAAGAGTCCGAGCATCAGCCCGCCGCCCTCTTCGCGGAAGTAGCCGAAGCTGGCCGGGTCCTCGAGCACCGGCAGCGACCCGTCCACCCCGTCGACCGGCTCGGTGATGAGGTAGTAGTGCTCGGCGGCCTGCAGCGGGATGCTCACGCCGGACTTCTCGCCCAGCTGCCGCGCCCACATTCCGGCGCAGTTCACGACGTACTCGGCCTCGATGTCGCCGTACGGCGTGCGGACGCCGGTGACCGCCCCATGCGCGGTCAGGACGTCGAGGACGGGCAAACTCTCCAGGACCGTCGCCCCGGCGAGCCGTGCGCCCTTGGCCAGCGCCATCGTCACGTCGACCGGGTTGGCGCGCCCGTCCTCCGCGACGTAGAAACCGGCCAGCACGTCGTCCGTACGAGCCAGCGGGAACAGCTCCCCCACCTCGCGGGCCGAGATCTCGTGCACATCGACGCCGCACAGCCGGTTGAACGCCGAGACCCGGCGGTACTCCTCCAGCCGGTCCGGCTCGGTCGCCAGCTCGATGAACCCGACCGGCTTGAACCCGGTCGACTGACCCGTCTCAGCCTCCAGCCGCGTGTACAGGTCGCGGGTGTACTTGCGCAGCTCGGTCGACGTCTCGGACGTCGAGCCGAAGCAGACCATCAGACCGGCGGCGTGCCACGTCGTCCCGGAGGTGAGCCGGTCCCGCTCGAGCAGCACGACGTCCTGTCCGAGATGGGCCAGATGGTAGGCGACCGAAGCGCCGATCACCCCGCCCCCGATGACGACGACGCGGGCACGGGCGGGCAGGACGGGCGACGGCATGGCGGACACCCTACGACCGGCGGGACCGGTCCCGCACCACTCTTACTGTCTCGTGAGTCAGGAGTTTGGCTGGCCGCCCAAGATCGCGGGACGGGTCGCGCTCAGCCCGCGGCCATCTCCTCGCGGATGGCCCCGGCGAACGCGTCCACGTCGCCCTCGGTCGTGTCGTACGTGGTCATCCAGCGGACCTCTCCGCTGGCCTCGTCCCACAGGTAGAACTTGAACCGCTTCTGCAGCCGCGCGGTGACCGCCTTCGGCAGCACCGCGAAGACGGCGTTGGCCTGCACGGGCCGCTGGACCTGCACGCCCGGGATGTCGCGGACCGCCACCGCCAGCCGCTGGGCCATCGCGTTGGCTTGCGTCGCGTTGCGCAGCCACAGGTCGGTCCCGAGCAGCGCGTCGAACTGGGCCGAGACGAAGCGCATTTTGGACGCCAGCTGCATGGAGGACTTGCGCACGTACTCGACGCCGGGCGCGGCAGCGGGGTCCAGCACGACGACGACCTCACCGAGCATCAGCCCGTTCTTGGTGCCGCCGAAGGACAGGACATCGATGCCGACGTCGGTCGTGAACTCCCGCAGCGGCACGCCGAGCGAGGCGGCGGCGTTGGAGATGCGCGCGCCGTCCAGGTGGACGCGCATGCCCAGACCGTGCGCGTGCTCGCAGAGCGCGGCGAGCTCCTCGACCGAGTACGCGGTACCCAGCTCGGTCGTCTGGGTGATGCTGACGACCTGGGGCTGGGCCCGGTGCACGTCGTCGAAGCCACGGGCCTCGGTCTCGACGAGCTCGGGCGTCAGCTTGCCGTCCGGCGTGCGCACCGGCAGCAGCTTGAGCCCAGCCATCTTCTCCGGGGCGCCGCACTCGTCGACGTGGATGTGAGCCGTGGACGTGCATACCACCGACGCCCACCGCGACGTCATCGCCTGCAGCGCGACGACGTTCGCCCCGGTGCCGTTGAACACCGGGTACGCCGCCGCGGCCGGTCCGAAGTGCCGGCGGAACACCTCCTGCAGGTGCTCGGTGTACGCGTCGTCGCCGTAGCTGGTCTGGTGGCCGCCGTTGGCCGCTGCGATGGCGTCCAGCACCTCTGGGTGCACCCCCGAGTAGTTGTCGCTCGCGAACCCGCGCACCGACGGGTCGTGCCGGCTCATGGAGCGAGCACCAGACGCTGGCCGTTCACCGTCACCGCGTCCGCGTCCCACAGGCCGGCGATCGAGTCGGCGAGGTCGCGCACGTCGGTGTAGCCGGGGAACGTGGCCTCAGGCTTGGCGGCCCGGAGCCCGTCGTGCACGAGGGCCTTGACGACCAGCACGGTCGCCGCGGCCGTCTGCGGGAGCGGGTCGTCCTCGCGCCCGGACTGCAGCCTGCGGAACGAGTCGGCCATCGCCAGCGTCCACGTCTCGGCCGCGGACTTGGCCGCAGCGTACCCGGCCGCCCCGGCAGTGGGCGCAGCCGCCGCCGTCGCCGACACCAGGCTGAACCGGCCCTGCGGCGAGGCGAGCAACGCGTCGTGGAACGCCAGCGTGACGTTCTGCACGGTACGGATCAGCAGGTCGTGCAGGACCAGCCAGTCCGCCAGGGTGTTGTCGGCGAACACCGACCCGCCGCGGTAGCCGCCGACCAGATGGACGACGCCGTCGACCCGGCCGAGCCCGTCGGCCCAGACGCGCGTGGCTGGCTCGTCGAGCACGTCCACGACCTGGCCGGTGAAGCGCCCGCCGTCGTCGCCGAGCGATGCGGCGACCTCGGCCAGACGCTGCTCGTGCGCGTCGGCGCCCACCACCCGGGCCCCGGCCGCGACCAGCCTGTGGACCACGGCCTGCCCGGCGGGGCCCCCGGCTCCGGCGACGACGACGACGGCGTCTGCGGGCAGCCCGCTCATACGCTGATCCCTCGGGTCGACTCGATCACGGCACCGATCTTCCTGCTCAGGGTCTCGAAGAACATGCTCAGGGGGAACTCGTCCGGCCGGACCGCGTCGGTCAGCTCCTTGGGAGCACCCTCCCACGGCAGGGCCTGCGGACCCTTGGCCCAGGTCGAGGCCGGGTGCGGCTCGACGTAGCCGGTGACGAGCTCGTAGGCCGCGATCCAGTGCGCGACCTTGGGTCGGTCGATGCTGCGCCAGTAGAGCTCCTCGATCTCCCCGAGCAGCGCGAGCACGACCTCGGGCAGCCGCTCCCAGTCGACGTGCAGGGCGTTGTCCGTCCAGCGCATCGCGCCGTTCTGGCGCAGGTACGCGAACAGCAGCTGACCACCGAGCCCGTCGTAGTTGCGCACCCGCGTCCCCGTCAGCGGGAACCGCAGCGCCCGGTCGAGCACCACGGCGTACTGCACCAGCCGGGCGCGGGCGACGCCGGCGCGCTCCAGGTCCACGGCAGCCCGGAACGCCGTGAGGTCGCAGCGCAGCTCCTCCAGCGCGTACAGCCAGTACGGCATCCGCTGCTTGATCATGAACGGGTCGAACGGCAGGTCGCCGCGGCTGTGGGCGCGGTCGTGGACCAGGTCCCACAGGACGAACGTCTCCTGCGCGAGCTGCTGGTCCTCCAGCAGCAGCGCGGCGTCCTCGGGAAGGTCCATCCGCAGCGCCGTCACGGCGGCGGAGATCACCCGGCGGAACCGGGCCGCCTCGCGGTCGCAGAAGATCGCGCCCCAGGTGAACACCGGGACCTCGCGGACGGCGACCGTCTCGGGGAACAGCACCGCGGAGTTGGTGTCGTAGCCGCTGGTGAAGTCGGTGAACGCCACCGGCACGAACTGAGGGTTCCGGTACTGCCCGGCCTCGATCCCGGCCACCCAGTCCGGCCAGGCGACCCGCAGCAGCACAGCCTCCAGGTTCCGGTCGGGGTTCCCGTTCTGCGTGTACATCGGGAAGACCACCAGGTGCTCGAGCCCGTCCTCCCGCTGCAGCTCCGGGTGGAACTGCAGCAGCGAGTCGAGGAAGTCCGGGACGCCCAAGCCGTCGGCCACCCACCGGCGCAGGTCGTCGACGACCGCGGCCAGGTAGGCGGCGTCGTGCGGCACCTCGGGAGCGAGCGCGTCGATGCCGTCGACGGCCAGGTCGACCAGCGCCGCGGCCCGGCTCAGGTCGTGCTCGGCGCCGTCGACCGACCCGTCGGCCGACTGGAGGACGCGCAGCTCCTCGACAGCGCGCTTGAGCCGCTCCCAGCCCGGATGCGCCGCCAGCCGGGAGACCGGCGCCCGCGCGGCCTGGCCCGCGACGCGCTCCAGCGCGATTTCCGTAAGGTTTGTCATCTGGGCCGTCCGATGCCGAAAGAATTGCCGTCGTAAGGGGGATACACGGCAATATATCCGGTTGGGTGGCCTCCTGCCACTTCCCGCGGTGCCCGGGCGCCCCCGCGCGTCCCGCCGGGCTCCTCAGCCCTTCGGGTGCTGGGCCGCCTCGCACCGGCGCAGCCGCGCCGTCAGCACGCGCAGCATGGGAACGGCCACCTCCGGGTGCTCCTCGAGCAGGTCGGCGAAAGTCCACTTCGTGAGCGCGAGGGTCTCCAGCCCGTCCGGGCCGGCCACGACGTCCGCCGTCCGCGGCCCGCCGTCGATCAGCGACAGCTCGCCGAAGTAGTCGCAGGGGCCGACCTGGCCGATCGGCACGCCCTCGTGCAGCACCTCGCCGGACCCGGCGAGCACCACATGGAAGAGGACCCCTTCCTGCGAGAACGGGACGAAGCCGCCGACCTCGTCACCCTCGCGCGTGACCACGTCACCGGCGGCGTACGAACGTCGCAGGCCGTCCTGCTCGAACCGGCGGAACACCTTCGCGGGGAGCCCGGCGAAGAGATCGACCTTGCCGAGCGTGACCGCGAGATCATCGGTGGGTGTCATGGGCGCAGCCCCTCTCGTGCCGTGCCGCCGATCATGGACCCCATCCGTGGCACCGGCAAGGTGCGCGCGACGACCGCCGGGAGAACCGCGCCGAGCGGAGCGCCGACGACAAGCCCGGCGTGCGCGTCCCCACGGGTGGCTCCCTGGTTGACGATCGCGACCGGGGTCCCCAGCGCCGCGGCCCGCAGCACGAACCGGCGGCCGGACATGACGGTCAGGGACGAGCCGAGGACGAGCAGGGCCCGCGATCGATCGACGAGCGCGAAGGCCGCTGCGACCCGGTCCGGCGGAACCGACTCGCCGAAGAACACGACGTCCGGCTTGAGCACCCCGCCGCACCCCAGACAGTCGACGACGACGAACTGCTCGGCCGCGGCGTCGGACAGCTCGACGTCGCCATCCGGGTTGACGGCGGCGGCCCGCCCCGACCAGCCGGCGTTGGCCGTGCGGAGCCGGTCGTCCAGCTTCGCGCGGCTCGTCCGGGCCCCGCATCGCAGGCAGGCGACCCGCGCGAGGTTGCCGTGCAGCTCGAGCACGTCGGCGGTACCCGCCCGCTGGTGCAGCCCGTCCACGTTCTGCGTGAGGATCCCGCTGAGCAGGCCGGCACGCTCGAGATCGGCCACCGCCACGTGTCCGGCGTTCGGCTCGGCCCGGGCGATGCGCCCCCAGCCCAGGTGGCTGCGAGCCCAGTAGCGTCGCCGTGCGACCCCGTCCGTGATGAAGGTCTGGTACGTCATGGGCGTGACCTGGCGGGCGGCCCCGGTCGGACCCCGGTAGTCGGGGATGCCGGACTCGGTCGACAGACCGGCACCACTGAGCACGGCCACGGCACCGCCGCCGACCAGCCCGGAGAGCCTGTCGACGGCGTCGGGCTCGAGGGGCACCCGGCCATGGTGCCGCACGGCACGGCGCACCGCAGCACTGCCGCGGCTGCACCTGCTATCCCGTCGGCTACCCCGTACCTGCGGCATCTGCTCTACGAGAGGACCGCATATGCGGCTACAGTCGGCGGGTGACCGAGTACCGGATCAAGGAAGCCGCCGAGCTGCTCGGCGTCAGCGACGACACCCTGCGCCGCTGGGCCGACAGCGGCCGGGTCGCCACGGCCACCGACGCATCCGGTCGGCAGGTGGTCGAGGGGGCCGCGCTCGCCCGGCTGGCCGAGGAAGTGGCCGCGGGCGCCGAGCACGCCGACCGGCAGGTGGTGGTGGCCCACTCGGTCCGCAACCGGTTCACCGGTCTGGTCACCAAGGTGGTGCGCGACACCGTGATGGCCCAGGTCGAGATCCAGGCCGGGCCGCACCGGTTCGTGTCGCTGCTGAGCCGGGAGGCCGCCGACGAGCTGGGGCTGGAGCCCGGCGTGCTCGCGGTGGCGGCCGTGAAGTCCACCAACGTCTCGATCGAGATCCCGCGACCATGAGGAGTCCCGTCCTGCGCAGAACGGCTGTCGCCGTCGCGCTCGGCCTGTCCGCGGCCGTGCCCGCGGCCTGTGGCTCGGGCAGCAGCGCCGGAGCCGGTCCCACGGCCGCCGCCGGGAGCTCGTCGGCGCCCGCGGTCACCGGTTCGATCACGGTCTTCGCGGCGGCTTCGCTCAAGGAAGCGTTCACGACCCTGGGTCAGCGGTTCGAGGCCGCCCACCCCGGGGTCAAGGTCACGTTCAGCTTCGCCGCCAGCTCGGCGCTGGCGACGCAGATCGACGCGGGTGCGCCAGCCGACGTCTTCGCCTCGGCCAGCACGACCATCATGCAGCAGGTGGTCGACAAGGGCGCTGCAAGCACCCCGGCGGACTTCGCCAAGAACGTCATGGAGATCGCGACGCCGCCGAGCAACCCCGCGAACGTCACGACCGTGCAGGACCTGGCCAAGTCCACAGTGAAAGTGGCCCTGTGCCAGGCGCAGGTCCCATGCGGCTCGACCGCGCAGAAGGTGTTCACCAACGCCGGTATCACGGTCACGCCGGTCACCCAGGAGCCGGACGTGAAGTCGGTGCTGGCCAAGGTCACGCTCGGCGAGGTCGACGCCGGCGTCGTCTACGTCACCGACGTACGAGCTGCGGGCAGCACGGTGACGGGCGTCGAGATCCCCGCCGACGTGAACGCCTCCACCACCTACCCCATCGCCACCCTGACCAGGGCGCCCAACCCGGCGACGGCGCAGGCGTTCGTCGGCTACGTGCTGTCGCCGGCCGGACAGGCCGTGCTGACCGGCGACGGCTTCCGGTCTCCCTGATCGCGACGAGGGGAGCTTCCGCCCGTGGACACCCTGGTGCGACCCGTCCGGCTCACCGCCGACCAGCGCGCGCAACGAGCCACCAGCGGTGGCAGCGCGCCCGGTGCGCCCTGGCCGTTGCTGGCTCCTGCGCTGGTCGGCCTGCTCTTCCTGCTGCTGCCGCTGCTGGGGCTGATCGTCCGCGCGCCGTGGGGGCGACTTCTCTCGATCCTGCGTTCGGGCGATGTCACCCAGGCCCTGTGGCTGTCGTTGTGGACCTCGACCGTGGCCACGGCCACCGCGTTCGTCGTGGGAGTGCCGCTGGCCTGGGTGCTCGCCCGTAGCCGGTTCCCCGGTCTGCGCTACCTGCGCGCGCTGGTGACCCTGCCGTTGGTGCTGCCACCGGTCGTCGGCGGCGTCGCGCTGCTGCTCGCGTTCGGGCGCCAGGGCATCGTCGGCAAGTACCTCGACCAGTGGTTCGGCGTGACCATCCCGTTCTCCTCGCTCGCGGTCGTGATGGCCCAGACGTTCGTGGCGATGCCGTTCCTGGTGATCACCGTCGAGGGTGCTCTGCGCACGGCCGACCGGGGGTTCGAGGAGGCGGCCGCCACGCTCGGCGCGTCCCGGCTGGGTGTGTTCCGACGGGTGACCCTCCCGCTCGTCGTACCGTCGTTGGTCGCCGGCGGTGTGCTGTGCTGGGCGCGGGCCCTGGGCGAGTTCGGCGCGACGATCACGTTCGCGGGCAGCTTCCCCGGGCGCACGCAGACCATGCCCATCCAGGTGTACTACGCGCTCGAGACCGATCCCGACGCGGCCATCGCGCTGAGCCTGGTGCTGCTGGTGGTGTCCGTGGTCGTCCTGGTCGGGCTGCGCGACCGCTGGCTGCGCGGCGCGCCGGCGCGATGAGCGGTCCCGCGACCGACCGTCCCCGGCGCAGCGACGGCCTGCACGTCGACGCTCAGGTGCGGCGCGGGCCGTTCCGTCTCGACGTCGCGTTCGTCGCCGAGCCCGGAGAGGTTCTCGGCGTGCTGGGGCCCAACGGCGCGGGCAAGTCGACGCTGCTGCGGGCGATCGCGGGTCTGACGCCGGTGAGCGCCGGCTCCGTGCGGCTCGCCGGTCAGGTGCTCGACGACGCCGGCACCGGCGCGTTCGTCGAGCCGAACGCCCGCCCCGTCGGTTTCGTGTTCCAGGACTACCGGCTGTTCCCGCACCTGAGCGTCGAGGACAACGTCGCCTTCCCGCTGCGGTCGGCCGGACTGCACCGCACGCAGGCGCGCGCCGCGGCCGGGCGCTGGCTCAGCCGGCTCGGCCTCACGGAACTGGCCGCTCGCCGGCCCGGGGCGCTGTCCGGCGGTCAGGCGCAGCGGGTCGCCCTGGCGCGCGCGCTGGCATCCGAGCCGCGGCTGCTGCTGCTGGACGAGCCGCTGTCGGCCCTGGACGCCCGGACCCGGCTCGACGTGCAGGACGAGCTGCGCCGGCACCTGGCCGCCTTCGCCGGACCCAGCCTGCTGGTCACGCACGACCCGCTGGAGGCGCTGGTCCTGGCCGACCGGCTGCTGGTGCTCGAGGACGGCCGGGTCGTGCAGGAGGGCAGCCCCGCTTCGGTGGCCCGGCGCCCGGCGACCGACTACGTGGCCCGCCTCGTCGGGCTCAACCTGTACGCAGGCCGCGCGGACGGCGCCGAGGTGACGCTCGACCGCGGCGGCCGGTTCGTCGTGCCGGACCATGGCGCGCACGGCCACGTGCTGGTGGCGGTCCGGCCGTCCGCGGTCCTGGTCGGCAGCCTGCAGCCCGAGGGCACCAGCGCGCGCAACACCTGGTCCGGCACGGTGGTCGACCTGACCATGCTGGCCGACCGGGTCCGGCTCGACGTGGACGGGCCGCCGCGGACGCTGGTGGACGTGACGCCGGCCGCGGTGGCCGAGCTGGGCCTGCGGCCCGGCGCGCCGGTCTGGCTCTCGGTGAAGGCCACCGAGGTCGAGGTGTACGAGCGGTCGGCGGCTACGACGTGACGGTGAAGCGCTGCGACACGGCGATCGACTGGTAGCCGTCGTCGGTCAGCAGCCGTACGACGTAGCTGCCGGGCGGCAGCGGCCACGCGACCGCGCCGGGGAAGGTGTCGGCGCCCGGACCGATGACGCCGCTGCCGCGGATCGCGGTGTGCGTGTACCGGTACAGGAGGTAGCCACCGTTGCCCGCGCAGCCGGCCGGGTAGCAGCGGAACACCCCGACCCAGTCCAGTGCCATCCCCGGAGCGTGGTCCCAGGACACCCCGATCGGCTGACCGACCCGGTACGTGCTGCGGTCGGTGCCGATGCTGGCGTGGGTCCCCGGCGGGTACACCCACAGCGGTGTCCGCGACAGGACCGCGGACGCCACCGACAGCAGCACCGCGTCGTACGCGCCGGGTGCCAGCGTGCCGGTGAGCGCGCCGCCGACGTACAGCGTCCCGTCGGTTCGGCCGGCGGTGGCGCGGGTGAGGACCGCGGCGCCGGCTCCGGCCCCGGCCGGCACCAGCGCGACCCGCTCGCCCGCCCGGCCGGGCGCGTGGAAGGTCACGCCGAGCGGCTGGCCGGTGGACAGCCGGCGCGTCGAGGTCGCGACGAGGACCGGCGAGACGGCCGGGTGGACCGAGAAGGTGGACACGACGCCGCGGTGGTCGCTCGGGTACGGGCTGTACTGGATCCCCGCGTCCGTGTCGCCGACCTCGCCGACGACAGTGCTGTCCAGCGTGCGCACCGGACCTGCGTGCAGCACCCAGTCGATGCGGTCGAACACCTCGTGCGGGTCGGCCTCCGGGCTGCCCGGTGTCCAGGTGAACCCCGGCACCGCGACCGGGTCGGGGTGCGCGTCCCGGTAGGAGTCGCGCAGGCCGGCGTCGGCCAGCGCCTTGCTGACCGGCCACACGACCGGGTACTTCACGTCGGCCGTGCGCACCCTGGCCACCGCAGCGGTCCAGTCCAGGTACGACGGGCTGTTGAAGTCCCCGGTGAGGAAGACCGGGATGCCGCGCGCGGCCAGGGCGGGGACCACCTGGAGCTGGGTCTGGATGGCGGGCAGCCGCACGGTGCGCTCGAGCTGCAGCACCTGCGCCTTCGTGGCGCCGTCGCGCACGGCGTACGGCCCGTACGGGTCGGAGGGCATGTGCACATTGGCGATCGCGACGACCCGGCCCGGCGCGGGCTCGACGAACACGTACACGCCGTCGCCGTCCGGGGGGTCGACGATGGGGTACCGCGAGATGACGTGGTCGCGCGCGCTGGAGTACCAGCCGAGCGCCCTGGCGATCACGTCGGTGTTGCGTTCGGCCTCCTGCAGACCCACGACGTCCGCACCCGACAGGCGGATCACCTGCTCGATCCGCAGCAGGTTCTCCGGGCAGCCGTCGGCGACCGGGCAGAACGTCTCGGTGGCCGGGACGAGGTCGTCGCCGCCGTAGAACATGTTCTGCGTCATCACCTTGAGCGTGATCGCGGCACCGTCCGCGGCGGCCGGGGTCGCGGCGGTGGCCGCGGCCGGTGCCAGCGAGGTGGTCAGCACGGCGAGCGCGGCGCCGAGAACCAGGGCGGCGGTGCGGCGGTGCGGGGCGATGCTCACGGTGGCTCCCGGTCGTCCGGCCGGCCGGTGGTTCGGCTGACTGACGCGACAGTATCGGCCGGCGCCGCCGGGCGTCAGCCCGTCGCGGCACCTTCCTGGCCACCGGTCAGACGTCCAGCTGCCCGCCGACCGCGAGGTGCACGTACTCGGTCCCGGTACCCGGCCCGTCCGGTCCGAGCAGCCGGTCGATGACACCGTGACCGGTGTCGCTCAACCCCGCGTTGTGCATCGCCACCGCGCGCCTGGGCGCGACCGCACGCGTGAAGTCGATGACCTCCGCCACCCGTGACCACGGTGCGTACACGGGCAGCATCAGCGTGTCGACCGGCCGGTCCGGGAGGGTGAACGCGTCGCCGGGGTGGAAGAGCGCGCCGCCGATCACGAACCCGATGTTCGCGATGCGCGGGATGTCCGGGTGGATCACCGCATGCAGCTCGCCGTGCACCTCGATCTCCACCCCGGCTGCGGTGAACGTGTCGCCGTGGCCGACCATGCGGACGCGACCGCCGAGGTCGGTCAGCTGCGCGGCCACCGAGCGGTTGGTCCAGATGGTCAGGTCCGGGTTCGCCTGGGCCGCGGCCCGCAGCCCGTCCGCGGCGAAGTGGTCGGTGTGCTCGTGGGTGACCAGGACCGCGTCCACCCCCGCGCCCTCAAGGGGCTCGGAGAACACGCCCGGGTCGAGGACGAGGGTGCCTTCGCCGGTGTCGACGACGATGCAGGCGTGGCCACGCTTGGTGACGCGCATCCGCCCATGCTAGGCAGCCGCCGGGCGGCCGACCTGGCATAGCGTCCGGTCTCGTGCTCGCCGAGGTCCTCGCCCCGCTGCAGATCCCGCTCTGGATCGACCTGACGGCGGTGGTAATCGGCGCGCTCGCGGGGGCGACCGTGGCGGTCCGGGAGCATCAGCAACCAGCCGGTCTCGGTGGTGCGACGGGCCCGTGGAACGCGGCGGCCGCCCTGCTCGGGGCGGTCGCCCATGTCGCGGCGAACAACCTGGACGCGGCCACGGTGGTCTGCGAGGTGCTGGCGTTCTCGCTGGTCGTCCTGGTGAGGCTGCTGTCGGTGTGGCGCGGCTGGGAGACACCGGTGCCAATCGACCTGACGCCGGCGATCACCCGGCCGCTGCGCGGGGCCCGGCCGCCGACCCGGCGTCGGCGCGAGCGCTGAGCGGGCTGTCCGACCCGGCCAGCAGAATGGGCGGGTGCTGCTCGCCGTCCTCGCCGAGACGTCCGCTGCCGTCGCCGCGACGTCGGCCCGGTCCCAGAAGGTCGCGCTGCTCGCAGACTGCCTGTCCGCCGCGGAGCCCGACGAGGTCGTCGCGGTCGTCGCCTACCTGTCCGGCGAGCTGCTGCAACGGCGGACCGGCGTCGGCTGGGCCTCGCTGCGCGACCTGCCGCCGCCGGCCGGCGAGCCGACGCTGACCGTCGGTGCGGTCGACGCGGCGTTCACGACCATCGCCGGCCTCTCCGGCCCGGGGTCGCCGTCGCGGCGCCGCGAGCTGCTCGCAGACCTGCTCGGCCGGGCCACCACGGCGGAGCAGCGCCTGCTCGGCGGCCTGGTCGCCGGCGAGCTGCGGCAGGGGGCGCTGGCCTCGATGGTCACCGACGCCGTCGCCCGCGCAGCGGGGCTCCCGCTCGTGGACGTGCGGCACGCGGTCATGCTCCGCGGCGAGGTCGGCCCGGTGGCGGCCACCGCGCTCACCGACGGCGCCGACGGCCTGGCCCGGTTCCGGCTGGAGGTAGGCCAGCCGGTGCAGCCGATGCTGGCGCAGCCGGCCGAGTCGGTCGCCGCTGCGCTGGAACGGGTCGGCGGGCCGGCCGCCGTCGAGTGGAAGCTGGACGGCGTCCGGGTGCAGATCCACCGGTCCGCGGCGGACGTGCGGGTGTTCACCCGCACGCTGGACGACATCACCGACCGGGTGCCCGAGCTGGTGGAGGCCGCGCTCGCGCTGCCGGTGCGCTCGGTGGTGCTCGACGCGGAGGCGATCGTGCTGCGCGCCGACGGGCGGCCCCGACCGTTCCAGGAGACCGGCAGCCGGATGGGCTCCCGCGTCGACGTCGCCCGGGCGCGCGCCGACAGCCCGCTGACGCTGTTCGTGTTCGACGTCCTGCACCTCGACGGGGTGGACCTGCTCGGCGCGCCGGCCGCACAGCGCGGCGAGGCGCTCGCCCGTGCCGTCCCGGCCGGGCTGCTGGTGCCCCGGCTGGTGACCTCGGACGTCGAGCAGGCCGTCGCCTTCCTGGCCGACGCGATCGCACACGGGCACGAGGGCGTCGTGATCAAGTCGCTCGACGTGCCGTACGCCGCCGGCCGTCGCGGCGTCGGCTGGGTGAAGGTCAAGCCGGTGCACACGCTGGACCTGGTGGTGCTCGCCGCCGAGTGGGGGCACGGCCGGCGCCACGGCTGGCTGTCGAACCTGCACCTGGGCGCCCGCGACCCGGCCACGGACGGGTTCGTGATGCTCGGCAAGACGTTCAAGGGCCTCACCGACGCGATGCTGCGCGAGCAGACCGAGCAGCTGCTCGCGCTGGAGCAGTCGCGCAACGAGTGGCAGGTGTTCGTGCGCCCCGAGCTCGTCGTCGAGATCGCGTTCGACGGCGTCCAGACCTCGCCCCGGTACCCGGGCGGCGTCGCGCTGCGGTTCGCCCGGGTCGTGCGCTACCGCCCGGACAAGCGGGCCGGCGACGTGGACACGATCGACGCCGTGCGAGCGCTGAAAGTGGGCTAGCCCCCACTCACCAGGGTGGTTCGGGTGGCGGTGTCGGGGGTGGGTGCCACACCACTGTGTCGGTGTCGCTGATGGTGATGGTCCAGCCGTCGTGGTGGGCGATGTCGTGGTGCGCGTCGCAGACCAACGTCATGTTCGCGAGGTCGGTGGCTCCGCCGTGTTCCCAGGCGATCAGGTGATGCGCCTCGCACCACTCCGGTGGCCGGTCGCAGCCCGGTGCTGTGCAGCCGCCGTCGCGAACCGCCAGGGCCCGCCGTTGCGTGGGGGTGGCGGTGCGCAGGGCGCGGCCCCAGTCCAGGATCTGGCTGCCCCCACCGAGCACGACGGGGATGAGCTCGGCGTCACAGGCGATCCGCCGCGCCGCCGCCGCCGACAGGGGTTCACGGACGGTCGCGCCGCCGATCTGGGCACAGCCGTCGATCTGCCCGCGGAGCTGGTCCGAGGTCATGGTGACCACCACCTGGGGTCGCACGCCACCGGTGACCGGGAGCCGGCCACCGGTCAGGGCCCGGCGGCTCAGCTCGATCAATGCGTCCGCGCGGCGCCGCCCCGGCGTGCGGGTGTCCTTTCCGCCGCCAACGGCCGGGCTGGGGGCGGCCAACGGGTCCAACGCGGCGGCCACGATCGCCGCAGCCTCGGTGTCCAGCACCCCGCGCAGGTGGTGCATCCCGTCGGTGCCGCGCCACATGGTCAGGTCGCGGCCGGCCTTCGCGGAGCGCTCCTGCCCGGCCAGGTCGCCCGAGCCGGTCGGGTCGATCCGGGCCGCCTGCGCGACCGCCTGCTTGCGGAGCCGGCCCGGGTCCAACCGGTCGGCGTCGGTCAACAGCGCCTGCTCCACTGCGGTCTTGTCCGCATCGGTGACCGTGTCGGACAGCGCGTCCAGGGCCCCGGCGATGACTTGGGCCTGCTCGAGGTTGATCTGACCCACGCTGAGGGCTTTGCGGGTCGCCTCGTGCTCGAGCAGTGACCCGGCCAACGCCACCTGCCGGCTCGCCGCCCCCGCGCTCTCCCCGTCCGCGCGCAGCCACGCGGCCGTCGACGTCGCCCCGGTCACCCGCCGCGCCGCCGACCGCGCATCCACCTGCGCGACCACCGCAAGCTTGACCGCCGCGACCCGCGCAGCGATCGCAGTCAGCCGGCGAACCACATCGACCAGACCCGCGTCGTCGACGCCAGCTGGTTCGATGGTGGCGGCCTCGTCCAGCCAACGCTCCCCGGTGCGCAGCCACGCGTCCAACGAGGCACTCCCCGGCGGGAGCGCCTCGACGTGCAACCGAGTGATCGACATGGACCGACCGTACGCGACGCCACCGACCGGAAACCCTTTGTCCACAACGGTTTCCCTGTCCGACACACGACATGTCCGCAACAGGACACGGCTGCGATCGGCGAGCTGGGCTGGGGCAACATCGACACGTTCACGGCCGTGGACGCAGAGGGACGAGTCGGCTGGTCCTTCCCGGAGGACCGCGGCGAACTCACCATCGTGGCAGCGGGTCGCTGGCCCGACCTATCTCCGCTCTCGGAATCGGGCCGCGACAACCCGGCTGACGATGATCGTGCCCACGATCGGGATGCCGAAGAAGCCGACAGTGACGCTCCCCCAACTAGCCACCACTCGCGGACAGTCACCCTCGATCGTGCAGGAGGCGGGATCTGCGGCCCCGCTCGTCCCCCAGCCGACCCACATCCCCACGGCTAGCAGTGCCGCCAGGCCGGCCAGCAGGGCGAGCAGTCGGCCGATCGACCATGGAGCACGATGCGGGGTGGCCACTCTTACGCGATCGACCTCGGCTCTCGACCACTTGAGACCACCGCCGTTCGGCGCGTCGGATGAACGCTAGGCGGCCGGCACCTGCTTGCCCGGGTCGAGGAACGGGATCGCAGCCGTGGTCGCGTCGACCAGGCGGCCGTCCGCGCCCTCGACCTGCAGCGCAGTGCCGGGCTGCGAGAGCTCGGTCGGCAGCCAGACATACCCGATGTTCCGTTCCAGCCGCGGCGACCAGATCAGGTCCGTCACCCGGCCCACAGGCTGGCCGTCGTGCAGCGCGGGCCGCACCTCGGAGATCTCGAAGGCCAGCGGTTCGCCCGGCATCTCGATGCCGACCAGCCGGCGCGTGACGCCCTCCCGCCGGATCCGCTCGAGCGCTGCCTTGCCGACGTAGTCGGCCTCCTGCTCCTCGACCAGCCGCTCCAGACCCATGACCTGGAACGGGTTGTCGGCGAGGGTGATGTCGGAGTTGTAGTTGAAGATGCCGGCCTCGATCCGGCGGGCCTCGCAGGGTGCGATCGGCCGGATCTCGTGCTCGCGACCCGCGGCCATGATCGCGTCCCACAGGTCCGCGCCGCGGGTCGAGTCGGTCAAGTACACCTCGTAGCCGACCTCGCCGGTCCAGCCGGTCCGGCTGACCACCACCGGGATGCCGTCGATGTCGGCGTCCATCGTCCAGTAGTAGCGCACGTCCAGTACCGCGTCGCCGACCAGGCTGCGCATGACGTCCTTGGCCTTGGGTCCCTGCACTTGCACCGGGTGTACGTCCGGCAGCGACACCTCGACGTCCATCCCGCGGCCGGTGGCGATCCCGAGCGCGTACAGGTGCACGTCGCTGTCGGCCAGGCACAGCCAGAACGAGTCCTCGGCCCGGCGCAGCAGGACCGGGTCGTTGACGATGCCGCCGTCCGGTGCGGTGATCAGCACGTACTTCCCCTGGCCGACGGCGCACCGGGTCAGGTCCCGGCAGGTCAGCATGTTGGTCAGCTCGAAGGCGTCCGGCCCGCTGATCTGCACGACGCGCTCGACCCCGACGTCCCACAGAGTCACCCCGTCGAGCAGGGCCCAGTACTCGGCCACGGGGTCGTCGTAGTAGCCGGGCAGGTACATGTGGTTGTAGATGTCGTACGCGGTGCATCCGGCGCGCAGCGTGGACTCGAACATCGGCGACTTGCGGTACCAGGGGCCGAAGTACAGCGTGCTCGACGTCGGCAGGAGCTCAGTGGGCGTGCTGGCAACCATGGTGGCCCTCCTGAATGGGCGTTCAGATGGACCCAGGATCGTCCCCGGCCGGGGTGTCGCGCAAGGGTCCGGTGCCGGCCGCGGCCTGGCGACAAGTGCTCAGTAGCGGTAGTAGTCCGGTTTGTACGGTCCCTCGACGTGCACGCCGATGTACTCCGCCTGCGCCTTGCTGAGCCTGGTCAGCTCGACGCCCAGGGCGTCCAGGTGCAGCCGGGCGACCTTCTCGTCCAGGTGCTTGGGCAGGACGTACACCTGCCGGTCGTACTTCTCCCGGTTGACGAACAGCTCCATCTGCGCGATCACCTGGTTGGTGAACGAGTTCGACATGACGAAGCTCGGGTGGCCGGTGGCGTTGCCCAGGTTCAGCAGGCGGCCCTCGCTGAGCACGATGATCGAGTGCGCCGGCCGGTCGCCCTCGGCCGGGAACACCCACTCGTCGACCTGCGGCTTGATCGTGTTCCGGACGACGCCCGGCGTGGTCTCCAGGCCGGCCATGTCGATCTCGTTGTCGAAGTGCCCGATGTTGCCGACCACAGCCTGGTGCTTCATCGCCTTCATGTCGGCCACGGTGATGATGTCCTTGTTGCCCGTGCAGGTGATGAAGAAGTCCGCCACGGCGACGACCCTGTCCAGGGTGGTGACCTGGTAGCCGTCCATGGCGGCCTGCAGCGCGCAGATCGGGTCGACCTCGGTGACGATCACCCGGGCGCCCTGGCCGCGCAGCGACTCCGCGCAGCCCTTGCCCACGTCGCCGTACCCGAACACCACGACCACCTTGCCGCCGATGAGCATGTCGGTGGCCCGGTTGAGGCCGTCGATGAGCGAGTGCCGGCAGCCGTACTTGTTGTCGAACTTGCTCTTGGTCACCGAGTCGTTGACGTTGATGGCCGGGAAGAGCAGCTCTCCCGTGCGGGCGAACTCGTACAGCCGGTGCACGCCGGTGGTGGTCTCCTCGGTGACGCCGACGATGCCGGCGGCGATGCGGGTGAAGCGGTTCGCGTCGGTCGCGAGGCTGCGCCGCAGCACGTCCAGGATGACGCGGTACTCGTGCGGGTCGTCGGGCCCGGGCTGCGGCACCGCGCCGGCCCGCTCGAACTCCACGCCCTTGTGCACCAGCAGCGTCGCGTCCCCGCCGTCGTCGAGGACCATGTTGGGCCCGACCGGCGCGCCCGACTCGTCGGTGAACTCGAACAGCCGCTCGGTGCACCACCAGTACTCCTCGAGCGTCTCGCCCTTCCAGGCGAAGACCGGCACGCCCGCGGGGGCGTCAGGAGTGCCGTCCGGGCCCACCACCACCGCGGCCGCGGCGTGGTCCTGGGTGGAGAAGATGTTGCAGCTGACCCAGCGGACCTCGGCGCCGAGCGCGACCAGCGTCTCGATGAGCACCGCAGTCTGGATCGTCATGTGCAGCGAGCCGGCGACGCGGGCGCCGCGCAGCGGCTGGGCCTGCGCGAACTCCGCGCGCGTGGACATCAGGCCTGGCATCTCGTGCTCGGCCAGCCGGATCTCCTTGCGGCCGTAGTCGGCGAGGGTGAGGTCGCTGACTCTGTAGTCGCCGGTCTTCATGCGGTCTCCCTGACGAGTGCGGCCACGGCGGCCGGCTGGATGGTTGGCGGAGTCGGTCGGATTCGGGGTGGGCTCGGGGTTCGCGGGTCAGTCGGCTGCGACGCCACGGCTGCGCAGCAGGAGCACGCCGAGCTCGCGGGCGCGCGCCGCCGCGTCGACGTCACCCTCGTGCGCGGCCATGATCGAGCCTTTCATGAGGATGTGCCACTGTCGGGCGAACGCGTCCGGGTCCTCGATGCCGGCCCGGTCCGCCAGCTCGGTGATGAACGCCCGGATGTTGGCCAGATGCTCGACGCTGGCCCGCCGGACCGGGCTGTCGATGTCCTTGACCTCGACCATGGTCGTGAGGAACGCGCAGCCGTCGAAGCCGGGACCGGCGAACCAGTCGCCGAACACGTCGAAGATGGCCAGCAGCTGCTCGCCCGCAGTGCTGCCGCGCTCGAGTGCCTGGGCCCGCAGCCACTCGTGCGTCCAGATCCGTTCGCGGCGCTGCAGGAAGTCGATGATGAGGTCGTCCTTCGACGGGTAGTTCCGGTAGAGCGTCATCTTGGCCGCACCCGCCCTGGCGATGACGGCGTCCACCCCGACGCTCTGGGTGCCGCCACGGCTGAAGAGGTCGTACGCGGCTCGCCCGATCCGCTCGCGCCCGCTCTGCTGCCGGTCGCGCGCGTGGCCCTGCCCGGTCATCGAGGTCGCTCCGCCATCCCGGGCCGGCCTGGACCCTCGGCCCCTGCGGCGCAGTGTATCCACGTGCGATCGACGCCGACGGCGGCGAACGTCGCCGTCACGACCGTGCTCCGTTCCCGTCCACGCATTCGCGCGGTGTCGCCGCAGTAGCCTCGGCGCCATGGCGCTGGCAGCGGGTGCGTACGCGATCGGCCCCGAGAACGGGCAGCTGCACCTGCGCACCACTCGGGAAGGCGCGGCGGCCAGGATCGGTCATGACCTGCTCATCGAGGTCGGGGCCTGGTCCGGCAGGCTCAGCGTGGACGGCGACGGACCTGTGGGGGCGCGCCTCACGGTCGAGGCCGAGACGGGGTCGCTGGCGATCGTGGCCGGCTCCGGCGGCGCCGTGCCGCTGTCGGCCGGCGACCGCACCGACATCGTGGCGACCGCCCGGCGGTTGCTCGACGTGGACCACTACCCGCAGGCCGCGTTCGCATCGGACGAGGTCGACCCTGCTCCGGACGGTGACGGCGGCACCCTCCGGGGGACGCTCACCCTGCTCGGTCGGTCCAGGCCGGTGGCGTTCGAGGTGGCTGCAGCCGGCCCGGGCCGCTGGCGAGCCACGGCGACCCTCCTCCAGTCGCAGTTCGGGATCAGGCCGTACCAGGCGCTCTTCGGCGCGCTGCGCCTGGCCGACCCGGTCACGGTCGAGGTCTCGGTCGACGTGGGCTCGTCGCTGCTGTGATCCGCGGCGTGAACCATCCTGACCGGGTGGCCGGTCACAAGGCCATCTCCCCCAACCGGTCGGCCAGGATGAGGCGCCCGGCCGCCTCGATCAGCGCGAGGTGCGAGAAGGCCTGCGGGACGTTGCCCAGGTGCCGGGCGTTCTCGACCTCGAACTCCTCGGCGTACAGGCCCAGCGGCGAGGCGATCCGCAGCAGCCGCTCCATCAGGTCGCGGGCCCGTTGCAGCTCCCCGACGACTGTCAGCGCGGAGACCAGCCAGAACGAGCAGATGAGGAACGTGCCCTCCTTGCCGGACAGGCCGTCGTCGGTCTCGTCGGTCTTGTAGCGCAGCACGAACCCGTGCTCGGAGAGCTCGTCGGCGACCGCGAGCACGCTGGCGTGCAGCCGCTTGTCCGTCCCGGGCAGGAACCCGAAATGCGCCGCCAGCAGGGTGGACGCGTCCAGCGCGTCGGTCTCGTAGTGCTGGCGCAGCACACCGCGTTCGCTCACCCCGTGCTCGAGGATGTCGGCCCGGATCTCCTCCGCGGTGACCGCCCAGCCGGCCTCCAGCTCCGGCTCGCCCCGGATCCCGGCCAGCTTCGCGGCCCGGTCCATGGCCACCCAGCACATGAGCTTGGAGGAGACGTAGTGCTTCGGCTTGCCGCGCGCCTCCCAGATGCCCTGGTCCGGCTCGGCCCAGACCCGGGCGGCCCCCTCGGCCTGCGCCTTCACCACGGGCCAAAGCCGCCCGGGCAGGCGCTGGCCCCTGCGGGTGTGCAGCAGGATCGAGTCCAGCACCGACCCGTACACGTCGTTCTGCCGCTGGTCGAAGGCGCCGTTGCCGATCCGCACCGGGCGTGCGCCCTCGTACCCGGACAGGTCGTCGCGGGTCGACTCGGTCAGGTCCCGGCGGCCGTCGATGCCGTACATGATCTGCAGGCCGCCGTCCTCGTTCGGCTCGACGTCCGCGACGAACTGCATGAACTCGTCGGCCTCCCAGTCCAGCAGCAGGTAGTGCAGCGCCTGCAGCGTGAACGTGGCGTCGCGCATCCAGGTGTACCGGTAGTCCCAGTTGCGCTCGCCGCCGGGCGTCTCCGGCAGCGACGTGGTGAGCGCGGCCACGGTCGCCCCGGTCGGCATGTAGGTCAGCCCCTTGATCGTCAGCGCCGACCGCTCGACATAGGTACGCAGGCGATGGTCGGGGATGCGCGCCCGTTGGAGCCAGCGGCGCCAGAACTCACGGGTGGCCACCAGCCGCCGGGCGGCGTCGTCGCAGTCGGCCGGCCCGTCGAGCACGCTCGACCAGGACAGGGCGCAGAACACGCGGTCGCCCTCCCCCAGGACGTGCCGGCCGTGCAGCGCGTTGCCCTCGGCGCCCAGCGGCAGGTCACTGTGCAGCCGGACCGTGACCCCGGCCCCGGTGGCGTCGGCGGTGTGGGCGTCCGCGCCGGCGTCGGCCAGGGTCCACGTTGCGGCGGTTCGGCCGTAGTCGAACGCCGGCTCGCAGACCAGCTCGACCTCCACGCTGCCGGCCAGGCACACCGCCGTACGGACCAGCAGGTGCTCGGCGTCGTCGTCGGCCGGTGGCCGCGTGTGCGGCGTGGTCTCGTCCGTCCCCGTGCGCGGCCCCATCGTGAGGGCGTCGCGCACCTCGAGCCAGCCGCCGGGCGTGTGCCAGGTCGTGACGAGGACGTTGGTTCCCGGCTCGTACGTCCGGGCCGTCGGCACGTTGATCCCGTAAGGAGCGAACCGGAAGTACCCGGCGCCCCGGTCGAGCAGGCTGCCGAACACGCTGGGGCTGTCGAACCTCGGCACGCACAGCCAGTCCACACAGCCGTCCGGCGCGACCAGGGCGCCGGTGTGGCAGTCCGACAGGAAGGCGTACTCGGCGATGGGTGGGAACGGAGACGGCGCGCTGTTCGTGGTCATGATGCCTCCTCAGCCCAGCCGCTGCAGGATGTGGTCGCCCACGCGCAGCGCATTGGCCATCGCAGTGAGCGCCGGGTTCACCGCGCCGATGCTCGGGAAGAAGCTGGTGTCCACGACGTAGAGGTTGTCGAGCTCGTGCGCCTTGCAGTCCGCGTCGAGGACCGACGTGGCCGGGTCCGTGCCGAACCGGACGGTGCCGGCCTGGTGCGCGCAGCCGGCGACCGGGATGTCGTTCTTCATGTAGACGTCCCGCGGGATCAGGTGGTGCGGGTGCATGCCCAGGTGGCTGAGGTGCTTCTTGACCCGGTGGTAGAGCTGCTCCATCGGCTCGCGGTTGTTCGGCGTGTAGGACAGCACGATGTTGCCGTCCTTGCCGAGCGTGACCCGGTTGTCCGGCTGGGGCAGGTCCTCGGCGGACAGCCAGAAGTCGACAGCCCGCTCGGCGACGTCGGCGAGGGCGAACGTCGGCGCGAGCCCCGTCTCGATCGGCTTCTCGCCGCGGTACATCGGCGCCGAGGACTTGCCGACCATCTGCAGGTTGCCCATCGGGTACTCGAAGTCGTCGTCGCCGAAGTACCAGTCGTTCACGCCCAGGGTCTTCTGGAAGCGGGTGTCGTTCTTCTCCGCGGAGATGGCCAGGAAGGCCCGGCTGTTGTGGAAGACGTAGTTGCGCCCCACCTGGTCCGAGCCGTTGGCCAGCCCGTTCGGGTGCCTGCCGTTCGCGCTGGCCAGCAGCAGCTTCGCCGAGTTGGCCGCACCCGCGGACACCACCACGACCGAGCCGGCGAAGCGCTGCTCGGCACCGTCGACGTCGGCGACCACCGTGGTGACCGTCGTGCCGGCCGCGTCGGTCTCCAGCCGGCGCACCGTCGCGTTCCGGAGCAACGTCACGTTGGCGTTCTTCAGCGCCGGCCGGACCGCGATCACGTCCGCGTCGGACTTGGCGTGCACCAGGCAGGGGAACCCGTCGCAGGTCGCGCACCGGATGCACGCGCTGAAGGCCGGGTTCGCCTCGTCGAGCACGATGCCGGACGGAGAGTGGAACGGGTGCAGCCCGACCTTGGCCAGGTCGTCGAACAGCTGCTGGATGCGCGGCTCGTGCGACACCGGCGGGTAGCGGGTACGGAGCGGCCGAAGGCGGCTCGGTGGGGTCCTCGCCACGGGCACCGTGCACCTGGTAGAGCACCTCGGCCTGGGTGTAGTACGGCTCGAAGACGTCGTACCCGACCGGCCACGCCGGCGAGCTGCCGCCGTGGTGACGGAGCTCGCCGAAGTCTTTCTCGCGCAGCCGGTACAGCGCCGCACCGTAGAACTTGGTGGCGCCGCCGACGAAGTAGTGCACCTGCGGCTGGAAGGCGTTGCCGTCCTGGTCGTACCAGGTGTCGCCGGACACGTAACGGTTGTCGACGAAGACCGCCTGCGCGTCCCAGTTCTCGATCTCGCGCGGCAGCCAGTCGCCGCGCTCGAGCAGGAGGATCCGCTTGCCGGACGGCGCCAGCCGGTGCGCCAGCGTGCCCCCGCCCGCACCGGAGCCGATGATGACGACGTCGTAGTGGTCGGACATTCGGGTCTCCTAGTCTGCCTCGGACGAGCCGATCACGATGTGCGGGACGTCGCCCTGGTCGTCGCCCCAGGCGATCCGCCGGGGCGCGGAGTGGCTCTCGACGACGGCTGCGTGGTCCCGGTCGAAGTAGTCCCAGGCCCAGGACAGGAAGGCGTCGGTCTTGCTGTGCACGCCGGACAGCAGCATCGCGTGCACGCCGAGCCAGGCAGCGAAGGCCAGCGGACCCTCGACCTGGTGGCGGTGCCGGCCGACCTCGGCGACAGCGGCGTTGCGGCCGATCATCGCCATGATGCCTTTGTCCTTGTAGCGGAACGGCTCCGGGTCCTTCCCGTCGATCTCGCGCAGGATGTTGGCAGCCGCCCATCCCCCGGCCTGCTGAGCGACCGAGCCCAGCTGCGGCAGCGCGGCACCGCCCAGAGCGTCGGCTCCGGCCGGGATGTTGGCGACGTCGCCGACTGCGTACACGCCAGGCAGGCCGGGCACCCGCAGGTCGGGCGCCACGTCGATCCGTCCGCCGTGGCCGGGCTGCACCCCTGCTGCCTGGACGATGTCCGCGGCGGCCTCGCCACCGGCCCACACCACCGTCCGGGTGGCGATGCCGGTGCCGTCGTCCAGGTCGACGCCGTCGGTGCGCACACCGGCGACGCCGACCCCCAGCCGCACCTGGACCCCGGCCTGGGTCAGCTTCTCGTACGCGTAGTCGTGCGCCTTGTCGGAGAACTGCGGCAGCAGCGCCGTGCCGCGGTCCACCAGCACGACCTGCGGCGAGCGGCGCAGGTGACCCTCGCGGGAGAAGGCGCGCAGCAGCTCGGCGGTCGCGCCGGCCGTCTCCACGCCGGTCGCACCCGCCCCCACCACGACGATGTCCAGGGCGCCGGGCTCGTCCGTGGCTTCCCAGCCGGCTCCGTCCCCGGCCTGCGCCGCCCGCAACAGCCGTTGCAGGTGCCGGCGCAGCCGTTCGGCGTCGGCCACCGAGTAGAGCGGGAACGAATGCCCGGCGGCGCCCGGGACGCCGAAGAAGTTCGGCCGCGCTCCCGCGGCGACCACGACGTAGTCACCGCTGCGGACCTGCCCGTCCGCGAGCGTGAGGCTGTGGTCGGAGAGCTTGGCGGTCTCGACGCTCGCGGTCACCACCTCGACCGTCGGGTGGTCGGCGAAGACGGTCCGCAGCGGCCGGGCGATGTCCTCGGCCGGCAGCTGGGACGTGGCCACCTGGTACAGCATCGGCTGGAACTGGTGGTAGTCGTTGCGGTCCACGAGGACCACGGGCAGGCCCCGCCCCCCCAGCTCTTTCGCCGCGGCGACACCGGCCAGCCCGCCGCCCAGGACCACTGTGCTCGGTCCGCTCATCGTCGGCAGCCTCCTTCCCGGACGCTGCAGCCTCACAACCCGGGGCTGCCGTGCATGATCCCGCCGTCGGCGAAGACGGTCGTCGCGGTGAGGTAGCCCGCGCCCTCGTCGGCCAGGAACGCGACCAGGCCGGCGATCTCCTCGGGCTGGGCCATCCGCCCGAGCGGGATGGCCGCGTCGAGCGTCTTCATCTTCTCCGGGTCGTTCATGGTCGAGGTGTTGATGGGGGTAGCCACGGCACCCGGACCGACGCCCACGACCTGGATGCCGTACTGGCCGAGCTCGACGCCGGCGGTGCGGGTGAGCATGCGCATGCCGCCCTTGGACAGGCAGTAGGCCGTGTTGCCCGGCATCGGCCAGTCCTCGTGCACCGAGGTCATGTTGATGATCCGGCCGCCGGTACCCTGCGCGATCATCTGCTTCGCGGCGATCTGGGTCCCGAAGAAGGCACTCTTCAGGTTGATCTCCATCACCCGCTCGTACTGGTCCTCGGTCGTGTCCAGGATCGAGGTGCGGGTCTCGATGCCGGCGTTGTTGACCATGATGTCGAGCCGGCCGAAGGCTTCGACGGTCTTGCTGACGAGCATCTCCAGGTCGGACACCTTGCTGACGTCCGCCTGGATCCCGACGGCGCGGTCGCCGAGGGCGTGCACCTGCTTCTCCAGCTGCTCGGTCGCATCAGGGTTCGCGACGTAGTCGATGACGATGTTCGCGCCCTGCTCGGCCAGGGCGAGGACGACGGCCTTGCCGATGCCGCTGTTGCCTCCGGTGACGACAGCCACCTTTCCGTGCAGGCTCATGCCAGGACTCCTTCGCCGGCTGGAGCGGACGGGTCCGGGGCCGGACCCGCAGGGCCGTGGGCCGGCGGCGGACCGCTCACCCGACGGCGGAACACGACGTACGTCCAGACCTGGTAGGCGAGGACGACCGGGACGAGCACGACGGCGACGACCGTCATGACCGTGAGCGCGTAGTCGCCCGACGCGGTGCCGGCGACGGTGAGGCTGTCGGCGGCGCTCGTGCTGGAGACCATCACGTCCGGGTACAGGTTGGTGAACACCGACACCACGGTCAGGCCGATCGTGACGGCCGTCGCGGCGAACGCGGTCCCCTCGCGGCGGGCCCGTACGGCCAGCAGGGCGGCCAGCACGGCCAGCACGGCCACCGCCGGTGGCAGCACGCCGCGCAGGAAGCCGGCGGCGGAGATCGACGGCGTCCACACCGCGAAGCCGACCAGGAGGACGGCGGCCGGCCAGACGGCCCGCTCCGCCACCAGGTGCGCCCGCTCGCGGACGGCGCCGTCGGTGCGCAGCGCGAGGAACGTCGCCCCGTGCAGCAGGCAGAGGGCGACCAGCGTCACACCGACCAGCAGCCCGTACGGCGTGAGGATGTCCCATGTCGAGCCAGTGAACTCCTCGTCGGAGTCGATCGGCAGTCCGACCAGCAGGTCGCCGAGCGCCACGCCGATGAGCAGCGGTGCCAGGGCGCTGCCGAGCGTCAGGCTCCACGACCACGTCCCCCGCCAGCGTCCGCCGGCCAGCCGACCGCGGAACTCGAACGACACCCCACGCCCGATCAGCGCGAGCAGCAGAAGCACCATCGCCAGGTAGGCGGCCGAGAACCAGGTCGCGTACCAGCTGGGGAACGCCGCGAAGATCGCGGCTCCCCCGACGATGAGCCACACCTCGTTGCCGTCCCAGAACGGGCCGATGGAGTTGATGGCGACCCGGCGCTCGGTGTCGGTGCGGCCGACGACCTGGTGCAGCATGCCCACGCCGAAGTCGAAACCCTCGAGCACGAAGAACCCGGTCCACAGGAAGGCGATGACGACGAACCAGAGCACGGGCAGGGACATCGCACCTCCTCGGCAGCTCGGGTCAGTACGTCAGGGCCGGGACGAGCGGTCCGGGGCCTTCGGAAGGCTCGGGCTCCGCGGGCTCGAGCTCGCGCCCGCGCCGGGCGTAGCGCAGCATCAGGAACACGTTGACCGCGCCCAGCACGATGTAGATGCCGTAGAACACCACGAGGCTGATCACGATCTGGGTGACGCCGACCGACGGCGACACCCCGTCCGCGGTCTGCATCAGCCCCTGCACGATCCACGGCTGGCGACCGCTCTCGGTGAGCATCCAGCCCGCGGTGTTCATCAGGAACGGCGCCACCACGGCCCAGGTCGCGACCAGCAGGAACACCCGGGACATCCCGAGCCGGCGACGCCACAACAGCCAGGCCGCCCACAGCGCCAGCAGCGCACCAAGGCTGCCGAGGTACGCCATCACGCGCATCGACCAGTACTGGATGAACACGTTCGGCACGTAGTTGCCCGGTCCGTACTCCTGCTGGTACTGCGCGTTCAGCTCGTTCAGGCCCTCGACCGAGCCGTTCCAGGTGCCGGTGGCCAGGATCGACAGCAGGTGCGGGATCTCGATGATCTGCGTGGGTGTCTCGTCGTTGTTGCCGCCGCCGACCTGGATGAGGGAGAACGAGCACGGCCCGCAGTTCGTCCACTGCGCCTCGGCCGCTGCGATCTTCATCGGCTGGTACGTCGTCTCGATGATGCCCAGGTGGCTGCCCACCATCAGCACGAGCAGCGCGGAGGGCAGCAGCACCAGCACCGACACCTTGGCCGACCGCTCGAACATCTCCACGTGCTGGCGCCTGCGCAGGTGCCACGCGGAGACGGCCAGCATCACGAACGAGCCGGTCACGAACGAGGCGAGCACGACGTGCGCGTAGGCCCACAGGAACACCGGGTTCGTCATCACCGCCCCGATGGACGACAGCTGCGGGCGACCGGTCGACGCGTTCGTGGTGTAGCCGACCGGGTGCTGCATCCACGAGTTCGCCGCCATGATGAACGCGGCCGAGCCCACCGTGCCGAGCGCGACCAGCCACGCCGACGCGAGATGCACGCCGCGTGGCAGGACGTTCCAGCCGAAGATCCACAGGCCGATGAACGTCGACTCGAGGAAGAACGCGGCCAGCCCTTCCATCGCCAGCGGCGCCCCGAAGACGTCGCCGACGAAGCGGGAGTAGTCCGACCAGTTCATCCCGAACTCGAACTCCTGGACCAGACCGGTGACCACGCCCACCGCGACGTTGATGAGGAACAGCGTCCCGAAGAACTTGGTGAGCCTGCGGTGCTCGGGCGCGCCCGTGCGGTACCACAGTGTGTGCAGGATCGCCACCAGGAAGGCCAGCCCGATCGTCACGGGCACGAAGAAGAAGTGGTAGATGCTCGTCGAGGCGAACTGCAGCCGAGCCAGGTCGAGCGCAGACATCCAACCCTCCGCCCGTGACTCGCCGCAGGGGACCGCGACCCGCTCCCGAACGTAGACCCGGGGGCGGCGGGCGGACCAGACCGATCAGATGAATTCCTCGGGTCAGGGGAAATCCGGGGCACATCGCCCGTTTGCGTGGCATGGCGGCGCGCCTGCTGCCAGGATCGGACCGGTACTTGATCACTTCCCCCTCGGAGGCCGCATGGCTGGCACGGCCGAGAACGGTGCGGCCGGCTCCCCGGGCCCGACGGCCGCCGACTCGACCGCACCCGGCCGGGCCGGGCTGGTGCTCCTCGCGCTGATCCTGGTCGCGGCCGTCGCGAACCTGAACCTCGCCGTCGCCAACGTCGCGCTGCCGGACATCGGCAAGGCGTTCGACGCCTCGCAGACGTCGCTGAACCTGATCGCCGTCGGGTACTCGCTGGGCCTGGCTGCCTCGGTGCTCTACCTGGGTGCGCTCGGCGACCGTCACGGCCGCAAGCTGATGCTGCTGCTCGGCGTCACCCTGTCGATCCCGGCCTGCCTGCTCGCGGCGTACGCGCCGAGCGAGCAGGTGCTCATCGTGGCCAGGCTGGTCGGCGGCGTCTCCGCCGGCATGGCGTACCCGACGACGCTCGCGCTGATCGCAGCGCTCTGGTCCGGACCGGCCCGGACCCGCTCGATCGCGTTGTGGTCGGCCCTGGGCGGCGCGATCTCGGCCTTGGGACCGCTGCTGTCCGGGTTCCTGCTGCAGTACTTCTGGTGGGGTTCGGTCTTCCTGGTCACGCTGCCGCTGGCCGCGGTGGCGCTGGTGATGGCCGCGCTCTACGTCCCCGCGCACGTCAACGAAGCCACCGACCCGGTCGACAACCTGGGCGGGATCCTGTCCGTGCTGCTGGTCGCAGCGCTGGTGCTGGCCATCAACTTCGCCGCGGTGCCCAACGCCGGGGCGCTCGTCCTGGGGCTCGCGGTCATCGCCCTCGCGGCCGGTGCGGCGTTCGTCCTCCGGCAGCGCGCGGCGCGCTTCCCGCTCTACGACCTGCACATCGCGGGACGGCGCATCTTCTGGGTGGCCGCGGTCGCCGGGATCATCGTGTTCGGCACCCTCATGGCCGCGATGTTCATCGGGCAGCAGTACCTGCAGAACGTGCTCGGCTACTCGACGCTGGACGCGGGTATGTCCATCATCCCGGCCGCGCTGTTCATGGTGCTGATCGCGCCGCGGTCGGCGAAGCTGGTCGAGGCCCGTGGCGCGCGGCTGACCCTGCTGATCGGCTACTTCTTCTGCCTGCTCGGCTTCCTGGTGATGCTCCTGTTCTGGGGCGAGGGGACGCCGTACTGGCAGGTCGGTCTCGCCTACGCCCTGGTCGGGGCGGGCGTCGGGTTCGCCGGCACCCCGGCGTCGCACTCGCTCACCGGCTCGGTCCCGGTGCCCCGCGCCGGCATGGCGTCGGGAACGGCCGATCTGCAGCGCGACCTGGGCGGGGCCATCATGCAGTCCATCCTCGGTGCGCTGCTGACGGCGGGCTACGCCGCCGCTGTCGCGGCCGCCATCGCCTCGGCGCCGAACGGCGACCAGGTGACGGCCCAGATGCAGACCGAGCTGGAGAAGTCCTTCTCCAGCGCGTCGGCGATGGCCGAGCAGTACCCGCAGTACTCGGCACAGATCATCGCCGGCGCCAAGCAGTCGTTCCTGGACGGCGACCAGTGGGCGTACACCGCCGGGATCGTCGCGATCCTGGTGGGCGCGGCCGTCGTCGCCACGATGTTCCCGCGCAACGAGGACGAACGACGGCTGCTGGCGGAGTACCACGCCGAGGACACCGGAGCCGGCCCGTCCCCGGCGCGACAAGCCGAGCAGCCGGCCTGAGGACCGCACCAAGAGCACGAACCCGTGACAACCGAGGGAAAGGAACAACGGTGACCATCGCCGCAGAGTTCGGTACCGGCCAGGTCCTCTGGTCGATGCTGTGGTTCTTCATGTTCTTCATCTGGATCTGGCTGCTGATCGTCGTGTTCAGCGACATCTTCCGCAGCCCGGACCTGGGCGGCGGGGCGAAGGCCCTGTGGACGATCTTCGTGGTCCTCCTCCCGTACCTGGGTGTGTTCGTCTACCTGATCGCGCGCGGCGGGAAGATGCACGAGCACGCGATGCAGCAGGCCCAGGCGCAGGACGCCGCGACGCGGCAGTACATCCAGAGCGTGGCCGGCAGCGGCACGAGCTCGGCCGACGAGATCGCCCGGCTGGCCGACCTCAAGGCCAAGGGCGTGATCGACGAGGCCGAGTTCCAGAAGGCCAAGGCCAAGATCCTCGGCTGACCCGTCGCACTCTGCCGACCGAGTGGTCGCGTGCGAGGGCCCGTCCGGGCTCTCGGCCGGCCGCTCGGTCGGCAGAGTGGTCTCCGGGGCGGGTGGCGGCGCCTAGCGGCGCGGGTCCACGTGGATCTTCGGGCCGGGCCCGCAACCGCGCGGTCGCGACCCGGCGAGAACCTCTGCGACCCTGTCGAGACCCACCGTCGCCGCGACCAGCGGGCGCGGGTCCACCGCCCCGGACGCGTAGTGCTCGATCGTGCCGGGCAGCCCCGGTGACGCGCTGAGGATGCCCACCGCGGTGACGTCCTTGAGCGCCAGCGTGCGGGTGTCGATCTGGCTGGGGCTGCCCGCCAGGCCGATGTACACCACCCGCCGGCCCGGCTCGACGCGGTCGAGCGCGAGGGCGGGCAGCCCCGGTGCGTCCGAGGCGTCGACGACGGCGTCGAAGGGCAGCGCGGGCAGGTCGGCCAGGGTCCACGCGCCGTCCACCCCGAGCGTCCGGGCGAACGCGAGCGAGGCCTCCGAGCGACCCAGGACATGGACCTGCGCACCGTGCGCCATCGCGAACTGCGCCACCAGCAGACCGATCGTGCCGGGGCCCAGGACGAGCACGCGCTCGGTCGCTGCCAGGGCCGCGGCCCAGAAGGCGCGCAGCGCGTTCCCGCCCGGCTCGACGAGCGCGCCCGCCACGTCGTCGACCGCATCGGGGAGCGGGTGCAACGAGGAGACCGGCACCGCCATCCGCTCGGCGAGCGCCCCGGCGAAGCCGCCGCGGATCCCGACCTCGTACCGGTCGTCGCAGACGTGCTGCCGGCCGGACCGGCAGCGCCGGCACCGGCCGCAGCCCAGCATGGTGTCGCCCGTGGTGCGCCGGCCGAGCCAGCTCGGGTCGACGCCGGCGCCCACCGCACAGACCGTGCCGCTCCACTCGTGCCCCAACCGGAGCGGGTAGGCGGCGTGACCGGTGTGCAGGTACGCCATCTCGCCGGTGAAGAACTCGACATCGGTGCCGCACAGGCCGACGCGCGCGACGTCCACGACGACCTGGCCCGACGAGGGGACCGGTTCCGGTACCTCCTCGACGGTGGCCCGGCGCGGCCCGGTGACGACGAACGCCCTCACCGGGGGACCGCCCCGCGGCCCGACCAGGGGGTCGTCGGGACCCCACTGGTGCCGACGTCGGCCAGGAACAGCCGGCCCGAGTCGGGGAACGCCTCGCGCTGCTCCGTTGACAGATCCTCGGTGGCCGTCGTGATCAGCAGCCGGTCGAGGTCGGGCCCGACGAAGGCGACGCTCGACGTGTGCGGCGCCGCGACCCGCACCGTCGCGAGGGGTACGCCGCCGGCCGAGTAGCACCGCACCTGGCCCTCCCCCCAGACCGCGACCCACAGGTTCCCTTCGACATCGACGCACAGCCCGTCCGGTGAGCCGTCCTCGACGCGCAGCAGCTGGCGCCGCGCGCCGACGGAGCCGTCGTCGACGGGGTAGCCGCGCGCCCACACGACGCCCGGGACGCTGTCGACGCTGTACAGCTGTGCCCCGTCGGGCGACCAGCCCAGCCCGTTCGAGAGGGTCAGGTCGGCGTCGAGCGTGGTGACCGTCCCGTCCGGCTCGAGGCGGCAGAGCACCTCGTCGCCGGCACGGTCGTCGAGTGCCATGCTGCCGACCAGGAAACGTCCGGCGCCGTCGCACGCACCGTCGTTGAGCCGGCTGTCCTTGGTCTCGGGGATGAGCTCGGCCACCGCGTCGCGCGTGCCGCCGGGACCCAGGACAGTCAACGACTTCGCCTGGGCGACGAGCAGCCGGCCGTCCTGCGCCGGCACCACCGCCGCGACCCTCCCGTCGAAGTCGTGCCTGCCCGTCCGCTCCACCCGGTCGGCGCGCAGCACTCCCTCGAAGACGTGCCCGGCCTCGATGTCCACCCACAGCACGCGCTCGCGGTCGGCGTCCCACACGGGCCCTTCGGCCAGCCGGTGGACGTCGCCGGAGGCCGGCCTGGCCTCGAACACGTCCACGATGCCGCCCGGTGCCGCGCCGGTGCCCCGCGCTGTCGCGGGACGCGTCCCGCAGCCGACCGTAGCCGATGGGCACGGCGCCGGCGCGGACGGACGGTCCGGGATGCGTCCGTCCGCGCCGGCCGCGCGACCGCGGTCAGGCCCTGCTTCCTCGTGGCCGGCTCGCCGCCGTCAGGGCCAGGCCGGCGAGGGCCAGACCGAGCGCCAGAGCGAGCAGCTCGCCAGGATCCGGTCCCGACCCGGTGGCGGCCAGCCCCGTGCCCGGCTTGGTGATCTTCTCGCCCAGCACGGCGGCGACGTTGTTGGTCACCGGATTGGACGTCGCCTCGGCCCGCGCGGACTTCACGCGCCCGACGTTCGTGACAGACGTCGGCGTACCCGTCGTGTCGACCCGGACGGAGAAGGCCACGCCGAGCTGGTCACCCGGCGCCATCGTCCCCAGCATCACCGTCAGCAGCCGGCTGCCGGAGTCGTAGGTCACGGCGCACGGTGTGTGCGCGGCCGGGATGCAGACCGCGCTGCCGGCCACGTACGTGACTCCGTCAGGGATCACGTCCGCGATGGTGACGCCGTCCTGGCTCACGTTGCCGGTGGCCGTGGTCGTCAGCGTGTAGACGATGACATCACCTGGCGCCACCGTCCCGGTGGGGGCGTTCGCCTTGGTCACCGTCAGGCCGGCCACCTCGGCCGGGGGTGCCGGCCGGTTGTTGACCACACGGACCTCGACGTTGTCACAGACCTGCACTGTGACCGTGGCAGACGGACGGTAGGTCGGCGGGTCCCAGCCCTGGGGCTGGTTCTCCGCCACCGTGCAGACCGTGCCGGCCGGCAGCCTCTGGGTGGTCGCGGACTGGCCGACCGCCAGGTCGAACGTGCGGCTGTAGTCGGCCGCCGCGCAGGTCACCGTCACCGGGAACAGCGTGTCCCCGGCCGGCTGGCTGCCCTCCGCCAGCACCTTGGTCACGGTCACCGTGCCCTCCGGGGTGGCGCAGGAGACCTTGAACACCTTGCTCTTCACCTTGTCCAGCTCTACCCAGCCGCCGGCGCCGTTCTTGCCGTACGCCGTGGCCTTGTAGTGGCCGGCTGCCAACACCGCTCCACCGCGGTTGAAGTACTCGCTCGCGAAGGAACCGCCCGCATCAGTGACGTACGGCCCGAACCAGTTCGGGTCGGGCAGCGTGCCGGTCGGCCCGTCCCCGCCCTGAACGGTGAAGGCCAGTGCAACTCTGTGCCCGGGCGTGAAGCCGAAACCCTCCAGGTTGAACGTGCACACCTTGGGGTCGTTGCTCTCGGTCCCCGACGGTGTGCCGTACTCGTGCACCTTCAGGGTTCCCTGGCTGCCTCCGGTCCCACCGGCCGACGCCACACCGAGACCGGTGCTCCCCGACAGCGCCAGCGCCAGTGTGAGCATGGCGAGTGCCGCCGCGCGTGCCAGCCACGTGGCGCCATGCCGTCCGTTGCCCCTCATCACCGTTCACCTCACGACAGGTCGTGCGGTGGGCCGGTCTCACCAGTGGCTCCCCGTGACCGCTCCCCCAGGGGGAGGGTGGCCGATCGCTCCGGTCACGGATCCGAACCTCCCAGGCAACCGTTGGTCGCCGCTTCCGAGCCTGCGTCGAAGGCGAGCGAGCCACCAGAGACGAACGTCCTCACCCGTACGGGTGAGTGCCGGCTCACAGGTGACTCGCAGGCCATCCGCGCCGGTTTGTCAGGCTCCGGACGTCCCATCGTCGTGCAGCCCGGCAGATGGAGCCGCTGCCATGACCGGGAGACAGACATGGACAGACCCGAGCAGGAGACCGAGAGCACCCAACCGTTGTTCGCGGCGGACTGGTGGACCGTGCCGGTGGCGGAGCACGCCGTGGTCGCACCGGCGCCGGCGCGACGCACCCACTCGCTCAGAGCCGCTCTGGCGGCGACCGGTGTCGCCCTCCTGCTGGTCGGCAGCGCCGGCTACCTGCTCGCACGCTCGCAGCCGACACTGACGTCCGCCCTGCCGTCGATCAACTCCACCGGCTCCGCGAGCCAGGCGGCGGCCGACGGGTCCGGCGACCCGGTCTCGGCCGTGGCCGCGGCGGTCGTCGACATCAGCTCGACGCTGGGCTACAGCGGCGGGCAGGCGGCCGGCACCGGGATCGTGCTCACACCGGACGGCCTCGTGCTGACCAACAACCACGTCATCAGCGGCTCGACGTCCCTGTCCGCCACGGATGTCGGCAACGGCCGGACCTACCCGGCGACCGTCGTCGGCTACGACCGGAGCCACGACGTGGCCGTCATCAAGCTCACCGGCGCGTCCGGCCTGCAGACCGCCTCGATCGGCGACTCGTCCGCGCTCGCGGTCGGCGACCAGGTCGTCGGGGTCGGCAACGCCGGCGGCGTCGGTGGGACGCCGAGCGCGGCCGCCGGGTCGGTGACGGCGCTCGACCAGTCCATCACCGCGTCCGACGAAGGCGACGGCACGTCGGAGCAGCTCGCCGGCTTGATCCAGGTGGACGCGCAGATCCAGCCCGGCGACTCCGGCGGCCCGCTCGTGGACACCGGCGGCCGGGTCGTTGGCGTGGACACGGCGGCGTCCGGCGGCAACGGCTTCTCCTCCGGCGGTGGCGACGGTTTCGCCATCCCGATCCGCACCGCGCTCGCGATCGCCGACCAGATCGTCGCCGGGAACGCGTCGACGGATGTGCACATCGGCGCGACCGCGTTCCTGGGCCTCCAGGGAGCGGCTTCTCCGGACGGGGCGGGCGTGCAGGTGGCCGGCGTCGTCGAGGGGTCGGCGGCCGCGACCGCGGGCCTGTCGGCCGGTGACGTCGTCACCGCCGTCGACGGTCACGCCGTCGACAGCACCGAGACGCTCAGCTCGCTGCTGCGGGCGTACCACCCCGGCGACACGGTGAGGCTGACCTGGTACGACCAGCAGGGCCGGCAGCAGAGCGCGTCCGTGGAGCTGGCCGCCGGTCCCGCCGCCTGACGCCCCCTGACCGCGCCCCGCACGGGACGGCCCTAAGCGGCCGCCATGGCGGCTTCGGTCGGGACGTCCTCCTTCTTGGCGTTGACGAAGACGATCGCGCAGATGAGCGCACCGGTCAGGAGCAACGCGCCCCAGAAGAACGCCACGTGGTAACCGTGGATGAGCGCCAGCGGTGTCAGCTGCGCGATGTCGGCCGGGTTGTGGAGGTTCTCGGCGAAGAACGCCGTGACCGCCGATGCGAACACCGTGTTGAGCAGCGCGGTCCCGAGCGACCCGCCGATCTGCTGGGAGCTGTTCAGCACCGCGCTCGCGACACCGGCGTCGTGGTGGCCCACGCCCACGAGCGCCACGCTCGACGCAGGGATGAACACGCCCGCAAGTCCCACGCTCATCAGCAGCTCGGCCGGCAGCACGTGCGTGGCGTACGCAGTGTCCTGCCCGATCTGCGTGAGCAGCAGCATGCCCACGATGGACATGACGAGGCCGGGGATCATCAGCGGACGCGGCCCGACCCGTGGAAGCAGCTGCGCCACGAGACCCGCCGCCAGGATGATGCCGGCGCTGAAGGGCAGGAAGGCGAATCCGGACTTCAGCGGGCTGTAGCCCAGGTTGATCTGGAAGTAGTACGTGAGGAACAGGAACATCGCGAACAGGCCCGCACCCACGAGCAGGAACACCAGGTACGAGCCACCGCGGTTGCGGTTGCGGACGATGCGCAGCGGCAGCAGCGGGTTGGTGGCCCGACGCTCCCAGAGCACGAAGGCGACCAGGAGCACGGCGGCGAGGCTGAGGAAGAGGATCGTCGAGCTGGAGGTCCAGCCCTGGACCGCGGTGTCGTTGGGGTTGGCCGCGTTCTTCGGCTTCGCAGCCTCGGTGAAGCCGTAGACCAGTGAGACCAGGCCGGCCGTCGACAGCACCGCTCCCGGGATGTCGTAGCGCGTGTCGCCGTGTGCCTTGCTCTCGTGCACGACGTAGACCGCCGCCACGGCGGTGATCAGTGCGATCGGCACGTTGACGCCGAGGCACCAGCGCCAGGACGCGTACTCGGTGAGGATTCCGCCCACGATCAGGCCGATCGCCGCCCCCCCGCCCGAGATCGCACCGAAGACGCCGAACGCCTTGGCCCGTTCCTTGGGCGCGACGAACGTCACCGTGATCAGGGACAGCGCCGCGGGTGCCAGCAGAGCGGCGAAGGCGCCCTGCAGGCCGCGGGCGGCGAAGAGCAGTCCGGCGGTCGGTGCGAGACCGCCCAGCCCGGACGCGGCGGCGAACCCGATCAGGCCGATGATGAACGTGCGCTTCCGGCCGTTGTAGTCGGCGATCCGGCCACCGAGCAGCAGGAGACCGCCGAAGGCCAGCGTGTACGCAGTGACCACCCACTGACGGTCGGCAGTGCTGATGCCGAGCTCGCGCTGCGCGCTCGGCAGGGCGATGTTCACGATCGAGGCGTCGAGGATGATCATCAGCTGCGCCACGCCGATGACGCCCAGCGCCAGCCAGCGTCGAGGGTCGGCCGAGTCCATCCCCATCGGGTGATCTGGCGAAATGCTCGGATCGGTCACGAGGACTCCTGACGACGAGGCCGACCGGTCGACCGGTCGACGCGAGGGCAGCGGCTGCGGGGGCTCGCTCCTTCAGCCGGGATTCAGGCTAGCCGAGGGACCCGACAGCGGTCTCGGGAGCCGCCCGTCCCCCGCAGCCGGGTCTGCGGGAGGACGCTGCCCCGGGCGTCGGCGGCTACCCGGCCCGCTGACCCTGGGTCCCCACGAGCTCGAGGACCCGGGTGCGTGGCGCCCCGGCGAGGGCGGGCGACGCCGTGGGCGACGACCAGACTTGCTCCCGCAGGAACCGGGCGAAGCTGTCCGCCTCGTCGACGCTGTCGAACTCCAGGTCGAGCATGAGGAAGCCCGGGTCGTCGACTGGCCTGCGGATGGCGTAGCCGCGTACCCCGGCGTCCGTACGGGCCTGGGCGAAGCGGTCGAACGCCGATCTCCACAGGTCGTAGTCACCGATCGCGTGCTCGATGCGCAAGGTGGTCATCGGAGTCCTCCGTTCCGTGCGTGGCCGGTCCTGGTGAGACCAGCACGCTAGGTCGCCGCAGCTGTCGCCTGACATCCCAGATTCCTGGGGTCCGCTCCTGCCGGGCGAGCCGACCGGAGCTCCGCCAGCGACGGCTACGCTCGCCGCGTGGCCAGCACCTGGGCGCGGTCGCGAGCCCTCGAGCGGATCGAAGCCATCTGCCGCCAGCCGCTCGATGCCGTGACCCAGCGCGGCGGTGTCCTCGACGTCCTGCGCGAAGCCGTCGGCTTCGACGCCTACGTCTGGCTGCTCACCGACCCGTCGACCACCGTCGGCAGCGCGCCCCTCGCCGAGGTGCCGTGCCTGCCTGAGCTGCCGGCGCTCATCCGGGCGAAGTACGCCACAGACGTGAACCGCTGGACCGATCTGATGCACCGGACCCCACCGGTCGGACTCTTGCACAGCGCGGTCGACGGCCATCTGGAGCGCAGCCTGGTCTGGCGCGAGGTGATGAGCCGGTACGCGGTCCGCGACGTGGCCTCGGTCGTCTTCGCAGACTCCTTCGGCTGCTGGGGGTTCCTCGACCTGTGGCGAGTAGAAGGCCACGAACCGTTCGACGGGCGGGACGCCGAGTTCCTCGCTGCCGCCGCCCCGGCGGTGACCACCGCCGGACGCGAGTGCCAGGCGAGGACCTTCGTCGAGGCTGCGGTGCCGCACCGCAAGGGCGTGGGGCCCGTCGTGCTGACCCTGGACGACGATCTGCGGATCACCCGTCGGACGGCGCAGTCCCACGACTGGCTGGACGCCCTCCTCCCACCCGGTCACGGCGGGCAGGCCGTCCCGGCCAGCGTCTACAACGTCGCTGCTCAGCTCGTCGCCTGCGAGGCGGGCGTCGACGACCATCCGGCTTCCACCCGTGCGCATCTCGGCGACGGGTTCTGGCTCACGCTTCGGGCGGCGCGGATGCCCTCCGTCGAGCCGCCCGGCGGGGGGCTCGAACACGCAGCAGCGAGCGTCGTCGTGACCATCGAGGAAGCGTCCGCCGCCGAGCGCCTCGAGCTGTTCGCCCGGGTGTTCGCCCTCACCCCCCGTGAGTACGAGCTGGTCGGGCTGCTCGCCACCGGGGCGGACACCCGGACGATGTCGCGCCGGATGACGCTGTCCCAGCACACCGTCCAGGACCACCTCAAGTCGATCTTCGCCAAGACCGGCGCGCGCGACCGCGTCACCTTGCTCTCCCGCGCGCTGGGGACCGGGCGCCCGCCCGGGCCTTGACCGCATGAGGTCTCGGTCACATCGGGGCCGGTGGTCGCCGCCGGTCCTACATATTGATGGATGTCGATATAGAATGCGGGCAGAGACCTAGGGACAGCAGCTGATCCGGACCGAGGAGGCCCACGATGAACACCGACGACGAGAGCAGGACGGTCCTCCAGGAACAGGTTCGTGAGCACTACGCGGCGGCGGCGAGAAGTGTCACGGGTCAGCTCGACACCGTGACCGAGCCGGCGACATGCTGCGCCGCAGGCCCTGAGCTGGTCGAGATCGACCCGTTCGGCGCCGCGCGCTACGGGCAGCAGGAGCGCTCCGAGCTGCCGCGCGCAGCCGTCGCGGCCAGCCTCGGCTGCGGGAACCCCACCGCCGTCGCCGACCTCGAAGAGGGTGACGTGGTGCTCGACCTCGGTTCGGGCGGTGGCATCGACGTGATCCTCTCCGCCCGTCGGGTCGGGCCGACCGGCAAGGCCTACGGCCTGGACATGACCGACGAGATGCTCGACCTGGCCCGGCGCAACGCTGCCGAGGCGGGCGTCGGGAACGTGGAGTTCCTCCGCGGGCGGATCGAGCAGATCCCGCTGCCGGACGGCAGCGTCGACGTCGTCATCTCCAACTGCGTCATCAACCTCAGCCTCGACAAACGCCAGGTGTTCGCCGAGATCGCCCGGGTGCTGCGTCCCGGTGGACGCGTCGGGGTCTCGGACATCGTCGCCGAGGACCGCCTCTCTCCGGCCGACCGGGTCGAGCGCGGCGGGTTCGCCGGCTGCATCGCCGGCGCCCTGTCCGTCGCGGAGTACGTCGACGGGCTGACGGCCGCCGGGCTCGAGGGTGCGTCCGTCACGTTCACGCACGAGATCCTGGACGGCATGCACGGCGCCATCGTGTGCGCCGCCCGACCGGCCTGAGCACATCGCTCACGGTGACCCGGCAGCGACCACCCGCTCGACGAGACCCGCAAGCGCCGAACCCTGGCCGGACAGTCGCGTTGGCGCGCTACTTTCGCTGGGGCTTCGGGTCGTAGGCGCAGGCGGGGTCCGCTGCCAGCGGGTCGCCGCTCGCGGCGTAGGCGCGGGCCCGCGAGCCGCCGCACAGGTCGGCGTACTCGCAGGCACCGCAGCGACCCGAGAACGCCGCCGCCCTGATCTGCAGCAGCAGCTCGTCGTCCCGGTAGATCTCGTGCAAGGGACGGTCCCGCAGGTTGCCCAGCCCCACCGGCAGGAACCCGGCGGGGTAGACCTCGCCGTCGTGAGCCACGAACAGAATCCCCTTGCCGTCGCGGGTGGCCGCCGTGTGAGCGCTCGACCGGCTAGTGGGTGGCCCCAAGAGGTCCGTGAGCCGGTGCGCCAGGGCCTCGTACACCTCGCTGGCAGGGACGCTCCCGCCGGCGCGCCGCTCGCTGACCACCCGGCGGAAGAACGGCGCCTCGACCGTCCGGACAGTGAACCCGTACTGCGACGCGTCGACGAGGAAGTGGCACACGTCCTCGTGCTCGTCGGGGCTGATGGCGCCGCTCGCCACGCCGCGCCCGACGTGGACCAGGAAGAAGACCTCCCAGATATGCGCACCCGTCTGCTGGACGAGCGCGGCGACATCCGCGAGCTCCCGCAGGTTCTCGCGCATCACCGTGGTGTTGACCTGGACCGTGAGTCCGGCGGCCACCAGTGCCCTGATCGCCCGCAGGGTGTCCTCGAAGTGGTGGTCGACCGCCCGGACGCCTTCGTGGGTCGCCGCGGTGGCTCCGTCCAGACTGATCGAGACCGCCTTGACCCCACTGGTCGCGATGCGTGCCACCATCGCCGGCGTCAGCGCCGGAGTCACCGACGGCGAGAGCGCGACGGGAACGCCGAGCGAAGTGGCGTGATCGACGAGGTCGAAGAGGTCCGCGCGCAGCAGGCAGTCCCCACCGGTGAGAACGAGGATGGGGTACGGGCGCCCGAACCCGGCCACCTGGTCGATGAGGTTCTTGCCCTCCGCGCCGGTGAGCTCGCCCGGAAGTCCGTGGGTCAGCGCCGAGGCCCGGCAGTGCCGGCACGCGACCTGGCAGGCCCGCGTGGTCTCCCAGAAGACGAGCATCGGCCGCTGCCCGTAGTCGACCGTCGAGGAGCGGTGCAGGGTCGGCGCCGTCATGCGAGTCCTTCCGCGGGCGTGTGGGCTGCGGTGAGCCAGGCGAGCAGGTCCGTGGCGGTCTGCTCTCCCAGGTCTACGCAGGAGGCCAGACCGACCCCGCGGTATGCCGCACCGGTGACCACGAGACCGGGGAGACCGGCGAGCTCGCCGTCGATCCGCTGCAGCCGGCTCTGGTGGCCGACCGTGTACTGCGGCATCGCTTTCGGCCAACGCTGGACGCTCGCCTCCTTGGGCGCGGCCGTCAGGCCCATCGTCAGCACGAGCTCCGAGTGCACGCGCTCCACCAGCTCCTCGTCCGCGAGTGCCGCGAAGCGCCGGTCGCCGTGACGACCCACCAGGGCGCGCACCAGCACCACCGCGGGATCGGGCCGGTGCGGCCACTTCGCCGTCAGCCAGCTGCAGCCGACCAGCATCAGCCCTTCCGAGGGAGGGACCAGGAAGCCCGTCGCGTCGAGGTCGCGCACCAGGGCCTCGCGCGGGTAGGCCAGGGTCACGCTGGCGACGTCTGCGTAGGGCACCTCGGCGGCCGCGGCCGCGGCAGCCGGCGCGATCTGGGCGAGCAGCTCGGCCGTCACGAACGCCGGGGTGGCCAGGACCACGGCGTCCGCGGCGAGCACCCGCCCGTCGGCCAGCCGCACCCGGTACCCGTCACCTCGCCGGGACAGCCCGGCAACGCCGGTACCGAGCTCCAGGGCGCAGTCCTTGCACGCGGCCACCAGCGCGTCGACGAGCCGGACCAAACCGCCGTCCAGTGTCACCAGCGCGGGACCGGCAGCCGGGGAGGGACCCGGCCGGCCCCGGGTACCCAGGTAGATGCTGCGGTGAGCCCGTGCGATGGCCTCGATCTCGGGGACGACACTGCGAGCGCTGAGCAGATCGGCCCGACCTGCGTGCACCCCCCCGAGCAGCGGGTCGACGAGCCGGTCGAAGACCTGCGCCCCCAGCCGGGGCCGCAGCAATGCACCGACCGAGAGGTCCTCGTCAGCCCGCGACCGGCGGCGCGGAAGTACAAGGTCAGCTGCGGCGCGGACCAACCCGGCCGGCGAGAGCAGCCCAGACCTCAGGAGCGGTAGGAGCTGGCGCGGCACCCCGGAGCGGGTGCCGGGCGGAAGTGGCCGAAGCCGGCCCCGGGACCACACGTACGCCCCCGCGGCACCGGGCGCCACCACCGCGCCGCTGAGCCCGAGCTCCGCGAGCAGGGAAGCCATCACCGGCATGCGAACCAGGAGTGCGTCCGGCCCGACGTCCACCGGGTGGCCGGCGAACTCCCGCGTGAGCACCTTGCCGCCCAGCCGGTCGCTGCCCTCGACCAGCGTGACCTCGACCTCGGCTCCACCGCGGCGCCGCAGGAAGTAGGCGGTGGCCAGGCCGCTCACACCGCCGCCGACCACGACGACACGGCGAGGACTCTGCATGGCTCGAGGGCTCCTCAGGTCGGGTCGGTTGCCTGCGTCAACGTAGGAGCGGCCCACACCCGCAGGACAGGGCCCTTGGTCCCCACGGGTTCCGGACGACCACGCCGGGCTTCTGGAGCGCAACACGTTCGACGGCGACGTCGCGACCGCGCCAGTCTCCCCAGCGCCGACTTCCGGGTTCTTCCTGCTTTCGTTCTTCGTCGATGTCGAGGCCACCCTGCTGATCGATGATCATGGCCCTGGCCTGCACTCGCTGTCGCTGAGTTGCGATACGCGAATCTGCGATGCGAGATTGCGCTGCGACCTCCGGGTCATGAGCCGCCGAGGCACCCGACGCCGACGTGCAGCTCTGGACGCCGAGGGACGGTCGCGGAAGAAGCGTCCTCGCAGGTCACAGGCACGTCCACGCCCGCGAACATCCGCATTTGTCCAGCCACGTCCAGGCCGGTGTCGCCGACAGTCTGCCGACACCCGGTCTTCCCCGTCAGATGTTCAGACTGGAGAGGGCCCGCGTTGACGATGCTGCCGGGGAGCATGTCGTGCAGCTCGTAGATGTCGGCGACGGATCCGGACTGGCCGAAGTCGTCGACGCCCAGAGGGACCTGCGGGACGCCGAGGGCGAATGCGATCCAGGCCATTGCGTGGCTCGACGCGTCGTGGACGGTGAGCACCGGGATGGTTCGCGTGTGCTGCTCCGGCATCACGGCGACCGCAGTGCGTTGTCGAGATCGGCGATGAGGTCCTCCGCGTCCTCGAGGCCCACGGACATTCGTAGGAGCGACTCGGGTGAGCGACAGCCCGCCGCAACGCTCTGCCAGCATGGATCCACCACTACAACCACCACCGGCCCCACACCGCCATCGGGAACCAACCGCCCATCACCCGCTTAACCAACCTCCCTGGGCAGTACACCTAGACGGTGCCCTCTGCGCGGCTCAGTCGAGCACCCGGTAGACCTCGTACTTCCGAGACGCGCCCTAGCGGTGCTCGCCCCAGCAGGGGCAGAGGCTTGACAGTCCTCAAAGTGAAGTAGATAGTCCGAACTATGTTAGATATGCCGAAGCGAGATAGGCGATCGGAACGGCACGAGGCCACCCGTGCCGAGATCCTTGAGATGGCGTGGCGGCTGGCCCGCGCGAATGGGCTTGCCGGGCTGTCACTTCGTGACGTCGCCCAACAGGTGGGGATGCAGCCACCGTCTCTCTACTCCTATTTCGACTCCAAGAACGCGATCTACGACGCGATGTTCGCCCAAGGGGCACAGGAGTACCTCAGGCAGCAAGGTCGGCTGGTCCTCACGGGCGAGCTGCTGGCCGACCTTCGGATGGGTCTGCGGTTCTTTGCTGAGTTCTGCACCGAGGACGTGGTCCGATACCAGCTGCTGTTCCAGCGGACCATCCCCGGGTTTGAGCCGTCGGCGGAGTCCTTCGCGATCGCCGTGGAGGGCTTGGAGTCACTGCGGGTGCGGCTGTCCGAGACCGGATTCACCGATCCGAGGGCGGTGGACCTGTTCACCGCCCTCGGGACCGGGCTGGTGGACCAGCAGATCTCCAACGACCCCGGCGGTGACCGCTGGATACGGCTGATCGACGACGCCGCGCAGATGTTCCACGCCTACTTGTCCAGCCCGAAGACCACGAGGAAGAGGGCCCGCGCATGACCACCACCGGGACCCCGATCGACCAGGTGTCCGCAATCGACCACACCGAGGCGCGGGCACTCGCCGTCGCCGAGAACGGGCGCTTCGTCGAACTGGTGACGTCACTGTCAGCCGACGACTGGTCTAAGCAGACCGAGTGCCCCGCGTGGGACGTGAAGGCCATGACCTGCCACGTCCTGGGAGCCATGGAAGGCCACGTGTCCATCCAGCAGTTCATCCACCAGGTTCGGGCCGGCAAGAAGGCCGCCGGCGAGCGACCCGACGTCGACGGCATGACCGAGGTCCAGGTCCGGGAGCGACTCCAGCTGGAACCGGCGCAGATCACCGCACTCCTCACCGACCTGGCGCCTCGCGCCGCTCGAGCACGAACCCGGTTGCCCGGAATCGTCCGCAGGATCACGATGAAGGTCGAGGTGGACAAGGCCATGGAGCCATGGAGCCTCGGATACCTCTTCGACGTGATCCTGACCCGCGACACCTGGATGCACCGGATCGACATCTCACGAGCAACCACACGCCCACTACTCCAGACCGGCGGACACGACGGCCGTATCGTTGCCGATGTCGTCGCCGAGTGGGCCCGCCGACACGGCAGGCCCTTCACACTTCACCTCGAAGGACCGGCCGGCGGCCACTACAACTCCGGCAGGCACGGAGAAGAGATCACCATCGACGCCATTGAGTTCTGCCGGACTGTCGCCGGCCGCGCCACCGGCGAGGGCCTACTGCGCCAACAAGTCCCATTCTGAAAGCGCCCAGAAGTTGACCGTGCCGACGATGTTGACCAGCGGTTGACCAGCGCCTGTGACGCGTCCTCCGCCGTGAATACCCGATTGAAAGAACGGGCTTGTAGTGAATCCAGATCCGTACTAGATTCACGTTTGTGCCACCAGCGTCAAGCAAGCCGACCAGTGCCGCCCCGCGGCGCTACCGCTCGCCCCACCGGGCGCAGCAGGCCGAGCGGACGCGGGCTGCGGTCGTCGCTGCGGCGACCCGGCTGTTCACCGCGAACGGCTGGGCTGCGACCGGCATGCGTGACGTCGCACGGGAGGCGGGGGTGGCCACCGAGACGGTGTATGCGCACTTCTCCTCGAAGACCGGACTGTTCCAGCAAGCGATGGACGTCGCCGTGGTCGGCGACGACGCTCCCGTTGCCTTGGCCGACCGCCCTGAGTTCGCGGCGATCGCGCGGGGCTCCCGCGCCGACCGGATCGCTGCCGCCGCCATGCTCCAGACCGAGGTGAACCAGCGCACGGCAGGGTTCGCCAAGGCGTTGCGGGAGGCGGCCCCGACCGACGCGGTGATCGCGGAGATGCTCAGAGCCACGCGCGAGCGCGTTCGGCGAGACATCGCTGAAGGCGCAGAAGGCGTGATGGGCCGAAAGCCGACACGACGCGAGACCGACAGCCTGTGGGCGCTGCTCAGCGTGGAGGTCTACCTCCTCCTCGTCGAGGAGTCGGGCTGGAGTGTGAAGCAGTACCAGTCGTGGGTGGCGGAGATGTTGGAGCGCGAGATCCCGAGTTCATGACAGAGAGAGGGCCGGCCATGAAGCCCGAACGGAACGCACCTGCGGACACCCGCATGATGGGGATCGTCCACGAGGCCCTTCGCCGCGATCTCACCCGTGCTCGGGCAGTCCTCGCGCACACGCCGCCCCCGCCCGATCGCCAACGTGAGGCTCTGGCGCACCACATCGAGTGGATGATGCACTTCCTGCACCAACACCATTCCGGCGAAGACGCCGGCCTGTATCCGATGGTGCGTGAGCGCAACCCAGCCGCAGCCGACCTGCTCGATGCGATGGACGCCGAGCACGAGGCGATCGGCCCCGGGATCACCGAGCTCGAGCGGGCAGCTGCCGACTACGGCCGTGGCGACTCCACGGGGCAGCGTGAGCGTGTGCTCGCCGCCATCGAGACGCTCGAGGAGAGCCTGCTCCCCCACCTACGCCGGGAGGAGGACGAGATCATGCCGGTCGTGTCCGCCACGATCACCGCCGCCGAATGGCAGGCATGGGATGAGCAGTACAACCTCAAGCCGAAGTCCTTCGTCGAGCTCGGTCGAGAAGGTCATTGGCTCATCGACGACCTGAGTGACGACGACCGGGAGGTCGTGGTCGGCCTCGTGCCACCGGTCCCCCGGTTCGTCCTGCTGCACGGTTTCGCCGGGTCCTACCGGCGCCACCGGTCCCGTTGCTGGGGCGAGTCGTCGCCGAGGGCACTCAGAGTCCAGAAGACCGGGCGAGTCGAAGTGCTCGTCGCTGCAGACCCCGACCAGGTCATGGGCGTCGTGGCCGACATCACCCGAGTCGGGGAATGGAGCCACGAATGTAAGAGCGCCACATGGATGGCCGGGGCTACGGTGGCAACCCCCGGCACCCAGTTCAGGGGCCGGAATCGAGCAGGACTGATGCGCTGGGGTCGCAGGTGCGAGATCGTTACGGCCGAACGTCGCGAACTCGTCTGGCGAACCGTCCCGACCCTGCTCTACCCCGACAGCGTCGAGTGGACGATCAGGCTCCACGAGGCCGACGGGGGAACGAAGATCGAGCAGACCTATCACGTGCTCAAGATCCCGAAGATCCTCGACACGTTCTACGCGATCATCATTCCCGGCCACCGCGACCGTACCGACGCGCTCACCGAGGATCTGCGCAGGCTCGGAGCGCTGGCTGCGAGCATCCAGGACGAGAGTCGTGCACATCAGCGAGCCAGGATCCCGGCGCGTGCGGCTGATCCGACCTAGGCGAACCTGCTGTCCGCGTAGGGCCACCCGCACTAGCGGACCGTCCGGGCCTTGAGCCACTGGGAGCGGAGCGATCCTTCGAAGGAACACACGCGGCGTGAACGCTGATTCTCAGAGCGGTGGAGTTCTTCGCTGGCGCCGTGCTGCCGCCCGAACCGAGCCGGGTGTTCTTCGGCGACCGGGCCGTCTACCTGCGAGTGCTGCACGAACACCACCACCGTTGGCTCGCCATGAACGGGTTCATGATCGTTGGCGTGGTCCTGACCGCGGCCGGCTGGTCGACGCGGCCGGCCTAGTCGGGCAGCCGTTTGCGGTAGCGGCCGTGACCTACCTGGTTGCCGCCGTCTTGTGGGTGGCCGTCATGGTTGCCCGATTCACCGTCGACATCACCGTTGCCAACCGAGTTCGCTGCCGGTCAGGAGGACCTGGCCGGGTACGAGCTGTGGTCGGCGGCGACCGGTGGTTGGTTCCGCGTGCATCTGCTGCTTGCATATGCCGCGGTTACCGTGGGCGGGGTGGCGCAGCTGCGCGACTCTTCGGTGCCGGGGTGGGCATGCCGGACCGCGGTCAGCCTGGGACTGGTAGCCGGGATCGGCAACGCAACCGGGCAGCCGCGGATCAAGGCGTGGGGCCACTCTTCGAACCGCCCTTCATGGTCCACATCCCGACCCTGGTGATCGGGTTCGGCCTGCTCATGGCCTGACCACGCGCCAACCGACGGCATGGCCAACGCGCGCCGAGCCGATCTATTGCGCGTCGACGCGCTGCCGAAGATGCGGTCTTCGACAGCGGATGGCGCTGCCGAGGGTGGTCTCGGTGGTCGATGCACCCGGGCTCGTAGGGTCTAAGTCTCATGTCTGAGATGCAGGTTCGGCGTCTTCTGGGTTTGGACCCAGAGGTCAGATCCGCCAACGTCCTCCTGGGTCCCCGAACGTCCGGACGATCAAGCACTTCGTCGGCGAGTTGTGGACCGCCTGTCACCGAGTCCGACGAGCCGGGTGCGGCTACGCCGGCGTCCCGGCGATCCCGACCAGCCGCTCGCTGACTTCCCACAGCCGCCGTTGCACGTCGACGTCGTACGACGTCCTGCTGCTGCGGATCGGGTGCCCGTTCGCGAAGTACTGGCCGGTTACGTGGGCGAGCCCCGGCGCCGACGCCAGCATCACCGGCGTGCGGGCGCCACGCTCGGGGGACTTCATCAGCGGCCGGATCACCGGACGCAGATAGCGGAACCATGGCTGCTCGTCCTCGGCGCCGAACTGCGTTGCGACCACGCCGGGGTGGACGGCGTTCGCGGTCACGCCGGTGCCCTCGAGTCGGCGGGCGAGCTCGTAGGTAGACATCACGTTGGCCAGCTTCGACTGGCTGTAGGCGCGCTGGCCGCTGTACGAACGCTCACCTTGCAGGTCGTCGAAGTCGATCCGGCCCATGGACTGGGCCTGTGAGGACACCGTGACGACGCGGGCCGGAGCGCTCGCGACGAGTCGGTCGCGCAGCAGCCGCGTGAGCAGGAACGACGCCAGGTGGTTGAGCGCGAAAGTGTGCTCGAGGCCGTCGACGGTCACGTGCCGGTGCGCCCAGGAGCCGCCGACGTTGTTGACCAGCACGTCGAGGCGCGGGTAGGTCGCAAGCACCTCGGCGGCCAGGCGGCGAACCCCGCCCTGGGCCGACAGATCGGCGACGAAGACCTCGACCACCGCTGCCGGCGCGGCTCGGATGATGTGCTGCGCCGCTGCCTCGCCGCGCTGCCGGTCCCGGCCGACTATGCCGACGCAGGCACCGCGCGCGGCCAGCGCCGCGGCCGTCGCCTTGCCTATCCCCCCGGTGCCGCCGGTCACGAGGACCGTCCAGCCGTTCATCACGCCCTCGCTCATACCCCGCGCTCCCGTCGGCGGAGGGACGACGACGCCGGAGGGCGGGTCGCGGCGCTGCCGCCATCTAGCACGGCGTTCAGCGGACGATCTTGAAGTTGAACAGTGGGGTGCCGACCGCGCCGAACAGGCGCACCCAGATCGGCAGCAGCTGCTCCGAGCCGCGGGCGGTGGTGATGTCGCCCAGGTCGATGATGTCGGTGTGGCCGAAGGCCGTGAGCAGCTCGCTGACCACCGCCTTGGCCCCCTCGTCGTTGCCGGAGACGAACACCGAGTGGTCGCCGTCCGCGAGCTGCTTCGGGTCAACCATGAGATGAGCGTTCATGGTGTTGAGCGCCTTGACGACCTTGACGTCGGGGAAGTCTCGCTGGATCTGCTCACCGAGGGAGTCGGTGTTGCTGACAAACAGGCTGGGCGGGAAGCCCTGTGAGAAGTCCAACGGGTTGGCGATGTCGAGCAGGACCTTGCCGGCCAGGTGCTCCGCACCGGCGGCGTTGAGTGCCTCGAGCGAGACGGCGCCGTTGGTGGCGTTGACGACCAGGTCGGCGTCGGTGGTCGCGTCGGCGAACGTGGCGAGGCGGACCTCGGGCCTTGTGGCGCCCCAGGCCGAGAACGGGGGGTTGCCCATGCTGTCGGGCTCAGTGCGAGCCAGCGTGGCGGCCACGTCGCGGGTGCCGACGGTCACGTCGTGACCGAGCGTGGCGAGCGCGCCGGCGACGGCCTGGCCGACCATGCCCGTGCCGAGGACTGCGATGTTCATGGTGGAGGTCTCCTAAGGTCGAGCTGACATGCCGCGACCGTAGCAGACAGATCTGTCTGCTTGTCAAGCCGTGTAGCAGCAGCCAAATCCCAGTCACACGACCGATCCAGCACCAATAGGCAAACAGACAGTTCGGTCTGTAGGATGACTTGGACTCGCGCGGCCACCGGCCGCGCCGTGACACGTGCGGAGGAGCCCGCGGTGGTGACCACCGACACCCGACCGGCCCGAGATCGGATCCTGGACGCGGCGTTCCGGCTGTTCTACGCTCGCGGGCCCCGCGGGGTCGGCGTCGACACCGTCATCGCCGAGTCCGGCGTGGCCAAGGCGACGCTCTACAAGCACTTCCCGCGCAAGGACGACCTCGTCCTCGCCTACCTCGACCAACTCGACCAGACCTGGTTCGGCCAGCTGCGCGCTGCCGCCCGAGCGGCCGGGGACGACCCACGCGCACAACTGGTCGGACTGTTCGACGCGCTCACCTCGGCCTGCCGGCGCGACGGCTACCACGGCTGCGCGTTCATCAACACCGCCGCCGAGACCGACGCGGGCACCGACGTGCACGCGCGCACCGTCGAGCACAAGAACGTCGTCCGAGCATGGGTCGCTGAGCTGGCCCGGCAGGCCCGCGCGCATGATCCGGACCTGCTGGCCCGCCAGCTGACCGTGCTGCTCGACGGCGGCCTGGCTGCTGGCGTGCTCGACAACGAGCCCGCGGCTGCTACCGCGGCACGAGCCGCAGCGCAGACCCTCGTCGACAGCGCCTGCCCCGCAGACTGAGGCGTTACTCCGCAGGCGCGGGTCCGGGACGCAACTCGAGCCCGCAGGCGGCAAGTCGTCGAAGAGGCACTCGCACCAACGTCCAGACTCGTACCCCGAGCAGCTCGATCTTGGGCCAGCGACCCAGAGGTCAGGAGGGGCGACGCACGACCCGTCCAGATGTGACGTCCACCAGTGTGTCCGCGCGTCCACCAGCGTCGAGCAAGCTGGCATCGGTGCCACCTTGACGGAGTCTCGTATAGGCAGGCTTGCCGACATTCTGACCACAAGAGTCAGGGCCATGATCGATGATCATGGCCCTGACCTGCGTAAACGTGGTAGCGGGGGCAGGATTTGAACCTGCGACCTCTGGGTTATGAGCCCAGCGAGCTACCGAGCTGCTCCACCCCGCGTCGGTGCGCCCACGATAGGTCAGCGCGACCCACCGGGCAAATCGCCTCTCCCGCTCCCGGCATCCGGTCTCACCCGGTGGGTGACGGGCTGCCGCTGGCCGACGGCGACGAGGTCCCGGACGGAGACGGCGACGGTGAGGTGCCGGAGGTCGCGGACGACAGCCTCACGGCGAGTGCGATGGCATCCGCCAGCCGCTTCTGCGCCTCGCCGTACGCCGTGAAGTCGTGCGCCGTGAGCGCGGCGTTCGAGTCGTCCAGGGCCTTCTGAGCCGCCTTCAGGGCAGCTGCCAGGGCCGCGTTGTTCGTCCCGGTGCCGCCACCAGTCGTGGGCGGCGGGGTCGTTCCGTCGCCCCCACCCGAGCTGGAGGTGCCCAGCACCTGGCCCAGTGCCTCGGCCAGCGTGTCGTCCATCGCCGTCTTCCCGTTGAACGAGACCAGGACCTTTCGGAGCAGCGGATACGTGGTCCCGCTGGCCGCGCGGATGTACAGGGGCTCGACGTAGAGCAGGCTGCCGCCGACGGGCAGCGACAACAGGTTCCCGAAGACGACCTGGGAGCCGCCGCTGCGCAGCAGCGTCAGCTGCGAGGAGATCGTCGCGTCGCTCTCCAGAGTGGTCTGGACCTGGACCGGGCCGAGGACGTTCGTGCTCTTGGGCAGCTCGAGCACCCGGATCGTCCCGTAGTCCGCCCCGGGGTCGGCGTCCACGGCCATGAACGCGGCGAGGTTGGTGCGGTTGTTGGGCGAGAACGCGGTCGTGAGCGAGAACGAAGGGTCGCTCTGTCCGGGCATCTGCAGCGTGAGGTAGTACGGCGGCTGCGGCTGTCCGGTCTCCTTCGTGGGGTCGTCCGGCACGACCCAGAAGTCCTGCCCGCTGTAGAAGGCCTTCGGGTCGGTGACGTGGTACTTGGCGTACAGGTCGCGCTGCACCTTGAACATGTCCTGCGGGTACCGCAAGTGCACCTTGAGCGACTCCGGGATCGAGTCGTACGACTGCACGGTCCCGGGGAACGCCTGCTCCCACACCTTGAGCACCGGGTCGTTCTCGTCCCACTCGTACAGCGTGACCGTCCCGTCATAGGCGTCGACCACGGCCTTGACCGAGTTGCGGATGTAGTCGACCTGGTCGGCCGGCTGCGCGGCGATCGCGTTGCTGGCCACGCTCACCGAGTCGGCCGTCGCCTGACCGAGCTGGGTCCGCTGCGAGTACGGGTAGCCGTTCGTCGTGGTGTAGCCGTCGATGATCCACTTGACCCGGCCGTCGACCACCGCGGGGTAGGCGTCGCCGTCGACCGTCAGCCACGGTGCGACCGCCTTGACCCGGTCCCGCGGGTCCCGGTTCCACATGATGCGCGAGGCGGAGTTGATCCGGTCCGACAGCAGGATGTTGGTCTCGCCGAACTTGGTCGCGAAGAGCACCCTCCCGAAGAGCGAGCCCATCGCGACGCCGCCACTGCCGTCGTAGGTGTTGTCGACCTGGGTGTTGTCGGCCGCGTTGTAGTCGAACTCGACCGGGGCGCTGCCCGGCGGCGCACCCACGATCGAGTATTCGGGTGAGTTCTCGCCGAAGTACACCCGCTCACCCTGTGGCGAGAGCGTCAGCTTGCCCTGCGGGGGGATGTTGGACTCGAAGAAGCTCGGCGTCCCGTCCGTCTGGCTCACGTTCCCGTAGGCCGCGACGAAGCCGAAGCCGTGCGTGTACACGGTGTGGTCGTTCGCGAAGTTGTGCGACGACGGCGGTAGCCCGGCCAGGTTGAGCTCGCGGACGGCGACGACCGCCTCGCGCTGCGTCGTGCTGCCGTCGGGGTCCGTGAGCTTGTAGCGGTCCACGTCGAGGGTGTCGGCGTACGAGTAGAAGCCGCGCAGCTGCTGCAGCGCGATGAAGGTCGGGGACACCACTGCCGGGTCGATCAGCCGCACGTTGCGCACCGTGGGGAGGGCGCCGGAGACCTGCTTGGGGTTGGACACCCCGCTGTAGTCCTGCGACTCGATCGTGTCCAGCTGGTACGCCTTCAGCGTCGCGTCGATGTTGCGCTGGATGTACGGCGCCTCCTTGTCCGGCTCGCTCGGCTTGACCTGCACGGACTGGACGAAGAACGGGTAGATCCCGCCGACGACGATCGCGCTGAGCACCAGCAGCCCGAACCCGAGTGCCGGCGCGAGCCAGTTGCGGGTGACGACCGTGGCGAAGAACAGCAGCGCGCAGATGATCGCGATGCTGAACAGGATCAGCTTGGCCGGCAGCACCGCGTTGATGTCGGTGTAGGTGCCGCCGCTGATCCGTGGACCGTCCTTGACCACCAGCTCGTAGCGGTCGAACCAGTAGGCGGCCGCCTTCATCAGCACGAACAGCCCGAGCAGCACTGCGATGTGCGCGCGCGCCGCCGGGGTGGTCTTGTCCCCCGGGGTCTGCAGCCGCAGCCCGCCGTACAGGTAGTGCACGAGGAGCGCGGCGATGAGCGACACGACGACGATGCCGAACCCGAAGCCGACGAGGAAACGCCAGAACGGCAGCCGGAAGGCGTAGAAGGACAGGTCCAGGCCGAACTGGGCGTCCTTGCTGTAGAAGGGCTGGGAGTTGAAGAACTGCAGGGCGGTCTGCCACTCCGAGGCGGCCGACCCGCCGGTGATGAGGCCGAGCACGCCGGCGGCGAGGATGACCAGCAGCCGCCGGTACGGGTCGATCGCGACCCGGTAGCGGTCCAGGCCCTGCTGCTCGGCCGAGATCCCGCGGAACGCCGGCCGGGCCCGGTACGCGAGCCAGCAGTTCAGAGCGACCGCCGCGGCCATCAGGCCGCCGAAGACGACGAACATGAGCAGCCGGATCTTCAGCTGGGTCTGGAAGACCAGGGCGAAGCCGGTGCCGGCCGACCGGTACCAGAGCAGGTCGGTGTACAGGCCGGTGAAGATCCAGAAGACGACCAGCAGCAGCGCCAGGACGACGAGCGTGAGCACAAGTGCCCGGCTCCTGGTACGACGCGGCGGCGCGGGTACGGCCGGGCTGGACGAGTCGTCAGGGTCGGGGGGCAGGTTGTAGCTCACCCGCACAACGTACCTAGCCGGGCTGAGTGCTCAGTGCCGTGCAGCGGTCCCGTTACGTCACGATGTCGTTATGACCGTGCTGAGCCGGGTGGTGCGCGAGATCGAGGGCCACGTCGCGGACGGCGGTTGGGACCAGCCGCCCCGGCTGTTCGCGCTGGTGTCGACCGACGAGCTGGTGGAGCGCGAGCCGTCGCTGGCCGCCGTGCTCGACGCCGAGCCCGGGGCGGGGACGGTGACCCCGGTCGAGCAGGACGACCTGCCGGTGTCGGCCACCCTCGAGGAGCTGTTGGCGGGCATCGCCTGGCCCGGGAGTGTCGCCGGCGCCGCGCTGGCCGTCGAGCGTGCCGTGCTGCCGCCGGCGGCCGAGGACGACCTGCCGGCCGACCCGGCCCAGGCCCTGGCGGTGCTGGCCGGCCACCCGGAGCGGCAGGACGTGCGGCTGGTGGTGGCCGTGCTGCGCGACGGCACGAGGCAGTGCGCGATCCGGACCCGCAGCCACGACGATCGGGACGCCGTGCTGACCGGACCCGACCTGGTGCCCGGCCTGGTCGACGCGCTGGCCGCGACGCTGGAGCCTTGACCGCACGCGGTCAGGGCGAGCAGCCCGGCGCGCTGCGGCCGGCGACCGCCGCGGCCATGCCCGACAGGGCGTCGTCCACGTCGGTCACCTTGACCAGACGCAGGCCGGACGGCACCGCGAGCAGCGCCTCCGCGCAGTTGCCCGCCGGCACGAGGAACACCGTCGCACCGTCAGCCCTGGCCCCGGCCATCTTCTGCCGGATCCCGCCGATCGACCCGACCTTGCCGTTCGCGTCGATCGTGCCGGTGCCCGCGACGTGCGCCCCGCCGTTCTCCTGCTCGGGCGTGAGCTTGTCGACGATGCCGAGCGTGAACATCAGACCGGCGCTGGGACCGCCCACGTCTTCCAGCCTGATGGTCACGGTGACCGTCGAGGTGTAGCTGTCGCGGGGCAGGAACCCGACAACGGCGACGGTCGCGTCCTGCGGCGAGGCGCCGGCGACCACCGGCACCGTGAGCCGATGACCGTCGCGAAGCACCACGAACTGCACGGTCTCGCCGGGCTTGTGCTTGCGCACGGCCGTCCGCACCTCTTCGCCGGTGCCGACCGCGACGCCGTCGACGCTGACGATCCGGTCCCCCGTCTCGAGGCGGCCGTCCGACGGTCCGCCCGCGGTGACGGAGGCGACCGACACGGTCAACGTCACGGGCAGCCCGACATACCGCAGTGCGGCGATCACCGCCGAGTCCTGGGACTGCAGCATCTCCTGGGTGTTCTGCTGCTCGACCTGCTGCGGCGTCTCCCCGGGCGGGTAGAGCACCGAGGTCGGCACCACCGCGACGCTCGGGTCGACCCATCCGCTCAGCACCCTGGTCAGTGCGGTGCGACCGTAGGGTCCGCCCGACTCGCTCACCGTGGTGAGGTCGAGCCGCCCCGAGGTCGGGTAGGTCGGCGCACCGCTGACGGTGATGAGCGGCTTGCCCGCCGGTGCGCCGAGGACGTCGATCACCGGGCCCGGGCTGAGCACGACGTACGGGATCGGGAGGGACACGGCCGCGAGCAGGCCGACGGCGATGAGTACGACCGCGAGCAGCTGAGGTGTGGAGCGGCGGGACACGGGGGCGGAGCCTAGGCGAGCGAGCCGCGCGAGCCGGCCGGACCCGGCTTGTCCGGGTCGTCGGCGGCAGGTGCGGGTTCGTCCGGCCCGGACTGGTCGGCGGGCGCGACCGAGCGGCCCATGGCCTCCCGGAAGCGCTCGTGCTCGGCGACGGAGTCGTGCGGGTCGGCGGGCGGCCGCGGCCGGTTGGCGAGCGACACCCAGACGATGGCCACGACGAAGGCGAGCAGCGGCACGGACCACCACGCCATCGCCTGCATGCCGTCGAGGGTATCTCCGCTGCGCGGGGCCCGGGTCATCCGTCGCCGTTGGCCACCCACTCCTGGGTTCCGTCGTCGAACTGCTGGTGCTTCCAGATCGGCACCTCGTGCTTGAGGTCGTCGATCAGCCGTCGGCCGACCTCGAAGGCCTCGGCCCGGTGCGGCGCGGAGGCGGCGACGACTACCGCAGCATCCCCGACGGCGAGCTCGCCGACCCGGTGCACGGCGGCCACCAGGACCCCGGGAGAGCCGGCAGCGGCCCGCTCGGCGATCGCGCGCATCTGCTCCTGCGCCGACGGGTGCGCGCTGTACTCCAGCGCGGTGACGCCCCGCCCCCCGTCGTGGTCGCGGACGGTCCCGACGAACAGGGCGGTCCCGCCGACCGATGGGTCGGCCACCGCGGCGAGCACCTCGTCGACCGAGAGCGGGCCCGCACGCAGCTCGGCGAGCCGCACCCGTTCCGCGTCCATGCCCGGACCCTAACCGCAGCGGTCAGCTGCCACGCCGCTGCCGACGGATCTGGCGTACCACCGCCGCCGTGCCCAGGACCGCGACAGTGGCACCGGCCGCGCCTAGCGTCGCGTCCCGCCCGAGCCGCCGTCCGCTCGCCGGGCGCCGCGCCTTCTCCTCGACCAGCGCGGCCAGCGCCGCACGGTTGTCGTACCGCGGCAGCCACCCGGCCGCGCGCAGCCTGCTGCTGGGCACCACCCAGGGCTCGGCCGTGAACGCCAGCTCGCTGGCCGGGGCCGGTGTCATGCCGAGCCGGTGCAGCCGCTCCGCCGTCCCGTAGGCGATGCGCGCGGGCAGCTCGATGCGTCGCATCCCGGTGATCTCCTCGACCTCGTCCTGGCTGAGGTAGCCCTCGCTGGCCACGGTCACCGCGCCCTCGACGACGCCGGTGGCGGCCAGCTCGAGCGCGGAGACCAGGTCGTCGACGTGGCAGAACTGCCAGTGCGGCGAGGAGTCCTTGACCACGAGCAGGCGCGGCGCCTCGAAGTGGCGCGTGAAGAGACTGTCCGCGCCCGGCCCCACGAGCACGGCGGGGCGGACCACCGTGACCCGCAGTCCCGGGTGGACGCCGCGCGCCCTCGCGGCGGTCTCCTCGACCTCGAGCAGCGCGGTGATGGCCGGCGCGTCCGCGACCGCTGCCGGGTCGGCGTCCTCGTCGAGCGGGACCGGGTTGTCCCCCGACGCTCCGTAGACCATCGCACTGGTCACCAGGACCACCCTGGAGACGTTCGCCGCCGCGGCGGCGGTGACGACGGCCCTGGCGCCGTCCACCAACCGGGCCAGCGCCGCCTCGGTGCTCGTCCGCGGGACCCCGGGCGCCGGCTCCCCCGGCACGTCCGGGACCACCGCGTGCACGACCGCGGCACAGCCCGCGATCGCGTCGACGAGGTCCGGCGAGCGGACGTCGGCGAGCCGCCAGCGCACCCCGGTCAGGTCGCCGCGCCGGTCGTCGATCGCCACCACCGCCGCGACGTCCGTGCGGTCCGCGAGCCGCGCGGCCAGCGCACGGCCGATGCCGGACGCGGCTCCGGTCACCGCCAGTACCGGACCCGACGGGCTGCGCCCAGAGCGAACCGGGCCGGACGCGTGCGTCGGGCGCCGCCGCCCGCGACTACCGTGGTCGGTGGTGCTGGCCTTGTCGCAGTCCTCGGCACGGGCCTGACCCATGGAGCGTGTCCTTCCGTGACGGCCCCCATCCTGCCCGAGGTGCACCGTGAGCGACCTTCCCTTCGGATTCAGCCAGGAGCCGGGCGACGACGCCGAGGGAAAGCCGCGCGACCCGGTCCCCGCCGGCGACTCCGCAGATGCGGACGCCTCGAACCCGTTCGCCGCACTGTTCGGCGGCGGCTCGCCGGCCGACATGGGCGCGGCCCTCGCCAGGCTCGGACAGCTCATGTCGTACGAGGGCGGTCCGGTCAACTGGGACCTCGCCCGTGACGTGGCCCGGCAGGCCGCGGCCCAGGGTGGCGACCCGACCCCGTCGGCCGTCGAGCGGAAGGCGGTCGAGGAGGCGGTCCGCCTGGCCGAGGTGTGGCTGGACCCGGTGACCGCGCTCCCGGCCGGCAGCAGCTCTGCGCAGGCGTGGAGCCGCGCGGACTGGGTCGAGCAGACGCTCCCTGCCTGGAAAGAGCTCGTGGACCCGGTGGCCGAGAAGGTAGTCGCCGCGACCGCCGGGGCGGTGCCCGAGGAGATGCAGGCGATGGCCGGCCCGATGCTGGGCATGATGCGCCAGCTCGGCGGCGCCATGTTCGGGGCGCAGGTGGGCCAGGGACTCGGCGGCCTGGCCGGCGAGGTCGTCGGTTCGGCGGACGTGGGGCTGCCGATCGGACCGGCCGGTCGTGCCGTCCTGCTCCCCGCCGGCGTCGAGCGCTTCGGCGCCGGGCTGGGCGTGCCGGACGACGAGGTGCGGCTGTACCTGGCCCTGCGCGAGTGCGCGCACCAGCGGCTGTTCGCGCACGTGCCGTGGTTGCGTTCGCGGCTGTTCGGCGCTGTCGAGGACTACGCGCGCGGGATCGTCGTCGACCCGAGCCGGCTCGAGGAGGTCATGCGGTCGGTCGACCCGTCGAGCCCGGAAGCCGTGCAGGAGGCGCTGCAGTCCGGCATGTTCGAGCCGGAGGACACCCCCGCCCAGAAGGCTGCGCTGGCGCGGCTCGAGACGCTGCTCGCGCTCGTGGAGGGCTGGGTCGACGCGGTCGTGACGGACGCCGCGCAGGCGCTGCCGAGCTCGGCGGCGCTGCGCGAGACCGTGCGCCGCTCGCGCGCCTCCGGCGGACCGGCCGAGCAGACCTTCGCGACGCTGGTCGGGCTGGAGCTCCGACCGCGCCGCCTACGCGAGGCCGCCGATCTGTGGACCGAGCTCAAGGCCACGCGGGGGATCGACGGGCGCGACGCGGTGTGGGCGCACGCCGAGCTGCTGCCGACCTCGGACGACCTGGACGACCCCGCGGGCTTCGCCGCACGGGACGAGCTGGACCTGTCCGGTCTGGAGGATCTCGACAGCTCCGCGGAGAAGCCCGCGGACGGATCCCCCGACGCAGACGGCGACGAGCCGACCGCCGGGTGAGCCTGCGGGCCCAGGCGGCGCGCGAGCTGTCCGCGTGGTCGGCGCCGTCGCCCGACCAGGCCGCGCTGCAGGCCTCGTACCTGGCCTACCTGGCCGAGCACCGGGACGCGACCTGGCGCACGTCGCGTCCCGCCCACCTGACCGCCAGCGCGCTGGTGCTGGACCGCGGCGCCGGTCGGGTGCTGCTCACGCTGCACCCGAAGGTCGGCCGCTGGCTGCAGCTCGGCGGCCACTGCGAGCCCGGTGACCCGACCCTGGCCGACGCTGCGATGCGCGAGGCCGCCGAGGAGAGCGGGCTGACCGGTCTGGAGCGCCTGGGCGGGCCGGTGCGGCTGGACCGGCACGCGGTCCGCTGCGGCGCCGACGGATCGCGCGCCTACCACCTCGACGTGCAGTACCTGGCGCTGGCTGCGCACGACCGGCGCGCTTCGCCAAGCGAGGAGTCGCTCGACCTGCGCTGGTGGCCGGTGGACGCCTTGCCCCCGGACACGGACGACTCCGTGCGGGAGCTCGTCACCTCGGCGCTGTCCCGCGCGCGCTGACCGCTGCGCTACTCCGCGTCGTATCCGACATCGCCGTCGTCCGCATCGTCGTCCGCATCGTCGGCGCCGGCGCCGTCCACCTCACCGGAGCCGGCCCAGCCGTCCGTCGCGCCCGCCCAGCCGTCGAGGAACCCCCGCGCGCGCTCCGTGCGCGGGTACGACTCGAGCAGCGCCCAGAACCTCGGCCCGTGGTCGGGCACCACCAGGTGGGCGAGCTCGTGCAGCAGGACGTAGTCGACGACGTACGCGGGCATGGTCTGCAGCCGGGCCGACAGGCGGATCGTCCGGTCCTCGACAGTGCACGAACCCCACCGGCTGCTCTGGTTGGCGACCCACCTGACGGACACCGGGACGGCCCGGCCGCGCAGGTGCCGCTCGGACAGAGCGCGAGCCCGGCCGAGCAGATCGGCGTCGGAGCGGCGGTGACGTTGGTCACGCTCGGCAAGCCGCTTGGTCATCACCTCGACCCAGTGCCGCTCCTCGGTGCGGGACATGCGGGCCGGCAGCAGCACGATGATCCGCTCGCCGTCCCGATAGGCACTGACCGTCTTGCGCCGGCGGGCACTGCGCCGCACCTCGACCTCGGGCAGCGCCTGCTGACCGGGGCGCACGGGGGCCTGTCCGAGGGCCCGGGACCGGCGGGACGCGGGGTGGGGCGAGGGGAGCTGCGACATGTCGGCGACGCTACCCCTCGGAGCAGACCGAGATTCTTCTGTCCACAGGCGGGGGACAGTGTTGTCCCAGGTCAGCGTCCGTGAGACCGATCCGTCCCCATCGTCGTCCACAGGCGCCGAACCGGTCGTCCACAGAGGCGCGCCGCGTCGTCCACACGGTGTCCTCAGGGGCGTCCACAGCCGGCCGGCCGGCTGCGTTGACTCGGGCTCGGCCGCAGTCCTAGCCTCCCGGTCCGAACGAGGCCCCCGAGATAACTCACCGGGTCCGTACGCAAGGGGAAGGCGGACGGACCAGGAGTGCGACTTGGGGGCCTCGTGCGTTCTCCGGTCGCCGCGCCGCGGAGTCCGGCCAGGCCGAGCGCAGCGGCTGGAACCGCTCGCTCGACTACTGAGAGTAATGGTGATCACACGCCGGGACACGCTCATCCCCCGATCGCGAGCGTGACTGACGTAAGGTCCTGCATCGGTCCCCGTCGTGCTTGGCGGAGGGCCTCCACGACGAGGATGAGGGAGGACCCGCGATGGCCGAGAGCTACTCGGGCGAGGCCTACTGCGTGAAGTGCAAGGAGAAGAGGGAGTTCACCGGTCAGGTCGTGGTCAGCGCTTCGGGCCGACGTATGGCGCAGGGCATCTGCCCCGTCTGCGGCACCAAGCTGAACCGGATCCTCGGCAAGGCCTGAGAGCACGCTCGCTCCGCGAACGCTCGACCGGGGCGGTCCTCCGCGTACTGCGGTGGGCCGCCCCGTTTGACTGCTCGGCCGGGTGGTGCCCGCCCGACCACCGGGCTGTGGACGGCCCGCGCGCTGTCCCCAAGGCGAGCGGACGGCGGTGACGTCGGCGTCGCCGGGCGGCAAGGTGGCCCGCAGCCGCCGGCGACCGCCGGTGTCACCGGCCACGGAGGAGCTCGATGGCGCCGCCGCTCAGACGTCCGCTGCTCAACCCCGCCCTGCGCAGTCTGTGGCGCGGCGAGACCACGCTTCAACTCGGGGTCGATGCCGAGCACGCTGTCGTGCTGGCCGGGCTCGACGGCCCGCAGGTCGAGCTGCTCGGGCAGCTGGACGGGACGCGCACGACCGACGACCTCGTGAAGGCAGCCGGCTCACGCGGTGTGGCCGCAGCGGTCGTCGAGGAGCTGGTCACGGCGCTCGAGGCTCGCGGGATGCTGGTCGACGCGGCAGCCCCGGCGCACACCGCGTCGCTGCCGCCGGTCGAGCGGCAGCGGCTGGGTCCCGACCTGGCCGCCTGGTCCCTCGGCCCCGGCAAGGTCGAGCGGGCCGTCCTCGCCGTCCGGCGCCGTTCGACGGTCGTCGTCGAGGGAGCCGGCCGTCTCGGCGCCGCGCTCGTCGGCCTGCTCGCGGCCGGTGCGGTCGGGCGGCTGCTGGTGGCCGACGAGCACGATGTCGGCGCCGGTGACCTCGGACCGGGCGGCCATCGGGCCGCGGCCCTCGGGGCCGGCCGGGCTGCGTCCGCCGCGAGCAGCGCCGGCGGCGCCGCGCCCTCCACGCGGGTCAGCGCGGCGCGGACGCCACCGAGGTACGGACCGGGCGGCGATCGTCCGGACCTGGTCGTGCTCAGCCCGGACGGTCCGGTGCCGGCTGCCGGGCGCTGCGGCCAGCTGCTCGCGGACGGGGTTCCTCACCTCGTCGCGACCACTTTCGAGCGCGTGGCCGTCGTCGGCCCGCTGGTGCTCCCCGGCCGGTCGCCGTGCGCCACCTGCCTGGAGCTGCACCGCGTCGACCGCGACAGCGGGTGGTCCACGGTGGCCGCACAGCTCTCCGGTGGCAGCTCGCCGGTGAACGGCGTGCGGGGGCCGGCGGCCTGCGACATCGTGCTGGCGACGCTGGCGGCGGCCCTCGCGGCGACGGCGGCGCTGGCCTACCTCGACGAGCCGACCCGCCCGCACGAACTGAGCGGCGCGCTGGTCCAGGTCCGCCCGCCGGCTCTGCGGGCCCGCCGGCGGTCCTGGTCCGTCCACCCCGCGTGCGGCTGCTCGTGGGACCGCCTCGTCCCGCCGGCGCGGCAGGCTCAGACCCGCGCGTCCACCCGCGCGGCGCCCTGCACGTCGCGGATCCGGCGGATCGGCGAGGGCAGGGTCCAGAACACCGACGCGATCCCGCCCGTGGCCGCGATCCACAGCGTCGGGCGGAGCCCGAGCCACGCCCCGCACCACCCTCCGGCGAGAGCGCCCAACGGACGCATCCCGTAGTTGACGGCGCGGTAGGCGCCCGAGACCCGCGCGCGAAGCGGGTCGGGGATGACTGCGCTGAAGATCGAGCCGCAGCTGATGTCCATCAGCATCACACCGAACCCCGAGCCGAACTCGGCGGCCGCGAGCATGCTGACGACGAGCCGGTGCGGGCCGCTCGCCATCGGCACGAGCAGGAGCGGAGCCGGGAACAGCACCAGCCCGACGAGGAACGCGGGACCCAGACCGATCCGGCGGCTGACCCGTCCGGTCACGGCCGAGCCGACCAGGCCGCCCACTGCGCCCACGCCGAGGGCCAGGCCCAGGGCCGCTGCTGCCACGTGCAGCTGCGTGGTCGCGAACAGCACGACGACCGCCGTGAAGGCGAACGTGAAGAAGTTGACGGTCGCGGTCGCGCCGAGCGAGGCGCGCACCACGCGGGACCCGCGGATGAAGCGCACACCGGATGCGAGCCCGCCGTGGTCGGCCGTGCTGGTCGGGGGCTCGACCGGGTGGATGCGGGCGAGGAAGCCGGCCGAGACGAGGAACGAGACCGAGTCGACGAGCAGTGCGATGGGAGCGGTGACGGCGGCGACGAGGACACCCGCGAAGCCCTGCCCCGCGACGTACGAGAACGCGCGGCTGCCGTTGAGCAGCGAGAGCCCCTGCACGTAGTCGTCGGGGCGCACCACGGAGACGAACAGCGTGCTGTACGCGACGAAGAAGAGGACGTCGAAGGTGCCGAGCGCGAACGCGACAGCGTAGAGGTGGCCTAGCCCGAAGACGTGCAACGCGCACCCGATCGGAACCGACACGAGGAGCACGGCCCGCGCGACGTCGCTGGCGAGCATCACCTGCCGGCGGTGACCGTGCCGGTCGATCAGGGCTCCGGCGGCGATGGACAGCAGCAGGCTGGGGAGCATGCCGACCGCTGTCAGCAGGCCCATCTGGATGGCGTCGGCGTGCAGCACGAGCACGGCCAGGAGGGGCACGGCGAGCAAGGAGACCTGGTCGCCGAGCAGCGACACGGTCTGCCCGGTCCAGAACCGCCGGAAGTCGCGCTCGTGCAGCAGGGGCGGTACCCCACGGATTACGGTTCGCCGTCCGTTGCGGGCGCGGGGGCGGCACCAGCGGTGCGCGCGTGCGCGGCGCCGGCCGGCTGCGGGAAGGCGAGCCGGAGGAAGGTGACCGCGCGCGATCCGCGCGGACGCAGCGACGGGTCGGAGAGCCGGTCCAGGTAGGGCTCGGCCAGCTTCTCGAGCTGGCGCTGCAACGCTGACAGCTCGTCCGCGGTGAGGTACAGCATGCTGTCGCCGAACTCGCTGGCCCGCCGCCAGGCCGGGGGGGCCTGCGGGACCTCGTCGAGCCACCCGAACATCTGCTCGACGTACCGCTGCGCGATGACGCGGCTCAGGAGCACGCCCGCCTCGGTGGCCTCCGGCGTCGCCCCGGCCCACGACCAGCTGGTGTACAGCGACGTCGCCTGCCAGGGCTTCTCCCGGCCTCTACCGCCCTCGGCCGGCTCGACGAGCCCGTATCGGTAGAGCTGTCGCAGGTGGAACGAGCAGGTGCCCGAGCTCTCGCCGATCAGCTCGCCCGCACGGGTGGCGGTGAGCGGTCCCTCCTTGCGCAGCAGCCCGAGGAGTCGGAGCCGGGTGGGGTGCGCGAGCCCGCGCAGCGCGCGGGGGTCGGTGACGGTGACGCGACGCTTGGTCATGCTTGCCAACATATCTTTGCAAAGTATTCTTTGCATAGAGTTCCGGCCCGGAAGTTCCCGCGGTCAGCGAGGATCGTCCGCGCCAGCGACAATGAGGGCGTGACGGACCTCCCCAGGCGCGCGGTGACCCGCACGGCCAAGCTCGCGGCGCTGCCGCTCGGCTTCGCCGGACGGACCGCGCTCGGGTTCGGCAAGCGGGTGGGGGGCCGTCCGGCCGAGGCGGTCGCGGCCGAGATCCAGGCACGCACGGCCGAGCAGCTGTTCCGCGTCCTGGGCGAGCTCAAGGGCGGGGCGATGAAGTTCGGCCAGGCCATGTCGATCTTCGAGGCCGCGTTCCCCGAGGAGCTGGCCGGTCCCTACCGCGCCACGCTCACCAAGCTCCAGGACGCGGCACCACCGATGCCGGCCACCACCGTGCACAAAGTGCTCGCCAGCGGCCTGGGACGGCAGTGGCGGCGCCGGTTCCACTCCTTCGACGACAACCCGGCGGCCTCAGCTTCGATCGGGCAGGTGCACCGCGCCGTGTGGTCCGACGGGCGAGAGGTCGCGGTCAAGCTGCAGTACCCGGGCGCGGCCGACGCGCTCATGGCCGACCTGGACCAGATCTCCCGGCTGGGTCGGCTGTTCGGCTCACTGACACCGGGCATGGACGTCAAGCCGCTGCTGGCGGAGCTGCGCGAACGGGTCGGCGAGGAGCTCGACTACACGCTGGAGGCAGGTTCGCAGAAGATGTTCGCGGCCGCGTACGACGACGACGTCGACTTCGTCGTGCCGAACGTGGTCGCGCAGAGCGGCAAGGTCCTGGTCACCGAGTGGGTGGAGGGCGTCTCGCTCGCCACGGTCATCGAGAGCGGGACCCAGCAGCAGCGGGACGAGTTCGGCACCAAGTACCTGCGTTTCCTGTTCTCCGGGCCGGCCAGGGCGGGGATGCTGCACGCCGACCCGCACCCGGGCAACTACCGCGTGATGGCGGACGGCAGGCTCGGCGTCCTCGACTACGGTGCGGTCGCACGCCTGCCGGACGGGCTGCCGCCGTCCATCGGACGACTGCTGCGCCGGGCCCTGGACGGCGACGTCGACGCGGTCGCGGACGGCCTGCGCGAGGAGGGGTTCATCAAGCCGAACGTGAAGGTCGACGCCCAGTCGCTCGTCGACTACCTGAACCCGTTCATCGAGCCGGCGCGGGTCGACCGTTTCCAGTTCGACCGGGCCTGGATGCGACAGCAGTTCGTCCGAATCAACGACCCGCGGCAGGAGTACTGGTCGGTCGGCCTCAAGCTCAACCTTCCACCGGAGTACCTCCTGGTGCACCGGGTCTGGCTGGGCGGCGTCGGGGTGCTGTGCCAGCTGGGCGCCGAGGTGCGGATGGGCGCCGAGCTGGAGCGCTGGCTGCCCGGCTACGCCTGACCGGGGCAGGAGGCAGGAAGGCCCCGGCCCACCCAGATGCTGCGGTGAGCCGGAGCCTTCCCGGAAGGCGCCGCGCCGTCACAACGACGCGAGCGCGAGGCGGGCACGGTGAGCCGCACGTTCGGCCCGACGGTGCCAGCGCTTGTGCGCGAGGAGGGCGCGGGCGCGACGGGCGCGCTCGGCCTCCGACTGACGGCGGGACGCATGGTCCCGCGCCAGCTCCTGGTGCAAGAGGTTCATCTCGAGACTCCTGGTCAGTGTCGAAGCAGTAGTTGCATCGCGTGACGTGGCGGCCGACATCAGGCGGCCACCGCGTCCTTGCGGGGACGTCCGCGGGGTCGCTTGCGCGCGACCACGACGCCCTGGACGAAGAGCTCGCCGCCCCAGACGCCCCACGGCTCGCGCCGCTCGAGGGCGCCGGCCATGCAGGCCGGGCGGACAGGACAGCCGGTGCAGAGCGCCTTCGCTCGTTCGACGTCCTCGGGCTTCTCCGCGAAGAAGAGCTCGGGGTCGTTCGCACGGCAGGGGATCGCCGCACCGGTGTGCTCGAACTCGGTGATCAGGTCGAGCAGCATCGGTGTCACCTCCTGGGACGTTGGTTGATCAGTCGGTCCGGCTGGTCGGCAACGCGGTCAAACGAAAGAGCCGCGGATCCCGGGTCTCGGGTTCCGCGGCTCTGAGGTGCGCCGGTCTGTGGTTCTAGACCGGAGGGTGACTCCAGAACTGCTGGTCCGAGCGGTACGGGTCCTGCGTGATCACGGCCTTGCGGTCGAGCGGGCTGGTGGCCGCCTGCGGGGCGAAGGACAGACCCCTGCCCTCGTTCAGGTCGGCGAAGACGGGCGTCTGCGTGCGCGTGGGCCGCATGCCGGCGGTCTCCGTCCAGGTCAGCTCCGGACGCACGACGGCGACCACGCCGGTGGTCGCCTCGTCGATCACGTGGCAATTCACAGCGGGTCACCTCCTCGTCGTACGCGCATCTCGCGTGCGTGCGAGGCTAGCAGCGCACTAGGCCCACGGTGCAACTGCATTTTCCGGCGAGTCCGGCGCGGTGTCCGCATGCGCTTCACCCGTATGCAGCAGTGCGAGCACTTCGGAGCCGTAGCGGTCCAGCTTCACCGCGCCCACACCGTTGATGGTCGCCAGCTCCGCGAGCGTGCTCGGCCCCCGGGCCGCGACCGCCTCCAGCGTGGCGTCGGTGAAGACGACGTACGCGGGGACGCTGTCGCGCTGGGAGCGCTCCAGCCGCCAGGCACGCAACCGTTCGAAGACCTGCTCGTCGTACGCGGGCGGGCAGTCCGCGCAGCGACCCCGGGTGCGGTCGGCCGGCGCGACGAGCGGGGCGCCGCAGCCGGAGCACACGGTGGGCAGCGGCCCCCGTCGCGCCCGCCGCCCCGGTCGCGCGGCTGCGGCACCGCGACCCGTACGGCCGGCGGGGTCGGCCGGTCGCAGACCGTCCAGGAAGCGGGACGGCTGGCGGGTCGGCCGTCCGCCGGGCGAGCGGGCCAGGGCCCACGACAGGTGCACGTGCTCGCGGGCGCGGGTGACGCCGACGTAGAGCAGCCGCCGCTCCTCCTCCACCGCGGCCGGGGTGACGGCGTAGGAGATCGGAAGCGTGCCGTCGACCAGGCCGACGAGGAGCACGGCGTCCCACTCCAGGCCCTTCGCGGCGTGCAGCGAGGCGAGGGTGACGCCCTCGACGGTCGGGGCGTGCTGGGCGGCGGCCCGCTCGGCCAGCTCGGCCACCAGCTGGTCCAGCCCGGCGGCGGGGTCGGCGGCGGCCATCTCCTCGGCCAGCCCGACCAGGGCGTTGAGCGACTCCCAGCGGTCGCGGACCGCGCCGGAGCCGGCTGGGGCGCGCGGGCTCCAGCCGGCTGAGCCGAGGACGGCCCGGACGTCGTCGGCGAGGCCGGACGGCTCAGCCGCGCGGAGCCCGTCGGGCCCACCGTGGCCGGCGTCGGCCCCCTCGCCGCCGCCTTCGTCGTCGAGTCGGGCGGCACGAGCGGCTCCACGCAGGAGCACCAGGGCCTCCCGCACCTCGGGCCGCTCGAAGAACCGCTCGGCGCCGCGCAGGAGGTACGGCACGCCGGCCTCGGCGAGCGCCTCCTCGAAGACCTCCGACTGGGCGTTGATCCGGAACAGCACGGCGATCTCGCTGGCCGGCGTCCCGGCTGCAAGCAGCCCGGCCACTCGGGCGGCGACGCCGGCGGCCTCCGCGGTCTCGTCGGGGTAGGCGGTGAACGTCGGCTCCGGCCCGGACGGGCGCTGCGCCACCAGCTCGACCCCGGCCGCCGACACCCGGTCGGCTCCGGGCGCACGAGCCGAGCGCAGGACGCCGTTCGCCAGGCTCACGACCTGTGGCGTGGAGCGGTAGTCGCGGACCAGCCGGACCACCTCGGCGTGCGGGTAGCGGCGGCGGAAACCGAGCAGGAACTCCGGGCTGGCCCCGGTGAAGCTGTAGATGGTCTGGGCCGCGTCGCCGACGACGCACAGGTCCTCGCGCCCGCCCAGCCACTGGTCCAGCAGGGCCTGCTGCAGCGGGTTGACGTCCTGGTACTCGTCGACCACGAGGTGGCGGTACTGCGCGCGCACCTGCTCGGCGATGTCGGCACGGTCCTCCAGGGCCGCGACGGTGAGCAGCAGCACGTCCTCGAAGTCCATCTGGCCGGCGCGCCGCTTGGCCTCCTCGTAGGCGGCGTACAGGTGCGCCGTCTCGGCCGGGGTCAGGTCGCCGGCCGGCCCGCGGCCGGCACCGCCCGCGGCAGCCACGTAGTCGTCGGGGGCCACCCGGGTCGACTTGGCCCACTCGACCTCCCCGGCGAGGTCGCGCAGCACGGCACCCGCGGCGGGGACCCGGGCCCGTCCGGCCGCCTCGGCGATCAGCCGCGCCTTGCTCGAGACCAGGCGCGGCAGCTCGCCGCCGACCACGCGGGGCCAGAAGTAGGTCAGCTGGCGCAGCGCGGCAGAGTGGAACGTGCGGGCCTGGACGCCCACCACCCCCAGCTGGCGCAGCCGCCCGCGCATCTCCCCGGCCGCCCGGGCGGTGAACGTGACGGCCAGCACGTGCTGCGGTGACAGCACACCCGCGTGCACGCCGTACGCGATGCGGTGGGTGATGGCGCGGGTCTTGCCGGTACCCGCGCCCGCGAGCACGCAGACGGGGCCCTGGAGCGCGGTGGCGACGGCGCGCTGCTCCGGGTCGAGCCGGGCGAGCACCTCGTCGGCGGTCGGCACCGCACGGGCGGTGGAGGGCGTGGCGGTCATGTCCGACCATCCTGGCAGCAGCCGCCGACCGGCCGGAACGCGCGTCCACAGCCCCGGCGGGCGGCGGGAACAAGCGGCCGCGGCGTGCCGTTGCCCGGGGGTCCCCGTAGGAGAGGATTCGCCTTGTGTCCGCCCCGCCCGAGGTTCGCGCCGCACCGGCGACGCTGACGATGTACAGCACCCCGTGGTGCGGGTACTGCGTCCGGCTGAAGGGCCAGCTCGAGCGGGAGGGCATCGAGTTCGTCGAGGTCGACATCGAGGCCCACCCGGAGGCGGCCGATGTCGTGATGGCGATCAACGACGGGAACCAGACCGTCCCGACCATGGTCTTCCCGGACGGCAGCGTGCTGACCAACCCGAGCGTGGCCGCGGTCCGGGACCGCCTCGGCGCCTGACGGCGAACCCTCAGCCGGCTACCAGCCGCCGCCGGGTCCAGCAGGCAGCTCGCCGCCGTACCAGTGCTCGACCAGCAGGCGGGCGATGGATACGGGGGGCGGCAGCCGCAGCTCCCCCGCCGCCACCTCGGCGGCCAGCTCGTCGCGGCCGAACCAGCGCACCTCGGCCAGCTCGACGCCGTCGGCGACCGGGTCGTCCCCGTCGGACAGGGCCCGCGCCGTGAAGCCGAGCATCAGAGACGAGGGGAACGGCCACGGCTGGCTGCCCAGGTAGGTCACGTCGCAGACCCGGACACCGGACTCCTCCTCGACCTCGCGGATCACCGCGGCCTCCGCGCTCTCGCCCGGCTCGACGAACCCGGCCAGGGTGGAGAACCGCCGACCCGGCCAGCGCGTCGAGCTGCCCAGCAGCGCACGCTCACCCGCGGAGTCGGTGACCAGCATGATCACCGCCGGGTCGGTGCGCGGGTAGTGCTCGCTGGCGTCGGCGGGGCAGCGCCGGACGAAGCCGGCCTGCTCGACCCGGGTGGGCTCGCCGCAGCGCGGGCAGCGGACGTGCGTCGCGTGCCAGTTCGACAGGCCGATGGCGAGCACCAGCAGGCCGGCGTCCCGGTCGGAAAGCAGGGTGCCCACCTCGCGCAGGCCGACGGCCGCGGCGCCCGAGCCGACCGGTGGCTGCGGCGCGGCACCGACGTCCACCGCGAAGTAGGCCGTGGCGTCCGCGTCGACACCGAGCAGGTAGCGCTCCCCGGCCGGCGCGCTCTGCGGGTCCACGAAGGCCAGGCTCTCCGCGTCGGCCAGGGTCCGCCCGTCGCCGACGGCGAGCACACGGGTGCGCGGGTCGGCCCAGGCCCGGTCGAGCCAGGCGTCGTCGCCACGGTGCGCTGCGGCGCGGTCGGTGGCGGACCGGGCCAGCGCGAGACGGCCGGACAGCGGGGCCATGCTCACCCGCGGCGCAGCCCGGCGGCCAGGTCCTGCCACAGGTACGCGACGGCCTCGGCGCCCTTGAGCAGCATCGGGATGTCGACCTTCTCGTCCGGGGCGTGGATGCGGTCGTCCGGCAGGCCGACCCCGAGGAAGACGACCGGGGCGTCGAGCTGCTCGGCCATGTCCGCCTGCGGGCCCGAACCGCCCTCGCGGGTGTACAGCGCCTCGACGCCGAAGGCCCGGGACATCGACCGCTGCACCGCGACCAGGGCCGGGTCGTCCAAGGGAGTCAGGCACGGGCGCACACCGTCGCCGTAGAAGTGCAGCTCGGCGGTGATCCCGGGCGGGACCTGCGACTCGACCCAGGCCCGGAACAGCTGCTGGACGTGCAGTGGCCGCTGCCCGGCGACCAGCCGGAACGACACCTTGGCGTGCGCGTCCGTGGGCACGATCGTCTTGTGGCCGGGGCCGGTGTAGCCGCCCCACATGCCGTTGACCTCCGCGGTAGGGCGGGCCCAGAGCCGTTCCAGGGTGGAGAAGCCCGCCTCCCCCCTGGTGGCCCGCGACTCGGCCGTCTTCAGGAACTGGGCCTCGTCGAACGGCAGCCGCGCCAGCAGGTCGCGCTCCCGTGCGTCCAGCGGCACGACCTCGTCGTAGAAGCCCGGGATCGCGACCCGCCCGTCGTCGTCGTGCAGCCGCCCGAGCACCCGGGCCAGCTCGGTGAGCGGGTTCGGCACGGCCCCGCCGAACGAGCCCGAGTGCAGGTCGACGTCGGGGCCGTGGAAGTCGAGCTGGCCGTCGGTCATGCCGCGCATCCCGGTGCACAGGGACGGCACGTCCGCCGACCACATCCCGGTGTCGCTCACGACGACGACCTCGCAGTCCAGCCGGTCGCGGCGCTCACGCAGCAGCGCCGCGAAGTGCGGTGAGCCGGACTCCTCCTCGCCCTCGACCAGCACCTTGAGATGCACGGCGGGGCTCGAGCGGCCGGTGGTGGCCAGGTGCGCGCGCAGGCCGAGCAGGTGCATGAGCACCTGACCCTTGTCGTCCGCGGTCCCCCGCCCACGGAGCCGGTCGCCGTCGCGGACCGGCTCGAACGGCGACGTCGACCACAGGTCGGGCGGGTCCGCCGGCTGCACGTCGTGGTGGCCGTACACCAGCACCGTCGGTGCGTCCGGGTCGTCGCTCGGCCAGTGCGCGAACACCGCGGGCAACCCCTGCGTCGGCCAGACCTCGACGCTCGGGAACCCGTGGGCGGACAGCTCGGCGGCGAGCCACCGCGCGGAGGACGCGACGTCCTCGGTGCGCTCCGGGTCGGCGCTGACGGAGGGGATCCGCAGCCACTCCACGAGCCGCGCGAGGAAGTCCTCGGCGCCGCCGGCGATGTACGCGCGCACGTCGGGATCGGGCGGCAGCGGCTCGGTCATGGCGCCGACTGTACGACGGCGGGTCGGCGCCTCCCCGGGTAGCGTCGCGGGATGGCCATGCTCCGGCTCGCGACGTTCAACCTGCTGCACGGGACGTCGCTCGCCGACGGTGCCGCCGACCCGCACCGGCTCAAGGCCGCGGTGCACGAGCTGGATGCGGACCTGCTGGCGCTGCAGGAGGTGGACCATGCGCAGCCACGGTCGGGGCACGCGGACCAGACAGCGCTCGCCGCCGCGGCGATGGGCGCCCGCTGGCACCGGTTCGTCCCGACGGTGCTCGGCACGCCGGGCGTGCGCGGCTGGCGGGCGGCGACCGAGGACGCGGACCCGGGAGCGGTCACGTCCGGCGCCGAGCCCGGTGCGGAGCCCGGCCCCAGCTACGGCGTCGGGCTGCTCTCGCGGCTGCCGGTGCGGGAGTGGCGCGTCCGTCGCTTCGCCGCCGCGCCGGGGCGGCTGCCGTTGCTGGTGCCGCAGCAGGGCCGCACCCGCGTCGTGGTCGTCCCGGACGAGCCGAGGGTGGCCCTGGCGGCGGTCGTGGACGGCCCGCACGGCCCGTTCACCGTGGCCGCGACCCACCTGTCGTTCGTCCCGGGGTTCAACGTGCATCAGCTGCGTGCGATCGTGCGGTGGCTGGGGGACCTGCCGCGGCCGGCGTTCGTGCTCGGCGACCTCAACCTCCCCGGCGGGCTGCCGGCCAGGGTCAGCGGATGGACGTCGCTCGCGGCCGCGCGGACGTACCCGTCGTTCGGGCCCCGGGTCCAGCTGGACCACGTGCTGGCCGTCGGGCTCGCCACCCGGGCGGTTCACTCCGAGCACGTCTGGACGCTCCCCGTCAGCGACCACTGCGCGATCGGTGTCGACGTGGAGCTCTGACGCCGCTCAGCCTCCGGACAGCAGGCGCTCCACCGCGGGGCCGTCGGGGAGGTCGGTCGGACGGACGACCTCGCCCGTCGGCACGTAGTAGAAGGCGGCGCCGACCGCCTCCTCGGGCACCCCGGCCACCCGTGCCCAGGCGACCCGGTAGACGGCGAGCTGCAGCGGGTCCGCGGCCGAGCGACCGGTCTTCCAGTCGACCACGTCGTAGCCGTCCTGGGTGCGGTAGACCGCGTCGATCCGGCCGCGGACCACGTGGTCGCCCAGCACGAGCTGGAACGGAGCCTCGACCAGGTACGGCGAACGGCCGGCGAACGGACCGGCCAGGAACGCCTCCTGTAGCGCGGCCAGGTCGTCGTCGTCGAGCGCGTCGTCGGCGGCGCCGCCGAGCTCGGTCCGGTCGATCAGCGGCACCGCGCCGAACAGCGACTCGACCCACGCGTGGAAGCGGGTCCCGCGGGCGGCGGCCGGCGCCGGCGGCCGGGGCATGGGCCGGGCCAGGTCGCGGGCCAGGCCCTCGGGGTCGCGGGCCAGCCGCACGAGGGTGGACGCGGACAGCGAGCCGGGCAGCGGGACGTCGAGGTCGACGCGGTGGGAGCGGCGTGCCTCGTCGACCAGCACCTCGATGTCGCGGTCCCACGCCGCCAGCCGCTCCCGGTCGCCGTCGGGCCCGGCGGCGGAGCCCGAGGCCGCCCGGAGGTCGAACAGGGTCGGCGGCGCGGCCATCGCCTCCCGCACCCAGCCGGCCGCGTCCCGCCGGGCGCGCAGCCCGGCCGGCGCGAGCGGGACCGGCCAGGTGAGCTCGCGGCTGCGCACCAGGTGCGGGTTGCGCTCGTCCGCCGGCTCCGGCGCCCACCCGGCCACGGTGCCGGCGCCGGCGAGGCAGGCCTGCTGGATGGCGAGCAGGTACGGCGAGGGCCCGCGCGGGCGCACCTGGCTCGGTCCCCACCAGTGCCCCGAGGCGACCAGCAGCTCCTTGGCCCGGGTGACCGCGACGTACGCCAGGCGCAGCTCCTCGAGCCGGTCCAGGTCGCGGATCCCTGACTCGTACTCCTGCAGCGAAGCCGTGCTCCACCGGACGGGGACCGGCGGGAAGTCCGCGGCGTCGCCGCGCAGCTCGGTCGGCAGGGTGCTCGCCGCGGTCGTGAACTTCGGCCGCCCCTTGCTGCCCGGGAAGACCCCGGCGCTCAGGTCGGGCAGCACCACGACCGGCCATTCCAGGCCCTTGGCCTTGTGCACGGTGAGCAGCTTGACGCTGTCGCCCGGCGAGGGTGCTGCGGTGTCCAGGCCGCGCTCGAACCGGTCGGCCGCACGCAGGTACGCGAGGAAGGCCCGCACGCTCGGGTCGCCTTCGAGGTCGGCGAAGGCCGCTGCGTGGTCGAGGAACGCGACCAGCGCGTCGCCGCGGCGGGTACGACCGGCCAGCGGCGCGGCGCCGACCTCCACGTCCAGCCCGGTCGCACGGACCACGCGCTGCAGCAGGTCCAGCAGCGGTTCGCCGAGGTGCTGGCGCAGTTCCCGCAGCTCGGCCGCCAGGAGCCCGAACCGCTGCCGGGCGGCGGCTGAGTACGCGAGCCGGCCGGGACGGTCGAGCGCCTCCAGCAGGGACACGACGTCGACCGGGTCCACGCCGGAGACGGCGTCCTCCAGCAGCCGTTCGATGCTCGGCTCGGCGGCCTCCGCTCCACCGCCGTCGTCGCCCCCGCTGCCGTCCCCGCGGCTGTCCGGGTTGCCCTCGTCGCTGTCGTCCCCGCCGGCCGGCAGCGAGGCCGCCCGGGCCAGGTCGGCGGCGCGGCGCCCGAGCAGCGCCAGGTCGCGCGGGCCGATCTGCCAACGGGGTCCGCCCAGCAGGCGGACCAGGGCCGGGTTCGCCGTCGTGTCGTCGAGCACGGACAGCATCGCGACCAGGTCGGCCACCTCGGGCAGCGAGAGCAGGCCGCCCAGGCCGACGACCTCGACCGGCACGCCGCGCGCCACCAGGGCGTCGTGGTAGGCGGGGAAGTCGCTGCGCGCGCGCACCAGCAGCGCCACGTCGCGCGGCGCGGTCCCTCCGGCGACCAGTGCAGCGACCCGGTCCGCGACCCAGGTGACCTCGCCGGCATAGGTCTCGTGCAGGGCGCACTCGACCCGGCCGGCACCCACCGCCTCCGGCCGCGGCTCCAGCTCGCCGACGCCGGGGTGGCGCTCGCGCAGCGGCTCGGAGAGGGCGTTCGCCAAGGTCAGCAGCCGATCGCCGCTGCGGTTGTTGCGGGTCAGCGCGTACCGCGTCGCAGCCACGCCGTCGACCCGGCTGAAGTCGTCCGGGAACCGGTCGATGTTGGCCACCGAGGCGCCGCGCCAGCCGTAGATGGCCTGGCACGGGTCGCCGACGGCGGTGACCGGGTGACCGCCGCCGAACAGACTCGTGAGCAGCCGCTGCTGCGCGTAGGAGGTGTCCTGGTACTCGTCGAGCAGCACGACGCGGAAGCGTTCGCGCTCGATCTCGCCGACCGCAGGGTGTTCGGCCGCCAGCCTGGCGGCGAAGGCGAGCTGGTCGCCGAAGTCGAGGACGCCGAGGCGGTCCTTCTCGGCACGCAGCGCCCCGACGAGCGAGGCCAGCTCGTCACGGCGGGTCGCGGTGCGCGCGACCTTGGCGAGCTCCATCGTCGGCTTGGCTGCCGCGCTCAGGTCCGCCCGCAGCCGGCCGTCGACGGCCACGACGGCTTCGGCGTCGAGCAGGTGCTCGGACATCTCGCCGTCGAGCTGGACGAGGTCGCCCACCAGCGAGGCGACCGTCTTGTCGAGCTCGGCGAACGGACCGCTGGCCCGTCGCAGCACCCGGTCGGCCAGCTGGAACCGGGTCGCGTCCGCGAGCAGCCGCGCCCGGGGCTCCACGCCGATCCGCAGCCCGTGCTCGCGCAGCAGGCGGCCGGCGTACGCGTGGTACGTCGCGACCGTCGGCTCCCCCGCGTCGGCGCCGTCCGCCGTCACCGGACCGCCGCTCGGGACCGGCTGTCCGGGCACGGGCAGCGCCCGCGCGAGCGAGGTGCGGATCCGGTGCGCCAGCTCCGCGGCCGCCTTGTTCGTGAACGTCAGGCCCAGCACCTGGTCCGGCCGTACCTGCCCCGAGGCGACCAGCCAGACCACCCGGGCCGCCATGACCGTGGTCTTGCCGGACCCCGCGCCCGCGACGACCACGCCTGGCTCGAGCGGCGCGGTCGCGGCGGCGAGCTGCTCGTCGGTGAGCGGCAGCCCGAGCATCTCGGCGAGCGACGCCGGCGCCACGGTCACGTCACCACCTGCCGGCCGTCGTCGAACGCGGGGCACGCGCTCCGGAACGAGCAGACGTCGCAGTACTGGTTCGGTGTCGGCGGGAACGACTCGGTGACCATCCGTCCCACTCCGCGCCGCAGCGCCTCCTCGACCCAGGTGAACCCGCTCGGTCCCACCTCGGGCGGTTCCTGGTGCTGGACCTTCGGCAGGCCGTCGCGGGTCCCGTGCTTGAGCTGCACCAGCTCGGCCCCGCCGGCGCCGCTGCCCTCGGTGACCGCGCCCTGCGCGACGACCAGCTGGTAGACCCCTAGCTGGACGTGCTCGGCGATCTGCCTGGCGGTGGGCGCGGTCTTGCTCGTCTTGAGGTCGACGACATGCACGCTGCCGCCGGCGTCGAGCTCGACCCGGTCCATCGACCCGCGAAGCACGACCGTGCGGCCGCCGACGCTGACCTCGACCTCGAACCGCTGCTCGGTGCCGACCAGCTCACGGCCCCGCTCGGACGCGTGCCAGGCCAGGAACCGCGCCAGCGCGTCCCGGGCGTTGGCCCGTTCCAGGGCCGACCGCCACGGCGCCTCGAACGCCAGCTGGTTCCAGACCGAGTCGACGAGTCCGACGAGGTGGTCGAGGTCGGCCGGGCTGGTCCCCCGGCCCACGTCGTGCGCGAGGGCGTGCACCACGGAGCCGAAGCCGAGCGCGGTCGTGCGCGGTCCCTCGGCGTGCACCTCGTGCTCGAGGAACCAGCGCAGCGGGCAGTCCTCGAGCGCGGCCAGCGAGGATCCGGACAGCCGCAGCGGGACTGACTCGGGGTACATCGGGGTGCCCGGGTCGGTCATCTCGTCGACGCCCCACCAGCGGGCCGGGTCGGCCGCCGGCACCAGCGGCCGCTCCCCGTCGAACTCGCCCGCGAGGCGGGCCAGGCGCTCGGCGGCTGCGCGGCGCAGGGCCGCCTCGGCGGCCGGGTCGGCGGCCACGGCGCGCAGCTCGGCCACCAGCGCCGGCAGCGTCAGCGCCCGGACCGGGCGGTCCCGCACCTCGCGGACCGGCACCCCCAGCTCGGACAGGAACCGGGAGGGCCGCACGCCGTCGTCCTCGGGCGAGTCGACGGCGGTCACGACGAGGCGCCGCCGGGCCCGGGTGATCGCGACGTAGAAGAGCCGCCGCTCGTCCGCGAGCCGCTCGGCGGCCGACAGCGGCTCGCTCGGCCCGTTCGACCCGAGCCGCTCCGGCTGCAGCAGGGAACCGCGGTGGCCCAGGTCCGGCCAGAGGTCCTCCTGCACGTCGACCGCGACGACGACGGACCACTCCAGGCCTTTGCTGCGGTGCGCGGTCAGGACCCGCACCCCCTCGCCGCGCACGCCCCGCTCGGCCAGGGTGTCCGCCGGGATCTGCTGCGCCTCGAGCTCGTCGAGGAACACCCCGACGCCGCGCCGCTCGGACCGTTCCGCGTCGCGGGCCGCGACATCGAAGAGAGCCACGATCACGTCGAGGTCGCGGTCGGCCGCCCGGCCGGCCGGGCCCCCGCCGGCGGACGCCCGCTCGAGCCTGCGCGGCCACCCGGTGGCGACCCACAGCGTCCACAGCACCTCGTGCGCGCTGGCCCCGTCGGCGACGAGCCCGCGGGCCCGCCCGAGCAGGACGCCGAGCCGGCGAGCCTGGCCCGCCACGCGCTCCTGCGGGCTGCCCGGCGCACCGATCGTGACCAGCACCTCCGGCTGCCCGACGGCCTCACGGATCAGCTCGTCGCTCGGCCGCGGAAGCCGCCCGTACGGGTGCTCGGGCGCGACCGAGGCCAGCCGCTCCTCGTCGCGCAGGGCCCGGCCGAGCAGGCGCAGCCCGGTCGGGTCGACCCCACCGAGCGGGGACAGCAGCAGCGTGCGCACGGCCTCCGCGGTCAGCGCCGCCGGGTCGACGGCGACGCGCAGCGCCAGCAGGAGTGGGGCCGCCGCGGCCTCGCGGGACAGCGGCAGCTCGTCGCCCGCGACCTCCAGCGGGACGCCGGCGGCGCCGAGCACCCGGCGCACCGCCGGCACCGACCGCTGGCCGGACCGGACCAGGACCGCCATGTCCGCCCACGCCGTGCCCTGGTCGAGGTGCTCGCGGCGCAGCAGGTCGGCGACGGCTTCGAGCTGCGCGCCCAGCGAGGCGTACGTCAGCACCTCCACCGAACCGGGCGGGGTGGACGGGTCGGCGGCCAGGTCCCGGTGCGCGCGCAGGTAGGGGGACATGCCGCCGCCGGCGACGGGCACCCGGCGGGCCACCTCGCGCGAGGCCCGCAGCAGCTGCGTCCCGGCACGCCGCGAGACGCCCAGCGTGAGCACCCGGGCGGGCCGGCCGGCGGCGGTCGCGAACCGGTTCGGGAACTCCAGCAGGCCGCGGACCTGGGCGCCGCGGAAGGCGTAGATGGACTGGTCCGGGTCACCGACCACCACCAGGTCGCGGCCGTCACCGGCGAGCGCGTGCAGCAGGGCCTCCTGCTGCGGGTCGGTGTCCTGGTACTCGTCGACCAGCACCAGGTCGTAGCGACCGCGCAGCACCTCACGGCCCTCGGGCGACGACGCGTACGCGACCGCGCGATGGACCAGCTCGCCGTAGTCCAGCAGCCCCCGGGCATCGATGACGTCGAGGTACTCGGCGAGGAACCGGGCCGCCGCGGACCAGTCCGGCCGGTCCGTCGTCGCGGCCGCGCCCGCGAGGTCCGTCGGCTCGAAACCGAGCGTGCGGGCCCGCGCGAGCAGCGCGCGGACCTCGTCGGCGAATCCCCGCGTGCCCAGCGCGACGCGCAGCTCGTCCGGCCACGGCACGGTGCCCTCGAGCAGGTCGCCGGCCAGCAGGTCGCGCACGACCACGTCCTGCTCCGGGCCGGACAGCAGCCGCAACGGCCGACCAAGATCCTCGGGCGCACGCGTGTCGCAGCAGACGGCGTACGCGAAGGCGTGGAACGTCCAGGCGCTCTGCGCCGCGACGGCCCGCCCGAGCCGACCGGCGATCCGGTCGCGCAGCTCGGCGGCGGCGCGACGGGAGAACGTCAGCGCCAGGATCCGCTCGGGGTCGGCACCGGCGGCGACCCGGCCGGCCACCGCCTCGACCAGCGTCGTCGTCTTGCCCGTGCCCGGTCCGGCCAGGACCGCCAACGGCCCGTGCCCGGGGAGCGCGACCGCGTCGACCACGGCCTGCTGCGACGCGTCCAGCGTCGGCGCCGCCACAACGGCAGGCGCGGTGCGCACCAGGCGGTACGCAGGGGCGGTCGCGGTCACGGCGGTCATCCCACCACGGCACGCGGACACCGGGCCGCCCCGCTCCGCGAGGTCAGCGGCCAGGCCGCCAGCGCGCGCCCGCCATGTCCACCCTTGTCCCGCCGGCCCGCAACGGCACCCCCTCTGCGCGCAGGCGGCGCAGGGCCTCCCGTTCGTGCCCGGTCGCCGGCTCGCCGCTGGCCCGGACCACCCGCCACCACGGCACGCCGCCGCCCCACAGCGCCATCACCCGGCCGACCTGGCGCGGCCCGCCGCCGGCGGCGAGCAGCTCGGCGACGTCGCCGTAGGCCAGCACCCGGCCGGGTGGGATCCGCTCCACCAGGTCGAGAACCTGCTCGGCGTAGCTGTCGGGGTCGGCGGGTTGCACGCGGGGCATCTTCCCAGCCACCCCGCAGCCCGGGTGCGAGGATCGGCCCCGTGAGCGCGGACACACTGGAGACGACCAGCCAGCGCGGCGTGGTCGTCTCCGAGCCCCGGCTCCCGCTGCGGGCCCGCCGGCCCTCCGACCTGGCCAGGCTGGCCGGCAGCCTGCTGCTGCTCGCCCTCCCGATCGTGTTCGGCAGCGTCGCCGTGAGCACGTCGATCGGGCTGGAGCAGGACCTGACCCGCTCGTTCGACTCGATCCAGGGCTTCACGCATCTGGTCCTGCTGCTGGGCACCTGGGCGGCCGGCTTCGGCACGCTGGCCGTCCCGGTCGGGCTGGGCATCGACCTGCTGATCCGGCGCCGGCCCTGGCAGCTGCTGGACGCGCTCATCGCCGCGACCGTCGCGATCGGGGTCTGCTGGTTGCTGGGCTGGTGGATCGTGCACCAGCAGCCGGGGCGGATCCTCGAGGCGCTCACCAAGGTGGTGGGCGGCGAGCGCACCCAGCCGATCCAGGGGCTGCTCGCGGCGATCGTCGCCTTCCTCACCCTGGCGGGTCTGTCGGGGCGCCGGTTCTGGCGACCCGCCGCGGTCGTCTCGATCGGCGCCGTCTCGCTGTTCGGGTTCCTGTCCGGCAGCGTCACCGCGCTGTCGACGATCGTGTCGCTGTTGCTCGGGTGGTCCATCGGCCTGGCGGTCCGGTACGCCCTGGGGGCCGCGAGCACCCGGCCGTCCGGGGCCGAGGTCGCCGACGCGCTGATCGCGGCCAACACTCCGGTGGTCCATCTCGAGCGGATCGTCGAGGCCTCGATCGAGCCGCGCCGGTACCTGGGCGAGCTCGGCCACCCGGGGTCCGGGGACCTCGTCCGCGTCGAGGTGCTGGACCGCGACACCTACGGCTCGGCGCTGGCGTACCGGATGTGGCGGCGGCTGCGCGTGCGCGGCCCGGCGACCCGGCGGACCTTCCTGACCGTCCGCTCGGCGGTCGACCACACCGCGCTGATGGTGCTCGCCGCGCGCGAGGCCGGGGCGCACGCTCCGCCGCTGCTGGCGGTGACCGAGGTCGGCCCGTACGCGGCGCTCATCGCGTTCGGGAACCTGCCGGGGCACACGCTGAAGGATGCCGTCGAGCACCACGACCCGATCGACGACGAGCAGCTGCGCTCGTTCTGGCGCGAGCTCGAGCACCTGCAGAACCGCAAGGTCGTGCACCGCGCGCTCACCGCCGAGAACCTGCTGATCAGCGACGACGGCCGGTCCGCCCTGCTCGGCCTCGGGGGTGGCGAGATCGCGGCGTCCGACCTGGCGATGCGGCTGGACACGGTCCAGCTGCTGGTGACGCTGGCTCTGGCCACCGACCCCGAGCGGTCCGTGCGCACCGCGGTCGAGGTGATCGGACCGAACCCCATCGTGGACTCGCTCCCGCTGCTGCAGCGGATCGCGCTCTCCCGCGAGACGCGTCGCCAGCTGAAGACCCGCAAGGGACTGCTGCACGACCTGCGCACGCACATCATCGAGGTGACCCCGGCGGACCCGGACGTCGAGGAGATCAAGCTCGAGCGGCTCTCCGGCCGGACGCTGGTCGCCATCATCGGCGGGTCCGTCGCGGCCTACGTCATCGCCACCCAGTTCACCCAGGTCAACTTCGGCAGCCTCGCGCACCTGGACTGGCGCTGGGCCGGCGTGGCCATGATCTGCTCGTGCCTGACCTACCTGGCGGCCGGGATGACGTGCGCGGGCTTCGTCACCGCGCGGATCAGCCTGTGGCGGGCGACGCTCACGCAGTACGCGGTGGGCTTCTCCGGCCTGCTGGCGCCGACGGCGGTCGGGACAGTGGCGCTCAACGTACGGTTCCTGGAGCGTTCCGGGGTGGACCCGGCGGTGGCTGTGAGCAGCGTCGGGCTGGTGCAGCTCATCATGTTCATCGGCCACATCGTGCTGATCGTGCTGTTCGGCGTGCTCGCCGGGACCGGTGCCGAGCCTTCGTTCACACCACCGCTGGGCGCGGTCATCGCGGTGCTGATCATGTTCATCATCGCGCTGGTCGGGCTGTCCTTGCCGGTGGGGCGCCGGGTGCTGCAGGCCCGGGTCCGCCCGCTTGTCCGGCGCGTCGTGCCGCAGCTGGTCGCGGTGTTCCAGCGGCCGAAGAAGCTGCTGATGGGGCTGGGCGGAGCGCTGCTGCTGAACCTGGCGTACATCGAGGCTCTGGACGCATCCATGCGGGCGTTCGGCTACTCGCTCAGCTTCGCCGCGGTGGCCGTCGTCTACCTCGCCGGGTCGGTCGTGGGCGCCGCGGTGCCGACGCCCGGTGGCCTGGGCGGCATCGAGCTGGCGATGGCCTCCGGCCTGACCGCTGCCGGGCTGCCGGCGGGCGTCGCCGTGTCGGCCGTGCTGCTGTACCGGATCGCGACGTTCTGGATCCCGATCCCCATCGGCTGGGTCTCGCTGACGTGGCTGCAGAAGGTGGGCTCTCTCTAGCAGCGCGGACGCCGAGCGGCGCGATCAGTACGAGGGCTTGTCCGGCTCGATCTGGCTGACCCACGCGGAGATCCCGCCGCCGACGTGCACGGAGTTCGCGAAGCCGGCGCCCTTGAGCACCGCGAGCACCTCGGCCGACCGCATGCCGGTCTTGCAGCTCACGACGATCTGCCGGTCCTGCGGCATCCGCTCCAGCGCCGCCCCGTTCAGGAACTCGTTCTTCGGGATCAGCACCGAGCCGTCGATCGACACGATCTCGTACTCGTTCGGCTCGCGGACGTCGACGAGCAGGAAGTCCTGGCCCGCGTCGAGCATTCCCTTGAGGTCGCGCACCGAGATGGTCGAGTCGCGCGCGGCGTCGGCCGCCTCCGGCGAGATCGTCCCGCAGAACGCCTCGTAGTCGATGAGCTCGGTGACGGTCGGGTTCTTGCCGCACACCGCGCACTCGGGGTCCTTGCGGACCTTCACCGTGCGGTACGCCATCTCCAGTGCGTCGTAGACCATCAGCCGGCCGACCAGCGGCTCGCCGATCCCGGCCAGCAGCTTGATCGCCTCGGTCACCTGGATGGACCCGATGGACGCGCACAGCACGCCCAGGACGCCGCCCTCGGCGCACGAGGGCACCATGCCGGGCGGCGGCGGCTCGGGGTACAGGCAGCGGTAGCACGGCCCGTGCTCGGCCCAGAACACCGACGCCTGGCCGTCGAAGCGGTAGATCGAGCCCCAGACGTACGGCTTGCCGAGCAGCACGCAGGCGTCGTTGACGAGGTAGCGGGTCGCGAAGTTGTCGGTGCCGTCCACGATCAGGTCGTACTGCGCGAAGATCTCCATCACGTTGGAGGAGTCCAGCCGGACCTCGTGCAGCACGACCTCGGTGTACGGGTTGATCTCCTCGACCGCGTCGCGCGCGCTCTCGGCCTTGGACCGCCCGACGTCGCTCTGCCCGTGGATGATCTGCCGCTGCAGGTTGGACTCGTCGACCGTGTCGAACTCGACGATCCCCAGCGTCCCGACCCCGGCCGCGGCCAGGTACATCAGGGCCGGCGAGCCGAGCCCGCCGGCACCGACGCACAGCACGCGGGCGTTCTTGAGCCGCTTCTGCCCGGACATCCCGACGTCGGGGATGATCAGGTGGCGGCTGTAGCGGCGGACCTCGTCGACGGTCAGAGCCTCGGCCGGCTCGACCAGCGGCGGCAGTGTCCTGGATGACACAGGTACTCCTCGGTTGTGCGGCTTGTGCAGGCGCAACGTTGCCACGCCGACCCCGATTCCCCGCAGCCGGGCGGCAGAATGGCCACATGGCCGCACACCGCCCCCTGATCGGGATCACGTCGTACGTCGAGCAGGCGCGCTGGGGCGTCTGGGACATGGCGGCGGCACTGGTCCCCTACAGCTACGTCCGCCACGTGGAGGCCGCCGGCGGGCGCGCGATCATCGTCCCGCCGTCGACCGCCGACCCGGCCGAGGTGCTCCGGGTCCTGGACGGGCTGGTGCTGGCGGGCGGCGCGGACATCGACCCGGACCGCTACGGCGAGGCCGCGCACGAGCAGACCGCGGGCCTGCGCCCGGACCGCGACGAGGGCGAGCTGGTGCTGCTGGACGCGGCCCTGGCCGAGGACCTCCCGCTGCTGGGCATCTGCCGCGGCATGCAGCTGATGGCGGTGCACGCCGGCGGCAAGCTCAGCCAGCACCTGCCCGAGGACGTCGGGCACGAGGGCCACCGCCCCTCTCCCGGGGTGTTCGGGGAGCACGGCGTCCGGCTCGCGCCGGACTCGACGGCCGGCCGGATCCTGGGCGAGCACGTGGACGTGCGCTCGTACCACCACCAGGGCGTGGCGGACGCCGGGACGCTGACCGTCACGGGGTGGGCCGACGACCGGACCGTCGAGGCGGTCGAGGACCCCGGCCACCGGTTCGCCCTCGGCGTGCTGTGGCACCCCGAGGCGGGCGACGACCCGAGGCTGTTCGACGCCCTGGTGCTCGCGGCCGGCGACTCGCGGGGCTGAGGACGAGGATAAGGAAAAGGCCCCATGCGGCCCCCCGGGCCTTAGCGCGAGCGTCTTCTTCGTGAGCAACGAGGAGGACCCATGTACCCGGACCTGACCCACGCCGTCGCGTTCGAGCGGACCGGCGACGACATCTACCGAGCGGCCATGCACCGGCGCAGCCGGCAGGCGCGCGCCGCGTCCGAGAGCGCCACACCCGAGCCGGCTCGTCGCACCGTCCGCGTACCGTGGCTGCGTCGTCGCTCGTCGCGCCCGGCCCGGGCCTGACGCACCGTGAACGGAGGGGACCCGATGCGAGTGGTCGGACGTGCGCCGGAGCTGGCCGCGGTGCGGTCGCTGCTCGCGGACACCGCCGCCGGCCAGCCGACCGTCGTGCTGCTGGGCGGCGACGCCGGTGTCGGCAAGACCGCATTCGCCAGGAGCGTCGCGGAGCTGGCGGCCGCGCAGGACTTCCAGGTCCTGACCGGCGCCTGCCTGTCGGTCGAGAGCGGCGTGCCGTTCGCGCCGGTGGTGGAGGCGCTGCGACCGGTGCTGTCCGACCGGCCCGAGCAGCTCGGTCCGGCGGCGACGACCCTGCTCGGGCTCCTGCCCCGGGCCGCCACGGCCGCGCCGATGCCCGCCGGCCAGGTGCTCGAGCTCCTGCTCGCCGCGCTGGCCCACCTCGCGTCCACCGCCCCGGTGCTCCTGGTGCTCGAGGACATGCACTGGGCCGACGCGTCGACCCGCGAGCTGGCCGTGCACCTGGCCAGGAACCTGCGCGGGCCGGTGTGCCTGCTGCTGTCGTACCGCTCCGACGACCTGCACCGCCGGCACCCGCTGCGGCAGAGCCTCACCGAGCTGTCGCGTGCCGCCAGGGCCGAGCGCCTCGAGCTGGGGCCGCTGGACCGGGACGGGCTGGCCGACCTGGTGGAGTGTCTCGTCGGTGCGCCCCCCGACCCGGCGTTCGTCGGCGCCGTGCTCGCGCGCAGTGGCGGCAACCCACTGTTCGCGGAGGAGCTCGTCGCCGCCGGGACGCGGGGCGGGCAGATCCCCCCGCGTCTCGCCGACCTGCTGCTGGCCCGGATCGACGCGCTGTCCGAGCCCACCGCGCGCATGCTGCGGACCGCGTCGGCCGGTGGGTCACGCGTCGACACCCAGCTCGTCGCCCGCGTCATGGGCCTGGACACCGCGGACGTGGAGGCGGCGGCCCGCGAGGCGGTGGACTTCAACGTCCTGTCGATCCGCTCGGGCTGCCTGGAGTTCCGGCACGAGCTGCTCCGCGAGGCCGCGTACGACGACCTGCTCCCCGGCGAGCGGTCCCGCCTGCACGGGCGCATCGCCGAGGCGTTCGAGGCGCGCCTGGCCGACAGCGGCACGGTCCCCACGATGAACGACGCCGCGCAGACGGCGTACCACTGGGACGCGGCGAACCAGCTGCCCAAGGCCCTGCTCTGGTCGATGCGCGCCGGCGAGCTGGCCTCCCGGCTGGCGGCGCCGGAGGCCTTCACCTATCTCGACCGCGTGCTCGAGCTGTGGCCGCAGGTGCCCGACGCCAACGAGCTCAGCGGGGTCCCGCACGCCGAGGTGCTGCTGCTGGCGGCTCGCTCGGCGGAGATGTCCGGCCACCTCGAGCGCGCGCTCGCGCTGGTCGACCGGGCGATCGAGGAGGTCCGTGACGGTGCCGAGCCGCTGCTGGCCAGCCGGGTCTACGGGCTGCGCGGCAGCTTCTGCGGCGGCATCGGCGACTCGGTCGGCCGGGACCTCGCCGTCGACCGCGCGGTCGAGCTCGCCGAAGGCGAGCCGACGGTGGAGCTGGCCGCCGCGCTGGCCGTGAAGGCCACCCGGCTGGGCTACGACTTCCGGCTGGCCGAGGCGCTGCAGGTCGGCGAACGCGCCACGGCCATGGCGCAGCAGGTCGGCTCGCTGACCGAGGAGAGCAAGGCCAGGCTCGCGCTGGGCTGGGCGCTGATCCACACCGGAGCGGCGCAGGTCGGGCTGGGCCATTCCCGGCGGGCGGTGGAGCTGGCGACGGCCACCGGCCGGGACTACGACATCGCCGACGCCGCCGCGACCCTCGCCTTCCACCTGTTAGCGGCCGGCCGTCCGGGCGAGGCCCTGCAGGTCTCGGCCGACGCCGCCCGCACGGCCGCCGGGCTGGGGATGCGGTGGATGACGTCGTTCTGCGTCAACCAGCGGGTCGAGTCGTTGTTGTGGACCGGGCAGTGGGAGGCCGCCGAGATCGCGCTGCGCGAGATGGTCGAGCTGGAGCGCGGCCTGTCGGCGTCCACGATCCCCGGCACCTCACGACTCTTCGACGGGATGCTGCGGCTGTGGCGCGGCGACGTCGACGGCGCGATCGGGTCGCTCGCCGCGGTGAAGGCGCACAAGGTGCGGCTGGACGACTTCTCAGCGGGCTGGGAGGCCGGCGCCTGGCTGGCCCAGGCGTACGCCGGACAGCGGCGGCCGGAGGCGCTCGACCTGGCCGTGTCGGTCGCGCACGCGGTCGCCGGCCGGCAGGGTGCCTACTCGATCTCGTTCGCGGCCAGCACCCTGTTCGGCACGCTGTTCATGCTCGGGATCGGGCCGGACGACCAGGACGGGCAGGACGTGCACGCCCTCGCCCACGAGCTCCTCGTCGCCGCACGGGCCGCGCCGGTCCCCTCGCCCGGGACGATCCCGGCAGGCTTCCTCGCGTCGGCGGACGCCTGGGCGACGACGGCGGCGGGCTCGCCGGACCCGCGGCTGTGGCGCGAGGCCGTGCAGGCCTGGGCGTCGTTCCCGCCGCAGGCGACCCAGGCACGGGCGATGCTCGCGCACGCCCTGCTCGCCACCGGCGACCGCGACGCGGCCCGTGCGGAGACGGTGCACGCCTGGACCGAGGCCACCGACATGGGCGCGGCCCTGCTGGCCGAGCAGGTCGGGGCGTTCGCGCGGCGGGCCAGGTTCGGGCTGCAGGCCGCCACCGGGGCGCCGAGCGCGCTCGACGTGCTGACGCCGCGCGAGCGCGAGGTGCTGGCGCTGCTGGCCGACGGCGCGTCCAACCGCGTCATCGGCGAGCGGCTGTTCATCAGCACGAAGACCGCCGGCGTGCACGTGTCCAACCTGCTCGCCAAGCTCGGTGTCTCCAGCCGGCTGGAGGCGGCAGCGATCGCGCACCGCGCCGGCCTCGACCTGTCCCGCGAGTGAGCGCACGGTGGACCTGCCGGACCCCAGCCTCGTGGTGCTCGTCGGCCCTGGCGCGTCGGGCAAGAGCACCTGGGCCGCGCAGAACTTCCCGCCGTCCTGCGTGGTCTCCAGCGACGCGCTGCGAGCGCTCGTCGGGTTCGCGGCGGACGACCTGTCGGCCAGCGCCGACGCGTTCGGGCTGCTGCGCGACATCGTCCGGCTGCGCGCCGGCCGCCGCCTGACCACTGTCGTCGACACGCTCGGTGGCGAGCGCGGCGATTGGCTCGCGCTCGCCCGCGAGCACCGGATGCCCTGCGTCGCGGTCGCCTTCGACACCCCCGCCCAGGTGTGCCGCGACCGCAACCGCGCGCGCCCGCGCCCCATCCCCGCCGCCGTGCTGGCGGCGCAGTTGCGCGCCTGGGCCGGCACCCGTGACGGCCTGCGCGACGAGGGTTTCGACCGCGTGCTCGCCGCGGAGCCGGTCCGGGTGGTGCCCGCGACGTTCGCGGCTGCGCGCACCGCCGCGCAGCGCCAGCGCGAGTCGCCCGCCGGCCTGCGGTTCGGTCTGCACCTCGGCGAGTTCGCCGGCGGCGCTCCGCAGCTGCGCACCGGCCTGCGCGCCCTGGCCGCCGGGGCGGAGGAGGCCGGGTTCGACGCGCTTTACGTGATGGACCACTTCCGGCAGATCCCGCAGGTCGGCCGGGCGTGGGACGACTTCCTCGAGAGCTACACGACGCTGGCGTACCTCGCCGCCTGCACCGAGCGGGTGCGCCTGGGGGCGCTGGTCACCGGCGTCACGTACCGCAACGTCGCGCACCTGGGGAAGATCGTCGCGACGCTGGACGTGCTCAGCGGTGGTCGTGCGGTGTGCGGTCTGGGCCTCGCGTGGTTCGCGGCCGAGCACACGGCGTACGGCTGGGACTTCCCGCCCGCCGCGCAGCGCTACGACCTGCTCGAGGACGCGCTGCAGCTGCTGCCGCTGCTGTGGGGCCCGGGCAGCCCGGCGTTCGAGGGCCGCGCGATCGCCGTCCCGGAGGCCGTCTGCTACCCGCGGCCGCTGCAGCAGCACATCCGGGTGATCGTCGGCGGGGGCGGCGAGCGCCGGACCCTGCGGCTGGCCGCGCAGTACGCCGACGCCGCCAACGTCATGGGCGACCTGGCCACCGTGCAGCGCAAGGCCGCGGTCCTGCGCGCGCACTGCGCGGACACCGGCCGGCAGGTCGAGCTCACGCACCTGTCCACCGTGCTCGTCGGCGCCGACGACCGTCACGTCGCGGCACTCGTCGACGCCGGCCGGCCCCGCGGGCGTTCCGCCGCGACCTATGCGGCGTCCGTGAACGCGGGGACGGTCGCGGACCACGTCGGCCGCTTCCGCGAGCTCGCCGAGGCCGGCGTCGGCGAGGTGATGGTCCGGCTCACCGACCCAGCCGCCCTGGAGCCGATGGCCGGCGTCATCGCGGCGTTCAGAGCGGGGTGACGTACGCCCCGCTGATCCCGCCGTCCACCAGGAACTCCGCCGCTGTGATGAACGACGAGTCGTCGCTCGCCAGGAACGCCACCGCGGCCGCGATCTCCTCGGCGTTCGCGAACCGGCCCATCGGGATGTGCACGAGCCGGCGGGCCGCCCGTTCCGGGTCCTTCGCGAACAGCTCCTGCAGCAGCGGGGTGTTGACCGGGCCGGGGCACAGCGCGTTGACCCGGATGCCCTCGCGGGCGAACTGCACGCCGAGCTCGCGCGACATCGCGAGCACGCCACCCTTGGACGCCGTGTACGAGATCTGCGACGTGGCCGCACCCATCTTCGCGACGAAGGACGCGGTGTTGATGATCGAGCCGCGGCCGCGCGCCTGCATGTGCGGGATGGCGTACTTGCAGCACAGGTACACCGACGTCAGGTTGACCTCCTGCACCCGGCGCCACGCGTCGATGCCGGTGGTGAGGATCGAGTCGTCGTCGGGCGGCGAGATGCCCGCGTTGTTGAACGCGATGTCCAGCCCGCCGTACGCCTGAACCGCCCGGGCGAACATGGCCTCGACCTGCGCCTCGTCGGTGACGTCGACCTGGACGAACGTGCCGCCCACCTCCTGCGCGGCGGCGGCGCCCGACACCGGGTCCATGTCGGCGCACACGACGCTCGCACCCTCGGCCGCGAACCGGCGCGCGGTGGCCAGGCCGATGCCGCTGCCGGCACCGGTGATGACGGCGACCCGGCCTTCCAGACGGTTCATTGGGGCTGCCTCTCCTCAGGTCGCTATGAAGACGTTCTTGGTCTCGGTGAACGCGTCGACGGCGTCGGGCCCGAGCTCGCGGCCCAGGCCGGACTGCTTGTAGCCCCCGAACGGGGTCGAGTAGCGCACCGACGAGTGGCTGTTCACCGACAGGTTCCCGGTCTCGACGGCGCGCGAGACCCGCAGCCCGCGCCCGAGGCTCTCGGTCCAGATCGAGCCCGACAGCCCGTACGGCGTGTCGTTCGCCAGCCGGATCGCGTCCGCCTCGTCCTCGAACGGCAAGACGACCACGACCGGTCCGAAGATCTCCTCGCGCACCGAGCGGTCCGTCTCGGCCACCGGCGCCAGCACCGTCGGCGGGTACCAGAACCCGGGCCCCTCGGGCACCGTGCCGCGGATCGCGACCGGACTGCCCTCGGGGACGTAGGACGCCACCGTGTCCCACTGGCCGCGCGAGATCAGCGGCCCCATCTCGGCCGTGTCCAGCCTGGGGTCCTCCACCCGGACCCCCAGCACCGCCGGCTCGAGCAGCTCCATGAACCGGTCGAACACCGAGCGCTGCACGAGGATGCGCGAGCGCGCGCAGCAGTCCTGGCCGGCGTTGTCGAACACGCCGTACGGCGCGGTGGCCGCGGCCCGTTCGAGGTCGGCGTCGGCGAAGACGATGTTGGCGCTCTTGCCGCCCAGCTCCAGCGTGACCCGCTTGACCTGGTCGGCGCAGCCGCGCATCACGTGCTGCCCGACCGCCGTCGACCCGGTGAAGACCACCTTGCGGACCAGCGGGTGCGTCACGAACCGATCGCCGACGACCGATCCCTTGCCCGGCAGGATCGTCAGGACGTCCTGCGCCAGCCCCGCCTCCAGCGCGAGCTCGCCCAGCCGGATCGCCGTCAGCGGCGTGAGCTCGGCCGGCTTGAGCACCACCGTGTTGCCGGCGGCCAGCGCGGGCGCGAAGCCCCAGCCGGCGATCGGCATCGGGAAGTTCCACGGGACGATGACGCCGACGACTCCCAGCGGCTCCTTGAAGGTGATGTCCACACCGCCGGCCACCGGGATCTGCCGGCCGAACAGCCGTTCGGGCGCCGCGCTGTAGTACGTCAGCACGTCGCGGACGTTGCCCGCCTCCCAGCGCGCGTTGCCGACCGTGTGCCCGGAGTTGGCCACCTCGAGCTGCGCGAGCTCCTCGATGTGCCGGTCGACCTGCTCCGCGAAGCGGCGCAGCAACCGCCCTCGGTCCGCGGGGGCCAGCTCGCGCCAGGACTCCTGCGCCTTGGCGGTGCGCTCGATCGCGGCATCGGTGGCTGCGGCGTCGAACTGCTCGACGGCCGCCACGACCTGCTCGGTCGCGGGGTTCACGACTTCATGCATGGACGTCCCTCCGCTCAGAGCCGCTCGAAGCCACGGACGCGTTCCCAGTCGGTGATGGCACGCCCGAACGAGTCCAGCTCGACGCGAGCCATGTTCAGGTAGTGGTCGACGACGTCGTCGCCGAACGTGCTGCGCGCCCACTCGCTCGAGTCCCACAGCGCGGCCGCCTTGCCCAGCGAGTCCGGCACGTGCTCCGCGCCGGACGCGTAGGCGTTGCCGGCGAAGGCGGGCTCGAGGTCGAGCCCGCGCTGCACCCCGTCCAACCCGGACGCCACCATGCCCGCCACGGCGAGGTAGGGGTTGACGTCGCCGCCGGGGACGCGGTTCTCCAGCCGCAGGCCCGCGCCGTGGCCGACGAGGCGGAACGAGCAGGTGCGGTTGTCCCGGCCCCACTTGATCGCCGTCGGCGCGAACGACCCTTCGACGTACCGCTTGTACGAGTTGATGTTCGGCGCGAACAGCAGCGTGAGCTCGCGCATGTGGGCGAGCTGCCCGGCGATGAACGAGCGCCCGACCGCGCTCAGGCCGAACTCGTGGTCCGCGTCGTCGGCCAGGACCAGCGAGCCGTCCGTCCCGCGGAACGACAGGTGGATGTGGCAGGAGTTCCCCTCGCGCTCGTTGTACTTCGACATGAACGTGAGCGACATGCCCTCCTGCGCGGCGATCTCCTTGGCGCCGTTCTTGTAGATCACGTGGTTGTCGCAGGTCCCGAGGGCCTCGGTGTACTTGAAGGCGATCTCGTGCTGCCCGAAGTTGCACTCGCCCTTGGCGGACTCGACGGTCATCCCCGCGCCGGTCATCTCATTGCGGATCCGGCGCAGCAGCGGCTCGACCCGGGCGGTGCCGAGCATCGAGTAGTCGACGTTGTACAGGTTCGCCGGCGTCAGGTTCCGGTAACCGGACTGCCAGGCCTGCTCGTAGGTGTCACGGAAGACGATGAACTCCAGCTCGGTGCCGACGTACGCCCGCATCCCGGCCTCCTCGAGGCGGGCGAGCTGCCGCCGCAGGATCTGGCGGGGCGACGCCACGACGTCGCTCCCGTCCTCCCACTGCAGGTCCGCGATGAGCGCGACCGTCCCCGCCTGCCACGGCACCCGGCGCAGGGTGCTCATGTCGGGGATCATCACGAAGTCGCCGTACCCCCGCTCCCACGAGCTCATCGCGTAGCCGCCGACGGTGTTCATGTCCACGTCGACCGCGAGGAGGTAGTTGCAGCCCTCCGTCCCGTGGGCCAGCACCGTGTCCATGAAGTAGTCCGCGTGCAGGCGCTTGCCCTGCAGGCGACCCTGCATGTCGGTGATCATCACCAGGACGGTGTCCACCGTCCCGGCGGCGACGTCTGCGGCCAGCTGCTCGACAGTGAGCGCAGGCGTACGGCTCATGGCGGGGCCCTCTCGTCCGGCGGAGCTGCTGGATCCGGCTGTCCCGTTCAGCGAATGGTTCGAAAGCGCATGTTTACCACGGCCAGTGTCGGCCGTCTGGTGGGACTCCGGAAGTCGTCGGCGAGCCGGGCCGGCGCTCCCAGACCACCTTCCCGTCCGGTCCCAGGCGGATCGTCCAGCCGTCTTCGTGCGCCACGTCGTGGTGCGCGTCGCAGACCAGGGCCATGTCCTTGACATCGGTTGCGCCGCCCAGCGCCCACGGCACCAGATGGTGGGCCTCGCACCATTCCGGCGGCCGGTCGCACCCCGGCGCGGTGCAGCCGCCGTCGCGCAGGGCGAGGGCCCGCCGCTGTGCGGGGCTCGCCGTGCGCGCCGCCCGGCCCAGGTCGAGCACCTCGCTCGAACCGCCCAGCACCGCGGGGATGATCCCGGCGTCGCAGGCGATCCGCCGCGCCGCGCCCGCCGAGAGCGGCTCGCGGACTGCGGCGCCGGCGATCTGCGCACAGCCGTCGAGCTGGGCACGCAGCTGCTCGAGCGTCATCGTGACCACCACCTGCGGGCGGTGCCCGCCGGTGACCGGCAGCCGGCCACCCGCCAGTGCCCGCCGGGCCAGCTCGACCAGGGCATCGCCGCGCCGCCGCGCCGCCCAACGCTGGTCCTGCCCGTCCGTGCCGCTCGGCGCCGGCGCGGCCAGCGGGTCGAGCGCCGCGTCGACGATCGCCGCGCCCCTCCCGGTCCAGCGTGCCGAGCAGCGCGACCGTGCCGTCGCCGGCGTCGACGAGGGTGAGCTCGCGCCGCTCCCGCGCGGCCCGCTCCTGCCGCGAAAGCCGGTTCGATCCGTCGGGGTGCAGCCGGGTGACCACCCGGACCGCCTCCCTGGCCAGCTCGCCCGGATCCATGCCGGTCGGGGCGTCGAGGAGCGCCGCCTCACCGGCCGGGCGGACGGACGCTGGGAGCTCGGCCGTCGCCTTGGTGATCACGGTGGCGTGGTCGGCGCTGATCGATCCGTCGGCCAGGGCACCGGCCGTCGCACTGTGCGTTTCGAGCCTGCGCGCCAGAGCGACGTCGCGCTGGGCCGCACCCGGACGCTGGCCCTGCCTCTTCAGCCACGCCGCCGTCGTGAGTGCTCCGGTCGAGCGCGCGGCCTCGACCTGGTCGACCCGGGCCAGGGCCCGAAGCCGCAACGCATCGACGCGTCGCGCCAGCACACCCAGCCGCGACGCGACCGTCAACGCGTCGCGACCGCCCAGCTCCCCCAGACGCATCAGAGCGGCTCTCGAGACCAGCGACTCCATCGCATCGAGATCGGCCAGCAAGCCGGAGGCGCCCACCTGACCGGTGAGCGCCTCGACGACGGGAGCGGTGCTGGACATGACATGGAATCTACGAGCCGCCTCCGACAGAAACCGGCCGAAAACCCTTGTCACACACCAGTTCTGCACACCATCTTCGGCGGGACACTACGCGAGTTCGCAAGCCGGCAGCCGTCAGGTGAGGAAGCCGCGCAACAGCGCCGAGGTGCCGTCGCAGTGCGCCTCCATCGCCTTGCGCGCGTGCATCGCGTCACCGGCCAGGATCGCCTCCACCACCTCCGCGTGCTGCGCGTCAGAGTGGGCGATGTTGCGCCGCAGCACCGGGATCGCGGCCAGCAGCTCGCCCACCCGCAGCTGGACCTCCACGACCGCGGCCAGCAGCAGGTCGGACCCGGCCAGCCCGGCGATCATCAGGTGCAGGCGGGAGTCGGCCCCACGACGGGCCCGGTCGTCCGGCGCCGTGGAGCACGCCTCCAGCGCGGCCTGCAGCGCGGTGCGGTCCGCCGCCGACAGCATTCGGGACGCCGCCAGCGCCGCGGCGCCGGGCTCCACCACCCGACGGAAGTCCAGCGCGTCGTGCAGCCGGGCCCCCATCGAGCGCGCGATCTCGGCTGCGTCGCGCTGCCCGGCCGAGCCGGTGTACGTGACGAACGTGCCCCCGCCGCGCCCGCGCCTGGTCTCGACGTAGCCGGCCTGGCGCAGGGCCTCCAGCGCCTCGCGCAGGGTGGTTCGGCCGACCTGCAGCGCCTGGGCCAGGTCGCGCTCGGGTGGCAGGCGCTCGCCGTGGCCGATGACGCCCAGCTTGATCGTCCGCACGAGCCGCTCGACGGCAGTCTCGAACGCGTTGCCGTCCCGGACCGGGCGCAGCAACGACGACGGGACGCCCACGCTCACCACGGGCCCATGATCCCCCGTACCCCCGCCACCCGCTCGCGGACCCGGCAAGTCCGCCCCGGGTGGCTCAACGCGGACGACCGCTCGACTGTGCGTCAGGCCCGGATCCGCTCGCCCTTGGGGTCGAACAACGGCTCCGCCTCGACCGTCGCGGGCACCCAGTCGCCGAAGACCAGCACCTGCGCGGGCGTGCCGGGCTCCGCGGCCGACGCCGGGAGGTAAGCGAAGGCGATCGACCGCCCGACCCAGTAGCCCACCGCACCGCTGGTGACCCGCCCGACCGTCCGGCCGCCGACCCGGACCGGCTCGTTGCCGAGCACCTGGCGGCGCGGGTCCTCCAGGGTCAGGCAGGCCAGCCGCCGAGCCGGTGACGGGCCCGCCGCCTCGAGCGCCGCGCGCCCGACGAAGTCCGCCTTGTCCAGCCGCACGCAGAAGCCCAGCCCGCCCTCGTACGGCGTCTCGTCGGGGGTGACGTCCGAGCCCCAGTAGCGGTAGCCCTTCTCCGCACGCAGCGAGTCGATCGCCTTGTACCCGCAGCGCAGCATGCCGTGCGGGGCTCCCGCCTCGACCAGCTCGCTCCACAGCCGCGCGCCGTACTCCGTGGGTGCGTACAGCTCCCAGCCCAGCTCGCCGACGAACGTGACCCGGGACATCCGGACCGGCGCGGAACCCACCGTCGTCTCGCGCATCGTCAGGTACGGGAACGACGACGACTCCAGCGGCTGTGGCGTGAGCGGCCGCAGGATGTCGCGCGCCGCCGGGCCCCACAGGCCGAAGCAGGTCCAGGCGCTAGTGACGTCACGCAGCTGCACCGAGCCGTCGCGCGGTGCGTGCCGCCGCAGCCAGGCCAGGTCGTGCCCGGCGAACGCCGTGCCGGTGACGATCTGGAACGTCTGCCCGTCGACCTGCGTGACGGTGACGTCGCACTCGATGCCACCGCGGGCGTTGAGCATCTGGGTGTACACGACCCGGCCCACGCCGCGTGCGACCACGTTGTCGCACAGCCGCTCCAGCAGCGCCGCCGCCCCCGGTCCGGACACTTCGAGCTTGCCGAACGACGTCTCGTCGAACAGGCCCGCGCGCTCGCGGGTGGCGCGGTGCTCGGCCTCGATCGCGGGCGACCACAGCTTGCCCGCCCAGCCCAGCGGCCGCATCGCGTCGTCCCCGGCCTCGGCGTTCGACCAGTAGTAGCTGACCCGCTCCCAGCCGCTCTTCTCGCCGAACTCGGCCTCGGCGTCGCGGTGCGCCGGGTAGGCCGGCGACATCCGCAGCGGGCGGCCGGACATCCGCTCGTGCCCGGGGTACTTGATGTCGTAGTACGTCTCGTAGTTCTCGGTGACCCGCGCCAGCGTGTACGCGGGCGAGCGGTACTGCCGCCCGAACCGGCGCACGTCCATCTCCCACAGGTCCATCCCGGGATCGCCGTCCAGCAGCCAGTCGGCCATCACCCGGCCGACGGCGCCGGCGCCGGCGATGCCGTGCGCGCAGAACCCGGCTGCCACCCAGAACCCCTCGACGTCGGTGGGCCCGAGGCAGAACTCGTTGTCCGGCGTGAACCCCTCCGGCCCGTTGATGACCTTGCGGATCTCGACGTCGGCCATGGCGGGCACGCGCAGCACGGAGTTGGCGTAGATCTCCTCCAGCCGCCCCCACTCCTCGGGCAGCAACCGCCCGTTGAAGTCCGCGGGCACGGCGTCCAGCCCGTCCGGCCCCAGCGAGAAGGGCCGCGACTGCCGCTCGTAGCCGCCCATCACCAGCCCGGCTCCGTCCTCGCGGTAGTACACGAGCAGATCCGGGTCGCGCAGCGTCGGCAGCCGCCGGTCGCCGGGCCCGACCGACCGGAACGGCTTGGTCACGACGTACTGGTGGCTCATCGGGATGATCGGCACGCGCACGCCGACCGTCCGGGCGACCTGCGCGGCGTACATGCCCGCGGCGTCGACGACGAGCTGGCACTCGATGTCGCCGCGGTCGGTGCGCACGCCGGTCACCGCGCCGTCGCGAGTCAGCACCTCCAGCACCCGGGTGCGCTCGCAGATCCGCACACCGGCGGCACGGGCTCCACGGGCCAGCGCGTACGTGAGCTGGGACGGGTCCAGGTAGCCGTCGCTCGGCAGGAATGTCGCGCCGAGGACCCGCTCGGTCGACATCAGCGGGAACAGCTCGCGGGCCTCGTCCGCCGACAGCCGGTGCAGCTCCAGGCCGAAGGTCTCGGCCCAGCCGACCTGGCGCTCGAGCTCCTCCATGCGCTGAGGCGTCGAGGCCAGCCGCAGACCCCCGCACTCGACCCAGCCCGGGTCGCTCTCCGGCGTCGCTGCGAGCTCGCGGTACAGCTGGGCGCTGTACATCATCATCCGGGTCAGGGTGACCGACCCGCGCAGCTGCCCGACCAGACCGGCTGAGTGGAACGTCGAGCCACTGGTCAGCTCGGACCGCTCTACCAGCACGACGTCGGTCTCCCCGCGCCTGGCCAGGTGGTGCACGATGCTCGACCCGCCCACGCCGCCGCCGATGACCACGACCCGGGCCCGGGACGGCAGCCCCGTCGTGTCGGCGGCGGTGGTCGCCGCCGGCGCCGCTGCGCCCGCCTCGGTCATGCCAGCCCGTCCCTGATCTCGTCGTACTGCGGACCGAGCAGCTCGGCGCGCGCGGAGTCGTACTTCTCCATCCCCCACGACCAGAAGTCGAAGTCGATCGGCGAGACGCCGTCCTGGATCGAGGCCCAAAGCGTCCAGCCGTAGCGCGCCAGCAGCGACCAGGCCCGCGCGCGGGCGAGCTTGCCGGGGTCGGCGTACCCCCAGTACGCAGCCACGAGCACGGCGGTGGTCGGCACGTCCAGACCGGACTCGCTGGCGATGTTGCCCAGCTCGAAGCTCGGCTCGTTCATGCCCGAGTACTCGTAGTCGATGAGCCAGATCTTGTCGCCGTCGTCGATGAAGTTGGCGGCGAGCAGGTCGTTGTTGCACGGCACCAGCGCTTCGTCGCCGGGACGCATCGCGTCCTCCAGCGCCTCCACGCGCGAGGCCAGGTGGTGGTAGTCCGCCGGCAGCCGGAAACCGTGCTCGGTCACGATGTCGAGGTAGCGCCGGCGGATCGACCGCATGTCGAACGAGCCGGTGAACTCGGGCCCGGCGTGCAACATGCGCACCGCCTGCGCCACCCGCACGACGGTCGCCGGGTCGCGCAGGTCGGCCGACGTGAGCGTCCGCCCCGCGATGAAGCCGACGACGAGGACGTTCTCCTCGGGCAACGCCTCGACGACGGGCGCGCCCACGCCGGCCTCGGACGCGTGCCAGGTGTTGAGCCGCTCGTTGACGCGGTCGATGGCCAGCAGCCCGGACTCGTTCGCGGAGACCCGCACGACGAAGTCGCCGGGGCGGCCGCCGTCGGTGAGGGTCACGCGGAAGTTGCGGTTCGTCAGACCGCCGCCCAGCTCGCTGACGGTGTACGCGCGGCCGGCCAGGCAGCGCAGCCGGTCCAGCAGGGCCTGGACGTCGGGAGCCACGACGTCGGGGCCCGGTCCGCTGACCATGGGGCGGAGCCTAGGGGCCGAGGTGGCGCCGCACGAACCGCTCGACGAGTTCCGGGTGCTCGAGCTGGGCGACGTGCCCGGTCTGCGGCAGCACGACGACGGTGGCGTTGGGGAACGCCGCCTTGGCCTTGGGTGCCACCTGGTACGCGACCAGCCGGTCCTTGCGCCCGTACATCACCAGCGTGGGTGCGGTGACCCTGGCGGCCAGCCGCCACAGACTGCTGCCGCCGGTGCGCAGGAACTCCTGCAGCAGCCCGCGGGCCGAGGAGGCCAGGGCCACGGTGGCGTGCGGCAGCTCGGATCGGCGGGTCACCTCGGCCACGGCGAGCGCGCGCTGCTCGGGGGTGACCACGGACGGGTCGGCGTACAGCAGCTGCAGCAGTCCTTCGACGCGCTGCTCCGGCGTCAGCGCGGCCAGCCGGCGCGACAGCCTCGGCCCGACGCCGGGCGCCGCGAGCAGCGCGACCTCGGTCCGGTACCGGCCCGGGCGCAGGTCCGGCAGTGCGGGCGAGATGAGGGTGAGCGTTCGCACCAGCTCCGGGCGGTACGCAGCGATGCAGGTGGCGACCGCCCCGCCCAGGGAGTTCCCGAACAGATGCACCGGACCGCGGCCGTCGACCTCGATCAGGCGGGCGACCGCGCGGGCGTGCGCGCCCAGGGAGTAGTCGCCGTCGGGCGGCGGCGCGGAGACGCCGAAGCCGGGAAGGTCGACGGCACGGCTGTCGAGCCGGTCGGCGAGCAAGGCCATCAGGTCGGTCCAGTTCAGCGCTGAACCGCCGAGCCCGTGCACCATCTGAGCCGGTTGGTTGCCTGCGCGGGGCGGGGTGGAGCGGACGGACAGCTCCAGCGGCGGCCGGCCGGTGACGTCGACCCGGACGGTCTCGGCGGGCCAGGGATCAGCGGGGAGTGTCGGTCGCTCGGTGCTCACGCCGAGACAAGGTACGTCTCGATGCGCCGGTTCACGGCATCCAGGGTCGCCCGGATGACAGCCTGCCTGGCGTCCTCGCGCACCGCGCTGACCCCGGTGAGCCGCTCGCTGCCGTGCCGGGTGATCATCGCGACCTCGACCACGACCGCCCGGTCGGTGCCGAGCGTGGTCGTCTCGAGGTGCTCGAGCTCGAACCTGACCTGGCCGTCCAGGGCCTCCTCGACGGCCCGGAGCGTGGCCTGGGCGACCGAGCGGTGCACGCTGGACGGCGTGCTGGCCGCGCCGGCCGAGCCGGTGTGCTCGTGACCGGACAGCTCCAACGTCACCTCGCTGGTGACGCCCTTGCTGGCCGACACCAGCTGCATGCGGTGGATGAGCAGGCGGGTGCCGCGGGCCGGCCCGGTGCGCTGGACCGGGTCCAGGTCGGCCACGGTGCCCAGGCCGCGCGCCGACCCGACGGCGCCGGTGACCGGCGCGGCCGGGCCGGAGGTGGTCGCGGTGCTGGCGGACGGCTCGACAGGCTCTTCGGTCTCGGCGGTCGCGGGCGGCTCGGCGGGCGCGCTCGACGGCGGGGCCAGCGGCGGCACGGGACGGAGCACGTGCGGGGTCTCGGCCGGCCTGACCACGGCGGGGGCCGGGGCGGGCTTGGGCGCCGGCGGCGGCGCGGTCACGGGCGGGGTGCTCAGCGCCGCGGCGGCGGCTGCGGCTGCGGCGGGGCCGGATGCGGCGGCCGGTGCCCGGCGCCGGACCTCCTCGACCACCTGCACCTTGCCGGAGTCGACACCCAGCCCGAACTGCTCGCCGAGCAGCCGGTTCACGGTCTTCGCGACGATGACCTCGTCGGCGCCGGGCAGCAGCTGCAGGCGCAGCGTCCCGGGACCGCCCTCGGGGTCGGGCAGGATCTCGGCGTCGGCGACCCCCGACACGGCGCGCAGCGCAGTGACGACGGCGGCGCGGTCGCCGCCCTGCCCCCCCAGGGTCATGGCGGAAGTGTCCCAAACGCCGGGGGTGGTCGACGAACCGCACACGGGCATTCGCCCGTCCGGCCTAGCCGTGGCGGGCGCGTCGTCACGCTGCGGCTCCGGACCGGCACCGGCGTCATCGTCTGCTCACCCGGTCGCCGCATCGGCTCTGGCCTGCTTCGCGGCCTCGACGCTGGCTCGCAGCGCGGTCATGAGGTCGACCACCGTGCCGGTCTCGGCCTCGGCGGCCGCCGGCGCGACGACGGCGTGCCCCTCCGCCTTGGCGGCGATAAGGGACTCCAGCGCCGCCCGGTACTCGTCGGTGTACTGCGTCGGGTCGAAGTCGCCGGAGAGCGCCTCGATCAGGCTCTGCGCCATCTTCACCTCCGCAGGCTTGACGTCCACGTCGGAGTCGAGCACGGAGAACTCCGGTGAGCGGATCTCGTCCGGCCACAGCATCGTCTCGAGCACCAGCACGTCGTCGCGGACGCGCAGGCAGGCGAGCGCCTCGCGGGAGCGGAGCGCGACCTTCACGATCGCCACCCGGTCGGACTCGAGCAGGGCCTGGCGCAGCAGGACGTACGGCTTCACGCCGGTCTTGTCCGGCTCGAGGAAGTACGAGCGGTTGAAGTAGATCGGGTCCACCTCGGACAGCGGGACGAACTGCAGCACCTCCACCGTCTTCTGCGTGGACAGCGGCAGGTCGGCGAAATCCTCGTCGGTGAGGACGACCGTCTCGCCGGTGGGCAGCTCGAAGCCCTTGGCGATCTCGGCGTACGGCACCTCCTCGCCGTCGGCGGCGGCGACCCGCTTGTACTTGATCCGGCTCCCGTCGCTGCGGCGCACCTGGTGGAACGCGACGTCGCGCTCCTCGGTGGCGGAGTACAGCCGCACCGGGATCGTGACCAGCCCGAAGGACACCGTGCCCTTCCAGATCGAGCGCATCCCGCCTCCAGCCGCCTCGTCCGCCCCGTGGGGAACCAGGATCGCACCATGGATGGGTACGTTCACGCTCATGGCGGAGGAACGGGTCACGGTCGAGGTCGGCGGGCGCCGGCTCACGCTGTCCAACCTGTCGAAGGTGCTGTACCCGCCGGCCGAGGGCTCGGCCGGTTTCACCAAGGCCGAGGTGGTCGACTACTACACCCGGGTCGCGCCCGTCCTGCTGCCGCACCTGGCCGGCCGGCCGGCGACGTTCACCCGCTGGCCGGACGGCGTGGCGGGGAAGATGTTCTTCGAGAAGAACGCCCCCGCGCACACCCCGGACTGGGTGCGCCGGGTCCGGCTCCCCTCACCCGGGTCGGGGATGAGGCGGGACACCATCGACTACGTCGTCGTGGACGACCTGCCCACCCTGGTCTGGGCGGCGAACCTGGCGGCGCTGGAGCTGCACGTGCCGCAGTGGCGGGTCGACGCCGCCGGGACGCCGGTCGACGCGGACCTGCTCGTGCTGGACCTGGACCCCGGGCCACCGGCCACGGTCGTCGAGTGCTGCCGGGTGGCGCTGCTGCTGCGCGAGCGGCTGGCCGCCGACGGGCTCGACTCCTACCCGAAGACGAGCGGCTCGAAGGGCCTGCAGCTGTACGTTCCGCTGGTGCCGAGCGGGTCGGAGCGCACGAGCGGGTACGCCCGCGGGCTCGCCGAGGAGCTGGAACGGGCGCACCAAGATCTGGTGGTCAGCCGCATGGCCAAGAACCTGCGCCCTGGCAAGGTCCTGGTCGACTGGTCGCAGAACAACGGGGCAAAGACCACGGTCGCGCCGTACTCGCTGCGGGCCCGGCCGCTGCCGACCGTGTCCGCACCGGTGACGTGGGCCGAGGTCGAGGCGTGCTCGGCTCCCGAGGACCTCAGGTTCACCGCCCCGCAGGTGCTGGACCGCGTCGCGGAGCGGGGCGACCTGCTCGCGCCGCTGAACGAGAAACGCGACGGCCCCGCGAGCGGGCGCGGCCGACTCCCGGCCGGGGGCGTTACCGCTGGGTAGGATTCCCGCCGTGACGCTTGCCGACGCGGACGCCGACGTGGGCGCCGACGGCCGCGCCCGGCCGGTGCGCGGCACCCGGCTCCCGCGGTCGGCCCGCCGGGCCCAGCTGCTCGGCGCGGCCCGCGACGTCTTCGTGGCGCAGGGGTACCACGCGGCCGCCATGGACGAGATCGCCGACGCCGCCGGGGTGTCCAAACCCGTGCTCTACCAGCACTTCCCCGGCAAGCTCGAGCTGTACCTCGCGCTCCTCGACCAGAGCACCGACGGCCTGGTCGCCGCGGTGCGCTCGGCGCTGGAGAGCACCACCGACAACAAGCTGCGGGTCACCGCCACCATGCAGGCGTACTTCGACTTCGTGGCCGACCCGGGCGGGGCGTTCCGGCTGGTCTTCGAGTCCGACCTCACCTCCGAGCCGTCGGTGCGCGCGCGCGTGGACGAGGTGCTGCAGGGCTGCGCCGAGCTCGTCAGCGCGGTGATCGCCGAGGACGCGGGCCTGTCCGAGGCGGAGTCGCACCTGCTCGCGGTCGGCCTCATCGGCACGGCGCAGGTGTCCGCGCGGTACTGGATCACGACGGGCGAGGTCATCCCGCGTGACGAGGCCGTACGTCTGGTGTCCACGCTGTCGTGGCGCGGCATCTCGCGCTTCCCACGCACCTCCGGCTAGCGGTGCGGCCGGCGGGCCGGTTACGCCCGGCGAGAACCCGGGCCCGCGACGGGCTGAGGCGCGTACCCGCTGGTCTACGCTCGACCCGTCGGCGAGGAACCGCGGAGCGCAACGCCTCCGCACCGGACGCGGAGGTCGTTGGTGGAGGTCAAGATCGGCGTCAAGGGCGCCGCGCGCGAGCTGTCGCTGGAGAGCGCGCAGAGCTCGGACGAGATCGCCGCAACGGTCAAGGCAGCCCTCGCGGAGGACGGCGGGATGCTCGTGCTGGTCGACGAGAAGGGCCGGCAGGTGCTGGTCCCGGTCGACAAGCTGGCGTACGTCGAGATCGGCGAGCAGGTCGAGCGGCGGGTCGGCTTCGGCGCGATCTGACCGATCGACTCCTCGCCTACGCGGACAGGCCCAGCGCCTTCATCCGGCGCGTGTGCTCCTCGGTGAGCCGGGCGAACATGCGGCCCACCTCGGCCAGGTCGAACCCGGCCAGCCCGGACGACGTCCCGGTGATCCCGCCGACGAGCAGGTTCGACAGCGCGTCCCGCTCGGCCGCGGTGCGCTGCGCCTGGGACAGCATCTCCCCCATCAGCCGCCGGCCCCACAGCGCCAGCCGGCCGGCCACCCGCGGGTCGACGGAGATCGCCTCCCGGATCGTCGCGACCACGAAGGCCGAGTGCCCGGTGTCGGCGAGCACGTCCAGCACCAGCGTGCGGGTCTGCGCGTCCAGGAACCGCGCCACCTCGCGGTAGAAGTCCGCGCTGACACCGTCACCTACGTACGCCTTCATCAGGCCCTCGAGCCAGTCCGCGGGCGCCGTCGACTCGTGGAAACCGTCGATCGGCGCGACGAACGGGCCCATCGCCTCCTCCGGGTCGACCCCGAGCTCGGCGAGCCGGTCCTGCAGCTGCACGAAGTGCCGGAACTCGGCCACGGCCATGCCGGCGAGCCGGGCCTCGTCGCCGATGCGCGGGGCGAGCGCGGCGTCGGCCGCCAGCCGGACGAAGGCCGACAGCTCGCCGTACGCCAGCACTCCGAGCAGGTCGACGACCGCCGCGCGGTACGCCGGGTCGTCCAGGTCCGGTCCCGGCGCGGGCTCAGCGTCGCTCATGCGGCGCAGCGTAACGGCTACACTCGAAGCTGCACCGCGCCGCTGGCGCTGGTAAAGCTGGCGCCGCCCAGAGCGTCGCGCCACCGAGGAAGAGGCGAAAGTCCTGACCACGTTCCGAGAGCTCGGGGTTCTTCCCGAGACCTGCGAGGCCCTGGAGGCCGTCGGCATCACCGACGCCTTCGCGATCCAGGAGATGACCCTCCCGCTGGCTCTGTCCGGCAACGACGTCATCGGCCAGGCCAAGACCGGCACCGGCAAGACGCTCGGCTTCGGGATCCCGCTGCTGCAGCGCATCATCGGCCCCGACGACAACGACGCCGAGTTCCTGGCCGCGCCCGGGAAGCCCCAGGGGCTCGTCGTGGTGCCGACCCGCGAGCTGTGCATCCAGGTCGCCAAGGACCTGCGCCAGGCGGGTGCCCGGCGGGGTGTGCGGGTGCTGGAGATCTACGGCGGCCGGGCGTACGAGCCGCAGGTGGAGGCGCTGCGCACCGGGATCGACGTCGTCGTCGGCACACCCGGCCGGCTGATCGACCTGGCCCAGCAGCGCCACCTGGACCTGTCGCACGTGAAGATCCTCGTCCTGGACGAGGCGGACGAGATGCTCGACCTGGGCTTCCTGCCCGACGTCGAGCGGATCGTCACGATGACCCCGGAGAACCGGCAGACGATGCTGTTCTCGGCGACGATGCCCGGCGTCATCGTGAACCTCGCCCGGCGGTACATGCGCACCCCGACCCACGTGCGCGCGACGAACCCCGACGACGAGTCGGCGATGGTCGACACCGTCGAGCAGCACGTGTACCGCGCGCACGAGATGGACAAGCCCGAGGTGCTGGCCCGCATCTTGCAGGCCGAGGGCCGCGGCCTGACGATCATCTTCACGCGGACCAAGCGAGCCGCCGACCGCATCGCCGGCGACCTCAGCGACCGCGGTTTCGCGGCGGCGGCGGTGCACGGCGACCTCGGCCAGGGCGCGCGCGAGCAGGCCCTGCGGGCGTTTCGCTCCGGCAAGGTCGACGTGCTCGTCGCCACCGACGTGGCCGCGCGCGGGATCGACATCGAAGGGGTCACGCACGTCATCAACTACACGTGCCCCGAGGACGAGAAGATGTACCTGCACCGCGTCGGGCGCACGGCCAGGGCGGGTGCCGACGGCGTCTCGGTCACCTTCGTCGACTGGGCCGACCTGCCCCGCTGGTCGCTGATCAACAAGGCCCTCGGCCTGCCGTTCGCCGACCCGCCCGAGACGTACTCGACCTCGGAGTGGCTGTACACCGCGTTGAGCATCCCCAAGGACGCCAAGGGGGTCCTGCCGCGGTCGGCACGGACCAGGGCCGGTCTGCAGGCCGAGGAGCTCGAGGACCTCGGCGAGACCGGCAAGGCCCGCCGCGGTGGCCCGGGCAGCGCGGACCGGCAGGGCGCCCGGCCGGCCGCACGGCCGGCCCGTTCGGGTACCGCCAAGACGTCGGGAGCCCCGCGCAACCGCCGCCGCACCCGTTCCGGCGAGTCGCTCGAAGCCGCGTCCGGCCCGACCGAGCGGCCCGAGCACTCCGACCGGCCCGAGCGGGCCGAGGGCACGTCGTCCACGAGCTCGGGCGCACGCCGGCGGCGGCGCCGGCGCACCGGCGGGTCCGGGCCGGGCCCGAGCGCCTCGGACGCGCAGGTCGAGCAGACCGGTACCTGAGCGCCGGCTACCGCAGCACGACGACGGGCGTGCCGACCGTGGCCCAGCCGTAGAGCCACTTCGCGTCGACGGTGCGCTGGCGCACGCAGCCGCCGTGCCCGATGGGTGCGCCGAGCGCGGACTCGGCCTGGATCCGGATCCCTGTCCCGGTGATGCGCGGGATGTCGTGGAACCCGATGTTCAGCTGGTTCCCGTGGGCGAAGCGGACCATCCAGTCGAAAGTCACGCCGTACTTCGGCGATGCGGCCGCCCGCGTCTTGGAGAACACGTGGTACGTATCGGGGCGCGGCCACCCGGGACGACCGGTGACCGGGTAGTCGCGGATGACGCTGCCGTCCGCATCGACGACCCACAGGTGCATCGTCGACTCCTGGTAGACGATGCGACGCCCGGAGCCGGAGTGCTCGGGCAGCGCCTTGCCGCGGTGGCTCGGTGACCCGACGGGCAGGCGCGCGGGAGTGCTGCCGTGCGCGGCTGTTCCGGCGCGGGCCCCCGGCGCCCCGATGCGGTGGACCGCCGCCCGGAGCCGCTCGATCTGGGCCACGGGGGTGCGCGCCTGCGCCTCGCCCACCGACCCCTCCGGAGCAACGGCGGGGGCGCCGGCCGGGGCGGCGAAGGCCGCGCGCAGCGAGCCACCCAGCGCGAACCCGAGGACGAGGACGAACAGCGCGAGCAGGACCCACACGTGCCGGGGCAACCGGCCGGCGGGTCCCGGGGACGGGACGTCGGTCACGAGACGCTCCTGGGGAAGTCCGGCCGGAGCCGGAGGCGCGCTGGTCCCGCAAGGGTCGCCGTCGTACCGGCACCGCTCAAGGACCGCCGGGACTGCGGCGTGTCGGGGACGCCGTCAGAGCCGGACCGACAGGCTGACCCAGGTCAGGTGGTGGCAGGCGGGGCAGCGCATCAGCGACCAGGGCGCCGGCCGCAGTCCGGGCAGGTGTAGCGAGGGCACCGACAGTCGCGCGGCCCGCAGCAGCGACACCACGGTCCGCTCCTCGCAGGACGAGCACGCGATGGTGACCGTGCCGATCGTGGCGGGCTGTTCCGCCGTGCTGAACAGGGCGCGGCGACCGTCGGCGTCCGGCGGTCCGGACGAGGAGACGGCGGTCGAGCCGGCCCCGGCGGCCCGGCCGTTGGCGTCGGCCGGGGACTCGCGGCGTGGCAGCCGGTCGAACCCCGGGGTCCGGCGCGCCGTCAAGGCTGCAACCCGGGCCGGCCGGCGGTGACGAGCAGCCGGCGGGCGTGCTCGCGGTACGCCTCGGCGCCTTTCGACCCGGACGCGGTCAGCAGCACCGAGCGTCCGGCAGCCGGCGCCTCCGCGAAGCGCACCGACTTGGGCACCGGCGGCTCCAGCACGGGCACGGAGTAGCGGATCGCGACGTCGGTGAGCACCGCCCGCGCGTGCGTGGTCCGGCCGTCGAACAGCGTCGGCAGGATGCCCAGCACGTCGAGCTCGGGGTTGGTGCGCTTGCGTACCTCGTCGATCGTCTCCAGGAGCTGGCCGACCCCGCGGTGCGACAGCGTCTCGCACTGCAGCGGAACCAGGACGGCGTCGGCGGCTGTCAGCGCGTTCAGCGTGAGGATGCCCAGCGACGGCGAGCAGTCGAGCACGACCCAGTCGAACCCTGCGGACACCTCGGCCAGCGCCTCGCGGAGGACGAACTCGCGCCCGGCCCGTGTCACCAGCCTCGCTTCGGACCCGGTCAGGTCGATGGCGGCCGGCAGCAGCATCACGCCGTCCTCGGTCTCCTGCAGCGCCATCGCGGCCGGCACCCGTCCGAGCAGCACGTCGTGGACCGAGAGCTCGAGGGCGTCCGGGTCCAGGCCGAGGGAGAAGGTGAGGCAGGCCTGCGGGTCCAGGTCGACCAGGAGGACCTTCTGGCCGAGCTCGACCAGGGCAGCACCGAGGGATGCCACCGTGGTGGTCTTGGCCACGCCGCCCTTCTGGTTGGCGACGGCGAGCGTGATCGTCACGGCGGTCCCTTCATCAAGGTGGGCCCGGACCCCGCCTATTGTGCCCCGGGTGAGCACCCCGCCGTTCCTCGAGCTTCCGCCCGGCGTCCGCGACGAACCGGTCGGCACGGCGCGCGGGACGTTCGCCGCGCTGCGGGCGGGCCCAGGCGGCGGCGGTGGGCGACGCCCGGTACTGCTGGTGCCCGGGTTCACCGGCAGCAAAGAGGACTTCATCGCCGTGCTGGCGCCGATCGGCGCAGCCGGCTTCCCGGTCGTCGCGTACGACCAGCGCGGGCAGCACGGGACGGCAGCGCTGACCCCCGGCCCGCCCCCGGAGGGCTGGAGCATGGTCGCGTTCGCGGCCGACCTGCTGGCCGTCGCCGGTGCCGTCGCTGCGGGCTCGCCCGGCGGGGTGCACGTGCTGGGCCACTCGTTCGGCGGGCTGGTGGCCAGGGCGGCGCTGCTCACCGACCCGAGCCGGTTCGGCTCGCTGGTGCTGATGAGCTCGGGCCCGGCCTCGATCGGCCCGGACCGCGACGAGCTCCTCGAGGCGATGGCCGCCGGGCTGGACACGGTAGGGCTCGCCGCCGTGTGGTCGATCATGCAGACGATGGACCGGGACACCGGGGTCCAGCCGCCCGAGGACCCGGACGTGGCCGCCTTCCTCGAGCGCCGGTTCCTCGGTCACGACCGGGACGGGCTGGCTGCGATGGCCCGGCTGCTGGCGACGGAGCCGGACCGCACGGCCGAGCTCGCCGGGGTCGCCGAGGTGGCCGGGAAGACCCTCGTCGCGTTCGGCGCGGCCGACGACGCCTGGAGCCCGGAAATCCAGCGCGAAACCGCGTCACGACTGGGTGCGGCCACCGTCTCCTTCCCGGAAGCGGCCCACTCCCCGGCAGCCGAGGCACCGGAACCCACCGCGACAGCGCTGGTGGCGTTCTGGGAACGATCGGAGGGAGCGGGGCAGCCTCCCCTGGCGGAGGAGGATCTGTGACAGTGATGGTGGAGCTACGCGCGACCCTCAGCGCGGACCCGGAGCAGGTCGCCGAGGCGCGCCGACTGGTGGCGGGCTACCTGCGTGAGCGCGGCGAGGACGACGGCGAGGTGGCCGTCCTGCTCGTCAGCGAGCTCGTGACGAACGCGATCCTGTACGGCCGGGCCCCGCTCGAGCTCCGTGCCCACACCGAGGGCTCGGCGCTGCGTGTCGAGGTCCGCGACCAGGAGCCGGCGAGCCCGCCGGTGCTGCGTGGCGACGTGAACCTCACCGAGATCGGCGGGCGCGGCCTGCAGCTGGTCGACACCCTGGCGGACCGGTGGGGCTGGTCGGCCGAGGCCACCGGCAAGGTCGTCTGGTTCGAGCTCGACGCCTGACCGGCGGATCCGGACCGGTACCCCGGCCGGGTCAGGGCCGCTCGGTGGCTTCCCATTCATCGTCCTTCTCGCCACCGGACCACCCCAGACCATCCGGCAGCCCGTCCCACGGTTCACGCGGCCTGGCCGCGGCGCGCCCCTCGGGGCACTGCCGCACGAAGTCGCACCACCCGCACAGCGGCCCCGGCCGCGGCGGGTAGAGGCTCGTCGCCAGGTCCTCCTGCCGCCCGCCGCCGGCCAGCTGCTCGTCCGCCGCCTGCGCCTCGTCCGCGATCGCCGACACCCGTCGGACGTGCCTGGCCAGCGTCTCCTGGCTGTGGTCCCAGGCCGCCACGGTCCGGGTCGGCACGTGGTGCAGCTCCACCCGGGTGCACTCGGTGTGCAGCGTCCGCCTGGCACCGAGTACGTACAGGGCCAGCGCCACTGACCCGCGCGCGTCGTCGACCCCCAGCCCCTGCCGCCCGGTCTTGTAGTCCACGACGACCAGCTCGGTGCCGCCGGGCCGGGTGCGCGATCCGCGCTCGTCGATCCGGTCCACCCGCCCGCTCACCGCCAGCCGGTCCGTGGTGAAGGACACGGTCCGCTCCACCCCGCGGGGCTCCGGCGGCGGTGGCTGCGCCGCGACGTACTGCTCCAGCATCGCCCTCGCCCTGGCCCTGGCCGCCTGCTCCTGCGCGGCGTCCCGGTACCCCTCGCCGACCCAGGCCCGACCGACCAGGTCGGCGGCCGCCTCCGGCCGGCGCTGCTGCAGCGGCAGGTCGTACCAGGACCTGAGCGCGTTGTGCACGGTGCTGCCGAAGGAGTTGTGCGCCCAGGGCGGTCCCTTCGGGGGCGGCGGCCGGTCGACGTACGTGAAGCGGTAGCGCCGCGGGCAGTCCGACCAGGTCGTCAGCCGCGTCGGGGTGCAGGCGAACAGCCGCCTGGGCACGCCGGTCAGCCCGGCGGCGTCGAGATCGAGCTGTCCGCCGCCCGTCGCACCGTCCGCCTGCATGCCGTTCAGTGTCCCCGCGCCACCCACGCGTCGTAGTCGGCGGCCTCCGCCCCGATCGTGGTCTCGTCCCCGTGGCCGGTGAGCACCCGCGTCTGCGGCGGCAGCCTCAGGAGCCGCTCCCGGATCGACGTGAGGATGGTCGGGAAGTCGCTGTAGGAGCGCCCGGTCGCGCCCGGCCCGCCCCTGAACAGCGTGTCGCCGCTGAGCACGATACCCAGGGCCGGCACGTGCAGGCAGACGGCACCGGGCGAGTGCCCGGGCGTGTGCAGGACGTGCACGGCGACCCCGGCCACCTCGACGACGTCGCCGTCGGCCAGCTGCGACGGCGTGCGGTCGGGGTGCACGACCTCCCAAAGCATCAGGTCGTCGGGGTGCAGCAGCACCGGCGCACCGGTCTCGTCGGCGATCGCGCCGGCGGCACCGATGTGGTCGTCGTGGCCGTGCGTGCAGACCACCGCGACCACCGCCCGCCCGTCGACCGCGGCGAGGATCGCCGACGCGTCGTGGGCCGCGTCGACGACCACCACCTCGTCGTCGTCGCCGAGCAGCCAGACGTTGTTGTCGACCTCCCACGTACCGCCGTCGAGCGAGAAGGTGCCGCTGGTGACCAGCAGCTCCACCCGGGCGACCATCTACAGGACCACCACCGAGCGGAGCACGTCGCCGTGGTGCATCTTCTCGAAGGCCTTCTCCACACCGTCCAGGTCGATGGTCTCCGAGACGAACCTGTCCAGTGGCAGCCGGCCCTGCAGGAACAGGTCCACCATCGTCGGGAAGTCGCGGCTGGGCAGGCAGTCGCCGTACCAGCTCGACTTGAGCGCGCCGCCGCGGCCGAACACCTCGATCAGGGGCAGCTCGATCGTCATCGTGGGGTTCGGGACGCCGACCAGCACGACGGTCCCGGCCAGGTCGCGGGCGAAGAACGCCTGCTCGTACGTCTCCGGCCGGCCGACCGCCTCGATGACGACGTCGGCGCCGAACCCGTCGGTGAGGGCCTTGATCGCCTCGACCGGGTCGGTCACTGCGGAGTTCACCGTGTGGGTGGCCCCGAACCCCCTGGCCCACTCCAGCTTCCGGTCGTCGACGTCCACCGCGATGATCGTGCGCGCGCCGGCGAGCAGCGAGCCCGCGATCGCCGCGTCACCGACGCCGCCGCAGCCGATGACGGCGACGGTGTCGCCGCGGCCGACCCCACCGGTGTTGATCGCGGCGCCCAGGCCGGCCATCACGCCGCAGCCCAGCAGCCCGGCGACCTGCGGCGGCGCCTTCGGGTCGACCTTGGTGCACTGGCCGGCGGCGACCAGCGTCTTGTCGGCGAACGCCCCGATACCCAGGGCCGGGGAAAGCGCCGTGCCGTCCTCGAGGGTCATCGGCTGGGTGGCGTTGTGCGTGCTGAAGCAGTACCACGGCCGGCCGCGGCGGCAGGCCCGGCACTCGCCGCAGACGGCCCGCCAGTTCAGGATGACGTAGTCGCCGGGCTGCAGGTCGGTCACGCCGTCGCCGACCGCCTCGACGAGGCCCGCGGCCTCGTGGCCCAGCAGGAACGGGAAGGCGTCGTTGATGGCGCCCTCGCGGTAGTGCAGGTCGGTGTGGCAGACCCCGCACGCCTGCACCTTGACCTTAGCCTCGCCGGGACCGGGGTCGGGTACCAGCACCGTCTCGAGCGTGACCGGGGCGCCCTTCGCGCGCGCCACCACCCCGCGTACCGCCTCCGCCATCTGCGCGTCCTCCTGATCGGCCGGTCAACCCCCTGCGGGCACCCTAGGAGGTCGGCCTGTCAGGGGGCGAGCCTGGGGCTCGGGGCACCGAGCGGGATGTCCAGCTCGTGCCCCGCGTCGCGCAGGTCGACCAGCACGAACCGGTCCAGCACGACCAGCCCCGCCGTGTCCGGCCACAGCACCACCCAGAGCCAGTGGCCCAGGGCCTCGCCGACGTACACGGCACGGTCCGCGGCGCCGTCGACGCTCCACAGCGCGGTGGGGTGGCCGGCGGCGTGCACGCGGGCGTGCGGCGCGGTGCGCTCGGACAGGTACGGCGCGTCGGGGCCGGCGTCGGTCCCGGCGAAGCCGGCGTAGCGCGCACCCAGGCCGATGCCGGGCTCCTCGGCGACGAGCAGCATCTCGCCGGACCCGCCCAGGGGCGCGGGTCCCGTGGCGGCCAGCACGGTCGCCCGGGCGCCGGTGCGGTCGTCGCCCGCGTACGCCAGCCCGCTCACGAGCCAGCCGTTGGGCAGCGGCCACGGCAGCCAGACGGGCACCTGTGCAGTCTTGGCCGTCCACGCCAGCACCTCGGCCGTCAGCGGCTGCGGGCCCAGGTGGAAGGGAGCCACTTCGCCGTGCGTCGAGCACGTCCAGGCGCTCGACATCAGCCCCGGCTCGTGCACCGGGGCGGAGCAGCGTGGGCAGACCGGGGGCTGCCTCATGCCCGAAGCGTGCCGTGTCAGACCCGTCCAGGGCTATAGCCCCGGCTCAGTCTGACAAGTCGGCCCGGCTGGCGTCCGGGCGGACGCCGATGCCGTCGACGACGCCCGACTGCACCCACAGGTCCCATTCGACGACGGCGCCCTTCATCGACGCCGGCAGCCCGTACTGCGCCGGGTCGAGCGCGATCTGGGCTGACTCCAGCAGCAACCCCGTCTTCGGGTCGAAGATCATGACCTCGCGAGTACGGGCGTGCGTGGCGTCTCCGTGCGGGAGCGCCACCGCGACGCCGGAACGCCCGAGCCGGTCGGTGGTCGTGCCGAGGTACTCGACGCCCGGCAGGGACGCCGCGACCTGGTACAGCGCCGCGCGCAACGCCGGCGGCGAGATGGGCGACAGCAGCATGTCCCTCACCGTCACCCAGACCTCGGCATCGGCGCTCTCCCCGGCTCCGGCCGTGTCCTGACGGATCCGCTGCTCCAGCGCGGCCGGGTCGGTGGGCAGCGTGCGCGCGAAGTCGTACGTCGGTGCGTTCACCGAGCCGGCGTACGCCGCGATGCGGTCCACGTGTCGGGTTTCAGGCGGGATGTGCCGGCCCCGCACCACGTTCTCGTCCCGCGGGGTCGGGTAGGTCCGCTGCTCGGAGGGCACCTGGAGCCGGGTCGTCGCACCGTTCCGGGCGATCCACGACTCGTCCGTGGTCGACCCCTCGAAGTAGACGGCCTCCACCCGACCTGCGGACGAGAGGATGCTGTTCGTGTACTCGTGCTGGGTGCGGCTGTAGACCAGCTGGCCCGGCCGCAGCGGTGCGTCGACGGCTGCGGCGGCAGCCCGGCTGGCTGCGAGCAAAGACTCGACCGCGCGGGCATCCGAGGGCTGGACGGCGCCGCCCGGCAACAGCACGAAGGCGACGGCCGCAGCGGCGGCCACCGCGACCACGGAGACGGCTAGCCGCCCGCGGTGGCGCCGCCGCGGTGTGGCCGTGTCGAGGTCGGTGCGGGCGGCCAGCGGGTCGGCGGCACGCAGCCGGTCCAGGGCGGCGGATGTACGGGTCACGGGGTGCCTCCCAGCGCGGGTCGGGTCAGGGCGGGTGGGGTGTCCGCCCGCGGCGGTGGTTCCCCGTCCACGGCGCCGAGCGCGTCGGCGAACCGGCGGCGGGCGCGCAGCCAGCGCACCCGTACCGCTCCGGCCGAACAGCCCAGCACGACGGCCGCCTGGTTCAGCGGTAGCCCGTCCCACGCGACCAGCAGCAGCAGCTCACGGTCCGGCTCGGGCAGCCGGTCGAGCGCCCGCAGCACGACGTCCAGCTCGGCCGCGCGTACGGCGTGGTCCGCTTCGTGCGGTCCGGGCCCCGCCGAGCGGTCGTGAGCGCGGGCCTCCCGGTCGCCGCGACGCCGGTCCGCACGGACCGAGGCCAGGAGGATGTTGCGGGCGGTGGCGAGCAGCCAGGGCAGGGCGGCGCCGGCCGGGATGTCGTCCACCCGGCGCCAGGCCACCGCGAACGTCTCGGCCGCGATGTCCGGCGCCGCGGAGGCGCCCACCCGCCGGGTGGCGTAGGCGAGCACGGTGCCGTGGTGCTCGGCGAACAGGCTGGTCAGCCGGGACTCAGGGTCCTCATCACGCGCCGTGCTCGCGGTCATGCCACTCCCCGGGGTCGGTCCGGTCCGTCACTCCTGAGATGTCCGCGGCGGCTCCCGGCGTTACACCGGTCTCGTGTCAGGACGTGGGGACGGGACGGCCGGGCTGCTCACCGCCCCGCGCATCGCCGTACGAGCGCCTCGGAACCATGACCTTGCGCCGGAAGACGCACACCACCGTGCCGTCCTGGTTGTAGCCACGCGTCTCGACGTAGACCACGCCTCGGTCGCCCTTGGACTTCGACTCGGTCTTGTCGAGCACCGTGGTCTCGCCGTAGATGGTGTCGCCGTGGAACGTCGGGGCGATGTGCCGCAGCGACTCCACCTCGAGGTTCGCGATGGCCTTGCCGCTCACGTCGGGCACCGACATCCCGAGCAGCAGCGAGTACACGTAATTGCCGACTACCACATTGCGCCCGAAGTCGGTCGTCTGCTCGGCGTAGTGCGCGTCCAGGTGCAGCGGGTGGTGGTTCATCGTCAGCAGGCAGAACAGGTGGTCGTCGTACTCGGTGACCGTCTTGCCCGGCCAGTGCTTGTAGACGGCGCCGACCTCGAACTCCTCGAAGTACCTCCCGAACTGCATGCCCGCATCCTGCCGTATGCGATCGGGTGCGACGACGTCGGCTGGTCAGCCGGGGGGCATCTGGGCGAGCAGCGCCTTGGCCTCGTCCAGCTTGACCCAGGTGCAGACCACGTCGTAGGAAGAGGCGACGATCTGCTTGCGCGAGGTGAAGTCACGACGCCCGCCGGTCAGTCCGAACGCGACCAGGCCGAACAGGGCACCGGCCAGCGCGCCGTACAGCAGGCCGGCCAGCATGATCGTGGCCCACGAGGTCCCGCTGCCGGCGAAGAGCCCGACCAGCAGCCCGACGAACAGGCCGAACCACGCGCCGGACGCCAGCCCGCCGGCCGCGGACCGGCCGTACGTCAGCCGCCCCAGCACGGTCTCGGCGATCTTCAGGTCGTTGCCGACGATGCCCAGGTTCTCCACTGCGAACTTCTGGTCCGACAGCCAGTCGACCGCGTGCTGGGCCTCCTCGTACGTCCGGTAGCTCGCCAGCAACGGCCGGCTCTGCACCGGTTGCGGCACGGGTGGCTGCGTCACGGTCCCTCCTCCCTCGCCGTCGGCCTACCCCTTGAGTCTGTACTCCTCGAGCAGCCGCCGTCCGATGATCATGCGCTGGATGTCCGCGGTGCCCTCACCGATGAGCAGCATCGGCGCCTCCCGGTACAGCCGCTCGATCTCGTACTCCTTGGAGTACCCGTAGCCGCCGTGGATCCGGAACGAGTCCTCGACGACGTCCCGGCAGTACTCGCTGGCCAGGTACTTGGCCATGCCCGCCTCGAGGTCGTTGCGCTGCCCGGAGTCCTTGGTCCGCGCCGCCATGATCATCATCTGGTGGGCGGCCTCGACCTTCGTGGCCATGTCCGCGAGCCGGAACTGCACGGCCTGGTGCTCGGCGATCGGCTTGCCGAAGGCCTGACGCTGCTGGGCGTACGCCACCGCCAGCTCGAACGCCCGGTGCGCCACCCCGCAGCCGCGCGCGGCGACGTTGACCCGGCCGACCTCGACGCCGTCCATCATCTGGTAGAAGCCGCGGCCGGGCTCGCCGCCGAGCAGCGCGGACGACGGCACCCGCAGGCCGTCCATCACCAGCTCGGTCGTGTCGACGCCCTTGTAGCCCATCTTCTCGATCTTGCCCGGGATGGTCAGGCCCGGGACGACCTCGCCGAACCCGGCCGGCTTGTCCAGCAGGAACGTCGACATCCGCCGGTACACGGACTGCTCGGCCGGCACGGCCGCGTCGGTGCGCACCAGCACCGCCACCAGCGTCGACGAGCCGCCGTTGGTGAGCCACATCTTCTGCCCGTCCAGCACCCACTCGTCCCCGTCACGCACCGCCTTGGAGGTGATCGCCGCGACGTCCGAGCCGCACCCCGGCTCGCTCATCGAGAACGCCCCGCGCACCTCGCCGGTCGCCATCCGCGGCAGGTAGCTCGCCTTCTGCTCGTCGGTCCCGTGCTGCATCAGCATCCACGCGACGATGAAGTGCGTGTTGACGATCCCGCTGACGCTCATCCAGCCACGCGCGATCTCCTCCACGCACAGCGCGTACGTCAGCAGCGACTCGCCCAGCCCGCCGTACTCCTCGGGGATCATCAGGCCGAAGATCCCCATCTCCTTCATGCCTTCGACGATCGCCGTCGGGTACTCGTCGGCGTGCTCGAGCCGCTGGGCGTTCGGGATGATCTCGCCGTCCACGAACTCGCGGACGGTCTTGAGGATCTCCTCCTGGACGTCGGTGAGTCCCTCGGTCCTCGCGAGCCGGGCCATCTGTTCTCCTCGCTGCGTACGGCGGCGCGGGTCGCTCGACCCGGCCGAACGCCTGCCGTCGCTCGCGAGGAAGTATGCCGGACGCACAGGTCCGGCAAGGGGGTCAGCCGGGGGTGGGCTGGACCCGGCGGCGGCGCCGCACGCCCGGGGTCGACAGCAGCGGTTCGATGTCCACCGAGCCGGTGACCGCGAGCTGCATCATCTCCTCGGCGGGCACCGGACGGCAGAACAGGAATCCCTGCGCCAGGCCACAGCCCAGGTCCCGGATCGCCACCGCGTCCGCCCACGTCTCGACGCCCTCGACCACGACGGTGAGCTGCATCGACCGCGCCATCGACACGACGCCCTGGACCAGCGCGTACGCCCGCGGTTCGCCGAGCTGGTGCACGAACGACTTGTCGATCTTGAGAATGTCGACCGGCAGCCGGTGCAGGTACCCCACCGAGGAGTAGCCGACCCCGAAGTCGTCGACGGCCAGCCGGGCGCCGGCCGCCTTCAGGTCGTGCAGCGCCCCGACCGTGGGCCCGTCGTCGTCGATCAGGGTGCCCTCGGTGAGCTCGAGGACGACCTGGACGTCGGGGAAGTCCGCGCACAGCCGGCGCAGCAGCGTCAGCAGCTCGGGGTCGGTGACCTGCACGGCGGACAGGTTCACGCTCATCGTCACCGGGCTGCCGGTCCTGCGCGTGATCGCCCGCCCGGCTGCGTGCGCGTGCTCCAGGACCTGCCGGCCCAGCGTCCGGATCAGGCCGAGCCGCTCGGCCATCGGTACGAAGGTCTCGGGGTCGATCCGTCCCAGCGTGGGATGGGTCCACCGGGCCAGCGCCTCGAAGGCCGTGACCTGACCGGTGTTGAGGTTCACCACCGGCTGGTAGTGAACCTCCAGCAGGTCTTCCTCGACCGCCCGTCGCAGCTCGACCTCGAGCTCGATCCGGCGCAGGTCCTCCGAGCGCATCTGGGGTGCGTACCGCTCGGCGCGGCCCTTGCCCAGCGCCTTGGCCCGGTACATCGCGGTGTCCGCGCTGCGCAGCAGCGCCTCGGCGGACAGCGCATCCCGCCCCGCGTACGCCATGCCGATGCTCGCCTCGACCCGGAACTCGCGCCCGCCGACGTGGAACGCCGGCTGCAGGGCCTCCAGGATCCGGGCGGCCACGACCTCCGCGTCGCCCTCCTCCTGGATGTCGTCGAGCAGGATGCCGAACTCGTCGCCGCCGAGCCGGGCCGCGGTGTCCTCCGGCCGCAGGCAGGCCAGGATGCGATCCGCGACCGAGACCAGCAGCCGGTCGCCCGCCTCGTGGCCGAACAGGTCGTTGACCGCCTTGAAACCGTCCAGGTCGCAGTACAGCACGGCCACGGTGCCGCTGGGACGCCGGCGGCTGAGCGCGTGCGCGAGCCGGTCGCCGAACACCGCGCGGTTGCTCAGACCGGTCAGCACGTCGTGCCGGGCCAGGTACTGCATCTCGTCGGCCAGCCGGCGGCGGTTGAGCGCGGCCACACCGACGGCGGTGAGCGCGTCCAGTGCCTTGCGGTCCTCGCGGTCGAAGTGGTCGCCGTTGGCGACCCGGTGCACGACCAGGTAGCGGGTCGGACGGCCGGGGACCTCGACGGTGGCACCGATCTCCGGCTCGGCGGGCGGGCGCAGCCGCAGCTCGGCCTCGGTGTGCCGCAAGGTCTGCTTCGCCTTGTCGACCAGCTCCTCCTCGATCTCCGCCTCGGTGGTCCAGTCGGGCGCCTCGACCGCCGCCTCGAGCAGCCCGCTCAGCCGCTGCTGGGCGAGCCGCGCCTGGCTGACCGAGCCGACGGCGACGAGGATCGTCCCGACCGGCACCAGCAGCAGCCCCAGCGTCCAGGCGGGCTCGGACCGGTACAGCAGGGCTGCCAGGTACCCGAGCGTGTCGACACCGACGAAACACACGAGCCCCAGCGGCACCGACCGCCAGCGCAGCGCCGCCGACAGCGGGGCCCGAGCCTCGATGGACAACGAGAAGGCCGTCATCAGCAGGTCGAAGATGAAGTAGACGGCGCAGCCCAGGACGATCGCGAACAGCTCGCCGGCGTCCTCGGACGGTCCCGGCGCCAGCAGCACGACCGAGGCCACCAGCAGCGCCCCGCCCAGGATGGTGAGCCCGACGTTGAAGATGCGGCTGCGCCACACCTTGCGCTGGGTCCCCTGCGCAACGGCCATCGCGATCGACCAGAGGGCGAGGGCCTGCACCGGCGGGACGGTCAGCACCAGGAACACCAGCACGCACGTCTCGAAGCCGATCACGACATCGCCGGCCATGTTGGTCAGCACCAGCGGGAAGCGGACCATGACCACGACCAGCGCGACCGCCAGCAGCGACGGGAGGCTGATCAGCGAGCCGTCGCGGGCGAACCAGAGCCCGCAGGCGAGCAGGCCGACGCCGACACCGACCACGAACACCACGACGTCGAGCGCGGCCGCCGGTTCGACCCTGGCCGTACGGGCGGTCGGCATGACCACCTCCGGCCTCGGGTCGGGCATAGGTATGCCGTGCTGTCACCTCAGTGGTCGGCTGACAGTGCGAGGCGCTTGAGACGGGGGCGGTGACCGGTCAGGCGTCGAGCTCGGCCCAGACGACCTTGCCGGACCGGCCGTAGCGGACCCCCCAGCCGGCCGAGAGGGCGTCGACGATGAGCAGCCCGCGGCCGCTCGTCCCGGGGTCGGTCGACGCCGACGGCGTCTGGATCCGGCCGGGCCCGGTGTCGGCCACCTCCACCCGCACGCCGGAACCCTGCCGTGTGAGCACGACCTCGACCGGCCCGCGACCGTGCCGGGCCGCGTTGGCGAGCAGCTCGGTCAGGACCAGCAACGCGTCGGGTGCGGCTCCGTCGAGCTCCCAGCCGGACAGCACAGCGCGCGCCCAGTCGCGGGCCTGCCGCGCACTCGCCGGGGCAGCAGAGAACGTCGAGCGGCGCAGCCGCCCGACGCCTTGGTCGTCGCCTCTCCCCAAGTACCTGTCCCGCCCACGGCCACCGACCCGTCGGCGCCCTCCAGGCAGCCCTATTCCCCCGTCCGGCCCGGACTAACCCTCCGATCCCGCGGTTGTCCGCGACGGCCCCGGGTAGGCCCTCGGGCGAACCGCCGGGACTCGCCGGCGCCGACAAGGAGGAACTCACGATGGGCCCCTGGCTGTTGTTGCTGATCCTCGCCCTGGTGGCGTTCGTGCTCGGTTTCGCCGTCGCCGCCAAGTGGCTGTTCATCGTCGCCGTCGTCCTGCTCGTGCTGGGGCTGCTCGCGGGCGTGCGCGGCCGCGGGACCTCGGTCTAGCAGCCGAGCAGCACGTGCATCCGGACGACCGTGCCGGTCCCCGAGGTGCGCAGCTGGACGAGGTCGCACAGCTGGTTCGCCAACCACAGCCCGCGACCGCTGTCCAGGCCGGTGGCCGGCCGCTCGCGACCCACCATCGGGTCCGCGATCGGGCCGGCCGCCCGGCCGCCGTCCACGACCTCGCAGAGCACGGCCGCCGGGCCATCGATCCCGGCCTCCTGGCTCCACACGCGCAGCCGTCCGGTGCCGCCGGTGTGCCGGACCACGTTCGACGCGATCTCGTGCACTGCGAGCGTCAGCTCCTTGGCGCGGTAGGGCTCCAGCCCCGCCGCCGTCGCGGCGTCGGTGACCTTCTCGCGCACCTCGGCCAGGTCGCCGTTGCCGAACCAGAGGTCGACCGCCGGATGGCAGGGCGCCTCCGGCAGCCGGTCGTCGGCGGGGAACGGCTCGGGCAGCAGCGGCACCGCGGGCTGTCGCGCGCTGCCGCCCCGTTCCTCGTCGGTCCCGGGTCCGGGATCGACGGGAGGCCGCGCCAGGTCGGCCGGGGCGAAGGCCGCCGGGTGCAGCCGGCGGGCCAGGTCCAGGTCGGCGGCGTCGAGTCCGGACGCGTCGTACGGGCAGACCAGCCACAGCAGCGGGTCCTCGGCGAAGGCGCGCGGCAGCAGCCACTCGTGCCGGTGGCACTCGACCGCCTCCTGCCGCCCGCGACCGACCCACAGCGGCTCGCCGACACCTCGCATCGGCCGCCCTCCGGAGGCGTCCACGAAACGGCGCCACTCCGGGATGATCCGGGCCGGGTTCCGGCCGACCTCGGCCATGTCCGCGAGCAGCACCTCGTCCGCGTCGCCGCCCAGCGCCGAGCGCAGGGCGGCCAGGCGCCCGGAGGGCAAGACGGCCATCACCGGCTCGGAAGCCGCCAGACCGGCGCGCAGGAAGGCCGCCAGCGACTCGGCGTACCCGTCGTCACCTGAGTAGAAGAAGGCCTCGTGACGGAAGCCCCGGACCCCCGGCGCGTGGGCGCGCGCACGCATAGCCAGCAGGGTAGGACCGCCGGACCGGCCCACCGGGCGCAACACGCGGTGCGCGGTTCCGGCGACGCTCGGTACCGCCACGACGGAATCCGTCGCCAGTCTCACCCGTTCGGCCGAAACGGCGCCCCCGCACCCGGCCGATGCACTCAGGGACAGGGTGGACGGGGGCACGCTTCCACTCCCCTCGCGGAACATCCGAGGCGCTTGGTCCCCCGACCCGCATGGAAGCTGCGCCCGTCCACCCTGGCTCCTCGCGACTGATGCGCGCGTCCTGGGCCTACCGCGGGGCGGGAAGGGCCAAGACGCGCGCATCAGTCCGCCGGACGACGGGTTCCGTCCCGCGGCGCGCGAAGCCCACCGCTCGGCGTTCGGCTAGCGCTTCTTCGCCGGCTTGGGCGGCAGGCCCGCCACGTACGACAACGCGCGTTCGACCCAGGCGGACGCGAGCTCGGGCCGGTCGCGCCACTGCGCCGGCATCGCGACGTAGCCGCCCATCGGGCGCTCCTGGGGTCCGAAGGGACCCGAACCGGGGACGGCCAGCAGCTCGTCCCGCTCGGCGGCGTCGAGCTTGACGCCCACGTCGGGTCCGAACAGGCCGGCGAACATGTTGCCGTGCACGAACGCCCCGAGGTTCCCGAACATCGGCTTCACCTCGACGGCGCCGTCCTCGGGGACGATCGAGCGGAAGTACTGCTTGTCGGCCTCGGTCGGCTTCGGGATCTGCACGACGGCCTCCACGGGGGGTCAGGAGCAGCTGGCCAGCCCAGCGTGCACCTTGGCGAGGAGCACGCGGTAGGCGGCGGAATCAACGAGCGATGCGAACGCCGGGTCCTGACCGGCCCGCGCGAGAAGCCCCGAGATCATCGGGGCCGCGTCCAGGCCGGACACGGTCAGCGCGACGTCGCCGCCGGCCGCGACGAACGCCACCGCACGCTGCTGCGGCGTCAGGTTCCGCACGGCGGCCGCGTGGCCCATGTCGTCGGAAACGACCAGCCCGGTCCAGCCCATCTTCTGCCGGAGCAGGCCGGTCACGATGGCCGGCGAGAACATCGCCACGTGCGCGGGGTCCAGCCCGGGGTACCTGGCGCCGGAGACCATCACGGCGGTGGCGCCGGCGGCCATGCCCGCCGCGAACGGCCGCAGGTTCGGGTCGTCCGCGGACGCGACCGGGTCGACCGCCCTGACGGAGGTGTCGGTGTTGGCGTGCACGCGGCCCAGCCCGGGGAAGTGCTTGACCGTCGACCCGAGCCCGGACGCGTGCATCGCCGACACCACGACCGCGACCTTCTGCGCCACCGCGGCGGGGTCGCCGCCGTACTCGCGCTGGTACCGCCCGATCGGCGGGTTCTCGTCGCGGTCGTCCGGCGCCACGGTGTCCGCGACCGGGGCGAGGTCGAGCGTCACGCCCGCCGCGGTCAGCTGCGCGGCCCAGGCCTCGGTGCGGCTGCGCAGCAGCCGCGTCGACCAGGTTCCCTGCTGCAGCGCCGACGGGACCACGGCGAAGCCGGGGCCGGACAGCACCTGCACCTGCCCGCCCTCCTGGTCGGTGGCGACCTCCAGCCGCACCCCGGTGGCCGCGAGCGCGGCCTTCTGCAGCGCGTCGACGGCCGTACGCGTCCGCGCGACGCCGAGGCGGCTGCGTCCGGACAGGAACACTCCCCCGAGCCGACGGTCGCGGACGAGACCGGTCAGGGAGGTGGCGTTCGCCGCCGCGACGCCGACCATCAGCAGCTGTCCGGCGCGTGCGGACACGTCCATCCCGTCGACGAGTGAGCGCGCGCACGCCGCGTACGGGTCCGCTGCGGGCGGTGTCGCGGGAGCCGAGGCCGAGGTGGGCGGGGCACCCGAGGTCTGCGCGGGCGTCTGCGTTCGCGCCGGGCCGCTGCAGGCCGCCGTCAGCGTCAGCACGACCGTACCGGCGGCGAATGCTCCCGCCGGCCGCCTGCGCACGTCTGCATCGTGGCACGGGGGCCGGCACATCTGTTGCCTTGCGGGCATTGACGGGCCGCGTGGCCGCGGACGAGCATGCGAGCCGCAGCAGTTCGGGGACGGATGGGCCGCCACCTTTCTATCGATCCCGAGGAGCACCGGTGACCGAGACGATGATCCACGAACCCGGAAAGCTTCGCCGTCAGGTCGGCTTCTACGGCCTCATGTTCGTCTCGCTCGGCTCACCGCCGGCGGCGGCTTCGCGCCGTTCGGCGTGCACGGCATCTTCGCCGCGCTGCCCGCCGGCGTCGTGTTCGCCCTGCAGGGATTCGAGCAGGCCGTGCAGCTCGCGGGCGAGGCCCGCAACCCGAAGAAGGACCTGTCCAGGGCGATCATCGTCGCGATGATGATCGGCGCGCTGCTCTACATCCTGCTGCAGACGTCGTTCATCGGGGCGGTCGACCCCGCGAGCGTGGCCAAGGACTGGAGCTCGCCGCTGGGCGGCGACCCGTCCGACTACGGCGCCTGGTACACCCTGGCGCTCGCGGTCGGGGCCACCTGGCTCGCCGTCGTGCTCATCATCGACGCGGTCGTCTCCCCCGCCGGGACCGGCATCGTGTACGTCGGGACGACGGCGCGGCTGTCGTACGCGCTGGGCGAGGAGCGCGAGATGCCCAGCGCCCTCGCGACGACCAACAACCGTGGCGTCCCGGTGGTGTCCATCGTCATCGCCGCCATCATCGGCGAGATCATGTTCCTGCCGTTCCCCAGCTGGAACTCGCTCGTCGTCCTCGTCACCGGTGCGACCGCCATCATGTACGCGTTCGCGCCCGTCTCGCTCGCCGCGCTGCACCTGCGCGACGGCGACCGACCGCGGCCGTACAAGATGCCGGCACCGAAGATCCTGTTGCCGACCGCGTTCGTCTCGGCCAACCTCATCCTGTACTGGGGCGGCTACAACTACACGTGGAAGCTCGCGCTCGCGCTCGTCGTCGGGCTCATCCTGTTCGGGATCGGGTCGCAGGTCGCCAGGACCAATGCGCTCGGCATGCTCCGCAGCGCCGCGTGGATCGGCCCCTGGATCCTGGGCGCGGTGATCATCGGTGCGCTGGGCCGGTACGGCGACGGCTCGCACAACACGCTGCCCGAGTGGTGGGACCTGGTCGTGGTCATCGTGTTCAGCCTGGCCATCTTCTACTGGGCCGTGCGGCTGACCATGCCGCACGAGAAGGTGGAAGAGGCGATCGCCAAGGACAGCGCTCAGATCGACTACGTGACCCTCGACGTCTGAGCGCCGCTGCGGGCACCGGCTCGGCCGCGACGACCCCCGTGGTCAAGGCGCCGATCCACGGGCTCCTGGACCGGCTGGGCGAGCCGGACCCGGGGACGGAGTCGTACATCAGCGGGTACGTCGTCAAGGTGAGATAGGCCGACCTGCAGCCGACTCCGTTCGGACCGATCGTCACCGGCAACGCGATCGACGCGGCCATCGCGCGCGTCCGGTTGCCGGACATGGCCGGCGGCACGATCGGGCGCTTCCGGCTGCCCGCGTTCGGCGCCGCGTACGCCAACCTGCAGAAGAAGCTCGCGCACAGGTACGACGGGGTGCCGGAGATCCGCGAACTGACGGTCGACCGGTGCTCGACGCTCTCCGACGAGCTGTTCGTGCGCCAGGCTGTTGTTCCTGCGAACATCACGACGCTGACCTCCGCGGGATACACCTCGGCCGGCGACCAGCAGTGCATCAAGGAGGCGATCGACGCTCACCGCGTCTGGAGACGCACGACCTCCGATGTCGACTTCTCGCCGTTCCCGAACGTCGGCGGCCGCGGGTAGGACCTGACCTTCACCTTGTCGATGATGGACTACTGCCGGGTCACGCTGGGGAGCCTGTGCGGTCTGGAGAACAACGCGCTTTCCACCGATAAGTTGGTCGCCCCCAAGTCTGCGGCGATGTATGCGCGAATGGCGCAGATGGGCGGAACCCTCGCGTTCCAGACGGCTACCGCGAGCCGGATCGGCGACTGGTCGGTCACGCTGGACGCAGCGGTGGCGTACCGCGCGACGTCGGTCGAGCTCCCGTACGGCTACGACACCTGGCCCGCCGACGAGCTGGCCGTATTCGCGCGTCAGATCGGAGCCGAGCGGCCAGGCGGCTAGCCCGGACGTCGCCCAGGAAGCCGATCACCGGGTGCGGGACAGTGCCTGAGTCGAGGAACGCCGCCGGATCCTTGTGGATGCCGGCCGCAGCCAGTGCCGACACGCTCGCCGGCAGCCTGCCGTCGCTGCGTTCCGCACACGTGTCGCTCAAGATCGGCGGTCCCGCCGCGCCCGCCCCAGTGGTGCGCGTCACACGCGCCGGCTTGAACCGCACCGATCCCGTCGCCGTTCACAGCCGCAACGAACGGATCCGCCGCCGGTCGCCCCGACCGCAGAGGTACTCGGATGTCGAGCCGGCATGTCGCGAGGGACAGAGATGGTCATGTACGCACGTCTTGATGGAGAAGTCGGAGCAGGCGGACGAGCGCGGGGACCGGACCTGGTGAGCCACGCCACGCCCGCCCCTCCCACAGGCGCCGTGACCGTCCGGCGCTACCACCGCCGCGACCGCAACGCGGTCGCGGCCATGTCGGAGGCGCTGTCGCCGCACACGCTCTACCAACGCTTCTTCACCGGATACCCACGCCTGCCTTCGGCCTTCCTGGACCGTCTGGACGGAGGCCTGGACGGCCCGGACGCTGTGTTGCTCGCCGTCCAGGGCGCGGTCGTGCTGGGAGTGGGCGAGCTCATCCTCACCGGCACGCCACCCGTGCATGCGGAAGTCAGCCTGCTCGTCCGCGACACGCACCAACGGCAGGGCATCGGGCTGAGGCTCGTCGACGGCCTGGTCGAGCACGCGCACCGCTTCGGCATACCCACGCTCAGCGCCGATGCGCTGACCGAGAACCGGGCCGTCCGGTCGTTCATCCGGTCGCGCTATCCGGAGGCGTCCGCGAGCCTGAGCGGAACCGTCACACGCTACGAGCTCGGGCTGGACCCCTTCGTGTGAGCACCCGGCCTCAGCGCCTTGCTCGGTCCGCCCCCACGATGCCATGGTGCGCCCATGGCGTTCACCATCAAGACCACCGACGGGCTGATCTTCGAGGCGACCGAGATCGCGCACCAGACCGACGGGTCCATCAGCTTCACCGACGCGAACGGCAGGAAGCTGCGTCTGGCCGCCCACTACTGGATGGTCATCGAGGGCAGCGCCGGCGAGTAGGCCGTCGTGGCCGCTCCAGGGCCGACGGCGCGGGCGCTCGGCGGTACTCCTGTCACGGTGTCCGCGTCAGGTAACCCCAGGCCTGCTCAGTATCTTCGTCGTGCTGGTGCACCGACCGGAACAGGTCCAGGTAGGCGGCCACATCGCCGAGGTCCCAGGCCAGGCGATAGAGCCCCAGCGCGTCCTCGTCGAGCGCCTTGCCGGTGGCGTCGACGTACTCAGCCAGTTCGCGGCCGTCCGGAGTGGCCAGCATCCAGAGGTCGCGTTCAGGCGGTGCGAGGGCAACGGTGTCCCAGTCGATGAGCCTCAGGTGGTCGTGCTCGCGCATGATGTTGCCGGGGTGGGGCTCCCCGTGGGTGATCACCAGGTCCTTGCCGGCGAGCGAGCCGGCGAGACGGTCGTACTCCTGCAGCCGGCGCCTCAGGCTCGGCTCATGAGCGGCGAGCCAGGCGCGTGCCGGCTCGGAGTAGGGCCGGCGCGCCAGGCGCCGTCCGGAGCGTCGAGGGCTGCTTCGAGACCGGCCCGCCCGGGAAAGGGGACGTCCACCCGTAGCGGCGTGGACCTGGGCGCGGCCTGATGAAGCTCCACCAGCATGCGCATGGCCTCGGTGCGTTCGGCCGGTCCGGGGACCTGTCCGAACTGGCCGGCGCGACCGTCGACGAAGGGGAAGACGGCGACGGCGTGCCGGCTTCCTGTCCGGCGGACGGTCTCGCCCGTGACGGTGGGGAGCGGGCGACGACGAACTCGAGCCGACACTCGGCCCGAAGAGCCAGCGCGGCGTCGAACGCCGTCCTGAGGCCGGCGAATGCGGATGTGCGGGTCGCACCCAGCCACGGCTTGTCGTCCAGGGCGTCGACCGTGACGAAGTAACGCCGGGCGCCGGCGTCCGTCACCGACCAGTGGTAGCTGCCGAAGCCCACGGCGACGTAGTCGGCCGCCGTCGGGGCGATCCCCCACCCGTCGGCGAGCGACGGGTAGAGCCGACCGACGTCGAAGCCTTCCGGCAACGCCTTCATCGCTGCGCCTGTCAGGCGGGGGTCGTGCTGGTGCGCCCGCCGCGGGCCAGCCGCCGGCGCAGCTGCGCGCGGTCGCCGACCGCCGGCTCGGTCGTCGTCAGGAAGTCGACGAGCAGTGCCGCGAAGCGCTCGGGCTCGTCCTGGTGGGGGAAGTGTCGGGCCTGTTCGAAGATCTCGAGTCGGCTGCCGGGGATCGCTTCGTGCGCGGTGTAGGCGTGGGACACCGGGATGATCGAGTCGAGGGCTCCCCACACGATGAGGGTCGGCCGACCCTCGACGAGATAGAGCATGTTGGTGGCGTCCACCCGTTGGCCGCCGGGCTCGACGACGCTGCGCAGCGTGTGCACGAACGCGGTCCGAGCGGGCAGGTCGGCCAACGCGGCGTAGCCGTGGACGGCCTCCAGTACCGACGGCCGCGCCCGGATGGGTGACCATGCGAGCAGCCGGGCCACGGCGGTACCGGCGTCGCGCACGTAGCTGTTCGCGATGACCGGGAGGACGAGCTCCGACCCGGGCAGGGCGGCCGCACGCAGTATCCAGCTGACCTCACGACCGAGCCCCCCGCTGGAGACCAGCGCCAGACGCTCGCAGTGTTCGAAGTGCTGGTGCGCGAACTGCATCGCGACACCGCCGCCGAACGAGTGCCCGACGACGGTGACCCGGTCATGACCCAGGCGCGCGAGCAGATCCCGCAGCAGGGTGGCGAAGGCCCCCAAGGAGTAGTCGGCGCTCGGTTTGTCGGAGTCGCCGTGGCCGATCAGGTCGGGGGCGATGACGTGGGCGTGGCGAGCCAGCCCGGGGATCATCGGTGCCCAGGTGGCGCTGCTGCTGGTGAGACCGTGGACCAGCAGCACCACCGGCAGGCTCGGATCCCCGGCCACGCGGTAGGCGATGCGGTGGCCGTGGAGGGTGGTGTACGCGAGGCTGACGGCGGTCTCGCCCGAGTGGGGCACCCCTCGAGCATGCCACGGGGGCGGCCAAGGTCACCCCACCCCGGGCGGCGATACTCGGCGCTAGCCGGGGACGACGACCTGCCAGGAGGGCGAAACATGGTGGAAGAGCACTCGCCGGTGGCCTCGCCGGCCGGGGCGATGACGGCCCGCGAGTTCTACGCCCGCGATCCGCGCCGGGCCACGAGCCAGACGTTGAGCTATGGGAGTCGGTGGACGCGGGAGGGCTGGACCGGGGATGCGAGCCACGTGGTCGAGCTGTACTGGCTCGGCGCCACCCACGAGCTGGTCGCCTTCTACGTCGAGTACGACTGGGCTCGGGTGGATCCCAGCGACTTGACGCTCTCCGCCTCTGAAGTCATCGGTGAGGACTTCGGCGCCGGGGTCGAGGTGGGCCACGTGCTGCGGGTGTTGGACGAGGCGTCCGCCGCGATCTACGTCGAAGTCCTCGCGCACCTGCGTTCGGACCTGGACTGCCACGAAGTGATGTTCGGCTGGCAGTGGCTGCAGCACCACCCGGACGGGCTCGCCCACATCAGGCACCGGCTGACCGAGCGGGCCGCCTCCGCCGGCACGGCAGACCCGCAGGCCGGAGAGACCGTCGACCCGACTACTCACTGAGTCGGGACGTGCCCGCACCCTGGTCGGGCTCCGCGTTTGGAGTCACGATGATGCCGAGCGCCACGCTTCGCGGAGCGGCACCCGGCCCCCGACCCGGAGCAGCGCGCCGCTGTAGATACGGCCACCGACCCGCACCAGGGCGAACGCGGCCGCACTGGTGAGCAGCGCAGACGCGATGACCTGCCACGTGGGAGCGGCACCGAGGGCGAAACGCATAGGCATCGTGAGCGGCGCCGTTGGTGGGAAGAAGGACAACAACGTCGCTGCGACGCCGTCCGGGTAGTCCTGGACGAACAGCGTCGCCCAGAAGAACGCGATGAAGAGGTACGTGACCGGTGCACTTGCGGACTGCGCGTCCTCGAGGCGTGAGGTCAGCGCCCCGAGCGCCGCGTACACGACGCTGTAGAACGCGAATCCGACGACGAACCACACCACCAGCCAGGCCAGGACGCTCCCGGAGACGTTGGGAGCGTCGGCACCGACGACGCGGACGCTGATCGCGGCGGCGACGGCGATGAGAGCGAACTGCCCGAGCCCGAGAGAGCCGATGCCGAGCACCTTGCCGGCGAGCACCTCCCTGGCCGGCATCCGGGCGAGCAGGACCTCGGCGACCCGGTTCGACTTCTCCTGCACCACGCCGGTGAGAACGAACGACCCGTATATCGTGATCGCGGAGAACAGGAGCAGGATGCCGATCATGGCAACCGTCTGCGTCTCGTCGTCTGCGGTGCTGATGGTGCCGATCCGCCGGCTGGTCACCGTGACGGGAACGAGAAGTTGATCGAGCTGCTCAGCGGAGATGCCCAAGCGCTGCGACTGTTCCCGGATGTTGACCGCCTGCATGGCGTTGGTCACCAGGGCCGTCAACTCACTGTCTGACGCCCGCCGCCACTCCAGCCGGCTGCCATCGACGAGCAGAGCGTCGACCTGCTTGTCCCGCACCGCCCGCTCGCCGTCGGCCACCGTCCCGTACGTGGTCGTCTTGATCTGAATGTCGACGGCCTTCGCCTGCCAGCTCACCGCCTCCACAGTGCCGGCCGGGACATCGCCGGCAACCCCCAGGTGGTAACTGCTCGTGCCCCCGCTGACCATCGACGGCAGGACGATGCCGGCGACGACCAGAAGCACCACGATCACGGTCGAGATCAGGAATCCTCGGCTGCCGCCGCGCTCGCGGATCTCACGGTGCGCGACGACCCACACCCGCCGCCAGCCCTCGACACGATCAGCCCGCCACACGGGACGCCTCCGGGAGGGTCAGAGTCTGGTCACCGGTCACCGCGGCCCGGAACAGCTCCGACAACGCGGGCGGCTCGTACGACAGTCGAACGACATCGACGTCCAGCCCTGCGAGCAGCTCGACGGGGTTCGTCGTGCGCGCGACCCGGAGGCGGACCCGGTCGGCATCGTGCTCCACGACCGTTGCGCCGGGCAGGTGCAGCAGCGGAGCGGCGTCACCTGCGACAGTCACATCCACGTAACGATCTTGTGCGGCATCACGGAGTGCGTCCAGCGCGCCCGCCAGCACGACGTGGCCCGAGTCGATGACTACGACGTCCTCGCACAAGTGCTCGACGACGTCGAGCTGATGACTCGAGAACAGCACCGCGGCGCCCGCGCCCGCCACCTGGGCCAGGAGCCCGGACATCGAGTCCATCGCGAACGGGTCCAGCCCGGAGAACGGCTCATCCAACACCAGCAGCTCAGGGGTGTGGAGGAGCGCAGCGGCCAGCTGGACCCGCTGCTGGTTGCCGTGCGACAGGTCGTCGAGACGGGATCCGGCGCGATCCGCGAGGCCGAACGCCTCGAGCCAGCGATCGGACTCGCGAACGGCGGCCGCGGCCGTCAGACCGGACAGCCGGGCGAGGAACACGAGCTGGTCACGGACCCGCATGCGCGGGTACAGGCCACGCTCCTCGGGCATGTACCCGAACCGCCGGCGGTCAGCGGCGCCGACCGGGCGCCCACGCCAGGTGACGACGCCGGCATCCGCGCTGACCAGGCCGAAGATCACCCGCATCGCCGTGGTCTTGCCCGCTCCGTTCGGACCCACGAAGCCGGTGAGCCGACGAGGCGCCACGCGGAACGTGCACTGGTCGAGTGCACGGAGTTCGCCGTAGCGCTTCGAGATATCGAGCAGCTCGAGCACGGCCACCACCACCTGACCCTGTCATGGTCACGAGCGCAGGGATCGTTCACCAGGGCCATTCGTCCCTGCCGAGCGGGTCTGCAGGGCCGGGTCACAGCGATCAGGCGGCGGGTGAGATGTTCTCGAAGCGGCGGCCGCTGATGTCCTCGGTGGGGATGACGACGTAGTGGTCCGCGCGACCATCCATCGCCCACGCCACCAGCGGGCTGGACCATGCGTCCGCGAGAGTCCTCGGGTCGGTCACCTCCGCGGAAGTTCCCCGGACCAGCACACTCCATCCCGCGCTGCCATCGGCCTCGAACCCGTCGACCTCGAACGCCACCACGTGGTGGCTGGTGGCCGCTGCCAGCTTCGTTCCCTGGCTGGTGCGAAAAAGGATCTTGTCATCGAGCAGCACGAAGTTGACCGGGAAGATGGCCGGTAGTGCGCCGATGCTCAGCCCGACTCGGCCGACCCTGCTTCCGGCCAGCAGCACCAGGCATTCTGATCGGCTCAGTACCCGCATCCGCGGCACCGATTCAGTCATCTGCCGAGAGTGGGGAAACAACCCGCGACCGTCCAGGGTCTAAGGTCCCAGAACCGCGCGGCGGCCGAAAGATCCAAAACAGCCCCCCTTCGGGCCGCACGATCCCTACGCTGAGTGGTGGTGCCTTGGCGCGAGGCAGCGGATAAGCCCGGTCTACGACCGAACCCGGCTCCCCGACCACACAGGAGGGACCATGATCCGTTCACTCATCTTCGCGGTGATCACGTTCCTGATCGCGACGTTCCCGGCCACCTGGCTGCTCATGCTCTTCCTCGGCAACCTGGACACCGGCCTCTCGTACTGGGGCACGCTGCCAGTCGGCATCCTGGTTTCAGCCCTGATCGCGGGGAGCAGCAGCCGGGCCTATGCGACGTGACCAGCGGGCACTGACGATGAGCCCGAAGGTGGCAGCAGCTGTGAACTGATCAGCCCCATCCGGTGACGGTTGCCGAGCTGGTCACGCAGAACTCGTTGCCCTGCGGGTCCCGCATCACCGTCCAGGTGTCCGGGTTGTCGAGGGAAGCGGGGTCCTGGCGGACCTCGACGACCTGCGCGCCCGCTGCCACGAGCCGCGCCACCTCGGTGTCCATCGAGCCGTCTGCGAGCAGGTCGAGGTGCAACCTGTTCTTGCTGGTCTTCGGTTCCGGCACCTTCATGAAGTAGAGCGATCCGCCGGCCCGGGTTCCATCGCGCACCTGGGTACCGGTCTGATTACCGTGGTCGACAACGTCCATGGCAATTGGTGCGGGTCAGGTACCCGTGCGCAGAGTGGACGAGTACTTCGTCCAGGGCCGCTGGATCAGGAGCGGGTAGAGCATCCGAACCGGTGCGGGCAGGTGGCTCTTCATGTAGGCGCGGTCGGCCTCGTCGAGCGGTTCGAGAATCATCCCGAAGGCGACGGCCCGTTTGTCGCGAGGGATTCCGGCTCTGGAGTGCTCGCCGATGGCATCCCACTCCTCCTGCGTGAGCGTCACCGCAGCGAGCGGGACGACCTTCTGCTCCTCGTCGTCGAGGTGGCGCTGGAGTACTGCGTTGAGGTCGTCGAGCGACGCCGCCAGTGCTTCGCCGGTCTCGGCGGAGGGCTGCCGGCGCCAGGCCGCGCAGGCGGTCGTCGCGGCGTTGACCGCCGCCGCGACGAGCTCGTGCTCATGCGCGACTTCCTCCGTCATCGCGGCCTGCTCGGGCACGCGCTCGATGAGCGTGGGGAAGAGCAGCGCGTCTTCGCTCTCATGATGGTGGTGCAGCATCGCGATGCCGAAGTCGATGTGATCGGCGAGGAACGTGACCCGCCCCGGTGACGGCGTCGGTGCAGCGCGCACCAGCCGCGCGGATTCGTCATACGCCTTGCGGAACGTGCGGTGGATGATCGCCATGTCACGCACTTCGATCGGCTGTGCCGTCGACATTCGCGTCCCCTCCCCTCGGCCCCGTGAGTCTGCTCGCGGATTCTGCCACGACCACGATGGCCGGTGGGGCAGGCGGCAGAAAGGGGACCCTCCAAGCGCTCCCACGCCGGGTACAGCACCTCGCGATGCGCCCATGGACGGCATTCCCACTGCGGCTCGGCGGACCCGATGATCCATGGTCGGATTCGTCGGTGGGCCCACGAGAATGAACGACCAGGTAGCCGTCCCGGCCCTGGTCGGAGGCGGAGACGGTCCCCACCAGTCGCGCGCAGCGTCGCCAACACCGATTGCACGGCGTCGGCCACAGCGGTACGAGGCACCCCTCACGTCTCACGTACACTCCCGCGACGTCGCGACGACAACCCCACCGTGGTGGACGCAGCGCCCGTGGACGTCCCGACACCCCGTCTGCCATATTTCGAGGGTGGGTACACCAGCGGGCCGCCCAGCGTGACGCCGGTGCGAGTCGGACTTGTCCGGCACGCGGTCGCACACGAGTCGCCGTCGCAGTCGCAACGACGCGACGCTGGGAGGCGAGCGCCCTGAACGTCATCTTGATCCGACACGGCGCCTGGGACCGCCGCGACGACAAGGGCAGCTTGACGGATCGCGGACGGCACCAGATCCAGGAGCTTGTCCGGGCTCTGCAACTTCGCGGCGTGACCGCGACGTCGGTAGTGACCAGCGGACTGACACACGCTAGCGAAACGGCAGACGCCCTCTCCTCCCTGTGTGCAACCGGGACGAAGCCGGTCGTGCTGCCAGCCCTCACACCCGGCGGTGGGCCCGGCGGGATCGCGGACGTCATCGAGCAGGCGCTTGTCGCCCGCGAGAATGGGGAGCAAGTAGGCCTCGAGCCGGACGACTGCCTACTCGTCGTCGGACACGAGGGAAGACTCAGTGACCTTTTCACTGAGCTCACGGGCACCCGCTTCGGCCCGCTGATCCACGGCGGAGCGGTAACTGTGACTGCAGGAACGATCCAGGACCTGGCCGCCGGGCGTGGCCATCCCGATCATCGTTTCCCCACTGTCGATCATCAAGAGGATGCCCTTCGCGCCAAGGTCAACTCGAAGATGACAGTCGCCACGCTTCTCGCGGGCTTCGTGTTCACCGCGCTGAGTGCCCTGCTCCTTCTCGAACACAGGGAAGGCTGGCCGTGGCACCGAGTCCTGGCCATGGCCGCGCTCACGGTGTCCTTCACCATGTTCGTGGCATCGGTCTACATCTATGACCAACTGGGGACGCCGAGCGGATTCTGGACCGATGCAGATCGACCGCGGAGATTATGGCGACTGCTGTACGAGCACCGTGAGGACCGGGTGGACCGCCTCTGGAGTCGTGCGCGACAGGAGGCCCCCGGGAATGATGAGAACGTGAAACGCCGACTCGCCGACGAGACTCCCGGGATTCATCGGCCTACGAAGGACGGACCCGTGTATTGGCTGATGGTCCACACCTCCCGATACCTCTTCACGCCAGCCGTCGCTCTGGCGCTCGCAGGCTTCGTCTTCCTCCTCGTGGGCGCAGATGACCTTTGGATACTGACTCTCGGCGTCGCGGGGCTCCTCGCCGCCGCTGGCTACGCTGCATTCCATCGTCCTGATCTCGGGGCGGACTAGGACATGTCTCCCTACTGGCGTAGCTAGACGGTGATTGCCGCGAGGATCACTCCGCCTCGGTTGGTGGTGGCGAGGTTGTCGTAGCGGGTGGCCAGGCCGCGCCAGTGCTTGAAGATGTTGAAGGCGCGCTCGACCAGGTTGCGTCCGCGGAAGGCGTCGCGGTTGTGGCTGACCGGTTGGCCGCCCTTGCTGCCTCTGCGCTTGCGGTTGGCTGTTTGGTCGGCGGGTCCGGGGATGACCGCCACGATGGCCGGTGAGGACCTGCGCGGCGACAAACAACAGCGGCACTCCTGCGCTGACCAGAAGAGCCCAGGCGCTTGTCCTCGCTGCCCTGCCGATCGGACCGGCTCGGCCCCTGGCTAGCACGGCAATCAGGGCGGCGAGAGCGAAGGGGATGGCAAGTGCGATCCACATCGCCACGTAGTACCCGTTCCAGCCCGCGCCTATCGCCACGAAGTACACAGCCAGGGTCACCGCGACGCCAACGGCCGCTGCGCCGATCCGAAGTCCGAGTCGACGCCACCGCAGGCTGGAGTCTCGTTGCCACCGTTCCAACGTGGGCACTCCCACGCCTCACTGTCTCACGGACCATGATCCGTTTGGCGGGATCTGCACCGACTCAGAACCTCCGACACCTACGCGGGGGGGCGGCCCGCATCTGGTCGATCGTCAGACAGGCAAGGTCGCGATGTGCGGCTCCGGCCAACCGCCTGAGCACTACATCGCCCTCTGGCGCTCCGGACAGTGGCCCGACATTCCTCGGCCCTGAACGCACCGAAGTGATGCCGTTCGCGGGCTGATCAGATCCGGCAGGATGTGCGGGTGGACGAGACCCTGGATGAGGCGGTGCGTGCCGCGTTCGGCCCCGAATCTGCGGATGCGATGTCGGTCCTCATGAGCAACGGCACTGAGCGCTGGCACCGGGAGCCCGACAGAGTCCGGCGAGACATCGTGACGCTGTCTGAAGGCAACCTGGATCGGCTTCGCTACTGGACCGAGACCGCCAAGACCGACTACCGCGACGTGCTGTTGTTCGCCGAATACCCGAGGGACCCGGACGAACCCAAGACGCCTGCCGAAGTGCGGGCCCGCATCGGACAGCCGCCAGACCCTGACGACCCCAACACATACGAGCGCAGGAGCGCGCACCCAAAGCCGGATACCGGGCTGGACAACCCTCCCTCGTCGGCATCTGTGTTCGGCCCACTTCGACCACGTAGGCGATAGACGGGTTACCGTCCGTCCGGCCGTCCGGACGCCGCAGGACACCCCGGTGCCGCCAGCTCGTGGTGACAGTCGGTCAACGGGGGGCCGGCCGGGTCTCTTCGCCGAAGAACTCCGCCATAGCGCTTTCGACCTCTGCGTCCGTCAGGTCGCCGACGTCGAGGTCGACGGCTCCGACGACCCGCCGAGCGAGGTCGGGCTCGCGCTGGTGGAGGTAGGCGACCATGTGCAGCATCGCGTTGCTGTGCCCCTGGCCATGGCCGAGTAGCAGCACCTCGTCGAAGCCTCGGATCTCGTCGGCGATCCGGGCGAAGTACTCTGGCTGTGGCTCACGGTAGAACCCGCGCCACTGACCGCCCCTGTCGTGCAGGTGCTCCAGATGGCCACGCCGGTCGAACGGTTCCACGCGGGTGGTCGACCCGTCCCCGTTCACCTTCGCGTCGCGGTATGTCATGACCACGGCGGCGCGCCGGGGTCGCGGGCCCTCCGGGGCGGGCCGCGGCGATAGTGCGGTGCCCTCAGGGGTCGCACCAACGGTCTGCAGGAACTGGCGCAGCGCCAGCACGTCGGCCTCGGGCACCTGGGACCGCTCTCGCTCCCAGGAAACGCTGTGCCCTCCGACCGTGGTGCGCAGCTTGCCGTTCGCCTCGTCGGTCACCTCGCCCAGCTGACGCAGCAGGCTCACGACGTCCGACCACGTGAGGTTCTGTGCAGTGGGATGGGCGAACACCGTGTCCAGAGTGCGCCGCTGGCGATGGCTGAGCGCTGACGTGCTGATCATCACTGCCTCCTCCTGTCTGACCCGACCCTAGGACCGGCCGATGCTGTCCCGGCAGGGACGTTTGGACCCACCACAGACACCCGCACCGACTGCCGGGCCTCGGGCGGCTCCGTCACGCATATAGCTGCACCTATGTGCTCCCCGTTCGGCCGCTGGAGATCTCCCAACGGGGACGCCGACGGGGTTACTCGTGGTCGCCCTCGAGCTCCACGGTGCCCCCGTCTGGGAAACGTGTTCGGAACTTGTCCCGGCCAGCCCTAGCGACGGCGAGAGAGGCCGACTCGGAAACCTCGTCCGCGGCGCATACGGCCATATCGATGGTGATCTCGTGAAGGCCCCCGGAGCTGCTGCTCTGCTCCTCTGGTGGCGTCCAGATGACTTCCGCGCCCTCGCCCTCCAGGCACTCCGCTAGAGCGAAGGCAAGCTGGGCGCTACCACGGTAGGTGACCCTTACCTCGTCAGCTTCGCTGGTCATGCGTCGAGGTTAGCGAGCGGGCTCGGCCGCCCGGCGAGGCGCACTCGAACGGCTCTTCGGGGGGCACATGCAATCGACGGCTTGGCCCAGGTCGGCCATGCTCAGGAGGTGACTACTCATGGCGGCGGGTTCGTCCAGCTCACGCGGCGCCAGCGACGTCTCTATCGGGTGACCCACACCCCTGGGGTGTTTCAACTCTTGGCGTGGCTCGATTGCAGTGTCCCGCTGACGAGGGGTCACCTGCGTCAGTTCCTGTTTCCAGGGATGGGCGACTACCCGAACCCCGAACACCCGACCCCCCAGCTCGGTTAAGGCCGCCCGCGATCGGCCACATCGCTTGCGAGGCTCGTGAGCTCTACGCATGGTCGGCAGGGCAGCTTCCAGCCTGTCTCGAAGCGCCTTCCCCTAACGCCGCTGGTCGCCCGGCTGCACCTCTTGGGATGTCGTCGGAAGTACTGGACGAGTATGGGACGGTGAGGTTCTGCGGGCTTGCTTCGGGGCCTTCACCAGGATCACCGGACGGCGGGACTGGCGAGCTACCGCCAACGACGTGCTTCCCGACAACAAGACCACCATGAGCGGGCGACGGGCGGGGCTGCCGATCACGATCGAGGTCGCGTCCAGGGTCTCAGCCTCGGCGACGATGGTGTCGGCGATTCCTCGTCGACTCGCGTCCCGCACGATGGTGCTGGCGGCAGCGCCAAGCCCGCGCAGCTTGGCCACCCCGGCGTGCGCGACTGCGAGCGCGTCAGTGGGAGTCTCGATGAAGATGCGACCTCCTCGGACCGGATCCCACGGCCGCACGTACAGCACCCAGGCCTCGGCGGCAAGCAGCTCGCACCACTCAGCGGCGACCTGCAAGGCCCCGTCCGCGATCCTGGTCCCGTTGTACGGAACGAGGATCCTTCGCCTGGCCGACCTGCCACCATCCGCTTCCAGGGTGGTCGACGGCCAGCCGGTCCACGGGTCGCTGTGGACGAGGGCGCTGCCGGTCGGAATCGCCGCCAAGCTGTCCAGCACCTGACGCATGGGAGTCACTCCAGGGTCGAGAACTTCACCGATCGGCACTTCACGACGCGCGTGCAGTGCCTTGTCACGGAGACCATCGTCAGCTCGATGCCTGCACCCCGACGCACTGATTGACGGAGTCTTGACGCCAACCGGCCGGGTCTTGACGAGCTCCTTGCGCTGGCGGCTTCGATCCGACCCTGGCGCGCGCCCACTGGAGGGACCCCGCGCGCACCGGATCTAGGGCGGCACCACGCCCAGCAACGTCGGCACGCTGCGTGATCGTCCTCCTCCAGAAGGTAGTCCGCTAAACGGGCGGGGCTGAGTGCCAGGACCCCAACGGCGGCTCGGCTCCGTCAGCGACCACGAACATGTGTGGCAGCACCAAGCAGCTCCACAACCACCCGTGCAGGGTCTGCCGGCTCACCCCGACCTTCACCGCGACCTCGCTCACCGACAACCCATACGCCAGCACCGCCAGCACCGCCTGTACCTCTGCTCGGTCATGCTCAGCTCCACCAGCACCCGGCCCACCTCCTCGGCTGCCAGCAGCCGAAGACCAGCGGGGGCAAGGTGTCAACCATCAGCCGAGACGATGTCGCGCATCAGCCGAGACGGTGTAAAGGATCAGCCGAGACCCCAACGTCAAGGATCAGCCGAGATCACACACGGAGAGGGTCCCCCTGGCAGGACTTGAACCTGCGACCCGCGGATTAGAAGGGCGTTTCGGGGTTTCACTCACTTTCTTGACCGCGAGCGTGCCGTCGCCCTAGACCCGTTGTAGAGCATGGTGAAACGGCCCATACGGGGGTACCGGCGACCATGATCCAAAGTCTCTCCGTCGATCCCTCTGTGATGGGTTCCCGATGGGTTCGGCTGCACCGGAGCCGAGCTTGATCAGTGAACCTCTGAGACACGCCATGTCCATGCGTACCAGACGATGAATGCAGTGCACGCGATCTCGATGACGCTGAAGAACGCGTAGAACATGGTCAGGCTGCCGACGAACAGCGACGCGATCTGGACAACGGTCATGAACGCCCCAGCGGCGATGTTGGCGCGGCGGTTTGTCTTGGGCTTCAGCACCCTGGACAGGACGATCATGGCGATGGGGATCTCCATCAGGACGGCGGCACCAAGCAGAAACCCTTGCGTGACATCGATTCCGTTTACGTGTCCGGTCAGGTACTGCTTCAACGACCCGCTGTCCATTAGGCCCAGTAGGTCGCAGTAGAGGTAGTTGAACATGACGAAGATCCACAGAGTCGAGAGTGTTACTCCCGGGTTTCTCATGCTTAGCGTCGATGTCCCTGCAGCCGTGTATCCGCGTGAATCGGGGCGGTGGTCGAGGCACTCGAAGTCGTGGTCATCGTGGGCTCCAGTCCTTGATGGACCGGTTCATTGAGCCGGTCGAGCGTCCGAACCCTGTCCGTCTCCGCCGCCGCACTGGCCGGGGATTAGGGGCGAAGGTCCTTGTCGCGCTCGGATCGAACCCCGTCACCCGCCTCGGCCGACAAGCACCTGCGCCCAGTGCGGGCGTATCACAGCGACAGCGACGAGGGCGACGTCGATCGCGAGGCCGATCACGAGCCACCTGTCCCAGAACACCAGAAGGAGCAGCGCCGACAGCAGAGCCGCCACCACGGTGATCGCGGGCCATGCGGCCGAAAGCCCCGGCACCCCCCATACCGCGAGGGCGAGCGCAGCGAACGCGGCAACCGTGGCCCCCAGCAGTCCGATCCCGAGCGGCCGGCGGGCCCCGTCCGGGACGAGCCACGACCGGTCGAAAGAGAACGTCGGCTCGTCGGGGGCCAGGAAGAGCAGGTGCACCAGCCCGTGCGCCAGCAGGACGATCCCCACGACGACCCGGGCCACAACGATCATCGAGCGCCTCCTGCCTCGCATGCCCCAATCTCGGAGGGTCCGCCCAGTGCACTCGGACGGGCCAGGGTCAATGGTCCCGGCGGCGCCGGTTGGCCACCCCCGATGTGCCCTTCTCCGAGGGACTTTGGACTCTGCTAGGCCACGCCACGCCACGACGAGACTTGAGGCATGACCACGCATTCGAGTCCTCGCCACGACATGCGGGCGTGGCCGGAATCCCGTGTCGGCCGGCGGGCGATCCAACTCGCAGGGTTCTCCGTCGCAGGCATCGTCCTCCTCGTACTTGCCTTCGCGCTCAACATCGTCGAACCAGCCGCCAGCTACACCGACAGTTGGGCACAGCTTGTGTGGGGGGTGGGCATTTGGGCGTGCGGGATCGGCGCTGTCGTCACCGGCTTCGTCGCGATGATCCGACACCACGAGCGCTCCTGGATGGTCGCGCTGGCCATCGTTCTCGGACTTCTTCCCCTTGCCCTGCTGCTGTCGGAGATCGCGCTGGGCAAGTTCTGACCTCGCGCGCGAGCCCACGAAGGGGGGATCCCCGTGACCATGACGAGCATTGGGACCGACTCAGCCCCTGACACGATCTGGGCCGACCTCCACCGCACAGCGCGCACGACCGGGCTGCTCTACCTCGCGTTCTTCATCACCGGGATCTTGGGCTCCATGCTGATCCGCGGCCAGCTCTTCGCCGCGGACGACGCCCAAGGCACTCTGTCCAACCTGATGGAGCACGGGTCCCTGGCACGCGTCGGCATCATCCTGGAGCTGGGCATCGTATTGACCCAGGCCCTGACGGCGGTGTGGTTCTACCGCCTGTTCCGCAGCGTCGACACTCTGGCGGCCGGCACGCTCGCGGCGTTCGGGATGGTCAACGCAGTCGCGATCCTCGGCAGCGCAGCACTGCTCGCCACGGCCCAGGACGTGGCGAGCGACGCGTCGTTGGCCGCGCCCGGCGGTGCGGCCGCCACCGTTCAGCTGCTCTACGTCGCCAGCGGCCATCTGTGGGGAGTCGCGGGCATGTTCTTCGGCCTGTGGCTTATTCCGATGGGCTGGCTCGTCGTCCGCTCGCGTTGGCTGCCGCTCCCCTTGGGCTGGATCCTGATCGCGGGCGGCGCGGGCTACCTGTTCAGCGCGTTTGTCAGTTACGCATTCCCGAACGCCGACCTCGTCACCCAGCTGCTGACGGTCCCCGCGACCATCGGCGAGATCTGGATCATGGGATACCTGATCATCGTCGGCATCCGCGACCACGTCCCGCCGGATCGCGACGGCGCTCGGATTGCGGATTCGCCAGGCGGCCCGTAGGTGCCGTTAGCGGGCGCTCAGATCCGCCCGGCTGGTTCGGGTACATGAGGTCGGCGTGGAGGTCCCCTTACCGTTGATCATCGCCGTCAACAGGTGCACGCGGAGCTTGACCGGGTACGACGAACCTTCGCGCAGCACGTCCAGACGATGACCCCGACCGATCTGGCCCGCCTGAGCAACGGCACCCGGTTGACCAACCGCGAGCTGCTGCCGGGTCGCGCTTTGCGATCTGCAGCCGGCCACACCGTGAACAAGTGCGTGTGCCGTCGTACAGCGGCTTGAAGCGGCACACGGGTCGGGTGGCGTACTAATACCGCTCAGCGGCCGGTCTCAGTCGGCGTGGCGAGCGAGCGAAATGGAGAGAGACATGGCAGGTCGGTTGGTGAAGCGGGGCCGTGGACGCCCCAAGGTGTTCGACATCCACTTCTCATTCGGCATCTCCCAGAAGCAGCAGCGCGCATTGGAGAGGCATGCGCAGGCGTTCGGGGTACCGGCTGCGGAGATTGTGCGCGGGCTCATCGACGTGCACCTGATCGGAGCCGAGCAGCGCAGGGAGAACGCGGCATGACGCGGCCGAAGCTGAACAAGAAGGTGCTGGAGAACGTCGTGACGTCCTGCCAGGAGCGGCGACGCCCGCTGGAAGACCTGCTGTTCGCGGAGCGCGACCGCGAGCAGACCCGCGCCCAGATGAAGGCGGACCGGGACTCCGACCTCCGGGACAAGTACCCCGGACTGGAGGCCTGACATGGCACTCAGGCCGACCGTGCTCGGACCCAACTCTGCCGAAGCCTCCTTTGAGCAGGTGCCGTTCGCGTCGGCGCAGAGCCGACGCGAGGCCCGCCAGTACCTCGACCGAGTCAAGGCGCAGGAGACACAGCGCGGTCGCAGCCTCGCCCTGCGGACTTTGGAGGACCTGGCGCTCCAGGAGTCCGACCTGATCGCTGAGGGCCAAGAGATTCGGGACGCGATGGACCTTCTGGCAAAGCAGCTCAAGAACGGGGCCATCCCCTACGCCGAGGCCAACGACTTGTTCGGCCAACTGTCCCGTGAGGTGGACCTGATGGAGTCGCGCAAGGCCGAAATCTTCGCCATGGAGGCGAAGCACCAGGCCCACTACGACAAACCCATCGAGCGCGTAGACGACCTGCGCATGCGCTTCAACGACCTGCTCGACTTCCCATGGTAAGTCGGCCATGAACCTCCCTACCTGCACCGAGCCGAGCCGACCGTTCACCCGGCACGGCGCTGGCCTGGGCATGCCGGGTGCAGGTAGGGGGTCAAGCACGTTTCCACCCCGTCGACACCCTGACCGGACCGACTTGACTGAGGCACCGGAGTGGGCGCAGTGTGGTTCTGCTTGCCGCGGTGCCTTCCAGAGGTTCGCACCGCTGCGCGGAACAGACGGTGTCAGAGGCACCCGAGTCCGCCGACCCACACAAATCTGTGGTCGGAGGTCGCGGGTGCTTCTTCTTGGTACCGGGCCTCCGGCCGAGTCTGCCGGAGGTACGCGTGGTGACTGAACACCGACTGGCCGCGAGCAATCCGCGCGCGTCCCGGCCGACAGTGGCCCGTCCAGTTCCGCCCCACGCACCAGCCGGATCGCCGCTCGCGCGGGTATACGCAGCCCTGACGGATGCTGGCAGCAGATTTGGCAGCGGACAGGACTGGACGTGCCCGGCACATGACGATCAGCACCCCTCGCTCGGGGTGACAGCTACTGACGAGGGGGTCGTGCTGCTGTACTGCTCGGCCGGCTGCGACACGAAGGACGTCCTCAGCAAGCTAGGGCTCACCCAGAGCCACCTGTACCCGAAACAACGCAGAGTCGAGACGTACATCTACACAGACGAGTCCGGTGAGCAGCTGTACAGGGTTGTCCGGTGGGAGTACCCGAAGAAGTTCACGCAGGAGCGCTGGAACCCCGACACGGTCGGTGGGTGAGCGGCTCGGGCTGTATGAACGGCGTTCGGCGGGTCCTGTACGGACTGCCGAATGTTCGTGCAGGAATCGACGCGGGTGAGTCGGTGTACCTCGTTGAGGGCGAGAAGGACTGCCACACGCTGGCCGCGGCCTGGGACGCGGTGGTGACGACCTCGCCCGGCGGCGCTAAAGCCTGGCGGCGGGAGTACGCGGCGATGTTGGAGGGCGCGACGCTCGTCACCGTCATAGCGGACCGGGACCCGGCGGGCTACGCGTACGCGCTCGCCGTCGCCGAGTCGCTGCGCGAGGCGGGTATTCCGGGTGCTCTCGCGTTGTCGAAGCCCGACCTAGCCCGCTCGGATCCCTCCGACCACGTCAACGCCGGATTCGGCCGCCTCGACCTCGTGTCAGTTGCCGAGGAAGACCTCAGCCGAATGATCTCCGCGAAAGGCGAGGAGGAGCCTTGCCGTCGCGAGCGGTTCCGACTCGTGACCGCCAGAGAACTGGCCGAGCCGGTGCCAGCGATGCGCTGGCTGATCGAAGGCGTTTGGCCGTTGGGCTCGTACGGCCCGCTGGCCGGGGAGAAGAAGACGTTGAAGACCTGGCACTTGCTGGCGCTGGCGGTGGCTGTCGCCGCGGGGGTGCCCGCGTTCGGCGAGTTCACGGTGCCGGAGGCCCTGCCGGTTGTCCTGTTCCTTGGGGAGGGTGGCCAGGCCCCCACACAACGTCGACTGCAGCGGATCGCCGAGGCATACGGCGTGCGCCTGGACGGCCTTCCTTTGGGTGTGGTCTTCGATGCCGGGCCGGTCGACGGCCCCGAGTTCCGCGGGGCGCTCGCCGGGCACGTCGAGAGCATGGGCGCGAGCTTGGTAGGGATTGATCCGCTGTACGCCTACCACCCGCCGGGCGTGGAAGCCCAGAATCTGTACGAGCGGGGCCGGATGCTCGCGGACCTCACTCACGAGATGCCGGACGGTGTCTCGCTGATCGTCAACGATCACTTCCGCAAGACGGGCTCGACCGATCTTGACCTCGACTCCATCGCCCAGTCCGGGATGGGCGCCTGGGCGGACTCGTGGATTCTGATGGCTCACCGTGAGCCCGCGGACGTCCCGACCGGGCGTTTCCGACTCGCCGTCGAATATGGGTCACGACAGTGGGGGGGCCGGCGTTACGAGTCGTCCTGGGACATGGGCGTGTTCGATCCCGACACCGGCGAGCACGACGGCAAGCTCGGCTGGGCATTCAAGCCGATGAACTACACCGAGTCCCATCGCGGCGCTGCCGGAACGGGCAGGCTTCAGGACACGATCTGCGAGGTCTTGCGGGACCACCCGTTCGAGCTGACCAAGACCGAGGTGATCAAGAACGTTGGCGGGAACGCCCAACGGGTGCGTGACGCCTTCGGAATCCTCATCGACCAGAACCTCATCGAGATGCGGAAGATCGCCGCTCCGGAGGGGCCGAACGGGGTCCCGAAGACTCGCGACCGCTGGGGTATGAACGAGCACCCGACGATCCGAGTCTCTCAACTACGTCCGAAGCCCACGGACGCGGCTGGACGCGGTTGACCCATGAGCGCCCGAGAGTCATTGCTCCGTATGGGGAGATGCCGCCTGCCAACCGCGTCCGAGGCTGAGACGCGGTTGGCTCCGCCGGGTCGTGGGAGGGCCGGGACGGAAACGAAGTCCGTCCGGCCCCGACCTATAGGACGGACTTCCTTGGTTTCGTCCGTGGACCTGTACACCGGCCCAACCCCGTACAACGACGCCGGGAAGCCGGGCGAGCGAACGACGTCGAGCAGGGAGGGTGCCCGGCTAGATCCCAAGATTCGCGCTCGTGTGTGTCCGGAGCAACGATCCGAAAGGAGCGCGACCGATGGGTGAGGACCGTAGGCAGTGGCCCGAGAACACCGTCGAGATCCCCAAGATGACCACGCGATGTCGGGCGACGCGGCGCGACGGCACCCAATGCCGGTCGTACGCGCTCCGGGGCGCGGCTGTCTGCCGGATGCACGGAGGGGCAGCGAAGCAGGTGAGGCGGAAGGCAGCGGCTCGCATCGAGGCGAGTCTCGATCGAGCGGCCATCGCCGTGGTTCGACTCATGGAGAGTGAGGACACCCCGCACGCCGTCAAACTCGCGGCAGCCAAAGACCTCATGGACCGAGGCGGACTCACTGCCGCGACCGCTCTGATCATCGCGCAGGGCGAGGCTCCATGGCAGCTAGTGCTACAGCAAGCATTAGTGGTGGTCTCTGAGGACACCGACACGGATGGAGACTCCCAACCCCCGCCGAGCATCGAGCAGTACACGGACATCGTGGATGCCGAGCTTGTCGAGGACGAGTACGTGCCGGACGAACCACGCGAACGTGTCAGCGTCAGCATCGCTTCTCTCGATGACACTCCGCCAGCGCACATCGACCCTGACGGGTACCACCGCCAGTCCAAGCGGCGCACCAGCCGCGTAACACGCGGATGAGAGGAGGTGAGGAGACATGGCACAGACCGTGGTGACCAAGCAGTACACGATTGACGGGCTCGACCTTCGGCACAACGAGGCCACGGGGCGGCAGATCGTCGTCCTCCGGGCGCACACCGGCAGCGAGGTGGTCGAGGTTCAGCTGCCGGACGCCGCGCTGACGACCGTCCCGGCCTAGAACCGCGCTCAGGAGGCCCAGGAGCCCGTAGCGCGGCCCGCTCCCACCGGCTAGGGCGTGTCTGACGGATGATCCGTCGCGGGTCGGTCAGGCTCGGGGGCATGACGACGCGGCGGGTGCTGACTGATGAGATGTGGGCTCGACTCGAGCCGTTGCTTCCGGACCGCACCCCCAGGCGGGGTGGGCAGTGGATCGATCATCGGGACGTGGTCGAGGCGATCATCTGGCGGACCAGGACGGGGTCTCCGTGGCGGGACCTGCCGGCTGATTTCCCGTCGTATCAAACGGTTTGGTACCGGTTGGACCGGTGGGCGAAGGACGGCACCCTCGATGCCGTCCTCAAGACCCTGCAGGGTGACGCGCACGCGGCCGGCGATCTGGAGTGGGTGGTGTCGGTGGACTCCACCATCGCCAGGGCGCATCAGCACTCCGCCGGCGCGCCCCGCAAGATTCGGGGGGGCACCAGCGAACTACACGCTCACGTGGCCTGAACCGGTCGATCACGCCCTGGGGCACTCCCGTGGCGGGTGGACCACCAAGGCCCATGTCGCGGTCGATGCGGCCGGTCGCCCGCTGGCGATCCGGCTGACCCCCGGCCAGGCCGGGGACAACCCCGAGCTGCTGCCGGTGCTGCGCGACATCGCCGTCCCGACCGGGCACCGGCCACGGTCGCGTCCCGACGTCCTGGTCGCGGACAAGGCCTACTCCCACCCCTCAACCCGAAACGTGCTGCGCCGCATGGGGATCAACGCCGTCATCCCCCAACGCCGCGACCAGATCGAGCTACGTGAACGACGCGGAAGCCGAGGCGGACGACCCCCAGGGTTCGACCCCGCCACCTACGCGGACGCAACGTCGTCGAACGCGCTTTCGCCCGACTCAAGCACTGGCGCGCCATCGCCACCCGCTACGACAAGCACGCCCGCACTTACCGCGCCGGCCTCGTCCTCGCCGCGATCGTCATGTTCTGGCTATGAACCGTCAGACACGCCCTAGGCGTGCGCCTCAGCGTGCGGAACCTCCGGGGACGGCTTCGGGGACCGGCAACGACTTCAACGGGGCGCTACGGCGGTCCTAGCCCGTGTGTACCGATCTTGGGATAGGTCAACGTACGTTCGGCGCGAGCGGTAAGGGTCCTGAGGTGAACCTCAGCGCCTATTCCGCCCCACCGAGGAGGGACCGGATGAAGGTGATCGGCTACCTGCGAGTGTCTACGGACGAGCAGGCCGACAAGCACGGGCTCGACGCGCAGAAGCACGAGATTGAGCGTTGGTGCAAGACGCATGACCACGAGCTGATCGCGGTCCTGTACGACGTGATGTCGTCCGGCCGCACCGACAAGATGTACCACCGACAGATCGCCATGGCCGCTCTCGCGGCGGGGATCGGTGACGCCTTGCTGGTGCGAGCGCTTGACCGGGCCACCCGCAGCGTTGTGGATGGCGGCGCTTTCCTCGACACCGCCAAGCGACAGGGTTGGCGACTCCTGGACACCAATGGCGTGGACTCCAGTGATCCCAACCAGGAGTTCAACATCAACATCACGGTGTCGATGGCGCAGGAGGAGCGACGCCGCATCTCCCAGCGGGTCAAGGAGGGCATGGCGGCTGCCAAGCGGAAGGACCCCAGCAAGACCTACGGTCGTCCCCGAGCCGTCCCAGCCGACGTGGCCAAGCGCATCGTCCGGTGGCGGAAGGCAGGACTGAGCGCGCAGGCCATCGCCCGCAAGCTCGATGCAGCAGGCGTGCCAACCCCAGGCGGGGGCCAGCACTGGCACCACTCGGTGATCCGCGACGTGATCCGGCGCGAGACTGAGGAGGCACGCTGATGGCAAAGGTCACCAAGGTCACCACCAAGACGGGCCAGACCAGGCACGTAGCCCACTGGCGTGACCCGGACGGTCGGCTGCGGGAGAAGTGGTTCACCAACGCCAAGGCTGCCAACAACCACCTCGCCACGGCCACGGCCGACATGCTGCGTGGCGTTTACGTGGATGAGCGCCTGCTCCGCAAGACGTTGCGAGAGGTCGCTGAGGAGTGGCTCGTCACCAAGACCGACATCAAGCCGCGCACCGAGGCTGAGTACCGCCGCATCCTGGACAAGCGGCTCCTGCCGAGGTTCGGCAACCGGCAGGTCGGTACGTTGAAGCGGATCGACTCCGCTGCGTTCATCCGTGCCCTGAAGGCCGAAGGGCTGGCAGCCAAGACCATTGAGCGGGTCTACGGGCAGTACAAGTCCGTGTTGCTGTACGCGCTCGATGAGGAGTACATCGTCAGCGACAAGCCCATCAGCAAGAAGATCAAGGTGCCCAAGGACGCCATCCCGTTTGAGCCGCGCTTCCTGTCTGTTGCCGAGCTTGACCAACTGGCTGGGTACGCGCAGATGTTCCACCCGGACTACGGGGTCCTGGTCCGGTTCCTGGGCATGACGGGCCTGCGGGTGGGCGAGGCTGCGGCGCTGACGGTTGGCGACCTCAGGTTGTTCCTGGACGGGCGGGCCGAGGTCCGCGTGACCAAGACTGCCACCAGCACCAACAGCAGCGGGCCACGAGGGACAACAGCCCCCAAGACGCCAGCGTCTGTGCGGACGGTCACCCTCCCGCCGTCCCTGGCTGCGGAGATGCGTGAGTACATGGCGCGGCACCCGGCCTCGACCGGCGCAACGGCAGACACGGCTCCCCGACCCGCGCCGAGCAACGCGCCGCTGTGGTGCGGGCGGATCCCGGGTGGGCAGTACAAGTCCGACTGGAAGCCGACCCCAAGCC
>CAWKHA010000002.1:0-83169 GCA_963849365.1 uncultured Actinomycetota bacterium
CCGCGAGCCTGATGCTGGCGTCGGGCATGAACATGCAGGAGGTCTCTGCCCAACTCGGCCACGCCGACTCCGTAATCACCGCGAAGGTCTACGCGCACTTGCTCCGACCGAGGTCCAGCGCTCCGTAGACCGCTATGACGCCTGGGTCACGGCGGAGCGGGAGCGGGCCGAGGCAGAGTCACGGAACCTTTGAGTGCCGCTGCCAGGGGGAGCAGGCCAGGGAGCAACCGCCGATATTCGGCACTTCGGAGCTGGGCCTCACATGCGGTGGTTCGACATCGCGTCAGGGTCCGGTTGTCATCGACCACTGCCGGTGTTCGGCAACACAGCCAACGCCGCGAGAGTGACCAGTGCGTTGCTTCGCCCCTGTCCGGACGGGCCCCACGCGGCATAGCTATGGCGGCTGGCCACTTGATCGGCGCTGGCAGCGTCTCGGTTCCTCCAGCGGAAAGCCGCCGTCGGTGAGCCGCTTGGATTCAAGTAGGGCCAGCGCATCGACGCAGCGCGGGTCACCGATCCGTCCCAACTCGGCCACCACTTGCAGTGCGAACAGCACGTCGTAGAACTGGATCGGGTAGTGGATTCGGTCCGTATGGCCGCCCCAGTCGGGAGCGATCAGGGTGTCATCGCGCCGATGCCACAGAAGCCGTCGGGCAAGCACCAGGTCGGCGACCCTCTGGGCGGCGTCCATGGCTGGTTGGTGACCGTGAGCACGGCCGTATGCCCACAGCCCGCGCGCCGGGATCAGCGACTCTTGGAACGACGAGCTGGTGGCCGCGGGGCGCTTGTCGCAGTTCCAGCCGCCGTCCGGCCACTGCCAGCCGATCAGCCGGTCGACTGCCGCGCCAGTCCGTTCGTCCTCCAGCCCGAGCCGGACGGAGTACCAGATCGCGTTGCCGTCCATCGAGGCACAGTGGCGGACGCGGTCTTCCTGACCGGGGTAGATCGCGGTCAGCGGTGGCTCGAGAAAGTGCTTGGAGAACAACCAGTCATAGACCCGGCGCACCAGTGGCCGCAACGCCTCGTCGCCGGGCGGATAGTCGATGAGAGCCAGACAGGTCAACGTCCAGTGCGGGCCCTGCCACTTGCGGTAGACGTGGTGGAGCGTCCTCTCGTCCTGCTCGAAGATGCGCAGTAGCGCGCGAGCGATAGGCGAGCGCGGGATCTGACCCTGCAGTGACCGTGCTTCCCGCGTCTCGGGCGACATCCCCGCCAAGAGTCCGGCCTTGTATGCCAGCACAGGGTCATCGGAGCCGGACAGATTCTCGACGAAGTGCTCGAACCGCGCCCGCCGCCACGTGACGACGTCGGGAGCCTCGTCCATGCCTGATGCTAGCGGTCTGGGCAAACCTTGTGGGCGAGCGCGAACGGCACATACGGAGCACACTGATCGCGGCATAAGCGGACATCGAACCGGGAGACGAGCAGCAGCTCTCACGAGGGGACTTTTGCCTCTGGCAACCCGCGGAACCACAGTGGAGGTTTGAACTGGAGGCGGAATCCTCCGTGTCCCGGCGTCGGGTGTCGCAGACCCGAACAGACTCTTGGGAGTCACTCATGTCCGCCCCGACCGTCTACCAGGACTCCTGGATCAACCCGCGGATCAAGATCGCCGCATTGTGGGCATCCATGCTGTTCATCTTCGTGTACGTGGACTTGTTCAGCATGTTCCGAGCCGACATACGTGCCGACATCGAAGCCGGCAAGATGTTCGCTTTCACCATCGGACAAGGCTTCTTGCTGGGTGTGACCATCTACATTCTGATTCCCAGCCTGATGGTGTTCCTCAGCCTTGTCCTGCCAGTGAGGGTCACGCGGATGTCGAGCATCGTCCTGGCCGTCCTCTACGCCGTCACCATCGCGGGGGGCGCCATCGGCGAGTCGAACTACTACTACATCCTCGGCAGCCTCGCCGAGGCCGCTCTGCTGGCAGGCGTCGTCTACTACGCGTGGACCTGGCCGAAGGTGACCGACGCCGTTGTCGCCCCGTCAGACCAGTTCCGCGTCGGCACACCAGTGCACTCTGCGCCGGAGGTACGCCGGTAGCCCACAGAGCGCTCAAGTCATCGCCGATCCGGCGTGCCCACAGTTGCTCGATGTGTCCGGCGTCGGACAACGCCACCGCGATGACGAAGTCACTCCGGTCTCGCCACACGGGCTGCTGATGAGTTGTGGAACACGTCGTCGGTCACCCGTCGATCCTGCCGGACGACCCGCCCGAGAATGCCGGATCTAGGGCGGCACCACGCTCAGCGGCCTCGTCACACTGCGTGATCGTCCTTCAGAACGTAGTGCCGCTACACGGGCGGGTCTCGCTCCTCAGAACGGCCATGACCAACCCTGCCAGACCGCCACCGTGGCGTACGCCGCGGCGATGGTCGCCAGCCCCACGACGGCTGCGCCGATCCGTCGGCCGCGCGTCCACCAGCCGCTCTCAGGCTCCCGCGGCTGCGCGACGCTGTTCGTGCTCCCGCCCGACGCTTGCGACGTGTTCACCGTGATCTTGGAGCGCGGCGCTCCGTGGACTACGACGTTCACGGCCTGATCGGCGGCCTGGCCTGTAGGGGCGTCCCCGCCTGCGCTCGTCCCCGCCCAACGCATTTCGGCCACCAACCGGACCAAGGCCGTCCGGATCTGGTCAAGCGCCCCGATGAGCGCGACCGTGCTGACCTTCCAGTACACGCGCTCGATGTGCTGGTAGGGGTCCTTGTTCTCGTAGTTCATGACCCGCGCGAGGTCCTGCCCCATGGGCAGCCCCAGCTGAACCGCCCCGTTCTGGGCGTGGGAGATCATGGCCTCAATCTCACCGACCCCACCCCGGAGTTCGTACTCCTCCTTGATGTGGCCATGAGTGAAGTCAGGCAGTTCCGTGGGACTGAGGCCTTGGCCGGTGATCTTGAGGTTGCCACGAGTGCCATCCAGCACGATCTGTGCGGCGACGATCCTGTAGGCGGGTGGCTCCTGGGAGCCGTAGCCGGTCAGCTCGCGGTTCGCCCAGTCCAGCAGTTCGGTCGAGCCGGACTGGCCGCCCAGCGCCACGCACTTCCGCAGCGCATCGGACAGGGGCGTCCGGCTGTCCAGCGCGCCGCTCTCGATCTGGGCGAGCAGATCCTGCTCATGCCGAGCCACGCGGACGATCATCCCATCCGGAGCCGACTGCAGGCCGGCGCTGATGGGTTAGCGATGGGTTGGGGCCATGCCGCACCCGGTTACGCGGGTGTGACTCTGGTGTTTGCCCTGGTCGGAGTGGGTCCCCCTGGCAGGACTTGAACCTGCGACCCGCGGATTAGAAGTCCGCCGCTCTGTCCACTGAGCTACAGGGGGTGCGACGAGTCTAGGGCCGTCGCCGCACCCCGCCCCGGTCGACTCAGCCGGCGAAGTACGGGTCCGCCCCCATCGCTGCGAACGTCGACAGGGTGTTCGGCACCGTCTCCACCCGCCAGTCGCAGGCCTTGTTGAGGTTGAAGTACAGGACGCCCCGGAACCGCGAGTAGGCAGCCGTCTGGAGCAGCGCCCGGGCGTCGTTCAGCCAGGCCGCCTTCCGGCCCGGCTGGGCCGGGTCCTCGACCGATGCGTACTCGGCGAGCCACATCTCTTTGCCCAGGTGCGCCTGCGAGAAGGTCATGAACCCGGTGAGCAGCTGCTGCAGCGAGTTCCACGGGTTCTTGACGCTGGTGCGGCACGTGTACCAGTTGTAGGCGTCGACGGCCATCGCGTCCACGACGTCGTCGCCGGGGTACCACTTGGACGCCTGCCGCCGGTCCTTGGCGCCCAGCTTGTGCGCGAAGGCCGTGGTGATCCACATCGCCTTGGCGTTGGTCGCTCCCTCGGCGCGCATGATCGAGACCCACTTGCGCCAGGCGGCGATGTAGTCGGCCGACGTGCCCAGGGTGGTCTTGGTCGACGCCTCGGGCTCGTGCTGCATCGTCACGTAGATCGGCACCCCGAAGTCGCGGACCCGGTCCGCCCACGACTTCATGTCGTTATAGAGGGCGGAGCCCGGCGCGGCCGCGGCGATGGTCGCCCACTTGACCTGGCCGCCGCCGACCCTGCTGGTCGCGACCGAGAGCAGGATCGTGGTGCCGTCCGCCTTCAGCGTGTTCTCGTACGACGTCGGGAAAGGTGAGTCCCAGGAGAGGAAGTCGCGGATCGCGCCGAGATTGCGACCGACCTTGGTCTCGAAGGAGTGCACGGCGTCGATCTGGGCGGTCGTGCCGGTCGCCTTGACAGTCGCGCCCCAGACGATCGGCGTCGGCGCGGCGCCGGCGGTCAGCGGCGCGACGATCACGGCGGTGAGCGCCACGGACGCAGCGACAGCCGACCACAGGATTCTTCGCATCTCGGAGGCCCCCTACCGAGTCAGGTTGCCGGGGATGCAACCCCACTCCGCGGCCCGGCACAACCCTCCGTTCGGCCGACCGGAGCAATGTTCACGATCGGGATCGGGGCGCTCACAACCAGTCAAAGTCGTCCTAGGGGGAGCCGAACACTCCCCGAAGGGTGCATGCTGCATCCACTCGAGGCCTGGGGGAGGGCCTCGTCGGGGTGGAGGTCAGTCATGTCCCGTCGGAAGTCGCGGCTCAGGGCTGCAACCGTCGTCGGCGCAGGAGCGCTGGTGCTTTCATCTCTGGCGACCGCGCACCCAGCGGCAGCGGTTCCGGGCGGGCCGGTGCCCATCTCCTTCGGCAAGAGCCAGCTCTCCGGCGAGATCTCGACCCGGCCGACCACGCTGCAGTGGGGGCCGGACGGGCGCCTCTACGTGCTGCAGCAGGACGGGACGCTGTACATCTACCGGGTGGCCCGGAACGCCGCCAACGACTACCGGGTCACCGCCACCGAGACCGTGCTGCTGGTCAAGAACATCCCCAACCACGACGACGACGGTGCCGTCAACAACACGCTCGGGGTGCGCCAGGCGACTGGGATGATCGTCCGCGGCACCGCAGCGCGGCCGGTGATCTACGTGTCCTCGAGCGACCCGCGCTACGGCGGCGGCCCGCGCGGTGACCTGAACCTGGACACGAACTCCGGCATGGTCTCCAAGCTGTCCTGGAACGGCACGGCCTGGTCGAAGTTCGACATCGTCCGGGGCCTGCCCCGCTCGGAGGAGAACCACTCGGTCAACGGGCTGGCCATCAACGCGGCGGGCACACTGCTCTACCTGGCGGTCGGCGGCAACACCAACATGGGCGCCCCCTCGCACGTGTTCGCCGACATGCCCGAGACCGCCCTGTCGGCTGCGATCCTCACGATCAACCTGACCGCGATCGGCAGCTCGACGTACGACCTGCCGACGCTGGACGACCCGAACCGCCCGGGCGTCGTCGACTCGAACGATCCCTTCGGCGGGGACAACGGCAACAACCAGGCAGTGATCGTGGCCGGCGGTCCGGTCCAGGTCTACGCGAGCGGTTTCCGCAACCCGTACGACATCCTGATCTCCAGCAAGGGGGTCATGTACAGCGACGACAACGGGAACAACGCGGGCCAGGGCGACGTCCCGATCAACGAGGGCCCGGGCGGGAACTGCACGAACGGCATCAACGAGCCGGGCGTCACCGGCCCGGACAGCCTGCACGTGGTGACCCAGGGCTACTACGGCGGGCACCCGAACCCGACCCGTGGGAACAAGGCCAACACGTTCAACGGTCAGTCGCCGATCCTGGCGGCCAACCCGGTCGAGTGCGACTACCAGCTGCCGGGCAGTGCGGCCCGCCCGGTGCTGTCCACCGACCCGAGCTCGTCCAACGGCATTGCGGAGTACACGGCGTCGGACTTCGGCGGCGCCATGAAGGGCGACCTGCTGCTCGCGGCGTACGACAACTACGTCGAGCGGATCCAGGTGGACAGCACCGGAACCGTGAACACGGGCAAGACGACGCTGTTCTCCGCCGTCGGCGTGCACCCGCTGGACATCACGACCATGGGCGACGCCGAGGCCTTCCCCGGGACGATCTGGGTCGCCGACGTCGCTGACCAGAACATCTACGTCTTCGAGCCGGGGGACTACGGCGGCGGGACCGGCGGGACCTGCACCGGCGCCGACAGCACGACGCTGGACGAGGACGGCGACGGCTTCACGAACGCGGACGAGATCGACAACGGGACCGACCCGTGCTCGGCGGCCGACGCCCCGCACGACTGGGACGGCGACCACATCTCCGACCTGAACGACCCCGACGACGACAACGACGGCATGGCCGACACCGTCGACCCGTTCGCCATCGACGCGACCAACGGGCTGGGTAAGTCGCTGCCCGCGTCGTACAACTTCGACAGTACGTTCGGCGGTCTGCTCGACATGGGCTTCACCGGGCTCATGACCAACGGGACGGCTGACTACCGCACCCTGTACGACCCGACCAAGCTCACCGCCGGCGGCGCGCCGGGCGTGCTCACCATCGACCAGCTCACCCCGGGGAGCGCCGGCACGGACGACCAGGAGTACGGGTTCCAGTTCGGGGTCAAGCCGGGCACGCTGCCGTTCACGGCCCACACCCGGGTCGTGTCGCCCTGGGCGGGCGAGACGCCGCACGCCGGCCAGTCCATCGGGCTGCAGCTGGGGACGGGGACGCAGAGCGACTACGTCGAGGTCGCGCTGACCGGCGACTCGGGCGGGGGCGTGGCGGTCTTGAGCGAGATCGGGGGCGTCCGCACGACGTCGCCGGCGATCCCGCTGGCGGTGCCCGGCCCGGACCAGGTCGAGCTCTACCTGGACGCCAACCCGGTCGCGCACACGGTGCAGCCCGCCTACCAGACAGTCACCGGTGGCGTGACGGGTCCGCGGCAGGCGATCGGCGGGCCGATCACGGTTCCGGCGTCCTGGCTGGACGGGCACACCGGCGTCGCCGTCGGGCTGCTCGGGACCTCGCCGAGTGGCGACACCCTGTCCGGGACGTGGGACCTGCTCGAGGCCACCCTCACCGGAGCGGGCGCCACCTCGCAGCCCGACGAGACGATCAAGCGCAGCGGTGACGCGACCGCGCTGGGCGACAACATCTACAACACCACCGGCGCCGGGCAGACGCGGACCATCACGACCGGGCGCGGCGTCTCCCGGACGTTCGTCATCAAGATCTGGAACGACAGCTCGAGCCCCGACGCCTACCTGATCAAGGGTGCGGCGTCGCAGACCGGGTTCACGGTCAAGTACCTGAAGGGGGCGAGCGGGACCACCGACATCACCGCGGCTGTGCTGGCAGGCACGTACAAGACGGCCAACATCCAGCCCGCCGGCGGCGTGGTGATCCGGATGGTGGTGACGATCGCGGCGAACGCACCGACGGGCGTGACCCGGAACTGGCTGGTCACCGCCACATCGGCCAGGGACGCCGGCGCCAAGGACGCCGTCGACGGCCAGCTGAAGACGTGATGAAGCGCCGTAGGGCCACCGTCCTGCTCGTCGCCGTGAGCCTGCTCGCGGCGACCGCTCCCCCGCTGGCCGCGCTGGCCGCCGGGGGGACGGCCGGCCCCGGCGCGGCGGCCGCGACCGCCGACGGGACCTGGACGACCGAGACACCCAGCGGCCTGCGCCGCCAGGAGGTCACCTACGTCACGGTGGGTTCGAAGATCTACCTGGCCGGCGGCAAGTCGTCCGTGCAGCAGGCGTTCGACCCGGTCGGCCACACCTGGAGCACGGTGGCGCCGCTGCCCGAGGCGCTGGACCACATCGGGGCCGTGGCGCTGAACGGCAAGATCTACTACGTCGGTGGCCTCGACGGCTACCCGGGTACCAGCTTCGGCAACGTGTACGTGTACGACCCCGCCACCGACACGGTCACCTCGGCGGCATCGCTCCCGGCCGGCCGCGACCGCGGGGCGGCCGGGATCGCCGTCTACCAGGGCAGGATCTACCTGGCCGGCGGCTTCCACGCCGGTGCCAGCGTCGCGTTCTTCGACGTCTACGACCCGGCCACCAACGCCTGGACGTCGCTGCCCGACCTGCCCGAGCGCCGCGACCACGTCGCTGCCGCGGTCATCGGCGACCGGATGTACGTGATCGGGGGCCGGACCTACGGCCACAGCGTCCAGCCGCAGAACGACGCCTTCGACTTCATCACCGGACGGTGGGTCACCGGCCTGGCGCCGCTGCCCACGCTGCGGGCCGGGGCCGCGACCGCCGTCTTCGGGACCGAGGTGATCGTCATCGGCGGCGAGTGCTGCGGCTCGACCTACAGCCAGGCCGAGGCGTACGACACCGCGACGGACACCTGGCGCGAGCTCACGCCGATGCCCACGTCGCGGCACGGGATCCAGGCCGCTGTCTACAACGGCAGCTTCTACATCGCCGACGGCGGGACCCGGATGGGCGGGGGCGGGCAGACGGACATACAGGAGGTGCTGTCCCTGACCGGCGGGCCCCCGCCGCCGCCGACCGGCCGCCCGGACTGCCGGGTGCGCCTGTCGACCGAGTCGAAGCTGACCGGCAACAACGTCTACAACACGACCGGGACCGGACAGACGCGGGCGACGACCACGACCGCCACCACGACGACCTTCGTGTTCTCGCTGCAGAACGACGCCACCTTCTCCGACCAGCTCACCGTGCGGGCGCCCGGCACTGCCGCGCCGTTCACCGTCCGCTACCTGGCCGGCACGAGCGGCACGACGGACATCACCGCGGCCGTGGTGGCCGGGACGTACAAGACCGCGTCCCTGGCCACCGGTGCGCTGAAGGCGATCCGGCTGCAGGTCACGGTGGCGGGCGGCACCGCGAGCGGGACGTCCGGCACCTGGCTGGCTTCGGTCGGGTCCGGGGCGGACCCGGGCACCTCCGACGCCTGCGCGGCCCGGATCACCGTCGGCTGATCGGCGCCAGGACAGCGGCGACCTGGGCGATCGCCTGCGTCGCGGCGTCCAGGCCGCCCACAGCTCGTCATCGGCAGGCGGACGGCAACCGATGGTTGCTTGTCTGCGCCGGATCGGCAGCGACTGGTTGCGAGCGGCTGGAGGGAGCAGAACCGGGGACGACCGGCGGGACCAACGGCCCTGGCGCGGGTCGGACGCGAGACCGAGGCTGATAGTGCGCACGAAGACTGCGCAGACAACTTCCGGGAGGCGGTCATGTTCAACGACAAGCCGGTGCTCGTGGGCTACGACGGCTCAGCCGCGAGCGTTCTCGCACTGCGGTGGGCCGTGGACGAGGCTCAGCGGCGCCACTTGGCCCTGACCGTCCTGCACGCGGCTACACCTGACCTGCCGCTGACCGTGGTGGGTATGGGCTACTACGGGGACGGGGAGTCGCAGGTCGCCATCGGTGAGTCCATCCTGGACGACGCCAAGAAGCGGGTCGCCGAGTGGGCGCCCGACCTCGCGATCAACGTCCGCCTGATCTCGTCGGCCCCGGCGCCGGCCCTGCTGGACGCCATGACCGATGCGTCCGTGGTGGTCCTCGGCTCGCGCGGCCTGGACGGGTTCTCCGAGCTCCTGGTCGGCTCGACCTCGCTGCACGCTGCAACGCACGCCACCATTCCGGTCGTCGTGGTCCGGCCGCACAAGGACGTACCCGCCGGCTCCGAGGCCGGACGCGTGGTCGTCGGCGTCGACGGGTCCGAGAGCGCCCAGGACGCGCTGGCGTTCGCCTTCGACGAGGCCTATCTGCGCGGCGTCGGACTGACCGCGGTCCGGGCCTGGTACTCGGAGTACTTCGACTCCTACGGCGCCAAGGGCGGTGCCATCCCGGTGTCGGTGGAGAACGAGACCTTCGTCCCGGCGGAGACGGCAGCGCTGCACGAGTCGGTCGTCGGCTGGCGGAACAAGTACCCCGAGGTGGACGTCCGCGAGCGGGTCGTGCACGCGACCGCCGCGCACGCCCTGATCGACGCCGCCCGCGGCGCCGAGCTGCTGGCCGTCGGTTCGCGCGGCCGCGGCGGGTTCCGCTCCGTGCTTCTGGGCTCGGTCAGCCACGCGGCGCTGCACCACGCAGCGTGCCCCGTCGCCGTCGTACGGCCGTACGCCACCGCCTGACCGGCGGGACGCACGGGACCGCCGAAGGTCGAGAGGGCCAGGGATCGCCGTGAGCGAGAACGAGCTCGACCGGGAGGAACGGCTCGTTCTGCTCACGGCTGCCACGGCTGCCCCGTCGCTGTACAACAGCCAGCCCTGGCGGTTCGTCGTCACGGGCCTGCAGATCGACCTGTACGCCGATCCGCGCCGGCAGCTGCGCGAGGCCGACCCGCACGGCCGCGAGCTCCTGATCAGTTGCGGCGCCGCGCTGTTCAACCTGCGGCTGGCCGCCCAGCACCTCGGCCGGGAACCGAAGGTCCGGTTGCTGCCGCGCAGAGACGACCCGCGACTGGTCGCGCAGGTGACCCTGGCTAGCCGCCGGGGCATCTCACGGATGGGCGAGATGCTCTACGACGCGATCCCGCTGCGCCACACGAACCGCTTCCCGTTCGAGGACGACGACACGATCCCGGCCGAGGCCGGGGACGCGATGGCGTCCGCAGCCCGGCTCGAAGGGGCGGAGCTGATCGCGCTCCGGGAAGGGACCGAGCTCGGCCGGATGGCCGAGATCGTCCATCTGGCCGACATCGACCTGGACCACAGGCCCGGGCTGGCCGTCGAGGCCGCGGCGTGGACGGCCGTCGAGGCGGACCGCAGCGACGGCGTTCCCGGCTACGCGCTCGGGCCGCTCGCCGACAGCTCCGAGACGCCGGTCCGCGACCTTCGTCGTGGCGCGCCCATGCCCGACCGTCCGCACACGGCGTTCGAACGGTCGCCGCACCTGCTCGTGCTGGCCACCCGGGACGACGACCATGCTTCGTGGGTCCGGGCCGGCCAGGCGCTGCAGCGGGTGCTGTTGACGGCGACGTTGCACGGGCTCTCGGCGTCCTTCGTGAACCAGCCGCTGGAGTCCCCGGACCTGCGCGACTCGGTGCTCGCCGCGGGGAGCCAGCACGGGCACCCGCAGATGGTGATGCGGATCGGCCACGGCAGCCCCGTCCCGCCGACTCCCCGGCGACCGCTCGACGATGTGACCGGCCGCGACCGATAACCTCCGGGCATGACGAACGACGGCCGCCTGGTCTGGATCGACTGCGAGATGACCGGGCTCGACCTGGACCGCGACGCCCTCGTGGAGATCGCCGTGGTCGTCACCGACTCCGAGCTCAACGTCCTGGGCGAGGGGGTGGACATCGTCATCCGGCCGCCCGACGAGGCGCTGGTCGACATGAACCCTGTGGTCGTCCAGATGCACACCGCCTCCGGGCTGCTCGACGAGCTGCCGAACGGCGTCACCCTCGCCGATGCCGAGGCGCACGTCCTGGCCTACGTCCGGGAGCACGTGCCAGAGCCGCGCAAGGCGCCGCTGGCCGGTAGCTCCGTCTACACCGACCGCGGGTTCATCACCCGGGACCTGCCTGCGCTGGACGCCCACCTGCACTACCGCCTCGTCGACGTCTCGACGATCAAGGAGCTCTCCCGGCGGTGGTACCCCCGCGCGTACTTCGCGGCCCCGGCCAAGCACGGCGGCCACCGGGCGCTCGCGGACATCCTGGAGAGCATCGAGGAGCTGCGGTACTACCGGGAGGCGGTCTTCGTGGCGGCGCCCGGCCCGGACAGCGCCGCAGCCCGGGAGATCGCCGCCAGGTTCGGCGCGTCGCCGGAGGACGTGCCGGAGACCGAGGAGCCTCCGACCGCCTGAACGAGGTGGCCGAGGGCCCCGACCAGCCTTGTACACTGCTTCGGCCGCTGCCCATCGGCGGCGACATGGTGGGTGTAGCTCAGCTGGTAGAGCACCTGGTTGTGGTCCAGGGGGTCGCGGGTTCAAGTCCCGTCACTCACCCCAAGGCAATCCCGGCATCCTCGCGTGCGCCACTCCTCCTCCTCCGTGGAGCAGCCGGACAGACGACCCACCGAATAGTTGACAGTCACCCAGCCCTTGTCCCAACGTTGGGCAGTGGGTCAACCAATGGGTAGCCTGAGCATGAGCCCGCGCCGCCTCTCATCCGCGCGGTGCCGGACCGCGACGGTGGCAGCAGGCGGGGCCGCACTCGCAGTCGGTCTCGGTCTCGGCCTCTGGGTCGGATCGGCACGACAGCCAGGGGTCGACGGCCTGCTCACCACCGGTCACCTCACCGACCTGTCCGCGAACGCGGCCAAAGCCTGCCTGCTGCCGGACGGCGGAAGGGACGCGCAGCGGATCTGCGGTCTGCTGGTCGTCGCCCCGGGGATCAGCCGGCCACAGCAGGGCGACCGCCTCAACGTGTTCGTGCGAAGCACGCCCGATGGGACGTTGCTGGTGGTGCACGCCACGTCGGCCCCGTCCTGAGATGCGCGTCAGGCGCGCAACGAAGCCGCGGCGAAGGCGACGGAGAACCGCTCGCACCAGATGACGACACTGGCGTACCGGGTCGCGTCCACCGCAGCCGGTACCGCGTAGTTCTGGTTGCCGAGGTTGCCCTTGAGCTTCCCCAGCTCCACGTGTCCGGGCGGGAAGGCGGCCTCCTCCGACCCGGCTGGGGCCGAGGCCAGCCAGACGTGGACGTCGGGGCCGTCACTGGTCACGAGGTCCTGCAGCCGGACCAGGACGCGTCCGTCGGGAAGCCGCACGAGCAGCGCGCTGCCGGTGGTGTGGTGCTCGAACGAGCGGAACGACCCCTGCGCGAGCACCTGCGGTGTGGCCGCGGGAGCGGTGGCCGGCGCGCCGGCGGGTGCGCCGGCCGGGCTCGTCGCGACCGGGACGGTCGATGGGAGTGCTTCGTCGACCCGGGTGTCGACGAACAGCTTCCACGGCTGGAACACGACGAGCGCTACCACGAGAGCCCCCACCGCGAGGACCCCGGTCAGCGCGAGAAGGATGCGGCGCATACGGGACAGTCTCGGCCGCACCCGCGGCGTTACGAGGCGCGAGCCGCTTCCGTCACGAAGACGTAAGACGGGCGATCGTCGCGGCGCGTCGTCGCCGTCCGGCCTGACCGCGGCCTAGCGGGGCAGTCGCGGGACCCAGGCCCGGACCGACCGGCGGTACGCCTCGTACTGCGCGCCGTACCGCCGTCGCAGCACCGGCTCCTCGTACGTCCGCACGAACAGCGCGGTCGTCGCCCACACGACCGCCGCGTACGCGACCAGCACCGGGCGGGCGAGCAGCATCGCCTGACCGACGATCAGCAGCACGACGGCGACGTACATGGGGTTGCGCACGTACCGGTACAGGCCGCCGATCACCAGGCGCTCGGTGGGCGCGACCGGGGCGGGCGTGCCGCCGCCCTCGAGGACGAACCGCACGAACGAGCCGACGAGCGCGCCCGCCGAGGCCACCACCAGCGCGGCACCGAGCACCCTGACGACCACGAACCAGCCCGGCGCTGCGCCGCTGTCCCAGCCGGTCAGCAGCCACGGCACCAGACCCGCGACGACACCCGGGGCGACCACGAGGAACACGGCACTGCCCGCCGCCGCCCTGACCGTCCGCATCCCTCGACCCTGGCACCGGTCGGCCTGCTGGTCAGCCGTTCCGGCTCAGCTCTTCTCCCGGCTCCCCGGACCACTGGTCTCCCAGCCCCGGCGCGTGGGGCGCGAGGCCGGGGCGGCGCGCGCGAGCGCCCGCCGCCGGTAGACCAGGTAGGGCCGGAACAGGTAGCCCACCGGCGCGCTGAACGCGTGCACCAGGCGGGTGAACGGCCACAGCGCGAACAGCAGCATCCCGATGAGCACGTGCACGTGGTACGAGGCGTCCGCGTGCGCCATCGCGGTCACGTCCGGGTGCAGCACGAACAGCGACCGGAACCACGGGGACACGGTGAGCCGGTAGTTGTGCGCGTCGCCGGTCGCCTTCACTCCCAGCAGCGTGGTCGCCAGCCCGGCCACGATGGCGGCCACCAGCACGACGTACATGGTCTTGTCGTTGCGCGTCGTGGCCATGAAGACGGGGCCGGTGGTGCGCCTGCGGTAGACCAGGATCGCCACCCCGACCAGGGTCGCGATCCCGGCGACGCCGCCGAGCAGCACGGCCTGTACGTGGTACGCCTCCTGGCTGAGCCCGAACCGTTCGGTGAGGGACTTGGGCACCAGCAGGCCGATGATGTGCCCGACCAGGACGACGAGGATCCCGAAGTGGAAGAGCGGGCTGCCGAGCCGCAGCAGCCGCGACTCGTAGAGCTGGGACGACCGCGTCGTCCAGCCGAACTGGTCGTAGCGCCACCGCCAGACCGTGCCGCCGATGAGGACGGCGACCACGACGTACGGCAGCACGCCCCAGAGCACGATGTCGAGCGTGCTCATAGGCGCGCCCCCGTCGTCAGCAGCGACGTCGGCCCGAGGTCGACGTCGACCGGGCCCGGCCGGGCGCCGTAGCCGGCGAGCCCGACCTGCTCGTCCGGAGGTCCCGTGCGTGCCAGCGCCCGGGCCGCCGCCTCGTCCGCCGGCGAGGCCCCGGGGAGCAGCGCGCAGACCGCCTCGACCGGCTCGGCGTACGGCGAGTCGAGCTCATGCAGGGCCAGCCGCAGCAGCTCGAGCCCGGGCCGGTAGCCCTGCAGCAGCGCGACGCCGTCCGCAACGTCCACGGCGGCCGCGTACTCCAGGACGACCGGGAGGAAGTCGGGCAGCTCGGTCGACACGAGCGCGAAACCGTGCTCGCGGTACAGCTGCTTGAGCCGGGCCAGCGCCAGTCCGCGCCGGCGCGTCTCCCCCTCGGTCCACCAGGTCAGGTACAGGCAGCACCGTCGCTTGAGGTCCAGCGTCCGGACGTAGTGCTCCTGCCGCCCCAGCGGCGTCATCGACGCAGTCCGGTCGAAGAACGCCGACAGGTGCCGACGCGACGCGCCCGCGGCCAGCCCGGTGACCGCGACCTGCACGACCGGCAGCGCCGCGAGGATGCTCTCGTCGGGGTACTGCAGCAGCACCGATGCTGCCTGCAGCACGACTGCGGTCTCGTGCGGGCGCCTTGTCATCGGTCGCCCTCGGTGTCGGCGGGCTCGCGCCGCGGCGGGAAGATGCCGCCGGGGGCGCCCTTGCCGTCCCAGTTGAGGAGGTTGACCCGGGACCTCGGCTGGTCGGTGTCGGCGATCCCGCCGCCGGTCTGCCGCTGCCGCAACGCGTGGAAGGTCTCCACCGACACCGGGGCGGGCCGTCCCGAAGCCTCGCCGAAAGGCCCGCTGTCGAGCATCCCCGGGCCGCCGTCGAAGTCCAGGCTGCAGGCGGTCTCCTCCAGCGCGTGACCCTGCTCCGCGTAGGCCGACGGGATGACGTACCGCTCGTCGTACTTGGCGATCGCGAGCAGCCGGTACATCGCCGTGACCTCGGCACCGGTCAGGCCCGCGGCCGCCGCGATCGACTCGTCGACGCCCTCGTCCAGCGTGACCCGGCGCATGTACGCGCGCATGGCCGCGAGCCGCTGCAGCACGGCGGTCACCGGGGCGGTGTCCCCGGCGGTGAACAGCCCGGCCAGGTACTCGACCGGGATGCGCAGCGTCTGGATCGCCCCGAACAGGTTGTCGACGTCCTCGGCGTCGTGGCCGGTGTCGCGCAGCGCCTCGGCGACGGGTGACAACGGCGGCACGTACCAGACCATCGGCAGGGTGCGGAACTCCGGGTGCAGCGGCAGCGCCAGCTTGTACGTCTTCGCGAGGGCGTACACCGGTGACGCCTGCGCGGCCTCGATCCAGTCGTCGCTGATGCCCTCCCGGCGCGCGGCGGCGACCACCTCGGGGTCGCGCGGGTCCAGCATCAGGTCGAGCTGCGCCTCGTACAGGTCCTGCGGGTCTTCGGTCGCGGCCGCGGCGCTGACGCGGTCCGCGTCGTACAGCACGAGCCCGATGTAGCGCAGCCGCCCGACGCAGGTCTCGCTGCACACCGTCGGCAGGCCGACCTCGACGCGCGGGTAGCAGAACGTGCACTTCTCCGCCTTGCCGGTGCGGTGGTTGAAGTACACCTTCTTGTACGGGCAGCCGGTCACGCACATCCGCCAGCCCCGGCAGCGGTCCTGGTCGACCAGCACGATGCCGTCCTCGCTGCGCTTGTACATCGCCCCGGACGGGCAGGACGCGACGCAGGACGGGTTCAGGCAGTGCTCGCAGATGCGCGGCAGGAAGAACATGAACGCCTGCTCGTACTCGAACGTGACCTTGGCCGACGCGTCGCGGCGCAGCTGCTCGACGATCGGGTCCAGGTGGCCGTGCTCGGGCGCCCCGCCGAGGTCGTCGTCCCAGTTGGCGCTCCACTCGATGGTGGTGTTCTGGCCGGTGAGCAGCGACTTGGGCCGGGCCACCGGGAAGTCGTCCCCGAGCGGCGCTGAGATCAGGTTCTCGTAGTCGTACGTCCAGGGCTCGTAGTAGTCCTTGATGTTCGGCAGCAGCGGGTTGGAGAAGATCGAGAGCAGCTTGCGGGCGCGGCCGCCGGCCTTGAGCGTCAGCCGGCCCCGGCTGTTCAGCCGCCAGCCGCCGCGCCAGCGCTCCTGGTCCTCGTAGCGGCGCGGGTAGCCCTGTCCCGGGCGGGTCTCGACGTTGTTGAACCAGACGTACTCGACTCCGGACCGGTTGGTCCACGCCTGCTTGCAGGTGACCGAGCAGGTGTGGCAGCCGATGCACTTGTCCAGGTTCATGACCATCGCCAGCTGCGCCATGACCTTCATCAGTAGGTCACCTCCTGGCTGCGCCGGCGCACCACGGTGACCTCGTCCCGCTGGTTGCCGGTGGGGCCGAGGTAGTTGAAGGCGAAGGACAGCTGGGCGTAGCCGCCGACCAGGTGCGTCGGCTTCACCAGGACACGCGTGAGGGAGTTGTGGATCCCGCCGCGCCGGCCGGAGGTCTCCGCGACCGGGACGTTCACCACGCGCTCCTGGGCGTGGTAGACGAAGACGGTGCCCTCCGGGAGCCGGTGCGTGACGATCGCGCGCGCGACCAGCACGCCGTTGCGGTTCACGGCCTCCACCCACTCGTTGTCCTTGACCTCGATGGCCGCGGCGTCCTGCACGCTCATCCAGATCGTGGGCCCGCCGCGGGACAGCGACAGCATCAGCAGGTTGTCCTGGTACTCGGAGTGGATGGACCACTTCGAGTGCGGCGTGAGGTAGCGGACCGTGACCTGCTTGGACCCGTCGGGGCCGATCCGCGGCTCGCCGAACAGCTGGTGCATGTCCAGCGGCGGGCGGTAGATGGGCATCGTCTCGCCGAACTCGTGCATCCAGTCGTGGTCCAGGAAGAAGTGCATGCGCCCGGTGAGCGTGTGCCAGGGCTTGAGCCGCTCGACGTTGATGGTGAAGGGTGCGTACCGCCGACCGCCGGTCTCGCTGCCGGACCACTCCGGGCTGGTGATCACCGGGACCGGTCGGGCCTGGGTGTCGGCGAAGCTGATCCGCTTCTCCTCGCTGCCCTCGGCCAGGTCGACGAGGTGCCGGCCGGTGCGCTCCTCGAGGCGGCGGAAGCCCTCGACCGCGAGCCGTCCGTTGGTCGTCCCGGACAGGGCCAGGATCGTCTCGGCCATCTTCGCGTCGCTGTCCAGGGCGGGCCGCCCGTCACCCGCGCCGCCGAGCATGACGCCGTTCGACGCGGCCAGCCTGGCGACCTCCTGGTCGGGCACCACCGTGACCGCCTTGGTGGTCAGCCCGAGCCGCTCGACCAGCGGGCCGAGCGAGGCGAGCTTGTCGGCCACGGCGCCGTAGTCCCGCTCCACCACGGTGAACGCCGGCATCGTGCGGCCCGGCACCATCGGAGCCGAACCGTCCCGCCAGTCGAGCACGCGGCCGCCGGGCTGGGCCGTCTCCCCCGGCGAGTCGTGCTGCAGCGGGGTGGCGACCAGGTCGCTGCGTACGCCCAGGTGCGTCCTGGCCAGCTCGCTGAAGCGCCGGGCGACGGCGTGGAACGCGTCGAAGTCCGACCGCGTCTGGAACGGCGGGTCGATCGCCGGCGTGAAGGCGTGCACGAACGGGTGCATGTCGGTCGAGGACAGGTCGTGCTTCTCGTACCACGTCGCCGCGGGCAGGACGACGTCGGACAGCAGCGTGGAGCTGGTCATGCGGAAGTCGAGGGAGACCAGCAGGTCGAGCTTGCCCTCGGGGGCCTCGTCGTGCCAGGTCACGTCCCGCGGGCGGCGGTCGAGCGGAGTCTCGTCGGCGCGCACGCTGGAGTGCGTCCCGAGCAGATGCTTGAGGAAGTACTCGTTGCCCTTGGAGGAGGACCCGAGCAGGTTCGCCCGCCAGAGCGTCAGCACGCGCGGCCAGTTCTCCGGCGCGTCCGGGTCCTCGGCGGCCCACCTGAGCGCGCCGGCGCGGAGCTGGTCGACGATGTACTCCCCCGGCTGCACGCCGGCAGCGGCCGCACCCTCGGCGAGGTCCAGGGGGCTGCGGTCGAACTGCGGGTAGGAGGGCATCCAGCCGAGCCGCGCCGACTGCGCGATCGTGTCGGCCGTGTGCATCCCGGCCAGGTGGCCCGCGGCGAGCGGGGACGTGAGCGCGTCGGCCCGGTAGCCGTCGTACCGCCACTGGTCGGTGTGCGTGTACCAGAACGCGGTCCCGATCATCTGCCGCGGCGGGCGCACCCAGTCCAGCGCCATGGCCATCGTGGCGTGACCTGTCAGCGGGCGGCACTTCTCCTGGCCGACGTAGTGCGCCCAGCCGCCGCCGTTGCGTCCCATCGAGCCGGTGAACAGCAGCAGCGACAGGATGGCCCGGTAGGTGGCGTCGCCGTGGAACCACTGGCAGACGCCGGCCCCCATGATGATCATGGTGCGGCCCTGCGAGACCTCCGCGTTGCGGGCCATCTCGCGAGCCACCCGGACGCACTGGTCGGCCGGCACCGAGGTCAGCGACTCCTGCCAGGCCGGCGTGTACGGCTCATCGACGTCGTCGTAGCCCGACGGCCAGGTCCCCGGCAGACCGGGACGGCCCACGCCGTACTGCGCGAGGACGAGGTCGAAGACCGTCGTCACCAGCCGGCCGCCGACCCTGCGCACGGGCACTCCGCGGTGCAGCACCTCGCCGTGCCCGTCGGGTGTGTCGAAGCGTGGCAGCAGCACCTCCACGGGCTGCTCGCCCAGCGGGTCGGACTGCAGCGTGAGCTGGGGGGCGACGCCGTCGAGGTCGAGGTTCCACCGACCCCGCCCGGACTCGGTGTGGCGGAAGCCGAGCGACCCGTTCGGGACCACGGTGCCGCCGGTGCGCCCGTCCACCAGCACCGTCTTCCACTGCGCGCCCTCGGTCTCGTCGCCGAGGTCGGCGGCGGTCAGGAACTTGCCGGGGACGTGGGACCCGTCCCGCTCGTCCAGCGTCACCAGGAAGGGCATGTCCGTGTACAGCCCGAGGTAGTCGGTGAAGAACGGCGTGCGCCGGTCGACCAGGTACTCCTTCAGGACGACGTGCCCCATGGCCATGGCCAGGGCGCCGTCGGTGCCGGGCTGGGCCGGCATCCACTCGTCGGCGAACTTGGTGTTGTCCGCGTAGTCCGGCGAGATCGTCACGACCTTCTGGCCTTTGTAGCGCGCCTCCGCCATCCAGTGCGCGTCCGGCGTGCGCGTGACCGGGACGTTCGACCCCCACATCAGCAGGTACGTCGCGTTCCACCAGTCGCCGGACTCGGGCACGTCGGTCTGGTCGCCGAACACCTGCGGCGAGGCGACCGGAAGGTCGGCGTACCAGTCGTAGAACGAGGTCATCACGCCGCCGAGCAGCTCGATGAACCGGGCCCCGACCGCGTGCGACACCATCGACATCGCCGGGATCGGCGAGAACCCGACGACCCGGTCCGGCCCGTACGTGCGGATCGTGTGCACGTGGGCGGCCGCGATGATCTCGACGGCCTCCTCCCACTGCACCCGCACGTGGCCGCCCTTGCCGCGAGCCCGCTGGTAGCGGCGGCGGCGCTCCGGGTCCCCCACGACGTCGGCCCACGCCAGCACCGGGTCGCCGAGACGGGCCTTGGCCTCGCGGTACATCTCGACGAGCACGCCGCGCACGTACGGGAAGCGGACCCGGGTCGGCGAGTACGTGTACCAGGAGAACGCGGCGCCGCGCGGGCAGCCGCGCGGCTCGTACTCCGGGGAGTCCGGCCCGACGCTGGGGTAGTCGGTCTGCTGGCTCTCCCAGGTGATGATGCCGTCCTTGACGTAGACCTTCCACGAGCAGGAGCCGGTGCAGTTCACGCCGTGCGTCGAGCGGACCACCTTGTCGTGGCTCCACCGGTCCCGGTAGAACACGTCACCGTCACGGCCGCCGGTGTGCTCCACCGAACGCAGGTCCGGCGATGTCTGCGCGCTGCGGTCGAAGAAGCGACCGAGCCGGAGCAGAGCGTCGGCACCGGTCCCGGTGCTCACGCGTGCACCGCGGCCGGACGGCGCACCACGGTGGCCGTGAAGACGAGGGTGCCCAGGGCGACCAGCGCCAGCAGGGCGAGCCCGAGCCCGTACGAGCCGGAACGGCCGTAGACCGCCCCCATCAGCAGTGGCGGGACGAAGCCACCGAGCCCACCCGCCGCCCCGACCACACCGGTGACCGCGCCCACGGTCCCGGCCGGACTGCGCTGGGCGACGAGCGCGAACGTCGCGCCCGCACCCGCGCCGAGCGCGCCCGCCATGGTCAGGAAGGCCGTGGTCCCGACCGGGATGAGTGAGGGGGTCGCGGCCTGCACGGTCGCCCCGGCCGCGACGACGGCGAAGACGCCGACGAGGACCGGGACCGGGCCGAAGCGGTCGGACAGCCAGCCGCCCACCGGCCGCATCACGACCGCGACCAGGACGAAGCCGGCCATGCGGTTGGCCGCGTCGGCCTGGGCGAGGCCGTAGCCGGTCTTGAGATAGGTGGGCAGGTACACCGAGAACGCGACGTAGCCGCCGAAGGCGAGCGCGTACAGGGCCGACGCCTGCCACGTGATCGGCATGCGCAGCGCCGCCGCCAGACGCGTCGTCACCCGCTCGGTCGGGAGCACGCGTCCGGGCGCGTCACGCAGCACCAGCATGGCGACGAGCCCGTACCCGGCCAGGACGACCGCAGTCAGCACGAACGGGCTGGCGAAGCCGTGGCCCGCGGCGAGCTTCACCGTGGTCAGCGCACTGATCGCCGTGCCGCCCATGCCGGCGCCGAAGACACCGATCGCGGTGCCGCGCCGCTGCGGGGTGTACCACGCGTTGACGAACGGCACGCCGACCGCGAACGCGGTCCCGGCGATGCCGAGGAAGAAGCCGCCGACCAGCAGCCCGGCGAGCGAGTTGTGTCCCCACAGGCCCAGGTAGAGCACCGGCACGATCGCCGCGAACGAGACGGCCGGGAACATCACCCGGCCGCCCAGGCGGTCGGTCAGCGCGCCGACCGGGATCCGCCCCAGCGCACCCACGATGACCGGGACCGCGACGATCAGGGCCTGCTGGAACGAGGTCAGGTGCAGGTTGTCCTTGAGCTTCGGCCCGAGCGGGCTGAGCAGGGCCCAGGCCCAGAAGTTGAGCGCGAAACCGAGGGTCGCCAGGCCGAGCATCAGGCCGGGCGAGGCGAGCGCGGTGCCGGACGGCGCCGCCCGGCCCTTCTGTTCAGTGCTCACGGGACTCGCTCCTCGGTGAGTGTGTTCGGGACGAGGCCCAGGTCGGGGCCGGGAACCGGTTCCAGGTACAACAGGCAGGGGCCGGAGCCGGTGAGCACGGGCCGGAGGTCGGCCGTCAGGCGGGCCCCGACCGCCTCGAGGATCCCGGTGACCAGGCCCTGGTGGACGCCGCAGACCACCTCCGGATGCTCGACCGCGAGCTCGCGGAACGGGCACCGGTGCAGCTCGATCGTCCGACCACCCGCGGCGAGGGTGGGCCGGAACCCGGTGTCCTCGAAGAGCGTCATCAGGGCTCCGACCGCGTCGGTGGAGCCGACCTGTTCGGTCGCGCTCAGCGCCTGCCGGGCCCAGGTCCGGCCCGCGTCGGCGGGGAGCTGCGGGCGACCGGACTGCGCCAGCTCCCGCGCGAGCAGCCCGGCAAGGACCCGGTAGGCGGAGGCGGGGTCGACGCCCTCAGCGGGCGCAGCGGTGTAGAGGATGGCCGGCCGTCCGGGGCCGTCGTGGCCGGGGTCCTTGGCCGAGCGGGCCGCGCGGAGCACGATCAGCTGCTTGAGGTGGAACCGGACGGCGTTCGCGGACAGTCCGGTCGCGTCCTGCAGAGCGCCCACGCCCAGCGGAGCGGGCGCCCCGCGCAGGACGGCTAGCACCCGGTCACGGCTGCCCTCGGGTACCGGGTCGGGTGCTGGGGCCACCTCCGCAGTTTTTTGCCTATCCACTGGTGACAACCAGGGACTTAGGTCCCGGTACCGACCCGGCAGATCCCCTGCTCGTCCTCGAGCGGCCGCCCCGGAGCTAGACTCGACAGTCTCCGGACGGAGAGCGATGAGCATCGAAGCCGCTGGCCGCACGACCATGACACACGCCGATCAGCTGGAGCTGCTCGTCGACGCGGTCGAGGAGTACGCGATCTTCATGCTCGCCCCCGACGGCCGGGTCGTCACGTGGAACGCGGGGGCTCGCCGGATCAAGGGCTACACCGCCCACGAGATCGTGGGGAAGCACTTCCGGGTCTTCTACCCGCCGGAGGACATCGCCGCCGGCAAGCCCGAGAGCGAACTCGCCCAGGCGCTCAAGTCCGGTCAGTGCCAGGACGAGGGCTGGCGACTGCGCAAGGACGGCAGCCGGTTCTGGGCCAACGTCGTGATCACCGCCGTCGTCGACCAGGACGGCCGCCCCGAAGGCTTCGCCAAGATCACCCGGGACGACACCGACCGCAGGCGGGCCGAGGAGCAGGTGCGCCGGCTCGAGCTGCTCACCGAGCGGGAGCGCATCGCCGGCCAGCTGCACGAGCAGATCGTGCACCGGATCTTCGGTGCGGGCCTGGCCCTGGAGAGCTCGCTCCAGTTCATCCACGACGCCAGCGCCGAGCGCCGGATCCAGGACGCGGTCGAGATGCTCGACGAAGCCGTCAAGGAGATCCGTGCGGTGGCGCTGGGACTTCGCGAGACCGGCACCATCGGCCCGGCGACCTAGCAGGCCGGTCCCGACGCGCCCGGTCAGGCCACGCGCAGACCGGTGATAGCGAAGCGCTCGACCGCCCGGACATGGCCGCCGGTCGACACCGCGACCGTCAGCACGCTGCCCGACGGCGCGGCGAAGGGCACCTCGACCGACCACGGGGACCGCATGCCGCCGGCCGGCACGCCCCCGACCAGGCCGACCTGCCCGGACAACGTGCGAACCTGCACCCGCAGGCTCTCGTCGACACCGGTGATCCGGCCGCCGACGGTGACCGGCGAGGTCACCCGGGCGCCGTACGCGGGCGTGGTCAGGGTCAGCGTCGTGTCCCGGCTGCCGACGACCTCCCAGGGCGCGTCGGCCCCGGCGCCGATCCGGGCCAGGTGCAGCACCGCCGCGACCGACGGCCGGCCGTCCGGTGCCGCGGCGCCGACCGGCACCCAGGCCGCGCGAGCGGTCACCGTGGGCGTGCCGACCACCCGGTCGATCTCCCGGTAGCCGAGGAAGTCGCGCGTGAAGCGGAGTGCGGTCTGGGCGGCGTCCAGGTGCCATGCCTGCGCGCCCGTGCTGCGGTACTGCTCCTGCCAGGCGCCGGCCTCCGCGACGGTACCGAACGGCCACAGCGGCACGGCCCCGAAGGCGGGCACCACGGCCGACCGGCTGGCGCTGGGGGTCGGGCCGGTGACGCTGGTCGTGGCGCTCGGGGTCGGCGTCGCCGAGGCTCCCGGCGTCGCCGGCTCGGGCTCGCGCAACAGGCTGACGCCGAGGGCGACCAGCAGGAGCAGGACCAGGACAGCGATCCCGACCGCGACCAGGAGACCGCGCCGGACCGGGTGGTCGGGACGGCCGGGCAGCTCGGACCCGGGCTTCAGCAGTGGCGTGGTCATGGTTTCCACCTCGACCCGTTCAGGCGACGCCGCCGGTGCGCGCCGATGCGTTCCGCCTCCTCCCAGCGTCATCGGCCCCAGCGCGCGCCGGTAGGGCAGAACGTCACTTCCGCGCACGGCCCCGGACCGTCGAGCATGGTCTCGGGACAGGTTCGGGACCCAGGACGGGAGCGCGTGTCGTGACCACTCCTCCGGCGCCGTTCGCAGCCGACCTCCTCGCGGACCAGGCGGCCGCCGTCCGCGAGACCCACAGCGCCGTGGTGATCCTGGTCGGGGACCGTGCGTACAAGGTCAAGAAGCCGGTGGACCTGGGGTTCCTCGACTTCCGCAGCCTGGAAGCCCGTCGCGGGGTGACCGGCCGCGAGCTCGAGCTCAACCGCCGGCTGGCGCCCGACGTCTACCTCGACGTCGCCACGGTGTCGGGCAGCGACGGCCACCCGAGCGAGTACGTGCTGGTGATGCGCCGCATGCCGGAGGCGGCCCGGCTGTCCACGATGATCCGCGAAGGCACCCCTGTGGACGAGCACCTGAGCCGGCTCGCCCGGCTGGTCGCACGGTTCCACGCGGGAGCTCTGCGCGGCCCGGCGATCGCCGCCGAGGGCGGTGCCGACGCGCTGCGGCGCCGGTGGACCGCCAACCTGCTCGAGACCGAGCGCTTCCGGGGCAGCCTGCTCTCCGCCGACGACCACGCGGAGCTCACCGAGCTGGTCCAGCAGTACATCGCGGGCAGGCAGCCGCTGTTCGCGGAGCGGGCGGCGGCCGGATGCGTCGTCGACGGCCACGGGGACCTGATCGCCGACGACGTGTTCTGCCTGGCCGACGGGCCGCGCGTCCTGGACTGCCTGGAGTTCGACGACCGGCTGCGCTGGGTCGACGTCCTCGACGACGTGGGGTTCATGGCCATGGACCTGGAGCGGCTGGGCCGGCCGGACCTCGCGGAGCGGTTCCTCGACCGGTACGCCGAGTTCAGCGGCGCGGTCCCGGTGCGCTCGCTGCAGCACCACTACGTGTCCTACCGCGCCTTCGTACGGGCCAAGGTCTCGTGCATCCGGGCCGCGCAGGGCGACCGGTCGTCGGTGTCGGAGATCGAGACCTACGTGGACCTCGCGCTCACCCACGCCCGGGCCGCGCAGGTGTCCCTCGTCCTCGTCGGCGGCGCGCCGGGGACCGGCAAGACGACGCTGGCCGCCGGGCTGGCCGACCGGATGGGCGGCGTGCTGCTCAGCTCGGACCGGGTGCGCACCGAGGTGGCCGGTGTTCCACCGGACCGCAGGTACGCCCCGGAAGGGAAGGCCGCCACGTACGCAGAGCTCCTGCACCGCGCCGAGCAGGCGCTGCGGCACGGAGAGGACGTGGTGCTGGACGCGACGTGGGGGGCCGGCGAGCCGCGCCGGTCTGCGGAAGAGCTCGCGGCGCGCACGTGCTCGCGGCTGTTCGCGCTCGAGTGCCGGGTCGATCCGGCCGTCGCCGCGGCCCGGGCCGAGCGGCGCCTGCTCGCCGGCACGGACTCCTCCGAGGCCGGCGCCCAGGTGTCGCGCGCGCTGGCCGCCGCCCGCGAAGCCTGGCCCCAGGCCCGTGCGATCGACACGTCCGGCACGGCGAAGCAGTCGCTGGCGGCAGCCTGCGCGTTCCTGCCGCACGCACGGCGCTGACTACGGCACCGGCTCGCTCGTGGGCAGGGCCCGGGCCGGCGATGGGTGCGCGGCGAGGATCTCGCGCAGTCCGGCCACGAACCGCAGCGACTCGGTGTGGCCGCGCTGCCAGGTGTTGCGCCCGAAGATCAGCCCGAGCGCCCCGGCGTCCATCGACTCGCGGGCCTTCTCCAGCATCGCGTCGTCGCCCGCGCGCTCCCCGCCGGAGACCAGCACCAGCGTGCGGTTGGCCGACCTCACCACGGCGCCGATCGCCTCTCGGCTGGAGAACTCGCGGTCGTACTCCGGCTTCACCGCCGTACGCAGCTCGGGCTGCGGGAAGTTCACCTTGACCACATCGGCTCCGAGCTCGCTGGCCACCCGCGCGGCGTAGTCGACCGCGTAGAACGACGTCTTGCCGCCCTTGGCCTCGATGGCCGACCCGCGTGGGTAGGCCCACACGACCAGCGGCATCCCCAGCCGCTGGGCGTCCGCGCGGACCGTGCGCAGGACCTCGAAGTCCGCCTCCTGCGCGGGGCTGCCCACGTACAGCGTGTAGCCCACGGCGTCGGCACCCAGCCGGACCGCCTCCGCGACCGTCGCGTTCACCGGCGAGCGCGGCGCCGCGTCCGACGGCACGTCCGTCCTGCCGTTCAGCTTGAGGACCAGCGGGATCTCGCCCGCGTACGTCCAGTAGAACTTCTCGGCCAGGCCGATCTGCAGCACGATGCCGTTGAAGCCGCCCTCGATCGCCAGCCGCAGGACGTACCCGGGATCGCTCGCCGGCGGGTTCGCGAAGAAGTCCCGTGGCCCGTGCTCGAGCCCCTGGTCGTAGGGAAGGAACAGGGCGGTGCCGTTGCCGAGACCGTTCAGGTAGAGCAGCCGGTGCAGCCGCGCCTTCTTCCCGGTGCTCAGTCCGAGCTCGTCCAGTCCCGCCCTGCTCGTCATCGCGACCTCCCGCTGCTCGCGGCCACCCGGAAGGACCGACGCTGGCAGCGCCGCCGCCGCAGGGTCAGAGGCCAAAGTCCCGGACCGGGCAGCCGACCGGCCACGGCGCGGGACCGCTGCCGGCCGCGACGCAAGGGTCTTAGGACTGCGAGTTCGGTGTCGAAGGCCTCTCCGCAAGGGCCGCCGCGGGTTGCAGCGTGGGTGCTGCGGATGTCCCGAGGAGGCTTCCATGCTCACTCGCCTGCACGGCTCGGCGTTCGATCGGGTCGTGGATCTCTACAGCGTCCCGGGGCCGGTGACCTCGGTGTACCTGGGACTCGGCGCGGTCGATGACGTGCGCATGATCGACCTGCGCTGGCGCCACCTCCGCGGCGAGCTGGCCGCAGGCGGCGCGCCGGACGACGACCTGGTCCTGCTCGACCTGGAGGTGCAGGCCGCCCGGGCGCACCCGGGGCCGCGCGTGCTGGCGGCGTTCTGCGCCGACGGTCGGCTCGTGGCCTCGCAGCTGCTCGAGCACGCGGACACACCGGACCGTGCGTGCTTCGGCGCGCTCGCCGCCGGGGGGCCGATGCTCGCCTGGGCACAGCAGCGGATCGCGTACCTGGTCGTGGTCACCGACCACACCGGCGCCGACATCGAGACCCGGCTGTGGCCGGCGCAGACGCTCTCGGTGGAACACGTCGAGGGCTCCGACGACGAGATCCAGATGCACGGCTCCGGCGGCTGGGCGGCGCTCGCGCAGAGCCGGTACCAGCAGCGGGCCGTCGACTCCTGGGAGCACAACGCGGTCGAGGTCGCCGAGGAAGTCGCCGCCGAGTTCGAGCGCGTCCAGGCGCAGGTCGTCTTCCTGACCGGCGACCCCCGTTCGGTGCACTTCCTGAACGAGTCCCTCCCCAAGCACGTCCGGCACTGCGTGCGGGTGGTCGACATGGGCGGCACGCGTGGTGCCGGCGGGACCCGTGGTGCGGCCGGCACCTCGCCCCGGCTCGAGGCGGACGTGCAGGACCTCGTCCAGCGCACGAACACCGCCGCGACGGACGCGATGCTGCGGACCTGGCGTGACCTCGCCGGGCAGGGCCGTGCGGCCACGACCGGCGACCGGGAGACGGCGACGGCACTGCGCGGGGGCAAGGTGCAGACACTGCTCCTCGGCTACGAACAGGCCAGCCGCCGCAAGGCGTGGCTAGGGCCGGCGCCCGCCCAGGTGGCCGTCGACCACCACGAGCTGGTGGAGCTCGGCGTGCCCGTCCACCGGGTGCCGCTCGCGGACGCGCTGATCGGCGCAGCGCTGGCGACCAAGGCCGACGTGTACTTCCTGCCGCCGGACCTGGCGGACGCGCCCCCCGACGGCGTCGCGGCCGTCCTGCGGTACGCCTGATCCGCCGTGCGCCCTCGGGGGTGCGGGACCTTCGGCCCTCGCCTGCGCCCCCGGGGTCCTCTAGCGTGCGACGAGGGCGATGGACCCGACGCTGAGGAGCGGCCATGACGCGCGTACTGGCCGGTGTGGACGGCAGCCCGGTGAGCGTGGACGTCCTGCGCGGGGCGGTCGTGATGGCCGACCTGCTCGGGGCGCAGGCGGAGGCCCTGCACGTGGGACCTGGGCCGTTGCCGGAGCTGCAGCGGCTGGCGGCCGCGACCGGGGTGCGCCTCGCCGAACGCGAAGGCACGGCCGAGCGCGTCCTGGCAGCGGTCCTGCGGGAGCACGACGTGGTCCTCGGCGTCGTCGGCACGTCCGGCGGCGGCCGTGCCGAGGTCCCGGTGGGGCACACGGCCACCGCGGTGATGACCGGCTCCGTCCGGCCCCTGCTCGTCGTGCCGCCCGGTTCCTTCCCCCCGCACCGCCGGCACGTGCAGCACGCCCTCGTACCCCTGGACGGCCGTCCGGCATCCGCCGAGGCCGTCGAGCCGATGCTGCGGCTGCTGGGCGAGGCGGGCGTCGACATGCTCGTGGTGCACGTCTTCGACGACGCCACCGTCCCGACCTTCTGGGACCAGCCGCAGCACGCCGTGCCCGCCTGGGAGCGCGAGTTCCTGCACCGCAACCTGCCGATGCTGCGCACCCGGCTGCGGCTGTGCCAGGGCGAGCCGGCTGCGCAGCTCGTGCGCACCGCGAGCGAGCAGGGCATCGATCTCGTCGTCGTGGGCTGGTCGCAGGACCTCTCCCCCGGGCACGCCCGCACCATGCAGCAGCTGCTCAAGGCGGGCGGCGTCTCGTTGCTGCTCCTCCCGACAGACGGATCCGTGATCGACCTGACCGAAGGCTTCCCCGCCGTCGCCGACCGGGCCTAGGACGAGGAGGCGAGCCATGAGAGTCGGACTGGTCGCGCCACCGTTCCTGCCCGTGCCCCCGCCCCGCTACGGCGGCACCGAGCTGGTCGTCGACGCCCTGGCCCGCGGCCTGCAGGCCGCCGGGCACGATGTGGTGCTGTTCAGCGTCGGCGAGTCCAGCTGCCCGGTGCCGAGCGCCTGGTGGTTCCAGCACGCCGTGGCGCCCATCGGCTCCTCCGCCGCCGAGGCGACACAGGTCACCGCGGCCTACCGCGACCTCGTCGACGTCGACATCGTGCACGACCACACGCTGCTCGGGCCGCTGGTCTTCGGCGGCCGGGCCGGCCCGCCCGTGGTCATGACCGTCCACTCCGCGTTCACTCCCGACCTGCGGCCGGTGTACGCCGAGATCGCCCGCCGGGTACCGCTCGTCGCGGTCTCCCAGGCGCAGTCCGACAGCGCGGGCCGGGTACCGATCCTGCGGGTGGTCCATCACGGCCTCGACCTGCAGCGGTACCCGCCCGGCCCCGGCGACGGCGGCTACCTGCTGTTCCTGGCCCGGATGAGCCCGGACAAGGGACCGCAGCACGCCATCCGCATCGCGCGCGCCGCCGGCGTACGGCTCGTCGTGGCCGCGAAGATGCGCGAGCCCGACGAGCTCGCGTTCTTCCGTTCCGAGATCGAGCCGCAGCTCGGTCCCGACGTCGAGTTCGCCGGCGAGATCGACGTCGCCGAGCGGGTGCGCCTGCTGCGTGGCGCGACCGCCCTGGTCAACCCCATCCAGTGGCCGGAGCCGTTCGGCCTGAACATGATCGAGGCCCTGGCCTGCGGCACCCCGGTGCTGGCCCTGCGGCACGGCGCGGCGCCCGAGATCGTCGTGGACGGGCTGACCGGCTTCCTGCGCACCGATCCTGCGGAGCTGGCGGAGTGCGTGCACCGGATCGGCGAGATCGACCGGGTCACCTGCCGCGCCGACGCGCAGCGGCGGTTCTCGATGCACCGGATGGTGCAGGACTACCTCGACGTGTACGCCGGCGTGCTCGGTGACTGCGACCCGAGCAGGCCGATGCGCCCCGAACCCTGGCTGCACGCTGCCCGAGTCACGTGAGCGGGACGCCCGAGCACACGTTCGCCGCCGTGGTGCTCGACTGGTACGGGACGGCAGTGCCGGACCGGCGGTCGGGTGCGGTCCGGCTGCGCCGGCTGCTCGAGAGTCTGTGCGGCTACGGCGTCGAGATCATCGTCCTCGGTGGTCCCGGCGCCATCGCCGAGATCGACGGCCAGCTCGCCGCCCGCCCGGGCGGGCCGGGCGCCCTGCACGTGTGCGCCGACGGCGGGACGCACGTGTACCGGATCACGACGGGCGGACCGGTCCGCACGCGGACTGCGGTGACCGGGCCGCAGGGCTGGGTGGTCGACCACCTCGACCGGCACGGGATCGGCCCGGGCCTGGTGCTGGCCGTCGGCCCGCGGTCGGCCGAGCTCTTCGCCGGCGCCGCACCGCAGCCGCATCGCGGCGACGGGCCGGCCGCCGTCCGCGCCCTGCTCGCCCAGCAGGTCGCGGGCCATCGCGACGGCGCGGTGCCCGATCTCGACGACGACGCGCGCTGGCTCGTCCGCGCTCGTACGCCCCCGTCGCCGCGCCGGGTGTGCCAGGCCCTGACCACTGTGTCCGACGGGCATTTCGGCACCCGCGGCTCGCTCGAGGAGGAGGGTCCCGGCGCAGGTGCCGGCGTGCTGGCCGCCGGCGTGTACGAGGGGCACGGCGCCGACCAGCACCTGCTCCCCGGACCGCTGTGGACCGTCCTGGGGACTCCCGACGGGCGGGACCCCGACGGTCCCCGCCTGCAGACGCTCGACCTGCGGACCGGAGTGCTGTCGCGCCGCTCGGAGGAGGACGGTCACGGGCTGACGAGCCTGCGGTTCGCCTCGGTCGCCCGGGCCGGCGTGGTCGCCATGCGTGCCCAGGGGCGCCCGGCCGGTGACCCCGGTCCGCCGCTGCGACTGCCCGCCGGCGCGCTCGGGCACAGCGGGTCATCGTCCGACCTGATGTGGGCGACCGTCGACGGCGGCACCGGGTCCGTGTCCGCGGCCGCTTCCCAGCGCACGTGGCCGTCGCCTCCGCGGGTGGAGCGCATCGCGGCGTTCACGTCGCAGCCGAGCGGTGCGCCGCGGCCCGGTCCGGTCCGCCGCCGGTTGCGCGCGGCCGCCCGGATCGGGTTCCCCGCCCTGCTCGCCGAGCAGCGCGCCGCCTGGGCCTCACGGTGGGCGGACGCACGCGTCGACCTGCCCGACGACCCCGCCGCGGAGCTGGCCCTGCGGTTCGCCACGTTCCACCTGCTCGCGACCGTCGGCGCCGACGGCGAGGCGGCGGTGGGTGCGCGCGGACTGTCTGGTCCCGGCTACTCCGGCCACGTCTTCTGGGACGCCGACGTGTACGTGCTGCCGGTGCTCGCCGCGGTCCGGCCCGCTGCGGCCAGGGCCATGCTCGGCTACCGCCTGCGACGGCTGGACGCGGCCCGCGCCACCGCCGTGTCCGAAGGCGGGCGGGGAGCCCGGTTCCCGTGGGAGTCGGCCCGGGACGGCAGCGACGTGACCCCCCGGTCGGCTGTGCTCGGCGACCGGGTGACGGCGATCCGGACCGGCGACCTCGAGGTGCACATCGTCGCCGACGTCGCCTGGAGCGCGTGGCGCTACGCGCAGTGGTCCGGCGATGAGGGTTTCCTGCGCGGCCCGGGGCGCCCGCTGCTCGTCGAGACGGCTCGCTACTGGTCGACCCGAGCCCGCCGCGACCCCGCCGGCGTCGCCCACATCGACGCGGTGATCGGGCCCGACGAGTACCACGTGGGTGTCGACGACGACGCGTTCACGAACGTCATGGCCCGGTGGAATCTGCGCCGCGCCGCCGAGCTCGTGCGGCAGGACGGGCCCCCCGGGCTGTGCGCAGAGGCCGCCGACTGGTGCCGGCTGGCGGATGCCCTGGTCGACGGTTACGACGGGCGCACCCGACGGCACGAGCAGTTCGCCGGCTTCGACGGGCTCGAGCCGCTGCTGATCGCGGAGGTCGCCCAGCCACCCGTCGCCGCCGACATCCTGCTCGGGTCCGAACGCGTCGCCGGGGCGCAGATCCTCAAGCAGGCCGACGTCGTACTCCTGCACCTCCTGGTGCCCGACGAGCTGCCACCGGGTTCGCTGGAGCGCGACCTGGACTACTACGGGCCCCGGACCGCGCACGGCTCGTCGCTCTCGCCGGCAGTCAACGCGGCCGTACTGGCCCGGGCAGGGCGCACCGAGGAGGCGCTCCGCTGGTTCCGGATCGCGGCCGCGATGGACCTCGAGGACTTGTCCGGCATGGCGGGTTCCGGACTGCACCTGGCGACCATGGGCGGCCTCTGGCAGGCGTACGTGCAGGGCTTCATGGGCATCGTTCCCAGCGCCGCCGGGCTGCAGTTCGACCCGAGGCTTCCGGAGCAGTGGCGGTCCGCGGCCGTCCGCGTGCGCTACCGGGGCCGGCGGGTACGGGCCAGCGTGGAGGGTGACACCGCGGTGGTCGAGGCGGACCGTCCGATCCGTCTCCTGCTCCCGGAGGCCGGCCCACTGGATGGTCGCCGGATCCGCCTGCGTCGTGACCCGGCAGGGTGGACGCCCGCGTGAGAGGGTCGGCCCGCGCGAGTGGCCGAGGAGGTGCGCGGTGAGCGAGGCCTGGTCCTTCCAGGGCGGCCCGCCCGCCCTGCCCGGAGCGTCCGGCGCGGTCACGCTCGTCGACGGGTCGACCTTCTGCATCAGCAACCGGACCGGCGACATCCTCCCCGGCTCGGTCATGGGTCTGTTCATCCGCGACACGCGTTTCGTGTCCACCTGGGTCACCGAGCTGGACGGAACGCGGCTGGAGGCCCTGACCGTGACGGCGGACGACCCGTTCTCGGCAGTGCACCTGACCCGTGTGCCGCCCCAGCGGGGTCGGGCCGACAGCGCTCTGCTGATCCTGCACGAGCGCCGGGTCGGCGAGGGCATGTGCATGCAGCTGGAGGTGCGCAACCTCGGTGCGGACCCGGTCACGTGCACCCTCGCGGTGAACGTGGACGCCGACTTCGCCGACCTGTTCGAGGTCAAGGAGGGGCGGCTCCCCGGGCCGCAGGAGGTCATGCGGTCCGTGCGCGACGGCACCATCTGGCTGGAGGTCGGGCACCAGGGCGGCCGGCGGGCGCTGGCCCTGTCCGCCACCGGCGGGCCAGTGCTCTCCCCCGGCTCGCTGACGTGGTACCTGCGGCTGCCGGGCCGTTCGGCCTGGACCGCGTCGGTCGAGGCCGATGCGGTCATCGACGACGTACGGCTGCGGCCCAGCCACCGCTGCGGCGCGCCGGCGCACGAGGCCGAGCCCGCGGTCCGGCTCCGCCAGTGGCGGTCCGCGGCGCCGGCCGTGACCACCCCCGACGCGGGGCTGGCCCGGACCGTGGCCCGCAGCATCGAGGACCTCGGCTCGCTGCGCATGTTCGACCCCAGGCACCCTGCGCGGGTCGTCGTGGCCGCCGGGGCTCCTTGGTTCATGGCCCTGTTCGGGCGGGACGCCCTGCTCACCTCGCTGATGCTGCTGCCCCTGGACCGCGACCTCGCCCTGGGCTCGCTGCAGAGCCTCGCCGCCCTGCAGGGCGGCGCCGTCGATCCAGCCAGCGAGGAGGAGCCCGGCCGTATCCCGCACGAGACCCGGTTCGGGCCTGGTGCCGCACTGGCGCTCGGCGGCGGCAACGTCTACTACGGGACGGCCGACGCGACCCCGTTGTTCGTCGTCCTGCTCGGCGAGCTGCACCGCTTCGGCGCTGACTGGGCGGACGTGCAGGCCCTCCTTCCGCACGCCGACCGCGCACTGGACTGGGCCGAACGCTTCGGCGACCGGGACGGCGACGGATTCGTGGAGTACGGACGCGCCACCGCGCGCGGGCTGGCGAACCAGGGCTGGAAGGACTCCTTCGACGGCGTCAACTTCGCCGACGGAAGCCTGGCCGAGCCGCCGATCGCGCTGTGCGAGGTGCAGGGCTACGTGTACGCCGCGCTGCTCGCCCGGGCCGCCATCGCCGACAGCGAGGGCGACGCTGCGACCGCCCGCAGGTGCACGGACCGCGCCGCGCGGCTGAAGGCCGCCTTCAACGAAGAGTTCTGGCTGCCCGGACCGGGGTGGTTCGCGGTGGGCCTGGACAAGGACAAGCGGCCGATCGACGCGCTCACCTCGAACGTCGGGCACTGCCTGTGGTCCGGCATCGTCGACGAGGACAAGGCAGCGATCCTGGCCGAGCACCTCCTGTCCGAGCGCATGTTCACCGGATGGGGTGTACGCACGCTCGCGTCCGACATGGGTGCGTACAACCCCATGAGCTACCACAACGGGTCGGTGTGGCCGCACGACAGCACCCTCGTCACGGCCGGACTCATGCGCTACGGCTTCGTGGACCAGGCCCAGCGGATCGCGGTCGGCCTGCTGGACGCGGCCGAGCACTTCGGCGGCCGGCTGCCCGAGCTGTTCTGCGGGTTCGACCGGGACGACTTCGCAGTGCCGGTGCCGTACCCCACGTCGTGCTCCCCTCAGGCCTGGGCTGCGGCCGCGCCGATCCACCTGCTCCGAACCCTGCTGCGCCTGCACCCCGACGTGCCCGCTGGGACGGTGTCCGTGGCGCCGGCCCTGCCCTGGCGCTACCTGCCCATGAGCCTGGACCACCTCAGTCTGGCCGGCGCGCGGGTCAGCCTGTCGGTCGGCTACGAAGGCTTCACACTCGCCCCGTTGCCGGAGGGTCTCGCCCTGTCCCGGCCCGCCGAATAGTCGTGGTGCCCGACCACAGCCGGTCGCCACGGAGGTTCGGGGGGTGGTTGGGGTGGTGGGTGCCAGCTGACGCCGTCGGTGGGGTTGATGGTGATGGTCCATCCGTCGTGGTGGGCCATGTCGTGGTGGCGGTCGCAGGCCAGGGTCAGGGTGTTCAGGTCGGTGGTCCCGCCCTGGCTCCAGGGCATGATGTGGTGGGCCTGGCACCATTCGGGGGGCCGGTCGCAGCCCGGGGCGGTGCAGCCGCGGTCGCGTAGTGCCAGGGCGCGGGGTTGGGCGGCGGTGGCGGTGCGCACGGCCCGGCCCAGGTCCAGCAGCTGGCTGGGCCCCGCCCAGGACGGCCGGGATGAGCGCGGCGTCACAGGCGATCTGGCGGGCCGCCGCCGCCGAGATCGGTTCGCGCACGCTCGACCCGGCGATCAGCGCACATCCCTCACCGCGGGCGGCTGCCCGGCCCGGGGCGGGCTCGTGGATGCGGGCCCGGAGCTGGTCCACGCTCATGGTGACCACCACCTGCGGGGCCAGCCCGCCGGAGACCGGCAGCCGGCCAGCGGCCAGGGCCCGGCGGGCCAGCTCGACCAGCGCGTCGGCGCGCCGGCGCCCCGGGCCGCGACGGTCCGGGCCGTTCACCGTGGACGGGGCCGGGGCGGCGAGTGGGTCCAGCGCCGCGGCCAGGGTGGCGGCGGCCGCGGTGTCCAACCGCCCACCCAGGTGATGCATCCCATCGGTGCCGCGCCACACGGTCAGCTCACGGCCGGCCCGGGCGGCGCGTTCTGGCCCGGCCAGGTCCCCGGACCCGGCCGGGTCGACCCGGGCCGCCTCGACGAGCGCCAGCCGACGCAACCGGCCCAGGTCCAACCGCCCGGCCTGCGCCAACAACCGGGCCTCGAGCTGACCGCGATCCTGCTCCCCGACCCGATCGGACAGCCCGTCCAACGCGGCGGTGATCACCTGCGCCCGCTCGGGGTCGATCACCCCGGAGGCCAACGCCCGCCGGGTCCGGTCGTGCTCGACCAGCGCGGCCGCCAACCCGACCTGCCGGGCCGCGGCCCCCGCGCCCATCCCGTCCGCGCGCAGCCACCCCGCCGTCGAGATGGCCCCGGTCGTACGTCGGGCCGCCCCGCGCCGATCCACCTCGGCCACCGCGGCGAGCTCGACCGCGGCCAGCCGGGACGCTTGCGCGTTCAGCTGCCGCACCACGTCGACCAGGGCCGAGTCGTCGGCTCGGCGTACGTCGATACCTGTCAGGGCGTCCAATGCACGAGCCAGGCATGCGAGCGCGCCAGACATCGACGCACCGACACGAAACCCCTTTGTCCACAACGGTTTCCGTGTCCAACTCACGACATGTCCGACAACGGACACGAGCGGCGCAGGACCAACTCGACCGCATGCGTCAAGCGGCAGCGCGGTTCGCCGCCGACAGCAGGATCCTGCGCTCGGCAACGGCGATCGCCTGCCGTGCACGTGCGATCGCGTCCGCGTTCACCGAGATCGACGTGATGCCGAAGCGCACGAGCTTCTCCGCGAAGTCCGGCCGGTTGGACGGCGCCTGACCGCACAGCGACGACGTGATCCCCGCCGCCGTGCTCGCCTCGATGATCCGCCGTATCGCGTCCAGCACCGCAGCGTCGGACTCGTCGAACAGCTCCGCGCAGACCTCCGAGTCGCGGTCCACGCCGAGCATGAGCTGGGTGAGGTCGTTGGACCCGATCGACACCCCGTCGATGCCCAGCGCGGCGTACTCCGGGATGCGGTAGACGACGGACGGCACCTCCGCCATGACCCAGCGGTGCAGCCCGCGCTGCCGACCGAGCGGGCTGGCATCGACCAGCTCCAGGCAGGCCTCCAGCTCCCAGAGCGTGCGGACGAACGGGATCATCAGGTGCAGGTTCGGCGTCTGCTCGCGCACCTGCGCGAGCACCTCGAGCTCGAGCGCGAACAGGTCCGGCTCGCGGACGTACCGGTAGCAGCCGCGATAGCCGATCATCGGGTTGCCCTCGACCGGCTCGAACCGTTCGCCGCCGGCCAGGCCCCGGAACTCGTTGGTACGGAAGTCGATGCTGCGGTAGATCACCGGCCGGGGCGCGAACGCCCGCGTGATGCGCAGCAGCGAGTCCGACATCTTCGCGGCGAACTCCTGCCGTCCCCCGCGGGCGAGCAGCTCCCGCGGGTGCACGCCGCCGAGCGCGTCGGTGAGCATGAACTCGGCGCGCAGCAGTCCGACCCCGTCGACCGGCTGGGCCGCCACCTCCTCGGCGTGGTCGGCCATCGCGAGGTTGACGTACAGCCGCGTCGCCAGCGGTTCGGGAGCCGCCGCCGGCTCGCCACGTGGGGTCGTGACCGCCACGGGCCGGGCGGCCATCGCCGCGGTCACGTCGCCGGCCAGCACGCGGCCGGCGGTCGCGTCCACCGTCACGAGCTGTCCGTCGTGCAGCACGGTCGTGCCGATCCGGGTCCCGACGACGCACGGCACGCCGAGCTCGCGCGCGACGATCGCGGCGTGACAGGTCATCCCACCGCCGTCGGTCACCAGGGCCGCCGCCCGCCGGATCGTCGGTACCCAGTCCGGGCTGGTCATCGGCGCGACGAGGATCTCACCGGGCTTCAGCTCGTCGCCGCTCGCCGGCGCGGTCAGGATCCGCACCGTCCCGGCCACCACCCCGGGCGACGCCGCCTGCCCCTTCAGCAGGACCGGAGCCCCCGCGGCCGCTTCGCCGCCGGCCGGCCCGGCCGGCGCCTGCGGCGACCGGAGCAGGGTGGTGATCGGTCGGGACTGCACGACGTACCAGTGACCGCCCGACTCGGCCCACTCGATGTCCTGCGGTTTCCCGTAGTGCTCGTCGACCCGCAGGCCCGTGCGGCTGAGCTCGAGGACCTCCTCGTCGCTGAGCACCCGGCGGCCGGCCTGCTCCGGGCTCAGCTCGACGGTCGCGTCGTGGCCGTCGGCGCCGCGGACCACCGCGATGGCCTTGTTCCCGACACGCACGGACAGCAGCCGCGGTCCGGACTTGTCGACGACGTACGTGTCCGGCTCGACCTTGCCTCCGACGACGACCTCGCCGAGGCCGAACGCGGCCTCGACGACAACCTTGGACAGGTCGGCCGTGGCCGGGTCCGCGGTGAACATGACGCCGGAGCGCTCGGAGTCGACCATCTCCTGGACGACGACGGCCAGCGCCGGCTCCTCCTGCACGGCCTGGCTGACGCGGTAGGCGACCACCCGGCCGCCGTACAGCGACGCCCAGCAGCTGCGGACGGCGTCGAGCAGCTCGACGTCTCCCCTGACGTTCGTGAACGTGGAGTTCATCCCGGCGAAGGACAGGTCGCTGCTGTCCTCACCGGTGGCCGAGGAACGGACCGCGACCGGGATCGTGTCTCCCATCGCGTGGTAGGCCGCGAGGATCCGGCTGCGCAGCGGCTCCGGCACGGTCACGTCGCGGACCAGCGCCTGCAACGCCTCGGCGGCGGCGGACAGTCCCGCGGGGTCGTCGATGTCGACGGCGGCGGACTGCCGGCGCAGCTCTTCGCGGACGCCGGACTCGTCCAGGACCCACAGGTAGGCCGGTGCGGTGACGACGAAGCCGGGCGGGACGGCCAGGCCGGCCTTGAGCAGCTCGCCGAGGTTGGCACCCTTGCCCCCGGCCAGGTCGACGTCGTCCTTGCCGATCTCGGACAGCGGCAGCACCCAGGTCTCCATCGTGGTCACGTCCCTTCGGACCCGGCCGCGGCCGCGCCCGCGGTGGCACGCGCCGTGACGTAGCCGGTGAGCCCGTCCAGGCTGCGTACCTGGGCGTAGTCGGCCTCGGGGATGTCGACGCCGAGGGTCTGCGCGACGCCTTCCACGAGGTTGAGGAAGTCCATCGAGTCTAGGTCGGCCTCGGTCCGCAGGTCGGCCTGCGGGTCGAGCTCGGCGGGGTCGCAGTCGGGGGCGATCTCCACCAGCAGCGCCTCGAGAGCGGTCCTGACGTCGTCGGTGTTCATAGCTCCTCCGGGTGCTGCAGGGCCGAGTCGACCTCGGCCAGGTAGAGGGCGCCGCGGTGACCGTCACTCACCCGGTGGTCGGCCGCGAGCGTGGCGACCACGACGCGGCGGACGGTGAGCATCCCGTCGACCGCCCAGGGCCGCTCCTGCACGCGGCCGAAGCCGACCAGCGCCACCTGCGGCGGGTAGATGACGCCGTGCACCGCTTCGACGCCCTGGTCGCCGAGGTTGGTGACGGTCAGCGTCGGGTCGCTCATCTCCGACCCGCGCAGCCGGCCGCTGCGGGTCCGCGCGACCAGGTCCTTCAGCCGTGCCATGACCTCCTCCAGCGGCAGCTGGTCGACGTCGTGGATCGCCGGCGCGATGAGCCCGCCGCCGCGCAGGGACACGGCGACGCCGAGATGGATGTGCTCGGCCGGCCGGAACGCGCCGTCGACGTAGAAGCCGTTGATCTCGGGCACCTTGCGCACTGCGGTGGCGGCCGCCTTGAGCAGCACGGCGGCGGGCAGGATCCGGTCGGCGACCGCACGGCCGGCGTTCACCCGCTCGAGCCAGGTCAGCGCGTGGTCCAGGTCGATCGTCGTCTGCAGGTAGTAGTGCGGGATCTCCTTCTTCGACCGGGCCATGAGCGCACCGATCGCCTCGCGCATCGCCGCCCCCTTGTCCTGGGCGGCCGCCTTGTCCTGCGCCGCCGCCTTCGCCGGCGCCGCCGGCTTGCGCGGGGTGATGGCCTTCGCAGGGGTGGCGGGTTCCTGCGTGGGACCTGCCTGCACCGCTGCCTCGACGTCGGCCACGGTACGGATGCCGCCGGCGCGGGTCCCGGGTACCGAGGCCAGGTCGACACCCAGCTCCGCGGCCCTGCGCCGGGCGAACGGCGATGCGAGCACGCGACCCGGCGCACCGGCCGCGGCGGCGGGTTCCGGCGCGACCGGGACGAGCTCCGGCGCGACCGCGACGGGTTCCGGGGCGCCGGCCAGGTCGGCCCGCGTCACCGCACCGCCGGGTCCGCTGCCGACCACGTGCTCCAGATCGATCCCGCGCTCGTGCGCCAGGTGCCGGACGATCGGCGAGGTCACGGCGCCGGGTCCGGGGGCGGGCCCCGCGCCGTCCACCGGGGCGAGCACGGCCAGCGGCGTGCCCACCGCGACCGTCGTCCCCGGCTCGACGAGCAGCTCGTGCACCCGGCCGTCCTCGAAGACCTCGACGTCGATGGCCGACTTGGCCGTGTCGACGACCGCCACGATGTCCCCGCGGTGCACGACGTCGCCGGGGTGCACCAGCCACTCCAGCAGCGTCCCCTCGGTCATGTCCGCTCCCAGCGAAGGCATCCGGAACTCAGCCACGGCCGACCGCCTCCTCCGCGGCCGCGACGACCCGGTCGAGTCCTGGCAACGCCGCCTGCTCGAGGTGCCGGGCGTACGGGATCGGGACCTCGACGGCGGCGACCCTGCGGACAGGTGCGTCCAGGTCGTAGAAGCACTCCTCGGCGATCCGGGCGGCTACCTCGGCGGACAGCCCGACGCTGCGCCAGCCCTCGTCGACCACGACCGCGCGGTGCGTCCTGGTCACCGAGCCGAACACGGTCGCGTCGTCCAGCGGACGCAGCGTGCGCAGGTCGACCACCTCCGCGTCCACACCGTCCGCGGCCAGGACCTCGGCTGCGTCCAGGCAGGTGGAGAGGCTGCCGCCGGACGTCACCAGCGTGACGTCCGCACCTGCCCTGCGTACCACCGCCCGGTCGATGTCGACCGGTCCGGCGTCGGCGTCCAGCTCGCCGGAGACGTTGTAGAGCGAGCCGTGCTCGAAGACGACCACCGGGTCCGGGTCCTCCAGCGCCGTCCACAGCATCCCGCGCGCGTCCGCCAGCGTCGCCGGCGCGACGACGCGCAGGCCGGGGATGTGCGCGTAGAACCCCTCGAGCGAGTGCGAGTGCTGCGCCGCGAGCTGGCGGCCCGCCCCGGTCGTCATGCGGATCACGAGCGGCACGTTGAACTGGCCGCCGCTCATGTGCAGCAACGTCGCGGCCGAGTTCAGGATCTGGTCCAGCGCCAACAGCGAGAAGTTCACGGTCATGATCTCGACGATCGGCCGCATGCCGCCCAGGGCCGCGCCGATCCCGGCGCCGACGAACGCCGACTCCGACAGCGGGGTGTCGCGGACGCGCTGCTCGCCGAACTCCTCGACCAGGCCCAGGCTCACCCCGAAGCCGCCGCCGTACCGGCCGACGTCCTCGCCCATGAGGAACACCCGCTCGTCACGGCGCAGCGCGTCCCGGAGCGCTTCACGGACCGCCTCGCGGTACGTGAGGGTGCGTACGGTGGTGACGCTCATGACCCACTCCTCGGGCTCATGACGAACCGGGTGAGATCCTCGACCGGCTCGTCGCTCCCCTGCTCGGCGAAGGCCACCGCGGCGTCCAGCTCGGCGACGACCTCGGCCTGAGTCGCGGCCAGCGAGTCGTCGTCGGCCAGGCCCTCGGCGCGCAGCCGGGCCTCGAGCAGGACGAGCGGGTCGCGCAGCTTCCAGTGCTCGATCTCGGCCTTGTCGCGGTAGCGGTCGGGGTCGTACATCGAGTGCGCCCGGAAGCGGTACGTCCGCGCCTCCAGGAACACCGGCCCACCACCGTCGCGCACGAGGGCCACCGCGCGCTCGGCGGACTCCCACACCTGCTCGACGTCCATGCCGTCGCAGCTCCAGGCCGGGATCTCGTACGACGCCGCCTTCAGCGGCAGGTTCGTCTCGGACTCGGACCGGTCCAGCGCGGTGCCCATCGCGTACAGGTTGTTCTCGCACAGGAAGAGCACGGGCAGGTGCCAGAGCGCGGCGAGGTTCACCGACTCGTGGAACTCGCCCTCGGCCATGGCCCCCTCGCCGAAGAAGCACACGGTGACCCGCCGGCGCCCAAGCATGCTGTCGGCCAGCGCGAGCCCCACGGCGAGCGGCAGGCCGCCCCCGACGATCGCGTTCCCGCCGTAGAACCGGGTCGGGGCGTGGAACAGGTGCATCGATCCGCCTCGCCCACGACAGACCCCTTCCATCCGGCCGTACATCTCGGCCATCACCGCGTCCATGGGCACGCCCCTGACGAGCGCCTGCCCGTGGTCGCGGTAGGTCGCCACCACCGCGTCCTCGGGCTCGACATGGGCGAGGACTCCGGCGGCGATCGCCTCCTCGCCGATGTACAGGTGCACGAAGCCGCGGACCTGCCCGGAGCTGTAGAGCTCGGCGCAGCGCTCCTCGAACCGGCGGACGCGGAGCATCTGCCGGTACAGGGCCGGCAGGTCCGGGCCGCCCGCCGCGGTCATGGCGTCGCTCCGAGGGTGGACAGGTCGCCCTCGGCCAGCCCCAGCTCGCGTGCTTTCAGCAGGCGCCGCATGATCTTCCCGCTCTGGGTCTTCGGCAGGTCCGGGTCGAAGGCGATCTCGCGGGGGGCCACCGCCGAACCCAGGCGCTTGCGGCCGAACCCGAGCAGCTCGCGGCGCAGGTCGTCGGTCGGCGCGTACTCCGGCCGCAGCGTGACGAACGCCTTGACCGCCTCGCCGAAGACCGGGTCGGGCACCCCGATCACCCCGGCCTCCGCGACCGCCGGGTGCTCCATCAACGCGCTCTCGACCTCGAACGGCCCGATGAGGTGTCCGGCGGACTTGATGACGTCGTCGCCACGACCGACGAACCACACGTAGCCGTCGGCGTCGATCCGGGCCAGGTCCCCGGACAGGTACCACGGGCCGGCGAAGCACTTGGCGTACCGGTCGGGGGCGCCCAGGTAGGCGCGCATCAGCGACGGCCACGGGGTACGGAGCGCGATCTCGCCCTCCTCGTCAGGGGCGTCGACGAGGACGGGGGCGCCGTCCGGGCCGAGGACCCGCTCGCCCGTGGCGTCGTGCCGGACGAGGACGATGTCGACACCGGGCACCGGCCGTCCCATGGACCCCGGACGGATCGGTTCGCTCGCGTAGTTCGCGACCATGATCGCGCCTGTCTCGGTCTGCCACCACGTGTCGTGGATCGGGCGGCCGATCGCCTGCTCGCCCCAGAGCACGACCTCGGGGTTCAGCGGCTCGCCCACGCTGGCGACGTGACGCAGCCGGGACAGGTCGTGCCCCACGATCGGTGCCGGACCCGCCTTCATCAGCATCCGCAGCGCGGTCGGGGCCGTGTACCAGACGGTGACCTGCTCGCGCTCCAGCAGTGTGTACCAGCGCGCCACGTCGAACTCGCACTCGTCCACGATGCAGGTGACACCGCAGGTCAGCGGCGCGACCAGACCGTACGACGTGCCCGTCACCCAGCCCGGGTCCGCCGTGCACCAGAACACGTCGCCGGCGCGCAGGTCCAGCACGGCCCGGCCGGTGGCGTGGTGGGCGACGACGGCGTCGTGCACGTGCACAGCGCCCTTCGGGGTCCCCGTCGTGCCGCTGGTGAAGTGCACGAACGCCATGTCCTCCGGGTCCGTCCTGGCGATCTCGTAGTCGGAGGGGGCCGCGTCCATGAGTGGCGCCAGCGGCTGCACGCCCGGCGCGTCGACGCTGTCGGCCCCCGGCCCGACCAGCAGGACGTGCTCGAGGTCAGGCAGCTGGTCCCGTACCGGCGCGACCTTGCGCCGGTACGCCGCGGCCGTGGTCAGCAGCACCCGCCCGTGCCCGGCCTGCAGCCGCTGCCGCACCGGCTCCGGTCCGAAGGCCGAGAACAGCGGCGCCACGACGCAGCGCGCCTTGAGCGTGCCCAGCATCGCGATGTACAGCTCCGGCAGCCGGCCGCAGAGTCCGAAGACCAGCTGGCCGGGCAGCACGCCGAGGCTTTCCAGCACGTGCGCGAACCTGTTGCTCTGCGCCGCGAGCTGCGCGTACGTCAGCTCCCGGTCGACGCCGGCCTCGGACAGGAAGCGCAGCGCGGTGACGTCACCGCGACCGCCGGCGACGTGCCGGTCCACCGCTTCGTACGCAATGTTGAGCCCGCCGCCGGGCAGCCCGTCGAGCTCGGCCCGCGCACGGTCCCAGCTGAAGCCTGCCCTGGCTCGCTCGTAGTCGACGAGGTTCGCGGCCGCAGCCGCCTGAGCATCCTTGGCGATCACACGTCCGCTCACGACCTGCTCCCTCCGCACCCGGTGCACTGACCAGCACACCCCAGGGCGGACCCGCCCGGACAGGGCCGGAGGTCCCCAACGACGTGCGCGGCCTCACGTCCCGACGTCGCGGCGCCGGAAGGCCACGACCGACAGCACGAACAGCAGCACGGAACCGGCCAGCAGGACGGCGGTGTACCCGGGCGACAGCCCGTTGCGCAGCGGGTCGTTCCCGAGCGCCCACTGGAACGGGGTGAACTTGAGCCAGGGCCGCAGCCCGTCGACCAACGGGCCGAGCGAGTAGAGCAGGAACGCGGCGAGGGCCAGCGCCACCGCGGCGCCGACGGCCACGGCCCTCCGGCCGGTCAGCGCGCCGCCGAGCAGCGCCACGCCGGTGTACAGCCAGCCCAGGAGCACGACGGCCGCGCAGGCGCCCAGCAGCTCGACGCCGCCGACCCGGAGGTCGACCGTACGGGCACCGATCATGAGCACGAGCCACAGCAGCGCGCCGAGCCCGGCCAACGCGGTCAGCAGCGCCGCCAGCTTGGACAGCACGATCCGGTCCCGGCTCACCGGGAGCGTGAGCAACAGGTCGGCGGTGCCGCGTTCCTCCTCGACGGCGGTGGCCGACGCGCCCCAGCCGGCCCCGATCCCGATGAAGACGAGCGGGACCATGATGCTGAACAGCTCAGCCCCCAGGTAGCCCGGGCCGGAGGTGTAGTCGGTCATCCGGAACATGGTCTTGAAGGCCTCGGGGAAGCTCTCGATCATCTGCGCGGTACCGGCGGCCGCGCTGCGGATGCTCGGGTAGACCGCGAGCTGCACCGACGACAGCGCGGTGAGGCCGAGCGACCAGCCGACGATGGCCCGCCAGTGGTCACGCCACGTCTTGACGGTCAGCGTCATCGACATGGTCCTGCCCTCCCCCAACGTAGCCGAGGAAGATCTCTTCGAGGTCCGGTTCGTGGCTGACGACGTTCACGACGCCCTGCTCGACGGCGGCGCGCAGCAGCTCGGCCACGTGCCCGGTCACGACACAGGTCACGACGTCGCCGTGCGCGCTGGCCTCGGTGACACCAGGGACTGCCCGGAAGACCGACGGGTCGACGGGGCGGCCGAGGTCCAGGTCCAGCCGGCGGACGGCGCGCTGCTTCAGCGTGCTGATCCGCTCGACCACGACCAGGTGCCCGTCGACCACGATGCCGACCCGGTCGGCCAGCTGTTCGACCTCCGCCAGCACGTGCGAGGACAGGAACACGCAGGCACCGCGCGCGGTTGCCTCGCGGACGAGCTCGGTGAACTCCAGCTGCACCAGCGGGTCCAGCCCGGACGTCGGCTCGTCGAGCACCAGCAGGTCCGGCTTGTGCATGAACGCCTGCACGACGCCGATCTTCTGCCGGTTGCCCTTGGACAGATCGTGGATGTGCCGGCCGAGGTCCACGTCGAGCCGTTCGGCCAGCTTGGTGATCTCGGCGCCGGGCACCCCGCCACGCATCCGGGCCATGAACCGGAGGAACTCGCCGCCGTGCAGGTTCTCGTACATCGCGAGGTCGCCGGGCAGGTAGCCGATGCGGCGGCGCACCTCGACGCCGCGGCGCTGCGCATCCATACCCAGCAGCTGCGCGCTCCCGCGGGTGGGGTGCAACAGGCCCAGCAGCAGCCGGATCGTGGTGGTCTTGCCGGCCCCGTTGGGTCCGAGGAAGCCGAACACCTCGCCGGGCCGCACCTGCAGGTCGAGGTCCTCGATGCCGCGCTGCCGGCCGTAGTACTTGGTCAGGCCGTCGGTCCGCAGGGCCACGTCGTCGGTCATGCCACCACGCCCTCGGCTAGCTTCCGTGCGGACGGACGACGGCGACGGCGCAGCGCGCGTGGTTGACGACCGCGTGGCACACCGACCCCAGCAACAGCGAGCGGAAGCCGCCGCGCCCGCGCGACCCCACCACGACGAGCGCCGCGCCCGGCGAAGCGCCGACCAGTGCCTGGGCCGGTCCGCCGTGCACGAGCACCTGACGGACCTGCACGTCGGGGTACTTCTCCCGCCAGCCTGCCAGTGCCTCGGACAGGACGCGCAGCTCCCCGCGCTCGACCTCGGCGAAGAACTCCTGGTCGGGCTCCGGTGCGCTCCGGACCGGGACCTCGTAGTACGGCGCCTCCCAGGCGTGCATCGCGGTGAGGCCGGCCCCGCGCAGGGACGCCTCCTCGAATGCGAACGCGACGGCGTCCGTCGAGGACTCCGAGCCGTCGATCCCGACGACGACACGGCCCGCCTGCGGACCGGGCGGGGTGTAGTCCAGCGAGCGCACCACGACGATCGGGCACGGCGCGTAGGTCACGAGCTCCAGGGCCGTCGAGCCGAGCAGCAGCTCGGTGAACGTGCCCAGCCCGCGGCCGCCGACGACGCCCATCTGCGCCCCGACGAGCTGTTCCATCAGGACCGGGACCGGTGGTCCCTCGATGACGCGGCTGGACACCTCGACGCCTGGCTGCTCCAGACGCGACTCGTGCTCGGCCGCGAGCAGCATGCGCTCCGCGGCCGCGCGCATCGCGTCCTCGGCCGGACGGACGAACGAGCCGAACCCGGCGAAGCTCCCGATCGGCTGGAACAGCGCGTGCACGATCAGGACGGACGTGGCCCGCTCGCGGGCGGCCCCCATCGCCCAGGTCAGCGCCACCCGGCTGGACTCCGAGCCGTCGAAGCCGACGACGATTCTGCTGGCCATGACAACCTCCGGGGCCTCAGGTGCCTGGTCCCAGGGTCCCGCCCGGGTCTGGCGACCGGCAGGGTCTTCAGTCCCATCGCCGTCCCGGGCCCCGTCGCGCAGCGACGCCGGCGGGACCAAAGTCTCTGCCGGGGCCCGCGTCGCACGCGCAGGATCGAAGGGTCGGACGCGCTCGCGGATGCACGCGATGCCCGACGCCGTGGGCATTGTGAGCCGTCCGGTGCCCCGGATCGTCGCGTCACACAGGAGGTCGAGATGAACGAGATCGTTCGCACGTCGGTACGACCAGGCTGGTCGGACCTGGTCGACTGGGTCGAGGGGCTCTCCCCGGCGAGTTTCCGCGCGGGGCCCGGCTCGGTCGCTATGCGCGCTGAGGAGTTCGTCCAGGACGGCCGGTACGTCCTGCGCGTCGAGGCTCCCGGCGTCGACCCGGCGAAAGACGTCGAGGTCACCGTCGAGGGCGACATGTTGCTGATCCGCGTCGAGCGGCGCGAAGAGGTCAAGGAGGAAAAGAGGTCGGAGTTCCGGTACGGCTCCTTCGAGCGGCGCGCGGTGCTCCCGGTCCACGTCCGCACGGACGACGTGACCGCGACCTACCGCGACGGCATCCTCGAGGTGTCGGTCGGCATGGAAGAGGCCAAGCCCGAGTCCCGTCACATCCCGGTACAGGCGGCCTGAACAGGACCGCCGGCGCCGCGTCCCGGGTCATTCCTGCGGGCGCGGCGCCGCACTGCGCGCACCGCTTCGTCGACACCCCAGACCAGCACCGCGAAGAACGGCAGTAGGGCGAGCTGCCGCGGCGGCGGCAGCGCCATCCCCAGGGCCGCGTCCACCCCGGGAACCAGCACGACCGCCGCTGCGAACACCAGCTCGAACGCGATCCCGCCGAGCAGGAGCCGGTTGCTGAACACCCCGACCTGCCACAGCGACGCTCGCTCGGTGCGGGCGGCGAACGCGGTACCGACCTGGCAGGCGACGATCCCGAGGAACGTCATGGTCGTCGCCTGCAGGTACGTGTGGTGCAGAGCGCTCCCGGCCGCGACGTCGGCCCCGGGGACCCAGCCGCCGTCGTGCAGCACCCAGAAGAAGCCGAGCATGACCAGCACGGCCGAGACCCCGCCCAGCAGCAGCCAGGCCCGCAGCAGCAGGTCACGGCGGATGATCCGTTCGCTGCGCGGCCGTGGGGACCTGCTCATCGTGCCCGGCTCGGCCGGCTCCCGTCCCAGCGCAAGAGCGGGCAGCGTCTCGGTGAAGATGTCGATGGCGAGGATCTGCAGCACCGTGAGCGGGAGCGGCACGCGCCCTCCGGAGAGCGCGAAGACCAGGAAGGGGATCACCTCGGGAGTCGCGTGGGCGAAGATGTAGAGGATGAACTTGCGGACGTTGTCGTAGACCCGCCGTCCCTCGCCGACCGCGGTCACGATCGTGCCGAAGTTGTCGTCGGTCAGCACCATCGTGGACGCCTCGCGTGCGACGTCCGTCCCGTTCTCCCCCATCGCGACGCCGATGTCGGCACGCCGCAGCGCGGGGGCGTCGTTGACGCCGTCACCGGTCATCGCGACGACTTCTCCGGACGCCTGCAGGGCGTCCGCGACGCGCATCTTCATCTCGGCCGAGCTCCTGGCCAGCACCAGCTCCTCGTCGCCGGCCAGGAACTGGTCGAACTCCGGCTCGGTGAGCCGGTCGAGGTCGCTCGCGTTCACGGTCACGACGTGGTCCCCCCCGATGCCGACCTGCGTCGCGATCTCGCCCGCGGTGAGGCGGTGGTCGCCGGTGACGACGATGATCCGGATGCCGGCCCGGTGACAGGCGTCGACCGCGGACCTCACCTCGGGGCGGGGCGGGTCGAACAGCGCGACGACGCCGAGCAGCGTGAGTCCGCGCTCCACGTCGGAGCGCTCCTCGGGCACCGCCTCCGACTCGAGGCTGCGCTCGGCCGCCGCGATGAGGCGCAGCCCGCGCGCGGCGTAGCCGCCGACCGCGGCAGTGACCTGGTCGCGGGTGACCGCGTCCAGCGGGCGGGCCGACCCGTCCGCCGCGACGTACGCGACACTGCGCGCCAGCACGTCCTCCGGGGCGCCTTTCGTATGGACCACGATCCCCCGCGGCTCGGCGTCGACGGTCGTCATCAGCCGGAGCAACGGGTCGAAGTGGAACATCCGCAGCCGGCTGGCGGTACGGCGGGCGGGGTCGACGTCGGCGCCGAGCCGGCGGGCGGCCTCCAGCAGGGCAACGTCGGTCGGGTCGCCGGTCCCGCGCGGCTTGGCCGGGTCGAGCTCGGCGGTGTTGCAGCGGGCGAGCGTCTCGGCGAGGCGGTCCCGGACGGTGGCCGGTACCGGGGTGTCCGGCGGTCGCGTCGTCGTCCAGCTCGCCCTGCAGCGTCCAGGACGAGACCGCTCGCATGCGGTTCTCGGTGAGCGTCCCGGTCTTGTCGGTGCAGATGACGCTCGTCGACCCCAGCGTCTCGACGGCGCTCAGCCGTTTCACCAGCGCACCCTTGCGGGCCAGCTCGCGTACGGCGACGGCGAGCGCCAGCGTGATCGTCGGGAGCAGGCCCTCGGGCACGTTGGCGACGATCAGGCCGATGGCGAAGTTGATCGCGTTCGTGAAGGAAAGGCCCGCGACCAGGGCGCCGAGCGGGATGAAGGCCACCGCCACGACCACGGCGACGAGGGCGATCAGCCAGGCCACCCGGCGCACCTGCAGCTCCAGCGGGCTGGGCTCGCGGACCACCCGCTGGGAGAGCGCCGCGATCCGGCCGAGCTCGGTCTGCATCCCGGTGCGGACGACGAGGGCCACGGCCTCACCGCCGGTGCACGCCGTACCGCTGAAGACGACGTTCGGAGCCTGCAGCAGCGGAACGCCCGGGTCGGTGGCGGTCGCCGACCGCAGCACCGGCAGCGACTCCCCGGTCAGGGTCGAGGTGTCCAGCTCGACGGCGCCCTCGAGGATGCGGCCGTCGGCGCACACCCGGTCGCCCTCGGCGAGCAGCAGGACGTCGCCGGGGACCAGGTCGGCTGCGGCGACCTCCAGGCGCAGCCCTTCCCGGCGGACCGCGGCACGCTGGGGCAGGTACTGCGTCAGCGCCTCGACGGCACGTTCGGTCTGGCGCTCCTGGGCGAACGCGAAGACGGCGTTGAGCAGGATCACGAGGCAGATCGCAGCGCACAGGATCCACGTGCCGGTGACGGCAGACAGCGCAGCCGCCGTCCACAGCAGCAGGGCGAGCGGGTGGACGAGCTGCTCGCCGAGCTCACGGAACGGGCTGCGTCGCCCCGTCGCACGCAGCTCGTTGGGCCCGTAGGCGACCAGGCGGCGGGCCGCCTCGCGCGCGGACAGCCCGCGGGGGTCCGTGCGCAGGTCGCGCATGAGCAGCCGGACCGGCTCGGTGACGTCGACCGGCAGGTCCGGCTCCCCGAGCCGGACCTGCGAGATCTCACGCTGGCCTGGCACGGCTGACCACCCCTCGCGGCACGCGGGCGGGTGGCTCCCTCAGCCGCGCAAGGACACGGGACGACCCTCGATGGCCGAGATGTCGTCGGCCGCCGTGCCGAGCAGGCGCTCGGACAGCTGCCGCAGCGCACGGGCCACGGCGATCTCGTCGCCGATCTCCGGCACGTCCTCGTCGCCCGACCGGCGGTGCGCCTTTCCACGCGCATCCAGGTGCTGGGGCGCCTCGGTGATCAGCACCGCGTGGGCGCTGGTCTCCTCGCCTGCCTCGAAGAGGTCGATCCTGACCTGCCAGGACCGCACGTGCCGCAGCGGCGCGTGCGCGGCCTCGGCCTCGGGGGTCCCCGGCTCGGCGGACTGCACGAATGCGTCCGGACCGGGGAACACCAGGGCCTGCTGACCGGTGTCGGCCCACTGCACCAGGTAGGGCGGAGACCCGTCCTCGTGCCGTACCTCCACGATGCGCCCGTCGCGGACCGGCCCGTCGAGCCTGGTCGCCGCGATGATGATCCTGTCTCCGACCGAAGCCTTCATGGGACACCACCTTCCATACCCCGTGCCGCCGTCGCGAGCCGGGCCCTGAGGACATCAGACGCCTGATGCCGGCTCGCCACCAGGTACCAAAGTCCCCGCCCCGCACCGCAACCGGGACCTTCGGCCGTGGAGACCGGCCCGGGCGAGGACGAGGGTGGGAAGCCGGGGTCCGTCGCAAGTCTTGGAGGGGTCGATGAACGGCCACCAGGAGGGTGACTGGTCACGGCGCGAGTTCCTGGGGGCGGTGGGAGCCGCCGGCGCGGCCGGGCTGTTCCTGCCGCAGGGGCTGTGGCTCCCCGAGCCCGGCGCGGTCGGCGCGCCCAGCAGCTTCACCGGGTCGAACGCGCTGCGACTGGCCATGCACGTGCACGGGACGTGGTCGGAGGGGCTCGGCAGCTGGGGGGCTCAGTTCACCCAGGCCGCCGCCAACGGTCTGGACGTCCTGTACCTGACCGATCACGACTTCCGGGCGACGGCCGACAAGTACCTGACGTCCCTGACCGGCGTGACCTGGGTGAAGACCAAGACCGGGACGCTCGCGCAGCAGGCCCAGACCGCGAGCGGCGGCGGCATCCGCGTCCTCGCCGAGAGCTCGGCCGCCGGGAGCGCGGCGTCGGTGACCATGGCCGTGCAGCCCAAACCGCAGGCGTTCAACCGGCTGCGCACCTCCGTCGCCGGCCAGACGATCGAGCACACGGTGACCTCCGCGCGGCTCACCGCCGGCGCCCGCTACGAGGTGGTCGTCGAGCTGAGCTACCACCCAGCGGCCACCGGTGGCCCCGCGGGCCAGTACAAGCTCGTCTACCGGTTCGGCGCGGCCACCGCCTCGCGGTTCAAGGAGAACGGCGGCCTGACCGGCGTGGTCGCGGCGCCGGCCCCGGCCGCCGGCTCGGTCCAGCGGCTGTCGCCGGAGACGGACATCGCCGCGCTCTGGCCGTCGATGCTGCCGATGGACAACGCGATGTATGGCGTGTCGTTCACTGCCAGGAGCCCGCGCAAGGGTGCCGTCGCCGACATCCGGGTGGCCGGCGTGCGGTTCCTGCGCACCCAGAACGGCGCTGCGGCCGTCACCGCGAACCAGGCCGCGCTCATCGCGGCCTACCAGTCGCAGTTCCCGACGCTCACGGCACGCGCCACGACCGAGACCAGCCGCACGCTGCCGGACATGACCCCGTTCGGAGTCCCGCAGTACTTCCCCGACTACCCGAACCTGCCCGGCGACCTCGACGCGCAGCACGCCGCGATCGTGGCGGACGTGCACGCCAAGAACGGGCTGGTCTCCTGGAACCATCCGTTCGGGTACAACACCGGCCCGCTGCTGAGCGCGGCAGAGCGCGACGCCAGGCGGCGCCAGCTGTTCGCCACGATGCGGGCGGTGCAGCAGTACGGCGTGGACCTGCTGGAAGTGGGTTACACGCTGCGTGGCAACGTCGACGCCGCCACTCACATCGCGCTGTGGGACACCTTCTCCCGCAACGGGACCTTCCTGACCGGGAACGGCACGAGCGACGACCACAGCGGCGAGGGGTGGAAGAACCTGAGCAACGGTTTCGTCACCGGCCTGTGGGGGGCGTCGCGCTCGGAGAGCGAGGTGCTGGCCGGCCTCGCCGCCGGACGGGCCTTCGCCGCGCACCTGGGGAAGTGGTCGGGCAGCGAGACAGACCTGCTGGTCGACGGGACGGTTCCGATGGGCTCGGACTCGGTGGCCACCAAGGCCAGCCGGTCGCTGGCGATCTGGGCGACCGCCCTGCCCGCAGGCAGTGCGGTCCAGCTCGTGTCGGGACCGGTCGACTTCGCCGGCGCACCGGACCCGGGAACGGCGGTGGTCCGCTCGCTGGCGCCGTCCGAGTTCTCCGGCGGGACCGCGACCGTAACGGTCGACACCACGGTCTCGCGGTTCTACCGCGTGCAGGTGCTCGCAGCGGACGGCTCCGTCATCGGCTGCGGCAACCCGGTGTGGCTGCTCAGGCAGCAGCCGCCCGGCGGGATCCCGACCCCGCGGAGCTGAGGGGGACCGATGTCGACAGCGCCAGGTCTGTCGGTCGCCGAAGCCCAGCGCCGGCTCGCACTGACGGGTCCCAACCGGATCCCGCAGCGCGGCCGCGTCTCGGTCTGGTCGAGCATCGGGACCCAGCTGCGCGACCCGCTGATCGTCGTGCTCCTGGCCGCCTGCGCGCTGACCCTGGCGACCGGCGACGTGGCCGACGCGATGGTGATCGCGCTGGTCGTGGTCGTCAACACCGCCGTGGGGGTCAGCCAGGAGGTCAGGGCCGACCACGCGGTGACGGCCCTGTCCGAGCTGAGCGCGCCGTCGGTCCGGGTCCGGCGCGGGGGCGTCGAGGGGAGGCTGCCGGCCGACGAACTGGTGCCGGGCGACGTCGTCCTGCTCGGCGAGGGCGACGTCGTCCCGGCCGACGGGGACCTGCTCGAGGCGTCCGGCCTGCTCGTCGACGAGTCGGCCCTCACCGGGGAGTCGGTCGCCGTCGGCCGGCGCGGCCCGCACGGCGAGGCGGCCGGGGAGACGCTGTCGGCCGGCACCGTGGTGGTCCGGGGTCGCGCGGTGCTGTCGGTGACCGGGACCGGGGAGTCCAGCGCGCTCGGCCGGATCGCCGCCCTGATGGACTCGCGCGTCCAGCCGACGCCGCTGCAGCGGCGCCTGGTCGGCCTCGGCCGGACCCTCGCCCTGGTCGCCGTCGCGCTGTGCGCCGTCGTCCTGGTGTCGGGTCTGCTGCGCGGCCAGCCGCTCGAGCTGATGGTCGTCACCGCGATCAGCCTCGCCGTCGCGGCCGTACCCGAGTCGCTGCCCGCAGTCGTGACGTTCAGCCTCGCGCTGGGGGCGCGCCGGATGGCCGAACGCAACGCCATCGTCCGGCGCCTGCCGGCCGTCGAGACGCTGGGGTCGGTGACGGTGCTCGCGACCGACAAGACCGGCACCCTGACCCAGGGGCGCATGGCGGTCCGCGAGCTGTGGACTCCCGAACGCGTCGTGGCGGTGTCCGGGGACGGGGACGGCCCGCGTGGCGAGCTGGTCAGCGCCGGCCGCACCCTGGACGCGGCGGACACGCCGGACGTCGTCGCCCTGTTGCGGGCCGCTGCGCTGTGCAACGACGCCACGCTCGTCGTACCGAGCCGTCCGGGCGGGCGCTGGGAAGGCCTCGGTGACCCGACCGAGGTCGCGTTGCTCGCGGCGGCCGGGAAGATCGGCCTGACCAGGCCGGGCCTCGAGCAGGACTACCCGCGGGTGCGCGAGGTGCCGTTCGACAGCCTCGCCCGGCGCATGACGACGGTGCACCGGATCCCGGGAGCCGGGCCGGAGCGCCTGCTCGTGGTCACGAAGGGCTCACCGGAGACACTCTGCGACGGCGGCGAGGGTGGCCGGCAGGGGCCGGTTCGCGCAGAGGCGCTGCGAAGGGCGGCCCAGCTGGCCGACCGCGGCTTCCGGGTGCTCGCCGTCGCCCGTGGGTTGGTGGCGGCCGGGTCGCCCTGGCAGGACGCCGAGCTGGAGCTGCTGGGCCTGGTCGCGATGGAGGACCCGGCCAAGCCCGCGGCCCGGGCCACCGTCCTGGCCTGTACGGATGCGGGCGTGATCCCGGTCCTGATCACCGGCGACCATCTCGCCACGGCCCAGGCCATGGCGGTCCGCGTCGGCGTGCTGAGCGATGCCACGGCAGGCCGGCCCGACCTGGTTGTGACGGGCGAGCAGGTCACCTCCGGCGAGGTCCCCGACCTGACCGTCCCACGGGTGTTCGCGCGCACGAACCCGGCACAGAAGCTCGACATCATCCAGGCCTGGAAGGACCGCGGAGCGGTGGTGGCCATGACCGGCGACGGGGTGAACGACGGTCCCGCGCTGCGGCGGGCCGACATCGGGGTGGCGATGGGGCATCGCGGGACCGAGGTCGCCCGGCAGGCTGCGGACCTCGTCCTCGCCGACGACGAGCTGGGGACCGTGGTGGCGGCGGTCGAAGAGGGCCGCCGCGTCTACGCGAACATCCGACGGTTCCTCGTGTTCGGCCTGTCGGGGGGCGCCGCCGAGATCCTGCTGATGCTGCTGGGACCGTTCGTGGGACTCACCCTGCCGCTGCTGGCGGCCCAGATCCTGTGGATCAACCTGCTGACGCACGGGCTGACCGGGGTCGCGCTGGGAGCCGAACCGGCCGAGCCCGGCCTCATGCGGCGACCGCCGCGCCCGCCTGAGCAGAGCGTGCTGGGGGACGGGCTGTGGGGGCGCGTCCTCGTCCTCGGCGCCATCCTGACCGTGACCTGTCTCGGGCTGGGCGTGTGGGCCCACGACAGCGGGCGGGCGTGGCAGACCATGGTGTTCGTCGCGCTCACCAGCCTCCAGCTGGGTGTCGCGGTCGGGCTGCGGCCACGGCTGCTGACGGCACAGAACCCGCTGCTCCCTGCGGCCGTCGGAGGCGCCCTGCTGCTGGCGCTGGCCGGTGTCTACGTGCCGGCGCTCAGCGACCTGCTCGGCACGACCGCGCTCCCCTGGGCCGACACCCTGCTCGCGGTCGGCACCGGGCTGGTCGGCTGGTGCGCGGTGCGGCTGCCGACGCTTGCGCGGGTCGGGCGACCGGCCAGCTAGGGCGACGCAGTCGCGCCGCTGCAGGTCGCCGGCTGGGCCCGGACCCAGTCCCGGATGGTCGTCGCGATGACGCCCGGCTGGTAGACGGTCTGGTGTGTCGCGCCCGGGACGACGACCACGCGCACGGGATGCCCGGCCCGGGCGAGCTGCCGCGCGAAGGCCGTCGTGAACGAGACCGGCACCTGGTCGTCGCTGTCGCCGTGCGCCAGCAGGACGGCCAGCGGGCACGGGCGCAGCCGTTCGCCCACCCAGGTCGCCGGGTCGGCCTGGTGCCACAGATCGGGCCGCTCCTCGGGTGACGCGCCGATCAACGGCTGTGCCAGGTCCGACAGCGCGGCCACGTCGTACGCGCCGGCCAGCCCCACCAGCCCGTCGACGCTCGTCGCGGGGTCCGGGCAGCGGCCCCCGAGCTGCCGGCCGGCCAGTGCCGCGAGGGCCGCGAGGTGCGCACCGGACGAGTGCCCCACCAGGATCACCGGTCCAGGAGCGATCCCGGCTGCGCGCGCTCGCGCCACCGCGAAGTCGGCGGCACAGACGATGTCCTGCACCGGAGTCGGGAACCGCACGCCGTCGGCCGCTGCCCGGTACGTCGCGTTCACGACCACCATGCCGTCGCCCGCCAGCGTGTCCGCCAGCGGGGCGAGTCCCGCCCGGTCGGCCGTCTGCCATCCGCCGCCGGGCACCAGCACCACGACGGGGGCCGCAGCCGAGCGGGCCGGCAGGTAGAGGTCGGCCGCCACCCCGGGGAGGTAGTGCTCGGTCCCGGCCAGGTGCTGCGCGGGCGGCCCGTCGGTCGCCGGACGCGTCAGGCGCCAGACCGCGACCGCCAGCACCAGCAGGCCGGTGGCGGCCAGCGCCATGCGTCGACCGGGCCGCCGCACGGTCACACGGACGTCAGCCGGTGGCCGGTGGCGTCCTGGGTCGACGTGGCGGCGAGCTGCGTCGGCCGCGCGACCATGTGCCGGACGGTCGCGCCGAACCACAGCAGCACGGTGGACACCACGAGCACGGTCAGTGCCGCCTCGCTCGCGGTCACGAGCGCCATCACGGCCGCCACCAGGGCCACGGCGCCGATCGCCGTGAGCACGGCGACGAGCAGCGGAGACGTCTGCTTGCGCGTATACGCGTCGCCGACCCCGCTGAGGGCGCACCCGCCGACCCAGCCGAGCGCGAGGACGACGCCTGCCGTCCCGCGCACGCTGCCGAGGAACGGCAGGTCCGCGCCCTGGAGGAAGGCGACGTACACCCCCACCACCGCACCCGTGAAGAGCGTCGCTGCGAGATCCTTGCCGGTCAGCCTCATCACCACCGCCCCCTCATGGACAGGACATGGAGCCAGCGTCACCGGGCCGGGGCGCCGCGCACAGAGCCGAAAGTCACGGCACCCGACGGCCTCACGGGCAGGTCGCCCCAGCGCAGGTGCGGGCGACGGCGAGCTGGGCGGCGACCGTCGCGAGACGGGCAGCCGAGGGGTTGTCCGCGTCGGCGTCCCTGAGCAGGTTGCGGTTCTCGCCGGGGTCGGCGTCGAGGTCGTAGTACTCCTTGAACGCGACCGCCCCGGTTGAGCTGTACGTCTCGATGTACGCGAAGTGCATGTCGTGGATCTGCGCCCAGTCGGGCACCTTGCCGTTGGCGGGGTAGTCGTACCAGTACTCGTTCAGCTCGTACGGCCTGGCGACGTGGGCCAGCAGGGAGTGCCCGTCGATGACGACCGAGGCCGCCGGGGCGGTCCCGGTGGCCGCGTAGATCGTGGCGGCCAGGTCGACGTTGGACACCAGGTCGGTGTTCGTGACCGCGGGCAGGTGCCCGTCCCAGCGGATGAACAGCGGCACGTTCACCGACGGCAGGTAGGGCACGAACTTGGACGTGCGGTTGTGCTCGCCCCACATCGTGCCGTTGTCGCTCCACAGGACGACCATCGTGCTGGCGAGCTGGCCGGACGCCTGCAGCGTCGTCATCATCCGGTCGATCTGGACGTCCACGCTCATCAGCGCCCGCAGCTGGCTCTCGCACAGTGCCTCGGACTGCGCCACGGTCTTGGGCGCCCACTTAACGTAGGGCGGCATGTCGGACACATCGGGGTCGTGCGGGATCGCGCACTGGCGGACCGGAGCGTTCGCATACTTCGCCTCCGGGAGCGCCAGGCCGTCGGCCTGCGGGTGCGGGGCGTGGAAGGCCACGTACTCGTACCACTGCCGGCCCTGGGCGTCGGTCGTCAGCGCCCGCAGGTACTGCACGGCGATGTTGCCGGTGCTGGTGGTGGCGTAGCCGGGCAGCTTGGCCACCTTCCCCTGCACGTTCGCCTGCGGGGTGTTGTACGCGGCGCTCTGCCACATCGAGTACCGGTCGAAGTCGTTGGGAGCCTTGTTCAGCGGCCAGTTGTGCAGGTACTTGCCGACCAGCGCGGTCTGGTAGCCGGCCTGGTGCAGCACGTGCTGCACGGTCGTGTCCAGGTTCACTCTCGCGACGTCCTGCTGGTGCCGCATCCCGTTGTTGTGGTCGTACTGGCCGGTCATGCCCGCGGCCCGCGAGGGACAGCAGGACGGCGTCGACACATCCGCGTACGCGAAGAAGGTCCCCGGTGCGAACCACTGCACCGTCTTGGGCATGTACGCGGCCATCCGCGCCAGCGTGTCGTCCCGCATGTCGTCGAGCACGATGTTGAGGACGTTGGCACGAACCGGCGCGGCCACCGGCGCGCTCGCGGCTGTAGCCGGCCCACCGGATGTCGCCACGGCGAACGAGCCGAGCAGTCCAAGGGCCACGATCATGACGGTTCGCTGCATGCGTCTGCGGGCCACCGCAACTCCTGACTCAGGCCGCTCCGAGCGGGGCGTCGCCGTGAACCTAGGCCGGGCCGGAACCGTTCGCGAGGGTCTTTCGTCCCGGAGCCCGGACCACGGCGACCGGGCTCTCGGCGTGGTGCAGCAGCGCGTGCGTGACCGACCCCAACAGCACCGCGCGCGGGCCTCCGAGGCCGCGCGTGCCCATGACGATCAGCTCGGCACCGGCGGAGGCCGCCACCAGTGCGCGCGTCGCCGAGTCCCGGACCGGGCGCTCGCGCACGTCGACCTCGTCGTACTTGTCGGTCCAGGCCGACAGCCAGCCGGACAGCCGCAGCGCGGCCTCGCGCTCGTCGTCGCCGTCCCAGGCGTGCACGGCGGTGAGCCCGCACCCGCGCAGCGCTGCCTCGCCGAACGCGAAGCCGAGCGCCTCCTCCGCACCCGCCGACCCGTCGACGCCGACGACCACGCGGCCGGCCTCTGGTCCCGGCTGGCAGTAGTAGCTGGACCGGACGACGACGACCGGACACGCTGCGTGGGCGGCCAGCTGCAGGCTGGTCGAACCGACCAGCAGCTCGGCGAGAGTGCCCAGACCGCGGCAGCCGACCACGCCCATCTGGGCGCCGTCCATGACCTCGAGCAGGGAGGGCACCGTCGGTCCGGTGACCGCGGCCGCCTCGGCCTCGACCCCCGGCGCGTCCGTTCGGGCCTGGCGCAACGCGTCGGCGAGCAGCCCTTCGTCTTCCCGCTGCAGCAGTTCCGGGTCGGGTTCCACCTGCGTCACGAAGCCCGCGACCGCGGCAGTGGCCGTGTACCCCGCGTGCGCGATGAGCAGCGGGGCGTGCCGGCCCTCCGCCGCGCGGGCGGCCCAGGTCAGCGCGAGCCGGCTGGAGTACGAGCCGTCGTAGCCGACCACGACGCGTCCGGTCACCATCGCGTCCTCCCGTCGATCGGTCCGTCGGTCCGGCCCGCCAGCCGGACCGACGGACGTACTCCACGTTCCCCCGCCGCGCCGTCCAGGGGCAGGGACCAACGGCCCTGTCCGGACCGGGCCGGCGGCATGAGGCTGGAGTCGTCAGGAGTGCGGCGCGTTCCGCGTGGGAGGCGGCCATGGACGCCAGAGTGATCGTCGTCGGCTACGACGGGTCCCAGAGCAGCGTGCACGCCCTCGACTGGGCGTTGGACGCCGCTCGGCGGCGTGGCCTGTCCGTGCGCATCGTGCATGCGGCGCACCCGTACGTGGAGCCCTACCCGGCGTGGGGCGGTTACGCCGGTCCGAGCCCGCAGGCCCTGATGACCGCCGCCGAGCACACGCTGGCCCGCGGCCTGTCGTACGCGAGCAAGCGGGCACCGCTGCTGCCCGTCGAGACGCGCCTGGTCACCTCAGGGGTGACTGCCGCGCTCATGGCCGAGCCGGACACGACCGAGCTGATCGTGGTCGGGTCCCGGGGGCTCGAGGGTCTCGGCGAGCTGCTCATGGGGTCGACCGGGATCCAGCTGGCGATGCACGCGCCCTGCCCCGTCGTGGTCGTCCGCCCGCACGACACGGACGCCGAACCGGGCCCCGACGCCGGCCGCGTCGTGGTCGGGGTGGACGGTTCGACGCTGTCCGAGGACGCCCTCGCGTTCGCGTTCGACGAGGCGGCGGCACGCGGGTGCGGGCTGACCGCCATCCACGCATGGCGGATCCCGTACTACGAGGTCCCCGGCCACGGCGCCCCGATCCCGGCCAGCGTCATCGACACCGAGTTCCGCGGAGACGAGCTGCGTTCCCTCAGTGACGCCCTGGCGACATGGCGGGAGAAGCACCCCCTCGTCGAAGTGCGCAACATCGTCGTCCACGCGGACGCGGCATCCGCCCTCGTGGCGGCCTCGTCCGGTGCGGAGCTGCTGGTGGTGGGCTCGCGCGGTCGCGGTGGATTCCGCAGCCTGCTGCTCGGTTCCGTCAGCCATGCGGTGCTGCACCACGCGCACTGCCCAGTAGCCATCGTCCGGCCGACCAAGACCTGACGTCCGGAGCACGGGCCGGGAACGGCCCAGACAAGAGGCGATACTCATGACTACGCTCACCAGACCGCCGATCGCCGGGACCGCGGCGCCGACCAAGGGTGCCGGCGGCCTCGGTCTACCCTCGGCGACCGCGCTGGTCATCGGCAGCATCATCGGTACCGGCGTCTTCACCATGCCGGCCGTGATGGCCGGCGCCGGCACCATCTCCATCATCACCCTCGGCGTCATCTCGGTCTGCGCGGTGCTGCTGGGCATCATGTTCGGTCAGCTCACCAAGCGGATCCCGACCAGCGACGGCGGACTGTACGCCTACGCCAGGCACGAGTTCGGCGACTTCGCCGGCTTCCTGACCGCGTGGTGCTACTGGATCACCTGCTGGGCCGGCAACGCCGCGATCGTCTCGTCGTGGGTGCTGTACGTCGAGTCTCTGTTCGACCTGCGGCCCACCACGGCGACCAACCTGCTGATCGCGATGACCGGCCTGTGGATCCCGGCCGTCGTCAACCTCGGTGGCATCCGGGGGATGGCCTGGTTCCAGAACGTCACCGTGATCCTGAAGTACATCCCGCTCCTGCTCGTGGGTGTCATCGGCTGGTTCTTCGTCAGCTCGGCGAACTTCCCGCCGTTCAACGCCTCCGGCGGCAGCCTCTGGGACGCCGTCTCCATCGCGGCGGGCGTCGCGCTGTTCTCCTTCATCGGTGTCGAGTGCGCGGCGATCGCGGCCGGACGGGTCAGGAACCCGCGGCTCAACGTCGGCCGTGCGTCGACGATCGGTACCGCCCTGAGCGCCTTCGTGTACCTCGCGGTCACCGCCGCGGTCATGGGCCTCGTGCCGCACGACTCGCTGGTCAACGACGGCGCGCCGTTCGTCGCGGCGTTCCAGACGATGTTCGGCACGGCCGCGTGGGTCGGCAAGGGCGTCGCCCTGGTGGCCGTCATCTCCGGCATCGGTGCCCTCAACGGCTGGACGATGGTGACGGCCGAGATGCCGTTCGCCGCGGCCAAGGACGGGCTGTTCCCCAAGCAGTTCGCCCTGCTCAACCGGCGCCAGGCACCGTGGTTCGGCATCGTCGTCTCGACGGTCGTCGCCTCGCTGCTGATGTTCTACAGCTACGCCGGTGGCACGCTGGGCCTGAAGGTCTTCACGTACCTCGTCTCGCTGTCCGTGGTGACCGTCGCCATCCCGTACTTCTTCTCCGCTGCAGCGCAGCTGACCTACCTGGTCTCCCGGCGCCGCACGGTGAACGGTGCGCGGCTGGCCCGTGACCTGGCGATCGCGACGTCCAGCCTGCTCTTCTCCCTGTGGGTGACGGCGGCGTCCGGCTACCAGGCCGTCTACCAGGCAGTGCTCCTGCTCCTGGTCGGGCTTCCGATCTACGCCTTCATCAAGGCGGCCCGCGAGCGGCAGGGCCTGGCACCCGAGCCGGTCGAGTACGTGGCCGAAAGGCGGATCACCGTGTGAGCGACCAAGCCATGACGACCTCGGCGCAGCTCGGCGTCCACTCCGAAGTGGGCCGGCTGCGCCAGGTCGTCGTGCACCGTCCGGGGCTCGAGCTGACCCGGCTGACCCCGGCCAACGTCCACGACCTGCTCTTCGACGACGTCCTGTGGACCGAGCGGGCACGCGAGGAGCACGACGCCTTCGCCGGCGTGCTCACCACCCGCGGCGTCACCGTGCACCACTTCGGCGACCTTTTCGCCCAGACCCTGGCGATCGACGAGGCCCGCCGGTTCGTCCTCGACCGGATCCTCACCCCGGAACAGTTCGGCCCGGCCCTCGTGCCCGACCTGCGCCGCCTGTTCGACGACGCCGACCCGGCACTGCTCGCGGACTACCTGGTCGGCGGCATCGTCAAGGCCGACCTGTCGCCGCTGCGGGTCGGCAGCCTGCGCTGGCAGGACCTCGACCTGGACGACTTCGTGCTGCCGCCCCTGCCCAACACGATGTTCACCAGGGACAGCTCCGCCTGGTTGTACGAAGGCGTCAGCATCAACCCGATGGCCATGCAGGCCCGCCGCCGCGAGACCCTGCACGCCCGGGTCGTCTACGCGTTCCACCCGCTGTTCGCCGGCCAGAAGTTCCACCGGTACTACGGCGACGACGACCTCCCGCACCAGCCGGCCAGCATCGAGGGTGGCGACGTCGCCCCGCTCGGCCGGGGCCTGGTCGTGGTGGGGATGGGCGAGCGCACCACACCGCAGGCCGTCGAGATCCTCTCCCGGGCGCTCTTCGCGGCCGGTCAGGCCGATCGGGTGCTCGCGGTCCGGCTGCCCAAGTCGCATGCCTTCATGCATCTCGACACGATCATGACCATGGTCGACCGGGAGACCGTCGTGTTCTACCCCTACCTCGACCCGGACAGCATGGCCGTGTGGTCGGTGACGCCGGCCGACCCGGACGAGCGCGGTTTCCACGACACCGGCGGCCTGCACATCTCGCGGGCGGACGGACTGTTCGCAGCCATCGCGGAGGGCCTCGGCGTGGTGCGGCTGCGCGTCCTGACCGCGGACGACGACCTGCGCGCCGCCCAGCGCGAGCAGTGGAACGACGCGAACAACTACCTGGCGCTGGAGCCGGGCGTCGTCGTCGGCTACGACCGGAACGTCGTCACGAACACCCTGCTGCGCCGCAACCGGATCGAGGTCATCACCATCTCGGGCAGCGAGCTCGGCCGCGGACGCGGCGGCTCGCACTGCATGAGCTGCCCGATCCAGCGCGACCCGATCTAGCTAGCACCTAGCCGGCCACCGCCCGGTGCGCGGTCGTGAAACGGTCCGCGCGGCGCCGGACCCGGTGCGTGGCCCGGCGTTCCCGCACCGCGGGCACCGGGGCGATCCGGCGGTAGAACCACGCCTTGGTGAACTCGATCAGGACGAGGTAGCTGGCCACCATCAGCACCAGCGTCAGGAAGAACGCCCACGGCAGGGGCTGGAAGCCGAGCGCCCCGGCCACGGGCGACTCGGGCAGCAGCGCGCCCACCGTGGCGACGCTGACGGCGGCCAGCAGCAGGGCACGGCTGGGCCGGCTGCGCATGAACGGCACCCTGCGGGTCCTGATGCAGAAGACCACCAGCGTCTGCGTCGCCAGCGACTCGACGAACCAGCCGGAACGGAACAGCTCCGGACCGGCGTCGAACACCCAGAGCATGACGCCGAAGGTCGCGAAGTCGAAGATCGAGCTGATCGGGCCGAACACGAGCATGAACCGCCGGACGAAGGAGATGTCCCACCGGCACGGCCGCTCCACCTCCTCCGGGTCGACGCGGTCGGTGGGGATGGCGAGCTGGCTCGTGTCGTACATCAGGTTGTTGAGCAGGATCTGGCTGGGCAGCATGGGCAGGAAGCTCAGGAACGCGGACGCGCCGGCCGCGCTGAACATGTTGCCGAAGTTGCTCGACGTGCCCATCAGCACGTACTTCATCGTGTTGGCGAAGATCCGCCGGCCCTCGGCGACACCGTCGGCGAGGACGCCCAGGTCCTTCTCCAGCAGGACCACGTCCGCGGCGTCCTTGGCCACGTCGGTGCCCGAGTCGACCGAGATCCCCACGTCCGCGGCGTGCAGCGCCAGGGCGTCGTTGACCCCGTCGCCGAGGAACGCGACGTCGACGCCCGTGCTGCGCTGCGCGCGGACGATGCGGGCCTTCTGCTCGGGGCTCATGCGGGCGAACACGGTGGTCGCCCGCACGGTCTCGACGAGGTCCCCGTCCGCCACCTCGTCCAGCTCGGCCCCGGTCAGGGTGCCCTGCACCTGCAGGCCGAGCTCACGGCACACCCGCTCGGCCACCTTGGCGTTGTCCCCGGTGACCACCCTGACCGCGATGCCGAGCGCCGCGAGCCGGGCCAGCGCCGGTGTCGCGCTCTTCTTCGGGGCATCCAGGAACACCAGCAGGCCGGCGAGCTCCAGGTCGCTCTCGTCCTGGGTCACCAGTGTGGTCCGGTCCGCGGCCGGGCGGGTGGCGATGGCGACCACCCGGCTGCCGGCATCGAACTCCGCCTCGAGGGCGGCTCGGGCGGGGGCCGAGACGTGCGTGCAGCGAGACAGGACCGTCTCCGGAGCGCCTTTGGTGATCTGCACGGCGGTGCCGTCGGGACGGCGCACGATCACCGACGACATCTGCCGGTGGTGGTCGAACGCCAGGACCGCGACCTCGGCCCAGCCGGCCACGTCCGCCGCGACCCGGGTGGCGGCGGCCGACTCCCACAGGGCGACGTCCAGGGCGTTGCCGCCGACCGCGCGGCCGCCCTCCACAACAGCCTCGTTGCACAGCAGGCCCAGGCGCAGCGGTTCGTCGGCGGGCTGCCCGTCCGGGCCCAGCGCCCTCATGAAGGTGATCCGCCCTTCTGTCAGCGTGCCGGTCTTGTCGGTGAACAGCACGTCGATGTCGCCGAGGTCCTCGATGCAGACCAGGCGCTTCACCAGCACCTTGTGCCGGGCGAGCTCGTGCGAGCCGCGGGCCAGGCTCGTCGAGACGATCGCTGGGAGCAGCTGCGGGGTGATGCCCACCGCGATCGCGAGCGAGAACAGCAGCGCGTCCAGGATCGACCGGTGCTGCAGGACGTTGACGACGAAGATGAACACGGTCAGGACCGCGGCCACCTGCACGAGGAGCATCGAGAACTGGCGCAGCCCGACCTGGAACTCGGTCTCGGGTTCGCGCTCGGTCAGGCCCACCGTGACCCGGCCCAGCTCGGTCCGCGCCCCGGTCGCGACGACGACGCCGCGCCCGCTCCCGGCCTGCACGACGGTCCCCATCAGCGCGCAGCTGACCAGCTCCGGGAGAGCCGTTCCGGCGGGCACCGGGGACACCGCCTTGGCCACCGCCGACGACTCACCGGTGAGAACCGACTCATCGCACTCCAGATCGTCCACGTGCAGCAGGCGCAGGTCCGCCGGCACCACCTCGCCGGCCTGGATCTCGATGACGTCGCCGGGGACCAGGTGTCCGACGTCGACCTGCTGTCCTTCGCCGTCCCGCCAGGTCAAGCAGTCGTAGCGGATCCGGGAACGCAGCGCCTGCGCCGCCTGCTCGGCCCGGAACTCGTTCCAGAATCCGAGGCCGACCGAGACCACCAGGATCGTCCCGATGATCACCGCGTCCGCCTGCTCCCCGACGAAGTACGAGGCGGTCGCCGTCACCGCCAGGAGCAGGAGCAGCGGTGACTTCAGCTGCCGGCCGAGGACGGACCAGGCACGCGTGCGCCTGACCCGCACCGCGTTGGGACCGAACTGCGCCAGCCGGCGCGCAGCCTCCGACCCGCTGAGCCCGGACGCAGTGGTGGCGAGCTCTTCGAGCACGGCGTCGACCGGCCTCGCGGCCGCCACGGCGAGGTGCGCGGCGACCGTTGGCCGGGAGGCGACCAGATCCGTGCTCTGGGTCACCCGGCGTCCTGCCGCCTGGGCTCACCCGCCACCGGGCCCGACGCCGCGCTGGCCAGGGACCGACCCCACTGCTCGGCGCGATCGGCCTCCCCCGCCTTGAGCCCGGTCGTCTTGACGACAAGGAAGCTCTGCGGACGGTCCGCCGCCGTGAACCCGGCGCGGCGCAGCCGCTGCGCGATGCCGCGCGACGCGCGACCGGTGAACGCGGCCGGCCCGTCGACCCTGGTGTCAAAGGCGGCCGCCGCGCCGCTGCACACCGGCAGGCCGGTGAACCACTCGCGCAACCCGATGCCCCCGGCGCCCGGTTCCACCGGGCTCGTGCTGCTGTACTTCGTCGGCTCGTCCACCGCGGCCTTGCGGGTCTGCGGGCGGGACATGCCGTGCGCGTGCGTGGGCCCGCCGACGACGACGAGGTCCGCGTGCAGAACGCTCACGACGTCGGCCTCGCTGACGCGGCGCACGTCCACCCGCTCGAACGTCGACCGCAGCCCGACGGCCACCCGCTCGGCGATCTCCCGGGTGTTTCCGAACATCGACTCGTACACGACCAGTGCGCGCATGGCCCGCTCCTTTCTGCTTCGGGTCCGCGAGTCAGAGCTGGAAGACCACGCGGGCCGGGACGTCCCCTGAGAGCACTTCGTCGATGCACGCGTTGACCTCGTCCAGCTTGCGCTCGACGGCGATCACGGTGGTACGCCCGGCCGCGTGCAGGGCGAAGACGTCGGCCAGGTCGTTCCTGGTCCCGACGATCGAGCCGATGACCGACTTCCCGTTGAGCACCGTGTCGAAGATCGGCAGCGTCATCGTCCCGTCGGCCGGCAGCGCCACGCAGACCAGCCGGCCGCCGCGGCGCAGCGACCGGTACGCCTGGTCGAACGACTCCGCGGACGCCGCCAGCGCGACCGCGACGTCTGCCCCGCCCAGGTCGCGGATCGCGCGGACCGGGTCGGTCGTGCGGGCGTTCACGACGTGGTCGGCGCCGAGCTCCCTGGCCATCGCGAGCTTGCGGTCCGTCACATCCACGCCGACGACGAAGCCGCCGGCGATCCGCGCGTACTGCAGAGCAAGGTGACCGAGCCCGCCGACACCGAAGACCGCGACGGTCTCCGCCGGCGCCACCCGCGCCACCTTGATGGCTTTGTACGTGGTGACGCCTGCGCACGTCAGCGGCGCGGCGTCACGGGAAGAGACCGCGTCCGGGACCGGTGTGGCGAAGGCGGCCTTCACGACGGTGAACTCGGCGAAGGCGCCGTTCACCGAGTAGCCCGAGTTGTGCTGGCTCTCGCACAGCGTCTCCCAGCCACCGACGCAGTACCGGCAGTGTCCGCAGGCGTAGCCGAGCCAGGCGATCGCCACGCGGTCCCCGACCGACCGGTCGACGACCGCCGAGCCCAGCCGCTCGACGCGGCCGACGCCCTCGTGCCCCGGGACGAACGGCGGCGTCGGCCGGACCGGCCAGTCGCCGCGAGCGGCATGGATGTCGGTGTGGCAAAGACCGCTGGACTCGATCCGCACGAGGACCTCGTCTGGTCCGGGCTCGGGGATGTCGATGTCCTGAAGCTCCAACGGCGAGCGGAAGTCGGTGACGACGGCAGCCTTCATGGCTGGCTCCTTCGCATGCTCACGGACAGTCGGCTTCTTGCTGTCTCGACTCTGGCCGGTCTGGACCGGCGGACGTAGGGCCGTAGGGCCCTTGGACGCGGCCGGCTACCGGCCGCAGCGGCACACCCGAAGAAGCGACCCGGTGCCCTGGGACTGAGCCCAGGGGCACCGGGTCGGAGCGGCGAGCCGCCGGTTGCAGCTAGGCCTCGACCGGAGCCGGGACCCGGGAGCCTAGCTCGGCGTCCACCGCCGTCTTGCGTGCGTGCACCAGGCCGAGCACCGAGAGCAGGATCAGCACTCCTGCGCCGACGAACGAGGCGATGGCGGCGAACCAGGCGATCGTTCCCATCTTCCCGAATGCGTAGGCGTTGAGCAGCAGACCGCGCAGCGCGTTGCCCTTGAACAGGGTGTTCGCCTGGCCCTGCAGTGTGGTGTTGGTGGGGTCGGCCTGTGCGGCCGAGCTGACCTGGGCGTAGGTCTTGCCGTCGGCCACCTCGTTCAGGTGGACGGCGATGAAGTGGTTCGCGTACGCCTCGGCCTGGTCGCCCGTGGTGAGCTGCTGGCCTGCGTACTGCTGCAGAGCGGCATACTCAGGACCCTTGATGGCGTCGCTGCCCGCGGGCGGGAAGAAGATCTTCTGTGTGGCGAGCTGGTCGTGCACCTGGTTGTTGATGAACACGGCGCTCCAGGTGAGCAGCCCTCCGGCGATGACGAGGACGAAGGCGATCAAGAGGCCTCCGACCGAAACCAGTGTGTCGAACGTCCTACGGCGCATAGCCGCCTCCAGATGGTCGGCGCTGCCTTCCCGGCCGGCGCCCCGTGGATGTTGTTTCTTTCAACGACGAGAGTGGCGGTCGGGCCCAGGTGCCGGGCAGGGCCCGAGGTCCTGACTGTGCGGGACCTTGGTCCCGTCTGCGTGAGAGGCTGTGCCGGCGCACGGAAGGGAGGCCCGTGGAGGAGGTTCGACCCGAGTCCGGCCGGCTGCCGAAGCTGCATCTGGACGAGCTGCTGGGGGAGATGCAGCGACGGCTGGGCGAGGTCATGGCCACGCGCGACCGCTCGCAGGGCCTGCTGGAAGCCATCGTCGCCGTCGGCAGCGAGCTCGACCTCGCCACCGTCCTGCGCCGGATCGTCGAAGCCGCTGTCACGCTGGTCGACGCGCGCTACGGAGCGCTCGGCGTCGTCGGAGAGGACGAGCGGCTGTCGGAGTTCGTGACCGTCGGGGTCGACGATGAGCTGCGCACGCGGATCGGCGCGCTGCCCTCGGGCCACGGGGTGCTCGGGCTGCTGATCACCGATCCCAACCCGCTGCGGCTGGCCGACCTCTCCCAGCACCCGTCTTCGTACGGATTCCCGCCGAACCACCCGAAGATGGCCACGTTCCTGGGTGTGCCGGTGCGGGTGCGCGACGTCGTGTTCGGCAACCTCTACCTCACCGAGAAGCACGGCGGCGGGGAGTTCGACGAGGAGGACGAGCGCGTCGTCGTGGCCCTGGCGGCTGCGGCCGGCGTCGCGGTCGAGAACGCACGGCTGTACGACGACGCGCGGCGGCGCGAGCGCTGGCTGGCCGCCTCCGCAGAGGTGACGACCACCCTGCTCTCGGGGACCGACCCCGACGAGGCGCTGGCCGTGGTGGCGGAGCGCGCCCGTGAGATCGCCGGGGCCGACGTCGCGTTCATCGCCCTGCCGGCGGCCGACGACTCGCTGCTGATCGAAGTGGTCGACGGCGACGCCGGCGACCGGCTGCGCGGGCTCGCCCTGCCCATCGAGTCGTCCCTCGCCGGGCAGGCGTACCGCACCGCCCGGCCGGTGACGAGCTCGCAGATGCATCCGGCCGATCCGCTGCAGACAGCGCTGCCCGACCGGACCGCGACGGCGGTGTTCGTCCCGCTCGGTTCGCAGGGCGAGGTGCTCGGGGTGCTCGGCGTGGTGCTCTTGTCGGGTGTGAGCATGCCCGCGACCGAGCAGTCGCTGCGCATGCTCGAGGGGTTCGGCGCGCAGGCCGCCGTGGCGCTGCAGCTGGCCCAGGCGCGCCGGGAGGCCGAGCGCGTCTTCCTGTACGAGGACCGCGACCGCATCGCCAGGGACCTGCACGACCTGGTGATCCAGCGGCTGTTCGCCAGCGGGATGCAGCTGGAGAGCTCGACCCGGCTCCTGGACAACCCCGAGGCGGTCGCTCGCGTCCGGGCGGTCGTCGACGACCTGGACATCACCATCCGCGAGATCCGCTCGGCCATCTACGCGCTGCAGACTCCGGCCACGCAGGCGGCCGGGCTGCGGTCCCGGCTGCTGGAGATCACCGGCCAGGCCAGCGAGACCCTGGGGTTCGCGCCGTCGATGCGTGTCGACGGACCGGTGGACACCCAGGTGCCGGAGCCGGTGGCCGACCACCTCTGCGCCGTCCTGCGCGAGGCGCTCTCCAACGTCGCCCGCCATGCGTTCGCCAACCGGGTGCAGGTCACGCTGTCCGCCGGCGGCGGGAACGTCACGCTGGAAGTGGTGGACGACGGTGTCGGTCTGGGCGCGGGCGGTCGGCGCAGCGGGCTCGCCAACCTGGCCGACCGCGCCGCCGCGGTCGGTGGGAGCTTCAGCGCGCTGACGCGGGCCGAGGGCGGGACCAAGCTGGTGTGGTCGGCGCCGCTGCTCTGACCGGACCGCCGTCTCCGCGCAGGCTCGGGACCTTCGGCCCTGCTCGGGAGCAGACCGCGGTCCGACCCTTGTCGGGTGAGCAGTTCACGTGACCTCCAGGTCCTCTCCCGTGGCGAGTGCCTCGAGCTCTTGGCCGGTTCCGCGGTCGGTCGTGTGGTCTTGACGGCCAACGCCCTCCCGACGGCACTGCCGGTGAACTACGCGCTCGACGACGGCGGCATCGTGTTCCGCTCGGGCGCCGGCATGAAGCTCTCGGCGGCGCAGACCGGCACGGTGGTCGCGTTCGAGGTGGACCACTTCGACCCGTCGCTGCGGATCGGCTGGAGCGTGCTCGTCACCGGCGTCGCCCGCCAGCTCGTCGACGCGCAGGATCTCGCCGGGGCCGAAGCGATGGACATCCCGACCTGGGCCGAGCCGGCGGCCGCGCAGTACGTACGGGTCGAGCTCGGGGTGGTGACCGGACGCCGGCTGGCGCCCGTCCCGCGCGGCCACTCGGCCACCCCCGCCGTCCCCCGCTGACCGACCGGTCGGCCCCTGCGCACGGGATCGACGCGCGCGGGATCAGCCGGGGTGGGGGGTTTTGCGCACTTCGGCGGCCAGGACGGCCGCCTGGGTCCTGCGCTGCATGCCCAGCTTGGCCAGGAGGTTCGAGACGTAGTTCTTGATGGTCTTCTCGGCCAGGTGCAGGCGCTCGCCGATCTGCCGGTTCGTGAGCCCCTCGCCGATCAGCTCGAGGATCTCCCGCTCGCGCTCGGTGAGCTCCTTCAACGGGTCGGGCTCGTCCGTCTGCCCGGAGCGCAGCCGATGCATCACCTGCGCGGTCGTGCGCGGGTCCAGCAGCGAGCCGCCCTCGGCGACGGTGCGGACGGCCCCGAGCAGGTCGCTGCCGCGGATCTGCTTGAGCACGTACCCCGACGCGCCCGCCATGATCGCGTCGAACAGGGCCTCGTCGTCGGCGAACGACGTGAGCATCAGGCAGGCGAGGTCCGGCATCCGGGAGCGGAGCTCGCGGCACACCGAGACGCCGTCGCCGTCCGGCAGCCGCACGTCCAGGACCGCGACGTCCGGCCGCAGGGCCGGGACCCGCGCCAGTGCCTCCGCTGCCGTGGACGCCTCCCCGACGACCACGATGTCACCGTCGGCCTCGAGCATGTCCTGCACGCCCCGCCGGACCATCTCGTGGTCGTCGAGCAGGAAGACCCGGTACGGCGTGGCGGGCACAGTCATGAGTGGCACGTTAGCCGTTCAGTCGACCTCGAACACGTCCGACACCGGCAGGCGTGGCGTGGGCGGCGGCGTCTCCCCGTGCCCGATGCGCAGCACGATCTGCGGGTGCCGCCAGCCGGAGGCGGGGTCCCGCACCAGCCACCGCAGGTCGGGCACCTCCACGGCCTGCGACAGCAGCCCGACGCTCAGCCCCCGGGCCGTCGCGGTGAGCAGGACCCGCTCGAGCGCCATGCCCGCGCGCACCCAGTCGACCGGGTGGTCGCCGCTGGTGAGCAGCACCGCCATCAGCGTGGACCGTTCGAAGTCGGCGGTCGGTCGGTCGGCCACGGGCCGGCCGAAGGCCAGGTCGCGGACCATGGCGTGCGGGTCGGTCGGCCTGGGGCCGAGCGACTCGGCCGGGATTCCCACCCCCTCGGCGCCGTCCCGGTCGACCGTCCACAAGGAGACCTCGTCGACGAGCGCGCGGTCCGCGCGCTGGGCCCGGTCGGCGGCGTGCATGGCATCGGTCACCACGGCGCGGTGCAGTCCCGTCGTCACCTCCAGGTGCGCGCCCTCGAGCGCGGCCGCCTCCTGGAGCCGGTCGAACTCCTCGTACTTGACCAGCTGTTCGGTGAACGGCATGCGGCTGGTCCGCCTGTCGGGGATCGCCTCGAACAGGGCCCGGTCCTCGATGGGCTGCGCGGTCGGCCCGGCGATGTGCACGGTCGCGGCGAAGCGCTGGTCCTGCGTCGACGGGACCAGCTCGACGACGGCGGCCCGGCCGGCCGCCCCGATGGCGAGCCGCAGGTTGAGCACGGCGGCGCCCACGGACAGGTAGACCTCGCGGCCGGCGGGGTCCAGCAGCGAGGGGGCCCGCTCCGGTACCGCGAACACGTCGACCTGCTCCCCGTGCGCGTGGAACCGCCAGGGTTGGCTGTTGAGGATCGACGGCGCCTTGACGGCCGCGGCGACTGCTGCCTCCACCGCCGCGGGGTCCAGGGTCTGCTGTGCTGCGCCGGTCATGGCTGCCTCCTCGCCGAGTCGGCCGGGGCCGACGTCCCGCTGGTCCGCGACAGGCCGATGAACGAGGCCTCCTCGTGGAGCTCCTCCCGGACCCGCGGATCGGCGGCCTGCTCGATCAGCGCCTGGGCCTGGTCGATCCGGTCCCGGCCGAAGAGCTCGGCGGTGCCGTGCTCGGTGATCACGGCGGTGTGCTGGAACGAGGTCACCGGCTCGCTGAGCATCGGCACGATCGTCGAGCAGTCGGCCTTCGGGTGCCACGAGCGCAGCGCGATGAGCGCCTGGCCGCCCGGGGAGTGCAGCGATCCGACGACGAAGTCGCTCTGCCCGCCGAACCCGGAGTAGACGCGGGTCCCGACCAGGGAGGCGTTGGCCTGGTCGAAGAGGTCCACCTCGAGCGCGGAGTTCACCGACACCATCTGGGTGTTCGCGGCGATCCGCGCCGGGTCGTTGGCCACCTGGGTGGCGAGCATGTGCAGCCGGGGGTTCGAGTCCGCCCACGCGTACAGCTCCGGGCTGCCGAACAAGAACGACGCGTTGATCGGTGTCTGCGGGTCGAGCGCGCCGGCCCGCTCCAGCCCGAGCACCCCGTCGCTGATCATCTCCGACCAGACCCGCAGGCCCTTGCGGTCCACCAGCGCCCGCAGCACCGCGTCGGGCACGAGCCCGATCCCGGCCTGGATCGTCGCGCCGTTCCGGACCCTGGAGGCCACCCGATCGCCGATGAGCGCCGTCTGCGCGTCGTCCGCGTGGCCCTGGCCGCCGGGAGAGACCAGGGCCCGCTCCACCTCGACCACGAGGTCGACATCGTCGGCCGGGATCAGCGCGTCGCCGAACGTGTACGGCATGCGCGGGTTGACCACCGCGACGACCAGCCCGCCCCGCGAACGCGCCGCCGCGACCGCGGCCGGCAGGATGTTGACCTCCGTGCCCATCGAGAAGACCCCGCCGCGAGCCGGGGCGACCTGCACGATCACCGCATCGGGGGCCAGCGGCACCCGCAGCAGGACCGGGACCATCGACAGCCGGCTGGGGACGTAGGACAGCGTCGGCTGCCCGCGCATCCCGGGGCCCACGAAGCAGGTCTCCAGCCGCACGCCTGGCCGGCTCGGCACCCCCGCCTGCGCGTTCAGCATGTGGAGCGTCCACGCGGGCACCATCAGGTCCAGGGCGTCGACCGCCTCCCACGGGGTGGCGAAATTGCCCGACGCGACGACCCGCGGCCGCTCGACGGTGCCCGCGACGGCCTCGGCCATCTGCCGGAGGGAGACGGTACGCACTCGTTCAGTCACCTTCCTCGGGCCGGGAGCAGGGGGCTGGGGATGTGGCCAGGTCCCAGCCTGCGGCGGAACACCCAGTACGTCCAGCCCTGGTAGAGCAGGACGAACGGGGTGAGCACGACCGCGACCCAGGTCATCACCGTCAAGGTGTAGTGGGTGCTCGAGGCGTTGGTCGTCGTCAGGTTGAACGCGGGGTCCGTCGACGACGGCATCACGTTCGGGTACAGGGTGGCGAAGAGCGCCACCACGACCAGCGCCAGGCAGGCGCCCATCAACGCGAACGCCCAGCCCTCCCGCCGCCGCCCCTGCGCCACCACGGACGCCACCAGGGCCAGCGCCGCGAGGATCGTCACGAACCACGACAGGGGCCGTCCCGAGGCCACCTGCGTCCAGACCAGGAAGACCGCGCCCAGCACGACCACCCCCGGGGCCAGCCGGCCCGCGACCTGGTTGGCCCGCTCCCGCACGTCGCCCTCCGTCTTCAGCGCGAGGTAGTAGGCACCGTGCAGGGTGAACAGGCCGAGCGTGACCAGACCACCGAGCAGCGCGTACGGGTTCAGCAGGGTGAGCAGGTTGCCGGTGTACTCCTGGTCCTTGTCGATCGGCACCCCGGCCACGATGTTGGCGAACGCGACTCCCCACAGCAGCGCGGGCAGCGCGGACCCCCAGAAGATCGCGCGGTCCCAGCCGCGGCGCCAGCGGTCGCTGTCCACCTTGCCGCGGTACTCGAACGCCACGCCGCGCGCGATGAGCGCGAGCAGGATCAGCAGCAGGGCGAGGTAGAAGCCGCTGAACAAGGTGGCGTACCAGTTCGGGAAGGCCGCGAACGTCGCGCCGCCGGCCACCAGCAGCCAGACCTCGTTGCCGTCCCAGACCGGGCCGATCGTGTTGACCACGACGCGGCGGTCGGTCTCGGTACGGCCGACGACCGGAAGCAGCACCCCCACCCCGAAATCGAACCCCTCGAGGAAGAAGTAGCCGATCCACAGGACCGCGATCAGTCCGAACCACACGTCGGTGAGCTGCATCGTCCCCCCTCAGTACGCGAACGCCAGCGGGCGCTGCTGGTCGTCGTCCTGCTCCGGCCCGGGCTCGCCGGGGACGGGCTCGTCCAGCGGACCGGCCTTGGCGTACCGCAGGAACAGGGTCAGCTCGACCACCGCGAGCACGCCGTAGGTGAGCGTGAACGCGATCAGCGACAGCAGGACGGTGCCGGCACCGACCGAGGGCGAGACCCCGGCCTCCGTGAGCAGGCGCACCGACGGGTTACCGCTCGGGTTCGGCACGACCACCCAGGGCTGGCGTCCCATCTCGGTGAAGATCCAGCCGAACGAGTTCGCCAGGAACGGCGCGACGGCGGCCAGGACGGCGGCACCGACCCACCAGCGGCTGGCCGGGGCCCGGCCGCGCCGGTAGAGCCAGAAGCCGAGCAGGCCCACGGCGACGGTCAGCAGCCCGAGCCCGATCATCAGCCGGAAGCTCCAGTACGTGACCGGCAGGCTGGGGATGTAGTCGCCGGCCCCGTACTTGGCCGCGGCTGCGGCCTGCAGGTCGTCCACGCCCTGCACGGTGCCGTTCGTCGAGTCGGTGGCCATGAAGGCGAGCAGGCCTGGGATCGTGATCGACTTGACCTCGTCGCAGCTGGCGTCGATGGAGCCGAACGCGAAGATCGACAGGCCGGCGCCCTGCTCGGTGCCGCACAGGGCCTCGGCCGCCGCCATCTTCATCGGCTGCTGCTTGGTCATGATCTGGCCCTGGATGTGACCGGACAGCGTCACGGCGACGCCGGCGAGCACGACCGCGACGAGGCCGACCCGCACCGTGCGGCGGTAGACGTCGACGTGCGCCGAGACCGGGTCGCGGCGGGCCAGGTGCCAGGCGGAGACGGCCATCACGACGGCACCCGCGACCAGGAACGCGCCGGCGATCGTGTGCGGGAACGTGACCAGCACGGTGGAGTTGGTCAGCAGCGCCCAGATGCTGGTCAGCTCGGCCCGCCCGGAGTCCGGGTTGTACGTCACGCCGACCGGGTGCTGCATGAACGAGTTGGCGGCCAGGATGAAGTACGCCGACATGTTGACCGCGATCGCCACCATCCAGATGCAGGCCAGGTGCACCTTCTTGGGCAGGATGCTCCAGCCGAAGATCCACAGGCCCAGGAACGTGGACTCGATGAAGAAGGCCGCGAGCCCTTCGATCGCCAGCGGGGCGCCGAACACGTCCCCGACGAACCGGGAGTAGTCGCTCCAGTTCATCCCGAACTGGAACTCCTGCACGATCCCGGTGACCACGCCCAGCGCGAAGTTGATCAGGAAGAGCTTCCCGAAGAACTTCGTCGCCCGGAACCACGCCGGGTTGCCCGTGCGCACCCAGGCGGTCTGCATGACCGCCACCAGAGGTGCGAGCCCGATCGTCAGCGGGACGAACAGGAAGTGGTAGACGGTGGTGATGCCGAACTGCCAACGGGCGACGTCGAGGGAGTTCACGCGCGCCAGCCTCTCGGCCGCGCCAACCCCGCCTGTAGGGACCTAGGTCCCGAACCAGGGGTTGCCCAGCATGGCCTGGAACGCGTGCAGCACGGTCGGGTCGGAGGTGACCCGGAAGTCGCGCTGCACGCCGTGGTCGTCGACCCGGTCCGCGTCGAAGTAGACCATCGCCCTGATCTGGGGGTGCGCCTGGGCGTACGCCGTCGCGCCCGAGACCCAGGCCGCCTTCGCCGCCGGGTCGGTCTGGTCCGAGCCGTACTCGCCGATGACGATCGGCTTGGCGTGCCCGGCCGCCCAGGCCATGAAGTCGGTGGCGACGTCGGCGAACGAGCGGTCCGTGCCGATCGCGTAGACGTCGGCGCACAGCCAGTCGACCTGGTCGTCCCCGGGGTAGTACGCCGGTGCGTCGGTCGCGGTGAAGCTGCCCGCCAGCGGGCACCAGACCCAGCCCACGTTGTCGGCGCCCACTTGCTGGAAGATCGCGCGGATGTGCTTCCAGGCCGCGACGAAGTCGGCGGGCCCGCCGACGGTCGCGTCGAGGTTGGCCCGGTTCATCTCCCAGCGCCACCGCAGCAGCACGGGCTTGCCGAGCGCCTTGAGGTCGGTGGCGCGCTGCCGGATCAGGTCGTCGTACGTCCCGGCCACGATCTGCGAGCTGTCGGTCCCGGACCAGGAGATCATCAGCTGCCGGCCCTGGTCGAGGAACGCCCGGTCGGCCGCGTCCGGGAACGGGTCGCTCCACGGGTGGTAGACGTGCACGAGGTCGAGCGGGCGCCCGGTCGTGCGCTCGAAGTCCGCGACCGCGTCCACCCGGCCCGTCTGGCCGGCTTTCGCCGGCTTGACCCAGGCGCCGACCCAGGCGCCCGACGCCGGCGGCTGCGGTCCCTGGGCCACGGACACGGCCGGACCCTTGCTGGTGCCTCCGGTGCCCGTGCCGCCGGACGGTGCCGACGCCGACGCGGAGGGGGAGGTGCCGGTCGGGGCCGGGGCCGACGCGGACGAGCAGCCCGCGGCGAGCAGCGCGACCGTCCCGAGGGCGGCGGCGACCCATCCTGCGCGGTTCGGTCTCACCCCAACGTGACGTGCGGCGTGCGCGCCTGGTTCCTCGTCCCGGGTCAGACCGGCGCGCGCCCGGTGCCGATGTCCTCGGCCCGGCGCTCGGACCCTCGCTGGGCCCCGACGTCGTTCCCGTGGATCACGAGGTAGACCAGCGTGCCGACGAACGGGAAGACGACCACGGCGACCAGCCACAGCGCCCGGTGCAGCCCCGGCATCCCCGGACGGGTGAAGATGTTCCAGATCGTCATCCCGTAGATGATCAGCAACGGGATGAAGATCAGCAGCAGGAAGAACCACGACCAGAACCCCATTGCAGCCTCCCGCTCGGCGGGCCGGGCCCGCGCCGCCCCGCCCTCCGCATCGTGCCACTCGCCGTCCCCCCTGTCCGCCAGTCCACCCACCCGCCCCCCGCCCACCCGCCCCCCTTCGACGATCATGAGAGATGTGGGAGTGGGAGCGTTCCCACCCGACACATCTCTCATGATCAACGGGGCCAGGGCGGGGGCGGTCAGAAGTCGCCGGCGCCCCGGCGCAGCTCGAGCAGGACCCCGACGAGGTCCTGGACGCGGCCCGGGTCCAGGCCCGGCGCCGCGAACACCCGCTCGTTGAGCGCAGCCGTCGCCTGCTGGGCCAGCTCGCGCCCGGCCGGGGTGATCTCGGCCAGGACTCCGCGGCCGTCGCTGGGGTGCGGTGCCCGCCGGACCAGCCCCTGGGCCTCCAACCGGTCGACGACGTTCGTGACCGACGCCGGGTGGACCTGCAGGCGCGACCCCACCTTGGACAGCGGCAGCGCCCCGCCGCGGGAGAACAGCAGCAGCATGAGCATCTCGTAGCGGGCGAAGGTGAGACCGAACGGTCTCAGTACTTCGTCGACGCGGGCCAGCATGATCTGGTGCGCCCGCATCACCGACGTCACCGCGGCCATCCCGGGAGCCGCCTCGCCCCAGCCGCGCTCGACCCACTGGCGCTGCGCCTCGGCGATCGGGTCGAACGGCAGCGGCGGGTGGCGGGGCTCGGTCACGCGCTCATCCTGGCGGAGCGAGGACCGCATCACACGTTGCGGCGGTACTGACCGCCCACCTCGAAGAACGCCTGGGTCAGCTGGCCCAGCGAGCAGACCCGTACCGCGTCCATCAGCTCGCCGAAGACGTTGCCGCCGGAGGTCGCCACCTCCTTGAGCCGGGCCAGCGCCGCGTCCGCCTCGCCGCGGTGGGCCGCATGGAACGTCGCCAGCCGCTCCAGCTGGGACTCTTTCTCCTCCTGCGTGGCCCTGGCCAGCTCCAGCCGGGGGTGCTCGGTCGCCGGGCTCGGGTCCAGGAACGTATTCACCCCGACGAGCGGCAGCGAGCCGTCGTGCTTGCGCTGCTCGTACACCATCGACTCGTCCTGGATCCGCCCGCGCTGGTAGCCGGTCTCCATCGCGCCCAGGACTCCGCCCCGCTCGGACAGTCGCTCGAACTCCGCGAGCACCGCCTCCTCGACGAGGTCGGTGAGCTCCTCGACCACGTACGAGCCCTGCAGCGGGTTCTCGTTGCCGGCGAGTCCCCACTCCTTGTCGATGATCATCTGGATGGCCAGCGCCCGCCGGACCGAGTGCTGGCTCGGCGTGGTGACCGCCTCGTCGTACGCATTCGTGTGCAGCGAGTTGCAGTGGTCGTAGATCGCGCACAGCGCCTGCAGCGTCGTACGGATGTCGTTGAAGTCCATCTCCTGCGCGTGCAGTGAGCGGCCAGACGTCTGCACGTGGTACTTCAGCTTGCGCGAGCGCTCCCCTGCGCCGTACCGCTCGCGCATCCCGACCGCCCAGATCCGCCGCGCGACCCGGCCGAGCACGGTGTACTCGGCGTCCATGCCGTTGCTGAAGAAGAACGACAGGTTCGGCGCGAAGTCGTCGATGGCCATCCCCCTGGCCAGGTACGCCTCCACGAACGTGAAGCCGTTCGCGAGCGTGAACGCCAGCTGAGTGATCGGGTTCGCCCCGGCCTCGGCGATGTGGTAGCCGGAGATCGACACCGAGTAGAAGTTGCGCACCTGGTTCGCGATGAACCACTCCTGCACGTCCGCCATGCACCGCAGCGCGAACTCGGTGGAGAAGATGCACGTGTTCTGGCCCTGGTCCTCCTTGAGGATGTCGGCCTGGACTGTCCCGCGCACCGTGCTGAGCACCTGCGCGCGGATGCCCGCCGCCTCGGCCGCCGTGGGCGCGCGGCCCTCGCGGCCCTCGAACGCGTCCAGCTGCTGGTCGATCGCGGTGTTCAGGAACATGGCGAGGATCGCCGGCGCCGGCCCGTTGATGGTCATCGAGACCGAGGTCGTTGGGGCGACGAGGTCGAAGCCGGCGTACAGCGCCTTCATGTCGTCGAGCGTGGCGACCGACACCCCGGACGTGCCGACCTTGCCGTAGACGTCCGGCTGGGGAGCAGGGTCGCGGCCGTAGAGCGTCACCGAGTCGAACGCCGTCGAGAGCCGCGTCGCCTCGGCTCCGGCCGCGAGCAGGTGGAACCGCCGGTTCGTACGGAACGGGTCGCCCTCGCCGGCGAACATCCGCGCCGGTGCCTCGGCGTCGCGCTTGAGCGGGAACACACCGGCGGTGAACGGGAACCGGCCCGGCAGGTTCTCCGCCCGCAGGTAGCGCACCAGCTCGCCATGGTCACGGGTGCGCGGCAGCGCCACCCGCGGGACCGACGTGCCGGACAGCGTCGTACGGCGCAGCGGCGTGACCACCTCGCGGCCGCGCACGTGGAAGACCAGCTCGTCGCCCCGGTACTGCTCCACGACGGACGGCCAGTGCTCGAGCTGCGCGCGCACGCCGTCGGGGTCGGACTCCGGGCGGTCGAGCTCGGCCAGGTCGACGTCGAGCTGGTCCAGCACCCGACGGACCGGGGCCGTCTCGCCGTCCGTCGCACCCGCCGCGGCCAGCTCGTCCGCGGTGGTCGCGACCGCCTGCCGCCGGCGCGCGACATCGGCGAGCTGCTCCGATGCTGCGTGGTAGGCGCGCACCGTCTCGGCCACCTCGGCCAGGTAGCGCACGCGGGCCGACGGCACCACCGTCGTCAGCCCGGTCGAGACCTTGGTGGTGACCGGCGCCAGCGTCCCCGGCCGTACGTGCAGCCCGCGCTCGGCGAGCAGGTCGCGCAGGTACTGGTACAGCGCGGTGACGCCGTCGTCGTCGAAGCGCGCCGCGCTGGTCCCGAAGACCGGCATGTCCTCCCACGGGACGCCGAACGCCTCCCGGTTGCGCACCAGCTGGCGGGCGACGTCGCGGCGCGCGTCGTCGGCGCCGCGCCGCTCGAACTTGTTCACCGCCACCACGTCCGCGAAGTCCAGCATGTCGATCTTCTCCAGCTGCGACGCGGCGCCGTACTCCGGCGTCATCACGTACAGCGAGGCGTCGACGAACGGCACGATCGCGGCGTCGCCCTGGCCGATGCCCGGCGTCTCCACGACGACGAGGTCGTAGCCCGCGGCCTTGCACGCGACGATGACGTCGCCCAGGTGCGACGGCAGCTCGCTGCCCGCGCCACGGGTGGCCATCGAGCGGAAGAACACCGGGCCGCCGTCGAGGCTGTTCATCCGGATCCGGTCGCCGAGCAGGGCGCCGCCGTGGCGCCGCCGGGTCGGGTCGACGGCCAGCACCGCCACCTTGACCTTGTCCTCCTGGTCGACCCGCAGCCGGCGCACCAGCTCGTCGGTCAGCGACGACTTGCCCGAGCCGCCGGTACCGGTGATCCCCAGGACGGGCACCGTCCGGCCGTCGGCCGCGCCGTGCACCGCCTCGCGCAGCGCCCGCGCCGCCTGCATGGCCTCCGCCGGGTGGGCCGCGCCCGCCGACTCGAGCACCGTGATCGCGCGCGCGAGCGCCGCCTGGTCGCCGGCGAGCACGGCGTCGACCGGCGGCGGGCAGGTGCCGAGGTCCGTGTCCGCCTCGGCGACGATCCGGTTGACCATCCGGGCCAGGCCCAGCCGCTGGCCGTCCTCCGGCGTGAAGATCGTGACCCCGCGCTCGCGCAGGAGGGCCACCTCCTCCGCCACGATCACCCCGCCGCCGCCGCCGTACAGCCGGACGTGCCCGGCGCCGCGCGCGGCCAGCTGCTCGGCCAGGTAGGTGAAGTACTCGACGTGCCCGCCCTGGTAGGAGCTGACCGCCACGGCGTGCGCGTCCTCCTGCAGCGCTGCCGTCACCACCTGCTCCACGCTGCGGTCGTGGCCGAGGTGGATGACCTCGGCGCCCTGAGCCTGCAGGATCCGCCGCATGATGTTGATCGAGGCGTCGTGTCCGTCGAACAGGCTGGCCGCAGTGACCACCCGGACCGGATGGGTCGGCACGTGCAGGGCGGTCGGCTCGTCCATGGAGAACCTCTCGGCACGGAAGCCCGGCTCGACGGGCAGATAGTTTGACGTCCAACATGTTAGTTGGATGTCCAAAGAATTGCCAAGAGCCGTCCGAGCGGGCGGTTGGCAGGATGGCCGGCGCGAGGTTAGGCTCCCCTAACTCAGTGTCGGCGCCAGGCCGGCGAGGCGATCGGGAGCCACGGCGTGTCCGCTGCGAGCATCACCCTCCTCGGCTTCATCGCCGGCGTCACGATCCTGATCGGGCTGCCCGTCGGGCGGATCAAGAACGCCTCCCCCGCGCTGCGCGCCTTCCTCAACGCCACGGCCATCGGCATCCTCGTGTTCCTGCTCGTCGACGTCCTCAGCCACGCGCAGGAGCCGGTCGACACCGCCCTGACCGCCGCCAAGGTCGACCACACCGGGCCGTGGAGCTCCTTCGTCGGACTCGGCGCGCTGCTGATCGTCGGCGTCGGCATCGGGCTGATGTCGCTGGCGTACTACGAGCGATGGATGGCCGCGCACGCCCGCCGGGCCGGCGCCGCCGCCGAAGCCGCGAAGCCGTCGATCGGCCCGGGCACCATGGCCACCGCCGAGCGGCCCGCGGGCCTCGGCCTTACCGCGACCGCGGGCCGTCGGCTCGCGCTGCTCATCGCCGTGGGGATCGGACTGCACAACTTCTCCGAGGGGCTCGCGATCGGGCAGTCCGCCGCGAGCGGCGAGATCACCCTGGCCGTCCTGCTCGTCATCGGGTTCGGCCTGCACAACGCCACTGAGGGCTTCGGCATCACCGCGCCGCTCGCCGCCGAGGACAGCCGCCCCAGCTGGGCGCTGCTCGGCGTGCTCGGCCTCATCGGCGGCGGCCCGACCTTCGTCGGGACGCTGCTCGGCCAGTCGGTCACCAGCAACGCCCTGTACGTAGCCTTCCTGGCGCTCGCGGCCGGCTCGATCCTCTACGTCGTGATCCAGCTCGTCGGCATGGGCATGAAGCTGGGCCACCGCCAGGTCATGTACTGGGGGATCCTGCTCGGCCTCAGCGCGGGCTTCCTCACCGACTTCATCGTGAGCGCCGCGGGAGCCTGAGGCGGCTCGAGCCAGGGGGCTGCGTGGAGGGCCGGGGTACCGCCGCACGGGGGGAACAGCGGCACCCCGGACCCACACCGTCCCTGACGAACGACCGCCCGCCCGTGTTCCCGTGCCTCCGACTGCGGCACGCGATCTTGAGAGATGTCGTCAGAAACAGGGCGTCTGCTGACACATCTCTCAAGATCGCGGCAGGAGTGGGGCGCGCTCAGTGCGACTTGCTCGTCCGGTAGATGACGACCTTGGTGCCCAGCGGAACGTCGTCGAACAGCTTCGCCATCGACCCCTCGTCCCGGACGTTCACGCACCCGTGCGACAGCCCCGCGTACCCCACGGCGTGGAAGAACATCGAGTAGTGGACGGCCTGCCCGCCGCTGAAGAACAGGGCGTACGGCATGGGCGTGTCGTAGAGCTTGGACACGTGGTAGCGACTCTTGTAGTAGACCTCGAACACACCCTCGCGCGTCGGCAGCGCCGGTGAGCCGAAGCGGACGTCCAGCAGCATCACCACCTTGCCGTGCACGATGTAGCGCAACACCTTCTGGCTCTTGTCGATGCACAGGATCCACGTCGCGTGCGAGCAGCGCGGGTCCAGCTTGGGGCCGCGCCTGGTCACCTGGGCGAGCCGGGTGTACGTCAGCTTGTCCACCCGACCGGTCGAGTGCAGCAGCTGCTTCACCTGGAACTTCTTGACCGCCTTGACCGTGGCCAGGTCGTAGGTCCCGGTGACCTTGAGCGGAAGGCCGGTCCAGAGCAGCCGCTTCTGCACGAGGACGACGATCGGCCCTTTCCAGCCGAACCGGATCGTCTTGCTGAACTTCGGCGGGCCGGTGGGGACCTGGACCGTTGGCGTCGGCGTGGGAGTAGCGGTGGGGGTGGGGGTCGGCGTGGGCGTCGGGCTGGTGCCGACCGTACGCGCGGGTCGGGTCACGGCCCGGGCAGCGTCCCCTCCGGTGTCCCTCACACCAAACGCCGCCCCGGCCGCAACACCGCCGGCTGCCACCACGGCTACGACGACTACGAGAACTGTTCGTCGAGACCCCAGCAAGCGGCCGCCGTGACGTCCCACTGCTTGATCCTCGGTGCTGCGAACCCTGAAGCCGAGATCCCGTGTCCGACTTGTGATCAGCGCGTTCTGTGGGATTCGTGTTCCCGGTGGTTCTGGGGGCTCAAGTACAGGGTCCGGAGGTGCCGAACTACACGCGTGTGATTTCCCCTCAGGAGCGCGTGATGACTTGGCTGGCGCACGGCGTGCCGCTGGCCCTCCTCGCCGACCTGGCCGACCCCTCCGGCCCGACGTCGCGCGAGATCTACACCGCGGAAGCGGTGGAGGACGATGTCCGTCTCGACCTGCGATCGCTGGCGGTCGCGGAGCCGGCGGAGACGCCGGCTGAAGATTTCTCGGCCGCGAGGAGCGCCTGATAACCTCGGCGGCCACGCGCCGCTAGCTCAACTGGCAGAGCAGCGGACTCT
>CAWKHA010000003.1:0-573644 GCA_963849365.1 uncultured Actinomycetota bacterium
CAGATCGTCCTTGACCTGACCGATGTCATCGACCAGGTCAAGCAGCGACTGGTCGCCCGCGGTCTTACGATCGTGCAGAACATCCCGACCCCGAGCACCGACAAGCAGATCGTGCTGCTAGACGCACCCAAACTCAGGCAGCTTCGCACGATCTACGCATTCGCCAACCCCGTTGCGCAGTGGCTGATCGTCTTCGTGGCTGCGCTGTACATGGCGGCGTTGCTGCTCTCGCGCCGCCGTCCCCGAATGGTGGTGACCATCGGGCTTCTGCTGGCGGCCAACGCGCTGCTGCTCGCGCTCGCTCTGGCTATCGGTCGGCAGCTGTTCATCGACGACTTCGCCGGCACGGTGCTCGGCCCGGCCAGCGCGGTGTTCTACGACACTCTGCTCGGGTATCTTCAGCGCGGCTGGCATGTCTTGCTCTGGCTCGGCGTGATCGTGGTGCTGACGGGCCGGTTCACCGGATCCAGCACCGCGGGCCAGAAGACTCGGGCAGCTGTCCGCGACGGTCTTGAGAAGGTCGGCGCCGCGATGCCCGGCCAGAGAGTCGGCACTGCCGGCCGTTGGGTCACGGCCAACGCCCGCTGGCTACGCGCCGCCGCCGGGTTGCTGGGGGCCGTCGTCCTGTTGTGGGGCAACGAGCCGACCACGGGGAGGCTGCTGTGGGCGCTCGGACTCGTGCTGCTCCTGCTGCTGGCCGTGCAGGTCCTGATCGGGGCCGCCGGCGCCGAGAGCCCGACCGATACCTTGGAGACGGTAGGTGCCGACGCCGGCTGACCGCGGCTGGATGCCCAGGACGCGGGCCCGGTCGAGTGCCTCGGCCCTCGTGGATGCACCGAGCTTGCGGTAGATGGACTTGGTGTGGCTGTGGACGGTGCTGTGCGACACGAACAGGTCGCGAGCGATGTCGGACTCGCTCAGATCACTCCCCAGGAGCGACAGGACTGTGCGTTCTCGCTGGGTGAGTTCTGTTTCATTGGAGGCAACGCAGTCCTGGCACAGACGCCCTGAGTTGATCGCCCAGGCAGCACCGACGACCGCTCGGGCCTCAGCGACGGCAGCACGTGCCTGTTCGTGCTCACCGAGACCGCACAGCCCCGAGGCGTAGGAACCCAGCGCGAGCGCCAGGACCCCAGGCTGTCCTCCGAACCGGGCCAGCGCGACGGCATGTTCCAGCACCGGCGGACGCGTCCACCCCTCGGCCGCGTGCCGCTAGGGACGCCCCCAGAGCCAGCGAGGGCCCCGCAGCGACGTCCTGGAGGCCCTGCTCACGCTCGACGGCGATTGCTTGCTCAGCCAGCTGAGCCTGCAGATCAATGAGCCCGCTCTGGCCGGCGATGAGTGACCGGTAGGCGAGGCCTGCGCACACCACCAGCCATTGCCCGCTAGCCGGGGCAAGCTCCGTGGCCTCAACGAACCATGTGTCCGCCTGCGTGAACTGACCGCGGAAGAGCAGGTTCAGGCCCATCGCCCAGCAAACGACCGGCCGCCACGGAGATCCGGGTCCCTCGAGCTCAGTGGCACGCAGAGCTTCGGTGTACCCCAGGTCGAAGTCACCCCAGGAGAAGATTCCTTGCAGGGTGGCAAGGCTCGCCGCCACCGAGCTGAAGCCGTCTGGAAGAGGCCCGGTGTCGACTCCGATGATTGGCTCGATGCGACTGATGGTCGCCGCCGCCTCCTCTCGCTGCCTTGACATGGACTGGGCCCAGGCCTGCGCCAGCAGCAGGCGCACGTCCCCGCTCAACGTGGCGTCTGGGAAGCGCCTGATCCACCTGACCACCGTGCTGTACATGCCTGCGTTGACCCAGTGGATCCAGGAGGTGGCGATCAGCTCGCTCGCCTCGGCGAACATGTCCGCATCGATCGCATACCCGATGGCTTCGACAGTGTTCCCCTGCTCACGGTGCCAGGCGTAGGCCCGGCGTCTCAGCTCGGCAACGACGCCTGGGTCGAGCCGGCCGAGCTCCACCCGCATCAGCTGGGCGAACAGGGGGTGGAACTGGTACCACGTGCCATCGTCTTCGAGGGGCACGACGAACAGGTTGCTGCGCGACAGACGGCGGAGAGCCTCGTCTGACCGCTGCCGATCGAGCACGGCATCGCACAGCGAGCCGGAGAACCGATCCAGGACCGAGCACCGGACCATCAGGTCAACGTCTCCCTCATCGTGGGAGGCGAGAACCTCGGTCTCCAGATAGTCGATCACGTGGCGGTTGGAGGCGCCGAAGCTGGTCACGGAACGGTGCCGATCTCCCGACCGGCGCAGCGACAGGGCGGCCAGGTACAGACCGGCGGGCCAGCCCTGCGTCCGCTCGACCAGGAGACCGACGTCATCCGTAGTAAGGCCAAGCATCTGTCGCCCATTCAAGAACAGGTCCGCCTCGTCGATGGTGAACCGCAGGTCGTCGGCCCTGAGCTCGAGCAAGTCACCACGCGTCCGTAACGCAGCGAGCGGCAGCTCCGGCTCCCTCCTGGTCGCCAGCACAAGCTGAAAGCTCGTAGGAGCGTGGGCGACGAGCCAGCTGATGCTGTCGCGGGCGGGGCCGTCAGCCAGCTCGTGGAAGTCGTCCAGAATCAACGTGACCCTGCCCGCCTCGGCCAGCGCGTTCACCAGCCGCGGCATTAACACCTCGATGACCAGCGGCGTCCCGACCGCTGCCCTGGACACCGACTCCTCGATGCTCGGGCAGACTTTTCGAAGGACCTCGAGCAGGTAGGACCACAGCAGCACCGGGTCGTTGTCGCCCCTGTCCAGCGTCAGCCATCCGATCGGGGTTCGATCGGCCTCCGCCGCTTGCCAGGAGGCGAGAAGGCTCGTCTTACCGAAGCCTGCCGGACAAGCCACCAGCGTCAACCCCGCACCTGCACCGCTCTCCAGTCGCTCCAGCAGCCGCCCCCGCGGAACCATCTCGTCCCGGACCCGAGGCGCGGTGAGTTTCGTGGTCACCAGGACCGGCGGCTGACCCGTGACCGCGGGCGCGCCGACCGTCCCCGATACGTGCAGTAGCGGTCCAGCATTATCGGCAGCCGAGCGAGGCGAAACGATCAGCGCCCGCGAACCGCTGGCCGCGTCCCGTCGGGAAGCCATCTCGTCACCCTCCGGGATCGTACGGCTCAGACCAGGGCTCCTAGTCCACTCCGCAGGCTAGCCCTCTGGCCCGGACCCGGGGACCCCACTTCAGCAGGCTGCCACCACGGGCGGCCGGGCTCGATCGTGGTCACGAGGGCGAGACGGTCCCCGGGCTACTGGCCGCGCGCTTGATTGGCTCCACGGTCCCGACGGAGATGAGAACCAGACCCAGCTCCTGGGTCCGCTCGATGATCCCGGCCAGATGTGCTTGATCGGTCACCGGACCGGTGAGCACGGTGTTCCCGCCGTCCCGCGACATGCTCATCCCCTCGAACAGCACCCCGAACCTGTCGCCGAGCTCGCCGCCCAGGACCAGCCGGTACGTGGTACCTCGGCCACCTTCGGTGCTCATCCCGCCAGACTCTCCCGCGTCCCGGCGCCGCGTCATCAGCCGCGGGCGTTTTCCCCTAGGTGAAATCCACCGGGGAATGATGCCGGGCATCGCGCCGAGTGTGACGCTGCCCTCATCTCCGCGGCAGCCCGACAACCGACAAGAGAGCCAACCATGACTCAGACCACGCAGACATCTGCTGCACCGCCGAAGGTCACCCACCCGTCTCGAGCACACCGGGCCGCTGACGGAAGGCTCGCGCGCGGACGAGCTACCCTCGAGTCGCAGGCCCAGCTCGCGACTGACGGCCGGCCCGACCCGATCGCGCTGTTGGAGACACAGGCGGCCTCGCGGGTGCCCGAACTCGTACCTATCCGGTACGGGCGCATGGTCGCGACGCCGTTCTCGTTCTACCGAGGTGGTGCGCTGCTCATGGCGTCTGACCTGTCGCGCACGCAGAACTCCGGGTTGCACGTGCAGCTGTGCGGGGACGCGCACATGAGCAACTTCGGCATCTTCGCCACCCCTGAGCGGCGGCTGGCCTTCGACGTCAACGACTTCGACGAGACTCATCCTGGACCGTTCGAGTGGGACGTGAAGCGGCTGGCGGCGAGCCTGGCCGTGGCTGGACGCGACAACGGGTTCAGCACGAAGAAGCGACGGACGATCGTCCTCGCAGCCGCCGCCGGCTATCGCGGGGCGATGGCCGGGTTCGCATCCCAACGCAACCTGGCCGTCTGGTACACCCACCTCGACATGGACGAGGTGATGCGACAGGTCGGCGGCGAGCTCGACTCGGCACGGAAGGCCAAGACGCAAGCAGCCCTCGACAAGGCACGCGGCCGTGACAGCGTCCAGGCCCTGGCCAAGCTCACCAGCATGGTGGACGGACACGCACGCATCCTGAGCCAACCGCCGTTGCTCGTCCCGCTCGAGGAGCTGTGGGGACAGGACGAGGCAGACCGTGCGTACGAGACCCTGAGGACTCTGATCAGGTCCTACCGTCGCACGCTGCAGTCGGATCGGCGCCACCTTCTGGAGGAGTTCGAGCTCGTGCACGTGGCCCGCAAGGTAGTCGGCGTGGGCAGCGTAGGGACCCGTGCCTGGATCCTGCTATTCCAAGGGATCGACGGCGCAGACCCGCTCTTCCTGCAGGCCAAGGAGGCCCAGGCGTCAGTCCTGTCGGGCTACGTCAAGTCCACCGGCTTCAAGAACCAAGGCCAACGCGTCGTCACCGGCCAGCACCTGATGCAGGCGGCGAGCGACATCTTCCTCGGCTGGCAGCGAGCCACCGGGCCGGACGGCATCGACCGTGACTACTACCTACGACAGCTCCGCGACGGCAAGGGCTCTGTCGTCGTCGAAGAGATGGTCCCCGACGGCATGAAGCTGTACGCGCGGATCTGCGGCCAGACCCTGGCACGGGCCCACGCGCGCTCGGGAGACCGGGTCGCCATTTCCGCCTACCTGGGCTCCAAGGACCACTTCGACCAGGCGATGGCCGAGTTCGCCGAGGCTTACGCCGACCTGAACGCGCGCGACCATTCCGCCCTGGCCGACGCGATCAGCTCGGGGCGGATCAACGCGCAGACTGGCGTCTAGCCTGTCGCGGCACCAGCGCGTATCCACGTGCGTCCATGACCGAGGAGAAGATCCGATGGCTACCGAAGCGGCAGATGCGCACACCTCCGGCCTGCCGGCGCCGGTGACCACGGCAGCCGTCGTGGATCCTGCGGTGCGCGACGGACTGGTGACCGTTCGGTTCGACACCGCCTCGGTGCGGCGCTCGGGGATCATCCTGATGACGCTGGTTGCGTCGTTGCTGCTCGGGTTGTGGTTGTTCTCGGTGACGCGGCACTTCCTGTTCCTGGTACTACTCGCGTGGATGTTCGCGATCGCCCTGGATCCGGGCATCAAGTGGTTGATGGCCCATGGACGATCCCGTGGCGCCTCCGCGGCGATCATGGGCGGGGGGACCATCCTGGTCGCGTTGTTGCTGGCCGCTGTCTTCGGGAAGCTGTTCTTCACCCAGATCGCCGCATTGGTCAGCGACATCCCGAGCGTGGAGAAGTCTCTGATCAACTGGGTCAATGCCCGCTTCCACACGCACTGGGACGCGGCGAGCATCTCCTCCTCCCTGCACTTGAGCTCGTCGAACGTCGCTTCCTGGGCGGGCAAGCTGTCCGGGGGTGTCCTTGGGGTGGTCGGGTCGCTGGCGGCCGTGCTGTTCGACCTGTTGACCGTGATGGTGTTCGCGTTCTACTTCGCCGGCGACGGGCCGAACTTCATGCGCGCGATGGCCACCGGGATGCCCCCTCGGGCGCAGAAGGTCTTCCTGAACATCTCTGACATCACCGTCGAGAAGACCGGCGGGTACGTCGCCTCGAAGATCGTCCTGGCCACCCTGTCCGCGTTCTTCCACGGCATCTTCTTCTTCGCCATCGGAGTGCCCAACTGGCTCCCGTTCGCCCTGCTCGTCGGCATCACGGCGCAGTTCGTACCCCTGATCGGCACCTACATCGGCATCATCCTGCCCGTGCTGGCCACCGTGTTCATCAGCCCCTGGAAGGCCATCGCCATCGTCGCGTTCGCGACCGTCTACCAGCAGATCGAAAGCTACTTCTTCACCCCGCGAGTCAGCCAGAAGACCATGGACGTCAATCCGGCGATCGCGCTGGCCGCAGTCTTCGTCGGAGCCGCCATCTGGGGCCCGATCGGCGCCCTGATCGGCATCCCGCTCGCCGCCGCCGGCGTCACGATCCTGCAGACCTACCACACGTCTTACGACCTCACGCAGGAGATGGTGGACGCCGTGGGGACGCACCCCCAGAATGACGCGGCGGCTGCGGCTGCGGCGGATCCCGCGGAAGCCGCGGTAGCGCAGGATTCCTCATGACCGGCGGAGCCGACTCGCGCGGCCAGGGCGGCGAGAGCATCCCGAGCCGGGCTGGCGTGGGCGGGCGCGGGGCAGCGCAGTTGCAGGCCGCGAAGATCTGGCTGGGCGAGGCGGCGGCTTCCTGGGCCGTGCGCCGCGCGCTGGAGTCCGGCTACCACCGCGCGACGGGAGCAGCCCTGCCCACGGCACGGGACCGCGACGTCCCGTTCCGTCGGATCGTGGTCTGGGCGGCGGTGTCGGCCGCGGCGGTGGCGGTGGCCAACGTCGTCGTCGACCGAGTCGTGCTGCGGCCTACCCTGCCACGCGACCTCGAGGGTGACGCGTGACGGGAGAGGAGCCAGCGTCGGGCCGGCAGTCGCGTCGGCTACGTACCGGACGGTTCGAGGCCTTCAGCGACGGCGTCTTCGCGATCGCCATCACCCTGCTGGTGCTGGACATCGCCGTTCCCACCGGCGCGGCTGACCATCTGCTGCCCGCGGTTGCGGCCCAGTGGCCCGTGTACCTGGCCTACTTCATCAGCTTCTCCACCATCGGAGCGATCTGGCTCGCGCACAGCGCCATCACGGACTACCTCGAGCGCACCGATCCGATCCTGAGCCGGCTCAATCTCCTGCTCCTGCTCTTCGTGTCCTTCCTTCCGTTCCCCACCCGCATGCTTGCCGAGTACACCGGCGAGGAGCTAGGCGAACGAGTTGCCGTCACGCTCTACGGAGTCAACCTCCTCCTTGCCGCCGTACTGGTTTCGGTCCTGTGGCGCTACTCCCTGCGTGAAGGGCTCGTGCGGCCCGATGCGGACGACGAGGAAGTCCAGACGCTGAGCCGCCGGCTGACCCCGAGCCTTGGCGGCTACGTCGTCCTGATCGCCATCGGACTGTTCTTCCCGACCGCCGCGATCATCGGCTACCTACTCATCGCCATCTACCTGATCGTGCCGTTCGGTCTAGTCCGAGGACGCAAGACGAGCGAGCCGGGAGGGACCGGATCATGACCGACCTCGCGCTCCGCGTCGAGGCGAAGACCGGATGGGGCGTGGCCGGCATGCTGGCCGCCGCACAGTTCATCATGGTGCTGGACACCACGGTGATGAACGTGTCCATCTCCCAGGTCGTCGCGGACCTCAACACCACCATCGTCGGCCTGCAGACCGCGATCACCATGTACACGCTGGTGATGGCGTCCTTCATGCTCATCGGCGGGAAGTTCGGCGAACGCTGGGGCGCCAAGCGCGCGTTCTGGGTCGGCCTGATCGTCTACGGGACCGGATCCTTCCTCACCTCCGTCGCACCGAACCTGGCCGTACTCCTGATCGGCTGGTCCTTCATCGAGGGCATCGGAGCGATCCTGGTCATCCCGGCCATCGCAGCGCTGACCGCGGCGACCTACCAGGGCAAGCAGCGGGCGATCGCCTATGGGATCCTCGGCGGCGTCAGCGGGGCCTCGATGGCGGCCGGCCCTCTCATCGGTGGCTGGGTGTCCGCCTACCTCTCCTGGCGGTACGTGTTCGCGGCCGAGTCCGTCGTGGTTCTGATCATCATGGGCTTCCTGCGGATCATCCCAGCGGTGCAGGCGCGCAAGACCAAGCTCGACACCGGCGGGGCGGTGCTGTCCGCGCTCGGTCTGGGTTCCATCGTGCTGGGCATCCTGCGCTCCAGCCAGTGGGGCTGGGTCACGCCGAGCCAGGGCGTCCCGGAGGTCAACGGCAAGCCGTTGACCCCGCTGGGGCTGTCCCCCACCGTGTGGCTGATCCTGGTCGGGGCGTTCCTCCTCGTCGTGTTCGGCCGGCGTGAGCGCAAGGTCAAAGACCGGGGCGACGAGCCACTCCTCGACCTCGCCCTCCTCAAGATCCCGCGGATGCGCGCGGGCCTCGTGGTGCAGTGGTGTCAGGCCTTCATCATCCAAGCCACGTTCTTCGTGCTGCCGTTGTACCTGCAGACCGTGCTGGGCTTCGACTCGCTGAAGACCGGGGTAACCATCCTCCCTATGTCCGTCGCGATGTTCATCTTCGCGCTCGGGGGCTCGGCGCTGACCGGCCGGTTCTCTCCCAAGCTGATCGTTCAACGCGGCATCGCCGCCATGCTCGTCGGAGAGGTGGTGCTCCTGTACTTCCTGGACCCTCAGCTGAGCGGATGGGGCTTCGGCACCGGCCTAGCACTCCTCGGCGCCGGCCTCGGGCTGTTGGCCTCCCAAGTTGGCAACGTGATCATGTCGTCGGTCGAACCGACCCGCGGCGGCGAGGCCGGGGGCCTGCAGGGCACCTCGCTCAACCTCGGCGCCTCCCTCGGCGTCGCGCTCGTCGGGTCGATCCTCCTCGCCACGCTCGCGTCCAACTTCACCACGGGGGTTCAGGGCAACCCGTCGCTTCCCGACTCGGTGAAGCAGCAGGTCACGGTCGCCGCCGACGCCGGCGTCAACTTCGTGACCACCGAGCAGGTCGAGCAAGCGGCCCAGAAGGCTGGGCTGCCCGCCGACCAGACCGCCGAGGTCGTGGCCACCTACTCCGACGCCCAGCTCGGCGCCCTGCGCGCCGGGCTGGCCTTCCTTGCCATCTTCGCGCTGCTCGCGCTGGCCTGGGTGCGACGCCTGCCGACGTCCGCAGCACCCACCGAAGACCCGGGTACAGCCCCAGCCGCTGCCCCATAGCCAGAACCAGCCGGCTGTTTCCCCTAGGTGAAATCCACTGCGGACCGGTGCCTTGCGTCCCGTCAGCTGTGACGCTGAGTCCGACAAGACCGGACCTTGGGCGGCGTCGCCAGACGGCACAGACGCACCCGTACTCCGACTGGGAGGTGGTTCCATGAGCTCGCGTTCACGGTCTGCCGTGGGGGTGATGGTCGCCCTTGCCCTCGTCGCAGCGCTGGCCGGGTGCAGCAGCAGCACGCCCGGTCCGAGCAGCGGTGGGGCGGCGAGCACGGCCTCGTCCGCGGGCTGCGCGGACGTCACAGCCTTGAAGGCCTCGGTGGCGGCCCTGACCCAGGTGAAGCCGTTGCAGGACGGCGTGCCCGCGTTACAGGCCGCGATCGCCAACGTGAAGACCAGCCTGGATGCCGCACAGGCCTCGGCGTCCGCGGCCTTGCAGCCAGCCGTGGCCACGGTGAAGTCGGCGTTCGACGGTGTGCAGACCTCGGTCGACGGTCTGAGCACCGACAACATCACGCAGAAGGCGCCGTCGATCATCGCGGCACTGACCAAGCTCGGCACGGCAGCGTCGGGGCTGGCCTCGACGCTGACGCAGAACTGCCCGGGTAGCTAGCGAAACGAGCCGCCCGGGTGCGAACCCGACCCTGCCCCACCCATCGAGAGGACCATCGTCATGACCGAGAACCGACCGCTGCTCGAAACCCTCGCAGATATGACCGCGGCATCCGTCGCCCGCGCCAACCTCGATGACCGCGAGCTGATGCTGGTCCGCGTGGCAGGGCTGGTCGCCGTCGACGCGCCGCCGGCCTCCTACCTGATCAACCTCGGTCCCGCCGTCGACAGCGGGCTGACCCTGGAAGACGCCCAGAGCGTGCTGGTGACGCTCGCCCCGATCGTCGGCGGGCCGAGGGTCGTCGACGCGGCAGCCAACATCGCCTCCGCGCTCGGGTTCGCCCTCGCCATCGAGGACGCCCTGGACGCCGACGACTGACACGTCCGCGAGCATCACCTCGGCGTGCGGAGGCCACTCCAGCGTGGTAGCAGCCGTGGACGACGAAGGGTTGGCGATGACGCCGGAGCAGCCGCAAGCCTTCTGGAAGCCGCGCCTGACACCGCTCCTGGTGACGCTGCGAGTGCTCGCCACGACCACCGTCGTAGTGGCCCTGTATTACCTCCTTCCGCTGAACCATCTCGGAGGAAGAATGGTGGCCGTACCCCTCGGCGTCGGGATCGTGCTTCTACTGCCGTGGCCACCTGGCAGATCCGTGCCGTTGTGGAAGCCAGGAATCCCACGATCCGCGCCATCGAGGCGCTGGCGGGATACCTCCCCTTGTTCCTCGTCGTGTTCGCGTCCTGCTACTACCTGATGTCTCGGGCAGACCCAACCAGCTTCAACATCGAGCACCTGACCCGGACTGACACGTTGTACTTCACCCTCACCGTCTTCAGCACCGTGGGGTTCGGAGACATCAACGCAACCAGCCAAGTCGCCCGCGTGATCGTCATGATCCAGATCGTGCTCAACCTCCTTCTCCTGGGCGCTGGCCTGCGGTTGCTGACCCAAGCCGTTCAGACCGGTGCTAGCCGGCGACAGGCTGAGCAACTGCCGGAGGACAACCCACCGGGCCCATAGAGCGCCCGCTCCGGGCTGCTGGACCGACGAGACCTCTGTCACGCTCGAGGCGAGCCCCAACACCGCGCTTGATCGATCTAACGGCTGTCTAACGAACCGAGCCGGACCAGGTTGAACTGGCCCGGACGGTGAGGGATCGAAGTCGTTGCCCGCCCGCACAAACCCGCATGAGACTGGACGGCTCCGGACCCTCCCGGACGTGATCAAGTGACTACGGATCAGAAGGTTGGGGGTTCGAATCCCTTCGGGCGGCACAATCCAGCCGGCGCAGGACCAGCAGCGGCAGGATCACCTGGCCGTACTCGTGCGCCTTGAAGTGCCCCCGCAGCTTGTCGGCACCTTCCAGACGAAGGCGACCTTGTCTTCGAAACCGACTGGTTGGCTGCGCAATCAGTCCTCCGGTTGCGCCACGCTCGTACGACCAGGCCCGACGCTACCCGGGTCGGCCCCCACCCTCTGGTCGCAACCCGTGAACAAGTCGTGGAAGTCGATCGTCCTGAGCGAGTTAACGCCGGGTCCCTGTCCTCGCAGGCTCAGCTGAGGAGTATGCCGCCGTCACCGTTCGGGCTGGCGCCGTGCTCGCGCCACCTGAGAGGGTCGCGACCATGTCGAACCAGCAAGAACTGCGTCTGCCGCAGGCGATAGGGGAGCGCCTTCTTCAGGTGCCGGACTATCAGCGCCCCTACACGTGGGAGAGGAAGCAGCTCGGCGAGCTATGGGAGGACCTCGATCTCATGGGTCCCCTAGGCATCCACTACGCCGGCACGCTGGTCCTGCGCCCCGAAGAAGACAAGCCAGCGGCAACCGATAGCGCGGGCCGCACCCTTCACTACTACGAAGTCGTCGACGGACAGCAGCGCCTCACGACCATCCTGATCCTCCTCGACCAGGCCCGTCGGGCGTTAGACCGGCTCGGGGACCAGGGCGGCGTGCCCGACAGCCTCGAGTTCTCGACGCGACTGCGCACGTCCTACACGGTCCTGCGCATGGCCGATCATGCGGAGGTTCCCAAGCTTAGGCTCGGCGAGGACTTGAACGACTTCTGGGTCGACAGCGTGCTGGGCGACCATCCCCACACTGGCGAGGTCCTGCCCGGGCAGCGGCGCCTGGCGAGCGCGCGAGACTTCTACGAGGACAAGGTCCGCCAACTGGCTTCCGGCGCGCCTCCGGAGGAGGCACGACACCGGCTTCAGGACCTCGTGGGCCGCGTCGAGAACGGGCTGAGGTTCCTGGTCTACGAGGTGCGTTCGGTCGTCGAGGTCGGGGTCATCTTCGAGACGCTCAACGACCGGGGGCGACCGCTTACCGATCTGGAGAAGACGAAGAACTACCTGCTCTACCTGGCCAGGCTGATCCCGACCGAACAGGCGAGTCGCCAGCTGGCCGACTTCATCAACCGCGCATGGTCGGAGATCTTCAAGAACCTGTCCGGGGAGGGCGTCGGCCGCGAGGACCAACTGCTGCAGGCGCATTGGATCGCGACGGAGAACCCCAGCCTCCGAGACTGGCAGCGGGTCGTCACGATCAAGAGGCGTTTCGAACGGAGCCAGTACATCCCCGGGGCGGTCCGTCTCATCGGAGAAGCGCCGCCGTCAGCCGAGAAGCCGCTGTCAGGCGACGAGCAGGACCCCTGGGAGGGCCTCAAGGCCGATGTGGAGAACTACGTCCGCACGCTCAGGGATGCTTCCGCCTACCTCGCGGAGAGTCTTCAAGAGAAGCCGTCCATGACGCCGTTCCAGACCGGACGCGACGAGGCGAGGCGGGCCGGCAACGCGCTGAGGCGCAGCGGCGTGATGGCGGTCTTCCGACCCCTGATGCTGGCGTGCAGGCTCAAGTATCCCAACGACGGGCTCCTCTATGCACAACTGACCGACCTTTGCGAACGCTACTCGGCCCGCGTCTTCGTAATCGCGCAGCGACGGGCTGACGCCGGGCGGAGCGCTCTGTTCGGGTTGGCGAACGACCTGTACCGAGGGACGGCCCCCGAGAAGGTCCTAGACAGCATCCGAGCGATAATCTGGGAGTACGCCCCAGACACCAGGCTCCAGACCGTATTCGGCGACCTCACGGCCAACTGGTACGGCCGACGCGGCCACAAGTACTTCCTATACGAGTACGAGATGAGCCTCGTCCGCCCCGGCGAAGCACTCCTCCCGCTCGAGCACTTCACGGACTCGGGAGGACCTCAGAGAACGACCGAACACATCCTTCCGCAGACCCCCGACCCTGCAGATGAGTGTTGGTCGAGCACCTTCACTCCAGAGGAGAAACAGGCGCTAAAGCACTCGCTGGGAAACCTGGTCCTCACCCTCGACAACTCCAGCTACTACAACCACTGCTTCAGCGTGAAGCGTGGCAAGGCGCTCGCTCAGAGCGAGCAGCCGACGATCTGCTACGCCCAGGGCAACCTCCACCAGGAACGCGAGCTCGCAACCGTCGAGATCTGGAACCCCGAGGCCATCGCCAAACGTCAGGCGCATCTTGGACAGTGGGCCATCCGTCGCTGGCGGGTGGAGCCCCCGCTGGTCGCCGCCCTCGTCACCGAGGTCGTGGACGCCGAGTTCGAAGGCTCCGACGAAGACGAGGCGGATCTCGCACCGCCACCCGACAGCGAGAGGGAGTAGGCCCTGTTCTAGCGGGTGAGATGCAGCCGCTTGTGTAGGCAGGGCCTGGAGATACCAGCTTGGGCGAGTTCTGAGTCCAGGACAGTGCAGGGCACAGCGCTCCTGACCTGCACGTTTACCGAGTGGGACCGCACAGCGCTCAGCCGTCCAGAGTGCGCGACTACCTCGACTAGCGTGGCCGGTGACTAGTCCGACCGCCACCTCGGGCCGGTTCAGGTTAGCGACGCCTCGTAGATGCTCTGCGATCGACGCGTCCAGGGCGCTGTCGAACTCGCTCTGGCTCATCTGTGCTGTCAGGCCCTCGGTGAGCGCCCGGGAGAAGCTCGCGATCACGCCGTGGTTGCGCACCAGCCGGGCATCGGCCTCCTCCCGGGTGTAGCCGCCGGACAGGGCCAGCACCCGCAGGATCCGGGGATGCTCGACCAGCTCGAGGTAGAAATCGTCCTGCTCCGGGAGGGTGAGCTTCAGCATCACCGGGTGGTCGTCGTCGAGCCCCGCGAGCTCGGCGAGGATGGCCTCCTTGAGCAGCACCTCGGCGGCAGCCTTCTGCGGGCTGTGGATGTCGATCTCGGGCTCGATGATCGGCACCAGGCCGGCGTCGAGGATCTGCCGGGCGACCCGGAACTGCTGGCCCACCACCGCGTCCACGCCGGACCGGTCGGCGAGTTTGATCACCGAGCGCATCTTCGTGCCGAACGCCCCGTGCCCGATCGCCCGGGCCAGCAGATCATCGAGGTCGGGTATTGGCTCGCATCAGCTGGACGCCGTCGGCCTGGTCAGCCAGACCCTTGTCGACCTTGAGGAACGGGACCACGGACTTGTCCTCCCACAGGTACTCAGCGGAACCCTTGCCATCGATCTGACGGTCCATGGTCATCTCGAACAGGATCGACGCCAGGATCCGGTCGCCGCCGAAGGCCGGACTGGTGACGATGCGGGCGCGCATCTGTTGGACGAGGTCGAACATCTGCTCCTGGTCGGCGTAGGTGCTCGAGTCGAGGCCGTACAGCGCGAGGGCCTTGGGGGTGCTGCCGCCGCTCTGGTCGAGCGCCGCCACGAACCCGCGCTCGCTCCTGATCTTCTCTAGCTGTTCGGCGTTCACGAGTGTCCTTCGCATCGTGCCGGAGGTCGGGGCGGGAAGCGGGACGCGGGACCGTACGGTCCCTGTTTCAGGCCTGATCCTCAGTCGAGGATAGTGCGCGCCACAGCGGTCGTCCTGACTGAGGTTGCGCAGGTCAGAGCACAGCGGTTGGGTCCGCTCGACTGCGTGACTACCTCGATTAGGTCCGCTCGACGCGCGTCAGCGACTCTGCTGCAGGGTCTAGCTGCCCTTGGTGAGCAAGCCGCGAGTATCCGCGCAATTCGGCCGCTGGACACGCTCTACACGTGCGTCCTCTGAGCGAAAACTCGCGGTCGAGGTTGCTGCCAAGGCCGCCTGATCGCGAGTGAAGCAGCGTTTCGGATCCTCCAGGTGTTCACTCGCCTTCAGGGTGGACTCCGCCGCTGACCGCTCAAGAACGATTGACCGATCTAACGGCTGTCTAACGAACCGAGCCGGACCAGGTTCGAACTGACCCGGACGGTGAGGGCCCAAAGCCGGTGCCAGCCCGCACGATCAATCATGGAACTGGATGGCTCCGGGCCCTCCCGGACATGATCAAGTGACTACGGATCAGAAGGTTGGGGTTTCGAATCTCCCTGGGCGCAGAGGCCCGCGGCTCACCGCAGGTCAAATCCGTTTCCTCAGGCCATGTCAGCCTTGGCGGCGTTCTCGTACGCACGGGAAGTTCACCACCGCCGGCCTGAGCAGCTCGTCCCTGTCATGGGCGGTTCGCAGCCCTTGCCCCGGTGTTGGTCAGTCTTCTTCAGGGAGCCTAACTGGGAGCCAACAACAGCGCGCTTCGGCGAGCCTGCGTGAACGGACCTGGACAAACGCGCAGGTCAGAACCCTAGAGCGGACATCCGCGAACCCCTGCGAACCCCTGGATCCTGCTCGGCAGGCAAGGGGTCAGGGGTTCGAATCCCCTTAGCTCCACCCCCGAAACCGCAGGTCAGAGGCATAGCCGCTGGCCTGCGTCTTCTTTGGATCATGGCGCTTGTCACGTGGTTGTCACGGTAAAGGGCGCCCCGCTCCCTTACCCCGCTCAGATATCGGGCTTGACACTCCAAAGTCCGAGGCCTGGGCAAGGGCGGCAGCGGCAGTTGTCTCATGCCGGGAGCGCCGTCACACACGAGTCGCAGAGTGTCCGGTGCATCAGCCCGGCCTGGTAGGCAAGTCCGTCGGCGGGCCAGCCCGGGCGAAGGGGTGCGTCGGCGTAGATCCCCCCCGCACGTCGATCGACAGTTCCCGCAAGGCCCAGGCAGTACGTGGACCACGCGGTGGTCTGGGTCGAGCGCGAGCGTGTACAAGGCGGGTGTGTTCAGGTCGCAGGTCCTCCAATCAGAGAGGCGGTCAGGGCGGCCCCCGCGGCCGCGTGCTGGTCGGGCGTCGTGTGCTGGTAGACGGCGAGGGTCACGCGCACGTCGGAGTCGCCGCCGGCCGAGCTGCGGGTCAACCCCGTGCTGCTCAAGCAAATGGGCGAGCCGGCGAACGTGCCCGGCTCCTGGCAGCTGCTCGCGCAGGCCCCCGCCGGTCGAGACCAAGCCGCGCCCGGTTTGGGAATGCGGCCCGCACCCGCTTCGGGCGTTGCCGTCGACCAGCGCGCCACCCTCTCGCCACGGCACCACCAGGGCCACCGCAGCGGCCGGTAGCGCGCACTCGACCTCGGCGACCGTCCATCGACAGGCGTGCCTGTCGCGCTCGAGCACACGGGCCGCAGCCGACGCCACAGCCGGTGCGGCGTACGCGGCTGCGCCTGCAGCCGCAGGGCCGCCAGCAGCGCTGGTAGCGGCCGCGAGCCGCGATCGTTCGTCAGCTGCCACACCTCCGGCTCGGCCCTGGACCGCACACCAGGTCGCCTGTACCACCCCCGGTACGTACCAGCGGTAGGTCGGCACGTTCGGTGACATGCACGGCCCGGTCCCACCAAGATTGTTGATCATGACGCGGAAACCCCCTCACTCCCCGGGAGGGAGGGAAGGAGCTGGTCGGCCTTGGGGTCGATGCCACGATCGCGATCAGGGGCGTGAAGCCACAACCACATGAGACGGCGCGACCTGCTGCACCCGGCGCTGGCTGGCCCCCTCGCCCCCACTGGGCGTTGACCAGGTGTGCTCCAGTTCACACCAATCCCGTGGGACCGAACGCAGGAGTCGGTGCGTCTCAGGGGGCGTGCCTGACGAGACTCGCCGTGCAGGAATGACGCTCTATGCCAACTGGCTGTGTGGCTGCGAATCCGTGATGACCGCAGCCGAACTGCGAGTCTGGGAGACCGTGCGCCGGATGCGGCAGGTCATACACGACTGTCCTCAACACGGGTATACGTCGCTGGCCTGGTGCGCGTCCGCCAGCACATCGTTCCCGAATGGGCGGTGACACAGCGGGCGTACTTGTAGACGGCGTCGCCCCTTCTCGGACGCAACGGTCTTCAGTCGGGAGAACACGCCGCCTCCCACCGGTTTAGGCCAGCCAGGTCTCTCAGCATGACGGCATCATCGCGGACCGATCCGGCCCCCGAGCGGCACATCGGTGTCAGCGATACCCAGTGCCCCGGTCGACGCAGCCGGTCACGGCGACCGTCCGGCGAACGTTCACAGACGCCCGCCGCCGACCCGCTCGGCACCCCCTGCCGTACGGCGACAGGGCGGTGGCTCGACGGGCCGGCGGCGAGCCGCGGGTCCGGCCCTCGTTACTTGCTGACCGCTGCCAGGGCGTTCACCTGACCCTTGCCGTAGAAGGAGTTGTTGCCCACACCGCCCTGGCAGACCTGCGGAGCGCCGTTGCTGACCGACGGGAAGAACGCGTAGATCGACGTGTCGGCCGGGCAGGCCAGCGGGTCGGCGCGATTCTCCAGGGCGGCTACGACCGCGCCACGCGACCTGATGCCGGCGCTCTCGAGGAGTGCGGCGACGCCGGCCGCGTGCGGCGAGGCCATCGAGGTGCCCGGCTGGTAGCAGTACGTGGCGCCGCTGGCGTCCACGACCCGCCGAGACGGCAGGCACGTGACTGTCAGCAGGGAGGCTGGCCAGGTCGAGAGCACCCGGCCGTTGGGTGAGGCCGCCGTGAGCTGCAGGATGCTGTCGCCGCCCGGAGCGGTCACGTCCGCCTTGCCCACGCCGTAGCTGGAGTAGAAGGACTTCAGCTCGAGGTTGCCGTCCGCGGTGACGCCGACGACTCCCGGGACCTCGACGGGGACGACCGCGCAGTCGTTGTGGACCGTTCGAACGATCGGCTGCGTGTCGTCAGGGCTCGTCACATCCTGGGTCGGGTGTGCTAGGTCGTCGGCTTCGTTGCCCTCGGCCGCCACGACGACGGTGCCCCGGCTCTCGGCGAACAGGATCGCCCGCTGCTCGGCCGCCCAGATGGCGTGCTGCTCCGGGTCGTTCTTACAGTTGAACAACCAAGGGTCGGCGAAGTAGCTGTTGTTGGTCACCTGGATGTTGTGCGTGCCCGCCCAGATGAACGCGCAGACGACTGCCTCGGGGAAGAAGAAGCCGGCGGCGTTGCCGGCCTTGATGGCGGCGATCCTCACATTAGGAGCGACACCAACGATCCCGATGCCGTTCTTTGCCGCGGCGATCGTGCCGGCGGTGTGAGTGCCGTGGCCGTTGTCGTCGTTGGCCGCGACCTTCCCAGGGACGGGTGCGCCACTCGTACAGTTGACGCTGGTCGCGTCGTCGATGTTCGCGGCGAGGTCGGGGTGGGTGTAGTCGGCACCGGTGTCGACGTCGCCGACGATCACCGAGCTGCTGCCGCCGTTGATGGCCCGTGCCTCCGGCGCGTGGATCTGGTCCATGTCCCACTGCAGCCCGGACAGGCTGTCCGAGCCAGGCGCCGGCGTGCCGGGCGCAGGGGCGTCCTGGCCATTGCCCGCATCGAGGGCGCCGTCGACCAGGTGCGTGGCGAAGACCGCCGTCCCGGAGACCCCCTGGATCTTGTGGTTGCGCATGAGGTTGGCGCGGAACGTCGAGGCCGACGACCGAGCGACCACGACGCCGATCTGGCCGTAGGTCGAGACGACGGTGCCGCCGGCGGCGCTGATGCTGGCCGCGACGTTCGACGGGAGCGACTGGGCCGAGAAGACGACGAGGTACGTCTGCTCCTGGCCCGTGTCTGCAGCGTGCGCGGCCGGCACTCCGAAGAGCGCGATGGACGCTGCGGTGACGAGCGCGGCCGATCGGCCGAGCGTGCGGATACCGGTCATGGGATCACCTTTCCGGCTGGGCGTGGTCACCGATGACCAGCCTGGTCGCACGCTCGACCCGCACACCGGAGGTGCCAAGACCTGGAGGATGCCCGCGGAACCCCGGCTCCGGTCGATGTCGAGCGGTGGCGCGGAGCGGGGGTCCGTTCGGCTAGCTGGTGAACTCCACCAGGTCCGCACAGAAGTCGCGGCCTGCGGTGTCGTTGCGACCAGTTGAGTCGCGAACGATGCGGAAGGAGTCGGGGACCTCGACGTCGTCGGAGGCGTCGCCGGGGGTGCCGTTGTAGTCGATGTCGACGGCGTACCGGACGTTGCCAGGGTCCTGGAGGACGAGGCGACCGTTGGTGTCATACAAGCGGGATACGCCCGAGCCCTGACCGAAGATGGTGATGGTCTCGTCACCGTTGTCCACGATCTTGTGGTCACGGTTGTTCGCGGTGAAGACCTCGGTGTAGGTGCCGCCCGAGTTGAGGTTCATGTACGTGAGCGTGCCGCGCGCACCCTCCCGGTAGTAGGGGAAGACGTTCTTCCCGCCACGCAGGTTGAAAGTGAAGTTGACATGCACGTCGCGGTCCTGGCGGGTGGGTGCCACCGGGGAGACGCCTTAGCTCCACCCGGGAAACGCGCAGGCCAGCGGCTCGAGCCACTGGCCTGCGTTCGTCTTGGACATGCCGTCTCCGACCTCAGCGCGGAGAGTGGAGCCAGGGCTCCTTCAGGTCGAAGAACTCCGTCTCGCCCACGGTGAGCTTGGTCATCTCGTCCATCTGAGCCTTGAGGTTGGGCGGCAGTTCCTTCCGCTCTCCCTCGCGTGCTGCGGCTTCGGACGTGAAGTACATCGCCATCGTGTAGGCGCCGCCTTCGTGACCGACCGCCATGCTGCCGATGATCTCCGGTCGGAACGCGGCCCACTCGCCCGAGTCCTGGGCCATCAGCTCGCGTGCGCGTTCGGGGTCGCTGCCCCGGCCCTGCATGACCTGGACGAAGCCCGCGCCGTCCGGGTCGCCGCTGAGGTCGAGGGTGACGTCGTTGCTGTCCTTGAAGGTCGGTTCACCGACGAACAGCTTGGACGTCTGCGCCCACCACTGGTCCTGCTCGTGCCGTTCGCTGTTCTGCCTGGCAGCCTCCTCGGACTCGAAGCGCACCAGCGCGATGGAACGACCGTCGTCGGTCACGCCACTGGTTGAACCCAGCCAGCCGATGGCCCCGGGAGCGACCTCCGTGAGCCAGTCGTCGAGCGCGGCGCGTAGCTGCGCCGGGTCCTCCACGCGGCCCTGGATCACTTGTACGAACATTCGATCCTCCCTCCACCGCAGCTGCTTCACTGGGCAGCTCGCGGTCCAGCCGACGCTACGGCAGCCCGGGCGTGGCGTCGATACTGCTGCTCGGGAGTGAGCGGGCCGGGGCGGCCGCTGCTCAGACGCGGATACCCGTCGAGCGCAGCAGCACGACCAGGGCGGGGACCAGCCGGGTCGCGTACTGCTCGCTGAGGTGGTTGGTGTCGCGGTGCGTGGGGACGCCCTCGACCTCTGCCGGGCACCGGTCACCCGGGCAGATCAGCGCATTCAGTGACACCGAAGTGATCTGAGCGGAGCCGGCGTCGAGGCTTCGGAAGATCCGTTTCACCGCCTGCATCCCCGGCATCACCACGGCCCGCTGGTCACAGCGGCCGGGGCCGTGCGGGTCGGCCAGGCACGCGGTCATCGACGTGCGGGTCTCCGGGAGCGGTTCGATGAGCACGATCTGCTTGGTGTACGGGGCGATCTGAGCGATGAACGACGACGCGCCGGCCCGCACGACGCCGGCCCATCCGGGTGCGTCCGGCCGGAGGTCGCCCTGCGCCGTTCGCAGGATGCGGACGTCGATCGACCGCGAGGACAGGATGGTGACGTCGGGCCGGTACTTGCGGACCGCCGCGACGGACGCGTCGTGCAGGGTGGTCGCGCAGTGCGGGTCGTCGGTCGAGCCCCAGTCCGGCTGGACGTCCATCCACGGGCAGCCCCTGGTGGCAATGGTGACCAGGCCGAAGCCGTGCCGGGCGCCGTAGTCGGCCAGCCCGGCCTTCCACAGTCGCGCGTGCGAGTCGCCGACGAGCAGGATCGTCCGCCGGCCGGGGTCGGCGGTGTCGCTCACGGCCTGGTCGGTGCTCCGCTCGTCGGTTCCGCCCGTTGCAGCGTCGTCCGACGTGGACGTGACCTGCTGGTACAGAGCCTGGGCCTGCGCGGGCACCCGGAGGACGTGCTGGGAGACCACTGCGACCAGGACGCTGAGCGCGAGTCCGCCGACGACGACTGCACGCTGGCGTGGCAGGGTCCGCAGCGAGATCCGCAGCGCGCGGTCCTCGACCAGGGACCAGGTGGCTCGCGCGAGCAGCACAGTCACGGCCAGCACCATCGGCACGCGCAGCCACCACTGGCCGGGCAGCAGTCCCACGGTGAGCGCGAGCACGATGACGGGCCAGTGCCAGAGGTAGATCGAGTACGACCAGCGGCCCAGGGCCTGGGGCACCCGGGCGGACAGCGCGTCCTGGACCCGACCGGACGGCACCAGCTCGATCGCGCCCAGGACGACCACGGTGGCGACGCAGCCGACGAGCCCGGTCCACCAGGGGTTGTCCGGACCCAGGTCCGTACCGGCGACGACCAGGAGCACGACCCCGGCCGGGACCAGCAGCCGGGCGACGCGCGTGGCGTGTCGCCCGTGGTGCCATGGCCCCTGCTCGGCGGTGCGCCGGTCCCACCACAGGACGGCCATGGCGAGGGTGGCGCCGAGCAGCAGCTGGTAGGCGCGGCCGAAGGTGCCGAAGTAGGCGAGCATCAGGTGTTGTGCTGCGACGACCCCCGACCCGATGGCCGCTGCGAGAGTGACCCCGCCGAGCACCAACGGTCCCACCTGCCGCCGGGCGGACGCGGCCCAGAGCAGCGCGATGAGGGCCAGCGGCCAGAGCAGGTAGAACTGCTCCTCGACCGACAGAGACCAGTAGTGCAGGACCGGGCTCGGGCTGGCGTCCTGCGCGAAGTAGTCGCTGGACTGCCCGAGGAAGTACCAGTTCGACGCGTACAGCGCGGCGAACACGAAGCCGAGGCGGTTCTGCAGGACGTCGAACGAGGGCGCGGTGAGGTCGTACAGCACCGCGGTGACCAGGAGCACGGTCAGCGCGGCAGGCAGCAGGCGTCGTGCGCGTCGTGCGTAGAAGGCGCGTAACCGGATCCGCCCGTCGCGCAGGCGCTCCCTGAGCAGCAGCGAGGTGATGAGGTAGCCGGACAGGACGAAGAACACGTCGACCCCGACGTACCCGTTCCCGAAACCCGGCATCTGCGCGTGGAAGAGGACGACGAGCAAGGCCGCGATCGCGCGCAGCCCGTCGATGGGGGACCGGTGCGTGAAGCTCAGCCAGGCCGGCGTGGCCGGCCTCGTCGCTGTCACGGTCACCTTGCGCTCCTCGTGGCCGTGGATCAGCCGCAGCGCGCTGCCGTCGACACAGGCAGACCTTCCGGCCGGGTAGGCACGGAGTTTAGCCGCGGCGTGCCGGGCACCCACGTGCACGACCCGGGCGAATCCCACCGAATCCCGGCGGACGGGTCCGGCGACACGGACTGGGGAGCGTGTCCGGCGCCGCCTCGTTCCCCTAGGCTCCTCCCCGGCTGCGAGGAGAAGCGGGTTCATGCTGTCGACCACCCGTCGACGGGGGATGGTGCGGGGCGTCGCCGTCCTGTCGGCGGCGTCCCTGGCATGCGCGGCCACCCTGGGCCCGACCGTCCTGCTGGCGTCCCCGGCCTTCGCGGCCGGAGCCTGCGCGACGCCCGGTGGGTCCGGGGCCGGCGGCAGCCTGACCGGAGTGGTCAACACCTACTACCCGGGTGTGGGTACCGCGACCGCAGGAGCCACGAGCATCTCGGTCGGTGCGCCGGCCGGCGCGGCGACACCGATCGCGGCGGGGGACCTCCTTCTGGTCATCCAGATGCAGGCCGCCGACATCAACTCGACCAACACCAACGCGTACGGCGACGGGGTGGCGGCGGCCCCGGCGTCGGGCTACACCGCGCTCAACGCCTCGGGTCTGTACGAGTACGTGCGGGCCACGTCGGGCGTGGTCGCGGGGTCGGTCGGGATCTCCGGCCTCGGCGCCGGCGCCGGCCTGCTCAACGGCTACGTCACGGCGGCTGCGACAGCGGCCGCAGGGCAGCGGACCTTCCAGGTCGTGCGGGTGCCGCAGTACACGACGGCGACCACGAGCTCGACCCTGACCGCCTCGGCCTGGAACGGGTCGGTCGGCGGCATCCTGGCCCTGGACACCACCGGAACCCTGACCCTCAACGGCACCGTGAGCGTTAACGGCCTCGGGTTCCGCGGCGGCGTCGGCATCCAGCGGGGCGGGGCGGCGGGCACGGCGAACACCGACGTCGTCGTCAGTGCCACGATCGGCACCGACGGGACCAAGGGCGAGGGCATCGCCGGCACGCCCACCCAGACCACGGCCGGGAACGGCTACCCCGGCGGTGACGACGCTCGCGGAGCGCCGGGCAACGCCGGGGGCGGCGGGACGGACGGCAACCCCACGGCGAACGACCAGAACACCGGTGGCGGTGGCGGCGGCAACGGCGGCACCGGCGGGCAGGGCGGCAACGCCTGGTCCTCCGGCGTGGCCACCGGCGGCTACGGCGGCGTCGCGCTCCCCGCCACCGCCGCGCGCGTCTTCCTCGGCGGTGGCGGCGGCGCCGGGACGGGTAACAACTTCACGGCGCCGAACTCCAGCGGTGCCGCCGGTGGCGGGATGGTCATGATCCGGGCCGGAGCGGTGGGCGGCGCCGGGACGATCACCGCCAACGGCGCGGCCGCCTACAACCTCACCCAGAACGACGGCGGCGGCGGTGGCGGTGCGGGCGGCACGATCGTGCTCACGTCCCAGGGCGGGTCGCTCGCCGGGGCGACGTTGAACGCCAACGGTGGCCGCGGGGGCGACGCGTGGAACACCCAGGCGGGTGCGGCGAGCGCGCACGGCCCCGGCGGTGGTGGCGGGGGCGGTTGGATCTTCACCTCCAGCGCCCCGACGGCGGCAACGGTGACCGGGGGAGCCAACGGCATCACGACGACCGGCAACCTCGTGTACGGATCGTCCGCGGGGAGCCTGGGGCAGACCGCGACGCCCGGATCGATCCCCGGCGTCAGCGGCGGCGCGGAGTGCGCCGACGTGTCGATCACGAAGACCGGCCCGGCCAGCGTGAACGCCAACGGGTCGGTCTCGTACACGCTGTCGGTCTCCAACGCCGGCCCCGCGAGCGCGACCGGACTGTCCGTGACGGACACCTTGCCGGCCGGCGTGACCTTCGTGTCCGCATCAGGTCCGACGTGGGCGTGCAGCAACGTGGGGAACGTGTCGGTCACCTGTACGCGTGCTGCCCCGTTGGCGAGCGGGGCGACGGCGGCCAGCATCACCGTGGTGGTCACGGCCCCGGCGCAGGGGGTGACGCTCTCGAACACTGCGACGGTCACCGCGACGACACCGGACCCGACCCCGGCTAACAACACCTCGACGGTGAGCACGACGGTCAACCCACTGGCCGACCTCTCGATCGTCAAGACCGGCCCGGCGACGGTGGCGGCCGGAGCCAGCGTCAGCTACTCGCTCGCGGTGGCGAACGCCGGTCCCTCCGATGCCGCATCGCTCACCGTCACCGACACTCTCCCGGCCGGCGTGACGTTCGTGTCGGCGACCGGGACCGGCTGGGTGTGCTCGAACGCCGGGAACGTGTCGGTGACCTGCACGCGGGCGGCCCTGGCCACCGGGACGTCCGCACCCGCGATCACGGTCACCGTGACGGCGCCGGCCCAGGGGGCGACGCTGTCCAACATCGCCTCGGTGGCCGCCGGCACCACCGACCCGGTCCCCGGGAACAACAGCTCCTCGCTGAGCACCACGGTGACGCCGTCCGCGGACCTGGCGATCACGAAGACCGGGCCGGCGACGGTAGTGGCGGGGAGCAATGTCTCGTACTCCCTGGTGGTGGTGGACAACGGCCCGTCCGACGCGGCCTCGCTGACCGTCACGGACACGCTGCCCGCCGGAGTCACGTTCGTGTCCGCGACCGGGACCGGGTGGACGTGCACGAACGTCGGCAACGTCTCGGTCAGCTGCACCCGGCCGGCGCTGGCGGCCGGGGCGACGGCGCCCACCATCACGATCGTGGTGACGGCACCGAACCAGGCGGCGGCACTGTCGAACACCGCCAACGTGTCCAGCCTGACCGCCGACCCCAACGCGGCCAACAACACCTCGGTCGCGAACACGGCGGTGACCGCCTCGGCAGACCTGGCGATCACCAAGACCGGTCCCGCCACGGTGGTGGCGGGGAACAACATGTCGTACTCGCTGGTGGTCCTGAACAACGGTCCGTCCGATGCGGCGAACCTGTCGGTGACGGACACGCTGCCTGCCGGGGTGACCTTCGTCTCGGCGACCGGGACCGGCTGGACGTGCACGAACGTCGGAAACGTCTCCGTCACGTGCACCCGGCCGGCGCTGGCGGCCGGGGCGACGGCGCCCACCATCACGATCGTCGTGACCGCTCCCGCGCAGGCGGGGTCGCTGTCGAACACGGCGTCGGTCGCGTCGACCACCGCCGACCCGACCCCGGCGAACAACACCTCGACCGCGGTGACGACGGTCACCGCCTCGGCAGACCTGGCGATGACCAAGACGGGCCCGCCGACCGTGACCGCGTCGGGGTCCGTGACCTACACGCTGGTTGCGGTGAACAACGGCCCGTCGGATGCGGCGAACGTCTCGGTCGTGGACACGCTGCCGGCCGGCGTCACCTTCGTGTCCGCGACCGGCACCGGCTGGGCGTGCAGCAACGTGGGGAACGTGTCGGTCACGTGCACCCGGCCGGCGCTGGCGGCCGGGGCGACGGCGCCGACGATCACGATCGTCGTGACCGCGCCGGCCCAGACGGCGACCCTGACGAACACGGCCTCGGTGTCGTCCACGACCGCGGACCCCAACGCGGCCAACAACACCTCGTCGGTGACGACCGGTGTGACGGCGTCGGCCGACCTGGCGATCACCAAGACTGCTCCGGCGACGGTGGTGGCGGGTAGCGCCGTGTCGTACTCGCTGGTGGTCGTGAACAACGGTCCGTCCGATGCGGCGAACCTGTCGGTCACGGACACGCTGCCGGCCGGGGTCATCTTCGTGTCCGCAACCGGCACCGGCTGGACGTGCAGCAACGTCGGGAACGTGTCGGTCACGTGCACCCGGCCGGCGCTGGCGGCCGGGGCGACGGCGCCGACGATCACGATCGTCGTGACCGCTCCTGCGCAGGCGGGGTCGTTGTCCAACACGGCGTCGGTCGCGTCGACCACCGCCGACCCGACCCCGGCGAACAACACCTCGACCGCGGTGACGAGCGTGACCGCGTCGGCCGACCTGGCGATCACCAAGACTGCTCCGGCGACGGTGGTGGCCGGTAGCGCCGTGTCGTACTCGCTGGTGGTCGTGAACAACGGTCCGTCCGATGCGGCGAACCTGTCGGTCACGGACACGCTGCCGGCCGGGGTCATCTTCGTGTCCGCGACCGGGACCGGCTGGACCTGTACGAACGTGGGCAACGTGTCGGTCACGTGCACCCGGCCGGCGCTGGCGGCCGGGGCGACGGCGCCGACGATCACGATCGTCGTGACCGCTCCTGCGCAGGCGGGGTCGTTGTCCAACACGGCGTCGGTCGCGTCGACCACCGCCGACCCGACCCCGGCGAACAACACCTCGACCGCGGTGACGAGCGTGACCGCGTCGGCCGACCTGGCGATCACCAAGACTGCTCCGGCGACGGTGGTGGCCGGTAGCGCCGTGTCGTACTCGCTGGTGGTCGTGAACAACGGTCCGTCCGATGCGGCGAACCTGTCGGTCACGGACACGCTGCCGGCCGGGGTCATCTTCGTGTCGGCGACCGGCACCGGCTGGACCTGTACGAATGTCGGCAACGTGTCGGTCACCTGCACCAGGGCCACCCTGGCGGCCGGGGCCACCGCCCCGACCATCACCGTCGTCGTCACCGCGCCGGCGCAGGCGGGCACGCTGGTGAACAGCTCGAGCGTCGCGAGCACGACCGGCGACCCGAATCCGGCGAACAACGCCGCGTCCACCAGCACCGCTGTCACCGCGTCCGCCGACCTGGCGATCACCAAGTCCGGTCCGGCCAGCGTCGTCGCCGGCAGCGGAGTGACGTACTCGCTCGTCGTGGTGGACAACGGTCCGTCCGATGCGGCGAACCTGTCGGTGACCGACACGCTGCCGGCCGGGGTGATCTTCGTGTCCGCGACCGGGACCGGCTGGACCTGCACCAACGTGGGCAACGTGTCCGTCACGTGCACCCGGCCGGCCCTGGCGGCCGGGGCGACGGCGCCGACCATCACCGTGGTGGTGACCGCTCCCGGCCAGGCGGCCACTCTGACCAACTCCTCGACCGTCTCCTCGGCAACGACCGACCCCACCCCTGCCAACAACACCTCGACGACCAGCACGATGGTCACGGCGTCGGCCGATCTGGCCATCACCAAGACCGGGCCGGCGAGCGTCCTCGCGTCCGGCGCGATCGGCTACCAGCTCGTGGTCACCGACATCGGCCCGTCGGATGCCGCGAACCTGTCGGTGGACGACACGCTGCCGGCCGGCGTCACGTTCGTGTCGGCGAGCGGCACCGGTTGGGCCTGCAGCAACGTCGGCAACGTGTCCGTGACCTGCACCCGGCCGGCGCTGGCGACCGGGACCACGGCGCCGACCATCACCATCGTCGTGACGGCTCCACCGATGGCCGCGACGCTGACCAACACGGCGACGGTGTCGTCCGCCACGGCCGACCCGAACGCCGCCAACAACACCGGCTCGGTCACCACGGCCGTCGGCCCCGTGGCCGACCTGGCGATCACCAAGACCGGCCCGGCGACGGTGGTGGCCGGGGGCAGCGTCAGCTACCTGCTGACCGTCACGAACAACGGCCCGTCCGACGCGACCAGCCTGTCGGTCGTGGACACCCTGCCCGCCGGTGTCACCTTCGTCTCGGCCATCGGCGCCGGCTGGAGCTGCAGCAACGCGGGCAACGTCTCCGCGACGTGCACCCGCCCGCTGCTCGCCGCGGGCGCGACGGCACCCGTGATCACCGTCGTCGTGACCGCGCCCGCCCAGGCGGGCACGCTGACCGACAGCGCGACCGTCTCCTCGACCACCGCGGACCCGGACGCCGCGAACAACACCGCGACCGCCAGCACGACCGTCACCGGCTCCGCCGACCTGTCCATGACCAAGACCGGTCCGGCCACCGTCACCGCCGCCGGTACGGTCACGTACTCGCTGGTGGTCGTGAACAACGGTCCGTCCGACGCGGCCGGCCTCACCGTCAGCGACACGCTCCCGGCGGGCGTGACCTTCGTGTCCGCGACCGGGACGGGCTGGGCCTGCTCGAACGTCGCGAACGTCTCCGTGACCTGTACGCGGGCGGCGCTGGCCACCGGGGCGACCGCCCCGACGATCACGCTTGTCGTCACGGCGCCGGCCCAGACCACGACCCTGACGAACACCGCCTCGGTGGCGTCCACCACCGCCGACCCGGATGCGGCGAACAACACCTCCTCGGTCACGACGGGGGTCACCGCCTCGGCCGACCTGGCGATCACCAAGACGGGCCCGGCCACGGTCGTCGCCGGCGGCAGCGTGGCCTACCAGCTCACCGTGACCGACAACGGCCCGTCCGACGCGGCCAACCTCTCGGTCACGGACACCCTGCCGGCCGGCGTCAGCTTCGTGTCGGCGGTGGGGGCGGGGTGGGTGTGCTCGAACGTCGGGAACGTGTCGGTGACCTGCACTCGACCGACCCTCGCTGCCGGCGCAACCGCTCCCGTGATCACCGTCACCGTGACCGCGCCCGCCGCAGGCGGGCTCGTTCCGCAACACCGCCTCGGTCTCGTCGACGACCGCGGACCCGGACGCCGTCAACAACACGGCCACGCTGGCGACCACGGTGACCGGCTCCGCCGACCTGGCGCTGACCAAGACCGGCCCGCCGCGGTCGTCGCTCGGATTCGTTGATCGCTACCGCTCGTGGTGGTCGACAACGGTCCGTCGGATGCGGTGAATCTGTCGGTGGACGACACGCTGCCGGCCGGCGTGAGCTTCGTGTCGGCGACCGGCACCGGCTGGACCTGCTCCAACGTCGGGAACGTGTCGGTGACCTGCACCTGCCACGCTCGCGACGGGGCGACGGCGCCGACGATCACGGTGGTCGTGACGGCTCCGGCCCAGGCGGGTTCGTTGACGAACACGGCGTCGGTGTCGTCCACGACGGTGGACCCGAACCCGTCGAACAACACCTCGTCGGTGACGACCGGGGTGACGGCGTCGGCGGACCTGGCGATCACCAAGACCGCTCCGGCGACGGTGGTGGCCGGGGGCGGCGTCTCCTACCAGCTGGTGGTCACCGACAACGGCCCGTCCGATGCGACCAGCCTGTCGGTGTCGGACACGCTGCCTGCGGGTGTGGTCTTCGTGTCGGCGACCGGGACGGGCTGGGCGTGTTCGAACGCCGGCAACGTGTCGGTCACCTGCACCCGGCCGGCGCTGGGGACCGGCGCGACCGCGCCGGCGATCACCGTGGTCGTCACCGCCCCGGCGCAGGCGGCGACCCTGGCCAACACCGCGTCGGTGGCGGCCACCACCGCTGACCCGGACCCGACCAACAACACCGCCTCGGCGAGTACCACGGTGACCGCGTCCGCGGACCTGGCGATCACCAAGACCGGCCCGGCGACGGTGGTCGCGGCCGGCTCGGTGGGCTACCAGCTCGTCGTCACCAACGCCGGCCCGTCCGACGCCGTCAACGTGTCGGTGACCGACACGCTGCCGGCCGGCGTCACCTTCCTGACCGCGACCGGCACCGGCTGGACCTGCACCAACACCGGCAACGTCTCCGTCGGCTGCACGCTGGGGACGCTGGCAGCCGGTGCCACCGCCCCGACCATCACCGTGACGGTGACCGCGCCGGCGCAGGCCGGCAGCTTGTCCAACACCTCCAGCGTGGCCAGCACCACCAGCGACCCGAACCCGGCCGACAACACCTCCGCCATCACCACCACGGTCACCGCATCCGCCGACCTGGCGATCATCAAGTCCGGTCCCGCCACCGTGGTCGCCGACGGCACGGTCACGTACCAGCTCGTCGTCACCGACAACGGGCCGTCCGACGCCGCGAACCTGTCCGTCGACGACACGCTGCCGGCCGGCGTGACCTTCGTGTCGGCGACCGGCACCGGGTGGACCTGCACGAACGCCGGCAACGTCTCGGTGACCTGCACGCGGCCGCTCCTGGCCACCGGGACGACAGCGCCGACGATCACCGTCGTCGTCACCGCCCCGCCCCAGGCCGCCACGCTCAGCAACGCGGCCACCGTCTCCTCGACGACGCCGGACCCGGACCCGGCGAACAACACCTCGACCGCCACCACCGGTGTCACGGCCCTCGCCGACCTGGCGATCACGAAGACCGGTCCGGCCACCCTGGTCGCAGGAAGCTCGGTGGGCTACCAGCTCACGGTCACCGACATCGGCCCGTCGGACGCAGCCACCGTCTCGGTGACCGACACGCTGCCGGTCGGCGTGACCTTCGTGTCGGCGACCGGCACCGGCTGGACCTGCACCAACACCGGCAACGTCTCGGTCACCTGCACGCTGCCCACCCTCGCGGCCGGTGCCACGGCGCCGACGATCACGGTGACGGTGACGGCTCCGGCGCAGGCGGCGACGTTGACGAACACGGCCTCGGTGTCGTCCACGACCGTGGACCCGGACCTGTCGAACAACACCTCGTCGGTGACGACCGGGGTGACGGCGTCGGCGGACATGGCGATCACCAAGATCGGCCCGCCCGCCGTCACCGCGGGCGGGTCGGTCACGTACCAGCTGGACGTGTCCGACAACGGCCCGTCCGACGCCGCTAACGTCTCCGTCACCGACACCCTGCCCGCGAGCGTGACCTTCGTGTCGGCGACCGGCACCGGCTGGACCTGCTCCAACGCCGGCAACGTCTCGGTGACCTGCACCCGGCCGGCTCTGGCCGCCGGTACGGCGGCGCCGACGATCACCGTGGTCGTCACCGCCCCGGCGCAGGCCGCGACCCTGACGAACACGGGCGCCGTCTCGAGCACGACTCCGGACCCGGACCCGACGAACAACACGTCATCGGTCAGCACCGGGGTCGGCGCCTCGGCCGACCTGGCGATCACCAAGACCGGCCCGGCGACGGTGGTCGCGGCCGGCTCGGTGGGCTACCAGCTCGTCGTCACCAACGCGGGCCCGTCCGACGCCGCGAGCGTCCAGGTCACCGACACGCTGCCGGCCAGCGTGACCTTCGTGTCGGCGACCGGCACCGGCTGGACCTGCACCAACACCGGCAACGTCTCCGTCGGCTGCACCCTGGGGACGCTGGCAGCCGGTGCCACCGCTCCGCCGATCAGCGTGACCGTCACCGCCCCGGCGCAGCCGGCCACGTTGGGCAACACCGCGTCGGTCTCCTCGACCACCGCCGACCCCGACCCGACCGACAACACGGCCACGGCCACCACGACCGTCACCGCGTCCGCCGACCTGGCGATCGTCAAGACCGGTCCGGCCACCGTGACGGCCGGATCGGCGATCAGCTACCAGCTCGCCGTCACCGACAACGGTCCCTCGGACGCGGCGAACGTGTCCGTCACCGACACGCTGCCCGCCGGCGTCACGTTCGTGTCGGCGGCCGGCACCGGGTGGGCCTGTACGAGCACCGGCAGCGTCTCGGTGACCTGCACGCGGCCGACCCTGGCCACCGGGACGACAGCGCCGACGATCACCATCGTCGTCACCGCGCCGGCGCAGGCCGCCACCGTGACCAACACGGCCACGGTCACCTCGACGACGTCCGACCCCGACCCGTCCAACAGCACGTCCGCGGTCTCGACGACGGTGACCGCGTCCGCCGACCTGTCGATCGTCAAGACCGGACCGGCGAACGTCCTGGCCGGCGCGACGATCACCTACCGCCTGACCGTCACCGACAGCGGCCCCTCGGACGCCGCGTCGCTCACCGTGACCGACACCCTCCCGGCCGGCATCACCTTCGTCTCGGCCACAGGCACCGGCTGGACGTGCACGAACGCGGGCAACGTGTCCGTCTCCTGCACCCGGCCAGCCCTGGCCGCGACGGCGACAGCGCCGGACATCGTCGTCGTGGTGACCGCTCCGGCCACGAACGGCACGCTGACGAATGTCGCCGACGTGTCGGCCGCGACGGCGGATCCGGACCTGTCCGACAACACGTCCACCCTCGTGACCGACGTGGGCCCCGCGGCCGACGTGTCGGTCAACAAGGCCGGACCCGCGACCGTCGCGCCGGGCGGCACTGTCACCTACCAGCTCACGGTCCACGACGCCGGTCCGTCCGACGCCGCGAACGTCTCCGTCACCGACACCCTGCCCGCGAGCGTGACCTTCGTGTCGGCGACCGGCACCGGCTGGACCTGCTCCAACGCCGGGAACGTGTCGGTGACGTGCACCCGTCCCACGATCCCCGCCGGCGCCACCGCTGCGACGATCACGGTCGTGGTGACAGCGCCGGGGCAGGCGGCGACCCTCACCAACTCGGCGACCGTGAGCAACACGGTGCTCGACCCCGACCTCACGAACAACACCGCCGGCGTGACCACGGCGGTCGGCGCGGCCGCCGACCTGTCGCTGGTCAAGACAGGCCCGGCCACCGTCGTCGCGGGTGGCCAGGTCGCCTACCACCTCGTCGTGTCGAACGCCGGCCCGGACGCGGCGGCCGGCGTGCAGGTCGTCGACTCCCTGCCCGGTGGCGTCGCGTTCGTGTCGGCGGGCGGCTCCGGCTGGAGCTGCACGCACAGCGGGAGCGTCTCGGTGACCTGCACCCGGGCGGCGCTCGCCGACGGCGCCGTCGCGCCGACGATCACCGTGGTGGTGACCGCGCCGGGCGCCCCGACTCAGCTGACCAACAGCGCCCAGGTGCTGGCGAGCACCCTCGACCCGGTGCCGGACAACAACAGCTCGTCGGTGCCCACCGCGGTACTGGCGGCCGGCGGGGGCGGCGGGAACCCCCCGAACACCGGCCCGCTCCCGCACACGGGCGCGGACGGCCTCCTGCTGATCCCCCTGGGGCTCCTGCTGCTGGTGCTCGGCGGGACCCTGACGGCCGCCTCACGACGGGGGACCGGCCGCCCGTCCTGACCCCGGGAGCGCGGCCTGCGCGCCCGCCTAGGCATATGGGGCACGAGGGGGCTATGGTTGCGGCAGTCGCTTTCTCGTTCGTGCCTCGCGCCCGCGGGATTTCCGCGGGCGTTCGCCTTTCATCGAGAGGCACCGCGGCGGCTGGGCCCCAGATCTGGGGTGCCGTCCAGTAGGAGAGATTCATGGTTTCCGGAACCGTCAAGTGGTTCAACGCCGAGAAGGGCTTCGGCTTCATCGCCCCCGACGACGGCGGCGCCGACGTCTTCGTCCACTTCTCCGCGATCGCGGCTGAGGGCTACCGCTCGCTCGACGAGGGCCAGAAGGTCGAGTTCGACGTCACGCAGGGCCAGAAGGGCCCGCAGGCCGAGCAGGTCCGCCCGCTCTGAACCACCGGCCTCCTCGAGGCCGGCGAGACCCCCGTTCCCGACTCCGGTCGGGGCCGGGGGTCTCGGCGTTACTCAAGATCTTTCTTTCTAGATCTTGTTTTCTAGGAGTTCGTTTCTAGAAGCACGTGCCCGGCTGGGTCATACTGGCCGGACAGGCATCAGCTTTCTCGGTTCCCGCATCGCGGCCCGCGTCGCACTCGCTGCTGCAGGCTCTCGGTACGAGGAGTGGCGATGTCGACGTCTTCTGTCCAGACCCGGCGTGACGCGGACTACGACGGCGACCGGCCGTTCGACGAGGCCGCGCCGGGCGCGCGCTGGCCCTGGTTGTCCGTGCCGGCGCTGGTGACCATGGCGCTCGTGGTGGCGCCCCTGCTGGGGCTGGTCGCGGCCATCGTGATCTCGCTGATGAACGGGCTGGACTGGTTCCCGCTCGCGTTCGCCGCGGTGCTGTACGTCCTGACCGGCCTCGGCGTCACGCTCGGCTTCCACCGCGGCATCACGCACCGCTCGTTCCAGGCGCAGCGGTGGCTGCGGGTCACACTGGCCGCCGCCGCGTCGATGAGCTTCCAGGGCTCGGTGGCGAGCTGGGTGTCCACCCATCGCAAGCACCACGCCTTCACCGACGAGCCGGGCGACCCGCACTCGCCGTACCGGTTCGGGACGTCGGCCCGCGCCCAGCTGCGCGGCCTGCTCGAGTCGCACGTGGGCTGGTTCTGGCGCAGCGAGGAGATCCCGGCGGAGCGCTACGCGCCCGACGTCGTCAACGACCGCGGCCTGCGCGCGGTCGACACCGCCTTCCCGTACCTGTGCGTGCTCTCGCTGGCCCTCCCGTTCTTCGTCGGGCTGGCGTGGACCCGGTCCCTCGGCGGCGCGGTCGTCACCCTGCTGTGGGCCGGGCTCGTCCGGGTGGCCCTGCTGCAGCACGTGACGTGGAGCATCAACTCCATCTGCCACGTGGCCGGTCGCCGGCCGTACGCGACCCGCCGGTTCGACCGCGCCGGAGACGTGTGGGTGCTGTCCCTGCTCTCGTTCGGCGAGAGCTGGCACAACGGGCACCACGCGGACCCGAGCTGCGCGCGGCACGGTCGTGGCCGACGTCAGCTGGACGTATCCGCCACCGTGCTGCGAATGATGGAGCGGGTGGGCTGGGTCTCCCGCGTGCACTGGCCGGCCGGGCCGCCCGAGCCGCGCGTGGTCGGGACGGCCGTCCCACATGAGGTACCCTGAGAGCGCTTGCTGGACCAACGGTCGCCCCGGGTCTCAGACCTCGGGGTCACCAGCGGGTGACACTGCCCCCGTAGCGACACCCAGCGAGCCGAACACCCCGGAGATGCGCACAACAGGTGCGTGGTCTCCACGGCCGGCCCAGTGACCGGTGCAGGCACGCCCAGCGTGGGCGTGGCCGCCCGGAAGGATCTTCATGACCGCCGCCTCGAGCGCGCCCGCACGTACTTCTGCTCCCTCGTTCGCCGACCTGGGCGTCCCTGCGTCCCTCGTCGCGGTCCTCGCGGCGCAGGGGATCGTCTCCGCCTTCCCCATCCAGACGGCCACGCTGCCCGACTCGCTCGCCGGCCGCGACGTGCTGGGCCGCGGCCGCACCGGCTCGGGCAAGACCCTCGCCTTCGCGCTCCCCGTCGTCGCCCGGCTGGCCGACATCGGCAGCCGCCGCGAGCCCAGCGCTCCGCGGGCGCTGGTGCTGGTGCCCACTCGCGAGCTCGCGAACCAGGTCGAGTCCACCATCGCCCCCCTCGCAGCCGCGCAGCGGATGCGCACGGCGCTGGTGTATGGCGGCGTGAGCCAGGGCCCGCAGGTCCGCGCGCTGCGTGCCGGCGTCGACATCCTCGTCGCGTGCCCCGGCCGCCTCGAGGACCTCATCGCGCAGGGACACGTCCGGCTCGACCGGGTGGACGTGACCGTCCTCGACGAGGCTGACCACATGGCCGACCTCGGGTTCCTCCCGGGCGTGCGGCGGCTGCTCGACCAGACGCCGGCATCCGGGCAGCGGCTGCTGTACTCCGCCACGCTGGACAACGGCGTCGACGTCCTGGTCCGGCGGTACCTCGACGACCCGGTCACGCACTCGGTGGACGAGGCGGACGGCGCGGTGGCCCACGAGATGGAGCACCACGTCTTCGAGGTCGTGCACGCCGACAAGGCGGCCGTTGTCCGCGAGCTCGCCTCCGGGCACGGCCGCTCGCTGCTGTTCACCCGTACCAAGCACGGCGCGAAGAAGCTCGCCGCGCAGTTGACGGCGGCCGGCGTCCCGGCGGTCGAGCTGCACGGCAACCTCGCCCAGAACGCGCGGGCCCGCAACCTCGCGGACTTCAGCTCGGGTGCGGTCCGGGTGCTGGTCGCCACCGACATCGCCGCGCGCGGCATCCACGTGGACGACATCGAGCTCGTCGTGCACGTCGACCCGCCGACCGAGCACAAGGCGTACCTGCACCGGTCCGGTCGCACGGCCCGGGCCGGCGCCACCGGCACGGTCGTGACGGTCGCGACTGGCGAGCAGATGCGCGACGTGGCCAGCCTGACCCGCAAAGCCGCGATCCGGGCCCGTACGACGGCGGTCTCGCCCGGGGCGTCGGCGATCGTCCAGCTCACCGGACCGCCGGCCGCCAAGGTGACGCCGCGCGCCGCACCGGCTGCCGAGCCGGTCGCCGTCCGCCGGCGCGGCCCGAGGGGCGGCTCCGCCCAGTCCGGGCGGGCCGCCCGGTCCCGCCGGTCGGGGCAGGCCGGCAGGCGTTCGCGCTAGCCGCTCAGCCCTTCACCTGCGAGAGCTTCCAGGCGGCCGGACTCCCGACTTGAGCGGTAGGGAGTATTACGGGTCCCGGTCGGCCGAACCGGCCGGGAATCCCGCCCGAACGGCCGCCGGAACACCGCCCGGGCGTGACGCGGGCACCGTCAAGATGTCGGGCATGTACGCCGAACACTTCCAGGTGGGGGGTGATCGAGCAGATCGCTACGACGCCGCCGTGGGAGCGGTCGTGCCCCCGGCGGCATCTGTCATGGCCGTGGTCGTGTCCGTGCTCGCCGTGGTCAACCTGTTGCAGACCACCGGCACGACGCGGGTGTGGACGGTCTCGCTGGCCTGTGCGACCGCCTTGGCCCTGCTGGCGACGCGGTTGTGGCTGCTGGCCCACCCGTTGCCGGACCGGTTCGCACACCCCGTGCTCGTCTCGATCATCGTCGTCTGCACCGTCGACACGGCGGTGCACCTGTACCTGGCGCAGGACGCCAGGCTCACCAGCAACGTGGTGCTCATCACCGTCGCCACCGGCGCCCTGGTCCTGGACCTGCGCTGGATGGTCGGCACCGTGGCGGCCGTCTGGGTGCTGTGGCTGGTCGCGGTCATCGCAGCACCGGCTACCGACCAGCTCGGGCGCTGGGTGCTCGCCGTCGTCGGCGCCACCGTCCTCGGCGTGTTCCTCGGCGCGATGCGGCGGTCCACCGTCGACGAGCTGTCCGAGCTGCTCGAGCGGGCCGAGCGCGCTGCCGTCCAGGACGACCTGACCGGCCTGCTCAACCGACGTGGCCTGGCCATGGTCGGCGAGCAGGTCGTGGCCTCGGCCCGCCGCTCCGGCAACGCGGTGCACTGCGTCTTCGTCGACATCGACGGTCTCAAGGAGGTCAACGACCGGTTGGGTCACCTGGCCGGTGACCGGGTGCTGCTCGCCGTCGCGGACGCCGTGCGCATGTCGGTGCGCGGCGGCGACGTGGTCGCGCGCTGGGGCGGGGACGAGTTCTGCGTGCTCGGCCCCGGCCCGGGGACCGCCCCGGTCGACCTCGAGAAGCGGATCGTGGCCCGGGTCCAGGAGCTCCCGCCGGAGGATGTGCCCGGCTGGCTGCCGAGAGTCAGCGCCGGCTCGGCGATGCTGGCACCGTGGGACGACGGCGACCTCGCTTCGCTGCTGGACCAGGCCGACCGCGAGATGTACCGGCGGCGGTCGCTGCGTCGTGAGGCGCGCCTGCGCCCGTCGCGGCCCGCGCACGACTGACCGGACCGGGCGCACCCCCGGCCCCGTGTCACCCGGCGGCGCGGCTGCAGGCGGCGTCGAGCTGGGCCTGGGGGAGCAGCGTCTCGGCATAGAGCCGGAACTGCGCCACCCGCACGCTCCCGCCTGGCGTCTGGACCTTCGTCCACACGTCCATCGCCAGGTAGGGCCCGCCTCCGAGGCAGGCCACGTCGGGCGGCACGGCGAAGCGCACCGTCCAGCCGGCCTGGCCGCTGCGGTCGGGCACCAGCCAGGGCGAGGGCACGAACAGCGCGGTGATGCCGCTGCCGGGGTCCGCCGAAGCGCCGAACCGCACCGACCGGACCTGGCCGGGCGGCAGGTCGGCCAGGACACGTGCGGTCAGCACGCGGGTCCTGGCGTCGTACCCGCTCGACCCCGGCGCGGTGAGCAGCACCGGCGACGCGACGCCGCCGCAGGCCTGGACGAGTGCGTCCTGCAGCTGAGCTGCGGCGGTCGGTGCGAGCACGACCCCGATCGGCCCCTGCGAGAGCGGGACTGCGTCGTCCGGCAGCGGCTGGGTGACCCCGATGGCGCCCAGCAGTGGCAGCGGCGTGTCGGTGGCCGTCACCGGGCGGCCGGTCTGGCCCCAGGACGGGCACAGGTCCAGAGCGACGGCCAGCTCGACGGTGACCGTGCTGTGCGCCGGCACCCTGCGGTTCACCACGGTCACCCGCAGGCCGGTGCCGGCCGTGTCGCCCAGCCAGACCAGCCCGTCCCGGCCGCCCCGGTTGGCGACGGTCAGGGTCAGCGCCACCCGGGTGGCCACCGGGTCGACGACGGCCCGGACCCCGGTGACCGTCAGGTCCCGCGCCGCCAGCCAGGTGCTGCAGCCGTACGTCACCCGGCGGCTCACCGCGGCTTCCGCGGTGCGCAGCGGGACGGTGGCGAGGCTGGTGCGCGTGCCGTCCCGGACCTGGAGCTGGACCTGGTACGCGGACGCGGGCACCGGGATCGGGACCTTGTCGCACGCCACCTGGCCGGTCAGGTCGAAATCCACCGGGTCGTGACTGAGGGTGCGGTGCGGGAAGACCCCAGGCGCGGACAGGCCCGGTCCGGCCAGGCCCAGGGCGCTGACCTGTGCGTCGCCGGCACGCACGTCGGGCGCGGACAGGGTCGTGGCGACCGACAGCGTCACCGGACCGGCCGGCCGGCCGTCGCGGCCCGCGGACCACAGCGGCACCGAGTCGGCCGAGCGGTCCGCCGTGACCTGGACCGGTGGCGCGACCGGCGGGCGGTCGCCGTACCAGCGGACGCCCAGCCAGCCGACCACCGCGAGCGCGACGGCGCCCCACGTGGTCGCGCGGCGGTGCCGGTCCACGAACGCGCTCAGGCCCCCTGGCAGCAGCCGAGCCGGGCCGTGCGAGGGCCGGTCCGGACGATCCGGACCTCCGCCCTCGAGGAGCTCGGGGCCAGCCGCGCCGGCACCGGTCATGTGTTCGATCGTAGGCGTGCCCGCAGGTTCCGGCCGGGGCTGCGACGATCTGACGGTGGCGACCGCGAACGTCCTCCTGCTCGGTGACTCGCTGACCTTCCACGGACCTCAGGGACCGGTCGCGCTGCGCGACCCGCGCCTGTACCCGAACCTGCTGGCCGCCCGGCTCGGCGAGCGCGGCTTCGGCGGGCGGGACGGTGCACGCGTCGACGTGGTGGCACGGCTGGGCTGGACGGCCCGCGACGCATGGTGGGCGCTCACCAAGGACCCCGCGGTGGCGACCGTGCTCGCGCCGCGGGCCGATGCACTCGTGCTGGCCGTCGGGCAGATGGACCAGCTGCCCGCCGCTGTCCCGACCTATCTGCGCGATGGCATCCCGTACGTACGGCCGGGGTCGCTGCGGCGCCGCGTCCGCAGGCTCTACCGGCGGGCCGGCCCGATGGTCATCCGGGCCACCGACGGCCGGCTCCGGCAGCTGCCGCAGCGGGCGACGGACACGTACCTGGACCGGCTGCTGCAAGCGGTCCGGCTGCTGGCGCCGGCCGGGGACGACCTTCCGGTCGTGCTCATCGGCCCGGCGCCGTGGCGGTCGGCGGCGTACCCGGCGCAGCGCAGCCACCGTCCTGCGGTGGCTGCCGCTCGCCGGTGGGCCGCGCGGTCGGGCGTGCCCATGGTGGAGCTGGACCCTCTCGTCGGACCCAGCCTCGCGGACGGCACCGCGAACCCGGACGGGTTGCACTGGTCGTGGGCGGCGCACCGGCTCGTCGGCGAGGCGGCCGCTGACCTTCTGGCGAAGCGCACGGTGCGGTAGGTGAGTGGGACTCGCTCCGCCCACCGTAGGTTCCGGTCCGGGTGCGGTACCCTGGCGGGCATGCACGCCGGACTGCTCCTTAGCGAGCCGCGCTGACCGACCCACGTCGGCGCGGCGACCCCTCCTGAGCGAGGGGTTCTTCTATGTCCGGGACCGGGTGACGAGAGGCGACGATGCGAGAGCAGACCAGCGTCGAGCAGACGCCGGCGGCCGAGGAGACGTACGACGTCCAGGCCGTCCAGTCCAAGTGGCTGCCAGTGTGGGACGAGCTGGCGCCGTTTCGGTCCGGCGCGCCCGACGACGCGCGCCCCCGCAAGTACGTGCTCGACATGTTCCCGTACCCCTCCGGCGACCTGCACATGGGTCACGCCGAGGCGTACGCGCTGGGCGACGTCATCGCCCGGTACTGGGTCCAGCAGGGGTTCAACGTGCTGCACCCGATCGGCTGGGACGCGTTCGGCCTGCCGGCGGAGAACGCGGCGATCCAGCGGGGCACGGACCCGGCCGCGTGGACGTACGAGAACATCGCGACGCAGAAGGCGTCGATGCGCCGGTACGCCTGCTCGTTCGACTGGGACCGCGTGCTGAACACCTGCGACCCGGAGTTCTACCGGTGGAACCAGTGGATCTTCCTGCGGATGTTCGAGCGCGGGCTGGCCTACCGCAAGGGGTCGCAGGTCAACTGGTGCCCAAAGGACCAGACCGTGCTGGCCAACGAACAGGTCGTGGGCGGCCGGTGCGAGCGGTGTGGCACGCCGGTCACGAAGAAGAAGCTGACGCAGTGGTACCTGCGGATCACCGAGTACGCCGACCGCCTGCTGGCCGACATGGCCCAGCTGGAGGGGGAGTGGCCGGACAAGGTCCTGACGATGCAGCGCAACTGGATCGGCCGCTCCGCCGGCGCCGACGTCGAGTTCGCGATCGAAGGCCGGGACGAGCCGGTCACCATCTACACCACCCGCCCCGACACGCTGTTCGGTGCGACGTTCTTCGTCGTCGCGGCCGACTCCGACCTGGCCTCCGAGCTGGCCGCCGACGCGCCGCCGCAGGTGCGGGCCGAGTTCGAGGCGTACCTGGCCCAGGTCCGGCAGACGACCGAGATCGAGCGGATGGAGACCGAGCGCCCGAAGACCGGCGTGTTCATGGAGCGGCGCGCGGTCAACCCGGTCAACGGCGAGCGGCTGCCGATCTACGCGGCCGACTATGTCCTGGCCGACTACGGCCACGGGGCGATCATGGCGGTGCCCGCGCACGACCAGCGTGACCTCGACTTCGCCCGCACCTTCGGCCTGCCGGTGCGGGTCGTCGTCGACACGGGGGGTGAGGACCCGGCCGTCACCGGCACCGCCACGCCCGGCGACGGGACGCTGGTCAACTCCGGGCTGCTGGACGGGATGGACAAGGAGCGCGGGATCGCGGCGATCGTCGCCGACCTCGAGGACAGGGGCCTGGGCCGGGCCGCCACCAACTACCGGCTGCGCGACTGGCTGATCTCGCGGCAGCGGTACTGGGGGACGCCGATCCCGATCGTGCACTGCCAGGTGGACGGTGAGGTGGCCGTCCCCGACGACCAGCTGCCGGTCGAGCTGCCGCCGTCGCAGGGGTTGGACCTGACGCCCAAGGGCACCTCGCCGCTGGGCGCGGCGACCGACTGGGTTCAGGTCACCTGTCCCCGGTGCGGCGGCCCGGCGACCAGGGACACCGACACCATGGACACGTTCGTCGACTCGTCCTGGTACTACCTGCGCTACCTGTCCCCGCACCTGGTCAGCGCGCCGTTCGACCCGGGCGAGGTGCACCGCTGGATGCCCGTCGACCAGTACGTCGGCGGTGTCACGCACGCGATCCTGCACCTGCTGTACGCCCGTTTCTTCGTGAAGGTGCTGCACGACCTCGGCATGGTCGACTTCGTCGAGCCGTTCAGCCGGCTGCTGAACCAGGGCATGGTGCACATGGACGGCGCCGCCATGAGCAAGTCGCGCGGGAACCTGGTCCGCCTGTCCGACGAGCTGGCCCACCACGGCGTGGACGCGGTGCGGCTGACCATGGTGTTCGCCGGCCCGCCCGAGGACGACATCGACTGGGCCGACGTCTCGCCGTCCGGGTCGGTGAAGTTCCTGAACCGCTGCTGGCGGCTGTCCGGAGAGGTGCTGTCACCCGTCGGCGCCGACCCGGCCACCGGTGACGTCGAGCTGCGCAAAGCCACCCACCAGGCCGTCGACGGCGCCGCCCGCGCCATCGAGAAGTTCCGGTTCAACGTCGCGGTCGCCCGGATGATGGAGCTGGTCAACGCGACCAGGCGGGCGGTCGACACCGGTTGCGGTCCGGCCGACCCGGCGGTACGCGAGGCGGTCGAGGCGGTCGCGGTCCTGCTCTCGCTGTTCGGCCCGTACACCGCCGAGGAGATGTGGGAGCGGCTGGGGCACCAGCCGTCGGTCGCGCTGGCCGGCTGGCCTGCGGTGGACCCGGCCTTGCTGGTCGAGGACACCGTCACGGCGGTCGTCCAGGTCGCCGGCAAGGTCCGGCACCGGTTGCAGGTCGCGCCCGACATCGGCGAGGACGCGCTGCGTGCGCTGGCGCTGGCGGCCGAACCGGTGCAGCGCGCGCTGGACGGACGGCCGGTGCGGACGGTCATCGTGCGCGCGCCGAAGCTGGTCAACATCGTCCCTGCCTGAGCCGGTCCGACGACCGTCACAGGGTCTTTGGTCCGTGGCGGTCCGGGCCCGGCGCCGTCGACGATCGACTCATGGCGGCGAAGAGCACCGGGGACCCGGCTGTCGACGCTCTCTACGAGGTGCGCCGGGGGACGGTCGGGTTCGTCGACGTGCCCGAGCTCGGGTTCGCCGTGGTGGACGGTACCGGTAGGCCGGGCGACGACGCCTTCGCCGAGGCCGTCCAGGCGCTGTACTCGGTGAGCTACGGAGCGCACTTCGCGGTGAAGAAGGCGACCGGGGCGGCGCCGCGGGTGATGCCGCTCGAGGCGCTGTGGTGGGTCGTGGGCGCCGAGGCGCAGCAGGCCGTGGAACGGTTCGCCTCCGGTGCCGGACTCCTGGCCGACGCGGACCCCGGGTCCTGGCGATGGCGCGCGATGATCGCGCAGCTCGCGCCGATCGACGGCGCGGTGATCGACCGGGCCATCGCCGAGGCGAAGGCCAAGAAAGGTCTGCCGGCCCTGGACGCGGTGCGCTTCGAGAAGTGGGCCGAAGGCCCGAGCGCTCAGATCATGCACGTCGGCCCTTACGCCACCGAGCAGGCCAGCATCGTCGTGCTGCACCGGGCCATCGCCGAGCACGGTTCGCGGCCGCGCGGCCGGCACCACGAGATCTACCTGTCCGACCCGCGCACGTCGGCGCCGGAGCGCCTCCGCACGATCCTGCGCCAGCCGGTCCAGCCGGCGGAGCGTCCCGTCGCGTCGCCCGGCCGCTAGCCTGACCGTCGTGACCGGCGTCGCGGTGGTGACGGACTCGACCGCGTACCTGCCGGCCGTGCTGCTCGAGCGGCAGCACATCCGGATCGTGCCGGTGCAGGTCGTCATCGGCGGCGAGAGCTTCGACGAGGGCGTCGGCGTCTCGTCCGACACGGTGGCCGAGGCCCTGCGCGACTGGCGGCCGGTGACCACCTCGCGGCCCAGCCCGCAGGGGTTCCTGGACGCGTACACCCGCGCGGCCGAGGAGGGCGCCGACGCGGTGGTGTCGGTGCACCTGTCCGGCGAGATGTCCGGGACGCTGTCCTCGGCCCAGCTCGCGGCAGCGGAGTCGCCGGTACCGGTGCGGGTCGTGGACTCGCGGACGCTCGGGATGGCCATGGGCTTCGCGGTCGTCACTGCCGCCGAGGCCGCTGCCGCCGGTGCCTCGCTCGACGACGTCGTCCGGGCGGCCGAGAAGCGCTGCGCCGCCTCGTCGGTCTTCTTCTACGTCGACACCCTCGAGTACCTGCGCCGCGGCGGCCGGATCGGCCCGGCCGCGGCCCTGCTGGGCTCCGCCCTGGCCGTGAAGCCGTTGCTGCATCTCGTCGACGGCCGGATCGCACCGCTGGAGAAGGTGCGCACCGCGTCACGCGCCCTCGCGCGGCTGGAGGAGGTCGCGGTCGAGCGGGCGGGCACCGGCGAGGTGGATGTCGCCGTGCACCACCTCGCGTCCCCGGCCCGGGCGGACCAGCTCGCGACCGCGTTGCGGGCCCGCGTCCCGGGACTGCGTGAGCTGCTCGTCAGCGAGGTCGGGGCCGTGGTCGGCGCACACGTCGGGCCGGGGATGCTGGCCGTCGCGGTCGCTCCGGTCTGACCGGGGCCGACCCGTGCCGCCGCCGGTCTCCTGGCCGTGGATCGTCTGCGCGGCCGTCGTCGGCTACCTGGTCGGTTCGCTGTCGCCGGCGGCCCTGATCGCCCGCGCCCGCGGCGTCGACCTGCTGCACGCGGGCTCCGGCAACCCGGGCGCCACCAACGCGGGGCGGGTGCTCGGACGCCGGATCGGTGTACTCGTCGGGCTGCTCGACGTCGCCAAGGGACTCGTGCCTGTCCTGGTCTTCACCTCGCTGGCCGACCCGACGACCGGCATGGTGGCCGGCCTCGCCGCGGTCATCGGGCACTGCACGTCTCCGTGGCTGCGCGGGCACGGAGGCAAGGGCGTGGCCACGTCGTTCGGTGCGATCCTGGGCACCGCTCCCTGGTGGGGGCTGGTCGGGCTCGGCGTGTTCCTGGTCGCCTTCGTGCTGAGCCGCTGGGTCGCGCTCGGATCGGTGCTGGCCGCCGTGTCGGTGGCCGTGCTCGCCTTGGTCGGATGGCTGCAGCACGACGACCCGCTGTCCGGGCGGTTGCTGGTCTGGGCGTGCGCGCTGGCTGCGATCGTCGTGTTCCGGCACCGCGCGAACTTCCTGCACCGGCGCAGGCTCGGTCGGCACGACTGACCTCGGGGCTGTCCACAGGTCCAGGTTCGTGACCGCGTCGTCCACAGTTCGGGCCGGCGACGGGGCGGCCCGACGCCCTGGCCGTGCAGCCTGCGGGGATGCCTCTGGTCCGGACCCGCGGCCGCCGGGTCACCGCCGAACGCTCGCGTTCGCGCCTGGCCGGCCTGTTCGGCGTCGAGCGGGCACCGGACCCCGCCGAAGGCAGCCTGTCCGACCTGCCCTGGGTGGAGGAGAGCGCGGCGACCCTGCGTGACGTGCTGCCCCCGGCGGTGCGCGGGGGAAGGCTCGCGCTGGACGGTCGCGGTGCAGCGGCCCTGGCCGCGGTTGCGGCGTCAGCGGTCGTGCTGGCCGGGTGGTTCGCCTGGCGGTCGGCCGCGGTGTCGACGCCGACGGCTCCCGTCCTCCGGACCGCCGGTGTCGCGGCGGCCACGTCCACCGTGACCGTGCCGGGCTCACAGGGGTCCGGTGGTGCTGCGGAGTCCTCCCCGACCGCCGTCCCGACCGCTGGGATCGTCGTCGACGTGGCCGGACGCGTCCGGAGGCCCGGGCTCGTCCGGCTCCCGGCCGGGGCGCGGGTGGCCGACGCGCTGGCCGCGGCGGGTGGGGCACTGCCCGGGGTCGACCTGACGACGGTGAACCTCGCCAGGCCGCTGGCCGACGGGGAGCAGGTCGTCGTCGGCGTGCCGGGTGCGGCTCAGGCCAGTGACCCGGCGGGTGCGGGTGCGCGGTCGGGGTCGGGCGCGGTCGTCGACCTGAACGCTGCGACGGCCGACCAGCTCGACGCACTGCCGGGGGTCGGTCCCGTTCTGGCACAACGCATCGTCGACTACCGGGCGGCGCACGGGCGCTTCACCAGCGTCGACGAGCTCGGTGAGGTTGGTGGCATCGGGTCCAAGAAGCTGGCCGACATCGCACCCCGGGTGCGCGTGTGAGCGGTCCGTCCGATCCGACCGGTGCGAGCGGACCGGCGGGCGCGCCTGCCGCGGCGGACCTGCGGCTCGCCCTGCCGGCAGCCGCCGCGTGGGCCGCCGCGCTGTCGGCGCTGACCCGCCCGCCGCAGTGGACGCTATGGATCGGCGCGCTCCTGGCCGCGCTCGGCGTCGCACTGGGGACGCTGGCTCGGCGGTGCCGCCGCCCGTCTCGCGTCACCGCAGCGGCCCGGCGCTCGGCCATGCTGGTCTCCGCGGCCGTCTGTGCCTGCGCCGCGGGGGCGTCGGTGGCGACCGCGATCCACATGTCCGTCATCGGCAGCGGCCCGGTGGTCCGGCTTGCGGCGCAAGCTGCGAGCGTCCGGGCCGAGGCCGTCGTCACGGCCGACCCGGTCCTGCTCCGGTCGCGGGTCGTGGGCAACAGCCGGGCTCCGACCGAGTACGCCGTGCGAGCGGACCTCCTGCGCGTGGTGGGCCGCGGGACGGTGGTGTCCACGCGTGAGCCCGTCCTGCTGATAGCGCCCGGCGCGGCGTGGGAGGACGTGCTCCCGGGCCAGACCGTACGGGTCGCCGGGCGGTTGCGAGCGGCCGATCCGTCCGGCGGAGACGACGTCGCCGCGATCCTCTCGGTCAGGGGCCGGCCGGAGCTGGTCGGTCGCCCGCCGCCGCTGCAGCGGCTCGCCGGAGCGGTGCGGGCGCGACTGCGCCAGTCCGTCGCTGGGCTACCGGCGGCCGAGCGCGGACTGCTGCCGGGGCTCGTCGACGGTGACACTTCGGGGCTGCCCGAAGCCACGGCCCGGGACTTCACCACGGCCGGGATGACGCACCTCGTCGCCGTGTCCGGCTCGAACGTGGCGTTCGTCCTCGCCGCAGTGCTGGTGGCGGCCCGCTGGCTCGGGATGCGCGGGTACGCCGTGCCCGCGGCCGGTGCGGTCGGGCTGTGCGGCTTCCTGGTGCTGGCCAGGCCGGAGCCCAGCGTCGTGCGGGCCACCCTGATGGGCCTGCTCGTGCTCGCGACGACCGTCCGCGGTGCCCGCGACCGGGCCGGGCCGGCGACGCTCGCCGCAGCGGTCGTCGTGCTGCTGATGGTGGACCCGTTCCTCGCCCGTTCGGCCGGGTTCGCCCTGTCGGTGCTGGCGACCGCGGGGCTGCTCGTCCTCGCGCCGGGCTGGCGAGCCCGGCTGGCCCGGCGCTGGCCGGGGCCGCTGGCCGACGCCGTGGCCATCGCACTCGCGGCCCAGGTCGCCACCGCGCCGGTGCTCGTCCTGGTCGCACCGCAGGTCGGGCTCGTGTCGGTCCCGGCGAACGTCCTGGCCGAGCCCGCAGTACCGGTCGCCACCGTCCTCGCTGCTCTGGTCGCGGTCGCCGGGCCGGTGTGGCCGTGGGCGGCCACGGTGCTCGCCCACATCGCCGCGATCCCGACGTGGTGGCTGGTCGTGGTCGCACACGTCGCAGCCGGTGCACCCTTCGCATCCGTCGGCTGGCCCAGCGGCGCTACCGGGGTCGCCGTGATGGTGGCCGTGCTGGTCGCGGCCAGGCTGGCCGTGCCGCTCGTCGCCCGCAGGCCCGCTCCGGCGATCGCACTGCTCGCGGTGGCCGCGGTCGCCGCGTCGACCGGCATCCCGGCCGTCGTGAACCGCGGGTGGCCGCCGCCGGGATGGCTCCTCGTCGCGTGCGACGTCGGCCAGGGCGACGGGCTGGCCGTGTCAGTTGGCGACGGCACGGCGGTCGTCGTCGACGCCGGGCCCGACCCGGCGTCGATCGACCGATGCCTGCGCGACCTCGGCGTCCGCCGTGTCCCGCTCGTCCTGCTGACGCACTTCCATGCCGACCACGTCGAAGGCCTGCCCGGTGTCCTGCGCGGACGGTCTGTGGCACAGATCGAGGTGAGCCCGCTCGACGACCCACCCGACGAGGCTCGGCGGGTCCGCGGCTGGGCGTCCGACGCGCGGGTCCGGGTCGTGGTGGCCGGCGCCGGCGAAGAGCGCTCGGTCGCCGGCGTGGGCTGGAAGGTCCTGTGGCCGCAGCGGATCATCCACGCCGGGTCCCAGCCGAACAACGCGAGCGTCGTCGTGCGGCTGCAGACGCACGGTGTCGTGATACTGCTCACCGGCGACGTCGAGCCCGAGGCCCAGGCGGCGATCCTGGCCGACCGACCGGGCGACCTGCGAGCGGACCTGCTCAAGGTGCCGCACCACGGATCCGCCAACCAGGACCCACGGTTCCTGCGGGCGACCGGCGCGCGGCTCGCGCTGGTCTCGGTGGGGGCCGGCAACCCGTACGGGCACCCGGCGCCGAGCACGCTGGCGCTGCTCCGGAGCATGGGCGCGCAGGTCGACCGCACCGACCAGGACGGGGACACCGCGGTGGTCACCACGCCGTCCGGGCCCGGCCTCGTCGCGCGGCACCCACCCGCTGCGGGCGCCGGAGCCGCGGTCGTGGCCGCATGGCATGCTCGGCGCCGTGGCCGACGACGACGCCTTCGGCGAGACCGAGCCGGCGACCGACGCTGTCCCGGCCCCGGTCGGCGTCACGCTGGTGGTCGGTCCCGAGGAGTTCCTGGCCGAGCGCGCAGTGTCCCGGCTCGTCGCTCGGGCCCGCGAGGTGGATCCGGCCGTCGAGGTCCGCCGTCTCGCGGGGCCCGAGCTCGAGACCGGAGCGCTGCGCGAGCTGACCAGCCCGAGCCTTTTCGGGGAGACGACCGTGCTGGTGATCGACCGGGCCCACGAGCTCGTGGCCGAGCAGGCCGCTGCGGTGGCGCACCTGGTCCGCTTCCCGGTCGACGAGGTCGCGCTCGTGATCCTCCACTCCGGGCAGTCGAACCGGGCCAAGGCTGTGCTCGAGGCCTGCCGGGACACGCACGCCCGCGAGATCCCCTGCCCCAAGGTCAGCAAGATCGGCGATCGGGTGGACTTCGTCCGCGCCGAGGCCAGAGCCGCCGGTCGCAGGCTCGCTGACGACGCGGCGCGGGCGCTCGTCGACGCGGTCGGCAGCGACCTGCGCGAGCTCGCCGCGGCGTGCGCGCAGCTCGTCGCGGACACGGAGGGGGCGATCACCCCGGAGGTGGTGGCGACCTACTACGAGGGCCGCGCCGAGGTCACCAGCTTCCAGGTGGCCGACCTCGCGGTGGACGGAAGGACGAGCGAGGCTCTCGGGCAGCTGCGCCTCGCCCTCGGGTCGGGGGTCGCGCCGGTGCTGGTGACCAGCGCGCTCGCGCAGGCCCTGCGGTCGATCGGCCGAGTGGCTTCGGCGCCCCGCGGGGCCCGCCCGGCCGACCTGGCCCGCGACCTGGGCATGCCGCCGTGGAAGGTGGACGTGGTCCGCCGCCAGGTGCGCGGCTGGTCGGCCGACGGCCTGGCGGACGCGATCACCGCGGTGGCCGACGCCGACGCTACGGTCAAGGGCGCCTACGGTGCCGGCGACCCGGCGTACGCCCTCGAGAAGGTCGTGGTCCAGATCGGCCGGGCCCGTGCCGACACCCCACAGCCGGCATGACAAAGGCGCCGGCCCGCTCGAACGGGGGATCGGCGCCTTCGTGGAGTGCCGGCGGCTCAGGCCTTGCTGTTGAGGGCCTTCGCCATGGCGGACTTGCGGTTCGCGGCTTGGTTCTTGTGGATGACGCCCTTGCTCGCGGCCTTGTCCAGCTCGCGTGAGGCGTCCTGGAGCAGCGCCGTCGCGGTGTCGGCGTCGCCGGCGTCGGCGGCCGTGCGGAACTTCTTCACCGCGGTCTTGAGCGACGACTTGGTCGCCTTGTTGCGCACCCGGGCCTGCTCGTTGGTCCGGTTCCGCTTGATCTGGGACTTGATGTTCGCCACGAAGAATCAGCCTCGGTCTGGAGTGGGGGCTCACACGTACGCGCGTGAACGGGCGCACGCGGGTGCCAAAGGTACCAGCGGGTCGTTCGGCGCCCAAACCGCCGGGCCGGTCACGGCGCCGGTCGGGCCCTCGGCACCGCGGCCGCGACCCGTTCGAACCGCGACCGGTCCAGGGCCGCGCCCTCCCGGCGTACGGCCGCCGGGGCCACCGCCAGGACCCGGTCGATCCGCACGCTGCTCGGCCGGCCCTCGGCGTCCCAGCCCCCGGCCCCCAGCGGCACCCACCGGGGGTCGCCCGGGTGCTCCCGGGTCGACAGCATGAGCACCGCCAGCTCCCGCCCCGGTGCGGCGAGGGCGCGCCCGAGCACGACCACGGGCCGGTCCTTGCCCACGGCCGCGTCCTCCTCGTAGGGCACCCAGGTCCACACGACCTCGCCCGGGTCCGGACGGCCGTCGGGTGCCGGCGCGTACGACACCTCGACCGGGCCGTCGTAGTCGTGCGCGTGCAGGTCGGCGCTGCCGTCGGACGAGGGGGGCGGCACCCCGTCGCGAGGTGGGTGACGGGGCCGGGTCAGGCCGGGGACGGTCCCCACCGGATGCCTGGCCCTGTTCGTCGGGCCGATCGGGCGCAGCCGGCCCAGCAGGTCGACCACCCGACGCAGCACCACCCGATCGTACGGAGCGGTTGGTCCACCGGCCGGGCACCCGCATGGGACCATGAGCTCGGAGTCCGAGAGCCCCGACGACCCAGCCAGCCAGCAGACGTGAGGTCCTGACCGCCGTGCCCCCGACCCGCCCCGGTGCCGCCGGAGCCTCTTCGGCACAGCCAGCGCTGCTCGCGCCGGGCCGGACGCCGCCCGAGCTGATCCGGAACTTCTGCATCATCGCCCACATCGACCACGGGAAGTCGACGCTGGCCGACCGGATGCTGCAGCTGACCGGCGTCGTCGACGAGCGGCAGATGCGCGCGCAGTACCTGGACCGCATGGACATCGAGCGCGAGCGCGGCATCACCATCAAGAGCCAGGCGGTGCGCCTGCCGTACACCGCGGTCGACGGCCGCCGGTACGTGCTGAACCTCATCGACACCCCGGGGCACGTCGACTTCACGTACGAGGTGTCCCGCTCGCTCGCGGCCTGCGAGGGGGCGGTGCTGCTGGTCGACGCCGCGCAGGGGATCGAGGCCCAGACGCTGGCGAACCTGTACCTCGCGCTGGAGAACGACCTGCACGTCATCCCGGTGCTCAACAAGATCGACCTCCCGGCCGCCCAGCCGGACAAGTACGCCGCCGAGATCGCGCACATCATCGGCAGCGACGCGGCCGCCGTCCTGCGGGTCAGCGCCAAGACCGGCGAGGGCGTCCGCGAGCTGCTCGAGGAGGTGGTCGCCACCGTGCCGCACCCGGTGGGCGACGCCGACGCGCCGGCGCGGGCGATGATCTTCGACTCGGTCTACGACACCTACCGCGGCGTCGTCACCTACGTCCGGGTCATCGACGGCGAGCTGACCACGCGCGAGCGCATCCTGATGCTGTCGACCAGGGCCACCCACGAGATGCTCGAGGTGGGCGTGATCTCGCCCGAGCCGGTGGTCAGCCAGGGTCTGGGGGTCGGTGAGGTGGGCTACCTCATCACCGGGGTCAAGGACGTGCGGCAGTCCCGCGTCGGCGACACGGTCACCTCCGCGGCGCGCCCGGCCAGCCAGGCGCTGGGCGGGTACCGCGACCCCGTGCCCATGGTGTTCTCCGGGCTGTACCCGATCGACGGCGACGACTACCCCGACCTGCGCGACGCGCTGGAGCGGCTCCAGCTCAACGACGCCGCCCTGGTCTGGGAGCCCGAGACGTCGGCGGCGCTGGGCTTCGGCTTCCGGTGCGGCTTCCTCGGCCTGCTGCACCTGGAGATCGTGCGGGAGCGGCTCGAGCGCGAGTCCGGCCTGGACCTGATCTCGACAGCGCCCAACGTCGTCTACCACATCACGACGGAGGACGGCACCGAGCTGGAGGTGACGAACCCGAGCGAGTTCCCGACCGGCAAGGTGGCGTCGGTCCGCGAGCCGGTGGTCCGGGCGACCGTCCTGTCGCCGAGCGAGTACGTCGGCACGATCATGGAGCTCTGCCAGGGCCGGCGCGGAGTGCTCCTCGGGATGGACTACCTCTCCGAGGACCGGGTGGAGCTGCGCTACACCCTGCCGATGGCCGAGATCGTCTTCGACTTCTTCGACGCGCTGAAGTCGCGCACGCGCGGCTACGGGTCGCTGGACTACGAGCCCACCGGCGAGCAGGAGGCCGACCTGGTCAAGGTCGACATCCTGCTGCAGGGCGAGCCCGTCGACGCGTTCAGCGCGATCGTGCACAAGGACAAGGCGTACGCCTACGGGGTCGCGATGACCGGCAAGCTGCGCAAGCTGATCCCGCGCCAGCAGTTCGAGGTGCCGATCCAGGCGGCGATCGGCTCGCGGGTCATCGCCCGCGAGAACATCCGCGCCCTGCGCAAGGACGTGCTGGCCAAGTGTTACGGCGGCGACATCACGCGCAAGCGCAAGCTGCTCGAGAAGCAGAAGGAGGGCAAGAAGCGGATGAAGATGGTCGGCCGGGTCGAAGTACCCCAGGAGGCCTTCATCGCCGCCCTGTCCACCGAAGTCGACCCCGCGGCCAGGCCGGCCCGGTAGCCCCGTGTCGACGGTGAGTGCTGCTCCCGGGATCGGGTCGGGGCCGACCGGACCGGGTCCCGCGGTGCGCCTGCGACAGGGTGCGCACCTGCTCGGCGAGCTCCTCATCACCCTCGGCGTCGTCGTGCTGCTCTTCGTCGTCTACCTGCTGGCCTGGACCAACGTCCGCTCGGACTCCGCGGCCGCGGGGCTGTCCGGCGACCTGCGTGGGCAGTGGGCCTCCGAGCGCCCGCACAACGCCGGCGGCCAGAGCGTCGACCCAGCGGCCCTGAAGGTCACCCCGGGCCAGCCGTTCGCGATCATGACCATCCCGCGGCTGGGCAAGAACTGGTCCTCACCGGTCATCCAGCCCAAGGGCCGGGACATCGCACTGTCCGAGCTGGCCGACGGCGTCGTCCACTACAAGCCGACGGCCCTGCCCGGGCAGGTCGGCAACTTCGCCGTCGCCGGCCATCGCGCGACGCACGGCCAGCCGTTCGCTGACCTGAACCTCCTGCGCATCGGCGACAAGGTGATCGTCGAGACCGAGGCCGCCGTCTACACGTACGTCGTGGACAACAACCCGAACCGGACGATCGTCCTGCCGAGGGACGTCTGGGTGATCGAACCGGTGCCGGGGCACCCGGACGCGACGCCGGCGCGCGCGTTGATCACGCTGACCACCTGCAACCCGCGGTGGAACTCCTCGCACCGGATGATCGTGTTCGGCCACCTGGTGTCGACCCAGGCGAAGTGACCGGGGCGTACGAGAGGATCGACCCATGCCCGACCCGCGCATCGTCTCGGTCAACGTGGTCCACGCGATCATCCCCGACCCGCTCGGCGACGTCGGCCGCACGGCCATCGACAAGCGTCCCGTCGACGGTCCCGTCCTGATCCAGCGGCTCGGCCCGGTCGGGGACACCGTGCTGGACCGCAAGTACCACGGAGGCCGGGACCAGGCCGTGTACGCGTACGCCGCCGAGGACCTGGCGGTCTGGGCGGGCGAGCTGGCGCGCGACCTGGCGCCGGGAGCTTTCGGCGAGAACCTCACGACCTCGGGTCTGGACGTGACCGGCGCCGTCGTCGGCGAGACCTGGTCCGTGACGAGTGCGGACGGCTCCGAACCGGTGCTGCTGCAGGTGACTGCCCCGCGGATGCCGTGCGTCACCTTCCAGGCGTGGATGGGGGAGCCGCACTGGGTTCGCCGCTTCACCGAGCACGGCGCGCCGGGGGCCTACCTGCGGGTGCTGACCGAGGGCCCGGTCGCGGCCGGGTCCGCGGTCGAGGTCCTCGACCGGCCCGCGCACGGCGTCACGCTGGGCGAAGTGTTTCAGCTGCGCTTCGCCGACCCGGCCAGGCTCCGGCGGCTGCTGGCCGAGGGCGAAGACCTGCACCCGCCGCTCGTGGAGGCTGTCGCCGACCAGGTGCGGCGCAGCGCCTGACGTCGCTTTCGGGGGCCGGGCTGCTTAGGCTGCCTGGCACCATTGCGGGGAGGCCGCATGCGAACCGGGAGGCTGCCATGACCGTCAGCTCGTCGGGCACCACATCGGCCGGCGTGACCCCGGCCGCCACCTCGTTCGGCCGGCTCCTGCTGGACCGGGTGGCTGCCACGCCGAACGCCGAGGCCTTCCGGTACCCCTCCGGCCCCGGCTGGGCCCAGCTGAGCTGGGGCGAGACCGGCGAGCGCGTGACCCGCCTGGCGGCCGGGCTGCTCGCGCTCGGCCTGCAGACCGAGGACCGCGTCGCCATCGCCTGCTCGACCCGGGTCGAGTGGATCCTCGCCGACTTCGCCGTGATGTGCGCCGGCGGCGCGGTGACCACGGTGTACCCGACCACCCTCGACGAGGAGGTCGCATTCATCGTCTCCGACTCGGGCTCGCGCTTCGTCGTCGCCGAGGACGAGACCCAGCTGGCCAAGCTGCGCGAGCGTCGTGACCAGATCAAGGCGGTCGAGAAAGTGATCGTCGTCGACGGCCCGCTGTCCGACGGCGACGGCGACTGGGTGATGACGCTGGGCGCGCTCGAGGATCTCGGGCGGCAGTACCTGGGCGAGAACGCCTCCGCCGTCGCCGACTCGGTCGCCGCATCGAGGCCCGAGCACATCGCGACACTCATCTACACCTCGGGAACGACCGGCCGGCCCAAGGGTGTCCAGCTCACGCATGCCAACTGGCTGTACGAGGGCGTGGCGGTCGACTCGGTCGAGATCCTGCGTCCGGACGACGTCCAGTACTTGTGGCTGCCGCTCGCGCACTCGTTCGGGAAGATGCTGCTCGCCGTCCAGTGCCAGGTCGGGTTCGCGTCCGCCGTCGACGGCCGGGTTGACAAGATCGTGGAGAACCTCGCCGCGGTCCGGCCGACGTTCATGGCCGGCGTGCCGCGCATCTTCGAGAAGGTCTACGGCCGGGTCGTCGCCATGGCCGAGGAGGAGGGTGGCGCCAAGCTCAAGATCTTCAACTGGGCGTTCGCCGTCGGCGGCAGGGTGGCCGAGGCACACGCCGTCGGCCGCGAGCCCGGTGTGCTGCTCAAGGCTCAGTACTCCGTCGCCGACCGGCTCGTGTTCAGCAGGATCAAGGAACGGATGGGCGGCCGCATCAGGTACTTGGCATCGGGCAGCGCAGCCCTGTCTCCCGATGTCGCACGGTGGTTCGACGCTGCCGGGCTGGCGATCCTCGAGGGGTACGGGCTCACCGAGACCAGCGCCGCCACCACGCTCAACCTGCCGGGCAGGGTCGGGTTCGGCACCGTCGGGCAGCCGTTCCCCGGCACCGAGATCCGCATCGCCGACGACGGCGAGATCATGGTGCGCGGCGGCGGCGTCATGCGCGGCTACCACAACCTGGCCGAGCAGACCGCCGAGGTGCTGCCCGGCGACGGCTGGTTCGCCACCGGCGACGTCGGCGAGCTCGACGCCGAGGGCCGGGTGCGGATCACCGACCGCAAGAAGGACCTGCTGAAGACGTCCGGCGGGAAGTACATCGCCCCGCAGCACATCGAGTCGGAGTTCAAGGCGATCTGCCCGATCGCCAGCCAGATGATCGTGACCGCACGCAACTTCGCGGCGGCGCTCGTCACGCTCGACGTCGACGGAGCCACGCAGTGGGCCAAGCACAAAGGCATCGAAGGGGACTTCGCCGCGCTGACCAAGGACCCGCAGACGCTCGCGTACGTCCAGCAGTGCGTGGACGAGCTCAACGGTCGGCTCAACCGGTGGGAGTCCATCAAGCAGTTCCGGATCCTCGACCGCGACCTGTCCGTCGACGAGGGGGAGCTCACGCCCTCGCTCAAGGTCAAGCGGGCCGTCGTCGAGGCGAAGTTCTCCGGGCTCATCGAGTCCATGTACGGCGCGAAGCCGTGACCGCCCGGCTGGACGTCCTCGCGGATGGATACGCGGCTGACCGCGTCGCGTCCTCGGTGGTGCTCGTACGCGACGGCGCCACGGTCGTCGTGGTCGACCCCGGGATGGTCGCGTCGCGGTCAGTGATCCTCGGGCCCCTGGCGGCGTTGGGCGTCGAGCCCGAGTCGGTCACGGACGTGGTGTTCAGCCACCACCACCCCGACCACACGCTGAATGCAGCGCTGTTCCCGGCCGCGCGCTTCCACGACCACTGGGCCATCTACCGCGACGACGTGTGGGACTCCCGCGAGGCCGAGGGCTTCCACCTGTCCGACTCGGTGTGGCTGCTGGAGACACCCGGTCACACGCCGCAGGACATCACGACGGCGGTGCAGACCGAGGCCGGCCTTGTCGCGTGCACGCACCTGTGGTGGACCGCGCAGGGTCCACGCGACGACCCGTACGCACCGGACGCTGCCGTGCTGCGCGCCTCGCGCGAACGGGTGCTGGCGATGGACCCGGCGCTCGTGGTCCCGGGTCACGGCCCCGCCTTCGCCCCCGACGAGTCGACGCCGCTGTAGCCGCGTCGGCGAGGGTTGTGTCCGTTGTCGGACATGTCGTGAGGTGGACACGGAAGCCGTTGTGGACAAAGGGTTTCGTGTCGGTGCGCTGACGTAGGTTCGTGGCATGTCGGTCACCGTGTTGCAGGTCGAGTCGTCACCTTCGGGTGGCGACTCGCTCTTCGCGTGGCTGGGCGCGATCGAGGCGCTACTGGACCGCGCGTGGGTGGTCTGAATGTCCATCTGGCACCCACCACCCCAACCCCCCCGAACCACCGTGGTGTGGAGCCCGTGGGTCCGGCGGCCTGAGCCGGTGGAGAGGCTGGGAGACTGTCGATGTGCCCTCAGCACTGCCCGACGGTCTGCCGGCTCCTGCCGACGGCTCGCTTCCGGACGAGGCGACGGCGGAGTTCGCCGCCAACGCGTCGGCTGCCCGCCCGTTCGGGATCTATGTCCACGTGCCGTTCTGCACGACCCGGTGCGGTTACTGCGACTTCAACACGTACACAGCGACCGAGCTCGGACCGGGTGTCAGCCGTGCCACCTACGCCGAGCAGGTCGTCGCCGAGCTGCGCCTGGCGCGCAGGGTCCTGGGTGAGGTGGACCGGCCGGTGGCGACGGTGTTCTTCGGCGGCGGCACGCCGACCCTGCTCCCGCCGGCCGACCTGGCCCGAGTGCTGCGGACGATCGAGGTCGAGTTCGGGCTCACGCCCGGCGCCGAGGTCACGACGGAGGCGAACCCGGACTCGGTGACGGGGGCCTCGCTGGACGCGCTGCGCGTCGCCGGCTTCAACCGCGTCAGCCTGGGCATGCAGTCGGCCGTGCCGCACGTCCTCGCGACGCTGGACCGCACGCACCGTCCCGGACGCGTGGCAGAGGCGGTGGCCGAAGCCCGCGCCGCCGGCTTCGAGCAGCTGAGCCTCGACCTGATCTACGGCACCGCTGGCGAGAGCGCCGCGGACTGGCAGACGTCGCTGGACACCGCTGTCACCCTGGCACCCGACCACGTCTCGGCGTACGCGCTGGTGGTCGAGGACGGCACCCGCCTGGCGGCGCAGGTACGCCGCGGCGAAGTCGAAGCACCCGACGACGACGTGCTGGCCGAGCGATACGTCCAGGCCGACGAGGCCCTCGGGTCCGCGGGCTTCGGCTGGTACGAGGTCAGCAACTGGTCCAGGGACGACGCCGCGCGGTGCCGGCACAACCTGGGCTACTGGCGCAGCGACGACTGGTGGGGCGCCGGCCCGGGGGCGCACAGCCACGTCGGCGGGGTCCGCTGGTGGAACGTGAAGCACCCGGCCGCGTACGCCGAGCGGATCGTGGCGGGTGAGTCGCCCGCGCTGGCTCGCGAACTGCTCGGCAGCCAGGACCGCGCCGTCGAGCGGACGATGCTGCGACTCCGGCTCGCCGAGGGACTCCCCGCCGATCCCGACGGCCGGGCTGAGTCGGTGCAGTCGGCGCAGCCGACGCAGACTGCGCAGCTGGCCGCGGACGGTCTCCTCGACACCGCGGCCCTGCACGACGGTCGGTTGCGGCTGACACTGCGCGGCCGGCTGCTCGCGGACGCGGTGGTCCGCCAGCTCATCGCCTGACCGACCGGACCGCGGACGGGCTCAGGCGTCGCCGCCGGTGACGAAGTCGATCAGCTCTTCGACTCGTCCGAGCAGCGCGGGTTCCAGGTCGGCGAAGGTGCGCACGCCGGCCAGGATCCGCTGCCACGCCGCGGCGAGCTCGGCCTGGTCGGTGTGCGGCCATCCGAGCGCCGCACAGACACCTTCCTTCCACGGCCGGCCGCGCGGCACCTCCGGCCAGGCCGCGAGACCGAGCGAAGCGGGTCGGACCGCCTGCCAGACGTCCACGTACGGGTGCCCGACGACGAGCACGTGCGGGCCGGCTACCTGCGCGGCCAGCCGGGACTCCTTGCTGCCCGGCACGAGATGGTCCAGGAGGACGCCGAGGCGCCGCCGTCGGCCGGGGCCGAACGCAGCCACCGCGTCGGCGAGCAGGTCGACGCCGTCCAGCTGCTCGACGACGACGCCGGCGACCCGCAGGTCGTGGCCCCACACCTTCTCGACGAGCTCGGCGTCGTGCCGGCCCTCGACGTACAGGCGGCTCGCCCGGGCCACCTGGGCGCGCGCCCCGACGACGGCGACCGACCCCGACGCCGACCGGCTGGGCACGGGACCGGCCGCCGACGGCGAGGGTCGGACGAGGGTGACCGGACGTCCTTCCAGCAGGAAGGCCGACGGCGCCAGCGCGAACGAGCGGCGCGTGCCGTGCCGGTCCTCCAGCTCGACGTGATCCTTGCCGACCCGGACGACCGCGCCGCAGAACCCGCTCGACGCGCACTCGACGACGAGGTCGATCTCGGCGACGGCCTGCGGTGCGGGCCCCGGCTTCCGCCTGGACGTGGCGAGGACGTCGGGCCCGTAGTCCCGGCTCTGCATCTCAGGCCGGTGCCGACGAGGGCTGGTCGCCGGCCCCGCCGTCGCCGGACCCGCCGTGCGGGGGGTCGACCTCGTCGTCACCCTCGCCGTCGACCTCGGCCTCTGCCTCGGCCTCCTCCTCGGCATCGGCCCTGGCCTGCTGCTTCTGCGACATCGGTTCTTTCAGCAGCTCGGACTCGACCAGCTCGTGCCGCTGCACGTAGCTGCTCACGACCGCCTGCACGGTCGCGGTGATCGGCAGCGCCAGCAGGGCCCCGATCGGGCCGAGTAGCGTCACGCCGACGAGCACCGCGCCGAACGCGACCGCGGGGTGCAGCTGCATGGTCCGGGCCGACAACGGCGGGGTCAGCACGTAGTTCTCCACCTGCTGGTAGAGCACCGCGAAGATGATGACCAGCAAGGCTTTGGTCGGGCTCTGGCTCAGCGCGACGAGAGCCGGTAGCGCGGCCCCGATGTAGGTGCCGACGGTGGGGATGAACTGACCGACGAGGCCCACGAGCAGGCCCATGGTCGCGGCGTACGGGAGGCCGATCGCGGCGAAGAACACGCCGTGCGCGACCGCCGACACACCCGCCAGCAGCAGCCGCGAGTACAGGTAGCCGGCGGTCTTGGCGATGGCCAGCTCCCAGACCTGCAGCACGAGGTGCTGGCGCTTGGGCGGGAGCACCGAGCACACGCCACGGCGGAACTGCGGGCCCTCCGCGGCGAAGTAGAACGCGAACAGCGCCACGGTCAGCAGGCCGAAGATCGAGCTGACGATCGTCGCTCCGATGCCGAGCGCGTTGGAGGCGACGACGCCGCCGACCGTGCCCACGTTGTCCTTGAGCTTGTTGAGCTCGTCCTGCAGGTTCAGGTGCAGCTTGTCGTGCAGGAAGGTCGCGAGCGAGCTGATCGTGTCGGGCAGGGACCGCGCCAGCTGCGCCACCTGGTCGACGATGAGGCCACCCATGAGGTAACCCATCGCGGCGAAGGCGAGCACGATCGACAGGTAGATCAGCCCGGTGCCGGCGCCACGGCGGATCCCGCGCCGGGCCAGGAAGTCGACGCCCGGCTCGATGGCGAAGGCCACGAACAGCGCGGCCAGCAGGATCACGAACAGGTCTTTGAGCTGGGTCAGGATGCCCCAGCTGACCTGGACGCCGACCAGGATGACGGCGACGACCAGCGCCGCGCGGGGCAGCCACCGAGGGGGTCGCGGCTGCTGCCAGTACTCCGGGACCGGAACGGGTGCCGGCTCGCTCATGGCACCTCCAGGCCGACCGAACGTGGTCCCAGCACGCTACCGGGGACGGGCACCGGCCCTGTTCGTGGCTCGCCGGAACCTGCTGCCCACGAGTCACGCGAGGTGGGCGTACAGCTCCGGGTGCCTGGTGAGCAGGTCCCGCGCCGAGGTCGCCGGGTGCCCGGCCACCAGCGGCACGGTGTCGCTGACGACAGCGATCTCGCCGGTGGCGATGGCCGCGTACGAGGTCACCCATCCCTCGACCTCCCAGTCGGGGGCGCCGTACGTCTCGCGCGACCGGTAGGCCTCCTCGAGCGTCTCGGCGACGTACCGAACCGGCCGGCCGGTCAGCTCGGTCAGCAGGTCGGCCACGTCCTGCATCGAGATCGCCGCGGGCCCGGTGACGTCGTACGTCCGGCCGTCGTGCGCCCCGTCGGCGAGCAGCACCGCCGCCGCGACATCGGCGACGTCGTCGCGCGCCACCGCACCCACGCGACCGTGGCCCGCCGGGCCGCGGATGGTCCGGTCCTGCGCCGCCGCCATGACCGGGATGGAGTCGGCGTACATCGAGTCGCGCAGGAAGGTGTACGCCATCCCGCTGGCCCGCAGCGCCTCCTCGGTCGCCCAGTGGTGCCGGGCCAGCGTGAACGTGGACTCCGGTCCGGCACCGAGGAAGGAGGTGTAGACGACCCGCCGAACGCCGGCCAGCCGGGCCGCCTCCACGGCGGTCAGGTGCTCGTGGACCCGGTCGGCCGACTCGGCGGCCGACACCAGCAGGAGGGTGTGGACGCCGGTGAGCGTGGCGCGCATGGCCGCCCCGTCCCGGTACTGCGCCACCGCCACGTCGCCCCCGGGCAGGGCCGGCGCCCTGGACGCGTCCCGCACCACGAGTCGCTGCCGCACCCCGGCGGTGGCCAGCCGGTCCGCCACCCGGGAACCGATCTGGCCGGTGGCGCCGGTGACGGCGAAGGGAACGGTGCCGGGCGCGGCACCGGTGCGGCCGGTCATGGGCCCATCATCGGCGCGCACCGTACACTTGGCACTCAGGGCTGGCGAGTGCCAGCAGGCGCTCGCGGCTGGAGGTGGCGATGAGCGACGACCGCAGGTTGGCCGTGCTGCGCGCCATCGTCGAGGACTACGTCGCCACCCAGGAGCCGGTGGGCTCGCGGGCCCTCGTCGAGCGGCACCACCTGGGGGTCTCCCCGGCGACCATCCGCAACGACATGGCCGCGCTGGAGGAAGAGGGGCTGATCGCCCAGCCGCACACCAGCGCCGGCCGCATCCCGACCGACAAGGGCTACCGCCTCTTCGTCGACCGCCTGGCGGCGGTCAAACCGCTGTCGGCGGCCGAGCGGCGCGCGATCGCGACATTCCTCGAGGGCGCGGTCGACCTGGACGACATCGTGTCGCGCACCGTGCGGCTGCTCGCGCAGGTGACCCGGCAGGTGGCCGTCGTGCAGTACCCGAGCCTGAGCCGGTCGACGCTGCGTCACGTCGAGGTCATCGCGATGCCCCCGGGCCGGATCATGCTCGTGGTGATCACCAACACCGGCCGCGTCGAGCAGCGCGTCGTGGACTGCCCCGGCCCGGTCGACGACGCCCTGCTGGCGGACCTGCGGGCCCGGGTGAACGCGCTCGCGGTCGGCCGCCGGCTGACCGAGGTCGCGGACGTCGTCGACGCCCTGCCGGATGCGTTCGCCCCGGCCGACCGGCCGACCGTGGCCGCAGTCGTGGCGACCCTGGTCGAGACGCTGGTGGAGGAGAGCGAGGAGCGCGTGCTGCTGGGCGGGACGGCGAACCTCACCCGGTTCGGCCAGGACTTCCCGGAGACCGTGCAGCCCGTGCTGGAGGCGCTCGAGGAGCAGGTCGTGCTGATGCGGCTGCTCGGTGAGGCGAGCGGGCCCGACCAGGTCAGCGTGCGCATCGGACACGAGAACTCGTTCGAGGGCCTGAGCGGCACGTCGGTGGTCACCGTCGGATACGGCGAGGAGGAGGCGGTGGCCCGGCTGGGCGTCGTCGGCCCCACCCGCATGGACTACCCGGGCACGATCAGGGCGGTGCGGGCGGTGGCCCGCTACGTGGGCCGGATCGTGACGGAGTCGTAGTGGCCACCGACCTGTACGACATGCTCGGCGTGGGCCGCGACGCGAGCCAGGACGAGATCAAGCGCGCGTACCGCCGGCTGGCCCGCGAGCTGCACCCCGACGTGAACCCGGACCCGGCGACGCAGGAGCGCTTCAAGGAAGTCACCGCCGCGTACGAGGTGCTCTCGGACCCGGCCAAGCGCGAACGGTACGACCTGGGTGTCGACCCGTTCGGCAACGGCGGCTTCGGTTCGGGGGCCCCCGGGTTCGGGTTCGGCGACATCATGGACGCCTTCTTCGGCGGTGCGGCCACGCGCGGTCCGCGGCAACGGCGGCGGCGCGGCCAGGATGCGCTCATCCGGATCGAGATCGAGCTGGCCGAGGCGGCGTTCGGCTCGACCAGGGACCTGCAGGTGGACACCGCGGTCGTGTGCCCGAGCTGCTCGGGCGGCGGCACGGCACCCGGCACCGCGCCGACCACCTGCGAGATGTGCCACGGGCGCGGCGACATCCAGCACGTGCAGCGCTCGTTCCTCGGCCAGGTGATGACGTCGCGGCCGTGCCCGCAGTGCGGCGGCTTCGGCACGGTGATCAAGGACCCGTGCCCGGAGTGCTCCGGCGACGGGCGGGTCCGCACCCGCAGGTCGTTGGACATCCGCATCCCGGCCGGCGTCGACACCGGGACGAGGATCCAGCTCACCGGCGAGGGGGAGGTCGGTCCCGGCGGGGGGCCGCCCGGCGACCTGTACGTCGAGGTGCTCGAGAAGCCGCACCCGCTGTTCGTCCGGCGCGGCGACGACCTGCACGCAACGGTGCCGGTCCCGATGACCGCCGCGGCGCTGGGCTCAGTCGTGGAGCTCGAGACCCTCGACGGCGTGGAGACGGTGGACATCCGGCCGGGCACGCAGTCCGGGCAGGAGATCCCGTTGCGGGGCAAGGGGGTCGGGCACCTGCGGGCCGGCGGCCGCGGCGACCTCTACGTGCACGTCGAGGTCGAGACGCCGACGAAGCTGGACGAGGAGCAGGAGGAGCTGCTGCGGCAGCTTGCAGCCCTGCGCGGCGAGGAGCGGCCGGTCGGCCAGTTCGCCCCGGGCCAGCAGAGCCTGTTCTCCCGGCTGCGCGACGCGTTCAACGGCCGCTGACCGGGGCGGCCGAGCCTGGTGAGCGCGCCGGTCTTCTTCGCCGAGCGGACGGCCCTGCTCGCCGGGCGTCGCGTCGTCCTGGACGGCGCCGAGGGCCGGCACGCGGCGGCGGTCCGGCGGATCGGGCCGGGCGAGACGCTGATCCTCACCGATGGCGCCGGGCTCGCGGTCACCGCTGCCGTCGTGACCGCGGGCCGGGACCGTCTCGTCCTCGACGTCGTCGACGTCCGGGAGCAGGCCCGGCCGCACCTGCTCGTCACGGTGGTGCAGGCGCTGCCCAAGGGTGACCGCGGCGAGCTCGCGGTCGAGACCCTCACCGAGGTCGGCGTCGACCGGATCGTCCCCTGGGCCGCGTCGCGCTGCGTGACCCGGTGGCGCGACGAGCGTGGCGCCAAGGCGCTGGACCGGTGGCGGTCCACGGCCCGGGAGGCGGCCAAGCAGTCCAGGCGTACGTGGTGGCCGACGGTGGACGCCCTGGCCGGGACGGCCGAGGCCGCGGACGTGGTGGCGGGGGCGGCCCTCGCCGTCGTGCTGCACGAGGGCGCCGCGACGCCGCTGCCTTCGCTGACGGTCCCGCCGGCCGGTGAGGTGGTCCTCGTGGTCGGGCCCGAGGGCGGCGTGGCCGACGACGAGCTGGCGGCCTTCATCGCTGCTGGCGCCGCGACCGCTCGCCTCGGCCCGACCGTGCTCCGTACGTCCACGGCCGGAACCGTGGCGGCGGCGGTCGTGCTGGCCGGGTCGCAGCGGTGGAGCTGACCGGCACCCGGAACCGCCGGCTGTCAACAAAAGTTGACACGAGGAGGGGCGTCAACCTACATTGACGCCATGAGCGACTCGGATCTGTCCTCCGCCATCGGGTCTGACGACCCCTCGGTCGGCCTGCGCGCCGTCGTGGCCCTGCAGCGTCTCGCCGAGCAGGTCGAGGCTGCGCAGGTCGCGGCGGCACGGGCGAAGGGCTGGTCCTGGGAGCAGATCGGCGACGCGCTGGGCGTGTCCCGACAGGCCGTCCACAAGAAGCACGGCCATGCCAACGAGAGGTGAGCCCTCATGTTCGAACGTTTCGCCCGCAGCACCCGCACGGCCGTGACCGACGCGGTCGCCGAGGCGGCCCGCCGCGGCGACCGCAGGGTCGGGACCGAGCACCTGCTGCTCGGGCTGCTGGACGACCCGGCCGGTGTCGCCGCCGGCGCGCTCGGCACCGACATCGTCGCCGCACGTGCCGCGCTGGACGCCATGGACGCCGAGGCGCTGGCGTCGGTCGGTGTGGATGTCGACGTCGCCGGGGTGCCGCCCGCGCCGCAGCCCACACGGCTGCCGTCCCGGCGGCCCTTCACGGCCGCGGCGCGGGAGACGCTCGGCCGTACGTTGCGCATCGCGAGCGCGCGTCGGGTGGGCCGGCTCGAGCCGCAGCACCTGCTGCTGGCGCTGCTCGAGTCCGCACCGCCGGACCCGGCGGCCCAGCTGCTCGACCGTCTCGGCGTGGACCGCCCCCTCGTCCACGAGCGGCTCGCCGGCGCGGCCTGAACCGTCAGCGGACGGTGAACGCCTTGCTGTCGACCCACGTCCACAGGCCGTCCTTGGCGGAGATCTCGAACGCCTTGGCGACGTACTGGCCGGGCGGCAGGGTGACCGTGGTCGACCAGGGACCCATGAGGAACGCTTGCGGGGTCATCGCCGAGCCGGAGGTGACCGGCGTTCCGTTGGCCCTGTCCACCTCCCAGTTGACCGTCGCCTCGAAGACCCCGGCCTGGCCGGACAGGGTGACCGGCGAGGAGACCGTCGCGCCCTGCGCCGGTGCCAGCAGCCACACCGGGGCGAGCGTGCCGAGGGCGGGACCGCGCGTCATCGGGTTCTGCGTGATCGAGCCGTACGAGATCCGGACCGAGCGCACCGACGGGTCGGCGGCCGTGACCGTGTAGACGATCTGCTGGAAGGCCGCGGTCGGAAAGGTCTGCGGCGGGTTCGACAGCGTGACGTCGGCGAGGGTCCCCGACTTGGCGTACCCGACCAGCTTCGTGCCCGCCGGCCACAGCGACTGGTAGTCGGGGTCGGTGGGCGGCACCTCGAGGGACTGCACCACGGCGTCGCGGGCAGGGGCCGTGGTCCGGGTCGGGTGGAACTCGCGGTACAGCCGGGCCTGCCCGCTGTCCAGGCCGCCGTAGTAGACCGGCAGCGCGACCAGCGGTCCGGTCCCGGTCGGCGTGGGCGAGTGGCTGACCGAGGGCGACTCAGTCGTGGACGCGGACGGTCCGGACGGGAGCGACGAGCCGCTCGGGGACTGGCCGGCCGGTGGCGTGTTGTCGTGCCCGCGGGTGCCCGCGTAGACCCCGGCACCGACGACGACGAGCACCGCGGCCGCGGCGGCCAGCACCGGGCCGCCCCACGACCACACCGACCGCTGGTGCGCTCGCGTCAGCACCCGGCCGAGCGACCCGTCCGCCGGGTCCACCGAGCCGGCTGCCTGGTGCAGCACCTCGCGCAGCTGCTCGCCGGCCACGTCGTCCGGGTCCGGTCCGCCGTTCGTACGTCCCGTGTTCATCGCACCTGCTCCAGCGTCGGACGGAGCGCGGCCAGGCCGCGCGAAGCGTGGGCCTTGACGGTCCCTGGGCTGATCCCCAGGGCGTCGGCGATCGCGGCCTCGGACAGGTCCGCGTAGTAGCGCAGCACGAGCACCTCGCGCTGCCGGTCGGGCAGCCCGGCCATGGCTGCGAGCACGTCCGCGCGCTCGGCCACGGCGCCGGAGAGGTCGGGGACCGGCCGGACGTCCGCGGCGAGGATCGGCTGGTTCCGGGTGGCGGTCGCCGCCCGCCGGGCCGCCGAACGTGCCCCGTTCACCGTGGACTGGCGCAGGTATGCGACCGCGCGCTCGGGGTCGCGCAGCCGTCCCCAGCGCCGGTGCAGCCCGACGAACGCGTCCTGGACGACTTCCTCGGCGAGGTCCTGGCGGCGCAGCAGCAGCGTGGCTGTGCGCACCAGCGAGCGGTAGTGCCCGGCGTGCAGGACGGTCACGGCGGTGTCTGCGTCCCAGGTCCGTGCGTCGTCGGACGGCACGCGGGCCGGCGAGCCGCGGTCGGATGCGTCCGCAGCGTCCATGCCGGCCTCCCAGCCCACATCCCACCCGGTGGCCCGGCGCGGGCTCCGGGTCCGTGCTGCGCCGGTCTGCATACCCGTACGACGCCGGCCGGGCCCGGCCGGTTGACGGCGCCCGGTCGATACTCTGCCCGTATGGACAGCTCCGGCCCGGGAGGGCGCACCGGGACGAGCCGGACGGTGGACGGCTGCCTGTTCTGCCGGATCGTGGCCGGCGAGATCCCGGCGGACGTCGTCCGGGAGTCCGCCGGCACCGTCGCGTTCCGTGACGTCGACCCGCAGGCCCCCACGCACGTACTGGTCGTGACCCGGGACCACTACCCGGACGCGGCGTCGCTGGCTGCCGCCGATCCCGACCTGGCCGGGGTCCTGCTCGCCGAGGCCGCGGCGGTGGCCGTCGTCGTCGGCGTGGCCGAGTCCGGGTACCGGATCGTGGTGAACACCGGTGCGCAGGGCGGGCAGACGGTGCCGCACGTGCACGCGCACGTCCTGGGCGGACGGCCCATGACCTGGCCGCCGGGGTGAGCGCGCCCCTGCTGGGGACCACCGTCACCGAGCTGCGCCGCAGCGTGGCGCAGGCACAGCACGAATGGCGCGCGGCGTCCGTGGTCGGGTCGGTGGTACGCCATGGGGAGCCGGTCTTCACGCACGCGGTCGGGCTTGCCGACGCCGACCTGGCCGCCGGCCCCGACGTCCAGTACCGCATCGGCTCGATCACCAAGACCTTCACGGCGACCCTGGTGATGGTGCTGCGGGACGAGGGGCGGCTGCGGCTGGACGACCCGCTCGGCCTGCACCTGCCCGGCACGCGGCACGGCGAGGTGACCGTGCGCCAGCTGCTGACCCACCTGTCCGGGCTGCAGCGCGAACCGGTCGGCGACGTGTGGTGGACGATGCAGCCGCCCGACCCGGCCGACCTGGTGGCCGGGCTGGAGGAGGCCGAGTCCGTCTCCGTGCCGCACCGGCGCTGGCACTACTCCAACCTGGCCTACGCCGTGCTCGGCGAGGTGGTGGCGCGCCTGGACGGCCGGCCTTGGGAGGAGTCGCTGCAGGCGCGCCTGCTGGGTCCGCTGGGCATGACCCGGACGTCGACGGTGCCGACCGCGCCGCGCGCGACCGGCTACCTGACCGACCCGTACGCCGACCGCCTGCTCCGCGAGCCCGACCTGCCCACCCGTGGGCTCGCGCCGGCGGCGCAGCTGTGGTCGACCGCCGCCGACCTGGGCCGGTGGGGCGCCTTCTGGGCGGACCCGGTGGCCGACGTCCTGTCCGCGGACACCGTCGAGGAGATGTGCCACCCGCACGTGATGTGGGACGTGGACGCCTGGACCCTCGGCTGGGGGCTGGGCCTGATGCTGCTGCGCGACGGCGACCGCGTCCTGGTCGGCCACGAAGGCGCGATGCCCGGCTTCCTGGCCGCGCTGTGGGTGCGCCGCCAGGACGCGGTGGGCGCGGCCGCCCTGGTCAATGCCACGTCGGGTGCGCAGCCGGGCACGCTCGCCGCGGGTCTGGTCGGCACCGTGCTGACCGCCGAGCCGGCCGAGCCCGAACCCTGGCGACCAGGGCCGGACGTCGACCCGGCCGCCGCCGAGCTGCTCGGGCGGTGGTGGTCCGAAGGCAGCGAGTTCGTGTTCGGCTGGTACGGCGGCCACCTCGAGGCGCGCGTGGTCGGGGCGCCGCCGACGCGTCCCCCGGCCGTCTTCGCGCCGGAGGGCTCCGACCTGTGGCGGACCGTGTCCGGGCGCGAGGCCGGCGAGCTGCTGCGCGTGGTGCGGGACGGCTCCGGAGCGGTGGCGCGCATGCACTGGGCCACGTACGGGTTCACCCGGGCGGCGCGCGTATTCGGGGCGCCCGGTGCCGACCCGGCCCCGTAGCATGGGTGCGATGTCGCAGACCACGCCGGACGTCCCGGGGACGGCCGCCACCGAGCACAAGATCGTGGTGCCCGCAGCCGTGCCGATGGTGGGGCTGCTGGGCGCCCGCGACGAGTTCCTGCGCGTGGTCGAGCAGGCCTTCGCGGCGACCACGATCCACGTGCGCGGCAACGAGATCACCCTCACCGGCGACGCCGGCGAGGTGGCCCTGGTGGAGCGGCTGGTCGACGAGCTCGTGATCGTGCTGCGCACCGGGCAGCCGCTGACCGTCGAGGCGATCGAGCGGAGCATCACGATGCTGCGCACCAGCGGGTTCGCCGCGGCGCCGGCCGACGTCCTCACGTTCAACATCCTCAGCAACCGCGGCCGGACTATCCGGCCCAAGACGCTCAACCAGAAGAAGTACGTGGACGCGATCGACCAGCACACGATCGTGCTCGGGATCGGGCCGGCCGGGACCGGCAAGACCTACCTCGCGGTCGCCAAGGCCGTGCAGGCGCTGCAGTCCAAGCAGGTCACCCGGATCATCCTCACGCGGCCGGCGGTCGAGGCGGGGGAGCGGCTCGGGTTCCTGCCCGGCACGCTCTACGAGAAGATCGACCCCTACCTGCGTCCGCTGTACGACGCGCTGCACGACATGATGGACCCGGACTCGATCCCGCGGCTGATGGCCGCCGGGACGATCGAGGTGGCGCCGCTGGCGTACATGCGCGGTCGGGCGCAGCCGGTCGAGACGCCGGTGATGACCCCGGAGGGCTTCCGTCCGATCGGGCGGCTGCGCGTCGGTGATCTCGTGACGGGCTCGGACGGTCGACCGACACCCGTGCTGGGTGTCTACCCACAAGGTCGCAAAGAGGTCTTCCGGGTGACGACCCAGGACGGGGCGTCGACGCTGGCCTGTGCCGAGCACCTGTGGTTCGTGACCACCCGGGACGACCGACGGCACGGAAGGCCCGGACGGGTGCTGGAGACCCGCGACATGATCGGCCGGCTCCGTGCCGCCCACTACCGCAGGTTCGAGCTGCCCCTCGTCCAGCCGGTCGAGATGGAGCCGCGCGAGGTGCCGATCGACGCGTATGCGTTGGGCCTGCTCCTGGGTGACGGCTGTATCACGACGTCGATGACACCGAGCTTCACCACCAACGATCAGGAGCTGGCGGCTGCGCTGCCCCGTAAGGACGGCGGACGTGACGGTGTCATCGTGGCGAACCCGGTCACCGTTGCACTCAGGGACCTCGGCCTCGCCGGCACCGGCTCGAGCACGAAGTTCGTCCCTGCCGCGTACCTGTTCAACAGTCCCGCGGTCCGGCTGGCGGTGCTGCAAGGGCTCCTGGACACCGACGGCGGGCCGGTCAGGCAGCTCGGGAGGAGCTGCCGCATCCACTACACGACATGCTCCGAACGCCTCCGCGACGACGTCATCTACCTGGTCCGGTCGCTGGGCGGGGTCGCTCGCACCCGGACGAGGCGTGCCGTCGGCGGGAGGCCCGGCGGGAGCGACGAGCTCCCGATCCGGCACCGCAACGACGCGCATGTCGTGGACATCCGTCTGCCGGCCGGGATCGCGCCGTTCCGGCTCGGTCGCAAGCAGCAGCTGTACGACGCGAGCGGTGGCGGGCGGCCGATGAGGATGATCGACAGCATCGAGCCCGCCGGTGAGACCGACTGCGTGTGCATCTCGGTGGCCGCAGCGGACTCGTTGTATGTCACCGAGGACTTCCTGGTCACTCACAACACCCTCAACGACGCGTTCATCATCCTGGACGAGGCGCAGAACACCACGCCCGAGCAGATGAAGATGTTCCTGACCCGGCTCGGGTTCAGCTCGAAGATGGTCGTCACCGGCGACGTCACTCAGACGGACCTGCCGGGCGGCGCGCACAGCGGGCTCAACGAGGCGCAGGAGGTGCTGGCCGGGATCGCCGACGTCGCGATCCTGAGGCTGTCCAGCAAGGACGTGGTGCGGCACCGCCTCGTCAGCGACATCGTCGACGCGTACGGCCGGCACGACACCCAGCGCGCGGCAGCCAGCCAGGCCGCGGCGGCCGTCGCGCGCAAGGGCGGCCGCAGACCCGGTGAGCGGCGCTGAGCGGCGCCATGGCGGTCGAGGTGCTCGACGAGAGTGGGGCCGGGGTCGACGTCGAGCGGCTGGTCACGCTGTCGAGGTTCGTGCTGGACCGGCTGCGCATCCACCCGCTGGCCGAGCTGTCGGTCAAGGTCGTCGACGAGGGCACCATGACCGCGCTGCACGAGCACTGGATGGACGAGCCCGGGCCGACCGACGTGCTCTCGTTCCCCATGGACGAGCTGCGTCCCCCGCGTGACCGCGACGAGGCACCCGAGCCGGGCATCCTCGGTGACGTGGTCCTGTGCCCGGCGGTGGCCGAGCGGCAGGCCGTGGCGGCCGGACACTCCACGCAGGACGAGCTCGACCTGCTCGCGACGCACGGCATCCTGCACCTGCTGGGGTACGACCACGCCGAGCCGGCCGAGGAGCGCGAGATGTTCGGTCTGCAGGGCGAGCTGCTGGCCGCGTGGCGCGAGCGTGCCGCCCGGCGCCAGCGGTAGCGGCGGCGGATGATGTCCGGTCAGGACGTGGCCTGGCTCCTGCTGGCGGCCGCGCTGGTCGTGCTGGCTGCCGGTTTCGCCGCCGCCGACACGGCGCTGGCCCGGGTCTCCCGGACCGCTGTCGAGGAGATGAGCCGCCAGGGCCGGCGCGGTGCGCCGCGGCTGGCGCGCGTCGTCGCGGATCCGGCGCGCTACCTCAACGTCGCACTGCTCGGGCGGGTCTTCTGCGAAGTGCTCGCGACGGTCCTGGTCGCCCGGGTCTGCCTGGAGCGGATCAGCCCGGTCTGGGTGGCCGTGCTGGTCGCCGCCGCCGCGATGGTCGTTGTCTCGTACGTGTTCGTCGGGGTGGCGCCGCGGACGCTGGCCCGCCTGCACGCCCCCCGGGTCGCACTGGCCGCGGCCGGGCCGGTCTCGCTGCTCGCGACCGTCCTGGGTCCGCTCACCCGGCTGCTGATCCTGCTCGGCAACGCCCTGACACCCGGCCGCGGGTTCCGCGAGGGGCCGTTCACCTCCGAGGCCGAGCTGCGCGAGCTGGTCGACCTGGCCGAGCGCGACCGGCTCATCGAGGACGACGAGCGGCAGATGATCCACTCGGTCTTCGAGCTCGGCGACACCCTCGCGCGCGAGGTGATGGTGCCGCGCCCGGACATGGTCGTGATCGAGCGGGAGAAGACGCTCCGGCAGGCGATGTCGCTGGCGTTGCGCTCGGGCTTCTCCCGCATCCCGGTCATCGGGGAGGGCGTCGACGACGTGGTCGGCTTCGTCTACCTCAAGGACGTGGTGCGCCGCATCCACGAGTACCGCGAGGCGGAGCAGAACGAGCAGGTCGCCGACATCATGCGCCCGGCCACGTTCGTCCCGGACAGCAAGCCCGTGGACGAGCTGCTGCGCGAGATGCAGGCACAGCACACGCACGCGGTGGTCGTGGTCGACGAGTACGGCGGGACGGCCGGGCTGGTCACGATCGAGGACATCCTGGAGGAGATCGTCGGGGAGATCGCCGACGAGTACGACACGGACGGCCCGGAGATCGAAGAGCTGCCGGACGGCGACGTGCGGGTCAGCGCCCGGCTGCACGTCGACGACCTGGTCGAGCACTTCGACCTGCATGTCGACGACGAGGAGATCGAGGACGTCGACAGCGTCGGCGGACTGCTCGCGGCGCTGCTCGGGAAGGTGCCGATCGCCGGCTCGCAGGCCAAGTTCCACGGGCTGCTGCTGCGGGCCGAGTCCCTCTCGGGACGGCGCAACCGCATCAGCACCGTGCTGGTGCACCGGACGGACCGGCTCCCGCCCGGCCAGCCGGCCGGACCGGGCGCGCAGCCGCGGCCCGAGGCCGCAGGTGCACCCGATGCCTGACGCCGCCCCGGCCGCCGGGGCGCTGGACCCCGAGGACGCCAAGCTGGTGACCCTCGCCCGGTCCAGCCGGGCCCGCGCCGGCGCGGCCGAGGGCGCCGCCGTGCGGGACGACACCGGCCGTACCTACACCGCCGCGTCGGTGGCGCTGCCCAGCCTGGCGCTCTCGGCCCTGCGCGCCGCCGTGGTGATGGCCGCGTCCAGCGGTGCGCGTTCGCTCGAGGCGGCCGCGGTCGTCGGCGCGGCGCACGAGGCCAGCCCGGCCGACCTGGCGGCAGTGCGCGACCTGGGTGGCCCGGGGACACCGGTCGTGCTGGCCGGCCCGGACGGCGCGGTGCTCGCGACCGTGCGGGCCTGAGGACGACCACGGTGCCGTCGCCGCCGCAGGCACCCGGCCCGCCGGCGTTCCGGTCGGGGTTCGCGTGCTTCGTCGGCCGTCCCAACGTGGGCAAGTCGACGCTCACGAACGCCCTGGTCGGGGCGAAGGTCGCCATCACGTCGTCCCGGCCGCAGACGACCCGGCACACGATCCGCGGCATCCTCAACCGCCCGGACGCGCAGGTCGTGCTCGTCGACACGCCGGGCCTGCACCGGCCGAGGACCCTGCTCGGGCAGCGCCTCAACGACGTGGTCCGGGAGACCCTCGCCGAGGTGGACGTCATCGGCTTCTGCGTCCCCGCCGACCAGACGGTCGGGCCCGGGGACCGGTTCATCGCCGCCGAGCTGGCTGCCTTACGCCGTACGCCGAAGGTCGCCGTCGTCACCAAGACCGACCTGGTCGGACGCGACCAGCTGGCCGGGCAGCTGGTCGCGGTGTCGCGGCTGGCCGACTTCGCCGAGGTGGTGCCGGTCTCGGCGCAGTCCGGCGAGCAGGTGGGCCTGCTCGCGGACCTGCTGGTGGGGCTGATGCCGGCGGGCCCGGAGCTGTACCCGGGCGGTGAGCTCACCGACGAGCCGGAGGCGACGATGGTCGCCGAGCTGGTGCGCGAGGCGGTGCTGGAGGGGGTCCGCGACGAGCTGCCGCACTCGCTCGCGGTCGTGGTGGAGGAGATGACCCCGCGCGCGGGCCGGCCCGCCGACCGCCCGCTGCTGGACGTCCGGGTCGAGCTGTACGTCGAGCGGCCGAGCCAGAAAGCCATCGTGATCGGCCGCGGCGGCGAGCGGCTCCGCGACGTGGGCACCAAGGCCCGCGGGCACATCGAGCGGCTGCTGGGCACCCCCGTCTTCCTCGACCTGCACGTCAAGGTCGCCAAGGACTGGCAGTCCGACCCCAAGGCCCTCCGCCGCCTCGGGTTCTGATGGGCTACTCTGTCCGCACCATGCGCGGGCTGCTCCTTCTTAGCCGCCGCGGCGAGAGCCTCTAAGAGGCCGGCTCCCTCGTCGCGGAGTGATGGCGTGCGCGCCGTCCAGCCGGCTACCAGGACCCGCGATCCCGAGGAGCCCCCCGTCATGAGCAACGACTCGGCCGAGACGATCCACGGCCATCCGCAGCTGCCCAGCACGATGCCGATCCACCGCTACGTACCGTTCGCGCCGATCGGCCTGCACGACCGCACCTGGCCCGAGCGCACCGCCACCCGCGCGCCGCTGTGGTGCAGCGTCGACCTGCGCGACGGGAACCAGGCGCTGATCGACCCGATGACCCCCGCCCGCAAGCGCACGATGTTCGATCTGCTGGTCCGCTTGGGCTTCAAGGAGATCGAGGTCGGCTTCCCGTCCGCTTCGCAGACCGACTTCGACTTCGTCCGCGAGCTGGTGGAGCAGGACCTGGTCCCCGCCGACGTGACGATCCAGGTGCTGACGCAGGCCCGCGCCGAGCTCATCGAGCGCACGTACGAGTCGATCCGCGGCGCCCGCAACGCCGTCGTGCACCTGTACAACTCCACGTCCACCCTGCAGCGGCGGGTGGTGTTCGGGATGGACAAGGACGGCATCAAGGCGATGGCGGTCGACGCCGCCAAGCTGTGCCGCAAGCTCGCCGACACGCTGCCCGGCACCGACGTCCGGTTCGAGTACTCGCCCGAGTCGTACACCGGCACCGAGCTGGAGTACGCGCTGGAGGTCTGCGACGCGGTCAACGACGTGTGGCAGCCCGGCCCCGACCGCAAGACGATCGTCAACCTGCCGGCGACGGTGGAGATGGCCACGCCCAACGTGTACGCCGACTCCATCGAGTGGATGAGCCGCCGGCTGGCGTACCGCGAGTCGGTGATCCTCTCGCTGCACCCGCACAACGACCGCGGCACCGCGGTCGCCGCGGCCGAGATGGGGTACCTGGCCGGCGCCGACCGCATCGAGGGCACGCTGTTCGGCAACGGCGAGCGGACGGGCAACGTCGACCTGGTGACGCTAGGGCTGAACCTGTTCTCCCAGGGAGTGGACCCGCAGATCGACTTCGCCGACATCGACGAGATCCGCCGCACCGTGGAGTACTGCAACCAGCTGCCGGTGCACGAGCGGCACCCGTACGGCGGCGACTTGGTCTACACGGCGTTCTCGGGCTCGCACCAGGACGCGATCAAGAAGGGCTTCGAGGCGATGGCCGCCGACGCTGAGGCGTCCGGGCGCACCGTCGACGAGCTCACCTGGGCGGTCCCGTACCTGCCGATCGACCCCAAGGACGTCGGCCGCTCGTACGAGGCCGTGATCCGGGTCAACAGCCAGTCCGGCAAGGGCGGCGTCGCGTACATCATGAAGAGCGAGCACTCGCTGGAGCTGCCGCGGCGGCTCCAGATCGAGTTCTCCCAGGTGATCCAGGCGCGCACGGACAACGAGGGCGGCGAGGTGTCGCCGGAGCAGATGTGGGAGGCGTTCGCGGCCGAGTACCTCGAGCTGGCACGGCCGCTCCAGCTCAACGCGGTGCACACGTCGTCAGCCGCCGGTGAGCAGGACGTCCTGCACGTCGGGCTGTACGTCGACGGTGGGCGGACCGAGCTGGACGGGCGCGGCAACGGCCCGATCGCCGCCTTCGTCGACGCGCTGGGCTCGATCGGGCACGAGGTCCGGGTGCTCGACTACCACGAGCACGCGCTCTCCGCCGGCGGCGACGCCCGGGCGGCGGCGTACCTCGAGTGCGCGGTCGGGGACCGGGTGCTCTGGGGGGTCGGCATCGACCCGAACATCGTGACCGCGTCGCTCAAGGCCGTGGTCAGCGCGGTCAACCGCGCGGCCACCCGCCCCCACCCCTGACCGTGTCGATCATGAGAGATGTACGCGGAATCGCCCGGAAACCGTGTACATCTCTCATGATCGCGGGGGGCCGGGGGAGGATGGGCGGGTGAACCTGTACCGGGACGAGGGGGTGGTCCTGCGCACCCAGAAGCTCGGCGAGGCCGACCGCATCATCACCCTGCTGACCCGTGAGCACGGGCGGGTGCGCGCCGTCGGCAAAGGGGTGCGCCGGACCAAGTCCAAGTTCGGGGGCAGGCTCGAGCCGTTCACCCACGTCGACGTCCAGCTGTACACCGGCCGTTCGCTCGACGTGGTCACCCAGGCCGAGACGCTCACCGCGTTCGGGGCCGGAATGGCCGCCGACTACGGCCGCTACACCGCCGGCACCGCGATGCTCGAGACGGCCGAGCGGCTCACCGCCGAGGAGCACGAGCCCGCGGTCCAGCAGTACCTGCTGCTGGTCGGGGGGCTCCGGTCGCTGGCGGCCCGTGAGCACGACCCCGGGCTCGTCCTGGACGCCTACCTGCTCCGCTCGCTCGCCGTCGCCGGCTACGCGCCGTCCTTCGACGCCTGCGCCCGCTGCGGGACGCCCGGGCCGCACCGGGCGTTCTCCATCTCCGGGGGCGGCTCGGTCTGCCCGGACTGCCGCACCCCCGGGTCCGCGTCCCCCGATCCGGGCACGCTGACGCTGCTGGCCGCGCTGCTCACCGGCGACTGGGAGACCGCCGACTCAGCCGAGCCGCGCCACCGCCGCGAAGGCACCGGCCTCGTCTCCGCCTACCTGCAGTGGCACCTGGAACGCGGCCTGCGCTCGTTGCCGCTGGTCGAGCGCGACTGGGCCGGCTGACCCGGTGGCCCGCCGCCGACCCGCGGTCAGACCGCCGCACCCGCACCCCAGCGGGGCCCGGCCGCCGCAGATCCCGCCGGACCTGGTCCCGCGGCACGTCGCTGTCGTGATGGACGGCAACGGCCGCTGGGCCAGCCAGCGCGGGCTGCCGCGCACCGCGGGGCACGCCGCCGGCGAGGCAGCCCTGTTCGACGTCGTCGAGGGCGCGATCGAGTCCGGCGTCCGCTGGCTGTCCGCCTACGCCTTCTCGACCGAGAACTGGAAGCGCTCGCCCGACGAGGTGCGCTTCCTGATGGGCTTCAACCGCGACGTCATCCGGCGCCGCCGCGACGAGATGCATGCGATGGGCGTACGGGTGCGGTGGGCCGGCCGCCGACCTCGGTTGTGGAAGAGCGTCGTCGAAGAGCTCGAGGTCGCCGAAGAGCTCACCCGCGACAACGACGTGCTCACGCTCACGATGTGCGTCAACTACGGCGGCCGGGCCGAGATCGCCGACGCCGCTGCCGCCGTGGCCCGCGCGGCCCGCGACGGGCGGCTCGACCCGGACAAGGTCGACGAGAAGGTGTTCGCGCGGTTCCTCGACGAGCCGGAGATGCCGGACGTGGACCTGTTCGTCCGTTCGTCAGGGGAGCAGCGCATCTCCAACTTCCTGCTCTGGCAGTCGGCGTACGCGGAGTTCGTGTTCCTCGACGTCCTCTGGCCGGACTTCGACCGTCGGCACCTGTGGCAGGCCATCCAGTCGTACGCCAGCCGCGACCGCCGCTACGGCGTGGCGAAGTAGCCGCGTCAGCCGAGCGGGTCGGGCCCGGACAGCGCCGACAACGTCTCGTCCTTGCCGCGGTTCTGCACCAGCTCGAGGTTGCACGCGTGGGCTGTTCCCGGCAGCCGCAGGTCGAACCGGCGCAGCTGGCCGGTCGGGTTCGGCACCGGCGACATCGCGACGTCGGCGCGCGGCCAGCTCCCGAGCAGGGTCCCCGCCCGCCCGGTCCACCATCCGGTGCGGGCGACGAACAGCGTCGTCTGGTCGACCGCGATCACACCGCCGGGCGGACCGAACCGCAACGGCCAGCCGCGCCGGCGCAGCACCATCCAGGCCAGCAGGTCGAGCAGGACCGCGCAGCCGATCCCGACGAACGCGAAGTCCGACCGCGAGAGCAGCCCCCAGGCCAGTGCCCCGACCCCGACGAACAGGGCGGCTCCCCGGAACGTGCTGAGCCCGGCGACGTTCACGCGGGCGGCCGTGACGAGCGGCTGCCCGGTCAGCCGGCTCATCTCGCGGAGCAGCCTGTTCGCCGCCCTGGTCCGCTCGACTTCGCCCACCGGCGCCATTGTGCCGGACCGGCTACCGGGCGGTCGGTCACGTGCCTGCGGCCCGACTCAGTCGTGGTGGGCGGTCTCGTGCTGGGAGTGCGCAGCCGGTTCGATCTGGAACGTGCTGTGCTCGACGTCGAAGTGGTCGCCCACGCAGGCCGCCAACCGGTCCAGCACGCTGCCCTCGCCGCACCCGGCCGCGGCTGCTGCAGCCCCGTCCGCGATCACGACGTGCGCCGAGAGCACCGGCATCCCGCTGGTGATGGTCCAGACGTGCAGGTCGTGCACGTCGACGACACCGGGCACTTGGGCCAGGTGGGCACGCAGCTCGTCCAGGTCGACGCCGCGCGGCGTGCCTTCGGCGAGCACGTGCAGGGCCTCGCCGAGGAGCGCGATGGCGCGCGGCGCGATCAGGGCAGCGATCACCAGCGAGGCGACGGCGTCGGCCTGGACCCAGCCGGTGGTGGCGATCACGACGCCGCCGAGGACGACCGCGATCGAGCCGAGCAGGTCGCCGAGCACCTCGAGGTACGCCCCGCGCACGTTCAGGCTCTCGGCCTGGCCTTCGTGCAGCAGCCGCAACGACACGGCGTTGGCGACGAGTGCCACCAGGCCGAGGACGATCATCGGTGTCGCGGCGACGGCGCCCGGGTGCATCAGCCTTCGCACGCCCTCGACTCCGACGACGGTGCAGACGACGAGCAGCAGGACGCCGTTGACGAGTGCGCCGAGGATCTCGGCACGGAAGTTGCCGTAGCTGCGGCGGGCCGGGGCCGGCCGGTTGGCGACGGTCACGGCGACCAGGGCGATGCCGGTGCCGATCGCGTCCGTGAGCAGGTGGCCGGCGTCGGCCAGGAGGGCCAGCGAGCCGGACACCACACCGCCTACGACCTCGGCGAGCAGCGTCGTCAGCGTGATGCCGAGGACCAGGGTGAGCCGGCCGCGGTAGCGCCGTCCGGGGCTGGTCACCGGCCGGCCGTGCGCGTGGCCGGTCATGCCGACCGGCCAACCGGAACGTCCGGCTCGGCGCCGGACTCGCCGGTGTGCCGGATCGCGTCCCGGACGACGTTCGCGACGTGCAGGTCGGCGATCTCGTACGCGATCTCCTTGCCGCGCCGGACGCCGCGCACCAGGTCGGCTTCGCGCAGGACCCGCAGGTGCTGCGAGACCAGGGGCTGGGGGACCGCCAGCCGGCTCACCAGCTCGTGGACGCACAGGGGCCCGTGCTCGTCGAGCGTGGTCATCACCGCCAGCCGCAGCGGCGAGCCGAGCGCCTTGAACAGAGCGCTGGCCGTCTCGAGCTCGGCGGGCGAAGACATATGCGGAAACTAACACATGTTCGAACCCGCATGTGAGGGCCCGAACGGGCGACCGGCCGGTCAGGCCAGCAGCTTGATCCCGGCGTCGAAGGCGATCAGCACCAGGATCAGGATCCGGGCCGACCGGGCGCCGGGGCCCAGCGCCGGCCAGGACAGGACGAGCAGCCACGCGGCCAGGGCCCCGACCACCAGCAGCAGCGCGGCCCCCGCGATGCCCGGCAGCAGCAGCCCGGCGATCGCGAGCACGAGCACGACGACCAGCAGCAGCCAGCGCGGGACGGCGGCCAGCCGGACCAGGAGCGGCCAGCTGCGCCGTTCCACCTCGGCGCGGGCCGGTGACGGCGGTACCGCACCGGCGCGCACCGCGGGGTTCCCGCTTCGCCGGCGGCGGGACGGGTCGGGCGGTCGGTCGGGCACGACGGCTCCTGCTGGGTCGGGGGTGCGGCGGCGGTGCGAATATGGCTCCGCCGACCATGGTCCCCCATGGCGAGGGGAGGTGTCGCCGTGCTCGTCATGATCAGGTTCCGGCCGGGGTCGGCGCGGCCCGGCTTCCTGGCCGAGGCCCGGGCGGTGCTCGCGGCGCTCGCCGAACGCCCGGGGTGGCGCTCCGGACGGGTGGGACGGGCGGTCGACGACCCGGGGCTGTGGGTGCTCGCCACCGAGTGGGACTCCGTCGGAACGTACCGCCGCGCGCTGTCCGCGTCCGCCGTCCGGGCCCTCGCGATGCCGCTCATGGCCTGCGCCGTGGACGAGCCGAGTGCCTACGCGGTGCTCGCGGCGGCCGGCCTGGGCGCCGACGGCCTGGCGGGCGGGTCCGCACTCGTGGACGAGCGGTGAGAGCGGGGAGGTTCCGCGACCGCGACGACGCCGGGCACCAGCTGGCCCGGGCGTTGCGGCCGGTGCTGGTGGGGTCGACGGACACCGGCCCACCACCTCCACCGCCCCCGCGGCGGACGGTGCTGCTCGGCCTGCCCCGCGGTGGCGTCGTCGTCGCCGCTGTCGCCGCACAGGACCTCGGGCTGCCCGTCGACGTGCTCCCCGTCCGCAAGATCGGCTCGCCCGGCAACCCCGAGCTCGCACTGGGTGCGGTGACCGCGGACGGCACGGTCATGCTCAACGACCAGGTGGTGCGGGCCGAGGAGCTCGGTCCGCACGAGGTCGCGGCCCGGGTGGCCGCGGCGTCGGGCGAGGTCGCCGCCGACGAGGCTCGGTACCGCGGGGACAGGGCGCGGCCGGACCTGCGCGGCGCCGACGTCGTCGTCGTGGACGACGGGGCTGCGACCGGCGCCACCGTCAGGGCCGCCATCGCCGCTGTGCGCGCGGCCGGGGCGGCGCGGGTGACCGTCGCGCTCCCGGTCGCGCCGCGGGAGACCCTCGCCATTCTCGAGCGCGAGGCGGACGAGGTGGTCTGCCTGCGCCGGCCGCTGCTGTTCCGGGCCGTCGGCTGGGCGTACGACGACTTCTCGGCGGCGTCCGCCGACCGGGTCGTCGAGCTGCTCGGCGGAGGCCCGGGTACCCTTGCCGCTCCGCCTTGACCCGCCGACAGCCAGCCGGATGGAGCGCCCTGTGGCCGCCGATCTCGTCGACACCATCGTCAGCCTCGCCAAGCGGCGGGGGTTCGTCTTCCCCAGCGGCGAGATCTACGGCGGCACCCGGTCGGCGTGGGACTACGGGCCGCTCGGCGTCGAGCTGAAGGAGAACGTCCGCCGCCAGTGGTGGCAGTCGATGGTGCGCGGCCGCGACGACATCGTCGGCCTGGACTCGGCGGTGATCCTGCCGCGCGAAGTGTGGGTCGCGTCCGGTCACGTCGAGCAGTTCGTCGACCCGCTGGTCGAGTGCCAATCCTGCCACCACCGGTTCCGCGCCGACCAGCTCGAGGAGGCGTACGAGGACAGGCACGGACGCCCGGCCGAGGGTGGGCTGGCCGGGATCGCCTGCCCCAACTGCGGCACGCGCGGCGCGTGGACCGAGCCGCGCATGTTCAACGGGCTGCTGAAGACCTACCTCGGCCCGGTGGAGTCCGAGGAGGGGCTGCACTACCTGCGCCCGGAGACCGCGCAGGGCATCTTCGTCAACTTCCTCAACGTCCTCACCGCCGCGCGGCGCAAGCCGCCGTTCGGCATCGCCCAGACCGGCAAGTCGTTCCGCAACGAGATCACGCCGGGCAACTTCATCTTCCGTACCCGCGAGTTCGAGCAGATGGAGATGGAGTTCTTCGTCGAGCCGGGGACCGACGAGGAGTGGCACGAGTACTGGCTGGCCGAGCGCTGGAACTGGTACACGGGCCTGGGCATCCGGCCGGAGAACCTGCGCTTCTACGAGCACCCGGAGGCGAAGCTGTCGCACTACTCGAAGCGGACCGTGGACATCGAGTACCGCTTCCTGTTCGGCGGCCAGGAGTTCTCCGAGCTCGAGGGTATCGCCAACCGCACCGACTTCGACCTGCGCACGCACGCGGAGCACTCCGGCGCGAACCTCACCTACCTCGACGCCGAGAAGAACGAGCGGTACGTCCCGTACGTCATCGAGCCGGCCGCCGGGCTGACCCGCGCCGTGCTCGCGTTCCTGATGGACGCGTACGCCGAGGACGAGGCGCCGAACGCGAAGGGCGGCGTGGACAAGCGCACCGTGCTGCGCTTCGACTCGAGGCTGGCTCCGGTGAAGGCGGCGGTGCTGCCGCTGTCCCGCAACGCCGACCTGTCGCCCAAGGCCCGTGACCTCGCGGCCGAGCTGCGGCAGATCTGGAACGTCGACTTCGACGATGCCGGCGCGATCGGCCGGCGGTACCGGCGCCAGGACGAGATCGGCACGCCGTACTGCGTGACGGTCGACTTCGAGACCCTGGACGACGGCGCGGTCACCGTCCGGGAGCGCGACAGCATGAGCCAGGAGCGGCTCCCGCTCGGTGCCGTGCGCGGCTGGCTGGCGGAGCGACTGCCCGCCTGCTGACGGCGCCCGGCCCGCTACCTCATCCGGACCTCGGCGTTGCTCCCGGCGTACAGCGGCGGCATGCGCAGGTAGTGGACGCCGGCGGCGAGGTAGTCGCCGACCGGGCGGTCGAACGTCGTCGCCTGCCCGACCTGCAGCACGCGCGGCGCGTAGTCCGCCCACCTGACGGTGATGACCTGGCCGACGGAGCCCTGCAGGTCAGAGGTGTTGACGACCCGCAGCCGCTGGTCGGCCCGGATCACCACGCACCTGGGCGCCGGCACATCGGGGTTGGCGTCGACCGTCACGACCGCCCCGCTCTGGCTCTGGCATCCACCCGCCGCCGGGGCCTTCGCGTCGGGCGGTACCAGCGCGCGGGTGACCGGCGTGTTCGGTGCCGGGGAGGACGTCGCATGGCCCGTGGGCACCGGGGCGGTCGTCACCGACGGCGTGGCGGGGACCACCGGCGCAGCGGTGTCGCGGCCGTGCCCGAACAGGGCGGCGGCACCGCCGAGGACGACAACGGCGACGACGGTGGCGCCGATCGCCCGGGCCCGCGCGGTGCGCCGCGCCCGGCGGTGGATGCCCTCGAGCCGGTCCTTCGGCTGGTCGAGGTCGGCCCGGGTCGCGAGGTCGGCCAGGACCTGGCTGAGCTCGTCGCTACCGTTCACCGCTGCTCCTCACCGAGTAGCCGTACCCGGGCCGGGCGACGACCAGCTCCCGCAGCCTGGCCAGACCCCGGCTCGCGTGGCTCTTGACCGTGCCGACCGAGATGCCCATCACCGCAGCGGTCTCCGCCTCGCTCAGGTCGCAGTAGTAGCGAAGGACCACCGCGGCGCGCTGCTTGGCCGGCAGGGCCGACAGGGCCCGGCGCAGCTCCTCGGTGTCCGCGTAAGCGAGGGTCGGGTCCGAGCCGGCGCGCTCCGGCGGGTCGGCCGTCAGCACCTCCCGGCCGCGCAGCTTCCGCCAGACCGATGTCCGGGTGTTGACCATCAACCGGCGCATGTACGCGTCCGGCTCGTCGTAGGCGCGGATCCGGGACCAGCGTGGAAGCGCCTTCGCGTACGCCGTCTGCAGGAGATCCTCGGCCGCGTCCAGGTCGCCGGTGAGCAGGAACGCCAGCCGTTTCAGGCGGGGACCGCTGGCGGCCACGTAGGCGTCGAAGTCCTGGTCCGGCACGACGGTCCCTTTCGACGGTTCCCGACCAGTACACGCCGGACCGACCGGAAAAGTTGGCAGGCGCGGACGATACGAGTGGTCGCCCGGTCGGCCTTCCGGGACTTTCGGCCCTGACTCCTGCTCGCCGGCAGGCGTTCAGTCGCCTGTGGGCGTCCTCGCGGCGTTCTGTCGGCGCTGGCGCAGCTCGCTCCCCCTCGACGACGAGGGGCCACCCCGAGACGGAAGAGGGAGAGCGCCATGAGATACGTCCCGCCCGGTCGAAAGGGCAGCGTCGTGCCCGTCCGGTCGCGCTACGAGAACTTCATCGGGGGGAAGTGGATCGAACCCACCGAAGGGAAGTACCGGGTCGACCTGACCCCGGCCACCGCCGGCCCGATCACCGAGGTCGCCGAGTCGACCCCGGCAGACGTGGAGCTGGCGCTCGACGCCGCCCACGCGGCCAAGGACGCCTGGGGTGACGCGTCTGCGACAGCGCGGGCCGCCGTGCTGAACGCGATCGCCGACGCGGTCGAGGCCAGTGTGGAGCCGCTCGCGGTCGCCGAGAGCTGGGAGAACGGCAAACCCGTCCGCGAGACGCTGAACGCCGACATTCCGTTGGTGGTGGACCACTTCCGCTACTTCGCCGCGGCCGCACGCGCCGAGGAGGGGCGCTCGACGGAGATCGACAAGGACCTGGTCGCGTACCACTTCCGCGAGCCGCTCGGAGTGGTCGGCCAGATCATCCCGTTCAACTTCCCGCTCCTGATGGCGGCGTGGAAGCTCGCACCGGCGCTCGCGGCCGGGAACTGCTCGGTGATGAAGCCGGCCTCGCCGACGCCGTGGTCGATCCTCAAGCTCATGGAGGTCATCGAGGACGTCGTGCCGCCCGGCGTGATCAACGTCGTCAACGGACCCGGCGCCGAGATCGGCAAGGCGCTGGCGACCAACCCGAGGATCGCCAAGATCGGGTTCACCGGTGAGACCGTCACCGGGCGGCTGATCATGCAGTACGCCGCGCAGAACCTGATCCCGTCCACTGTCGAGCTCGGCGGGAAGTCGCCGAACATCTTCTTCAGCGACGTCATGGCCCGAGACGACGAGTTCCTCGACAAGGCCGTCGAAGGTCTCGTGCTCTACGCGTTCAACAAGGGCGAGGTCTGCACCTGCCCGTCCAGGGCACTGATCCAGCGGGACATCTACGAGGAGTTCATGGGTCGCGCGCTGGAGCGCATCGCCGCCATCAGGCAGGGCGACCCGCTCGACACCGAGACGCAGATCGGGGCGCAGGTGTCGGCCATGCAGCTGGAGAAGATCGCCTCGTACGTCGAGATCGGACGCAACGAGGGGGCCGAGGTCCTCATCGGTGGGCAGCGGGCCAAGGTCGGCGGGGAGTTCGCCGACGGCTACTTCTTCGAGCCGACCGTGCTCAAGGGCGACAACAAGATGCGGGTCTTCCAGGAGGAGATCTTCGGGCCCGTGCTGGCGGTCACGACGTTCACGGACGACGACGACGCGCTGGCGATCGCCAACGACACGCTCTACGGCCTCGGTGCGGGCGTGTGGACCCGGGACGGCAACCGTGCCTACCGGATGGGCCGCGCGATCAAGGCGGGCCGGGTGTGGACCAACTGCTACCACGCCTACCCCGCTGGGGCGGCGTTCGGTGGGTACAAGATCTCCGGCGTGGGCCGGGAGAACCACCGCATGATGCTCGACCACTACAGCCAGACGAAGAACCTGCTCGTCAGCTACGGCACCAAGCCGCTCGGCATGTTCTGAGGCGACCATGTCCCGGACGGCCGAACCGGCCCGGATCACCGCCACCCCGGCGGCCCGTGCAGCCATCGCCGGGCTGCGCGCCACCGTCGGGGGCGCGGTGATGTTCGTCCAGTCCGGCGGCTGCTGCGCAGGCAGCACGCCGATGTGCTTCCGGGACGGTGAGTTCCTGGTCGGCGCCGGCGACGCGCTCCTCGGCGACATCGACGGCTGCCCGTTCTACATCGACGCGCAGCTCGACCGGGCGTGGGGACACGACCGGTTCGTGCTCGACGTCGCCGAGGGGCGGCCGGAGGGCTTCTCGCTCGGTGCGGGCGACGGCCGGCACTTCGTCACGCGCTCGTCCGGATGCGCGGTTCCGGACAGCGGGTGAGCGACAGGCCGGGTCAGCCGGCGACCGGGCCGTCGTGGGCGTAGGCGTTCACGGCTTTCAGCGCCGCCGGCAGGTAGTGCGAGCACGCGTCGACCGGGATGTGCAGCAGGAAGACCGCCCCGGCCGCCGTCTGCGCGTAGATCAGCCGCGGAACGTCGGCGTAGGCGGCGCAGGCGTATTGGCCGGTCGGTTTCGGGGCGTCCGGCAGCGACAGCGCCTGGACCAGCGCGGGCGGTGCGGGCCGCAGGTCGGTGGGCGGACCGGAGGCGTTGGGCATCGGCAGCGGGCAGATCACGATCCGTACCGGGGGCTGGGTCAGGTAGCGCGCCCGCTGCGCGTCGGGCTGCACCAGCTGCGGGTCGCAGTCGACCTTGTCGACCTGCAGGCCGCGCAGCCCGGCCGGACCCGGCTGCGGCGTGCTCGGCCCCGGGCTGCCCGTCGGAGCGGTGCCGCCACCCCCCGACACCGAACCGCAGCCGGCCACCGCCAGCACTCCCAGGAGTGCCGATGCGACGCGTACCGCTGCCTTCATGCCGGTGGGACGGCGGACCCGCCGCCCGGGTTCCGCCGCCGCACCTGCGTCACCCACGCGGGCTACGGCCCCGCCTGGACGGGCAGGACCAGGAGCTGGAACAGCCGGTCGGCCTCGGCTTCGGGGTCTGCGGTCAGACCCGTGTGCACCGGGCCCGGCTGGACGACCGTGCTGCGCGGCGAGGTCAGCCATCGAAAGGTGCGCCCGACCTCGTCCAGTGCCCCCGCCCCGGCGTCGGGCCCGGGCCCGGGCGCGAGGTCGCAGGCGGCCCGCAGCGCCCGCTCGACCGCGCCCGCGTCGGCGGTCGGGTCCAGTGCCAGCAGCCGCTCGCGGTCCAGGTGCACGCGGGCCCCCAGGTAGCCCAGCTGCTTGCACCACAGCAGCAGGCCGGCGTTGATCGACTCGCCGCGCTCCACCCGCGGGACGACCCGCAGCACCGCGTACTCGAACACTTCCCGCGGGCCGGTCACGACGCCACCCCGGGGCCGCTCAGCCAGGTCGGTCGCCCGCTGCGAGCCACCCGGACGACGCGGTCGGAGCCGCGGCGGGCAGCCGAGTCCGCCAGGGCCGGGAGCCAGTGCGCGCGAGCGGCGAGCCGCCGCCGCAGCTGGGCGACGACGGCGGCACGCACGTCGTCCGGCCGGTCGAACCCGGGCTCGTCGACGAGCCAGACGTCCGGTACGTCCGCGACCGCGGCCGCCAGCAGCCGGTCGGTCACCAGCGGCGCGAGCACGGCGTCGGCGCCGGCCACGTCGGCGCCCACCTCGACCAGCGCGTGGTCGCGCACGTCGTACCTGCGCGCGGCGTCCGGCACCGACGCCCAGCGGTGCTGGAACGTCAGGGCCGCACCGTGGTCGATCAGGTAGAGCTGCTGGTGCCAGTACAGGAGGTTCGGGTTGCGCCAGGACCGGTCGGCGTTGCCGACCAGCGCGTCGAACCACAGCACCCGCCCGGCCAGACCGGCGTCCACCCCGAACGCCGCCGCGTCGAAGTCGAGCGCCCCGGGCAGGTAGTCCACGCCGAGGTTCAGCCCGGCGCTGGCCCGCAGCAGTTCTTGCACCTCCTGGTCGGGCTCACCGGGGGCCAGCGCGGGGTCGACGTCGACCGTCACCAGCTCGGGCACCCGCAGGCCGAGCCCGCGCGCCAGCCGGGCGCAGACCACCTCGGCTACCAGCGCCTTGCGGCCCTGGCCGGCGCCGTGGAACTTCACGACGTACGTGCCGAGGTCGTCGGTCTCCATCAGCCCCGGCAGCGAACCGCCCTCGCGCAGCGCGGTGACGTACCGGGTGGCTGCGACCCGGGTCAGCACGGTGCCGGGCCGGGAGCGAGCAGGTCGCGGTCGAGGGCGCCGACCGAGGCCACGCCGCACAGCGTCATCGCCCGGGCCAGCTCGTCCGACAGCGTGTCGAGGACCGCCCGGACGCCGGCCTCGCCGTCGACCGCGAGCCCGTACACGACCGGCCGGCCCACCATGACCGCGCGGGCGCCGAGTGCGAGTGCCCGCACGATGTCCGTGCCGGTCCGGATGCCGCCGTCCACGTAGACCTCGACGGCCGCGTCCGCCGCGCCGACCGCGTCGGCCACCTCGGGCAGCGCGTCCGCGGTGGCGATCGCGCCGTCGAGCTGGCGGCCACCGTGGTTCGAGACGGAGATCGCGGCGGCACCGGCGGCCACGCACGCCGCGGCGTCGTCGCCGCGCAGCACCCCCTTCACGACCACGGGCAGCCCGGACACCTCGCTGAGCCAGCCGATGTCGTCGAACGTGATCGCCGGGTCGATCTGCTGCCGGGCGTGCGCGGCCAGTGCGGACCCCGACGGCGGACTGTCGTCGCCGTGCCGGGGCGACACCTCGGGGGCGTGTGCGAGCTCGATGCTCGGCGGCAGCGCGAACGCGTTGCGCTCGTCCCGCCGGCGGTTGCCCAGCACCGGGACGTCCACGGTGAGCACGAGCGCGCGGTAGCCCGCGGCCACGGCCCGCTCGACCAGCTCACGGGTCCAGCTGCGGTCCTTGTGCACGTACAGCTGGAACCAGCGCGCCGCTGCGGGCGCTGCGGCCGCGACCGTCTCCATCGTCTGCGTCGCGAACGTCGACAGCACCATCACCGTCCCGCACGCGGCCGCGGCCCTGGCGGTCGCCGACTCGCCGGCGTCGTCGGCCAGCTCGTGGTACGCCGTCGGCGCGACCAGGACCGGCGTGCGCACGGCGGTGCCGAGCACCGTCGTCGCGACCGAGACGGACGGCACGCCCCGCAGCACGTGCGGGCGCAGCCGCAGCCGGCGCCAGGCGGCCAGGTTGTCCGCGAGCGTGGTCTCCTCGTCGGCACCCCCGCGGAAGTAGTCCAGCGCCATCGCGTCCAGACGCTCGGCGGCGAGCTGTTCGATCTCCGCGAGGTCGGCCATGGCCCGCAGCGTACGACCCCGGCCACCCCGGGCAGCGTCCCTGTCAGCCCCGGCCGCCCCTCCGGCAGCCGCTGGGGCTGACAGGTGCGCGGACCAGCGAGAATGGGCGGATGGACCGCCGGCCCGCACCGCTCGCGCTCGGCGACCGCGCCGTGTGGCCGCCGGTCGTCCTGGCGCCGATGGCCGGGATCACCAACATCGCGTTCCGCCGGCTGTGCCGCGAGTACGGCGCCGGCCTGTACGTGTCCGAGATGGTCACCTCCCGGGCGCTGGTCGAGCGGGACCGGGAGACGATGCGGATGATCGCGTTCGCGCCGGACGAGTCACCGCGCTCGCTGCAGCTGTACGGCGTCGACCCCGTCGTGGTCGGCAAGGCCGTGCGGATGGTCGTGGACGAGGACCTGGCCGACCATGTCGACCTGAACTTCGGCTGCCCGGTGCCCAAGGTCACCCGCAAGGGCGGCGGCAGCGCGCTGCCGTACAAGCGCCGGCTGTTCGGCTCGATCGTCGCCGCGGCCGTCGGCGCCGCCGACGGTCGGGTGCCGGTCACCGTGAAGATGCGCAAGGGCATCGACGACGGGCACCTGACCTACCTCGACGCCGGCCGGATCGCGCAGGACGCCGGGATCACCTGGGTCGCGCTGCACGGCCGCACCGCCGCGCAGCTGTACTCCGGCCGGGCCGACTGGGACGCGGTCGGCGAGCTCAAGGCCGCCCTCGACATCCCCGTGCTCGGCAACGGCGATCTGTGGGAGGCGAGCGACGCGCTGCGCATGATCGGGCGAACCGGCTGCGACGGTGTCGTCGTCGGCCGCGGCTGCCTCGGCCGGCCGTGGCTGTTCGGTGACCTGGCTGCCGCGTTCGACGGGCGGCCGGCGGACGTCGCCCGCCCCGGACTGGTCCAGGTGGCCCGGGTCATGCGCCGGCACGCCGAGCTGCTGGCCGAGGCGATGGGGGACGAGGGCCGCGGCTGCCGCGACTTCCGCAAGCACGTCGCGTGGTACCTCAAGGGCTTCCGGGTGGGATCGGCGTCGCGGCAGGCGCTCGGGATGGTCGGCTCGCTCGCCGAGCTCGACGCGCTGCTGTCCGCCCTCGAGCTGGACCAGCGCTTCCCGGACGTCGTGCTGGGCAGCCCTCGCGGGCGCACCACCGGCGTACGCCCCGTGTCGCTGCCCGACCGCTGGCTGGACGATCCCGAGGACGCCGACGTACCGGTGGGCGCCGAGCTCGCCCACTCCGGCGGCTAGGTTCTTCCTCCGTGAGGGACCCGTACGACGAGCAGGCCGGCGAACGCTGGGTGGCCGAACCGCCCAAGCGCGCGAGCCGCAGCGAGTTCGAGCGGGACCGGGCGCGGGTGGTCCACGCCGCGTCGTTCCGCCGGCTGGCCGGCAAGACGCAGGTGCTCGCCGCGGGGGAGTCCGACTTCCTCCGCACCCGGCTCACGCACTCCCTAGAGGTCGCGCAGATCGGCCGCGGGCTGGGCCAGGCGCTCGGCGCCGACGCGGACATCGTCGAGACCGCCTGCCTGGCGCACGACCTCGGCCACCCGCCGTTCGGGCACAACGGCGAGCAGGCGCTGGACGAGGTCGCGCAGCCGTGCGGCGGCTTCGAGGGGAACGCCCAGACCCTGCGCATCCTCACCCGCCTGGAGGCCAAGACGTTCGCGCCGGGCCCGGTGCCGACGGCCGGGCGCAGCGTCGGGCTCAACCTGACCCGCGCCGGGCTGGACGCCGTCGCCAAGTACCCCTGGTTCCGCGACGAGGCCGGCGGCGGCCCGAAGTACGGCGTCTTCGCCGACGACGCCGAGGTGTTCGCGTGGATGCGGGCCGGCGCAGCGCCCGGCCGGCGCTGCCTCGAGGCGCAGATCATGGACTGGGCCGACGACATCGCCTACTCCGTGCACGACGTCGAGGACGCGGTGCACGCCGGCCACCTCCGGCTCGAGCAGCTCGACGATCCGGCGGACCGCACCGAGGTGGTCAAAGTCGCGGTCGAGCGGTACTGCGACCCGGGGCTGGCGGCGGGGCCCGACGACATCGACGCCGCCCTCGCGGACCTGCGCGGCGAGCCGTGGTGGCCGACGCCCTACGACGGCTCGCTGCACGCGCTCGCGAGCCTGAAGAACCTGACCAGCCAGCTGATCGGACGTTTCGTCGGCGGCTCCCACGACATGACCCGGGAGGGTTACGGCGGCAGCCGGCTGGCGCGCTACGAGGCCGAGCTGCTGGTGCCGAGATGGGCCCGGCTGGAGTGCGCGGCGCTCAAAGCGGTCGCCGCGGTGTTCGTCATGGGCAGGCTCGGCGCACAGCAGGCGTACGCGCGCCAGCGCGACCTCGTCCGCGAGCTCGCCGACGCCGTGCTGGCCGGGGCGCCGGGCACGCTGGGCCCCGAGTTCGAGCCCGCGTTCACCGCGGCCGAGGACGCCGCCGGCCGGCTGCGGGTCGTCGTCGACCGGGTCGCCGGCCTCACCGATGCCTCGGCCGAGGCGCTGCACCGGCAGCTGAGCGGATGACCGAGCCGCAGGCCCGCTCGCTGGAGGCGCGCGTCGCGGCGGTGGGGATCGACGTGGTCCTGCCGCTGCGGGCCGCGGTGCTGCGTCCGGGCCTGCCGGTCGACCTGGCGCGGTACGAGCAGGACGGGCAGCCGGGGACCGTGCACCTCGCGGCGTTCGACCCGGACGGCGAGGTCGTCGGCTGCAGCACCTGGTCGCCGGAGCCGTGGGCCGGTCGGCCGGGGTGGCGGCTGCGGGGGATGGCCACCGCCGCGTCCGCCCGCGGCCGGGGCGTCGGTGGCCGGCTGGTCTCGGCCGGGCTCGCCCTCGGCGTCGCGAGCGGTGCCGATGTGGCGTGGTGCAACGCGCGAACCAGCGCGCTGGGGTTCTACGGTCGGTACGGGTTCACGGCGGTGGGCGAGGAGTTCCAGGTCGAGCACGCCGGCCCGCACTACCGCATGTGGCGCCCCCTGCCCTGACCCGCCCCTGCCCAGACACCCCTCTTGCGATCTTGAGCGATGTGGGTCCCATCGCCAAGTATCTCGACCCATCTCTCATGATCGCGGGGGCAGGTGTGCCGGCCGAGGGCTGCTAGGCGGGCGCGACGTCGGCCAGCAGGTCCAGGAGCGGCCGGGCGGCCAGCGAGGAGCCGGGACGGCTAGAGACCAGTGCGTTGACCCGGCGGCGCACGGCCGGCCGGAGCGGCACCAGCGCCACCGCCGAAAGGTCCAGTCCGGTCAGAGCCATCTGCGGCACCAGCGACACCCCGAGGCCCGCGCCCACCAGCGCCAGGATCGAGCGGTAGTCCCCACAGCTCGCGGCCACCGTCGGCGCGAACCCGCTGCCCCCGCAGACCCGCTGCACCAGGTCCTGGCACGGCGACGCGGGCTTCTGCATGACCCACGCGTCGTCGCGCAGCTGGTCGACCGTCAGGCTCGCCCTGCCTGCCGATCGGTGCGTACGCGGGAGTGCGGCCACCACGGGCTCGTCGAGCAGGTGCACCACGCGCCAGGGCCCGCGGACGTCCGGCGCGAGCACTGCGTGATGGTTGACCAGGGCGACCTCGACGTCGCCCGCGCGCAGGGCAGCCCGCGCCTCGTCCGGCTCGAACTCGAGGAGCTCGACCCGCAGGTCCGGGACCGCGCGGCCCAGCCGGGCGAGCACCGGGGGGAGCAGCCCGATGACCGCGGTGGGGAACGCGGCGACGCGCAGGGTGCCACTGTGCGCGTCCATCTCGGACTCCGCCCGGGCCAGCAGGCTGAGGACCGCCTCGCCGTGCGCGGCCAGCCGTTCGCCCGCGGCGGTCGGGCGCACACCGCGGGGGAGCCGTTCCAGCAGCTCGGTCCGGGTCTGCGCCTCCAGTGCGGACAGCGCCTGGCTCGCCGCCGACGGCGTGATCGCCAGCACCCGAGCCGCGCCGGCGATCGAGCCCTCGCGCAGGGCGGTGGTCAGGACCTCGAGCCTGCGTACGTCCAGCATGAAGTCAGCCTAATGGCCACAGGCCGGAATCAGTAGTGGTACTGATGCACGGCTCGCGCCACCGTGGACGGCATGACCAGACGGGACCGGGTGGGCGACGCCGCGCTCGCCGTCACCGTCGTGACCTGGGCCTCCGCGTTCCCGGCGATCCGGGTGGGGCTCGACGGTTACGGCCCGTGGGCGCTGGCGCTGCTCCGGCTCCTCGTGGCGTCGGCCGTGCTGGTGCTCGTCGCTCTCGTCGTACGGGTGCGGCTCCCGCGGCGCGGGCTCTGGGCGCGGGTGCTCGTGGCCGGCCTGCTGGGCCAGACCCTGTACCAGGGGCTGCTGATGACCGGCGAGCTGACCGTCCCGGCCGGTACCGCCAGCCTGCTCATCGCGACCGCCCCCGTCTTCAGCGTGCTCGGCGCGGCCGTGCTGCTGCACGAACGGCTCGGGCGGCGCTGGGTGGGGATGGCGGTGGCCTTCGCCGGCGCTGCCCTGGTCGGGATGTCGCTCGGGGTCGGCGGCGGAGCCGGGGCGTTCGTGGTGCTCGCCGCCGCCCTGTGCCAGGGCCTGTTCCATGTCGTGGTCAAGCCGCTCGCGGAGGAGCTCGGTGCCGTCGCGGCGACCGCGTGGACCACCTGGGCCGGTGCTCTCCTACTGCTGCCGGCGCTCCCGTCCCTGCTGGCGCAGGCACCCTCGGCGGGCTGGTCGGCCGGTGCCGCGGCGCTCTACCTCGGCGTGGTGCCCTCGGCGCTCGGTTTCCTCACCTGGACGACGGCGGTGGCACGCACCTCCATCGCCCGCAGCACGGTCTCGCTGTACCTGGTCCCGGTCGTGGCGCTGGCGCTGGCGTGGGGCTGGCTCGGCGAGCGCCCGACGCCGGTCGCGCTGCTGGGCGGCGGGCTCGCCGTGCTCGGCGTCGCGCTCGTCCGGGCCGTCCGGCCCGGACCGGCTCAGCAGTCGATCGTGCAGCCGTGGTCGCCGACCTTGCGGTGGAGCGCGCGCACCGCCGCTCCCGGCGAGCGCATCACCCCGGCCCGCCACGCGTCCAGGTAGGGCCACGGATAGAGCTCGCCACGACGCACCCACCAGATGCCGTGCGCGGTCGGCCAGGAGATGCCGAAGTGCATGTGCGACGCGCCGCCGCGGGCGTCGCCGCTGCGGCCGACCTTCCCGATCGACTGGCCGGCCCGTACGTGCACGCCGGGCCGGATGTTGCTGTTCAGCACGGACAGGTGCGAGCCGTAGTACCGCACTCCGTCCACCCCGACGATCGAGAACGACAGGCCGCCGCGGGTCGCTCCCAGGTTGGGAGGGGAGTGCCAGGTGTCCACCGTGCTGACCTCGTCGACCACGCCGTCCACGGGCGAGACGATCGCGCAGCCGACCGGCGCGAACATGTCCGTCGCCGGGTAGTCGTGGTGGCTGTGTCCGTAGCTCACGCCGGAGCAGCGCAGCGGGAACACGTACCGGGTGCTGCCGACCACCGGCGCCGGCGTCGGCTTCGGGGTCGGCTTGGCGGTGTGCGTCGGCGCCGGCTTGGGGGTCTTCGTCGGGGTCGGGCGGCTCGACGGGCTCACCGAAGAGCCCGCCGGCGTCGGGTCCGCGGTGGTCGAGCCGGCTGTCGCCGCAGCCGGGACGGCCGGACCGGCAGCCCCGGTCGAGCCGGTGGACGAGCAGCCCGTGACCAGGACGGCCACGAGCCCCAGGGCGAGCAGTGGACCGCGCATGGCGCCCAGAGTACGTTCCGGCCACCGTCCGGCCGCGCACGTAGACTCCGCCCGTGGCCGGCCGGATCCGTACCGAGGACGTCGCGCTCGTCCGGGAGCGGGCCCGGATCGACGAGGTCGTGGGGGAGTACGTCGCGCTGCGCGCCTCCGGGGGCAGCTCCCTGTCCGGCCTGTGCCCTTTCCACGACGAGAAGTCGCCCTCGTTCAACGTCACCCCCAGCCGGGGGCTCTTCTACTGCTTCGGCTGCTCCGAGGGCGGCGACGTCATCAAGTTCCTGCAGAAGATCGACAACCTCTCCTTCGCGGAGGCGGTCGAGCGGCTGGCCGGCCGGTTCGGCGTACAGCTGCGGTACGAGGAGGGCGGTTCCGCAGCCGGGCGGGAGCGGGCGCCGAAGACCCGCTACGTGGAGGCCAACCGCGCTGCCCAGCAGTACTACGCCGCGCAGCTCTCGACCTCCGCCGAGGCCGAGGCCGGGCGCACGTTCCTGTCCGACCGCGGGTTCGACCAGGCCGCCGCCGAACGCTTCGGCGTCGGGTACGCGCCGAAGGGCTGGGACTCCCTGACCAGGCACCTGCGCGGGCTCGGGTACTCCGACGCCGAGCTCCTCGCCGGCGGGCTGCTCAGCCAGCGCGCCGGCGGCGGAGCGTACGACCGGTTCCGCGGCCGGCTGGTCTGGCCCATCCACTCACCGTCCGGCGACGTGATCGGGTTCGGCGCGCGCAAGCTCTACGACGACGACAACGGGCCCAAGTACCTGAACACCCCGGAGACCCCCGTCTACCGCAAGAGCGAGGTGCTCTTCGGCCTCGACCTCGCGCGGCGCGAGATCGGCCGGCTGCAGCAGGCCGTCGTCGTCGAGGGGTACACCGACGTCATGGCCTGCCACCTGTCCGGCGTGGGCACGGCCGTCGCCACCTGCGGCACCTCGTTCGGCGAGGACCACGTCCGGGTGCTGCGCCGGCTGCTCATGGACAAGAACGAGCTCCGCGGCGAGGTGGTCTTCACCTTCGACGGCGACTCGGCGGGGCAGAAGGCCGCCGTCCGCGCGTTCACCGAGGACCGCAACTTCGTCACCCAGACCTTCGTCGCCGTCCAGCCCGACGGGCTCGACCCGTGCGAGCTGTGGCAGAGCAAGGGCCCCGAGGCGGTGCGGGAGCTCGTCGCGGGCCGCGTCCCGCTGTCGGAGTTCGTCGTCAAGAGCGTGCTCGCCGACTACGACCTCACGAACCCCGAAGGCCGGGTCGCCGCTCTGCGCGCCGCGGCGCCGGTCGTCGCCCGCACCAAGGACGCCTCGCTGCGGCCCGAGTACGCCCGCTCCCTCGCGGGATGGCTCGGCATGGAGGTCGAGCCGGTCATGGCAGCCGTCGCTGCCGCGGCGCGCTCGGGCCCCGCTCGGGTCCAGGCACAGGCCCAGGCCGCGACCGGCACCGGGACGGCGTACGACGCGACCGTCGTGGCCGTCGAACGTCCGCGCCCGGGCGAGCGCCCCCTGCTCGTCGACCGCGAGGCCCTCAAGACCGCGTTGCAGTACCCGGCGCTCGCCGCCGCCGCCTTCGACGAGCTGCCGCCCGAGGCCTTCGACCACCCCGCGTACGTGGCTGTCCGGGCGGCGATCGCCGGCGCGGGCGGAACGGCGAAAGGCGCGGCCGAGCCCGGCGAACGCTGGGTCGGCCTCGTGCTCGAGGCCGCGGCCAACGACGCGGTCCGCTCGGTCGTGACCGAGCTCGCCGTCGAGCCGCTGCGGCTGGCCGGCGAGCCCGACGCGCGGTACGTCGACGAGCAGGTCAGCTACCTGCGCGAGCGGATGGTCCAGCGCCGGGTCGCGGAGGTCCGCTCGCAGCTGCAGCGCATCGACCCGGAGGCCGACGAGTACCAGCAGGTCTTCGGCGAGCTGGTGCAGCTCGAGCAGCAGCGGCGCAGCCTGCGCGAGCGTGCCGCCGGCGGAGCCTGAGTGCCGCGCCGGCGACGCCTGCTGCCGTCGGCCACCCCGGCCGAGGTCCGCGCCGCGGTCGGCCCGGGCGAACGGGTGCTGGCGTGGACGGTCGACGGCTCCGGCCGGCCGGTCGTCGCCTCGACAGCGGCGCTGTACCTGCCGGAAGACGGGGGCGACAGCGTCCGGCCGGAGCGCATCCCGTACGAGCAGGTGGCCGCCGCGACGTGGGACGAGCCGGTGCTGGATGTCGTCACCGTGGGCCCGCGCCGGCGCCGTTTCGTGCTGCAGCTCGACGAGCCCGGCATGGTCCCGCTGACCGTGCGGGACCGGGTCACGGCCAGCATCGTCGTGAGCGAGCACGTGGCCTTGATCGGCACGGCCGGAGCCCGGATCACCGCTCGCCGGCCGCTGGTGGGCGCGGGAGCGGTCAGCTGGAACGTGGTGTTCGACTCGGGCCTGGACCCCGCCGACCCGCAGCTTCGGGCGGCCGCTGACGAGGCCATCGTCAGGTTGCGGGTGACGACCGGGCTGTGAGCGGCGCGGGCGCCCGCCGCTGATAATCTGGCCGCCGCACGAGCGGTCCCGCGTAGCTCAATTGGCAGAGCAGCCGGCTGTTAACCGGCAGGTTACTGGTTCGAGTCCAGTCGCGGGAGCCACGTCCTCGCAGGTCAGAGCGCTCGCCGGGTGAGCCCCCGTCAGGCCGGCACCGGGTCCGCGTCGGCCGGGGCGGTCACGTGACAGGCCACCGTGTGCTCGGGTCCCAGGGTGCGCGGCACCGGGTCGACCTCGTGACACTGCCCGACGGCGAGCGGGCAGCGGAAGCGGAAGCGGCAGCCCGGGGTCGGGTCGATGACACGGGGCGGTTCGCCGCGGTCGGTGTCCGCCGTCACGCCCAGCGGGGCCCTCGGGTCGGGCACGGCCGACAGCAGGAGCCGGGTGTACGGGTGCGAGGGTCGGGCCAGGACCTGCTCCGTCGGGCCGGACTCCGCCACCTTGCCGGCGTAGAGAACGGTCAGCCGGTCGGCGATGTAACGCGCCCCCGCGATGTCGTGGGTGATGTAGAGCAAGGACACACCCTGCTCGTCGCGGAGCTCGCGCATCAGGTTCAGCAGGCCGACCCGGATCCCCGACGCGCCGCGCGGCCTCGCCAAGGTCACTCGGACGCCGTGAGTCGCCCTTTCACACCCTGGGTGGCGGTGGGTGCCCCGGTAGACCGGGCCAGGTACGACGACAGCGGGAGTGAAACCGGGTGCCGACCGTTCGCACCCTCTTCCGTGCCGGCCGTGGCCTCGCTAACGTTGTCGGTCTACACGGACCCCCGTCGCTGCATCCCCCGTCGGCGCCGGGGGTCTGTGCTGCCCGGGCCGGCGCCGGGCAGCGTCGGTCAACCGGCCGGGACCAGCTTGAGGGCCAGGACCGGACAGGCGGCCACCGCGCGCTGGGCGTGGCGGTCCAGATGGACCGGTACGGGCTGCCCGGACAGGACCGGATAGCCCCACTCGTCGGCGCTGATCATCTCGGGCAGCAGCTCGGCGCACAGGCCGCGGCCGTCGCACGCGACCGGGTCCACGCGCAGCCGTCCAGGCATCGCTGTCACCACCAGTCCGCGGTACGAGGGCCGTTCGGCAGGGGCAGGACCGGCCTGTTGCTGGCGGCGGAGCAGCGTCCCTTCGCGTGGAGGTCGATCTCGCCGGCGAACACCTGGAGGGCGCTGCGGACGAGCCGGACCGTTCCGTCCGGGTGCGCGCAGGCACCGCGCCCGGCCACGAGACCGGCCCACCGCTCGACGTCGGCGCGCACCCGGGCGCGCGGCCGCGCTCCGGCCAGCTCGGCGAAGCCTCCGGCGATGGCGGGCAGCCCGTTCAGGCACGGGCCGCACTGCCCGGCCGACTCCGCGGCGAGGTACCGGACGACCCTGGCGGTCTCGACGACACCGCACGCGTTCGCCGGCAGCGCGCAGACCACGCCCGCGCCGACCGCGGCGCCGTACGGGCGCAGCGCAGCGTTGGACACGGTGACGTCGAAGGCGTGCGGGGCCGGTACCCAGGCACCGTGGTAGCCGCCGACGAGCACCGCTGCCAGCGGAGCAGTCGTGCCGCCCGCCGCGTCCACCAGGTTGCGGACCCGGGTGCCGATGGCCTCCTCGACGACGCCGGGGTGCGCGACGGCACCGGCGACGGTGAACAGGGCCGTCCCTGGTTCCTCGGGCGTGCCGAGCGAGCGGAACCACGCGGCTCCGTACCGGACGATCAGCGCGAGGTGCGCCAGCGTCTCGACGTTCTGCACGAGGGTGGGCTGGTTCTTGAGCCCGCGCTGGTAGACCGGCGGGACGGCGAAGCGCGGCAGGGCCGGCGCACCACCGACCCGGGCCACCGCGGCGGACTCCTGCCCGGCGATGAAGCGGGGTGGCGCCGTGACCATCGCGATCTGCACGGCGTCGCCCCGTCCTCGCCGCCGCTCGTCCAGGGCCCGTCGTACGGATTCCATGACGGCGGGCTCGCGCGGGATGTAGAGGTGGGCCTCCCGGGCGCCGACCGCGTGGCATGCGACCTGGATACCGTCCAGGACCAGGTGCGGGGCGTGGACCAGCAGGACGCGGTCCTTGCCGCTCGCGGGCTCACCCTCGGAACCGTTGGCGATCACGATCGCGCGGCCCCCGGCCGCCACGGCGCGCAGCTTGCGGTGGGTCGGGAACGCGGCGCCGCCACGGCCGGTCAGGCCGGACGCCTCGACGAGGTCGAGCAGCGCCCCCGGCTGCGGCAGCCGGGGGAGCGCGCCGCGGGCCGCGTGGTGCGCCGCCAGCTGCGTGCCGGTCAGGGTGGCGAGGACCCGTGCGCCGGGACCTGCGGGGGCCGTCGCGCCGCCGGTGGACGTCGTCTCGGTCGCCGTCATCGGGCACCTGCCGTGGTACCGACCAAGGAGCGCGCGCCGGTGCCGGCAGCAGCGACGCGCCCGCCGCCGGGGCGTCCGGAGCCGGCCGACAGCCGCCAGGTGACGGCGACGCCGACCGCGAGGATGCAGCTGATCGTGACCGCGAGGAACCAGGCGTGGCCGACGTCCGAACCGGTGCCGAAACCGTGCACGACGGCCGTGGGCCACAGCGCGTACCCGAGCCAGTGCACGGCCCGCCACGTCCGGTGCCCGATCCGGGCCCGCAGCAAGGACGTGATGATGACCGCGAGCAGCAGGTCGAACGCCACGGCTCCCAGGCCCAGCCAGATCGGGCGGTACGCGGAGGTGAACGGGAGGACGGCGTCGGAGAGGTTGATCGGGACGTACGAGTCGAGCACCACGGTCGCGATGTGCAGCCCGAGGAACGCGACGCTCAGCAGGGCGACGTTGCGGTGCAGGCCCCACAGGACGAAGCGCGGCAGCCGCAGGGGCACGGCACCACGCCGGACGAGGATGCCACCAAGGACCGTGAGGGTGAGCAGGACAAGCGAGACCAGGCCGGTGGCCCGGCTCAGGTACCAGAGCGTGTTGCCGCTGGTCATGAGCCGCTCGTCACAGTCGTGCTGCCGTTCGAGCTGCCCGAGCCCGTCGAGGTGCCCGAGTTGGTGCTCGCCGCGGTCGGCGGCGTGGTCGGTGACTGCAGGGTGTCGCTGTTCGAGGAGTCGCCCGAGTCTGAGTCTGACGTCGTGGTGGAGGTGGAACCGGTCGTGGTCGAGGCGTTGTCGGACAGCTGTGCGGCGGCAACGGCAGCGCCTCCGCCGACCAGGCCGGCCACGGCGACCACAGCTGTGGCCCTCGACAGCAGGCGCAGGTTCCGGTCGCGCTCGCGTGCCCGGCCGGCGTCCTTCGGGTTCTCGGTCATGCGTCCACCCTGCGGGCGGGACCTGTGCGGTCCCTGAGAGGAGGGTCAACGGTCGGTACGTGTTTGTGCATCGTTCGCCGCCGTGCCTGGCAGGATCGTCCCGCGGCGTCGCTCCCGGCGCCGCATGCCCGGCGGGTCCGGGCGCGAGCCGGGGAGGGCACCGTGGCCGTCGGCAGCTTCCTTTTCGCGACGATCGACTGCGAGTAGCCGGAGCGGCTGGCCCGGTTCTGGGCGGCGGTCCTCGGCACCGAGGTCGACACGACCATGGACGAGGGGCGCTACGTCTTCCTCAAGGGCGCCGAGGGCCTGCCGGTGCTGTGCATCCAGCGGGTGCCGGAGGCCAAGGCCGGCAAGACCCGGATGCACATCGACGTCTCCGTGACCGACCTCGACGACGCGACCGCCCGCGTCGCCGAGCTGGGCGGTTCCTGGCCGGGCCAGGTCGAGAAGACCCTCGAGGGGTTCAGCTGGCGCACGCTGGCCGACCCCGAGGGCAACGAGTTCGACATCGCTGTCGGCTGAGCACTGCGGCGGGTCGCTCAGGGCGACGGGACCGGGCTGAACTGTGCGTACCCCTGCTGCGACTTGGTGGCGATGCTCGAGCTGTTGGGTGTGCCGATCTTGGTGAAGTCGCCGCCGACCTCGAGCGAGCCGGCGTCGTCGGCGACGGCGAAGACGCCGAGCGGCGTGTTGGCCCCGGGGTTCCAGGGGTCGAGGTCGCCGGTGACCGCGTCGATGGCCACGAGCTTGTGCCGGGTGGCCAGGTTCGTCGGGCACTTGAACCCGACGGTGGCGCCGTCCGTCACGCCCACGCACACGTTGTCGAAGTGGCCGCCGCCGTAGATGACGCCGTCCATGACGGTCAGCGACTGGACGCCGCCGTCGGTCTGCTGGGTCCACAGGCGGGCGCCGGTGCTCAGGTCGAAGGCGCCGATGTGCCCGCCCGAGCCGTCGCCGGCCGCGTAGAGCAGCCCGCCGTAGAACCCGAAGTCGTGGATCACGTAGCCCGGGTGGAACTTCCACGGCAGCGGCGTCCCGTCGACCGGGGAGAGCCGGGCGAGGATCTTCTGCGCGGTCAGGCCGTTGATCGAGTTGAACTCGCCGCCGACGAACAGCGACTGCCCGTCCGGGGCCGGAGTGATGACACGCACGCGGGCGTCGGCCACCGGAGCCCACGTCGTGCTGAGCACTCCGTCGTAGCCGACGGCGGCGAGGTCGCTGCGCGGCTGGCCGTTCATCACGTCGAAGTCGCCGCCGATGTACAGCAGGGTCGGTGTCACGGCGATCGTGTTGATCTGGTTGTCGCTGCGCGGGGCCCAGGACAGCAGCGCTCCGGTCACGGCGTCCACCTGGGCGAGGCGCAGCCGCGTCACGCCGCCGATCTTCGAGAACGCCCCACCGATGAAGACCGACGTGCCGTCCAGCGACGCCGACAGCGCCATGACCTGCTTGTCCGCGTTGGGGTTCCAGGGCAGCAGCGCGCCGGTGGTCTTGTCGAACGCCGCCAGGTGGTTGCGCGGGACGGACACCGTGCCAATCCCGGGCGGCCGCACCGACGTGAACTGCCCCCCGATGTAGATCGTGTTGCCGATCGGCAGGATCGTCCACACCCGTCCGTTGGTCTGGTACGTCGGGTCGACGCTGGTCTGCAGGTTCGACGTCGCTGCCTGCGCGACACCGCCCGGCCCGACGAGCGCCGCGAAGACAGCAGTGGCCGTCAACGCCAGCATCAACCCGCGGCGGCGGCGCAAAACGCCCTGCACGCTCTCCGGACGTGGACGTACGGACAACGCCATCGTTGACCCTCCCGGCTCGAGCAGCCCTCACCCCCCGGCCGCCCCCGGCCGTTCCCCCTCGGCGAAACCTAGGCAATGCCCCATCCCGCGTACATGGGCCGTTCGGACCACCGTCTCCGGTGCGGGTGGGTCAGGCGGTGCGGCTGTAACGTGCGGCCCGTGCGGGTCGTGGTCGTGGGCGCCGGGGCCTGGGGCCTGCCCGTCGCCGCAGAGCTCGCCCGCCGCGGCCACGACGTGACCCTCGTCGACGAGCACGGCCCGGGGAACGCGTACGGGTCCTCGTCCGGGCCGAGCCGGCTGTGGCGGCTGTCCCACCCCGACCGGGTCCGGGTCCGGCTCGCCCTGCGCGCGGTACAGGCCTGGCGCCGGCTGGAGGAGCGCAGCGGGCAGGAGCTGCTGCTGCAGCGCGGCCTGCTGTGGCGCGACCCCGGGTCCGGGCCCGACGTCGCGGCGGCGCTCGACGCCGAGTCGGTGCCCTGGACGGCCGTCGAGGCGCGCGACGTCGGACGGTTCTTCCCCGGCCTGCGGCCGACCGCGGCCGACGCCGTGTGGCAGGCCGACGCGGGGCCGGTGCGCGCTGATGTTGCCCTGGCCGTCCAGCTCGCCGCGTTCGCACGTGCCGGCGGGGCGGTGCTGTCCGGGCGTCGCGTCACGGGTGTGCAACCCACGGCGGACGCCGTCGAGCTGGACCTCGACGGCGGCGGAACCGTCCGCGCCGATGTCACGGTCCTGGCTCCCGGCCCCGGTGCGCCGGCGCTGCTGCAGTCGCTGGGGATCCAGCTCGCGCTGGACCCGGTGCTGGAGCAGGTGACCTACCTGCGGGGGCGGGCCGGCTGGGAGCACCTGCCGTGCTGGTACGAGGGCGAGCAGGACGGGCGGACCGGCCTGTACGCGATGCCGACGCCGGGCGTCGGGTACAAGGTCGGCGTCGACCGGGCCCTGCGCGCGCTGGTGCCCGGCGACCTGGACCGCACCCCGGACGCCGGCATCGAACACGACATCGCCGAGCGGGTCGGCGCCGACCTGGCCGGCGTCGAGCCGGTCGTGCTGTCCTCCCAGGTGTGCTCGTGGACCGACTCGCCGGACGGACGTTTCGTGCTGGACCGGCTGCACTCCGGCCGGGTGGTGCTCGCGTGCGGCGACTCTGGCGAGGGGTTCAAGTTCTCCGCCCTGATGGGGGAGGTCCTCGCCGACCTCGCCGAGGGTCGTGCGCCCGACGACGACGTGGCCGGCTTCGGGCTGGCGCGCTTCGCCGAACAGCCGGCGCAGCGCCCGGCCCTCGGCAGGTAGCGGACCGCGCTCTCAGCCGCGCGGCGCCGGCGAGAGCCGCGTGGTGACGCCGATCCGGTTCCAGGCGTTGATGGTCACGCACAGACCGATCAAGGCGCCGAGCTCCTCGGGGGTGAACTGAGCCGCCGCCGCGTCGTACACCGCGTCCGGCACGCCACCGGGCGGGAGCAGCGTGACCGCCTCGACCAGGGCCAGGCCCGCGCGTTCGCGGGCCGTGAAGAACGGCGTCTCCCGCCAGACGGCGACCGCGTAGAGGCGGTGCTCGGCCTCGCCCTTGTCGCGCGCGTCCTGGCTGTGACTGTCCACGCAGTACGCGCAGCCGTTGATCTGCGACGCGCGCAGCCGGACGAGCTCGGCCAGGGCGGGGTCGACATCGCGCGCGCTGGCGCGGTCCATGGCGAGCATCGTCCGGTAGAACGCCGGAGCCGTGGACTCCAGCTCCATGCGCTGCGGGTGCGCGGGCACGGCTGTCGCTCGCGCGGCCGCAGCGGCCCCGCGGCCGGCGGAGGGCTGGACACGGGATTGGTCGGTGAGGGTCATGACGCCAACGTACGAGATCAGTGGCCCATGAACATGGTCCAATCGAGACGTGGAAACCTGGGCCACTTCCAGCGTGGACCTGCACCTGTCCGTCGACCGAACGCTCGGCGTCCGGGCCGGGCTCGAGCAGGCGCTGCGCGAGTCGGTGCGCTCGGGCCGGCTACACGTCGGCACCCGGCTGCCCTCCTCTCGAGCCCTCGCCGCGGACCTCGGCGTGGCGCGCAACACCGTGGCCGACGTCTACGGCCAGCTGATCGCCGAGGGCTACCTTTCGGGCCGGGTCGGGTCCGGCACAGTCGTCGCTCCGCGCGACTTCGCCGGGCAGGTGGTCGCTGTGGAGCCCGCTGCCGCCCCCGTCCGCGACCGCTCAGCCGGCGAAGTGGGGAGGGGGCCGGCCTACGGGCTGCGCGCCGGCACCCCCGACCTGTCGCTGTTCCCCCGGGCCGCGTGGTCCGCCGCGGTGCGACGGGCGCTGGCCACCGCGCCGAACGAGGTCTTCGGGTACTCCGACCCGCGCGGGCGGCCGGAGCTGCGCGCGGCGCTCGCCACGTACCTGACCCGGGCCCGCGGCCTGCAGTGCGACCCGGAACGGATCGTCGTGTGCGGCGGCCACGTGCAGGCGGTCGGGCTGCTGGTGCGGGCTCTGGTCGCGCGCGGCGGCTCCCGTTTCGCGCTCGAGCGGCCGGGGCTGCCCTACCTGCCGGAGCTGGTGCGCCGGCGGGGGATGACCGTGGTGCCGCTCGGCGTCGACGCGTCGGGCGCGCGCACCGACCGGCTCGCGCGGACGCGCGCATCGGCGGTCATGCTCACGCCGGCGCACCAGTTCCCGACCGGCGCCCTGCTCAGCCCGGCCCGCCGCGCGGCGGTGCTCGACTGGAGCCGGAGCAGCGGGGGCGTGGTGGTCGAGGACGACTACGACGGCGAGTTCCGGTTCGACCGCCAGCCGGTCGGTGCGCTGCAGGGCCTCGCCCCCGAGCGGGTCGTCTACATCGGGACCGCCAGCAAGAGCCTCGCCCCCGGCCTGCGGCTGGGCTGGACGGTGCTGCCGCCCGATCTGGTCGCGCCGGTGGCCGCGGAGAAGGAGCTCGACGACAAGCACGCACCGGTGCTCGACCAGCTGGCGCTGGCCGACCTCATCGGCTCCGGCGCGTACGACCGGCAGGTCCGGCGGGCGCGCCTGGTCTACCGTCGCCGGCGTCAGCACCTGGTCGAGGCCCTGGCCGAACGCGTGCCGCAGGTCCAGGTGTCCGGTGCGGCCGCCGGGCTGCAGGCGCTGGTCAGGCTCCCCGCCGACGTCGACGAGGCGGAGGTCGAACGGCGGGCCGAGGCGGCCGGCCTCGCCGTCGAGGGAGTCGGCCGGTACGGCGCCGACGCTGCTTGGGGACCGGCGCTGGTCGTCGGGTACGGCGCGCCGTCCGAACGCGGTTTCGGCGCGGCGCTGGACCTGCTCTGCCGGGTGCTCGCGGCGTCGGTCCAGGTGCCGCACTGACCGGCGCAGGTGGCACCGCCCGCACTCGCGTCGATCGGTGTGGCACAGCGTCGGCTGTTCGGCCGAAGGGCTGGCCGGATCCCGTTCCGCCCGCAAGGATGACCGAAGAACCGTGTACCGACGTACGGACCGACTGAGGAGCCGCCGTGACCGACCAGCTGGACGACCTTGACGAGATGGGTCCGATCGACTACGCAATCATCGAGTTCCCCGGCAACAAGATGACGGGAGAGGCCTTCCCGCTGCTGGTCGACCTGGTCGACCGCGGCATCATCCGCCTCATCGACCTGGCCTTCATCCGCAAGGACCTGGACGGGTCCGTGGAGGGGCTGGCCATCGCGGACTTCGACGCTGACGGCACGCTCGACCTCGCGGTGTTCGAGGGCGCCTCATCGGGCCTGCTCGCGCAGGACGACATCGACGAGGCGAGCTCGGTGCTGGAGCCGGGCAGCGCGGCCGGGATCATCGTGTACGAGAACCTGTGGGCAGCGCCGTTCGCGCGGGCCCTGCGCCGCAACGGCGCCCAGCTGGTCGCCAGCGGGAGGATCCCGGTCCAGGCGATCCTCGCCTCGATCGACGCCGCAGACGCCAAGGGCTGACCGACCGACTCCGAAGCAGAGAGGGAAGCACCATGCCAGGTCTCATCCGCGGGGTCGCCAGGACCGCAGTGGTCGCCGGCACCGCCACCGCCGTCTCCGGACGGGTCCGGCGCCGCCAGGAGGGCCGGTGGGCCCAGCAGGAGCAGGCCGCACCGCAGGAGCAGGCGGCCCCGCCCCAGCAGTACGCACCGCCGCCGCCCCAGTACGCACCCGCGCCGCCGGCGCCCGCTGCCGAGACCGGCATGGACGCCAAGCTCGAGCAGCTCAAGCAGCTGGGCGAGCTGCAGGCGGCCGGCGTGCTGACGCCGGAGGAGTTCGCCGCGCAGAAGGCGCAGATCCTCAACAGCTGACGGCGCCGTCACGACGTCGGTCAGGTCCCCGGCCGGCTCCGGCCTTGGACCTGGTCAGCGCGTCCGGGGCCGGTGCGGGTGCAGCAGTGCCGGCTCCCAGCTGAAGCGGCCCGGGTGGGCGCAGTGCATGCACAGGTTCCGCTCACCTCGCCCGGTGGCGTCCAGGCGCCATCTCCCGCACTGCGGGCAGCCGACGACGAGGCGGGTGCCGCTGAGGATGCCCACGAGCCCGATCACGATCATCGCCACCATGGCCGCGGCCAGCACGAGGACGACGGCGAGAGTGACGGCCCAGATCAGCTGCACCATGTCGCGCACCTCCCTGCCTCGGTCTCCACGATACGTCCGCCGAGCCATGGCCGGGCCGGCCGCGGCGAGGCTTTCTACCGGCAACGGGAGCCGCGTCCGGGCTAGGGTCACCGCATGGGTGAAGCACGCGTCGCGGACCTGCACGAGGGGATCTCCCTCGACGAGCTGCAGCTCGCGGCCCGCAACCACGGCATGCCCCTGGAGGCGCTGCGCTATCCGGTGACACCGATCGGGCTGCACTACCTGCTGATCCACTACGACATCCCTGACGTCGATCCGGCGGCGTGGCGCCTGGAGGTCGGCGGGGCCGTCGACCGTCCGACGGTGCTCGACCTCGCCGCGTTGCGGGCCCGTCCGCGCCAGACGCAGCGCGTCACGATCGAGTGCGCCGGGAACGGTCGCGCCCGGTTGCTCCCGCGTCCGGTCAGCCAACCGTGGCTCGTCGAGGCGGTGGGGACCGCGGAGTGGACCGGCACGCCGCTGGCGCCGCTGCTCGCGGAGTGCGGCCTGCGACCCGAGGCGCTCGAGGTCGTCTTCACCGGCGCCGACCACGGCAGCGAGCGCGGCGTCGAGCAGGACTACCAGCGCGGGATGTCCGTCGCCGACGTGCGCAGCGGCGACCTGCTGCTGGCGTACGAGATGAACGGCCAGCCGCTGCCTGCGCAGCACGGCGCGCCGGTGCGGCTGGTCGCGCCGGGCTGGTACGGCATGGCGCACGTCAAGTGGCTGGAGCGCATCGAGGTGGTCACCGAGCCCTTCGCGGGGTTCCAGAACGCCACTGCGTACCGGGTCAAGCAGCACGACGAGCCGGGCGACCCGGTGACCCGGATGCGCCCGCGGGCCCTCGTCGTGCCGCCCGGCTTCCCCGACTTCATGACTCGGGTGCGCGTCGTCGACGTCGGCGAGCACACGCTGCGCGGCCGTGCCTGGTCGGGTGCGGCCGAGGTCGCTCGCGTCGAGGTCAGTGTCGACGGCGGGGCCACCTGGGCGGACGCGGACCTCGAGGAGCCGCCGGCCCGCTGGGCGTGGGTCGGGTGGACCTTCCCGTGGCTGGCGGACGTGCCCGGCGCGACCGAGATCTGCTGCCGGGCGACGGACGCGACCGGTGACGTGCAGCCGGTGGACCAGCCGTGGAACCGGCAGGGCATGGCGAACAACCTGGTGCAGCGGGTCCCGGTCCGAGTCCGGTGAACCCCGGTCCGCGTCCCGGCCGGGCCAGGCGCAGCGCGGGCCTGCTGGTGTTCCGCCGTACCGGCGCCCGGGTCGAGGTGCTGCTCGGGCACATGGGCGGACCGCTCTGGGCCGCGCGGGACCGAGGGGGCTGGTCCATACCGAAGGGCGAGTACGAGGCGGACGAAGCGGCGGTCGACGCGGCCCGTCGTGAGTTCGAGGAGGAGCTCGGCCTGGCTCCGCCCGACGGGGAGCTCGTCGGGCTCGGCGAGGCTCGCCAGCGCTCGGGCAAGATCGTCACGGTCTGGGCGGTCGAGGGCGAGGTGGATCCGCGCCAGGTCGTGCCGGGGACCTTCACGATGGAGTGGCCACGCGGGTCGGGTCGGACGGCGCAGTTCCCGGAGATCGACCGGGTGGAGTGGTTCGCCGTCGACGCGGCGCACGCGAAGCTGATCGAGGGGCAGCGGCCGTTCCTGGACCGGCTGGAGCAGCAGCTGCGCGGCCCCGAAGCCTGACCGGACCCAGGAGGCGTCGTTCCGCTACGCCTGCCCCGAGCTCGCGTGTCCGTTCGACGCGTTCCCGTTCGACGGCTTGGACGGCTTGGACGGATGAGTCTTGGCCGGTGCGCTGCTCGCCGGCGTCGAAGGCGTGTGCGAGGGCTTGTGCGACGGTTGCTGCGACGCGTGACCGGGCGCCGCGGCGAGCACCTGCGCGCAGTACTGGTCGACCGTCTGCCCGTTGGCGGCCGCTGCGGCCGAAAGGTTGCGCTGGGCCACCGACCGGGCCTTGGCCTGGGCCGAGTTCACCAGGTACGCCCGGCACAGGCCCACCGCCGAGGCGCCGGTGGCGTCAGGTCCGACCCCCGTCGTCCCTGCGGCAGTCGAGGACGGCGCCGACGAGGGCCGCCCGGACGCGCTCGCGGTCGAGGCGTGACCGGCACCGCTCGAGGCTTGCGTCGATCCGGCCGTAGCCGTCCCGGCCCGCGGCGGGGGCTGCTGGTCCGCGCGAGGCAGCACCGTAATCGTCATCGCCGCGGCGGCGCCCGCCAACCCGATCACCGCCGCGGCCGCCACGGCGGTCACCTTGGCCGCGCGCCCCAGCATCCGCGGCGCGGTTCGTGCCGCTGCCTGCCGGGCCCGCTCGGCCGTGAAGGCCCGGACGGTGGCCGTCTCCGCGGCGAGCTCACGGGCCGTGGCCGGGGCGTCGAGCGCCGCGATCAGCCGTTCGAGGCGGCGCACTGTGCCGATGCCCGCCGGCTGGCCGGCGGCGCCGGCGAGCATCGCCTCGGCCCGCCAGTCCGGCAGCAGGTCGACCGGGAGCATCGGATCTTCGTCCACATCTGACCATCGTCCGGGGAGGTCCACCTGTTACACCTGCTCCCGCGTTGCCGACTGCTCGAGCATGGCGCCGAGGCGACGCAGGCCCCGGTGTGCGAGGACCCGGACCGCGCCGGGACTCTTGCCCAGCACGGCCGCGACCTCGTTGTTGTCCAGCCCGGCGAGCACCCGTAGCAGGATCACCTCGGCCTGGTCCGGCGACAGCCTGCGCACCAGGGCCACTGCTGCTCGCGTGGCCGCGTCCTGCTCCACCAGCTCCGCCGAGTCCGGCGCGAACAGCTCGGCGTCCTCGACGTCGGGCCAGGGCTGCGTCGGCCGGCGCACCTCGCTGCGGACCTGGTCGATGACCTTGCGGCGGCCGATGGTGAAGACCCATGCACGGAAGTCCGACTCGCCGCCGGTGAAACCGTCCAGGCCCCGCGCCACGTCCAGCCAGGTCTCCGACGCGGCGTCTTCCCCCTGCATCCGGTCCTGGCTCCGCAGGAACCGCAGCAGCCCGGGGTGGATCGACCGGTACAGGAGCGTGAAGGACTCGGCGTCCCCCTCGCGGGCACGCATCAGCAGCGCCTGGAACTCCTCCGCGTCCATGGTGCTCTGAGTGTCGGCAGCCGCGGGCCGCGGATGAACGGTCGGTGACCGGCTCATCGCCGCGCCGCTGCGCTGCGTCACCACGGTCACCCGTCCGGGGTCCGACGTTCGCAGACTGTTACGGGTGTCGCGGGCCGAGATCGGTGGAGCATCGCACGATGCCCGGCGCCGCGATGCGCTGCAAGCCTTCCCCCGTGCGGTCCATCGAGATGGCCCACCGGCTCTGCGGGGCCGTCACAGATACCGGAGGGGTTCAGATGCTCAAGTACATCGCAAAGCTCCAGACCAAGATGCACGGCGACGAGGGTGCCACCGCCGTCGAGTACGGCCTGATGGTTGCCCTGATCGCGGGCGTCATCATCGGCGTGGTCACGCTGCTCGGCACCACTCTGCAGGGTGTCTTCACCACGGTGACCGGCGCGCTCTGATCGAACGGTTGCCAACCTTCGGCCGGCAGTTCATCCAGCGCCCCTGAAGCGGTTGCCGGCCGAAGGTCTGGCGCCAACGAGCGGAAGTGACTACATGACCCCGTCAGAGCGTGACCGCGGTGCGACGGCGGCGGAGTACGCCATCCTCGCCGGGCTGATCGCTGCCGTCATCGCCACGACCGTGGCGCTGTTCGGGCAGGCAGTGATCTCCCTCTTCACCCCCATCGTCAGCGCCTTCTGAACAAGTACCGGACCGGAGCAGACATGACCGCGCTACGCAGCGCACTCCGTGCGTGCCGGCCGGGACACGACGACTCGGGCGCCGCGGCCGTCGAGATGGCGCTGCTGCTCCCGGTGCTCCTGCTCATCCTGTTCGGCATCATCGACTTCGGTCGGGCGTTCAACATGCAGATCGCCCTGACCCAGGCGTCGCGTGAAGGTGTCCGCGGCCTCGCCGTCGGCTCCAGCACGAACCCGACGTCCACCGTGCAGGCCGCAGCGGCGCCCGTGACCGGTGTCTCGGTGGCTTACACCGTTTGCCCGGCCAACCCGCTGCCCAACAGCGTCGCGACGGTGACGGCCACCAAGACGTTCACGTACGTCACGCCGATCTCCGGCCTGCTCGGCGCCATGGGACTGGGGTCGCTGGCGTCCCCGGTCATCACCGGAAGGGCCGAGATGCGATGCGGAGGGTGAGGCAGGACGACGACGGGGCGATCGCGGTCATCGTCGCGATCCTGATGGTCGTGATCCTCGGGGTCGCCACCATCGTGATCGACGCCGGCTCGCTGTACGCCGAGCGGCGCCAGCTCCAGAACGGCGCGGACTCCGCAGCGCTGGCGGTCGCGATCGACTGTGCCCGCAGCACCTGCGCCGGTTCGGGCTCCGCGCTGGCGACCGCGACCCAGCACGCGAACGCGAACGCGAACGACGGGACCGCGACGGTCACGCAGGTGTGCGGCACCGCTCCCGGGCTGCCGAGCTGCTCGCCGTCACCGCCGTCGGGTGCCTGGGACTGTCCGGCCCAGCCGTCCGGCGGTTCGATGTCCGGCGCCCCGTACGTCCTGGTCAGGACGCAGACGCGGACGGGTTCGACAGCGCTGATGCCGCCGATCTTCGCCAGGGCTCTCGTCCCCGGCTACACCGGGACCACGGTCCGCGCGTGCGCGCGGGCCGGCTTCGGCGCTCCTTCGTCCGCCCAGGTCATCGCCACCACGGAGTCCCTGTGCGAGTGGAACGCGGCCACGTCGAACGGAACCAGCTTCGCGCCGGCGCCGCCGTACCCGCCGAACCCCGCGACCTCCTACGACCGGGTCATCTACCTGCACACGACGTCCAAGGCCGGCTCTTGCCCGGCCGGCCCCAGCGGCTCGGACCTTCCCGGCGGGTTCGGCTTCCTCGACGACCCGACCGGCACGTGCACGACGACGATCAGCACCAGCGGGACGTACGGCGACAACACTGGCGTCTCGGTGTCCAAACCCTGCAAGGACGCCATCCAGGCGGCCCAGGCCGGCAAGTACGTCGTGTACCTGCCCATCTACAAGTCGGTGACGGGAACCGGGACCAACGGGGTCTACACCATCCAGGGGTTCGCGGCCTTCGTCATCACCGGCTACCACCTGCCCGGGTTCTCGACCCCGTCCTGGCTGACCGGGAACGTCCCGTGCACCGGCTCGGACAAGTGCATATCCGGCTTCTACACCCAGGGCCTCATCCCCGGAGGGGGAACCGTGGGAGGTCCCTCCATGGGGGCCACCGTCATCCAGCTCACCGGCTGACACCCAGCCGGCACTCACGAACGGACCAGTCCCGGCGACGGGACACCAGGGGAGTTGCAGCTCATGAACCGACGAGTCATCGCGGTCGTCCTCGCAGTGGTACTGGCTCTGGCCGGGACCGCCGCGGTGTCCGTGTACGTCCGCAGCGCCGACCAGCGCGCGCTGGCCGGTCAGCAGGCCGTCGAGGTCTACGTGGCGCAGAAGGCTGTCCCGGCCGGCACGACCCTCCAGGACGCGGTCGACCAGGGTCTGATCAGCCGCGAGCTGGTGTCCGCCAAGGGCGTTCCCACCGGTTCGCTGACCAGCGTCTACGCCGTCGGCCAGTCCAGCGTCGCGGTGTCCGACATCCAGCCGGGCGAGCTGGTGCTCGAGAGCCGCTTCGGTGCCCAGGTCGCGGTCAAGTCGGCGTTGCCGATCCCGAACGGGAAGATGGCCGTCAGCGTGGCGTTGCAAGACCCCGCGCACGTCGGCTCGTTCGTCACGCCGGGCGCGAAGATCGCCATCTTCGACACGTTCAACGTCCAGGGCCTGGTGGCCGGCAAGCCGATCCCCGCCGGCGACCACATCACGGATGACTTCAAGAAGAACCGGGCGACCCGGGTGCTGCTGTCCGACGTCGAGGTGCTCGCCGTCGGGCAGACCACGGTGTCCGGCAGCCAGGGCGGCACCGACGGAACCGGCCAGACCAACGGCAGCCAGACCAGCGGCAACCAGACCGTGCAGACGACCACGTTGTTCACGGTCGCGGTCGACCAGGCACAGGCCGAGGCGCTGGTCCACGGGATCCAGACCGGGACGCTCTACTTCGCCCTGCTCACGGACAGCTCGACGATCACCCCGGACTCGGGCGTCAACGACCTCACGCTCTTCAACGCGAAGTAAGGGGACCGGTCATGCCGATCTTGTACGTCGCCAGCGCGGCCCTGTTCGACAGCTTCGCCTTCGCCGTCGGCAAGGAGTCCGTGCTCGTCGACAGCATGCCCGCGCTGCTGCGTGCTGTGGACGAGAACCCCGACGAGCTGCTGGTCGTCATCGGCCCGGACATCGACCTCGGAGCCGCGCTCCAGTTCACCGAGTCCCACCGCGTCCACCGACCGCAGCTCGGCGTGGTCCTGGCCCGCCACCGGGTCGACGTGACGATCCTGGCGCAGGCACTGCGGGCCGGGGTGCGCGAGGTGGTGAACCCGGACGACCTGCGCGCCGTCTCCGAGGCGTGCCGTCGCTCTCTGGACGTGTCGAAGGGGATGGTCGGCGCGGCCGGTGACGCGGCACCGGCCGTCGAGGGGCAGGTGATCACCGTCTTCTCCGCGAAGGGAGGCTGCGGGAAGACGACGGTGGCGACGAACCTGGGTGTCGCCCTCGCGGCCGGAGGTGCCCGACGGGTCTGCATCCTCGACCTCGACCTGGCCTTCGGCGACGTGGGCATCGCACTGCAGCTCGTGCCGCAGCGGACCCTGGTCGACGGGGCTGCGATGCTCGGGTCGATGGACGTCACCGGCGTCCAGTCGCTGCTGACGCCGCACAGCCCCGGGCTCGACGCGATCCTGGCACCCGCTCACCCCGGCGACGCGGAGCGGGTGGTCGTCCCGCTCGTCGCGGAGCTGATCCGTACCCTGCGCGGCATCTTCGACTACATCGTGATCGACACGCCGCCGGCGTTCACCGAGCACGTGCTCACGGCCTTCGACGTCTCCGACAGCTACGTGCTGCTGTCGACGCTGGACATCGCGGCGCTGAAGAACCTCCGGCTCGCACTGGACATGCTCGACGTGCTGGGCTACCCGCGCGAGAGCTGGCGGGTGGTCCTCAACCGGTCGGACGCGAAGGTCGGCCTGACCGCGACCGACGTCGAGCACGTGCTCCGGGTGCCGATCGCCTCGCACATCCCGTCGAGTCGCTCTGTCTCTGCGTCCATCAACAAGGGCGTCCCGATCACCCTGGACGAACCGGGCCATCCGGTCAGCGTGGCGATCCGCCGGCTGGCCGAGGACATCGCCCGCACCCGTCGGAGCCAGGTCGCGGCCGCGTCCGCAGCACCGGGCACGGCACGCGAGCGGTCCCGGCGCATGCGACCGGCCCGGACCCTCGCCTTCGCCCGTCGTGGGAGCGCGTCATGAGCCTCGCCGACAGGTTGACGCAGGTCCGCGGCGCCCAGCTCGACCCCCCCGCGCAGCCGGGCCACGGCCACCGCGCCGCCGGACCTCGGCGGCTGCGCCAGGTCGACCCGTTCGCGGAGGTCAAGCAGACCGTGCACCAGGCGCTGCTGCAGAACCTGGGGCCGCGGCTGTACGACGCGCACCTGTCCCAGGACGACCTGGAGTACCAGGTCCGCCAGATGCTCCAGGTCGTGCTGGACAGCGAAGAGCGGCCGCTCACCGCGGCCGACCGGACCCGGGTCGCCCAGGAGGTGGCCGACGACATCCTCGGGCACGGGCCGCTCGAGCCCTTCCTGCGCGACCCCGAGATCACCGAAATCATGGTGAACGGGCACGAGCAGATCTTCGTCGAGCGGTTCGGCCGGCTGCTGCCCGTCGACGCGTCGTTCCAGGACGAGGCCCACCTGCGCCGGACCATCGACAAGATCGTGGCCCGGGTCGGACGCCGGGTCGACGAGTCCAGCCCGATGGTCGACGCCCGCCTCCCCGACGGCAGCCGAGTCAACGCGATCGTGCCCCCGGTGGCGCTGGACGGCGCGGTGCTGACCATCCGCAAGTTCTCCTCCGACCCGCTCACGTCCGACGACCTGCTCGCCTTCGGCACCCTGACCCCGCCGGTCCGGGAGCTGCTCGAGTGCTGCGTCCGCGGCCGGCTCAACATCCTCATCAGCGGCGGTACCGGCTCGGGCAAGACCACCACGCTCAACGTGCTCTCCGCGTACATCCCCGAGGACGAGCGCATCGTCACGATCGAGGACGCCGCCGAGCTGCAGCTGCACCAGGAGCACATCGTGCGGCTGGAGTCGAGGCCGTCGAACATCGAGGGGCGGGGCGAGATCAGCGTCCGCGACCTCGTGCGCAACGCGCTGCGGATGCGGCCGGACCGGATCGTTGTCGGCGAGGTCCGCGACGAAGCCGCCCTCGACATGCTGCAGGCGATGAACACCGGCCACGACGGATCGATCACCACGGTGCACGCCAACTCGCCCAGGGACTCCCTGGCCCGGCTGGAGACCATGGTCCTGATGGCCGGGATCGAGCTGCCGGTCCGTGCCATCCGTGAGCAGGTGGCCAGCGCGATCGACGTCATCGTGCACCAGGCGCGGCTCAAGGACGGCAGCCGCCGGATCACGCAGGTCACCGAGGTCGTGGGCATGGAAGGCGACGTGATCACCCTGCAGGACCTGTTCGCGTTCGACTTCCGGGCCGGGCTCGACGAGGCGGGTCGCTACCGCGGCAGCCTCCGACCGGCGGGGCTGCGCCCGGCGTTCGCCAACAAGCTGATCGACGCGGGTGTCGCTGTCCGTCCCGAGCTCTTCGGCTTCGAAGTGGTCCAGTGATGCGGGACCGGGTCACCCGGGCGGCGGCGCTGGTCGCGGCTCTCCTCGTGCCGCTCGCGCTGGCCACGAGCGCGCACGCGGACCCGAGCGGGTCGCTGCTGTCGGCGGACGTCCAGGGTCAGCACCTCGACCTCGTCGTCTCCGCGAGCGGCATCGCCACCGGTTCGACGCTGGACCCGGCCTCGGTCGCCTTGCGCGTCGACGGTGTCGACGTGCCGGCGACCGCCTCGGCCGACGGCCCCGGCGAGTCCGCGCACGTCCGGCGTACGGCCATGATCGTCGTGGACACCAGCGGGTCCATGGCCGGGGCGCCGCTGGCCGAGGTCAAGCAGGCGGCCATGGCCTTCCTGGCGCAGGTCCCCGCCGACGTCTCGGTCGGACTGGTCTCGTTCGCGGACTCCGCGCAGGTGAACCAGCGGCCGACCCTCGACCGGCAGGCCGTGCGGGCCCGGGTCGCCGCGCTCACAGCCTCCGGAAGCACGACGCTGTACGACGGCCTGCGGCTGGCGCTGGCCCAGCTCCCGCCGGCGGGGGAGCGCCTGCTGTGCGTCCTGAGCGATGGCGCGGACACGGCCAGCCGGGCCTCGCTCGCATCGGTGACCGCCGCCATCCGGGGCGCGCGGGTGACCACCGAGCTCGTCGGCTTCCGCACCGACCCGGCGCAGACCGCGACGCTGCGCCGGCTCGCGGCGGACGTGGGCGGCCGGCTCATCCCCGCCTCCGACGTGCGGTCCCTGGTGGGGGCCTTCGGCGCAGCGGCCGGCTCGTTCGCCACCCAGGTCCGGATCAGCGCCACGCTGACCTCGGCGCTCGACGCCGGCGACCACGGCGTGTCGGTGAGCATGCGGTTCGGCGCGCAGACGGTGAGCGTCAGCACCACGTTCACGTCCGCCGCGAGCGGACCGGTCGCGACCCCGAGCCCGGCGCCGCCCGCTGCGACCGGGGTGTCGGTCTCGAGCCTGGCGCGGCCGGTGGTGCTGGTCCCGCTGCTCGGCCTGGTCTTCCTCGCTCTGCTGCTGCTGATGCTCGCGGTGCTGGTCCCGCGGGGCCGGGCCGCGACCCGCAGGAACCTGCGCACCCTCGACGCCTACACCGCAGCCGCGGCGGGGACCGGGCGGCACCGGGCGGAGTCCTCCGAGGAGACCCCAGTGGGTCTCGCGCAGACCGCACTGGGAGTGTCCGACCGTTACGTCGAGCGGCGCGGGACCAGCGACCGGCTGGCGCTGCGGCTCGAGCGGGCCGACGTCCGGCTCACCGCGGCGGAGTGGGTGCTGCTGCGCACCTGCGCCGGCGCGGGTGCGGTCGCCGTGGCCGCCATCCTCCTCGGCAACGTGCTGTGGGGTCTGCTGGCCGGGATCGTGCTGACCGGTGTCGCCGCGCATGCGTTCCTCGGCTTCCGGGCCGGCCGCCGCGCCAAGGCGTTCGAGGCCGCGCTGCCCGACACCCTGCAGCTCGTCGCCAGCTCGATCCGGACCGGCTTCTCGCTCCCGCAGGCCCTGGACGCCGCGGCTCAGGGTGGGAGCCAGCCCATGTCCGCGGAGCTGAACCGGGCGATAGCCGAGGCCCGGCTCGGGGCACCCCTGGAGGACGGGCTGGACCGGATCGCCGACCGGATGGGCAGCCAGGACCTGCGCTGGACGGTCATGGCGATCCGCATCCAGCGCGAAGTCGGCGGCAACCTGTCCGAGGTCCTGCACACCACCGCAGCGACCATGCGGGACAGGGCGGCGATGCGGCGGAGGGTCCGGGCGCTTTCGGCCGAGGGACGGCTGTCCGCGTACATCCTGATCGCGCTGCCACTGTTGCTCGCGCTGTTCCTGTTCCTCACGCGTCGCCAGTACCTCAGCCCGCTGTGGACCACGACCCCGGGCCTGGTGATGAGCGCCCTGGGCGGCGTCGGGATGGTCGTCGGATGGCTGTGGATGCGCAAGCTCGTGGAGGTGGAGGTCTGATGAGCGACGTCACGATGCTCGCGGTGGGTCTGGTGGCCATCTTCGGCGCCCTCGCCCTCGTCCTGGTCGCGGTGCTGTCCCGCCGTCCGGCGAGCAGCGGGGTGGCCCGGCAGCTGGCCGTCATCGACCAGATGTCCGGCGGGGTCGTCGTGCCGACGGCAGACGAATCCTTCAAGGAGCGCATGGTCCTGCCGTTCGCCGCGAACATGCGCGCGCTGGCCGCGCGCCTGTCGCCGTCGGGCTCCGCGGCCGCGCTGCAGCGCCGCCTGGACGTCGCCGGCAACCCCCGCGGGCTCACTCCCGACCAGCTGCTGGCGATGAAGGGGCTCGCGCTGGTCGCGGGGCTCGCCCTGGGCGGCCTGGTCGGCGCCCGGCACGGCGTGGTCAGCCTGGCTCTGTTCGCCGCCGGGTTCGGAGCCTTCGCGTTCTTCGTGCCCGACCTGCTCGTCTACAACACCGGCGTCAAGCGGCAGGACGAGATCCGCCGGACACTGCCGGACGCGCTCGACATGCTGACCGTCAGCGTCGAGGCCGGGCTCGGCTTCGACGCGGCGCTGGCGCAGGTCGCGCGCAACACCACCGGTCCGCTGGCCGGCGAGTTCTTCCGCGTGCTGAAGGAGATGCAGATCGGTCAGAGCCGCGCGACCGCGTTCTTGGCCCTGCGTGAGCGCACCACCGTGGAGGAGCTGCACGTGTTCGTCTCCGCGCTCGTCCAGGCCGACAAGCAGGGGATCCCGGTCGCGAGCGTGCTGCGGGAACAGGCACGGGAGATGCGGCTCAAGCGCCAGCAGCGGGCCGAGGAGGCCGCGGCGAAGGTGCCGGTGAAGATCCTCTTCCCGCTCATCTTCTGCATCTTCCCGGTGATGTTCATCGTGATCATCGGCCCGGGCGCCATCCAGATCGTCCGCTCGTTCACGGGACACCTGTGACGTCGATCGCGTCGACCGCCACCGCGGGCCGGGTCGACTGGGGGCGGCTGGTCCTGGTTCCGCTGTTCTCGTTCCTGCTGTTCGAGAACGTGCTGGCGATGGCGCGGCTGGCGCAGGGCCGGCACGGGCCGGCCGCCGCGGTCGGGCTGCTCGCCTCCGGGCTGACCGTGACCTTCTACGTCGCGGTCATCACTGCGTACCTGCGCCGGGGCGCGGCATCCGCGACGACGGCCCGGGTACCGGCCCGCGCGGCCGCGGTCGTGGCGACCGGACTGCCCATGGTGCTGCCCTTCGCCGGAGGCGCCCGCGAAGACTCGCTCGGACACGACCTGGTCGCGAGCGTCCTCATCGTGCTCGGCCTGGCCGGGTCGGTGTGGTCGCTGAAGGCCCTCGGCACCAACCTGAGCGTCATCGCCCAGGTGCGCGGGCTGGCGGCGACCGGCCCGTACCGATGGGTGAGGCACCCGCTGTACGTCGCGGAGATCGTCACCGTGCTGGGCATCGTGCTGCGCAGCCCGAACCTCGGCGTGCTCGCGCTGTGGGTGCTGCTCGTCCTGCTGCAGGCCTACCGGGCCGTGACCGAGGAGCGTCTGCTGACGGACGTCCAGCCCGGCTACGCCGACTACCGCCGCGGCACGGCGCGGTTCGTGCCCGGCGTGTTCTGAACGGCCTGCGCGTCCTCGAACAGCCGGCTCAGTCGACGAAGACTCGCTCGTCGACGAGCTGCTCGCTGACGGCGAGCACCTCCGGCTCGAAGCATCCGTGGGCGAACCGCTTGCGCAGCTCGAGGTCCACGTACGCCTTGCCGGACCTGTTCTTCTCGATCGTGCAGACCACGTACTCCTGGAAACGCGAGGCGTCGGGGTTCCCGTACACGAGGTGGTGCCGGGCCACGACGCGCTGTTTCTCGTTGAGGATCAGGGCCACGTCCGCCTCGTACGCCAGCGCGGTCGAGCCACGCAGGTCGTTCAGCCGCAGCCGCCGGCCGTCCAGCCCGGCGCGGTCGGCCGCGACGAGGGCGACGACGGACACCTCCCACCGCATCGCGTGGTCCTTGAGCCGCTCCACGACATCGGTGACGCGCTCGGACTCAGGCGCGTCGGGGAACCGGCTCGGCACCTTCTGCAGGTAGTCCACGAACAGGACCGACCGCGCGGCACCCTCGACCGCGTGCAGGTCGACCGGCGCGTCGCCCGCGCCGGAGCCGCGCACCAGGCGCAGCCGTTCGCCGTACCCGCGGACCGCCGCCACCGCCGTGGCCAGCCGTGCGTCGGTCGTCCCGCCGTCGCCGGTCGAGGGGTCGGCGCGGCGCGGGAGCGGCGCGTCGTACGGGTGCGCGAGACCCGCCTCCATCAGCAGCAGCCGGGTCAGCAGCTCGTCCTCGCTGTGCTCGTAGCACAGGTACGTGGCCAGGCCGCCCGCTCGGGCCACCGCGGTCGCCATCTGCAGGGCCAGCGTGGTCTTGCCGACCGCGGGCGCGCCGCCCACCAGCACGAGCTCGCCGCCGTGCAGCCCGCCGCCCAGGTGCGCGTCCAGCCCCTTGAAACCGGTGGCCCACGGGTCCGACCGCAGCAGCCGTCCCGGGTCGGTGCCCAGCAGCTCCGCGGCGGTACGGCCGGGTGCGTCTGCCATGTGCGTCATCGCCTCTGCGCGCGAGGAAGTTGCCTGACGAACCATGATCGCGGGCACCGGCAGCGAGCGGGATCGGTAGTCCCGCCGCGATTGCGCTCAACCGGCTGACCGGTCGTCGTCCTTTCGGTCGAGCGTCACTGGCACGGGAACCTCAGTGGTCGGCGTCTCCATCGGCGTCTCCATCGGCGTCGCCGTCAGCGCCGCCGTCACCGCCGCCATCAGCGCCACCGTCGGCCCCCTGGTCCGCGTTGCCGTCGGCCCCTTGGTCCGCGCTGCCATCGTCCGGGTCGTCGGCTCCGGGCCTGGCGTTGGTGCCTTTCCAGATCATCTTCGGCTCCTTCCGCTACGAGACAGTGACGATCGCCGCCACGAAGACCGCTACCTCGACGACGAGCGAGCCGGCGGCCAGGCGGAGCAGCCTGGACCTCGACCTGATCCGCGTGTCGTTGTCCGCCATCGCCTGGCCCATGTCGTGCGAGAGCTTTCGTTTGAGCCCCTGGACGTCGTCGGGGAGCGCGCGCGCCTCCGCGAGCAGGAGCTGAGGGTGCAGGCCGAAGCACCAATCCTCGAGCGGCCACTGGACGGCGACCACGAGCGAACCGATGAACAGCAGGACGGCCAGGAGGAGCAGCGACGCCCACAGCGGGAACACCACACCCTTGGTCGGGTCGGTGTTGAGCAGACCGAGCCCACCAGCGAACGACGTCACGAGGGCGGCGGCCGAGAGGATGGCCGTCGAACGGTTCCGGAGGTTGCCGAGCGTCGTGTCCTGCTGCTTGAGGCCACTGACCCCGGCCTCGTACGCCAGGTCGACCGCGGTGTCGCCCACGTGGTCCCCCTGCCTCGCTCTGCTCGGCAGCCTCCGGCCGCCATCGCCGATCGTCCAGCGATACCCGCGGGCAGGCAAGGTCCCAGCGCACGAAGGAGCGACGGCGGGTCATGGACGGCCGAGGTACCAGGGACTTGGGTCCCTTCCTGGGTTCGGGTTCGACCTCGCACGCTGGTGCCATGACCGGACGCGTGAGCCGCCGGCACCTGCACGACTCCGTGACGGCCGGCTGACATGGCCGAACCGAGCCTGACCTTTCTCGGCGGCGCCGGAACCGTGACGGGGAGCCGCTTCCTGGTCGAGCAGGGCGGTGTCCGGGTGCTCGTCGACGCCGGCCTGTTCCAGGGCCTGCGAGAGCTCCGGCGACGCAACTGGCAGCCGTTCCCCGTCCCGCCGTCGACGGTTGACGCGGTCGTCCTGACGCACGCCCACCTCGACCACTGCGGGTACCTCCCGCGCCTGGTGAAGGAGGGCTTCGCCGGCCCGGTCTTCGGGACCGAAGGCACCCTCCGGCTCGCCTCCGTCGTGCTCCGCGACAGTGCCCGCATCCAGCAGGAGGACGCCAGGTTCGCAGCCATGAAGGGGACGTCGAAGCACGCGCACCCCCTCCCGCTGTACGACGAGGCCGACGCCGAGGCGACGATCCGTCTGTTCAGCCCGCTGGCCTTCCGGCAGGACCACGACGTGGCGGATGGGGTGAACGTGCACCTGCGCCCGGCCGGCCACATCCTCGGCGCCGCCACGGTGCAGCTGGCGACGGGCGGCCGGACGGTGCTGTTCAGCGGCGACCTCGGGCGGCCCCGACATCCCCTGCTCAGACCCCCCGACCCCGCGCCGTCCGCCGACGCCGTGGTGGTCGAGTCGACGTACGGCGACCGGAGCCACCCGGAGAGCACGGGCTCGCTCACGGAGCCGGTCCGGCGAACGCTCGAGCGCGGTGGAGTGGTGCTGATACCGGCTTTCGCCGTCGACCGCACCGAGGTCGTGCTCATGGAGCTGCGCCGGCTGATGGACGCGGGCGAGGTCCCGAGCGTGCCGGTCTTCGTGGACAGCCCGATGGCCCTGGAGACCCTGCGCATCTACCGGGACGCGTTGCGGGCGAGCAGCCCCGAGCTGCGCGACGACGTCCCAGCGGTGCCCGACCCATTCGACCCCGGCGACCTTCGCGAGTCCCGAACGGTCGAGGACTCGATCAAGCTCAACGACCCGGGGCGTCCGTGCATCGTCGTCTCGGCATCCGGCATGGCGACGGGCGGTCGAGTGCTGCACCACCTGGCCGGGCTGCTCCCCGACCCGCGCAACACGGTCGTGCTGGTCGGGTTCCAGGCGGTCGGCACCCGCGCCCGGGACCTCGTCGACGGTGCGCAGCAGCTCAAGATCCACGGCCGCTACGTGCCGGTGCGCGCCGACGTGGTCGACTGCCCGGAGTTCTCCGTGCACGCCGATGCGGACGAGCTGGTGGCGTGGCTCGCGAGCGCACCCCGGCCGCCCGCGGTGACGTACGTGGTGCACGGGGAGGAGGAGTCGGCGCGCCGCCTCGCCGAGCGGGTGCGCGACGAACTGCGCCGGGTGGCGGTCTGCCCGCGACCGGGTGAGCGTGTGCTGATCGGATGACCGGCCGTTCGACCAGCCCTGCGCGACGGGTGCGACGGCCGACCCGGCTCAGCCTCCTGTCGTGATCAGCCCGTAGTGCCCGTCGTAGCGGTGGTAGAGCACGCGTCCGCGACCGGTCACTTGGTCGCCGAAGAAGACGAACGGCCAGCCCGTCACGTTCAGGCGATCGACTGCCTGCTCGACGGTGAGCGTCGGCGCGCCGTCCCGGCTGACGCGGAAGGGCGTCGCGCCACGGGTCACCTCCTCCGGATGCGGTTCGAGCTGGCTGAGCCGGAGCCCGGATCCGTCCGAGGCACGGTAGACGACGCTGTCGACCCCGCTGCCGTCCTCGGTGAACAGATGGAAGGCGTAGCCGAGCATCTCCAGGTCGGACACCACCTCGTCGACCGTGGCCCGGCCGAGGGTGACGGTCTTGTGCCGGACGATCCTGCGCTCCTCGACCGGGCGCGGGTACCAGGGCGGCCGGTCGGTGGGTGCGTCGCCGTGCCGCCACTCCCGCGCCGCGCCCGTGTCCCGCTCGCCCCGGATCGCCTCCCAGTCCCCGGAGGCGCGTTCCAGCCGCTCGCGCAGCTGGTCGTGCGCGTGGTCCACGGCCTCACGCATCGTCGGTCGGGCGTCCTGCACCCGCACCAGGCTGCCGTTGAGGTCGACGTTCACCTGGACGAGGGCCGGCCGGGGTACGGCGGGGTCCGGCACCAGGGTCAGCCTGGCCCGGACGGACAGCACCGGGTCGCGGACGTGGCTCAGTGCGGCCTCGATCTTCGTGCGGGCGTAGTCCACGTCCTGGGAGGCGACGCGGCCCTGCGCGTGAACCTGCAGCAGGTGACTTGACATAGACCTGGCCATACCGGCTCCTCGGCAACGTGCGGCGGTGACCGCCCTTCTCCCAGCCATCGTGCGGGGGATCCCGGTGCCGACCAAGAGGCCAAGGTCCTCACCCGCCGCCGACCGTCGGGTGGGTCCGCGGGTGGGTCCGCGGAGGGGCCGAAGGTCCTGCCGGACCCGGGAGCTTGGTCCCTGTCCGGCGGCTCGGCCGGCGGCGATGGTGAGGTCATGCCGCGACATGACCGAGGGAGATGGACTGCCGATGAGGACCGTGGCCAGCAAGACCGTGCTCGTCACCGGTGCCGCGATGGGCCTGGGCAAGCTGTTCGCGCAGCGGGCGGTCCGTGAGCGGGCTGCGGCCGTCGTCCTCTGGGACCTCGACGAAGGTGCGCTGAAAGACACGGCCGCCGAGCTCGAGGCGGCCGGTGGCACCGTCCACACCTGCGTCGTGGACGTCTCGTCCGCCGAAGCCGTCGCGGAGGCGGCCGCCCGGGCGCGCCAGTCGGTGGGCACGGTCCGGATCCTGGTGAACAACGCCGGGATCGTTCGTGGGAACGCGTACTTCTGGGAGACCACGGGCGTGCGCGACATCGAGCAGACGATGGCGACCAACTCGCTCGCGCCGATGTTCGTCACCCGCGAGTTCCTGCCGGGCATGATCGAGTCGCGAGCGGACTGCCGCATCCTCAACATCGCCTCGTCCGCGGGCCTGGTCGCCAACCCGCGCATGGCGGTGTACGCGGCCTCCAAGTGGGCGGCGGTCGGCTGGTCGGACTCGGTGCGCCTCGAGCTCGAGCAGGCTGGCCTCGAGAAGATCAAGGTCACCACGGTGTGCCCGACCTACATCGACACGGGCATGTTCGCCGGGACGAAGCACATCCTGCTCACGCCGGTGCTCCGGCCGGAGGTGGTCGTCGACCGCGCGTGGAAGGAGATGCTCCGCGGCGGGCCCTTCTTGATCATTCCCTGGACCTCGCGCGTCAACAAGGTGCTCAGCGGGCTCCTGCCGGTCAAGGTGCGCGACTTCTACCTGGACCGTGCCGGCGTCTACCACTCCATGGACGAGTTCACCGGGCACACCGGCACCTGACCGGCTCTGCTCTGAATCGGCGGCTAGGGTCGCCGGTCCTCGGGGCGTAGCCGGACGACCAGTCGATCTCGATCCTGGGTCACCTCGGTGCCGAGGGCTCGGCACGCGCGGCGGAACCGTTGTCGGACCCACTGGTCGTCCGCACCGCGGGCCAGGGTGGTTCGGCAGAACCCCAGGTGAAGCGGTACCGCCTCGACCGTGCTCGGGCCGCCCGCGTCGATGGTCAGCAGCCACAGGAGGCCGAGGTCGTTGCGCAGGCCTTGGTCGGTCGCGTAGTCGTCGAGGAAGTCGCCGAGGTCGAACAGCACTCGACCCTCGACGCCGTGGAAGACGTGCGCCGAATGGCCGGCGACCAGCGTCGCTCCAGCCGCGAGCAGGTCCGAGGCCGCGCGGCGGATGTACGACCGGGGCTCCTCGGTCATGTTGGGTCCCCAGTGCGGGCAGACGAGCAGCGGCGGGTCGGATGCGGACACCCGACGTACCGTGTCGGTCAGCCAGCCGGGCAGGCCCCGGCGGATGTCGGCGTACGCCACGCCAGGGTGGTGCGGGGCGGCGGCGTACTCCGCAGGATGGTCGCTGAACGACACGACCGTGATCGCCGAGCCACCCACGTGCACCTGCACGGGACGTCGAGCGGTCTGCGCGTCCTCGCCTGCGCCGGCGACGGCGATCCCGGCGGCGCGGAGGTGCTCGAGCGTGTCCAGCAGGGCTGGCTCACCGAAGTCGAGCGCGTGGTTGTTGGCGAGGGTGACGCAGCGCGCGCCGAGCAGGTTCAGCGCGTCGACGGCGGCCGGGGGTGCACGGAAGTGGAACACCCGGCCCGGCCACGGTTCACCGCGGTCGGAGATGCAGCACTCGAGATTGAGGAGCATCCCGTCGGTCGTGGCAAGGATCTCGAGCAGGTCGTCACCGAAGAGCGTCCGCACCGGATGGTCGGCGAGGTGCTCGGCCACCGAGCGGCCCAGCATCGTGTCACCGGCGAGCGCGAGTGTGGTCAAGCCGGCCACCTCCGCTCCCCGCGACATGCCATGGCAACACCTCCCGACGTCGTCAGCTGGGGATCTCCCGAACCGCGAGCACAGGCAGGTTCGACTGAACTGCTCGGGAAGGCTACGGAGAAGGGCCGAAGGTCACCGCCCTGCCGCTCCGGCCCGACCCATGAGGCCTCGAATCCCCGGCTGTCCAGCGCAGGACCACCTGCTCACCGGTGACCGGGTTCGTGCCGGCGTGGGCGAGTGTGGCCGACATCGTCAGCCGGCGGGCAGGCCGTGCTCCCGCGCACCGCCAGCTCGACACCGAGCAGGCTCTGGGCGACGCTCGCCGTGCCGCCGGCACCGTCCAGCTCGGCCAGCAGAGTGCGGGCCGCGACGCGACCGATCTCGTGCAGGGGCAGCCGCACGGTGGTCAACGGGGGCGTCAGTTTGTCCACCATCGGCATGTCGTTGAAGCCCACCACGGAGACATCGTCCGGACAGCGGATGCCGTGCTCGGCGAGGACGGACAGCACGCCGAGCGCGAGCAGGTCGTTGCCGGCCATGATCGCGGTGAACTCCCCGGCGGACGAGAGCATCCGCCTGGTCGCCTCCGCCCCGGAAGCCTCGGTGTACGCGGCCGCGGAGGTCACCGACCGCCGACCTGTCGGCAGTCCGTGGAACCGCACGGCCTGACGGAAGGCGGCGGAGCGCTCGCGCCCCGTTGACGTGTCCTGCGGACCGGCGACGTACGCGATGCGGCGGTGCCCGAGCGCGACCAGGTGGTCCACGGCGAGGCGGATCCCGGTGCGCTCGTCACCGCCGACGTAGGGCAGGACACGACTGGCCGTGTTCCGGTTGACCAGGACAGTGGGCAGGTCGGAGTCGGCCAGCTCGTCCAGGACGGGGTCCTGCCACCGGGCGGTGGCGATGATGAACCCGTCGGCACCGCGGGCCCGCAGCTGCTCGACCTGCCGTCGCTCGGTGCCCATGTCGTTGTCGGTGTCCGTCAGCACCAGCGTGTAGCCCGCCTCGCTGAGCACCTGCTCGGCCCCGCGGACGATGGGCGGGAACAGCGGGTTGGTGATGTCGGGCACGACCATGCCCACCACGTAGGAGCGCGCGGTCCTCAGGCCACGCGCCAGCGTGTTGGGGACATAGCCCAGCCGCTGCGCCGCGAGCACCACGCGCCGGGATGTCTCGCGGCTGACCTGGTCCCGGGTGGCAGGGTTCAGCGCCCGACTGGCCGTACCGGGATGGACCCCGGCTGCTTCGGCCACGTCGATCAGCTTCACCCGCTGCATGCGGTCAGCGTAGGGCCTTCGATCGATCTTGGAGCGCAATCGGTTGCTAGACATCACAACGACGTTGAATGTCAGGACTGCATCGTTTCCGTCCGGTGTCTTGACAGCGGTAGATCTCTGCTGCACATTGACCGCAATCGTTTGTGCCAAGAGCTCGAGCGAGCGGCAACGGACGCCTGGGTCCGCAGTTCTCCAAGCCTCGTCATGGAGGATCGGTCATGGCACGGAACAATCGTTTGCGGGGTCGTAGCGCGGCAGCGTTCGGTGTCTCGTCGCTCGTCGCGATGGTGGCGCTGGCCGCGTGCAGCTCCGGCTCCAGCACCTCCGGGGCGACCTCGTCGTCAGCCAACAAGGCGCCGCTGGTGATCGGTGCGTCGATCTCCCTCACCGGGGACTTCGCCGACCCCGGCAAGGCCGTGAAGAACGGGTACGACCTGTGGGCGCAGGAGGTCAACGCGAAGGGCGGCATCCTCGGTCGCCAGGTCCAGTTCAAGATCGTGGACGACGCGTCCAGCCCGACCCAGGTCGTAACGAACTACCAGAACCTCATCAACTCCGACAAGGTCGACCTCGTGTTCGGACCGTTCTCGAGCCTGCTCACCGTGCCTGCGTCGCAGGTGGCCAAGCGCTACGGCTACGCGTTCATCGAGCCGGCAGGCGGCGGCCCCAAGGTGTTCGCGCAGAACCTCGACAACCTGTTCTTCGTCCAGCCGGCGCCGGTCGTGAAGTCCGGTGACGTCTTCGCCGACTGGGTGCTCTCGCTGCCCGCCGCCGACAGGCCCGCGACCGCGGCGTACGCCGAGCTGGACGACCCGTTCGCGTCGCCCATCGCGGAGAACATCCGCGCACGGTTCGAGGCGGCTGGCATCAAGACCGTCTACAAGGAGGTCTACCCGGCCGAGACGCAGGACTTCTCGGCGATCATGTCCAAGGTCGTGGCCGCCAACCCGGACGTGCTGATCAGCGGCACGCAGAGCGAGGACGCCTACGCGCAGGTGAAGAGCCTGGTGCAGCTGAAGTTCAGCCCGAAGTTCATGTTCATGTCGAACGGGGCCAACTCTCCGGGCGAGTTCCCGGACAAGGTCGGGGCGCAGAACGTGGCCGGGATCATGTCCGCGGGGGACTGGTTCCCCGACTCGACCGCGCACGGCAGCGCGGACTTCACTGCGGCCTACCTCAAGGCGTACGGCGGGACTGCTGACACCATCGACAACACCAGTGCCGAGGCCTACGCCGCCGGCCAGCTGCTCGAGGAGGTCGCGGCCAAGACCGGGAAGGTGGACAACGCGACGATCATCAAGACCCTGCACCAGGGCACCTGGCCCACGCTCCTCGGCGACCTCAGCTGGGGCCCCGACGGAGCCCCGTCCGGGAGCTTCAGCCTGATCCAGTGGCAGGGCGGCAAGCTGGTGCCGGTCTTCCCCGCCTCCGCGGCGCAGGCCCAGCCGGTGTACCCCAAGCCGGGATGGGGAGGGTGACCAACGGATGCACGCCCTGATCCAAGGCGTGATCCTCGGGGCGCTGACCGGAGGCGTGTACGCACTGATGGCCTCCGGTCAGACCCTGATCTTCGGGATCATGAAAGTGGTCAACCTGGCGCAGGGCGCGTTCGTGATCATGTCGGCATACCTCGCGTACCAGCTGTTCACCTCGTTCGGGGTCGATCCCTTCGTCGCGATCCCGGTCACCACCGTGGTGATGTTCGGCGTGGGCGTCGCGATCGAGCTCGCCTTCCTGCGGCCGCTGCGGCGCGAGGACAAGTCCGAGCTGAGCTTGCTGGTCACGTTCGCGGTCGCGCTCCTCATCGAGGGACTGCTCAGCGTCACCTTCAAGACGACGTACCGGAGCATCAACACCGGGTACGCGAACTCGAGCTGGACCTGGTTCGGCTACCAGGTGACTGTCGTGCGGTTCTGGGCTTTCGGCCTCTCGCTGGTTGCCCTGGGTCTCCTGTTCGTCCTGCTCAACCGCACGCGCTTCGGCCGCGCGGTGCGGGCCACCGTGCAGAACCCCGAGTCCGCGCGCCTGCTCGGCGTGGACGCGCAGCGGGTGTCGGCGCTCGGCTTCGGGCTGGGAGCCGCGACAGCGGCGGCGGCCGGATCCGTGTACGGCCTGCTCTACCCGTTCAACTCCGGCAGCCACTACGACCTGATCTCCCGGCTGCTGTCGATCGTCGTGCTCGGCGGGCTGGGCAGCGTCGGCGGCGCCGTCATCGGCGCGGTAATCGTCTCGACGTCTTCGGCGGTCGTCGCCGCGACGGTCTCGCCGGCGTGGTCGGAGATGACGTTCTTCGTGATCCTGATCCTGGTCCTGCTGGTCCGGCCGCAAGGTCTGTTCGGCTCGCTCGAGCGGGGAGCGATATGACCCTGGCCGGGGCCGCCCGCGGCGGAGCGTTCTTCGCGCTGCTCGTCCTGGCGCCGTTGCTGGGTCTGGAGCACTGGGTCGTCAACATGCTCATCTTCACGCTGATGTTCGCCACGATGTCGGGCGCGTGGAACCTCGTCGGCGGGTTCGCCGGATACCCGTCGCTGGGGCATGCGGCGTTCTTCGGGATCGGCGCCTACACGTTGGCGATCATGTTCAAGGGTCACCAGCTGTCGACCGGGTACGAGCCGTTCATCGTGTTGCCGCTGGTGTTCGTGATCGCCGCGCTCATCGGCTGGCCGATCGCGCTGGTGTCCATGCGGACGCGTGCGGACGTGTTCGCCATCGTGACCATCACCCTGCTCTTCGTCGTGCAGACGCTCGCGTTCAACCTGCGCGACCTGACCGGTGGCGCCCAGGGCATCGCCCTGCCCATCCCACCGTTCCCCGCAGCGACGTTCGAGCGTCCGTACTACTTCGTCATGGTCGCCCTGCTCGCCCTGACGATGGGCCTGACCTGGTTGGTGATGCGCAGCAAGTTCGGGCTCTCCCTGGTGTCGGTGCGGGCCGATGAGGACAAGGCACGCGGGGTCGGCGTGCACGTGACCGGCGTCAAGGTGCTCGCCTTCAGCGTCAGTGTCGGCATCGTGGCGATGGTCGGCGGCGTGTGGGCGTACTACGAGAGCTTCATCTACCCGCAGTTCGCGGTGGACCCGTTGGTCACCATCGCGATCGTGCTGATGACCTTCCTGGGCGGGCGCGCCACGCTGTGGGGACCGGTCCTGGGCGCCTTCGTCCTCGAGACCGGCCAGCAGTACCTGGCCTACCGGCTGGGCGCGAGCCAGTTCTACCTGATCGCGTACGCCCTGGTGTTCCTGCTGATCATGCTGCTGCTGCCGCGCGGGATCCTGCCCACGGTGGCGGACCGGCTGCGTCGCCGGCGGAGGGCGGCGAGCCTGGACGCCGCCGCCGACCCGGCCGAGGCCGTCCCGCTCGGTCACTCGGTCGGCGCCCCGGGAGGTGGCCGGTCATGACCGGTCTCCTCGGTGTCGACGGCGTCAGCAAGCGCTTCGGCGGCGTCCAGGCGGTCGACGACTGTTCGATGAGCGTCGAGGAAGGCACCGTCACCGGGCTCATCGGCCCGAACGGCTCGGGCAAGACGACGTTGTTCAACATCGTCACGGGGTACCTGCGAGCGGACTCGGGTCGGGTCGTGTTCGCCGGGCGCGACGTCACGGGGACAGACGCCGGGCACCTGTACCGGCACGGCCTGTCCCGTACCTTCCAGCAGGCCCGGGTGTTCCCGCAGCTGACGGTGCTGGAGAACCTGGCCGTGGCGGGTGGGTACACCTGGCGGCAGACGTTCACCCGTCGGATCGGGCGTGCGGACCGGCTGCGGGCGGACGCCCTGCTCGCGGAGTTCACCCTCGGCCCGGTCGCCGACCTGTTGGCTGCCGAGCTCTCGTACGGGCAGCGCAAGCTGCTGGAGTTCGCCGCCGTGCTGATGAGCGCGCCGCGCCTGGTGATGCTCGACGAGCCGACGGCGGGGGTGAACCCGGTCCTGATCGAGACGATGGAACGGCACATCAGGCAGCGCCAGGCGGCCGGCATCACCTTCCTCGTCGTCGAGCACGACATGGGCTTCGTGATGCGACTGTGCGACCCGGTGGTCGTGCTGGACGCCGGACGGCCGATCTTCGCCGGGCCGCCCGAGCAGGTGCAGTCGAACGCCGCCGTCCTCGACGCGTACCTGGGGGCGTAGCGATGGTCACCGTCCTGGAGCTGCGCGGGGTCGTGGCCGGCTACGGCGCCGGCGACATCCTCAAGGGTGTAGACCTGGACGTGGGACAGAGCACGATCACCTGCCTGATCGGGCCGAACGGTGCCGGCAAGTCGACCGTGCTCAAGACGGTCAGCGGGCTGCTCAGGCCACGGCGGGGCACGGTGACCTTCGAGGGCGAGGAGATCAGCCGCCTCAGCCCCAAGGCGCGACTGCGGCTGGGCATCGTGCACGTGCCGCAGGAGCGCAGCCTGTTCCCGGCGATGTCGGTCTGGGACAACCTGTTGATGGGCGGCTACCTGCTCAGGGACCAGGCGCTCCTGCGAGCGCGGCTGGAGCAGGCGGTCGAGGCGTTCCCGCTGTGTCGCGCCCGCGCCCACGAGCATGCAGGGTCGCTGTCGGGCGGTGAGCAGAAGCAGGTCGAGCTCGCCCGGACCCTGGTCCTCGATCCGCGCCTGATCCTGCTGGACGAACCTTCGATCGGGCTGGACCCCAAGTCCCGTCAGCTCGTGTTCGCCAGCGTGCAGGCCTTGTCGTCGACAGGTCGCACCGTCGTCCTCGTCGAGCAGAACGCCCGCTCGGGCCTGGCGGCGTCCGACGTCGGAGCGGTCCTGGAGTCCGGGGCGGTGCGTCTGGTCGACAGCGGGCGGAACCTGCTCGACAACCCGGAGGTCGCCCGGCTGTACCTCGGTGCGGCCGGACATCGACCTCCGAGTGCCGCGAGCGCGCCATGACACCACCCAGCACCATGTGCCCGGCCCGACCGACACCGTCCAGCCCCGAGCGACCCCGGAGAAGGATCACGTGATGACTGCACAGGACTCCCGCGTCGGATGGGTCGGCACCGGCCGCATGGGCCACGCGATCGTCCGCCGCCTCCTCGCGGCCGGCACCGACGTGCACGTGTGGAACCGGACGCGGAGCAAGGCCGAGGACCTGGCCGCGGACGGCGCCACGATCGTCGACGCCGTCGCCGACCTGGCCGGTCGGGACGTCGTCTTCACGATGGTGGCGGCCGACCCCGACCTGCTCGAGGTCACCCTCGGCCCGGGCGGCTTGCTGCGCCAGCCCGAGGCACCGAAGTACCTCGTCGACTCGAGCACGGTGTCCGCGCAGACCTCGGACCGGGTCCGGGCCGAGGCCGCCCTGCGCGGCACGGTCCTGCTGGCGGCACCGGTGAGCGGGAACGCGAAGGTCGTGAAGGCCGGTCGGCTGTCCGTCGCTGTCTCCGGGCCGGCCGACGCGTACGCCGTGGTCGAGCCGCTGCTCGCCGTCTTCGGCCAGTCGGTGACCTACGTCGGCGAGGGCGACCTCGCCCGGCTGGTGAAGCTCGCTCACAACATCCTCCTCGGCGTGGTCGTCCAGTCGCTGGCCGAGGTCACCGTGCTGGCCGAGCGAGGTGGCATCTCCCGTGCCGCGTTCCTCGAGTTCATCAACGGTTCCGTGCTCGGCTCTGTGTTCACGCGGTACAAGAGCCCGGCGTTCGTGAACCTCGACCTCACACCGACGTTCACGTCGCAGCTGCTGGAGAAGGACTTCGACCTCGGTCTCGCCGCGGCGCACGAGCTGAGTGTGCCGCTGCCGCTCGCCGCGACGGCGCACCAGCTGATCCAGGACCTGGTGGGGCGCGGCCACGCGGACGATGACTTCGCCGCCCTCCTGGTCGAGCAGGGCAGACGGTCCGGCGTCGAGCTGCTCCCGGAGAACGTGGTGGTCGACGACGGCCTCGCCTTCCCGTCACCCGAGCGTGCCGAGCCGGCCCTGCGGGAGGCCACCGGCTGACGAGGAGTCCGGGCCCAGCCAGGTCGACGCTCCCACCACGTCGACACCCCAGCCAGGAGGAGACAGACATGCCTGCCGGACACGGCGCGCTACCCGCCACACCAGGGCCCATGGGGGTCGACTTCGAGGCGCGCGTGGACTTCACCCGCCTGCGACGGTACCGGCTGGACCGGGCGCGTGCGGCACTGGAAGCCTCCGACCTCGGAGCGCTGCTGCTGTTCGACATCAACAACATCCGGTACGTCTCGGCGACCATGATCGGGGAGTGGGCGCGGGACAAGGTGGCCCGCTACACCCTGCTGACGCGCCACGGCGACCCGGTGGTGTGGGACTTCGGCTCCGCGGCGAGGCACCACCAGCTGTTCGCGCCGTGGATCACGCCTTCGGACAGTCGCGCCGGGATGCTCGGGCTGCGCGGTGCCGTGGCGCCGGACGCCGGACTGATCACGTCCGCCGTCGCCGAGATCCGCGCGGTCCTCGCCGAGCACGGTGTCGACGGCGAGCCGCTGGGCGTCGACATCGCCGAGACTCCGATGTTCCTGGAGCTGCAGCGGGCCGGGATCGACGTGCGGGACGCGCAGCAGGTGATGCTCGACGCCCGGCTGGTCAAGTCCGCGGACGAGCTCATGCTGCTGTCGACGGCGGCGGCGATGGTGGACGGCGTCTACCAGGACATCACCGAGGCGCTCAAGCCCGGTGTCCGTGAGAACCAGATCGTGGCGCTGGCCAACAAGCGGCTGTACGAGATGGGCTCGGACGACGTCGAGGCCATCAACGCCGTTTCGGGGGAGCGCTGCAACCCGCACCCGCACAACTTCACCGACCGGATGGTGCGCCCCGGCGACCAGGTCTACTTCGACATCATCCAGTCGTTCAACGGCTACCGCACCTGCTACTACCGCACGTTCGCGGTGGGGCGCTCGACCCCCGCGCAGCGTGATGCCTACACGAAGGCGCGCGAGTGGATCGACGCGGCGATCGAGATGGTCCGGCCCGGGGTGACCACCGACCAGATCGCCCGCCTGTGGCCGGCGGCGACCGAGTTCGGGTTCGAGAACGAGATGGCGGCGTTCGGGCTGCAGTTCGGCCACGGCCTGGGGCTGGGTCTGCACGAACGGCCGATCATCTCGCGGCTGAACTCCCTCGAGCACCCGGTCGAGCTGCAGGAGGGCATGGTCTTCGCACTCGAGACGTACTGCCCTGCCACCGACGGCCACTCCGCAGCCCGCATCGAGGAGGAGGTCGTCGTCACCGCCGACGGTCCGGCGGTGCTCACGCTCTTCCCGGCCGAGGAGCTCTTCGTCACCAACCGCTTCTGACCAGCATCGAACCTGAGGACAAGGGAAGCCCGCGATGTCTGCACTCTCCGACCACCGGCACACCCGGACCGGCCCACCGGGAATCGACCCGGCTCTGCTCGACCGCCCGGAGGGCACCGTGGACCGGTCCACCTCGTTGGCGTTGTTCCGGCAGCAGGTGCGCATGCGTCGCTTCGAGAAGCGGGCGTACGACCTCTTCATGCAGAGCCTGGTGAAGGGGACCAGCCACCTTTCGCTGGGCATGGAAGCTGTCGCAGCGGGCTTCGGGGAGGCGATGCAGCCGGGGGACTGCACCTTCGCGACGTACCGCGGCCACGCGCACACGCTCGCCCGCGGGAGCTCGATGAGTGCGGTCATGGCCGAGCTGCTCGGGCGCGAGACTGGCCTGCTGCACGGTAAGGGCGGGTCGATGCACCTGACCGACGTCGAGCGCGGCGTGATGGGCTCCTACGCCATCATCGGGGCGCACCTGACGATCGCGCTCGGGGCCGCCTGGTCGGCCCAGTACCAGGGGCGGCCGGCCGTGTCGGTCGCGTTCTTCGGTGACGGCACCACCAACATCGGGGCGTTCCACGAGGCCCTCAACTTCGCCAAGGTCTGGCAGCTCCCGGTGGTGTTCGTGTGCGAGAACAACCAGTACATGGAGTACACCCCGATCGGGTCGGTGACGGCCGTGGCGCACCCGGCCGCGGACCGCGCGGCTGCGTACGGGCTCGAGCGGGTGCTGATCGACGGCAACGACGCCGACGCGGTCTACCTGACAGCGGTACGGACGCTCGACCGGGCCAGGTCGGGCGCGGGACCGGCGCTGGTTGAGGCGTACACCTACCGCACGAGCGGTCACTCGCGCGCGGACCCGGCCAAGTACAAGCCGGAGGCGGAGGCGGCCGCATGGGCCGGCTACGACCCGATCGACATCTACCGGGAGCGGCTGCTCGCTGCCGGCGTCGCGGACCAGGACCTGGTGGCGATCGAGGCCGAGGCCGACCGGGACGTCGACGAGGCCACGGCTGCGGCCAAGGCGGCGGCGCCACCCGGCGCGGACCGGCTGATGACCAACCTGTGGGCGGACGGAGGCTCGTCATGGCGGAACTGACCTACCGCGGGGCAGTGGCCCGGGCGATCGCCCAGGAGATGTCGCGGGACGAGAACGTGGTGTTCCTCGGCGAGGATGTGGCCGAGGCCGGCGGGGTGTTCAAGGCGACCGGAGGGCTGCTCGAGCAGTTCGGGCCGCGGCGCGTGCGGGACACGCCGATCTCCGAGCAGGCGATCCTAGGTGCGGCCATGGGCGCCGCGATGACCGGGCTGCGTCCGATCGCGGAGATCATGTTCTCGGACTTCTTCGCCGTCTGCTGGGACCTCGTGGCGAACGAGATCGCCAAGAGCCGCTACATGACGGACGGCCAGGTGTCGTTCCCCATGGTGATCCGGTCCGGCAACGGTGGTGGGCTCCGCTTCGGTGCGCAGCACTCGCAGTCAGTGGAGAACTGGGCGATGGCGGTGCCGGGCGTGAAGGTCGTCGCGCCTTCGAACCCGCAGGACGTGGTCGGGCTCTTCGCGGCCGCCGTCCGTGATCCCGACCCGGTGCTGTTCTTCGAGCACAAGGGTCTGTACTCCACGAAGGCGGATGTGCCGGACGGCGAGATCGTGGACACGCTGGGCTCGGCGAAGGTGCTGCGCTCCGGGGGCGACGCGACCATCGTCGCCCTCGCCGCCATGGTGCCCAAGGCGCTGGCTGCGGCCGAGGTGCTGGCGGGCGCCGGCATCGAGACGACGGTGGTGGACGTGCGCAGCCTTGTTCCGCTGGACACGCAGACCATCCTCGCCGAGGTCGCCAGGACGGGGCGGCTGTTCACCGTCGAGGAGAACCCGCGGCTGTGCGGCTGGGGTGCCGAGATCGTGTCGATCGTCGCGGAGGAGTGCTTCTGGTCGTTGGACGGCCCGATCGTCCGCATCACCACCCCGCACATCCCGCTGCCATCGGCGGATGCACTCGAAGACCTCGCGATCCCGTCGGTGCAGCGGATCACGGAGACCATCGAGAAGGTGCTGCAGGCGTGACTGCGCTGGCGTCCCAGCCGCCCGAAGCGCTGCCCGGCCCGCACAAGTCGCCCGACGACCTGGTCGGAGTACCCGACGACCTGCTCGTCGGCGGGATCTGGGTTCCCTCGTCGGACGGGCGGCGGATCGCCGTCCACGACCCCGCCACGCTCGAGCTGCTGACGGACGTCGCCGACGCGACCGTCGAGGACGCCCTCGTGGCGGTGGGAGCCGCCCATGACGCCCTCGCGGGATGGGGTCAGAGCTCGCCGCGCGCCCGGGCCGAGGTGCTGCGGCTGGCGTACGAGCTGATGACCGATCGAGCCGAGCGGTTGGCTCGCCTGATCGTCCTGGAGAACGGGAAGGCGCTCCCCGACGCGCGGAGCGAGGTGGCGTACGCGGCCGAGTTCTTCCGCTGGTTCGCCGAGGAGGCGGTCCGCGCCGGTGGAGACCTGCACGCCGCACCCTCCGGCAGCAACCGGATCGTCGTGCTGCGGCAGCCGGTGGGTGTGTGCGTGCTGGTGACGCCGTGGAACTTCCCGGCCGCGATGGCGACGCGCAAGATCGCGCCGACGCTGGCGGCCGGCTGCACGGTCGTCCTCAAGCCCGCCTCGCTGACGCCGTTGACCGCGCTCGCGATCGGGGGACTGCTGCTGGAGGCAGGCGTGCCGGCCGGTGTGGTCAACGTGCTGCCGTCCAGCCGCTCCGGCGCCGTCGTCTCCGCGATGCTGCACGATCCACGGGTCCGCAAGCTGTCCTTCACCGGATCGACGCAGGTCGGCCGGCTGCTGCTGCGGGAAGCATCGGACTGCATCGTGGGCTCGTCGATGGAGCTCGGCGGGAACGCTCCGTTCATCGTGTTCGACGACGCGGAGCTCGACGAGGCGGTCGCCGGAGCCATGGTGGCCAAGATGCGCAACGGCGGTGAGGCCTGCACCGCGGCCAACCGCTTCTACGTCCAGCGCGGCGTCGCCGGCGAGTTCACCGGCCGGTTCGCCCAGGCGATGTCCGGCGTTCCGATGGGACGGGGACTCGACCCGGACGTACGGCTCGGCCCGCTGGTCGACGAGGCGAGCCGGGACAAAGTCGTCGAGCTGGTGGCCGACGCTGTGCGGCGAGGCGCTCGGGCGGTGACCGGGGGTGAGCCGCTCCGGGGTCCCGGATGGTTCTACCCGCCGACCGTGCTCGTCGACGTGCCGCACGGCTCGGCGATCCTCGCGGAGGAGATCTTCGGCCCCGTCGCCCCGATCGTGGTGTTCGACACCGAAGCGGAGGCGGTCGGAATGGCGAACGACACCGAGTACGGACTGGTCGCCTACGTCTACACCGGCGATCTGGCCAGAGGGCTGCGGGTCGGGGAGGCGCTGGAGTCGGGCATGGTCGGACTCAACCGGGCACTGGTCTCCGATCCTGCCGCCCCGTTCGGCGGGGTCAAGCAGAGCGGGATGGGCAGGGAAGGCGGCCACGACGGGCTGCTGGAGTACCTGGAGAGCAAGTACATCGCCGTCCAGTGGTGACCCGCGGCCTCAGCCGGACCCGGACCCGCGCTGGACGTCGACGTGGACGTGGTCGTAGTGCAGCAGGGTCAGGTTGGTGGTGGTGCCGTCGGGATAGACGTACGGCTGCCAGCCGCGCTGGTCCCAGCCGCCGGGAGTCCACACCCTTGCGTCGAAGATCACGGTGGCGATCTGCAGCGGTTGTGCGTGTGCGACGAGCCACTGCGCCAGCACCCAACCGTGCCTGATGCTCTTCGCCGTGATGGGCCGGTACAGGAAGTCGATGGCGCGGCCCTCGTAGTGGGCCGAACCGGGGACGTGCCCGGCGTGCACTCCTCCAGGCATGAACCCACCGGCCGGCAGCGGTCCGAAGACGCTCTTGACCGCCGTCCACATGCCGTTGGCCCGCTCGGTCAGACCGTCCGGCTGCATACCCTGGCGCATCGCAGACGGGAGCGACGACGTGCAGCCGAGCGCGGCCGGCACGTACCCGCGGAGCGACCGGGCGATCGCCTCGGCCTGGGCCGCCTGCCCGGGCCAGGCGGCCACCACCAGCCGGGTCGTCGTGGTGAGCGGGGCCGCAGCGTTCTGGTCCCGCCCGGCCAAGTCGGTCAGAGTCATGGCCAGGCGTACGGGAAGCACGAGCTGTTCGCTGCCGACCCGGAGGGTGCAGCCCAGCTGAGCCCGGGGTGCCGCCGACGCCGCCGTCCGGACCGCCGCCTGGCCGATGCCGTCCTGCCAGGCATCGAGTAGTGGCCAGGCCAGCCCGGCCCCGGCCACCACCAGGACTGTGGCGAACAGCACGCGCCGGCGTCGAGCCACGTGCGGCTGCACGTCGGGCAGGCGCCACCCCCGAGCTCTGCCGTTCACGGCAGTGCGGTTCACGGCAGTGCGGCTCAAAGCGCCGCCGACCTGTCGTGGCGGCGCATCGCCTGCAGGATCAGGTGGTCGGCCAGCAACGGGTTGCGCGGCAGCACCGGGCCGTGCAGGTACGTCCCGACGGCAGTTCCGTTGACGGCGCCTTCGGTGCGGCGGGCCGAGTTGTTGCCCGTCCCTCGCACGACCCGACCGAGTGGCTCCTGCTGCGCGCCCAGCTGGGTCATCCCTGAGTGGTTCTCGAAGCCCGACAGCAGTCCGAACCGGCTGGACACGACGATGTCGCCGCTGGCCCGACCGGGCCCGGCGACGCTGACCGCGTCGAAGACGCCGATGCCGGGTAGCACGTCGCCGTCCCTGGTCGTGAAGCTGGTCCCGAACAGCTGGAACATGCCGCACACGACGAGCATGGGTGTGCCGTCGCTCAGCGCGGTGTGCACCGAGTCCGCGCGCAACGCCAGGTCCCGGCTGACGTGCCGCTGGCTCGCGTCAGGTCCGCCGCCGCCCATCACGAGATCGACACCCGTGAAGTCGAACGGTTCCCCGGCCTCGACAGCGAGCACATCGCAGTCGTGCCCCATCCAGCGCAGCCGCTGCCGAACCACCATGACGTTCCCCGTGTCCCCGTACAGGTTCATCTGCCGGGGGTACAGGTGCGCGATCCGCAGCCTCACGCTGCCGCCGCCGACCTGACCGCGCCGCGGTGCAGCAGCTCTCGACGGACAGCCAGCATGGCCGTGTAGGTGGCGAGCACGTATCCGGTCCCTCCGGGCGGCACCGTCGACAGCAGCTCGCGTACGGCGCCGGGGTACGACGGGGCGACGTGCGCCGGCACCCCGGCGTACCACAGCCGCAGCTGGAGATCAGCCGCACGGGTACCGCACGCGATCACCCGACCCGACCGGCCCTCGAGACTCTCCAGTGGCACGTCCCAGATCCACGACACGTCGCGACCATCGGCCGCCGCGTCGTTGAGCGCGATCAGCGCCGGCGCCTGCGCGTCGTCGACGAGGAACGTCCGGATGACCTGCGCGCAGCCGGTCGGGTTCTTCACCAGCAGGAGCCGGACGTGCCGACCGTCCACGTCGAGCTGCTCGGATCGCCCGAACGCCGGCGGGCAGGCGGAGACCGCCGGCCCCGCCACCGCCGGGTCCACGCCGATGACGGCGCACGCGGCCAGGGCTGCCAGCGCGTTGTACAGGCTGTACGTGCCCGGGGACTGAGTTCGCATCCCTTGCGGTTGCCCGTCCAAACGCACCACGAACGGGAGCCCGCCCGTCGTCGCCGTACCTGTCCGGGTCACCCGCGCGCCCGGCGTCGGCCGCTGGAAGTCACCGGCGGGGCAGGTGTAGTGGCCAAGCTGCGCGAACAGCACGTGCGTGTACCGCAGCGGGCGCCCGCACCGGGGACAGCTCTCGTGGTCCCGCTCCGACGGGACTGCGGTGCTGCCCAGACCCGCGCTCTCCTCGATCCCGAAGTACTCCACGCGTCCGTCGGGCAGGAACCGGCCGAGGTCGGCGACCCGGGGGTCGTCGGCGTTGAGCAGCACGGTGGCCCGGGTGGCCTTCAGCCCAGCGACGATCCGTTCGGCCACTGCCTCGAGCTCTGCGTGGCGGTCGAGTTGGTCGCGGAACAGGTTGAGCACCACCACGAGCCTGGGAGCTAGCTCGGAGGCGACGCCGGGCAGGGTGTCCTCGTCGACCTCGAACACCCCCACGGTGCCGTCGACCGTCCCGGGCTTCCTGCGGGACGTGCTGGTGCCGCCCGCCAGCGCGGCCGAGATGCCCTGCCGCAGGTTCGACCCGGTGCGGTTGGTCACGACGTGCTCACCTGCGGCGGCGAGGCCGCTGGCGATCTGCCGCGTGGTCGTCGTCTTGCCGTTCGTCCCCGTGACCAGGACGACCCCAGCAGGCAGCTCGCCCGCCAGGCGGGCCATCGCACCCGGGTCGAGCCGGTCCAGGAGCATCCCTGGCAGTGCCTGCCCGGCGCCCCCACCCAGCATGCGGCTGGCCCGGGCGGCCGCGCGGGCAGCGCGGACACTCAAGGTCGGACCTGGGCGGACAACCCGTTCTCGAGCCACCTGGGAAACGTAAGTCGCGCCCGGTAACGCCCCGGTAAGGGCACGGGCTCGTGACGGTGTGAGTTTCGACGATCCGCCGGCTGGGGCGCCCGGCTAGTCTGCGCGGGCCAGCGCAGTCGATCTGGGAGGGTCATCGTGGGGGTCGGCCCCGCCGCACCGCTCGGTCCGCGCGTGTCGCTGCCCCTCGAGCCGCTCGACCCGGCCGCGCTGGAGGCTGTGCACGACCAGGCCCTGCGGCTCCTGCGCGAAGTCGGCACCGAGGTGCACGACGACGCGATGCTGCGCAGGCTCGCGGAGGCGGGGCAGGACATCGATGAGACCAGGGTCCGCTGGGACCCCGACTTCGTGATGGAGCAGCTCGCGCTCGCACCGTCCTCGTTCACGCTCACCGGGCGCGCGCCGACCCGGACCGTGACGATCGGCGGCGGCAGCCTCGTGCACTCACCGGTCGGCGGGCCCCCGTTCGCGTCCGACCTCGAGCGCGGCCGACGAGACGGCACCATCGCCGACCACGTCGAGCTCGTGAAGCTGGCGCACGCGTCCGGCCTGCTGCCGGTGCTGCAGAGCGGGACCACCGAGGCGCAGGACCTCGACTACACGAGCCGTCACCTGGAGATGGACTACTCCATCCTGCGGTGGAGCGACCGGCCGTACATCCTCTACGGCACCAGCGGCGAGAAGACGCGCGACGGTCTCCGGCTGGCGGCGATCGCCGCGGGCGGCGAAGACGCGCTCGTCGGGCAGCCGATGGTGGTCGGCATCGTCAACCCGAACAGCCCGCTGGTGTGGGACGGGCTGATGGTGACCACGCTGGCGGCATGCGCCGAGCTCGGGCAGCCGGTGGCCATCACGCCGTTCCTGCTGGCCGGCGCCTCGGCCCCGGTCACCCTGGCCGCGGGGTTGTCCCTGCTGGTGGCCGAGACGCTGTCGGGGGTGGCCATGGCCCAGCTCGTCCGCCAAGGCGCGCCCTGCATCCTCGGCTGCTTCTTCAACGGTGTCGACATGCGGTCCGGCGGTCCGTCGCTCGGGTTGCCCGAGTCGGTGCTGACCACGTTCGCCGGGGCGCAGCTGGCCCGGCGGTACGGTCTGCCGCTGCGCGGCGGCGGCGGGCTGTGCTCGGGCATCTCGCTGGACGCGCAGTCCGCGACCGAGAGCGCGATGTCGCTGTGGGCCACGTACCTCGCCGGGTGCGACCTCGTCGTGCACTCCGCCGGCTGGCTCGAAGGTGGCCTGACGGCGTCGTACGAGAAGCTGGCCCTCGACCTCGAGGTGATCCGCATGTTCGAGCGGATCCGGCAGGGCATCGTCGTCGACGCCGACACCCTCGCCTTCGACGTGATCTCCGAGCTCGGGCCGGGCGGCCTCTTCCTCGCCCACGACCACACGCTGGCCCGTTTCCGCTCGGACGTGTTCATGAGCCTGCTGTTCCGGTCGCAGGCCTTTCCCACCTGGACCAAGCTGGGGTCACCCTCGGCGGAGCAGGTCGCCGCGAAGGAGTGGCGCCGGCTGCTCGACTCGTACGTCGACCCCGGCATCGACGACGCCATGGACGCCGAGCTGCGGGACTACGTCGAGCGCCGCACTGTCGAGCTCGAGGCGTAGCCGTCGGTCGCGGCTCGATCGAGATCAACAAGTTGGACTGGTCGCTGCCGGCAGGGTCAGCGCCCGGCTGTCACGATGGCCGATTCGACGAAGGCGTCCCACGAACGCTCGTCCCGAAGGCCGTCGAGGTCCGGTTTCGCGGACACCGCAGAGATGCGGCTACTCAGGCGGTCAACGATCCGAGCGGTCGCACGGTCGAGCTCGTCCCCGGCACCGGTCGCCGGCAACGGTGCGTACTCCGGGAGGCCGTCGGCGCTGTCGGCCCACTCGTATGCGCCAGCGATGCCGCGGTCGATCGCGGTCTGCGGAGGTTGTGGCCATTCGATGCGATGTGTCGCGGAGTCCCGCAGCGTCTGCATGGCCGCCGGACCCATCGGCCACTTGTCGCCGATGAGAACAACTGGGCGTCTCAGGTAGAGGCAGAACACCACCTCAGAGGCCGTTCCCGCCCCGCCCCAGATCGCGATCGCGGCATCGCAGAGGCAGGCCTCGACGAAGTTGCGCCGGTGGTCCCAGCCCGGGGTGAGGAGGATCGACCGCCCACCTTTCTCTTCCGGCGCCGTCGCACTATCGGCCCGCCGCACGCCGATCCAAGCCGCAGGTCTCTCCAGATCCTCGATGTCGATCGCCGATCGGATGGCTGCATCCTTCACGGTGTCCGGGTGGCTGCCATCCCCTCCGGTCAGCAGAACGGCTCCGGACAGGTTGACCTGCGCACCGAACAGTCGAGCTGCTACCAGCTCGCTCCCATCCGGCTCATTCCCGCCGAACACTGCGATGACACGAGTGTCTTCAGATATCAGCACGCTCGACCTCCAACTGGGCGCGGCAGGAGGTCGACCGACCGGGCAGCTGGTCTCTGGTTTCCCGCCATGCTAAGGGTCCCGCGTCACACCCGTGTCACCTGGCGATCGTCAACGGCTCGGCTACCCGGAATGGGCGCGGGCGGGACTTCCGGTCGAGGCTGTCGCGAGGATGACGTCACTGGTGTCCAGGAACGCGTCGGACGGCAGTGCTTCGAGCCGTCGTCGCACGTCGACGAGGAACGCACCTTGTTTCCGGTGGTTCAGGAGGGCAAGCCGCCGGCCCGTCCCCCCCAGCGAGGCGTGCCGGTCCACGAACTCGGAGAGGGTGGGCCGATCAGACCAACCCAGCACCTGCGGTGCAGCGTCATGGAAACCGGCGTCGACCAGCATGGCCATGACCTTGTCCGGGGAGTCCATCAGCTCGTGCTGGGCCAGCAAGGAGTCCGCGGCCGGCGCGCCGTACCGGTCGAGCTCGTCAGTCCAGATCCTCAGCGCCGGTGCGGGTCGCTGCTCGCCCCATGTGGCGAGCCCAACGCTCCCGCCCGCGCGCAGCACCCGCCGCACCTCCCGCAGAGCACCGACGGGGTCAGGGACGTGGAAGAGCATGAAGGCGAGCACCACGACATCGAAAGAGGTGTCCGCGAAAGGCAGCCGGTTCGCGTCAGCCACCACGCGGTCGGCTGTCCGCGGCGCGCGCGCCACCATGCCCCACGCGCGGTCGGCCGCGACGACGGCTGCCGCGGGCGCCGCCCGCCGGATCGATGGCACCAGGGTCCCCACGCCGGTCCCGAGGTCGAGCACCCGCGCCGCCGTGCTCAGCGCGAGACGCGTGAGCAGCCGCTCACTCGCGGGCACCAGGGCCGCGGCCCAGCGGGACTCGTACGCCTCGGCGTGCGAGGAGTAGTAGGCCGCGAGGGTCGTTGCCCGTCCCGCCGTGGTCACGTGGCGACGCTAGCGCAGCTGCTTCTCGATGCTGATGGCCTGCCTAGGGTTTGACGGCGAGCAGCGAGATGCTCTTGATGCCGTACGTCTGGGTCGCGCCCCGTGCGGAGCCGGAGAGGAACGCGTAGGCGGTGTTGTCCCTTGTGGACTCGACCCGCAGCCCGGCCCGCGCGATCGCGCCGAGGTAGTCATCGAGGTGCGCGGTGCCGCCGACGCACGCCGCCCACAGCTCGGCGTTGCAGGTGATCGACTCGGCCAGGGGACGGGCGGAGACGATGTCGGCGAGGGCGAGTTCGACACGGGGATTCGGTCGAGGAGGTCCTCGGGACAGCCGATCCGCCGGGCGAGGCTTGGGCCCATCTCGAAGTGGTAGCTGCGGTCGGGCCTTTCCGCGACCTGCTGGTACACGTCCTGGACGCGGCGCTGCAGGTCTGCGACACCGAGCCGCCCTGTCGTGGCCATCGGCGACCAACGACCCATCCTGCGGGTTCGACCGGTTGGCGCGGTCATGCGCGACGTCGTGCTCGCTACGCTGAAGGGCGTGCCGGGAAGCGAGCTGGACGAGGGGATCACCCTGGCCGAGCTGCTCGCTTCGTTCTCGCTGGCGACCGACCTCGGCCTGGGCCAGCCCATGGAGCATGTCCTGCGGTCGTGGCGGATCGCCGCGCGCCTGGGCGAGCACGTCGGCCTGGACGACGCCGACCGTGCGTCCCTCTACTTCATCGCCGTCCTGGCCTGGGTGGGGTGCGTGGCCGACACCCCGGAGGTGGCCAGATGGTTCGGCGACGACATCGCGTTCCGGGGTGACAGCTACCAAGTGGAACTGGCCGGGCTCCCCGGACTCGCCTTCATGCTCGGACATGCCGGGGCCGGGGCCGGGGGGTTGCACCGCCTGCGGCTGGCTACCACTCTCTTGGCCACCGGCGGCAAGGGGATCGAGCGCGGGCTCCTGGCGCACTGTCTGACGACCTCCACGATGGCCGAGGGCCTGGGCCTGGGTCCCGCAGTGTGTGGTCCGCTTCGACAGTTCTTCACCCGATGGGACGGCAAGGGTGTGCCGGGCGGTATCGGTGGTGAGAACATCGCCACCTCGGTGCGGCTGTTCCACGTCGCGGACGTCGTCGAGGTGTTCCACCGGACAGACGGGGTCGACGCGGCGGTCGAGGTGGCCCGCGCCCGCCGCGGCAGCCACTTCGACCCTGCTGTCGTCGATGCGTTCTGCACGGCCGCCCCCGACGTGCTCCACCGCACCGCGGACGAGCCGGACCACTACGAGGTGATCGCGGCCGATCCCACACTCCAGCGTCGGCTGCGCGGCCAGGAACTCAACCATGCGCTCGAAGCGGTGGCCGACTTCACCGACTTGCGCTCAGCGTGGCGGGCCGGCCACAGCCGCGGCGTGGCCGAGCTCGCCGGCCAGGCGGCCGAGCTCGCCGGGCTGCCCGCCGCGGAGATCGTTGCGGTGCGGCGGGCTGGCCTGCTGCACGACGTCGGACTGCATGGTGTGCCCGCCACGATCCTCGACAAACCGAGTGCCCTGACGGCAACGGAGTCGGAACGGATGCGCATGCACGCCTACTACACCGAGCGGGTGCTCGCCCGACCCGCCGCACTTGCCCGCCTCGGCGCCATCGCCGCGCTCACCCACGAGCGGCTCGACGGGTCCGGCTACCACCGGGGTCTGTCCGGGGCGGCTCTTTCCGTGCCCGCGCGGATCCTGGCCGCCGCCGACGCCTACCGCGCCATGACCGAACCGCGACCGTACCGGCCGGCACTGTCCACCAAGCAGGCCACCGACGCGCTGCGTGCAGACGTCCGCGCCGGACGGCTGGCCGGCCTCGCGGTAGACGCCGTACTCACCGCCGCGGGGGAGAGCCCGCGCCGGCGGCGCACCGGGCCGGCAGGACTCACGCCCCGCGAGGTCGAGGTGCTCGGCCTGATCGCCCGCGGCGCGTCGACCCGGCAGGTGGCGCGCGCGCTCGACATCACCACGAAGACCGCCGGCACCCACATCGAACGGATCTATGCCAAGACGGGGGCGTCCACTCGCTCCACCGCCACGCTGTTCGCCCTCCAGCACGGACTCCTCGACACGCTCGAGCCGCTCGATTCGTAGGGAGAACTCCGGACGACGCGGGTCGCTGCGATTCCTACCGTGGCACGCACGGCAGGAGGTCGTCCCTCCGCCGGAGCGGGCAACGGCCCGCAACGACCGAGCGTGAGGAGACGGCGATGGCTGGCAAGGCTGTGATCAGTCTGACCACGGGACTCGAAGACCCGGAGAAGGTGCTCGTCGCCTACCTCGTCGCGGTCGGCGCCGCCGAGTCCGGACGTCCGACCCTGATGTTCTTGACCAAGGAGGCTGCTCGGCTCGCCCTCGCCGGCACCGCCGTGGGTATTGCCTGTGACGGCTGCCCCCCACTGGCCGATCTGGTGAAGCGCTATGAGGCAGCCGGTGGCCACTATTACGTCTGCCCGATCTGCTTCGACGCCAGGAAGCTCGACAAGGCGGCTCTGATCGCCGGCGCCGAGCTGAACGGCACCGTCCCGATGTGGCAGTGGATCGGCGACGAACCCGCCACCACGTTCAGCTACTGACACATGAGCACCCGGCACGAGCAAGTCAGCATCTAGGCGACATCAGCCGCACCGCGGACCGACCGCCGGACGAATGGGCGAGGAGGGGACATGTTGGACCTGCGCCTAGACCTGGGTGAGTATCCGGGCGCTCGAGGTCAGGCTCCCTGGCCGGGGCATGAGTACGTCAAGGGTTGGGGAGTCTTCGGTCAGCCCTTCGCAACCGGACATGTGCTCGCGCTGAGGGTCGTCCGTGAGAACGACTTCGGTTCGTACCGGACACTCTGGCACCGCGATCCCGAAGGGGCTTGGTCGATCTACGTCGACGGCCCTCGCCTGGACACGGCCTGTCCGCGCTACTACGGCGCGGCGTGCGACTACACGGGCTTCGGGCGACTCGATCTGGAGTGGTTGGGCCCGGCCACGCTCAGAGTCCGCTTGGACTCGCCGGCCCTGGACTGGGTACTCACCGCGGTGCAGACACCGTTGTTGCGGATTCTCAACGTCGTCAATGACGCCTTCCCGCTCTCCACATGGCGCTCTCCTGCGATGCTGCACTCCCGGGAACGGATGGCCAGGGCCCTGGGGATGGGTGGGTTGCGGCTGAGGGGCGTCATGCCCAGCGGACATGTCGGCACCCTCATGCCGCAGCGGATGTACCTCGTCAACGACGCAGCAGCCACCCTCAACGGCATGGACCTGGGCCCGCCAGCGCGGCTGCGCGACAACCCGACGATCGGCGACTTCCCGCTTCCTGCCCGAGGCGTCCTCGCGATCGGGCAAGGGGGCTGGGAGATCCTCGATCCGCAGGAGTACGACCGAACCCGCTCGCAGACGTCCGCCACTGCCTGAGCCAGGCGACAGCGCGGGTTCCCCGGGCTCAGGGGATCGACCGACCGAGCGCGAGGAGAACGACGGGGGTGAAGAACGTGTAGCCCGCCGTCACGACGAGCGCCCACCCCAGCACCCGCCCCTGGATCTTCCCGTACGTCGTCCCCGCGATGATCAGGAAGACCACCAGCCAGATCACCAGGTTCGAACGGAACATCCAGCCACCCTCGAAGAACTTCCACCAGAACAGCGGCACGATGGCGACCGCGACGGCCAGGTTCCCGATCGGCCGCAAGTCCAGGCCCGCCACTTCCGTGATCCCGAGCGCGAAGAAGAACATCGCATAGAAGACCACGAGGCCCGCCAGCACGACGGACGCGTCGCCGAGCGGTGCCGGACGAGCAGCGAGGATGTATGTCGCGGAGACGAGGTCCACGATTCCGGCGGTGAGCGACACCCAGCCGACAGACACAAGTGGGTTCGGTCCATCACCCTGAGGCTTGGCACCGACCCCGAGGAAGAACAGTGCGTTCAGCCAAACTGCCAGGCCGGTTGCGACGAAGACTACGGTGATGGGTGGCATCGAGCCTCCTACGAGAGGATCCACGAGCCTGCGCGACCGTCTCGTAAGGTAGACGCAGTTCAACCTATAGTCAACGGTCACCGTCGCGGGTTTGCCGCGGTTCGTCTTGGCGCGGTTCCCAGCGCGCGCGGACCCCAGCGGCGTGGAGAGTCGGCTACGCCCGGCTGCTCGAGAGACCGGATGACCGGTACCGGTCGCCGTCGCCTCAAGCGCGTGAAGAAGGGAAGGTCGAGTCGCGGACGCTTCGTCCGCTTCAGCTCGGCGAATGGGCCGCTCGGGAGATCGGGCGCCTCGAGGGAGGCGATGGTCGGCGTCGCCCTGGCGCTGGGCACCAGGGCTTGTCCCGTCGTTCTCCTCCCGTCCCCGCGTCTATCCGTAGAGGCTCGCGAAGTTGTCCCGCAGCATCATCCTTCCCAGCTCCCCGTCCCCGGTGGCAGCACGCATCCGGGCGAGCTCGCCCGCGTGGTCGCCCCAGGGTTCGTCGCTGGCGAAGAGCACACGGTCGGCGCCCACTCCGCGTCGTTCGATCTCGCGGGCCAGCCAGCGCGGAGCGAACCCGACAGCCCAGCTGGTGTCGGTGTAGACCTGCTTGCCCGCCTCGATCCAGTCGAAGAACCGCTGGTTGATGAGCTTGATGTGGCCGCTCACCCCGCCACCCATGTGCACGAGGTGGATCTTCACGTCGTCGCCGTACTTGTCGACGAGCAGCCCGACCTGGTCGATGTCCGAGGCGGCGCCGGCGGACGTGTGCACGTGCACCACCAGCCCGTGACTGCGTGCAGCCTGGAAGATCGAGTCGATCTGCGGCTCGCACTCCGGATCGTCGGGCCGCCCGCCGAGCAGGAAGCTGGTCTTGAGCGCGACCACTCCGGCCTCGCCGGCCTGGGCGAGCGCGGCAGCGGTGAGCTCGGCGTCCTGCGGACGCGGGGAGACCCACAGTCCGCAGCGGATCCGGTCGTCGGCCGCGGCGGCCGACAGGACCAGCTCGTTGAACGAGAACGAGACGTCCGCCTGGGGCACGCCGTAGTTGGGCAGGACGAGGGCGCGCTCGGTGCCCTCCGAGTCGAGATCGGCGATCAGCTCGGCCACGGTGCCGCGCGCCAGGATGTCCGGGTGGGCCGGCGGTCCGCCGTAGAACGGGAAGGCGGGCATCACGCCCATGTGCCGGTGCGCGTCGTTGATCAGCTGTGTGGTCATCCGTCGACGCTAGCCCCGGCGCGTATCGGATGCAAGACACCTGATGTCGTATAGGAGATGAATCGGCCCCAGTCGCGGACCCGGCCCACGGGCCCGCGCTACTGGGGTCGCAGAGCCATCCAGAGCGCGATCGCGTCGACCTTGCCGGGGTTGCGCCACGAGTGCGGCTGCACCGACCGGAAGTGCAGCGCATCTCCCGGCTTCAGGGTGTGGTCACGGCCGTTGACGATGAACTCGAGCTGTCCCTCCAGCACGTAGATGAGCTCCTCGCCCGGATGCTCGAGAGGTTTCTCGCCGCTGCTGGCGCCGGCGATGACAGTGGCGCGCGCCCCGGCGAGGTTGAACCGGCTGTACGGCCCGGTGATCCCGGCGAGGTCGATGCCCACGTGCGAGGTGTAGATCGGTCGATGCTCCGTCTTGAGCGTGAGCACGGTCGGGTCGGACGTGACCTGCTCCTCTTCGACGAAGTAGGCGATGGGCCTGTCCAAAGCGCTGGCCACCTTGAGCAGCGTGGTGATCGTCGGCACCATGCCGTTCATCTCGATCTTGTGGATGGCTGCTGCGGAGACGTCGGACCGAGCGGCCAGCTGCGACAGCGACAGCCCGGCCTGTTTGCGCAGGGCGCGCACCTTGGGTCCGATGCCCCCGACGATGCGGGTCAGATCCTCGGACATCTTGCCGGCCTCTCCTCTGCGACTTTGGCGTCCACCCTTGACTCCGGCTCTCCGTACTGTTCAACATAGTGAACGTCATATTGCTGATGCTCAATGCCTTTGCAGGACCCGTCCACCCAGGAGGTCCCGTGCCACAACGGATTATCGTTGTCGGAGGCGGGGCGGCGGGTATGGGCGCGGCTGGCGCGGCCAAGGGTACCGATCCGAGCGCAGAGATCATCGTCTTCACCGAGTACGAGGACGCCGCTTACAGCCCTTGCGGCATCCCGTATGTGCACGGGAACGAGATCCCTGACTTCGAGCGCCTCTTCATGGCGACGAAGCAGATGTACGTCGACCAGGGGATCGACATCCGCTACGAGACCGCGGTCACGGCCATCGACGCGAAGGCCAAGACGGTCACGGTGGACGGCCGCGCGCAACCTTGGGACAAGCTCATCGTCGCGACGGGGTGGGACTACGCGAGACCCCCCGTTCCAGGGGCCGAGCTGTCGGGCATCTACGAGATGAAGAACATCCGGCGCGCGATGGAGTGGGACAAGGTCTTCGACACCGTGCAGAAGGCCGTGGTGCTCGAGGCTGGGCCGCTCGGGCTGGAGATCACCACGGCGTTGTCGCACCGCGGGATCGAGGTTCACCTCGTCGACCCGACGCCGTGGGCGCTGTCGGCGGCGACCGACCCCGACATCGCGAAGCCGATCGAGGACTCCTGGGTGGAGATGGGCGTCAACCTCCATTTCAACACCAAGCTCGAGCAGATCCTCGGCGACGCGGACGGCGCCGTGCGTGGCGTGGTGACCTCCGACGGGGAGATCGCCTGCGACTTGCTGGTCAACGCTACGAAGAAGGTGCCCGACACCAGGCTGGGAGCCGCAGCCGGTCTCGACGTCGGCTCTGCCGGCGGGTTCGTCGTCGACGAGACGATGGCCACCGGCGTGCCTGACATCTGGGCGGCCGGCGACTGCATCGAGGTGCCGCACGGTGTCAGCAACGTCCCGCTGCAGGGGTTGTCCGGCAGCCACGCGTATTCGCAGGGCAAGGTCGCGGGCGTCAACGCCGCCGGCGGCAAGCGTGCCTACCAGCCGGTCTTCGTTCCCTGGGGTCTGGTCGCCGGACGCTGGATGATCGGCGGGGTCTCGTTCAGCGAGACCCTGGCCACCGCGCTGGGCATCCCATTCGTGCTCGGCAAGGCACAGGGCATCTCGCGGGCGCGCTACTACCCGGACATGAAGCCGATCATCGTCAAGCTGCTCGGCGAGCCCGGGACGCTCAAGCTGATCGGCGCGCAGATGGTGGGTGGCGAGGGCATCAAGGAGCGCGCGGACTTCCTCGCGATGGCGGCCCGCACCGGCATCACCTTGCGCGACCTGGCGACGATGGAGAACGTGTACTCCCCGCCGATCGGCGCGCTGAACGAACCCATCGCGCTCGCAGCCCAGAACGCGCTCTCGACGCTGGGTGGATGACATGGCGTTCACGCGCTGGGTCCGCGCCGTCTCCGAGAAGCAGCTGATGACCGCCGCGCAGAAGAAGGTCGCCAAGCGTTACGGCCTCGCGCCGCCGCCGCAGCCGAAGGGCGGCGACGTGTTCTGGCAGAAGGTGTACGCCCCGGTCTTCTACACGCTGCCGGTGCGGCTGCGGGACAAGGTGGCGGCCGCCATGCCGGGCAGCCATCGACGCACCTGGCACCGGCCGGCCCAGGCGTCCGGACCGGCCGCGAGTCTGGTGCGGCCGCAGAGCACAGCGGAGCGTCCGGCTCAGGCACCGAGCGGCTGAACAGATCCGAGTCCCGGGCCGTCCGATCGGCTGGTCCCGGAAGCGCAAGGCGCGACACGAGAGGGAGTCGGTACATGGCAGAGATCGTGGGTACACGGGTTAGCAAGGGCGACGCGATCGTCGACTTCGACGACAAGGTCTTCGAGGACATCCAGGCGGAGCCGGGTGAGAAGGCGTGGGTCTTCATGCACACCGTGCCCTTCGAGGGCTCCGTCGGCCTGGTGAACATGCTGACGATGACGAGGATCCGCCGGAAGGGCTTCGACACCAGCCTGGTGCTCTACGGCCCCGGCTCGCTGATGGCAGCAGCCACCCGCGGATACCCCCGCGTGGGCGACGAGCCGTTCCCCGGAGCCCTGGCGTACAACAAGCAGCTGCAGACGTTCATGGACGAAGGCGGCCACGTGTACGCCTGCCGGTTCTCCGCCGCCGCGCTGTACGGCATGCGCGAGATCGACATGATGGAGGGCGTGAAGCCGATCAACCCCCTCGATGTGCTCGACGCGACGCTGACGGCCCGGCGCCAGGGCGCGCTGGTGCTCCAGACCTGGACGCTGTAGCCGGCGGCGCGGCGAAGCGGACCGTCGGCCGACCACGTCCGGCGGGCTGCGGGTGAGCGAGTACGACGGGACCAGGACAGCGGTCGCCCGCTGGGTCGGCGGTTGGCGCTGCGACGTGCAGGCGGGCGGGTTCGGGCTCGTGGTCGACGAACCGGTCGAGGACGGCGGCGGGGGCGCGGGTCCGGCGCCGACCGACCTGCTCCTGGCCTCGATGTGCTCGTGCTACGCGCTCTCTGTCGCCTGGGCCGCGCGCAAGCGCGGGTTCGAGCTGCCCGATCTCGTGGTCACGGCCGACGGGACGTACGACGGGCTGCGGTTCGGCACCGTGGTGCTCACCGTGACCAGCAGCCTCGCCGACGAGCTGCTCGAGCCGTTGCTCGAGCCGGCCCGACGGGTCTGCTACGTCTCCAACACCTTTGTGCAGACCCCGCAGATGTCGGTGCGCATCGCCCCCCGGGCCTGAGCCGACCGCAAGGAGGGCACCTACCGTGGCGCCGACAGCCGGGCGTCGAGGTCGAGCAGGGCTGCGTTGAAGCAGGCGATCGGCGCCTCCGCGACCCCGGCGCCGACCTGCCCGCTGCCGTCGCTCACGTGCAGGATGCCTGTCGTCACCTTGGGCGTCACGACGTACTCGACGACCTTGCGGACGTCCACCCCCAGCGGCGTGCCCTGCCCGCCCCGGTTCGGGAGGGTGAACCGCGTCGAGCGGCCTACGCACACGCGGTCGAGCTCGGCGGTCAGGTCCGCCGCCTGGGCCATGCCTCCGACGATCTGGCCCACGGCGGGCGAGCCGGCCGCTGCCGCACCGCCGAGGCCCACGAGTTCGAGAACCGCGCTGTCCCCGATGTCGGGAGCGCCGTCCGCCGGGCCGCGCCCCGGGTGGAAGAGTGCCCTGCCGACCATCGGCGCGGGGGCGATCGTCCAGGTGTCCGTACCCGGCAACCGCACGCCGAAGTCGGTGCCGTTCCGGGCCATCGTCGTGACCACCGACGATCCCTCGACCTGGGCACCCCACGCGCTGACGGCGCGTCCGGCGGCCATCGCGAGAGTGAGGAACAGCAGGTAGTTCTCGGAGAGGAAGCGCGCGACCGCGACTCGGTCCGGATGGGTCCCGGCCACGAGGTAGGGCATCAGGTGGCGCAGCAACAGGTTCGTGGCCGCCTGCGTACGCACGTGCACGTCGTCGCCCATCGCGACGGCCTGCGCGGCGAAGGAGAAGACGTCCAGCGGCCCCGACTGGCCGAGCGCCTCGCTCAGCACGGGACCGACCGACTGGCGCAGGAACACCAGGCGTTCGCACGCGGCGGGGGTGTCGCGCCCGAACCACGCCACGTCGCCGGGGCCCTGCCCGATCGGCGCGTATGCGACGACGCCGGCACCGTCGAGCTCGACCGTCCACACCGGCGATCCGGGCCCGATCACCGTGGCCATCGGGACGACCACACCGTGGTCGTTGGCCGCGAGCAGGGCGACCCGGTCCGACGCGAGCAGTGCGTCGGCCGCCGAGACGTCGTCCGCCCAGCCCTCGGCGACGACCGCCGCACGCATCGACCGCAGCAGCGGGTCGCAGGCGCGGTCCAGCGCCAAGGGGGGTCCGGGGTGCAGCAACGCCCGGCCGTCGAGAGCGGGGATCACGTCACCGGCTCGCCGGATCCCGGTCAGCATCGGGACGCCGGTGTCAAGCCTGAGCAGCACCTCGGCGTTCGCGGCGTCGACCGCCGCGCAGCGAGGGCCCGACAACCGCCGCAACGCCGCGACCAGCTCCGGGTCGCCGCCGGCCGGGATCCTCCAGTCGACTCCGGTGACCGGTACCCCCTGGTCGGTCAGGGCTTCGGCGAAGAGGGACAACCCGACGTTGACGACGCTGATCTCGCGGGGGAGCTCGAAGACCGGGTCCGTCATGCGGGCTCCTCTCCCGCGCCGGGTCCGGCGACCGAAGCCAGGGCCGAGGCCCGGGCGACCAGATCGGTCTCGGCGGCGAGGTAGGCGGCGCGATGCCGCTGTGCGGTGGTGATCAGGTCCCCCGCCCGTGCCAGGCAGTTCCCGGCCATGCGCTCCACGACTTCGGGCGCGGCCCCTCCGGCCGCGGTCCGGGTCTCGACGATGCGGCGGGGGTCGAGCACTTCGGAGAGGTCGCGGCCGGTGAGGCCGATGCCCTTTCCGCAGTGCTCCACGGCCGCGGCGTCGAGCATCGCGCCGTCGAGGTCGACACCGCGCAGCCCCTGTCCGTGTGCCGTGCGCACCGCCACCCCGACCACTTGGTACGCCGTGCGGTAGTTGAGCCCGCACGTCTGCATGACGTACTCGGCGAGGTCGGTCGCCTGGCAGAAGCCGGAGTCGAGTGCTTCCCACATCCGGGCGGCGTTGACCCCGAGCGTGCGGATCACGCCGTCGGTCAGCCGGGTCGTGCGCAGGGCCAGATCAAGGGCGCGGGGCACCTCTCCGTACGCGTAGATGAGGTTGTCGCTGCGTGCCGACGGGCTCTTGATCACCGCGAGGAAGCCGGTGAGCCGCCCGATCAGGGTGCCGGACGCCCCACGGATGATGGACAACGAGTACGGGTTGCGTTTCTGCGGCATCAGCACGCTCGAGCGGCTGAACCCGTCGGCGACTGTCACATAGTCGAACTCGCTGCTCGCCCAGATCTCCAGGTCCTCGGCCAGCTTGCTCTGCGTTCCCACGAGGCTGGCTGTCGAGGCGAGCATCGCGACCAGCCCGTCGGTCTGCCACATCGCGTCCCGCGTGTGCTCGATCACGCCGTCGAAGCCCAGCATCGCGGCCACCGGGCCGCGGTCGCCCAGCAACCGGCTCCCGTTGACGCAGCCGGCCCCGCCAGGGCTGGTGTTGGTCCACGCCAGCTCTTCTTCCAGCCGGTCGGCGTCGCGCAGCAGCGGGTAGGCGAAGGAGAGCAGGTAGTGGCCGAACGTCGAGGGCTGCGCGTGCTGCAGGTAGGTCTGGTCGGGCAGCCAGGTGCGGCTGTGCTCGCGCGCGACTGTCGCGATCGTCCCGGCGAGCGAGGCTGCGCTCTCGACGAGATCCACGAGCTGGCCGCGCAGGTGCAGCCGCAGCGCGATCCGCACCGCCTCGCGCCGCGGTCGACCCGCGTGCAACCAGCCGGCGTCGTCACCGATCTGCTCGACGAAGTACCGCTCGCGGCTGTTGTACGGCTCGCCGAAGGCCGGGTCGTACGGGAAGTCCTCAGGGCGGGTGGCGACCGACCGGAGCAGCACGGTGAGCAGCCGGCGGGCCGGTTCCTCCGGCACGACCTGCCGGGCCCGCAGGTCCAGGACGTGCGCCAGGTCGGCGAGGTTGAGCCCGGCGTGCAGCAACGGGGCGTCCGCGTTCTCCAGCGCGAAGCCGGAGTCGACCAGCTCCGGCGCCGGTCCGTCGACGGGTGGCCCCAACCGGTGGTTGCCCGTGCTCATCCCGGCTCCTCCACTTGCATCTGCGCGATCGCGTCAGCGATGCCTCCGGTGTGCCAGAACACGGCCGGCGCCGAGCCCACGAGACCGGGCAGTGCAGCCAGGGCCTTGGCTGTGTACACCGGGTCCAGCACCAGGCCGGCCGTGCGCAGGGCCGTCTCGGCCGCCGCGACACTCTCCGCGGACGGCACCCCATGGCCCGGTCCGCGTGCATCGACCAGGTGCACATCGCCGGCACCCGCAAGAGGCTCGTCGCAACGTGCGGCCACCTCGCAGGCCAGCACGAGAACGCGCGCGGTCACCTCGTCCACCGGCCGGCTCACGGACGCGCCGGCGACCCGGAAGGGGCGTCCCCGCGCGACGCTGCCCGCGACCAGGCCGGCCTGAGTCCCGCCCGACCCCGTGGCCACGACGACGACCGGAGCGTCGGGGAACCTGCCGTCGATCTGTTCGGCGAGCTCGTCGGCTGCCAGCCGGTAGCCGGCGGCGCCGGTGGCGCTGGCGCCTCCACGCGGGACCAGGTAGACAGCCGCGCCAGCCGTCTGGAGGTCTCGGGCGACCACGGGGAGCAGCGCGTCGACCGAGCCGCGGTCCGGGTCGCCGGTGAATCGGACCTCGGCGCCCCAGGTGAGCGCGGCGGCCAGGTTGGGGTGAACCGCGCGGGACCGGGGTGGACCGGCGATCACCAGGACGCATCGCAGTCCAGCCCAGGTCGCGGCAGCCGCGGCCGCGGCGGCGAAGTTGGAGCCGACGCTGCCGCCGGTGAGGAGTACGGCGGCGTCACAGCTCTTGGCCTCGCCGACGAGCATCTCGAGCTGGCGCGCCTTGTTGCCCGCCAGCGCGAACCCGGTGAGGTCGTCCCGCTTGACGAACAGCGGCCCGGCCAGCCCCAGTGCCTCGGCGAGCGCGGGTGTCTCCACCAGCGGAGTGGGAAGCACGGCCAGACGGGTCCGGGGCAGCTGCGCCACCGAGGTCATGGCCACGATGTCCCCTCGGCCGCGCGGGCGGCACGGGCGCGCGCGAGCACCAGGTCGACCATCGCGCCGGCCGACCCCGGATCCGGTGACTCGGCCCCGGTCCCACCCTGGCCCAGGCCGGCGTCCTGCAGCGCCTGCGTCATGGAGAGACCCGCCGAGCGGCCCTGCGCCAGGGTCTGCTGCAGGGCCGCCCGAGCCGCGTGCACGCCCATCCGCTCGCTCAGCTCGGCGAGGGCGTGCTCGCTGCCGGTGTAGCCGTCGAGGTTGGCGCGCATCGCCTGCGCGTCGATCTCGAGACCCTCGAGCAGCGCGACGGCCGTCTGCAGTGCGGTCGTCGTGAGCAGACACACCTCGGGCAGCGCGACCCACTCGGCCTTCCAGCTCCTGCCGTCGCGTTCGTGCTGCCCGACCATCCCTTCGAGCAGCACACCGGCGTTCGCACGGACCAACCGGGACAACGTGTCGAGGTGCTCGCTGGCCTCCGGGTTCCGCTTGTGCGGCATCGTGATGCTGCCGACGACGCCGTCGCGGACGGGCTCCCTCAGCTCGCCGATCTCCGGTCGCTGCAGCTCGTAGACCTCGCCGCCGATGCGCGCCAGCGTTGCGGTGACCATCGCCAGCACGCCGCCGAACTCGGCCACCCGGTCCCGGGCGGCGAGCCACGAGATGATCGGGTCGGCCAGGCCCAGCTCGGCGCAGAACCTTCGGCGTACGGCCAGCCCCGCCGGGCCGTGGAGGGCGAGGGTTCCCACGCCGCCGCCGAGCTGTCCGACCAGCCACCGAGGTGCGCCGTCGCGGAGCCGGTCGAGGTGCCGCCGGACCTCGTCGGCCCACGAGGCCGCCTTCCAGCCGAACGTGACCGGTGCTCCGGGCTGGCCGTGCGTGCGACCGGCGACGAGCGTGTCCCGGTGCTGCTCGGCGAGCCCGAGCAGCACCTCCTCGACCCGGCGCAGGTCCCGCCACACCAGCGAGCCGATCGATCGGCTGGCCAGCGAGCTCCACGTGTCGGTCAGGTCTTGCACGCTGGCACCGACGTACACGTACTCGTAGGCCTCGCTCGGGATCGCCCGCCGCAGCCCGCGGATGAGCCCCAGGCTCGAGTGCCCGCTGAGCCGGGTCTGCTCGGCGACCTCGTCGAGGTCGAGCAGCTCCACCCGGGCGCAACGGGTGATCGTGTCCGCGGCATCGGCCGGGATGACGCCCTCCGCTGCCTGGGCTCGGGCCAGGGCCGCCAGGACGTCCAGCCAACCCTGCAGGCGCGCCGTCTCCTCGAAGACCGCACGACTCTCGGCGGTGCCCCACAGGTGGCCGTACATGGCCGAGTCGGCGATGCGGCTGGTCACGGGTCCGTCGCCAGCTGGGCGAGTCCGTCGCGCAGGTGCGCGAACGACGCCCCCCACGGCACGACGACACCGTGGTCGTCGCGCTCGACATGCTCCTCGAGCAGGCAGCACTTGGTCATGAGGACCTCGCCGGGCGGCAGCTCGACCGATGCGGCGAGGGTACGCGGGCACGTGTCGACCTGCGTCACAGGCGCATCGAAGAAGGTGTCGTGGATCTGGCGGGACCGCTCGCAGCCGAGCAGGGTCCAGCCGGGGCGGAACGGCGGCACCTCGTCGAGGTAGTCGACCTCCGCGCCCGGCACGTCGACGCCGCCGCCCCTGCACTGCAGCAGGAACGGCCCTGTCGCTCCGGCGGGCAGCAGATCGGTCAGCACGACGACCCGCGGCACGGCCTCGATGGGCGGCAGGTCGTCGGCTGTCTCGAGCACGCGCTCGACCTGGTCGACCAGCTTGGCCGGCCACGGCGGGGCGACATCGAGCACGTGGACGCGCAGCACCCTGGCGTCCAGCACGAAGCTGACGTGGCCGTACCGGCCCTCGACGACCACGCACCGCACGCCGGGGGCGTCCTGCAGGGCGATGCGGGCCACCGCGCTCGGGACCGCCGTATCCACGTCCGGGCGCTCCAGGTAGACGGTGGCGTCGGGCCCGGCCAGGAGCTCGACGGCGCTGACATCGCAGAACAATGGCACCTCGGTGGTCTTGGTCACCTCGACCAGCGCCGTCCGGCCACCCGAGCGGCACACGATGTAGCGGGTGCGCCGGTAGACGGGGCGGCTCAGGAACAGCGTCCGCAGGGCCGCCTCCTCGAGGGGGACCTCGACGTCGGCGACCGAGACCTGGCGGTAGCGCTCCGGGAACACGGTCATGTGCGGCCCGCCGGCCCGCTCGCGGCGTCGAACGTGTCCGCGCGCAGCCCGAGCCGCAGGGCCTCCATCCCGAGGACCTCCGACGGGGCGATGTTCCCGAGCCCGACGTCCGGGCCGAGATGGCGGATCAACCAGGCCTGCTGATCCTTGCGGGGTGCTTCGAAGATGATCCGGTCCAGACCCGCCGACTCCAGGACCGCGGTGACGATGCCGGCGCGGACCTTGCCGTCAGGGTCGAACAGACCGACGGTGCCGCTCTCGCGGCCTTCGGTGACCACCCAGCGGGCGCCTGCCTCGAGGTCGGCTCCGACCTCGGCCGCCCATGCCTCGGGGGTGACGGGCGCGGCCGGGTCCTTCGTCCCGACCTCCGCCAGCACCACGAACCGTCGGGCGGCGATGGAGATCAGCCGCTGCTTGTCGCCCGGACCCATCTGTGCCACGCCGGCAGAGACCTCCACGCTCGGGAAGCCCTGTGCACAGGCCCAGTCGAAATACGCGTCCGCTGCACTCTGCTGCCAGGCGACTTCGAGCAGCGTGCCGCCGGTGCACGCCATGACCGCGTGGTCGGCGAGCAGGGCCAGCTTCGCCTCCAGGCCGGGGTCCAGGTAGGCGGTGCCCCAGCCGAGCTTCCAGACGTCGATGTAGCGGCCGGCCACCGCCAGCACCTGCTCGACGTCGTCGACGGGCATGCCCTTGTCCAGCACGTGGGTGATCCCGCGGCTGCGCGGCTTCTCCGCCCGCTCGGGCAGGGTGAGGAATGAGGGCGGCGGGGCGTTCACCATGGTAGATATCCGGTGGTCGGGATGACGGTGCCACGATCGGTCGCCGGAGATGTGCGGAGAGGACAGCCATGGCCGGGATCGGCAGCGGTGAGCTCGACCTGACCGAGCTGGCGGCGTCGCTGCGCCGACTGCCCGGCGTGGTGGCCAAGAGGGACATCGGGCTGGTGGCGGAAGTCTTCGGAGGCGGCGACTGGTACGCCGGACCCGGCGACGACGGCGCGGTGCTGCCGGCCGGCTCTGGCAGCCTCGTGGTGGGTGGCGAGGCGATCCTCCCGGCGTTCCTGGCCGCCGACCCGTACGCGGCCGGAGTCGCCGCCGTGCTCGCGAACGTCAACGATCTGGCAGCGATGGGGGCCCGACCGCTGGCGATCGTTGACACGGTGGTGGGTCCCGAGCCGGTCGCACGCGAGGCGCTCCGCGGCATGCGTTGGGCCTCCGAGCTCTACGAGGTCCCCGTGGTCGGCGGCCACCTCACGCGCACACAGGGACCGGCGGCTGCGATGGCGCTGTCGGCCTTCGGCATCGGACGCGCGGAACGGGTCCTGTCGGCCACGCATGCCGAGGCGGGTCAGGCTCTCGTGCTGGGCTGCTGCATCGAGGGGACGATGCGTCCGGACTTCCCGTTCTTCCCCTCGTTCGACCAGCGCGGACCCTCGCTCGCCGGCGACGTCCGGCTGCTCGCACAGCTGGCCGAGAGCGGCGCTGCGGTCGCTGCGAAGGACGTGAGCATGGCCGGGCTGGTGGGGTCGCTGGCCATGCTGCTCGAGCCGGGTGCTCTGGGCGCCGCGGTGGACCTGGGCCGGCTCCCCGTCCCCGCCGGCGTCGCGCTGGCCGACTGGCTGGGCTGCTTCCCCTGCTACGCCTTCCTGCTCACGACACCGCAGGACCGGGCCGACGACTGCGTCGAAGGCTTCCGCTCGCGCGGCCTGACGGCTGAGCAGATCGGTGTGCTGGACGGTAGCGGTGAGGTGCGGCTGGCCGTCGACGGAAGGCAGGTCACGGTGTTCGACCTGCGCACCGAGGGTGTCACCTACCTGCGCGGGTGACAGCGATGTCGTCGTCACGCCAGGGCGATCGTCATGGCCTGGTGCAGCCGGCCGACGAACACGGCGGGGTCTCCGACGGGGGTCCAGCCGAGGCGGCGGAAGAAGGAGACGTTCTCCAGCTGTACGTGGGCGTTCATCCGCCGCCCGGACAGGGACCCCGCGGTGGACACGGCGTACCGGACCAGAGGCGCGCCCAGGCCGGCGCGTCGTGCGTCGGGACGTACCGCCAGACGGTCGCCCTTCCACACGGTGCCCTCCAGCGGGTAGAGCCGCACGGTTCCCGAGGGCACTCCGTCGACGAAGCCGAGCACGTGCACGGTGGTTGGGTCCTCGTCGTGGGCGTCCCGGTCGTCGTCGAAGAGTCGTTGCTCGTCGACGAAGACCATTCTGCGGAGCAGGAAGTGGGTGGCGAGCTCGGCGGGTCCCTCGACCGCCCGGCACTCGAGGGCGTGCGGACCTCGCACGTGTGCCGGCAGCGCCAGCAGCCCGCGCGAGTCAGCCGACAAGCGGAAGTGATCGACGTCCGTCAACGAGCTCACCTGCCTTCTCGAACGCTCCCAGGCCAGAGCAGGCCTGGCAGCGTGCGCAGCCCGCGCTGACACCGGCGGCGGACATCCGGCGCCGCGCCAGGTGGGGGACGACCTGGCGGTACACCGACTCGACCACCGACCGCGGCGGGGGCACGGCGTCCTCCAGCAGGCTGCCGGGCACCGGCCGCAACGGCACGATGAACGGGTAGACGCCCATGTCGATCGCACGCTTGCAGCCTTCGACGGTGACCTTCTCGTCCTCGCCCAGTCCGAGGATCACGTACGTCGAGACCTGACCGGGGCCGAACGCGGCGACCGCACGCTCCCAGGCCGCGAAGTAGGCTTCGATGCCGGTCCGTGCCTTGCCCGGCGCCACCTTCGCGAGGACCTGCGCGTCGAAGGACTCCACGTGGATGCCGACCGAGTCGATCCCCATGCCCGCGACGCGGTCGATGACGTCGAGGTCGGACGGGGGCTCGAACTGGACCTGCACCGGCAGCCCGGCGGCCTCCCGCACCGCGGCGGCGCACGCCGCGACGTAGAGGGCGCCCCGGTCGGGTGTCGCGGTGCTGCCGGTGGTGAGCGTCGCGTCGACCGCTCCGTCGAGGTCACGCGCGGCGACTGCCACCTCGGCGAGCATCGCCGGCGTCTTCTTGGCGATGGTGCGGCCCGCGGCCAGAGTGACCCCGATGCCGCAGAACGTGCACTGGTCGCTGTTGCCCCAGTAGGCGCAGGTCTGAAGGACGGTGCTCGCCACGGAGTCCAGGTGCAGCAACGCGATCTGCCAGTAGGGGATGCCATCGGCCGTCGTCAGGTCGTAGTACTTCGGACGTGGGGCGAGCGTCGCGTCGGCCAGTCGGTCCGGCCCGTGGTAGACGCCCCAACCGCCGTCGTCTTCCGCACGCAGCCGGTACGGCGATGCCTTCACATAGGCCGCGCTGGTCGGAACCGTCACCGGCACACCCTCGATGTAGAGCATCCCGGCGTCAGCCGGCCCCGCCCCGCCCGCCCGCGACTCCATCGGGACCTCGACCCGCAGGCCTTCGCTCTGCAGTGCGGTGATCAGTGCTGCCAGGTCGTCCGCGGTGAGGCATTGGGCGGGGGCGGGGCCTGAGGTCATGCGATGTCCTTCACTTCGAGGGCCGCGTGACGTGGAGCTGCTGTCCGTTCACTATAGGAAAAATCCGATGCTGCGCAAGAGGGCTCTCGCCGCCGCCTAGCGCGGCGGGGGGCCGCCCCGCAGCTGATCCACTCGACGCTCGCGGGCCACCCAGTCCTCGTGTCGGGAGGGTGGTGCACTTGGCAGTCCGGCATCGACCGTCGTGTCGCGAACCCGACCGTCGCCGAGATCCACGTTCAGGAGCGCCACTTCGTGCAGCACCCCCGTGAAGCTGTCGTCGGGCACGGTGGTGACGTACACGGCCCGCCCGGTCGAGACTTCGACCTCGAGCCGCTGGTATGGGCTGAACGGGTCACCGTGCGGTTCGCCCGACTCCTCGAGCACGACCCACGGAGCACCTCGTTCAGCGGCGGCCGCGAGCAGCGCGAGCCGGCGCGCCCGGGCCTGCTCGTCGACGACCTCGCGAAGCCGCATCGCCAGGGCGGCCTGGCCGATGAGGGTGGGGTCGAGCGACGAGATCTCGACGCCGTCCCGGTCCGCCACCTCGAGGACCAGTGACCCGGCCGAGCCTCCCGCGGCTGTCAGCGCAGCTGACGAACCCCCGAGCCGGCGAAGATGCTCGACGACCTGCGCGACGAGCAGCACCGCCCGCTCGAACATCGCGGGATCCCACAGGACGGTGCCGTACAGCTGGGCCTCGCTCGCACGCCATGCGGCGGCCATGTCGCCGGGCACCGGCTCACCCTCGGTCCCGGTCAGGGAGTGGCTCCGGTGGCCCCCTGGGCGGCTGCCCGGCATCCCCGAGGTTGTCATTGCGCTCCCGCCCGCCAGAGTTCACTATGGTGCACATGGCGTCTGCTATCCGATGCGCGGATGCATCTTCGTGAGGGGGACGACCGTCGTCGCCCTCGGGGGCAACGCTCTCACCCCGGCCGAAGAGACCGGAACCTCGGCGCAGATCGAGGCGAACGCCGCTCTGATGGCCGACTGCCTCGCCGGGCTGCTCCGGACCCGCCGCCGGGTGGCCGTCGTGCACGGGAACGGACCTCAGGTCGGAAACCTGGCGATCCAGCAGGACGAGGCGTCCGGCCTCGTGCCGGCACAGCCTTTGCATCAGCTGTGCGCCATGACCCAGGGCCAGCTCGGCAGTGTCCTGGTCCGCGCGATCGACCGCGTACGCGGCCCCGGCTCGGCCGTCGCCGTGGTCACCCACGTCGGCGTCGACCCTGCCGACGAGGCGTTCGCCGCCCCCACCAAGCCGATCGGTCCGTTCTTCAGTGCGGACCAGGCCGCCCTGCTGGCTGCCTCGCGTCGCTGGCAGGTGGTCGAGGACTCCGGCCGGGGATATCGCCGGGTGGTGCCGTCGCCGTTGCCTGCAGTCATCGTCGAGGTCGGCGCCGTGCGCACTCTGCTCGACGCGGGCTACGTCGTCGTCGCTGCGGGGGGTGGCGGTGTCGCAGTGAGCCTGGGCACCGACGCCGCCATGACCGGTGTGGACGCTGTGATCGACAAGGACCATGCCGCGGCGAACCTGGCAAGCGAGCTCGGCGCAGAGGAGCTCTTCCTCGTGACGGGCGTCGACACCGTCCTGCTCGACTTCGGCACCCCCGCCGAGCGTCCCGTCCACGACCTGACCGTCGCCGAAGTCCAGCGCCACATGGCCGACGGCCAGTTCCCGGCCGGCAGCATGGGCCCGAAGCTGGCGGCGGCCCTGCGGTTCCTCGCGGCCGGTGGCACGCGGGTGGTCGTCACCTCGGCGCCGATGCTGGCGCGTGCCGCGGCCGGCGATGCGCGCGTGGGCACGACGGTCCGGCGTGAGCCCGTCGGCGTGGGAGAACGGTCGTGAGCGTCCTCGGCGTCCAGGTCCATCCCGGCACGTACCTCGACTCTCTGCTGTTGATGGTCGCCTCGACCGAGATGGCCGGCGCGACCGGTATCGAGTGGGCAGGTGCCGTCATGGCTACGGCGCGCAGCCTGGAGGAGCTGCACAGCCATGGGTTCGTCAGCGACGAGCTGACGTCGCTGGCAGCCAACGACCTGGTGCTCGCCGTCGTCGGCCCCGACCAGGCAGCCGTGGACGCCGCGCTCGAGCAGGGCCGTCAGGCTGCGTTCTCCGAGCTCGCGGCCGACGCACGGTCGGAGGACCGTGAGGTGATGCCCCGCAGCCTGGCGGAGGCAGCCCGGCGAAGCCTCGGCGCCAACGTCGCGATCGTGTCGGTCCCGGGGGAGTACGCGGCGTTGGAAGCGCACCACGCTCTGACAGCCGGGATGCACGTGCTGCTGTTCAGCGACGGGGTCGGCGTGGAGGAGGAGATCGAGCTCAAGGACAGAGGGGTGGAGCTCGGGCTGTTCGTGATGGGGCCGGGCGCCGGGACGGCGGTGCTGGCCGGTGCCGGGCTGGGATTCGCCAACGCCGTGTCGCCTGGACGGGTCGGCGTCGTTGCGGCCGCCGGGACCGGCGCCCAGGAGGTCGCGGCTCTGCTCACCCGCTGGGGTGTCGGCGTCTCGCAGGTCATCGGCGTCGGCGGCCGGGACCTCTCCGAGGCCGTGGCCGGACGGATGGCTCGCGCCGCAGTGCGGACCCTCGACCGGGACCAGGCGACCGATGCCGTCCTGCTGGTCTCGAAACCACCGTCGCCGGGGACGGCGGGTCGTGTGCTGGCCGAGTGCGTGAGCACCCCCGCCGTCGCGGTCTTCCTCGGACTCACCGACCTGAGTACGCCGCCGGGCGTGACCCAAGCGCGAACGCTCGAGGCGGGTGCGCTGGCGGCCGCCCGGCTGACCGGAGCCGCGCCCCTGGACCCGGCCGCCGGCCTGCACGAGCGGGTCGCAGCGGCCTGTGAACGGCTGGCCCCCAGCCGCAGCATCGTCCGTGGGTTCTTCTCCGGCGGCACCCTGTGCTACGAAGCGCAGCTGATACTCGGGGATGTGCTCGGGCCGGTCTACTCCAACGAGCCCCTCGACCCGGAGCGGGTCCTGCCCGCGCCGGCCGACGCGCACGTGCTCCTCGACCTGGGCGCCGAGGAGTACACCCGCGGTCGCCCGCACCCGATGATCGACCCCAGCGGCCGCCTGGAGCTGTTGCGTGCCGCGGGACGTGAGTCCGATGTCGCCGTCGTCCTGATCGATGTGGTGCTGGGCTTCGGCAGCCACCACGACCCGGCCGGCCTGCTGGCGCCGGTGTGCGCCGAGCTGATGGCCGGCGGTGGCCCGCAGGTGGTCGCGTACCTGCTCGGCACCGAGCTGGACCCGCAGGGGTACGCCGGGCAGCGTGCGTTGCTCGAGTCGGCCGGTTGCCTCGTGACCGAGACGAATGCGCGGGCGGCGTACGTCGCTGCCGCGCTGGCCGCCCGCAACCCCGACCTGTGCGCCCAGGGGCTGGCGACGTGACCCTGCCAGTCTCGGTCGTCACCTACTCGACCAAACCGCGGGGCGGTGTCGTGCACGCGCTGGCCGTCGCTGAGGCGCTGCAGGACGCGGGCGCGGATGTGCGCGTCATCGCGCTGGGCGACCCGTCGCAGGGGTTCTTCCGGCCGGTGCGCACACCGGTCACGCTCGTCCCCGGCCCGTCCGCAGCCGGCACCTTGGAGGACAGAGTCGCCGAGAGCATCGATCGCCTGACGGACGCGCTCGGACAGGCCGGCACACCGCTGCTGCACACCCAGGACTGCATCTCCGCACGGGCTGCGACACGCGTGCGCGACACAGGCGCCGGCCCAGCAGGAGTCCGTGTGCTGCGCACCGTTCACCACGTCGACGACTTCTCCAGCCACGTGCTGATGGACTGCCAGCGGCAGGCGATCCTCGAGCCGGACGTGGTCCTCACGGTGAGCGAGGTCTGGCGCCGGCAGCTGGCGGCCGACTACGGCGTCTCGGCCCAGGTCGTCCCGAACGGTGTCGACGTCGAGCGATTCTCAACTGTGTCCCCAGCCGCAGCGGATGCGCTGCGCACGCGCTACCGGATCGGAGCGCGTCCGCTGTTCCTGGCGGTCGGAGGGATCGAGCCCCGCAAGGGAAGCGACACCCTGGTACGAGCCTTCGCGCGGCTCGCGCGGGAACGCAGCGACCGGCCCGTGCTGGCGGTGCTCGGAGGCCACTCGTTCCAGGACCACCGCTGGTACCGCGACGCGGTCCTGGCCGAGCTGCCCGGCCTCGGCCTCGAGCTCGGTGTCGACGTGCTGCTCGTCGGCACGGTCGACGACGAAGAGATGCCGCTGTGGTACGCGGCGGCCGACGTGCTGGCCTTCCCGTCCGTGAAGGAAGGCTTCGGCCTCGCAGTGCTGGAGGCGATGAGCGCGGGCACCCCCGTCGTGACCAGCGACCTACCCGTCTTCCGCGAGTATCTCGTCGACCTGACGGACGCATTGATGGTCCCGGTCGAGGACGTGGAGGCGCTGGCCCGCTCGCTGTCGTTGGCGGCCGAACCCGGTCGACTGCGCGATGAGCTCATCCGCAACGGTCGACAGGTGGCATCGAGATTCACCTGGGCCTCCAGCGCCGAGCGGCACCTCGCCGTCTACGCGGAGCAGGAGCAGGCATGTGACGCCGCAGCTCCGAAAGTCTGAGCTGCCCGCCGCCAGCTGTCTGACCGACTATCCGAGCTGCTGCGGTCCAGCCAGCTGAGCCTGAACGGCCCGGTGCACGTTGCCGTGGATCCGGTCGGCTCCGATCCGTTCCAGGACGCCATCGCGGGAAAGGGTCTCGCCGATCGCGGGCTTGACCCGCGCAAGCCGGAGCGTGACGGCTGCGTCGTCGGCGAGGTCGGCGATCTCGTTGAGCTTGGCTGAGCCTTGGGAGTCGACGAAGTTGATGCCCTCGCAGTCCAGGACGATCCCGCTCAGTTCGGGGGTGGAGTGGACGATGTCTCTGACGCGGTCCTCCAGCGCGTCTGACGTGGCGAAGAACAGCCCACCGTCCAGCCTGAGCACGACGACCTGGGGGTACTGCTCGTCGTTGGGGTTCTCGACGATGTCACGGAACACCTGTGTCCCCGGCTCCCGCCCCAGGACGGGCATGTGTGGCCTCGTGGCCACGGAGATAAGCCACAGCAGCGACAGGCCGATGCCGATCATCACCCCGGCGAGCACACCGAACACGAGTGTGCCCGCGATGGCCGCAACTGCGATCCAGAAGTCGAACCGCTGGACTTGGAAGAGGCGCCGCATCTCGGGCACGTTCATCATGCCCATCACGACCGCTTCGATGATGAGGGCGGCGAGCACCGGCTTGGGCAGGTCCGAGAACAGCGGAGCCAACACCAGGAGGGTGAGCAGCACCGTGACACCTGACGTGATCGACGCCAACCCGGTGCGCGCCCCCGAATGGTCGTTCAGCGAGCTCGCCGACAAGCTCGTAGACACCGGCATCCCCTGGAACAGGCCGGAACCACTGTTCGCCATCGCCTGCGCAAGGGACTCCTGGTCGACGTCGATCTGGTAGCGGTGCTTGGCCGCGAACGCGCGGGCGTCCCCGGCTGTCTGAGAGAACCCGATCAGCACCAAGGCCACCGCTGCCGCGGCGAGAACGCCGGCGTGCTGCCAGGCGAGGTGAAGGTCGGGGACCTCGAGGGAGGGCAGCCCCCGCGGCACGGTTCCCACCAGCGCCACCCCGTGCGCCCCCAGGTCGAACACTCGCGACGCCGCCAGCCCGCCGACGACCAGCACCAGGGCCCCCGGTACGCGTGGTGCGATGACCCGAACACCGAAGACGACGACGAGCGAGACAAGCCCGACTACGACGGTCAACCCGTGCGCCTCGCCGACCGTCCCCAGCCAAGACCACAGCTCCTGCAGGCTGTTCGTCCCGTCGACATCAGTCCCGGTCAGTTTGGGCAGCTCGCCGATCACGACGTCGATCGCAGCCCCGAACAAGAACCCCGTGACCACCGCCCGGGACAGGAACTGCGCGATCCAGCCCATCCGAAGGACCGCGAGGGCCAGGAACACCAGGCCGGACGCGAGGGTGATCGCCGCCACGAAAGAGGCCACGTCGTGTTCGTCGCTGATCCCCGCGGCCAGGACCGCACTCGCTGCGACCGCGGCCAGCCCCGAGCTCGGCCCCATCGAGATCTGCCGGCTGGTCCCGAACACCGCGTACAGGAGCGCACCGGCCGCGGCCGCGTACAGGCCGTTCTGCAGCGGGATCCCGGCAATCCCTGCATAACCCAGGTTCTTCGGCACGATCAACGCTGCGACAGTGACCCCGGCGATCAGGTCACCGCGCAACCAGCTGCGATCGTACGAGCGCAGCTGGCCGACGATGGGTACGAGGCTCCTGCGCCTGCGCCGGCCCTGATCCACCCCTTGGGTCATGGCAGCGGACGCTACTCGACCCGATAGCGGGCGGCTCCTGTTCCAGCGGGTTCTTGTTGCGACCCACAGGGCCCGGGGGCCCGGCCGGGTCAGATCTCCAGGATCTTGGCCTTGGCGGCGGCAGACTCCTCGTCGGAGAGCACTCCCAGGGTGTGCAGCTGCGCGAGCTCGGTGAGCCTGGCCACTCTCGAACGCGACCAGCAGCGCTTGATGACCACATCGACCGGGCGAACTCCCAAGGTGCCTCCCCATGGCTGTGGCGTCTCGACCCGGGCGGAGCACAGGATCTCCCGCGGCTTCTCGAACCCCAACGCCGGACGTAGCCGCGCAGCGATGGACCGACGAGATGGTGCCGGCCGAGGCGGCGCCTGGGCCGCCGCCGCCCGGCCTCCCGCGTACGGGACACGCTCGTGTTCCAAGGGGCTGCGCTGCGAGGCTGCGACGCGCCATGATCTGGGAGCAGCCATCCCAGTCGATCAGCCGCCGGGACCAGCCGGGCCCGAGAAGTAGGCCTGCGTGCTCCCAGCGAATAGCGCCGTCGGCACCGATACGCTGCCGGTCGGCCGGCCCGGCCCACAAGGACCGCGGCCACGCCAGCCATCACCTAGGAGGAAGCAATGACAGGGCTGATCGCCGAGTTCGGTACCGGCCAGGTGCTCTGGTCGATGATCTGGTTCTTCTTGTTCTTCATCTGGATCTACCTGCTGATCGTCGTCTTCAGCGACATCTTCCGCAGTGACGACCTGGGCGGCTGGTCGAAGGCGCTGTGGGTGATCTTCGTCGTCGTGCTGCCCTACCTGGGTGTGTTCGTGTACCTGATCGCGCGCGGCCACAAGATGCAGGAGCACATGGTGAGGTCGGCCCAGGCCCAGGCCGACGCCCAGCGTCAGTACATCCAGAGCGTGGCGGGCAGCAGCACCAGCACGGCCGACGAGATCGCCCGCCTGGCCGACCTGAAGGCCAAGGGCGTGATCTCCGAGGAGGAGTTCGCGGCGGGCAAGGCCAAGGCGCTGGGCAGCTGAGCTGACTGCCCTCCATGTGCCGACTCCCTTCGCGGTCGATGGTGGATGAGCATTGACCCGCGAAGCTGACCGCAGCCGTCCCGAAGCGGCGCCGTTGAACAGACGGCTGGCCATCTTGCTGTCGATGGCCATGTTCGTGCTGGTCGTGGACACGTCGCTGATGAACGTATCCATCTCAGCCGTGGTCCATGACTTGGGCACGACGGTCAGCAGCGTTCAGTCGGCGATCGCGCTGGAGGCGTTGGTTTCGGCGGCGTTCATCTTGATCGGCAGCAAGGTCGGCGACCTGTTTGGGCGCAAGCGGGCCTATGTCCTCGGGCTGCTGGGCTACGCGGTCGGCGCCTCGGCGATGACTCTCGCCCAGAGCGTGACCGCGATCATCATCTTCTGGGCCGTCATCGGCGGGCTGGGCGCGTCGTTGCTGCTACCGGCGATGCAGTCCCTGATCCACGGGAACTTCGAGGGTGCCGCGCAGAAGAAGGTGTACGCCCTGGTCGGGGCAGCCGCCGCGATCGCGGCTGCCGTGGGGCCCCTCGTGGGCGGCTTCATCACGACGTATCTGTCGTGGCGGGTCGCGTTCGGCCTCGAGGTCGTGATCATCGCGATCGTGCTGTCGGGCATCGGTCTTGTACACGACGTGCCGTACACCGGCCCTCGCGAGGTGGATCCGGTCGGTGCGGTCCTGTCGGTCGTGGGCATGGGTGGTCTCGTTCTGGGCATCCTGGTGTGGCAGGAGGGTGGTGAGGCCGTCGCCGCGCTGCTCGCGGCCGGTGCCGTCGCGATGGGGTCCCTGGTGTACTGGCTGGTGCGCCGCAAGCGCGAATCGAAGCCGACGCTGCTGGATCCGGACCTGTTTCGGTCTCACTTGTTTCGGTTCGGGATCTCGGGGCAGCTGCTGCAGCAGATCGCCCTGGGCGGAACGATGATTGCGCTGCCGATCTACCTGCAGATGGTGTTGGAGTACAACGCGATGCAGGCCGGGCTGTCGTTGGCCCCGCTCTCGCTGAGCATGTTTGCGATGGCGCTGTTGGCCGGGAAGAGATCGGGCAGGCGGCGCCCAGCGGCCGTCATCCGGGCCGGGTTCGTACTGCTCACGGTCGGACTGGCGGTCCTGCTGCCGATTGTTCCCCGCGCCACCTCCGGCTGGTACCTGGTACTACCCCTGGTCGTCGCGGGGTCAGGCCTGGGTCTGTTGGTGTCCCAGCTGAACAACTACACGCTTTCCCCGGTTTCGGAGGAACGGGTCAGCGAGGCCGCCGGCGTGAACTCGGCAGCAGGCTCGTTCGGTCTGTCGTTCGGCTTGGCCTTCGCTGGCGCAATCATGCTGGCGACGCTGTCGATCGCGTTCACGCACATGGCACAGGACAGCAAAGTCCTCGACGCCACGCAGCAGCAGCAGGTCTCGACGGCCTTGGAGCATGACGCGGAGATCATGAGCAACACTGCCCTCACCGAACAACTCGCAGGCCAGCCCAAAGACGTCCAGGCCGAGGTCATCCGCATCAACACCGAAGCGCGGCCACTCGCGCTTCAGGTGGCGCTGCTGATCCCGATCCTCGCCGGCCTCGTCGGTTTGCTGACCTCGTTGCGGATGATGCGCCTGCCAGACCCAGTCGCGTCCGGTTCCACCGAGGGCATGGCACTCGGCTGAGCACAGCGGGGTCGCACCCGGCGTAGTAGTCGGCCGACGGGGCTCATGCGCCAGCCCACCGCCACCAGCAGGACCACATTCACCCAGGGGCGATGGACGCGGCCGACTGTGTCAGTCGGCCGGCTGAGCGGCGGCGAAGGTCCGGGCGGCCCGCCGGCTCCACGTCACCAGGCACGCGATTCCAATGATGATCTGGGGCACGAACGATGCCGCGCGCCACACCAGGTCGGCTGCAGTCGCGTCACCGTCGTTGACGCCCATCGCGGTCAGCAACCCGATGAGGAACGCGTCCACCGTGCCCAGGCCTCCTGGGGTGATCGGGATCATGATGCCGATCTGCGCGACAGCCCAGGCGCCGAACGCGACCAGCAGCGAGGTCTGTGCCCCTTGCCCCTCGACTCCGCGCAGGGCCGCGAACAGGATGAGGAACTGGGTGAACGACACACTCAGCTGCGTCACAGTGATCGCGGCCCACCGTCGCCGGACCAGATCGACGACGCTGTGCCGGAAGTTCACCAGCATGGGCACGAAGTCGGCGTCTGGGTGCTTCTTGGACCGGCTGACCACCGGTCTGGCGATCTTGTTGGCCAGATGACCAAGGCGTTCGGCCAGCCGTTCGCTGCGCATGATCAAGCCGAAGACCAGGACCATCGCCAGCAGGACAACCAGGCCGACGATCCCCACGATCACGTACGGGCCCGCGTCGATGGTGCCGGACGCGGAGATCGCCATGAGCCCGAGCACTGGGAGCCCGAGGGTGACGAAGATGCTCCAGACCCCCACCGAACCGATCGCGGCGGTCGCAGCCGCGGGTGCGATCTTGTAGGTATCGAGCATCGCGTACTGGACACCCAGGCCGAACGCCCCACCAGCCGGGATCCCGTTGCTGATCGCGAACGCGCCCTGATTCAGCTGGAACGAGTGCCGGTAGGGCAGTCCTGGTGTCGCTGCCATGAAGGGGAACCCGTACACGAGGTTGTAGATGACAACCGTGATCACGATCAGGGTTATCGCGCCGGCGGTCATCGCCTGGATGGCGGTGAGCGCGTCCGCATAGGACCCGATCTGCGGGATTACACCCAGGAAGATCACAGCCAGTGCGACCACTCCGATGACAGCCCCGATGATCGTCTTCTTCTTGTCCAGGGCGGGTCGAGGGTGCATGTCAGCGGCAGACACGCGATCAAGACTAGGGCGGCTCCACGCAATGCTGGGACATTTCGCGATGCTCGCGCCCCCAGGCGCCGGGGCTAGGGTCGTCGCCAGGAGCGTGGGCCAGTCCTCGCCACCGTCAACGACCCAGGAGAGGCCGATGTCAGAAGACCAGAGCACCGCTGACCAGTCAGAGGCAATAGCTGCCGCTGCGGTCAGCGACGGTGCGTACACGCTGTTCGTCGCTGATTTCCCCGACACCGACACCGCGTGGGAGGCCTACGAGGCGCTCAAGTCCGTGGAAGACGGCCGCACGGTGGAGATCGAAGGGGTCATCGTCGTCAAGCGTGAGGCGGATGGCACGCTGGAGGTCCAGAAGGCGACCGACCACAGCACCCGCCGCGGGCTCGAAGTGGGGCGTGGTCGGCGGTGTCGTTCTCGGCGTGCTGTTCCCGCCGTCGATCATCGGCAGCGCCGCGGTGCTCGGCGCAGCCGGAGCCGGCGTGGGCAAGGTCCGTGAGCGCCATCACCGCAGCGACCTCGCGGCGGAGCTTCAAGACGCGATCGCGCCCGGGCACTCCGGGATCTTGGCCCTGGTCTCCGACCCAGGTGCTGTGGAGATCCGCAAGGCACTGGACAAGGCCGACGCTATCGTCGAGAAGGCCGTCGACAAGGTTGCGGCGGACGACATCAAGGCAGCCGCCAAGGACGCTGACTCTGAGAACGCCTAACGCTCTGTGACAGCCACGTAGGTGCGCGCCGGCCTCGCCCAGTGCGCACCTACGTGGGCGCTCGGCGGTCGGCCAGATGTTCACGCTGGATCACGAGGTCCTTCGCGGTTGAAGCACCGCCTGATACCTCTGCTCGGTCATGCTCAGCTCCACCAGCACCCGGCCCACCTCCTCGGCTGCCAGCAGCCGAGGACCAGCGGGGACGAGGTGTCAACCATCAGCCGAGACGATGTCGCGCATCAGCCGAGACGGTGTAAGAAGAATCAGCCGAGACGGTGTAAAAAGAATCAGCCGAGATCGCACATCACACTGGTGGGGCTGGTGAGGCTGGTGGGGCGGGCAGGGATCGAACCTGCGACCCAGGGATTATGAGTCCCCTGCTCTGACCAGCTGAGCTACCGCCCCGCAGCGGCGAGCAGCCTACCGAGCCCGCTCCCGGGGCGCAGAACGGACCGGATCGGCCCGCGACACGGACATCGGTGTGCCCAGGTGCTTGGGGCGGACGGTACGGATGGGGCAGAATGCCCGCATCGTCCCTCGGGGAACCCAGGGGGGCGGACGGCGAGGCCGCTGGGGAAGGCGTCCCTCGACAACCGTCCGACCCAAGGAGCCCAGGTGACGACTCGCGGTGTGGTCTACGTCCACTCGGCCACTTCTGCGCTGTGCCCGCACGTGGAATGGGCGCTCGCGGGCGTTCTCGGCATGCGCGTGTCCCTGGACTGGACGCCGCAGCCGGCCGAACCCGGAACCTGGCGGGCCGAGCTGTCCTGGACCGGCGAGCCGGGTACCTCGTCGTCGCTGGCGTCGGCGCTGCGCGGCTGGCTGCACCTGCGGTACGAGGTCACCGAGGAGCCGACCGCCGGGTTCGAGGGTGCGCGGTACTCCTACACGCCCGAGCTCGGGGTCTTCCACGCCATCACCGGGGTGCACGGAGACCTCATGGTCCCGGAGGACCGGCTGCGCTCGGCGATGGTCCGCTCGACCGCGAAGGCCACGCCGATCGAGGACGAGCTGGACAAGCTGCTCGGCAAGCCGTGGGACGACGAGCTCGAGACTTTCAGGTGGGCCGGCGAGGGTGCCCCTGTCCGCTGGCTGCACCAGGTCGTCTGACCGCCGGAACCCGGCCAGACGACCGAAACCTACGGGCAGGTAAGGCCGGAATTCGGCCTTACCTGCCCGTAGGTTTCGTCGGGCCGCTGGGCCGGCGCTCAGAGCGGGATGTTGCCGTGCGCGCCGCGGACGGCGGGCGCCTCGGAGATCGCTCGGGCGACGGCCGTGCGCGTGACCCCGGCGTCGATGACCTCGTCGACGACACCGATCGCGATGGCACGGTCGATGCCCCCGGCGATGAGCTCGTGCTCGTCGGCGAGCTCCTGCTCGAGCGCCGGCCGAAGGTCGTCCGGCGCGTCGGCGAGCCGCCGACGGTGCAGCACCCGGACGGCCGCGACCGAGCCCATGACTGCGACGGTCGAGCCGTCCCAGGCGTACACCTTGGTCGCCCCGAGCGCCCGCGCGTTCATGGCGATGTACGCGCCGCCGTACGCCTTGCGGGTCACGACGGTCACGCGGGGCACGACGCACTCGGCGAACGCGTGCAGGAGCTTGGCGCCGCGCCGCACGACGCCCTCCCACTCCTGGGCGACGCCGGGCAGGTAACCGGGCACGTCGACCAGGACCACGAGCGGCACGCCGAGCGCGTCGCACATCCGTACGAAGCGGGCGGCCTTCTCGGCGGAGGCCGAGTCCAGGCAGCCGCCGAGCCGCAGCGGGTTGTTGGCCACGACGCCGACGGTGCGGCCGCCGAGACGTCCGAGCGTGGTCACGATGTTCGGCGCCCAGCGCTCGTGCAGCTCGATCGCGCTGCCCTGGTCCAGCAGCCCGCCGACGAGCGGGTGCACGTCGTACGCGCGCTTGGCGCTGTCGGGGAGCAACCCGCCGAGGTCGGAGTCCTGGACCTCCCCGAGCACGCCCTGCTGCCCCAGCAGCGACGCCACGGTTCGCGCCGCGTCCAAGGCCTCGGCCTCGGAGTCCGTCGTCACGTGGACGACGCCGCTGCGCCGGCCGTGCGGCTCGGGACCGCCCAGGCGCTCCATGTCGACGTCCTCGCCGGTGACGGAGCGGACGACGTCCGGTCCGGTGACGAACACCCGCCCGGCCGGACCCATGATCACGATGTCGGTGAGCGCCGGGCCGTACGCCGCGCCGCCGGCTGCCGCTCCCAGCACCACCGAGATCTGCGCGATGCGACCGGACGCCCGGGTCATGATCGCGAAGACCTCGCCGACCGCGTGCAGCGACAGGACGCCCTCGCGCAGACGGGCTCCGCCGGAGTGCCACAGGCCGACGACCGGGCAGTTGTCGGCGAGCGCCCGCGCGTACGCGGCGAGGATGACCTTGCAGCCGGCCGACCCCATCGCCCCGCCCTGGACGGTCGGGTCGGACGCGAAGGCCACGGCCTGGCCGCCGTTGATGCGGCCGACCCCGGCCAGCATGCCGCTGTCGTCCTCGGCGGTGATGGTGGTGAAGGAGCCCGCGTCGAAGAGCGCTGCCATCCGCACCCTGGGGCTGCGCGGGTCGACCGCCGTGGCCGGGGCCGCGACGGCCGGCTTGCCGTCCTTGGCCTCGGCGACGGTCACGGTGCGCTCCGGAACAGGACGGCCACGTTGTGCCCGCCGAACCCGAAGGAGTTGTTGAGCGCCGCGAGCCTTCCGCTGGGGGTGCGTGCGGTCAGCGGACGGGGAGAACCGCTGACGACGTCGAGGCGCACGTCGTCGTCGGGGTCTTCGAGGTTGATCGTCGGCGGCGCGGTCCGGTGGTGCAGCGCGAGGACGGTCGCGATGGACTCGATCGCCCCCGCGGCCCCGAGCAGGTGCCCGGTCATCGACTTGGTGGCGGAGACCGCCACGTGGTCGGCGGCGTCGCCGAGCGCGGCGCGGATGGCGTTGGCCTCGGCGACGTCCCCCTGCGGGGTCGAGGTCGCGTGCGCGTTCACGTGCACGACCTCGTCGGCGGTGATGCCCGCATCGGTGAGCGCGGCGCGGATCGCGCGCACCGCGCCGGCGCCGTCCGGGTCCGGCTGGGCGATGTGGTGCCCGTCGGAGGTGAGGCCGACGCCGTCCACCGTGGCGTAGACCCGGGCCCCGCGTGCGGCGGCGTGCTCGGCCGACTCCAGGACGAGGACACCCGCGCCCTCGCCGAAGACGAAGCCGTCGCGACCCTTGTCGTACGGGCGGGACGCCCGTTCCGGCTCGTCGTTGCGCTTGGACAGCGCCATCATCGACGCGAACGCGGCCAGCGGCAGCGGGTGGATGCACGCCTCGGTCCCACCGACGACCACGACGTCGGCCCGACCGGAGCGGATCATCTGGACCCCCGCCGAGACGGCCTCGGCGCCGGACGCGCACGCCGAGACAGGGGTGTGGACGCCCGCCCGGGCGCCCAGCTCGAGCCCGACCCACGCGGCCGGGCCGTTCGGCATGAGCATGGTGATCGTGTGCGGCGACACCCGGCGGGGACCCTTCTCCCGCAAGGTGTCCCAGGCGTCGAGCAGGCTGATGGCGCCGCCGATCCCCGTGCCGATGGCGACGCCCAGCCGCTCGGGGTCGGGCTGCGGAGCGCCGGCGTCGGCCCACGCCTCCCGCGCCGCGATCAGCGCGAGCTGCTCGGTGCGGTCGAGCTTGCGCGCCTCGACCCGGTCCATCACCTCGAGCGGGTCGACGGCGATGGTGCCGGCGAACCGGACCGGGAGGTCGGCGGCCCACTCCTGGGTGAGCGTCCGGATCCCCGACCGGCCGGCCAGCATCCCCGCCCAGGTCGAGGCGACGTCGCCGCCCAGCGGCGAGGACGCCCCCAGGCCGGTGACCACCACAGTGGTCCGGTCGGTCTGCTCGCCCACGTCGGTCGCTCCTCCTCGTGCCTCGGTTGCTGTCCCGGCGCCGGTGCTCAGGCGCCCGCCTTCGCGATATACGTCACGGCGTCGCCCACGGTCTGCAGGCTCTTGACGTCGTCGTCGGGGATCTTCACGTCGAAGCGCTCCTCGGCGGCCACGACGACCTCGACCATGGACAGCGAGTCGATGTCCAGGTCGTCGATGAACGACTTCTCCATCTGCACGTCTTCGACCGGGACTCCGGCGACCTCGTTCACGATGTCGGCGAGGCCGGAGAGGATCTCCTGCTGGGTGGCCATGCTGGGGGGCTCCTTCGGGAAGGGGTGCCGGCCGCGGGCGCGGACGGTGGGTCGCAGGTTATCGGGGCGGGGCGGCCGGTCCGCCGTCCGGTGCGGGCCGGGCGGTCACGGCAGCACCACGACCTGGGCCGCGAACGAGAGCCCGGCGCCGAATCCGATCAGCAGCGCCAGCCCGCCGTGCGGGGCCTGGCCGCTGTCGAGCATGCGCTCCATCGCGAGCGGCACCGACGCGGCCGAGGTGTTGCCGGTGTCGACGATGTCGCGCGCGACTGCGACGTCCTCGGGGAGCTCGAGCTTCTTGACCATGGCGTCGATGATCCGCAGGTTCGCCTGGTGCGGGATGAACGCGTCCAGGTCGGCCGCGGTGATCCCGGCCGCGGCGAGCGCCTGCTCGCAGACCGGTGCCATCTGGAACACCGCCCAGCGGAAGACCTGCTGGCCGTTCATGGCCAGGGTGGGGAACTTGTGGCCGGGTTCGTCCTTGAGGACCTGCCACGACTCGGTCTGCGTGATGGCGGTGGACTGGCTGCCGTCCGCTCCCCAGACCACCGGCCCGATGCCGGGTGTGGTCGAGCGGCCGACGACCGCCGCGCCGGCGCCGTCGCCGAACAGGAACGCCGTCCCGCGGTCGTACGGGTCGACCATGTCGGTGAGCTTCTCGACACCGACGATCAGCACGTGCTCGGCGGTCCCGGCCCGGACCATGTCGTCGGCGAGCGCCAGCGCGTGGCAGAAGCCGGCGCAGGCGGCGGAGATGTCGAACGCGGCAGCCCCGGTGGCACCCAGCCGGTGGCTGAGGATGGCCGCCGCCGAGGGGGTCTGCCACAGGTGCGTGACGGTGGCGACGATGACGCAGTTGAGCTGGTCGGCGGTCACGCCGGCGTTGGCCAGGGCCTTCTCGGCGGCGACGGCGGACATGTCGATGACAGTCTCGTCAGCGGCAGCCGCGTGCCGGGTCACGATCCCGGAGCGCTCCCGGATCCACTCGTCGGAGGAGTCGATCCGGGTGATCACGTCCGCGTTGGTGATCACCTGGGCCGGGCGGTAGCCGCCGACGCCGAGGATCCGCGCGTGCGTCGCGCCGGCCTTGGTCGTGGTCAGCTGGGGCTTGCGGCTCATGCGGGCACCGCCTCGGGGTGGAGCCGGACCAGTGGCTGGCCCGGGGCGACGGGGTCACCGTCCTCGACGAGCCACTCGACCACGTGACCGCCGTGCGGCGCCAGTACCGGCTGCTGGTCGCGCAGCGTGATCACGACGCCGACGGACTGTCCGGGGGAGAGCTGCTGCGCCTGCTCGGAGCGCCGGAACGTTCCCTTGGCGGGCGCGACGAGCAGGCGCCAGGTGGGTGCGTCGTTGACCGGGTTGGTGCTGCCGTGCCGGCGTACGAGGTCGCGGGCCGCGTCCAGGTCGTCGGGCGTCTTCAGCGCGACCACCTCGACGCCGGGCATGGCCCGCTTGGCCAGCCCGGTGAGCGTGCCGGCCGGCGGGAGCTCGAGCAGGCCGGTGACGCCGAGGTCCGACATGGTCCGCATGCACAGGTCCCAGCGCACGGGGTTGGCCAGCTGGTCGACCATGCGGGACAGCACCGCCCGTCCGTCGTGCACGACCGCGCCGTCCCGGTTGGACAGCAGCCGCGTCCGCGGGTCGTGGGTGCTGACCGAGGCGGCCAGCGCGCGCAGGTGCCCGACCGCGGGGGCCATGTGCTCGGTGTGGAACGCGCCGGCCACCTCCAGCGGACGCACGCGCGCGCCCTCCGGCGGGTCGGCCCGCAGGGCGGCGAGCTGCTCCAGGGTGCCGCCGGCCACGATCTGGCCGGCGCCGTTCTCGTTCGCGGCCACCAGGCCATGCTCGGTGAGCTTGGCCAGCACGGTCTCGCGGTCGCCGCCCAGGACCGCACTCATCCCGGTCGCGGTCGCGGACGACGCCTCGGCCATGGCACGGCCGCGCTCGCGTACGAGCACCATCGCCTGCTCGGCCGAGATCACGTGGGCAGCGGCGGCCGCGGTCAGCTCGCCGACCGAGTGGCCCGCGCCGACGCCGACCAGCCGGAAGGCCTCGGTGGGGTGCGGGAACAGCTCGAGCAGCGGGAGCAGCCCGGCCGCGACGATCAGCGGCTGCGCGACAGCGGTGTCGCGGATCGTCGCGGCGTCGGCCTCGGTCCCGAAGTGGGCCAGGTCCATGCCGGCACACGCGGAGAGCCAGTTCAGCCTGGGGCGCACCTGGGCCAGCTCGAGCCAGGGGGCGAGGAAACCGGGGACCTGGGCGCCCTGTCCGGGCGCGACGATGGCGAGCACGGGTCCACGCTGTCGTAGGAGGAGCCGTGCAAGCGGTATCGACGTGGACCACGTTGGGGGCCCGCGTTTGGAGGTTTCCTACAAGTTCGTCTCGTCCAGGCGGCCCAGAGCGAGGGCGATCCGCAGCGCGAAGGCCCCGCGCGGCTCGGTCGGGACGAACCCGGTGAGGTCACCGACCCGGCGCAACCGGTAGCGGACCGTGTTCGGATGCACGAACAGCGACCGGGCCGCGCCCTCGATCGAGCCGGACGCCTCCAGGTAGGCGGTCAGCGTCCCGAGCAGGTCGCCCCCGGCCGAGCTGACCGGGACGAAGCCCTGGCCGACGAGGCGGCCTCGGGCGATGGGGTCGCCGGCCAGGGCGCGCTCGGGCAGCAGGGCCTCCGCCGAGACAGGTCGCGGCGCGGACGGCCAGGCCGGCGCGGCGCGCAGACCGGCCATGGCCTCCGCCGCGGACGTACCGGCCGCGACGAGGTCCGCGACCACCGGGCCGACCACGACGGGACCCGGCGCGAACTGCGCGGCGAAGTGCCGTGCCGGCTTCACCGCGTCGGGCTGGGTGAGCCCGGCGAGGGCCACCACCAGCCGCTCGCCGTGGACGGCGCTGATGGCGTCCAGCCCGGTCACGCGCGCGGCCCGCTGGACGTCCTCGGCGACGGCGTCCGGGGCGACGTCCCGGGCCAGGCCGACCAGGACGGCGACGTTGCCCCGCTGGCCCCAGCCGAGTGCCGACGCGCGCGACCGCACCGGCTCGTCGACCTCGCCGCGCAGGAGGGCGTCGACGACCAGGGCCTCGAGCCGGGCGTCCCAGGCGCCGCGCGCCTCGGCGGCCTGCGCGTACACCTGCGCGGCGGCGAAGGCGATCTCACGGGAGTACCGCAGCACCGCGTCGTGGAGCACCTGCTCGTCACCGGGGGCGGCGAGCTCGGCGGCGTTGTCCTCGACCACGGCGATGGTGACCCGGATCAGCTCGACGGTCTGCTGCAGCGTGACCGCCCGCGCCAGCTCGCGCGGGGCGGTGCCGAAGACGTCCGCGGTGATGGCGGGCTCGAGGCCGGGGTCGCGGAACCACTCGATGAAGGCGGCGATGCCGGCCTGGGCGACCAGTCCGACCCAGGAGCGCTGGACCGGCGGCATCGCCGCGTACCAGGGCAGGGTCTGGTCCATGCGGTCGATCGCCTCGGCGGCGAGGCGGGAGATGGCCCGCTCCAGCCGCCGTACGGTGGCCACCGGACCCGTGCTCACGTCGCCAGACTAGGGGGACTGCTGGGGCCCGTGTTGTGGAAGCCCCACAACGGCCCCCGCCGCTCGCTCCGGCCCCCCGTCAACGCGATCATGAGAGATGTACGGGTCCTGGAGCCCATTCCGTGCACATCTCTCATGATCGCGCGCGCAGGCGGCGCGCGCAGGTGGGCGCGCAGGCCGTGCGCGCAGGCGGGCCTAGCCTGGGCGGCGTGAGTGGCCGGGACCGGGCAAGGAGCGCGCTGCGCCGGATCGCGTACCTGCTCGAACGGGCGCTCGAGCCGACGTACCGGGTCCAGGCCTTCCGGACGGCGGCCGCCGTCCTCGACGACCTGGACGACGCCGAGGTCGAGCGACGGATCGCCGCGGGCAGCTTGCAGGAGCTGTCCGGGATCGGTGCGGTCACCGAGCGGGTGATCGTCCAGGCGGCAGCCGGGGAGGCGCCCGACTACCTGCAGCGGCTCGAGGACGAGTCCGCCGACCCGGTGGCCGCCGGGGGAGCCGAGCTCCGGGCCCGGCTGCGTGGCGACCTGCACACGCACTCCGACTGGTCCGACGGGGGCTCGCCGATCCGCGAGATGGCCCTGGCCGCCCGTGAGCTCGGCCACGAGTACGTCGCCCTGACCGACCACTCGCCGCGCCTCACCGTCGCCAACGGTCTGTCCGTCGAGCGCCTGATGCAGCAGCTCGACATCGTGGCGGCGCTCAACGAGGAGCTGGCGCCGTTCCGGATCCTGACCGGGATCGAGGTGGACATCCTCGACGACGGCGCGCTCGACCAGGAGCCGGCCGTCCTGGCCCGGCTGGACGTCGTGGTCGCGTCGGTGCACTCCAAGCTGCGGATGGCTTCCGCGCAGATGACGCCCCGGATGGTCGCGGCGGTCGCCAACCCCGCCGTCGACATCCTCGGCCACTGCACGGGCCGGATGGTGACCGGGAACCGCAGCCGGCCCGAGTCGGAGTTCGACGCGGAGATCGTCTTCGAGGCCTGCCGGCAGTTCGGGGTGGCCGTCGAGATCAACTCACGCCCGGAACGGCTGGACCCCCCGCGCCGGCTGCTGCGGCTCGCCGTCGAGACCGGCTGCCTGTTCTCGGTCGACACCGACGCGCACGCTCCCGGCCAGCTGGAGTGGCAGCCGTACGGGTGCCGGCGCGCGCAGGAGTGCGGTGTCGACCCCGACCGTGTCATCAACGCCAAGTCCCTCGCAGACCTGCTCGCCCACCTCCGCGCCCGCGCCTGAGACTCACCAGCGGGGGAGGGGACCGTGCCGGAGCTGGATGTGTTCTCGCGGGATTTCAATGCAGTGCCCGCGAGAACACATCCGGCGCAGGCACGGCAGCACCGACCGCTCAGGCCTCACCCATCGACAGCCCCGGGTCAGCCGCGCGCACATCCATCAGCTGGTACTTCTCCAGCGCCTGCGCCGGCAGCGCCCCGTCCACCTCGCCGCGGCGGACCAGCGCCTCCAGCGTCGCCACGGCGATCGACTCGGCGTCGACCTTGAAGTGCCGCCGGAGCGCACCGCGCGTGTCGGACAGGCCCCACCCGTCGGTGCCCAGCGACGTCAGCACCCCACCCGGCACCCACGGCAGGATCTGGTCCTGCACGGCCCGGATGAAGTCCGACACCGCGACCACCGGGCCCGGGCAGTCGGCCAGCTGTGAGGTCACGAAGGCGGTCTGCGGGTCCTTGCCGGGCTCGAGCAGATTGTGCCGGTCAGCCTCCACGCCGTCGCGGCGCAGCTCGTTCCAGGAGGTCACGGACCACACGTCCGCGTAGACACCCCAGTCCTCGCGCAGCAGCTCGGCGGCGCGCAGGGCCCACTGCATCCCCACGCCCGAGGCGAGCAGCTGGGCGCGCGGAGCCGTCGACGGCACCGCGTCCCCGGCGGGCGCGTACAGGTACATCCCGCGCAGCAGCGAGGCGACGTCCAGGCCCTCCGGCTCGGCCGGCTGCACGTACGGCTCGTTGTAGATCGTGAGGTAGAAGAACACGTCCTCGGGCTGGTCGCCGTACATGCGCCGCAGCCCGTCCCGGACGATGTGCCCCACCTCGAAGCCGAACGCCGGGTCGTAGTGCACGACGGCCGGGTTCGTCGACGCGAGCAGCGGCGAGTGGCCGTCCTCGTGCTGCAGCCCCTCGCCGTTGAGAGTCGTCCGGCCGGCCGTGGCGCCGAGCGCGAACCCGCGGGCCATCTGGTCCCCGGCCGCCCAGAAACCGTCACCGGTGCGCTGGAACCCGAACATCGAGTAGAAGATGTAGATCGGGATCATCGGCTCGCCGTGCGTGGCGTACGACGTGCCGGCCGCGGTGAACGACGCGACCGAGCCCGCCTCGTTGATCCCCTCGTGCAGGATCACGCCGGTCTCGGACTCCTGGTACGACAGCACCAGCTCGCGGTCCACCGACAGGTACCGCTGCCCGAGCGGGTTGTAGATCTTCTGCGTCGGGAAGAGCGAGTCCATGCCGAAGGTGCGGGCCTCGTCCGGGATGATCGGGACGAACCGCGCGCCGATCTCCGGGTCCTTCAGCAGTTCCTTGAGCAGCCGTACGAAGGCCATCGTCGTCGCGACCATCTGCTTGCCCGAGCCACGGCGCATCACCTCGTACGTCGCGTCGCCCGGCAGCGTCAGCGCCTTGGCGGCCGTGCGCCGCTCGGGCAGGTAGCCGCCCAGCGCCTGGCGCCGCTCGTGCAGGTAGCGGATGACGTCGGACTCGGCGCCCGGGTGGTAGTACGGCGGGAGCTTCTCGTCCATCTGCTCGTCGCTGATCGGGATCTGCAGCCGGTCGCGGAACACCTTGAGGTCGTCCAGCGACAGCTTCTTCATCTGGTGCGTCGCGTTGCGGGCCTCGAAGTGGCTGCCGAGCGTCCAGCCCTTGATCGTCTTGGCCAGGATCACGGTCGGCTGCCCGGAGTGCTCGGTCGCCGACTTGTACGCCGCGTAGAGCTTGCGGTAGTCGTGCCCGCCCCGCTGCAGGGCCCAGATCTCCTCGTCGGTCCAGTCCTCGACCATCCTGCGGGTCCGCGGGTCGCGGCCGAAGAATTGCTCGCGGATGAACCCGCCGTTCTCCGCCTTGAACGTCTGGTAGTCGCCGTCCGGCGTCGTGTTCATGATGTTGACCAGGGCACCGTCGGTGTCGGCGGCGAGCAGCTGGTCCCAGTTGCGCCCCCAGACCACCTTGATCACGTTCCAGCCGGCGCCGCGGAACAGCGCCTCCAGCTCCTGGATCACCTTGCCGTTGCCCCGGACCGGGCCGTCCAGCCGCTGCAGGTTGCAGTTCACGACGAACGTGAGGTTGTCCAGCTCCTCGCGGGCGGCGAGGCCGATCGCTCCGACCGACTCCACCTCGTCCATCTCGCCGTCGCCGAGGAACGCCCACACGTGCTGCTCGGAGGTGTCCTTGATCCCGCGGGCGTGCAGGTACTTGTTGAACCGGGCCTGGTAGAGGGCGTTGAGCGGCCCGAGCCCCATCGAGACCGTCGGGAACTCCCAGAAGCCCGGCATCAGCCGGGGGTGCGGGTACGACGAGAGCCCGCCGTCTGGGTGCGACAGCTCCTGCCGGAAACCGTCCAGCTGGTCCGTCGTCAGGCGCCCCTCCAGGTACGCCCGGGCGTACATACCCGGCGAGGCGTGGCCCTGGAAGTAGATCTGGTCGCCGCCGCCGGGGTGGTCCTTGCCGCGGAAGAAGTGGTTGAAGCCGACCTCGTACAGCGAGGCCGAGGAGGCGTACGTGGAGATGTGCCCGCCGACGCCGACCCCTGGGCGCTGCGCCCGGTGCACCATGATCGCGGCGTTCCAGCGGCAGTACGCCCGGATCCGCCGCTCCACCCACTCGTCGCCGGGGAACCAGGGTTCCTGCTCGGGCGTGATGGTGTTGATGTAGTCCGTCGTGGTCAGCGACGGCACCCCGACGGACCGCTCCCTCGCCCGCTGCAGCAGGCTCAGCATCAGGAACCTGGCACGGTAGGGTCCGGCCCGGTCGATGACCTCGTCGAGCGACTCACGCCACTCCTGGGTCTCTTCCGGGTCGACGTCGACCAGCTGCGTCGGCAGGCCGGCGTTGATGAGGGGGAGGCGGTCGCGTCCGATGGTCACACCCCATTCTGTCCCCTGGGCAAATCGGGCGTCACCTCCCCGCCACACGGGGGCAGGTGGGTGAAGGACTTGCACCGGGGGGCCCGCTCCGGTGGACTACCCGCCAACAGGTCCGGGCAACGGCCCGGAGCCCGGAGCGAAGGGACCCTCCCGTGAGCGCGACCGCGGACGCCGCGGAGCACCACCGTCAGCTGGCCGCCCGGCTGGCCCTCCAGCAGGGTCAGGTCGTCCAGGAGATCGGGTGGGACGAGGACTGCGACGAGGGCCTTCGTGTCGCGGTGGAGCAGGTCACCGGGAGCTCGCTCGTCGACGAGGACTACGACGACGTCGTGGACGCAGTCCTGCTCTGGTGGCGCGAGGGCGACGGCGACCTGGTCGACTCCCTGGTCGACGCCCTCGGGCCGCTGGCGGACGGGGGAGTCATCTGGCTGCTGACCCCCAAGGCCGGCCGGGACGGGCACGTCGAGCCCTCCGACATCGGCGAGGCCGCCCCGACGGCCGGGCTGTCCGCGACCTCCAGCGTCGCAGCGGCGGCCGACTGGTCGGGCACCCGCCTGGTCACCCCGCGCTCGCCGCGGCGCTGAGGCCGCCGTAACCTCACCGGTGACGGTCGTCGCTGGTCGAGAGGACGGACAGGGCATGGTCGAGATCGGGCGGGCAGCGCCGGACTTCACGCTGTCGGACCAGCACGGGGAGTCGGTGACGCTCTCGCAGTTCCGCGGCAGCAACAACGTCGTGCTGCTCTTCTACCCCTACGCCTTCAGCAGGACCTGCACGGGCGAGCTCTGCGTGATCCGGGACCGCCCCACCAGCTTCGACAACGACGAGACGGTGACGCTGGCGGTCTCTGTCGACCACAAGTACACGCTGCGCGCCTTCGCCGACCACGAGGGCTACACCTTCCGGCTGCTGGCCGACTTCTGGCCGCACGGCGCGGTGGCGAAGGAGTACGGGGTGTTCGTCGAGGAGAAGGGTGCTGCCAAGCGGGGCACCTTCATCATCGACAAGGACGGCGTGGTGCGCTGGTCGGTCATCCACGGCATGGGTGAGGCCCGCGACGCGGACGAGTACGAGAAGGTCCTGGCCGACCTGGCCCGGTAGGACCATCCCGCGTGGTGGCTGCCGGCGCCGGCGGTGAATATTCCGAGACTTCTTGGCGAGCCGCCTGCGGAACCGAGGGGTCGCACGTACTCTGGCGCGGACCTGCCAGCCCAGCTGGCGCCTGTTGACCGCCGGCCCAACCCGGCGGCAGACAATGGGGGGAACATGTCAGACGACGTGACCTCGAAGGACCCGGGCCTGTCCCGGGCGACCCGCCGCGCGCTGCTCGTCGCGGGCGGCACTGCCGCGATCGGTGCCGTCGCGGCCGCCGCCGCTTCACCGGCCGAGGCCGCCAACGGCAAGCCGGTGCTCCTGGGCTCCGTCAACTCGGCCACGGCGGCTACGGTGATCAACTCGAAGACCGGGTCAGGTGCCGGCATCGTGGTGGCCAACACCGGCGTCGCGCACGGCGCCAAGTTCACCTCGACGCTCGGCAACGGGTTCCTCGGCGGCACGTTCAACGCGAACGCCCAGGGCGCCAACGTCGCGAACTACGCGGACCACAGCGGAACCGGTGCGGGGGTCGTCGCCTCCGGCGGCTTCAACACGGGGATCCTCGCAGTGAGCGCCGGCATCCAGCGCTACGCCGGGAACTTCGTGAGCAGCTCGGCCTCGGCGACCCTCTCCAAGACGGGAGCGGTGTTCGCGAACGGGGGGATCGGCGACGGCGTCCTGGCCATCACCGAAGGTGACCCGACCAACTTCAGCCCGGTCACGGCCTATCACCTCAATGGCGGATCCGGTGTCTACGGGTGGGGCTACGGCGGCGTCCAGGGGGACTCCTCCGTCGACGGCGGCGCAGGGGTGCTGGCCCGGGGGATCGGCGACGCCGCGAACACGACGCAGCCGATCGGGCTCGTCGTTGAGGCCGATGCCCCGGCGACGGTGGCCATCCAGGCGACCGGCGAGGTTCACATCACCGGGGACCTGTTCGTGGACGGCACGATCCACACGAATCACGCGGTCGACACGGCCTGGACGCCGCCCGCCGCGTTGAAGGTCCGCAAGCGTGCCGCACGGGCGGCGGACAAGGCCCGCGCGTCGCTCGCCAAGGGGTAGCCGGGACGTCGCTGACGGTGGGGTCGCCGGGACCGGGACCGGGACCGGCAACCCCACCCGCCGGTACGCTCTGAGCTCGCGGGCGCATAGCTCAGCTGGTCAGAGCACCTGCCTTACAAGCAGGGGGTCGCAGGTTCGAGCCCTGCTGCGCCCACAAGCCACCGGGTCAGATCAGATCCTGCGCCGCACAGAGCGGCATCACGTATGGGCGCTCACGCGGGCGGCGACTTTCCTCGGGCGACCGCAGCTGACTTGCTAACTCGCGGGTCAGGCGGCGATGGTGGCCCTGGAATGGGCTGGGGTCGCCGGTCCTTCGACCAGGAGAGCTGGAAGCCGTCGTGAGCGCCACGCCCGACCATTCGGTCGTTCCGCGCTGGCGTGAGTTGTTCACCGACGGACGGGGCAGGACCACGGTCGGCCTTGTCCTGATGGAGACAGTGGTCGCGATCCAGGTGCTGGTCACTGTCGCGGTGCTTCCTGCGGTGGTCGGGGACCTCGGCGGCCTGCGGCTGTATGGCGTTGCACTGAGCGCGTCCGCTCTCGCGACCGTCGTAGTCCTGCCCGTGACCCCGCGGCTAGTGCTGCGTTGGGGACTGCGCAACGTCTTCTACCTCAGTGCCGCTGTGTTCCTCGCCGGAAGCGTGGTCGTTCTGGCCGCGCCCGACATGCCGATCTTCGTCGCAGGCCGACTGATCCAGGGCGCCGGCGGTGGTGCCCAATACGCACTGTTGCTGGCGATCGTGACCCGCCGTTACCCGGCCCGGATTCGCCCGAGGATGTTCGCCGCGTTGACCGTGGCCTGGGCCGTCCCCGGCCTGGTCGGACCAGCATACGGCGGGCTGGTCGCCACCGCCCTTGGTTGGCGATGGGCGTTCGCCCTGATCCTGCCGCTCCTCGTCCCTGCCGTGCTCCTACTACGCCGCGACTTCAACGTGGCGGCCTCGACGGAGGCGGCGGCGGACGGTTCGCGCCCGGCCGCGCTGAGCGCCTCGATTGCCCTTGGGGGCGGACTGACGATCGTGCTGACCTCGTTGGCGCTCGACGGCGTGGTGGGCGTGGTGTTGGCGATCGTTGGGCTCGGTATCGCGGTCATCGCCCTGCGGACGATCCTACCCACGGGCAGCTTCTCGGCACGGTTCGGGCTGCCCGCCGTGATCGCTACGGCCTTCTTGGTCAACACGGCCTACTTCGGCGTCGAGGGCTTCCTGCCGGCCATGCTCACCGGGGTCCACGGACAGAGCCTCACGGCCGCCGACCTCATCGTCACCTGCGGCGTCCTGACCTGGGTCGCAGGCACCTGGTTCCAGTCCCGGTTTGCCGGTCGATGGCCGGCCCGATCGGTTGTCGCCACCGGCGCCGCGCTGGCGCTGGTGGGTACCGCAGGAGTCGTCGTGTGCGCACTCGGGGCGCCGCTGCCGGTGTCGTACATCGGATGGGCCGCGGCCGGATGGGGAATGGGCATGGCGTACCCGACGATCGCTTTGCTGGCCACCGAGCTCGCAACCCCCGGCAGCGAAGTCATCACGCTCGCGCAGTACCAAGTCGCCGAGATCCTCGGCTCCGCCGTCGGCCCCTGCATGGTGGGAGCCGCACTGAGTGTCGCGCTCAGCGCCGGCCTGGGTTTGCAGGACGGACTTGTCATCGGCTTCGCCGCGACATGCTCCGTCCTGGTCGTGCTCCTCGCAGCGACTCACCAACTTCCCGCAAGCGTCATCGGAACCAGCGGGGGAGCAACCTCACGACGGTGACGAGACAATCACACTGCGCCGGCGAGCCAGATCCACCCCCACGAACTGCCCGGGCCCGGCATACGATTTCGTCACGGCGGCCTCCCAACACGTGGTCTTCACTGGCAACCCGAGAATGACTCGGGCACCGCGGGAACGGGAGGCCCCGTCCCCTCATCGCATCACTTCGGCGCTTGGTCCCATCAACGCAGCGGAAGGAGCACCGGAGGCCGGAGGCCGGAGGCCGGGCGCCGCCTCGCGAGCGAGGAGGACTCAGCGGGCGGGAATCGGCCCGGACCGCGGCCGCCACTCCCGCCTGATCAACCCGAACACCCACGAGTCAGATACTTCGCCGTTCACGACGCAGTCTTCCCGCAAGGTCCCTTCACGCACGAATCCGATCTTCTCCAGGACGCGGGCAGATGCCACGTTGCGCGTATCGGTCTCGGCCTGAACTCGATTCAGGCCCAGCGTGTCGAATGCCCACTGCAGCAAGGCCCGCGCGGCCTCCGTCGCGTAGCCGTGACCCCATGCCGCATCGTCGAGGCAGTAGCTCAACGACGCGCTGCGGTAGTCCGGGTTTCCACCGGGTCAGACTGCACCAGCCGATGAAGGCGCCGTCGGAAACACGGTCCATGGCCAGCCGCGCCCCGGTGCCCTCGTCCGCCATCTGCCGGCAAGCCGCGATGAAGCGCTCGGCGCGCCCGTTCGCTGCACGGCGGCGCGTCCCAATAGCGCAGCACGTAGGTGCTGCTGTGCAGCGCGAAGAGCGCGTCCGCATCCGCGTCGGTGAAGGGACGCAGTCGCAGGCGAGCGGTGTGCAGTGTGGGGATGGGCAGGGACATGCAGGCCATACTGCCTCGTCATGAGGGTCGATCAGACAACCGCTTGCCGGATCGGATCAGCCATCGGGCACGTCGGTGCGCATGCCCGGCAGCCCCGGAGCGCTTCCACTACCAAGGACCTTCTCCCCTAATCCCCGGTAGTGCGGTGGCGGAGACTGGCAGGGTTCCGACGCTCGACCGGCTCAATGAACCGGTCCATCAAGGACTGGAGCCCGTCATGACCACGACTTCGAGTGCCTCGACCACCGCCCCCATTTACGCGGATGCACGGGTGCAGGGACATCGACGCTTCAGCATGAGAAATCCAGGAGTCACACTGTCGACTCTGTGGATCTTCGTTATGTTCAACTACCTCTACTGTGACCTACTGGGCTTAATGGACAGTGGGTCGTTGAAGCAGTACCTGACCGGACATGTAAACGGACTCGATGTCACGCAGGGGTTTCTGCTTGGAGCCGCCGTCCTGATGGAGATCCCCATCGCCATGATCGTCCTGTCAAGGGTGTTGAAGCCCAAGACAAACCGCCGCGCCAACATCGCCGCTGGTGCATTCATGACCGTTGTCCAGATCGCGTCGCTTTTCGTCGGCGGCTTGACCATGTTCTACGCATTCTTCAGCGTCATCGAGATTGCGTGTACTTCATTCATCGTCTGGTACGCATGGAGATGGCGTGTCTTCGAGGTTCACCCGGCCACCGATTGAGGACCTCCGCAGCGAACCGCACTCAGCCCCGACTCCGCTCATCAATCGAATGGGCTCAGTGTCAGGAAGAGCTCGGCTAGTACCAGCCGCCTGAACTGGCGGACTTCGATGGCGACGGGGTCGAGTTCGCGCTACCCGTCGTCGCCTTGATCTCGGTACCGCTGGACGACACGACCCACCAAAGACCACCGGAGAAGTTCGTGCCCTGCCCGGACGTCACGCCCGGCGCGTTGTCGCCCGCGAACGTGTAGACCGGCCATCCGTTGACCGTCACCTGCTTGAGCCCGTCCGAGCGCGTGATCACTCCGAGGCCGGCAGAGACGGTGCTCGCCGACGTCGGCATGCTCTGGCTGGACGTGACGGCCGGCCAGTACTGCAGGCAGCTGCCGTTGCAGTTCGAGTGGCCCTTCGTGTCAGCGGCAAAGCGGTAGACAGCCCTGCCCTGACCGTTCACCAGGATCGTGCCGAGTGCTGTTCTCGCCGTGGTCAGCTCAGCACCTGCCGGCGCCGGAGCGATCGACGCCGACGAAGACCCCCCGTTTCCCGTCGACGTGCCTGCCGCGCTGCCGCACGCCGCAAGCGCCAGTGCGGCGCCCGCGACGACGGTTGCCAGTGCGAGCGTCTTCGCTCGCCATGGGCCACGGACCGCGCGGTTCGGTTCCAGGATGGTTGTTTGGGACGACATGGGTTCCTCCGATGTGGACCTGTACAAGGAGGAACGGGGTCGCGGCCAGGCGGGTTCGGCGGGCCGCTGTGTGGTGCATCACCTCGCCACCCCGTCGCCAAGATGTCCGGCGAAGGCCGGGACTATCACACGTCGCCCCCAAGATCCGCACCGACTAGCCGGTTCTGCAGGTAGAAGCTGACAGGTGATGTCGGCCCGACCACGTGCGAGGTGAGCAACACGTGGGCGTCGGGGTGCGTGCGAATGTGCTCGCCCACGAGGTCGAGGGCAGTGGTTCCGTAGCCTCGACCCTGGAACCGCCTGTCAACCAGAAGCCGCCGAAGGTAGTAGGGGCCGAGGTACGCGGGATTGTCGACCGTGATGCCGTCGCTGATCCTCACGAATCCGACCGGCTCGTTGTCGGCGTACACCGCGCGGTACCACGGGCTTGGCATCGGGATGCGCTTCGGCCTCCTCCAGCGAGTCCGCGATGCTGGCGACGTATCGGCTCTGCTCGTCGGTGACGGCCAGCGCCTCGACGACGACACGGTTGTCCACAGTGATTTCACGCAGCGCCACCACCGGCACGGCGCTGAAGCTACACCCCGACCAACGTGGGTCGAATACGAGCTGGACTCGGCGACGCCAATAACCAGCCTGGTCGGAGCGAACATAGGTGGCGCTCACCGGCAGCCGGTGGGATCGTCATCCGTGAGCACATCCGAGCCAGAGCTGGGAACGCGCGTCGAACTGTCCAGGAAGACGGCGACGCGACCTTCGGGCAGGCGGATCCACCGCCGCTGTCGGAAGTTCCGGCACGAGTCGAGGAGTGGGATGGCGAACGCTGGGTCGTGCTTGGTGAGGCATCCAGCACCGAGGAAATGAAGCGGCTGCTCGCCCTGCCCCGCGCCGAGTAGGTGCCTACCCCTGTTCCCGAGACCTTCCATGGAGCCGTCGATGAACACGTACGCAGTTCTTGACCCGAGTACCGGGGAGACCATCAAGACCTACCCCACTGCCACGGACGACGAGGTTCGCCGGGCCGTCGACGCAGTCGCGGGCGCTCATGCGGCATGGTCGGCCCGGCCAGTGGCGGACCGAGTCGCGGTGGTGCACCGCGTGGCGCAACTGCACACCAAGCGCGCCGAGGAGCTCGCAAGCATCATCCAGCGCGAGATGGGCAAGCCCATGGACGAGGGCCGTGGCGAGCTGAAGTTCTGCACGGCGATCTACGAGTACTACGTCGAGGGCGCCGAGGAGCTCTTGGCGGATCGGCCAATCGAGTTGCTGGCTGGGGAGGGGTCGGCGGTCATCCGCCGCAGTTCCGTGGGCGCGCTGCTTGGCATCATGCCGTGGAACTACCCCTACTACCAGGTCGCCCGCTTCGCTGGTCCCAACCTCATTGCGGGGAACACGATCCTGCTCAAGCACGCCCCGCAGTGTCCCGAGTCCTCTGCCGCACTGGCTGACCTCTACCGTGAAGCCGGCTGCCCTGACGGCGTGTACGTGAACATCTACGCCAGCAACGATCAGGTCGCTGGCGTGATCGCCGATCCGCGTATCCAAGGAGTCTCGCTCACCGGGTCGGCACGCGCTGGTGCCGCGGTTGCCGAGATCGCCGGGCGTCACCTGAAGAAGGTGGTGCTCGAGCTTGGCGGCAGCGATCCGTTCCTCTTGCTGAGCACCGACGACTTGGACGCGACGGTGGACTCTGCTGTCGTCGCCCGGCTGGCGAACACCGGCCAAGCCTGCGACGCCGGTAAGCGCTTCATCGTCGTCGACGAGCTGTACGACAGGTTCGTGGAGAAGTTCGCCGAGAAGCTGTCTCAGACTTGGTCCGGCGCGCCGCTGTCGTCGCCGCGCGCGGCGGACATGCTTGCCGATCAAGTCGACCGGGCCGTGTCGCAGGGCGCTCACTTCATCACCTTCGGCGAGCGGAAGGGCTGCTACTTCCCGCCTGGCGTCCTGACCGGGGTTACGCCGCAGAACGACATCTATCGCGAGGAGTTGTTCGGGCCGGTCGCGACCGTGTACCGGGTGGCCGACGAGAAGCAGGCCATCGACTTGGCCAACGACACGCCCTACGGACTGGGTTCCTACGTCTTCACAACCGATACCGAGCAGGCACAACGCGTCGCCAACGCGATCCAGGCCGGCATGGTCTACGTCAACGGCGTCGCGGCCGACGGTGCTGAACTGCCCTTTGGTGGCGTCAAGCGGTCAGGCTTCGGGCGCGAACTCGGCCCGCTGGGCATCGAGGAGTTTGTTAACAAGAAGCTGGTCCGCGTCATCCGCTGACCAGCGGCTGCCTGACGCCGGGGAGCGCGCGCCGGGGCCATTCGGTTCGACGGAACCTCGCGACCGGGGATCGCCGCGCAGACCCCACCGGGCGGCGAGGAGGTCGAGTCGCTGAGAGCGGCCATCGAGCGGCGTCTGGGCGGCAATTTCGTGCCGCTCTTCAGACCGGCACCGGTCTACCGCGCAAGCGCGATAAGTGATGCCATAAGGGTGCTTGTTGTGGAGGCGGTCCGGGCTACGTCCTTGCTCCTGTGGGTGTGATCGGAGTTATCCTGCGCTCTCGGTAGCTGTCTCCGTTCTTGGTCAGCGTCCACCGAGTCCAGCGCTTGCCGGACAAGCGGAACGGCAGGCTCGCGTGCAGCCAGGGGATCACGTCGGCCAGGTCTTGGTCGCTGGCCTCGGGGATGCTCATCATCAGTCCCATCGATCGACGTGCCTCCAAGTTCAGGTACGTCACCGACGTTCCGAGCTTGACCCCCGCAGGCGTCTCGAAGTCACGGAACAGAGAACGATCTTGACCTGGCCACAACCCGGAACCATGCGGGGAGCGCAACTGGAACTCCGTCGTGGCGCGCAGCCAGACCGGTGCCATCCCGTACGGGTTCGTTGGCTGGGGCTCGATCGACTCCAGCAGCTCGATGGCCTCGTCGAGGAGATCAACGGACACCGGGTACAACCGGCCGCTGCCGGGGAAGTGCCGGTTGAGCACGGCGACCACCGAAGCCTGCACCTTCAGCTGCGGCGGCTCCGACAGCAGGAAGTGGCACCTCGTGGCGGTCGCCACCGCGCGGGTGTCCAAGAACTGCTGCCAGGCATCCAGAGCGCCCTTTGCGGATATCCGCCCCAGCCCGTGAGCCCCGCCGCTGGCGATCGGGAGCCCGACGTAAGCCACCGCCGACCCCAGCTGTGTCATCCCCTGAGGCCAGCCAGCGATCCGCCGCCGCTTCCGGAAGCCCCATTACAGGGCAGCACGATGCCGATCGGTGCGCCACGCGGGGGCTGAACCAGCCCATGCTGGACGGCGTAGCCTACGGCCCACGACCGCGCTGCCGGCCGACTCGACGCCGTAGACCGCATGACTGCGCGCTCTGCGTTGGGTATCCCAAGCGTGGCGCTCAGCGTCAACCCCAGCCAGGCCTTACAAGGCCTTACAAGCGGGGGGTCGCAGGTTCGAGCCCTGCTGCGCCCACAAGCCCGCACCTGGCCTGGCCTCCGAGGGCTACCAGGATGCCCGCGGCAAGGAGCCTTCACGGCCGGCCGGCGCTAGATTCCGGGTGTGACCTCGGCGTGTGCTCGCTGCACGACGGCCAACGAGGACGGGCGCAAGTTCTGTAAGGAGTGCGGCGCCCCGCTGGCCGCCTCGTGCCCGGTGTGCGGGGCATCCAACTCGCCCGACAGCAAGTACTGCGGGGAGTGCGGGTCCCGGCTGCCGTCCGTCGGTGCCGGGGACTCGGCAGAGGCGACCAACGCCACCGACGACCCGGGCACGGCCGACCGCGGCCGCCGGGCGACCGAGCGGCGGCTGGTCTCCGTCCTGTTCGTCGACCTGGTCGGCTTCACGCGGTTCGCCGAGGACCGCGACGCCGAGGACGTGCGGGACGTCCTCGACCGCTACTACGAGGCCGCGGCGCAGGCGGTGCAGCGGCACGGCGGCATCGTCGAGAAGTTCATCGGTGATGCCGTGATGGCCGTGTGGGGCACGCCGGCGGCGCACGAGGACGACGCCGAGCGTGCGGTCCGGGCAGCGCTCGAGGTCGCCGACCAGGTGACCGCACTGGGCCGTGAGCTCGACCTCGACCTGCAGGCGAGGGCGGCGGTCGCGACGGGCGAGGCGGCGGCCGACATCACCGCTGTCGCGCAGGGAATGGTGACCGGCGACATCGTCAACACCGCCTCGCGGCTGCAGTCTGCCGCGCAGCCGGGGTCGGTCCTGGTGGGCGAGGGCACCTATCGGGCTGCCTCCCGCGCGATCGCCTTCGAGCCGATGGACCCGTTGTCGCTGAAGGGGAAGGCGGAGCCGGTGCCGGCCTGGCGGGCGGTCCGTGTCGTCGGCGAGCGTGGGGGCACCGGTCGGGGCGAGGCGCCCGAGCCGCCTTTCGTGGGGCGCGACGAGGAGCTGCGGCTGGTCAAGGATCTGCTGCACACAACTGGCCGGGAGGGCCGGTCACGACTGCTCGCGGTCTCGGGCGTCGCCGGTGTCGGCAAGTCCCGGGTCGTCTGGGAGCTGCAGAAGTACGTCGACGGCCTCACCGAGGACGTGTACTGGCACGAGGGTCGGTGCCCGGCGTACGGCGACGGTGTCTCGTTCTGGGCCTTCGGCGAGATGGTGCGCACGCGGGCCGGGATCGCGGAGACCGACGACCCGGAGACGACACGGGCGTTGCTCGCCGCGTCGCTCGCCGACCTCGTGCCCGGCGCCGACGAGCGGGCCTGGCTGGAGCCGCGGCTCGGGCACCTGCTCGGCCTGTCGGCGGCACCGCCCGGTGACCGTGAGGAGCTGTTCGGTGCGTGGCGCCGGTACGTCGAGCACGTGGCAGCCCGGGGCACGACGGTGCTGGTGTTCGAGGACCTGCAGTGGGCGGACCCCGGGCTGCTCGACTTCGTGGAGTCGCTGCTCCTCTGGTCGCGCGCGTTGCCACTGCTCGTGGTGACCCTGGCCCGGCCGGAGCTGGCCGACCGTCGCCCGACCTGGGGCGCCGGACTGCGTAGCTCGACCGTGCTGCACCTCGACCCGCTGCCGGAGACCGACGTCGCCGCGATGGTCGGCGGCTACCTCCGGGGGCTGCCGCCGGACGGGCTGACCAGGATCGTCACGCGCGCGGAGGGCATCCCGCTGTACGCGGTCGAGACCGTGCGGATGCTCGCGGACCGCGGTGTGCTCGAGCAGGTCGCAGGGGGCTACCGGGTCGTCGGCAGCCTCGAGGGCGAGCTGGACATGCCCGAGACGCTGCACGCCCTCGTCGCCGCCCGGCTGGACGGGCTCGACGAGCGGGACCGCTCGCTGCTCCAGGACGCGGCTGTCCTCGGCCAGACCTTCACGGTCGCGGCGCTCGGCGCTGTGTCCGGGCGACCGCCGGACGAGCTGGACGCCCGGCTGCAGTCCCTCGTGCGGCGTGAGCTCCTGCTTCAGGACCGGGACCCGCGCTCGCCCGAGCGGGGCCATTTCGGCTTCGTGCAGAGCGTGCTCCGCGAGGTGGCGTACGCGACGCTCGCCAAGCCGGCCCGACGTGCCCTCCACCAGGCCGCTGCGCAGTACTTCGCGAGCCTGGCGGACGAGGAGCTCGCCGGCGTCGTCGCGACCCACTACCTCGAGGCGTACCGGGCCGAGCCGGCGGCGGCGCAAGGAGAGGCGGTGGCGGCGTCCGCCCGCGAGTGGCTGGGCCGGGCGTCGGCACGGGCGCTGTCGCTGGGGTCGCCCGAGCTCGCGCTGGCGTACGCCGAGCAGGCCCTCTCGCTCGCGACGGACGAGGACCTGCCGCAGCTGCTGCGGCACGCTGCGCTCGCCGCGACGACGAGCGGTGACCTGCACCGGGCGGTGGACCTGGTCGCCGAGGCGGTGCGGGCGTTGCGGGCCGAGGGCGACGAGGCCGGTGCAGCCCTACTCCTCGTGGAGGTGGCCGGCACCTTCTTCGGCACCAGCAACGGACCACTCGTCGAGTCGCTGGTGAGGTCGGCTGACGAGCGGCTGCGCGACACCGACGGACCCGTGCGCGCCCGGGTGACCGCCATGGTCTCCCACCTCGCCTTCTACTCGGGCCGGCGCGACGAGGCGCTGCAGCGGTCCGAGGAGGCGCTGGTGCTCGCCGAGCGCTTCCGCGACGAGGCGGCCCTGCGCGACGCCGTCGGCGCCCGCGCGGAAGCCCTGATGTACGCCGGTCGGCACTTCGAGTCGGCCCTCCTGGCCAGTGCCCGTCTCGACCTCGCCCGCCGTGCCGGCAGCGCCACCCAGCAGGCACAGGCTGCGATGGCACTGGGGGTGATCGTCGCGGAGGACGACCCGCGGGCGAGTCTGGACGCTTTCCGCGAGTCGGTCGACGTCTCGCGGCGGCTGGGCCTGCGCCTGTACGAGCTGCTCGGCCACTCGAACCTGGCGGAGACGGCGGTCGACCTCGGGGAGTGGGCGGAGGCCGACGAGGCGCTCGCGGCGGGGGCGGAGATCCGCAGCGAGCAGGGCGGTCCCGCCGACGAGGGCATGGTGCTCTCAGCGGCCCTTCTCGCCGCGTACCGCGGGGACACCGACGCGGTCGAGCAGCTGTTGGCCGGGGTCGACATCCCCGACGCGGCGCTGGCCGGGCTGCCCATGCGGACCTGGTTCCTGCGGACCACCTCGAGCGTGCGCTACGCCGCAGGGGACGACGCCGGCGCGTACGACGACGCGCGGGAGTCGCTGGAGCTGGACCCGTCCGGGGTGAACGCCCCCACCTCGATATGGGCCGGCGTGCAGGCCGCTTCGATGCTGCGGGACGCCGCTCGGCTGCAGAGCATCCTCGACGTGGCCGGCGCGCACCAGGGGCGTTGGGTGGCCCTGGTCCGCCAGACCGGCGCGGGAGTGGTCGCGGCCCTCGACGGCTCGGACCACGGCGAGTCGGTGACCGCAGCGCTGGATGCCTGGACCGCGGCGGGCCTGTTCTTCGACCACGCGCTGGCGACCCTGTGCGCCACGGCTGCGCTGGGCTCGGACCAGGTGCCGCGGCGGCAACTGGACGCGGCGAGGAGCACCCTCGCGGCGTTGGGCGCCGTCGCCCTCCTCCGGCGGCTGGACACGCTGACGACGGCATGACTGCTACGAGCGCCGACCGCATGACTACGCGCTATGCGTTGGGTATCGCAAGCGTGGCGCTCAGCGTCTGGGCTGGTCGTGCCTTACAGGCAGGGGGTCGGCGTTCGATCCCGTCTGCGCCCACTTTCCGTACAGCACAAGGGGTTCCGGCGCCTCGGGCCCCTCCCGGATTGGCGCTCCGCGCTCATGGGCCGCGGAATGTCTTCCGTGGGTATCCCGCCAGCCACCCTCCGCGACACCTTCGAGTTGTCGCTGCGAGCGACCTCCAGTCGACACCACCCAAGACACGAGGGTGTTGCATCGACCGGTTGAGACCACCGCGGATCACGGGCGGGTCTCTGCCTGCCCGACGGACCTTGTTTGCACATCGGACGGGTCGCCCGCACGATCGTCGTCGGCTTGGGGTGAAGGACGAGGGGGACGGACCCGATGACGCACGACTTCGACGAGCACTACTGGGAGAAGCACTGGCAGCAGGCGCGCGGCATGAAGCCCGGAGCCGGGACGACGACCGAACCGAACCCGCACCTTGTCCGCGAGACCGGCAGCCTGCCCCCTGGCACGGCGCTGGACGCCGGATGCGGTGAAGGCGGTGAGGCGATCTGGCTGGCCTCCCGCGGATGGCAGGTGACGGCCGCGGACATCTCCGCCGATGCCCTCGCCCGCGCCGCCGACCAGGCCGCCGCCCGCGCCGCCGAGGACGGTCTTCCGCGGGACCTGCAGTGGGTCCGGGCGGACCTGACCGTCTGGGACCCCGGCACGCAGTTCGACCTGGTGACGACGCACTACGCCCACCCGTCGATGCCGCAGCTGGCGTTCTACGACCGGCTCTCCGGATGGGTGGCGCTTGGCGGCACACTGCTCATCGTCGGACACCTGCACACCGCGGGGCACGGGCATGAGCCACCCGCCGAGGCGTCGGTCACCCGCACCGACATCACCGCCGGACTGGACACGAGCAGGTGGGAGATCGTCACCGCCGAAGAGCACGTCCGGAGGCTCACCGCCCCCGGCGCCCCGGGCGTTCCCCTGCACGACGTCGTCGTGCGCGCGACGCGCCGCTCCTGATCACCGTTTCCGCCGGCTTCGAGGCTCCACAGGCGGCGCTGAGCCCGATGCACATGCGAGAGGAACCCTGAGTACCAGCCGCCCTCCCCAGGGGGAGCGCCACCGCCGCAACGATCGACGATCCGCGGGGCTACTCGTCCCGCAACACGTTGAGGTCGAAGAACTCGGGCGGGCCGTCCAGGACGTCCCCCATCGCAGCCCGGATGCGCTCCAGCCCCTGCTGGCGCCGGGGATCCTGCTCCCGCGCGCGCGCCTTCTCCTCACTGTCGAACACGACCAGGACGTACACCAGACTCGGATCAGCCTGGCTCCGCATGACCATGGTCCTCAACAGACCCGAATCTGTCTGTTCGATGGCGTGCAGTTGCTCGAACACGTCAAGCAACTCCGCCTCTCTCTCAGGCTTCGTGCTCACCTTCTGCAGCTGTGCCCACATGCCAGGACGCTTCCCTTCCCGGGTTTCCCCGCACCGGCGCGGGGTCGGTCATCGGAGGCTAGGTGATGACCGTTGGGGGCGGTGCGAAGTTGGGGGAACCCACGTGCCCCAATGCTCGCGCCATGTCCAAACGCGAGATCATGCGCTGCCTCGAGCGGTTCATCGCCCGCGAGCTCTCCGATGCCTACCTCACGCAATCCTCGCTTGACACCCCAAAGAGCATCATTAGCGTTGGAGCGCGAAGGTCGGGATGCCCAGAGCGCCTCAGCGTTGCTTTCCTCATGGGCGGGGAGGACGTGCCCTGTCTGCGGCTGTGAGTCAGATCGGAGATGTGGAGCGGGATGGCTTCTCACCTCGTCGCGCTCTGCTTCGATGCCAACGACCCGCTGCGTCTCGCGCGTTTCTGGGCCGGCGTCCTGGGTTGGGAGATGGTCGACGACCCCCACGACGGCATCGCGCTCCTGCCGAGCGATGACACCGGGTTCCGGATCCGATTTCTTTCCAGCCATGAGCAGAAGGCCGGCCAGAACCAGATGCACTTCGATCTGACGAGCACGTCCGTCGAGAACCAGCAGCAGACGGTGGCGAGGTCGCTCGGACTCGGCGCCCGGCACATCGACATCGGTCAACGCCCGGAGGAGGGTCATGTGGTGCTCGCCGACCCCGAAGGCAATGAGTTCTGCGTCATCGAGCCGGGCAACAGCTTCCTTGCTGACTGCGGATTCATCGGAGCGCTTGCGTGCGACGGTTCGCAGGAGGTCGGATACTTCTGGAGCGAAGCGCTCGGCTGGCCGTTGGTCTGGGACCAGGACCAGGAGACCGCGATCCGCTCGCCGCGCGGCGGTCCGAAGGTCACGTGGGGCGGTCCGCCACTGAAGCCGAAGACAGGGAAGAACCGGCTGCATTTCGACCTCGCTCCATCTGTCCACGGTGATCAGCAACCGGAGGTCGACCGTCTCGTCTCCCTCGGGGCGACTCGAATCGACATCGGCCAGCGCGAGGTCAGCTGGGTGGTGATGGCCGATCCCGATGGCAATGAGTTCTGTGTGTTGCCCCCCCGATAGCGCGACCAGATCCGGGTGGGGGGCGACCCTGCACCACATATGCCGATCGGTGCGGGTGCCCGGCGCTTGGCGATGAGAGACTCACGCCGTACCGGATCCAACATGTCCGGGAGGAAGGATCATGAGACTGGGCGTGCATCTGCCCTTGGCTGATCTGGGTGACGGCCATCCGACCGCGGCCGACTTGCGTACCTACGCCAGTACGGCCAGGGACCTGGGGTACGCAACGCTGGCTGCCAACGACCACCTCATCTGGAGTCACCCCTGGCTCGACGGCCCGACTGCGCTCGCCAGCGTCGTCTCCGCCGCCGGCGACATGGTCCTGGCAACGAGCATCACGCTGCCAGTGCTGCGTCACCCTGTCGTGGTCGCCAAAATGCTGACGACCCTCGCAGCCCTGGCGCAAGGCCCGGTGGTCGGCGGCCTCGGGCCCGGATCGAGCCACGTCGACTACGACGCCGTCGGCATCCCTTTCGCGCAGCGATGGGCGCGGTTCGACGAGGCGCTGCGACAGGTCCGGGCCCTGGTGCGGGGTGAGTCGGCGGACCCCGGGACGTTCTACGCGGTGGAAGCACGGCTCGCGCCGCTACCCAACCCTCCCCCGCAGATCTGGTTCGGCAGCTGGGGGTCCGACCGGCGGCTCGCCGCCATGGCGGCTGAGGCGGATGGCTGGTTCGCCTCCGCGTACAACGCGACTCCGAACCAGTTCGCAGCGGCGCGCGCCCGGCTCGACGACCACCTGCGGGCTGCCGGTCGCGAGCCGGACGCCTTCCCAGACGCCGTCGCCACCATGTGGCTCTACGTCACCGACAGCCGCAGGGAGGCCGAGCATGTGCTCACCGACGTGCTGGCTCCAGCGCTGAACCGCGACCCCGCGCTGCTCGCGGACCTTCCGATCGGGAGCGCCCAGCACTGCGCGGAGGTACTGGCCGGGTACGCCTCCGCGGGGGCACGCGAGGTCCTGCTCTGGCCGATCCGCGACAGCGTCCACCAGCTCGAGCGCTGCATGGTCGCCGCGTCTTCGATGTGAGCCGACTGATTGGCTCCGGGGACGAGTGCAGGCTGTTCGAGACGTTGCGCCGGGTGCCGTGGGACCGCTGACAGCCCTGACCGCGCCGGCAACACGGACCCCCGTCGCCAGCGGGGGATGCAGCGACGGGGGTCCGCGAGGTCGCCAACGCTAGCGAGAGGCCGCGGGGAGCGGAAGGTCCCCACCGGCGTCCGCGGGCCGCACGTGGTCGATCAGCAGCGCGGCGAAGCGTCCTGGGTCGTGCCGGTGCGGCTCGTGGCCGGCCCCGGGGAAGGTCACCAGCCGGCTGCGGGGGAGCCGGTCGGCCGCATCCCGGCCGTGCCGGACCGGGATGATCGTGTCGCGATCGCCCCAGACCAGCAACGTCGGCAGGTGCTCGGCGGAGGTCAGCTTCGCCACTGCGGAGACACGCTGGCCGGACACGTCGACGACGCTGCGCAGAGTGGCCAGGAAGGCGCCCCTGGTCTCGGCGTCGCCGAGCTCGGCGAGCGTGGTCATGGCGTCGTCGGGCAGGGCCGGCGTGCCACGGACCCGGGTGAGCAGCCGTCCGACCATCGCGATTGCGGAGACCGAGCGCGGGTGCGCCACGACCGGGATGACCAGCTCCGATCCGGGCAGGGACGCGGCCCGCAGCAGCACCGAGGCATCGCGCCCGAGGCCGCCGCTGGCCACCAGCACCAGCCCTTCCACCCGCTGCGGGTACTGGTAGGCGAATTGCAGCGCCACCCCACCACCGAGGGAGTGCCCGACGAGGACCGCCCGCTCGTGGCCGAGGTGGTCCAGCAGATCCCGGAGCGTGCTCGCGAGCGCACCGAGGCTGTAGTCGCCACGCCCCTTGCCCGAGGCGCCGTGGCCGGGGAGGTCGACGGCGACGAGGTGGGCACCCTGGTCCTCCAGCAGTGGGAGCACGGTGTCCCACGTCCTGCTGCTGGACCCGATCCCGTGCACCAGCAGCAGGACCGGGCCGGCGCCCGGCGTCTCGACGTAGGCGATCTCCTGGCCATGGAGCACTGCGCGACCTGACGGCATCGGACCTCCCTACGGGCGAGTAACCTACGCGAGCGTAGGTTATCTCGGCGGCCGATGCGAGGGGACCTGGCGCGTCGTCCGGGCCTGAGTACGCTGCGCCCCGCGGGGAGTGCGGCCGCCCACCGGGGGGTGGGACGCTCGCCTGTCTGGAACGGAGCCGACGATGTTCGTTCAGGTCTTCCAAGGCCAGCTCGCAGACGCCGACCTGTGGCGGCGGCAGTCCGAGACGTGGAACCGCGACATCAAGCCCAAGACCAAGGGATTCCTCGGGTACACCGGCGGGATCACGGCCGGCGGGTACCTGATCACCGTGGCGCGGTTCGAGTCCGAGGCGGTGGCCCGCGCGAACAGCGACCTCCCCGAGCAGGGCGCGTGGTTCGAGCAGACGTCCAAGGCGTTCGACGGCGCGGTGACCTTCCACGACTGCACCGAGGTGGACGTCCTCCTCGGGGGTGGTTCGGACCAGGCCGGGTTCGTCCAGATCATGCAGGCGCGCGCCAAGGATCCGCAGGCGCTGCGCGACCTGGACGCGTCGATGGAGGCTGAGCTGCGCCGCATCCGTCCCGACCTCATCGGCGGCATCGTCGCCTGGCACGGCGACGGGACCTTCACGCAGACGTCGTACTTCACCTCGGAGGCCGAGGCGCGGGTGAACGAGAAGGCGATGGCCGACTCGCCCCTGATGGAGCGGTTCATGTCCTCCATCGATGGCGTCCCGACCTACTACGACCTGGCCGAGCTCTCCTTCGCGTGAGACGGGGCGAGTCGTGGCGACGACTTTCCCTTGCGGCTACACGACGTTCTGGGTGCACGACGCGAGCCGGGCCAGGCCGGTCGTCATCGACGCGTGGTACCCGGCGGCAGCCTCCGCCATCGAGGACGACTACTCCTACGGTCTCGGCTCCGGACGGGTGGCCGAGGACGCGCGGGTCGCCGCCGGCCCGTTCCCCGCGGTGCTGCTGTCGCACGGAGCGTTCGGGGCCGCGCGCAACTACTCGTGGATCGCGGAGCACCTGGCCCGGTCCGGGACGGTCGTGTGGGGCGTCTCGCACTTCCGCGAGTCGTACGTGCACGGCGTCGAGACGATCGACCCGCAGGCCGCCTCGCAGCTCGACGACCGGGCCCAGGACTGTTCTTTCGCCCTCGACTACCTGCTCGACGCGTCACCGTTGCGCACTGTCGTCGACCCGGCTCGGGTGGGGGCGCTGGGGCACTCGTCGGGCGGGGCCACCGTGGTGGCGCTGGTCGGCGGGGTGTTCGACGCACGGTTGATGGGCGCCTACTGCGCGAGCGACGCGGCCCGGGCCGACCGGGGATGCGGGTACGGCGGCGGCCCGGTGCAGGCCGGTGCGCCGGTGAGCCGGCAGGACCCCCGGGTGCGCGCCGTCGTGGCGCTCGACCCCGCGCTGGGGCCGGGGTTCGAACCCGCTTCGCTGGCGGCGGTCTCGGCGCCGACCCACGTGGTCGGGTCGGTCCGCAACGACTTCCTGCCGTTCGAGCAGCACGCGGCCCGCTTCGCCCGGCTGGTTCCCGGCGCGACCTTGACCCGGCTGGATGCCGGCGAGGGTCATTTCGTCTACCTCAACGCGTGCAGCGGCGACCGCGAGGCCAACGGCGTGCCGCTGTGCCGGGACCGCCCGGGAGTGGACCGGGCAGCCGTCCACGAGCAGCTCGAGCCGTCGATCGGCGCATTCTTCGCCCGGCACCTCGGCAGCGGACCGGACACGACGATCGTCCTGCCGCGCTCGCTCGAGAGTCAGAGCGAGCCAGGGTCGTAGGCCTGGCTCGCTCTGACCCGAGCGGCTCTTGGCTGGCGCTCAGGTTCACGGTGGCGTCCTCTCAGCAACACGTCCCCAGACTCGCTCGTGGGCCGGATGGACCGGCCCACGAGGGAGGGACCTCGCATGACCATCCCGCCGCCCGGCGGTCTCGGGGTCGAGCCCAGGTACGTGCCGACGGGCACGACCGGCGACTGGACGTCACCCCTGTGGGGCCGCCCCGACACGCAGGCAGCCGCCTGGCCGGCTGCGAGCGAGGAGCCGTTCGTACCGGTCCCGCCGCTACCGCCGCTCCCGCCGCCGCGCGGCCGGTCCCGCGGCCTGCTGGTCACCGCCCTGGTGGCGCTCGTCATGGTCGCGCTGCTCGGTGCCGTGCTCGTGTCCGGCGCCCTGACGGGCCGGTCCTCCGACCGGGCGGCCGCGGACCCGCGGCCCGGCGTCTCCACGCCTGCGGCACCGGTCCCGACGCCGAGCCCGTCCGCGCCCGCGCTCGCCCCGCCCAGCCAGGGCCCGGGGCAGCAGGGCCAGGGCATGACGGCCCGGCAGCGCGCCGCCGTCGCGGCGGTGTCGCCCGGTCTGGTCGACATCGACACGACGATCGGCTACGGGAGCGGGAAGGGCGCCGGGACCGGCGTCGTCCTGACCTCGGACGGCATCGTGCTGACCAACCACCACGTGGTCGCCGGCGCCACCCGGATCAGCGTCCGCGACGTCGGCAACGGCAAGACGTACGGGGCCACGGTGCTCGGGTACGACACCTCGCACGACATCGCCGTGCTGCGGCTGACGGGCGCCTCCGGTCTGGTGACGGCCCCGCTCGGGGAGTCGTCGACCGTCGCCGTGGGCGACGCGGTCGTGGCCGTGGGCAACGCCGGCGGCGTCGGCGGAACGCCCAGCGCGGTCGCCGGGAAGGTCACGGCGCTCGACCAGGCCATCACGGTCCAGGACCCGGTGGACGGCAGCTCCCGGCGGCTCACCGGGCTGATCCAGTCCGATGCCGCCGTCGAGCCGGGCGACTCCGGGGGAGCGCTGATCGACGCCGACGGCAGGGTGGTCGGGATCGTGACCGCCGGGTCGTTCTCGAGCGTGCAGCAGCCGACCGCGACGCAGGGCTTCGCCGTCCCGATGGCGACCGCGCGCACGGTCGCCGACCAGATCCTGGCCGGCCGGTCGTCCGGCACGGTACACATCGGCGGGTCGGCGTTCCTGGGGCTGCAGGTCGCCAGTGTCGGCCGGTCCGTCGCGGTGGACGGCGGTGTGCTCGTGGCCGGTGTCGTGCCGGGGACCGGCGCCGAACGAGCGGGCATCACGACCGGCGACGTCATCACCGCAGTCGACGGCGACTCCGTCACGACCGCCGACGAGCTGCACACGCTGCTGGACGCGCACCATCCGGGCGACAAGGTGACCGTGAGCTGGACCGACCCGACCGGCGCCACCCACTCCGCCAAGGTCACGCTCGCCGACGGTCCGGTCGGATGAGCGCCGACGCCACGCACCGACCAGACGCCGAAGTACGACCGAACCCCGAGGAGACTCACGTGTCAGCAACCGACCACGCCTATCCGCAGCCGGCTGCGACGCCGCACGCCGTTCCGGGTGCCGAGCACGCGGCGCTGCTTGAGGACGCCCTGTTCCAGATCAAGCGCGTCGTCGTCGGGCAGGACCGCCTCGTCGAGCGCGTGCTGCTGTGCCTGCTGGCCAACGGGCACTGCCTGATCGAGGGTTTCCCCGGCCTGGCCAAGACGCTGACGGTCTCGACGTTGTCGCAGGTCGTGGGTGGCAGGTTCGCGCGGGTGCAGTTCACCCCCGACCTGGTCCCGGCCGACCTGGTCGGCACCCGCATCTGGCGGCCTTCGACCGAGGACTTCGACATCGAGTGGGGCCCGGTGTTCGCGAACATCGTGCTGGCCGACGAGATCAACCGCGCGCCGGCCAAGCTCCAGTCGGCCCTGCTCGAGGCGATGGCCGAGCGGCAGATCACCGTGGGTGCGCACACCCGGACGCTGCCGGTTCCGTTCCTGGTCCTCGCCACGCAGAACCCGATCGAGTCCGAGGGCGTCTACGCCCTGCCCGAGGCCCAGCGCGACCGCTTCCTGATGCACGTGGTGGTGGCGCAGCCCACGTACGAGGAGGAGTCGGCCATCGCCCTGCGGATGGGCGCCGGCGCACCGCGTGCCGCCCAGGTGCTCACCCTCGAGCAGCTCGTGGAGCTGCAGGAGGTGGCGCGAACCGCCTTCGTGCACCACGCCGTCCAGGACTACGCCGTCCGCCTGGTGATGGCCACCCGGGACCCGGCCCGCTGGGGACTGGACGACCTCGCCCGCCTCGTCGCTCTCGGCGCGAGCCCGCGTGGGACCCTCGGGCTGCTGGCGTCGGCGCGGGCGCTGGCCGTGCTCCGCGGGCGGCGGTTCGTCGTGCCGCAGGACGTCTTCGACGTCGCACCCGAGGTGCTGCGGCACCGCGTCACCCTCACCTACGACGCCATGGCCGAGGGCGTGCACTCGGACGACGTCGTGCGCCGGGTGCTCGCGCACGTCCAGGCGCCGCGCGTGGCCCCGCACCAGGACGAGGTGACCTCGCCGCTGCCCACCGGGTTCGCGCCGCTGCCGACCAGGGCGGCGGGATGACCGACGGGCAGCGTGCGGGGTCGGCCTCCGTCGCAGCCGTCGCCACCCGGGCCGCAGTGCTGCGCCGGCTCGAGCTCGAGGTACTGCGCCGGCTGGACGGCAACGCGTCCGGCGACTACCTGACGGCCGGCGTCGGGCCGGGCAGCGAACGCGCCGGCGCCCGCGCGTACGAGCCGGGGGACGACGCCCGCCTCATCGACTGGAACCTGACCGCCCGGGCTGCGCAGACACACGTCCGCACCACCGAGGCCGAGCGCGAGGTGGACACCTGGATCGTGGTCGACCGGTCGGCGAGCCTGGACTTCGGCACCGCCAGGTCCGAGAAGCGCGACGTGGTCCTGGGTGCGGCGGCCGCATTCGGGATGCTCACCGTGCGCGGGCACAACCGCCTCGGCGTCGTGGTCGCCGGCACCGAGCGGCTCGAGCACCTGCCGGCCCGCACCGGGCGCGCCTGGCTCATGGCGGCGCTCATCACGGTCCACGACACCCCGCGCCAGGACGGCGCACCCCGCGCCGGCACCGATCTGTCGGCGGCCCTGCGCCGGCTGCTGGTGGCCCAGCCGCGGCGCAGCCAGGTCGTGGTCGTCTCCGACTTCCTCGGGCCGCAGACGTGGACGGCATCAATACGCGCCCTGGCGCTGCGGCACCAGGTCGTGGCCGTGCACGTCACGGACCCGCGCGAGATGGAGCTGCCGGCGGTCGGCGTGCTCGCGGTCGTCGACACCGAGACGGGCCGGCAGCGGTACGTGCACACCGGGTCGGCCGCGCTGCGCGCCCGGTACGCCACGGCCGCCGCCGAGCGGCACGCAGGGATCGCCCGGCAGGTCGCGGCGTCCGGGTCGGAGTACCTGCACCTGTCCACGGCCGGCGACTGGCTGACCGACACCCTGCTCTTCGCGACTCGACGCAGAGGTCTGCGCCGGTCGACGGCGGCCGACCGGGTCCGTGGCCCGGTGCGGGCCGGAGCCGCCGCCTCGCCCGTTCCTGCTTCCGCGAGCCAGGGGATCCCGCGATGACCTTCATGTCCGGCTGGCGCCTCGTGCTCCTGCTCGCCCCGGCGGCTCTGCTCGTCGGGTACCTCGTCGTGCAGCGGCGCCGGCACACCCAGGTGGTGCGGTTCACCAGCGTCGACCTGCTGGACTCGGTGGCGCCCGCGCGCCAGGGCTGGCAGCGGCACGTGCCCGCCACGGCCCTGCTGCTCGCGCTGGTCGTGCTGACCCTCGCGTTCGCCCAGCCCGCCATGGCCATGCGCACGCCGCGGGACCGCGCCACGATCCTGCTCGTGCTGGACACCTCGGCGTCCATGACGTCGACCGACGTCGCGCCGAGCCGCCTGGAGGCGGCCGAGCAGCAGGCGAAGGACTTCGTCCGCAAGCTCCCCGACGGCATCCAGGTCGGCCTCGTCACGTTCGACAGCAACGCCCGGCTGCTCGTCGCGCCGTCGACGGACACCGCACCGGTGCTCGCGGCACTGGACTCGCTCTCGGTCGGCGGCGGCACCGCGACCGCGGCCGGGATCACCACGTCGCTGTCGGCCATCGCCGGCGTCCCCAAGGGCACGTCGGGCAAGCCGGCCCCGGCCGTGATCGTCCTGATGAGCGACGGGTCCCCGACCATCGGCGACGGCCAGCAGTCGCCGGCCGAGTCGGCGGACGCCGCCGCGGCGGCGGCCAAGGCCCAGTCCGTGCCGATCGACACGATCGCGTTCGGCACGGACGGCGGCGTCGTCAACGTCCAGGGCCAGGACGTTCCAGTTCCGTACGACCCGCAGGCGATGGCGCGCATCGCCGCGGAGAGCGGCGGACGGTCCTTCACCGCGCAGACCGCCGACCAGCTCGGTTCGATCTACGACCAGATCGGGCGCGACGTCGCCTACGTCGTGCACACCCGGGAGCTCACCGCCGCGTTCGCCGGCGCAGCCCTCCTGGCCGCACTTCTCGCCGCCGCGGCCGCCCTGCTCTGGACCCAGCGCCTGGTCTGACGTCCGGCCGCCCGTGGGGCACGCGATGATGACCCGGTGAGCCCCTCAGCGGCCTGGGCACCGAGCGGCCATGACCTGCTGCGCCCGTACGTCCCGCGGCTGCTGGCCGACTGGCTGCGGACGACTCCGGACGACCGTCACCGCGAGGTCGACGGCACGCTGGCCTTCGTCGACATCTCCGGCTTCACCAAGCTGACCGAACGGCTGGCCCGCAAGGGCCGCATCGGGGCCGAGGAGATGAGCGACACCCTCAGCACGATCTTCAGCGGCCTGCTGACCGTCGCGTACGAGGACGGGGCCGGCCTGGTCAAGTGGGGCGGCGACGCCGTGCTGCTCCTCTTCGAGGGCGACGCCCATGCGGCACGGGCAGCGCGTGCGGCGCTGCGCATGCGCGCGACCTTGCGCGAGCTGGGCAAGGTCGACACGTCGGCGGGGCGGCTGCAGATGCGGATGTCGGTGGGCATCCACAGCGGGGTGTTCCACTTCTTCCTCGTGGGCGACCCCGCGCTGCACCGCGAGCTGCTCGTCGCCGGCCCGGCCGCGAGCACGACCGCCGAGGTCGAAGGCTCGGTCGGGGCAGGCCAGGTCGGGCTGAGCCCGGCCGCGGCGGCGCAGCTACCCGCGCGTGCCGTGCGACCCGGTCCCGCGGGGACGTACCTGCTGTCCACCGAGCCGGGCGTTCCTTCCTGGCCGGCGCCCCCGCAGCCGGACACCTCGGGTCTCGACCTCGGCTCCACGCTGAGCGCGCCCGTCCGCGCGCACCTGCTCGGCGGGGGCGGTGAGCCGGAGCACCGGCAGATCGCGGTGGCGTTCGTCCGCTTCTCCGGCACCGACGAGCTGCTGCGCACGGCCGGGCCGGGGCGGTTGGCCGAGGCGTTGGACGAGTGCGTCCGCAATGTGCAGGAGGCCGCCGACCGGCACGGTGTGACGTTCTTCGAGACCGACATCGACAAGGACGGCGGCAAGATCATGCTGGTGGCGGGGGCGCCGACCAGCGCGGGCGCGAACGAGGAACGGATGCTGCTCGCCACCCGGCTCGTCCTCGATCGTCCGGGAGTCCTCCCGCTGCGCATCGGCGTGAACTGCGGTCCGGTCTTCTCCGGCGACTTCGGCCCGGCGTTCCGCCGTACGTACTCCGTCAAGGGCGACGCGGTGAACCTGGCCGCCCGCGTGATGGGTCGTGCGGCGCCGGGCCAGCTGCTGGCGACGACCGCGGCGCTGGCCCGGTCCAGGACGCGCTTCGAGACCGAGCTGCTCGCGCTGTTCACCGTCAAGGGCAAGGCCAAGCCGGTCGAGGCGGCCAGCGTCGGACCCGCGCTGCGGGAGACGAGGTCGCACGACGACGAGCTCCCCATGGTCGGCCGTGAGGCCGAGATGGCCGTGCTGACCGCCGCGCTCGACCGGGCCCGCTCACGGCAGGGCGTGATCGTCGAGCTCGCCGGGGAGCCGGGGATCGGCAAGTCCCGGCTGGTCGACGAGCTGCGGGCCCGGGCCGAGGGCGTCGACGTGCTTTTCACGGCGTGCGACGAGTACGAGTCCTCGACGCCGTACTACCCGTTCCGGTCACTGCTGCGGGAGGTGTGCGGGCTGCCGGCCGCGGCCCCGGCCGAGCTGGTGCTGGAGCGCCTGACCCGCAGGGTCGCCCCGAACGACCCGGAGCTGCTGCCCTGGCTGCCCCTGCTCGGCATCCCGCTGGACGCCGAGCTGGCGGAGACGGAGGCGACCGCGGGGCTGGACGAGCAGTTCCGGAAGGCCAAGGTCGAGGAGGTCTGCGTCCGGTTCCTCGAAGCCACGCTGCCGACGGCGGCCCTGCTCGTCTTCGACGACGTGCACTGGATGGACGACGTGTCCGCGGACCTGCTTCGTCGGCTCTGCGGGCACGCTGCCGGCCGGCCCTGGCTCGTGCTGGTCACCCGTCGCGAGGTCGACGCCGGTTTCGTCCCGGACGGCGCGGGCGTCGTGCGGGTGCTACCGGCGCCGATCGACGCGGGGGACGCGCTGTCCCTGGTCGAGCAGACGATGCGGGAGACGCCGCTGCCGCCGCACACGGTCGCGGCCATCGCCGAGCGGGCCGGTGGCAACCCGCTGTTCCTGCGCAGCCTGCTCAGTGCCGCGCGCGCAGGTGGCATCGGGGCGGCCGCCGGCGACGAAGGCCTGCCTGATTCGGTGGAGGGGCTGGTCAACAGCCAGATCGACCGGCTGCCGGCCGACGAGCGGGCGCTGCTGCGGTACGCCTCGGTGCTCGGCGTCAGCTTCTCCGAGGAGCACCTGCGGCTGATGCTGGGCGCGCCCGGGCTCCCGACCGGGCGCAGCAGCATGCACCGGCTCGGCGGCTTCCTGGAGCCGGCGGGGCACGGACGGTTCCGGTTCCGGCATGCGCTGATGCGCGCGGCGGCGTACGAGGGTCTGTCGTACCGGCGTCGCCGCGAGCTGCACGGTCGCGTCGGCGAGCTGCTCGAGTCAGGGGCGGAGCCGGCCGAGGACCGGGCCGAGCTGTTGTCGCTGCACTTCTTCCACGCCGGTCGCAGCGACAAGGCCTGGCACTACTCGCGGGTCGCGGGGGAGCGGTCCCGGGGCAAGTACGCGTACGTCGAGGCCACCGAGTTCCTCGGTCGCGCCGTCGACAGCGCGCGACGGCTGCCGGACCTGGAGCCGCGCGAGCTCGCGTCGGTGTACGAGGCGCTGGGTGACGCGCAGATGTTCGTCGGGCACAGTGAGGACGCCCGACAGTCGTACCGGGCCGCACGGCGCGTGACGGGGGACCGCGTGCTGGCTGCCCACCTCCTCCTGCAGGAAGCCAAGGTCGACCTGCACCAGGGGCGCCATCAGCGCAGCCTGCGCGTCCTCACCCGTGGCCTGAACCTGCTCGGCGACGACCGCGACCCGGCCGCCGTCGCCCAACGGGCCAGGCTCGAGTTCCTCTACGCCTGGAGCCGGTTCCGCCAGGGTCGGTACCGGGAAGCGGCCAGGTGGGGGCACCGTGCCGAGCAGCACGCGCTCGCGGTCGACGAGACGCGGGCACTCGCCGAGGTCTACGCGGTGCTGCAACAGGTCTCGACGTGGTCTCGCTATGCGCACGAGCGCCCGTACGGCCAGCTCGCTCTGGCTCTGTACGAAGAGCTGGGGGATCTGATGCAGCAGGCCAACATGCTCAACAACCTGGCCGGTGCCGCGTTCTTCGCCGGGCGCTGGTCCGACGCGCTGGAGATGTACGCCCGCGCTCGCGACGGCTACGAGCAGGTCGGCCATGGGCTGGGTGTTGCCACCGCGGAGTACAACCAGGCCGAGATCGGGTCCCGGCAGGGTCGGCACCAGGAGGCGGAGGCACAGCTGCGGCGGGTGCGAGCCGCCGCCGACGGCTACGGCGACCGTGACCTGGCTGCCACCGCCGTGCGCGAGCTGGGCCGGCTGCTCGTGCAGACCGGCCGGGTCGAGGAGGGGCGGGAGCTGCTCGACACCGCACGCGCGCTGTTCGTCGAGCTGGGGGAGCGCTACGAGGTCCTGGCCACCGATGTCGAGATCGCAGCGGGCCGGTTGGCGGCGGGTGACCCGGCCGGGTCGCTCGCGGGATGTGACGCGGCCAAGGCGTACGCGGTCGCCCTCGATGCCGACGCGCTGCTCCCGACGATCGGGCTCCTGCGCGGCAACGTGCTGCTCGCCCTCGACCGTCCGGAGGATGCTCGGGACGAGCTCGAAGCGGCGCTGGCCGTGAGTGGCGACCAGGCTTCGCACGAGTCCGGGTTCATCCTTCTCGCGCTCGCGCGGACGAGAGGTCGGCTCGGTGACACCACCGCGGCGCAGACCCACGCCGAGGGCCTGCGCCTCCTGGCCGAGCTCGGCGTGCGCGGCCGGCCCGTCATGGAGTCTTAGGTGACCCTGCCCTTGGGGTCGCCGAAGAAGAGGACGTAGGCGGTGTAGTTCTTCTTCGTGTCGCGGCCCGACTTGGCCGGGTCGATACAGAAGTACTTGCCAGCGTCGACCACTCCGGCCTTCGTGCAGATGGTGGCGATCGCGGTGAACGTCTGCGTCTTCGAGCCCGGTAGGAAGACCGTGAACTCCACCGGGTTGGCGGCCACGTCCTCCTTGAGCTCGTGCAGGTCGTACCGCTGGCCCGGCGGCATCGGGTCGGGGTGCGGGCACAACGTCGAGTAGCACTTGATGGCGAGCGCTGCCGGGTGTGCCCGGCTGTACAGCGCGTTGCCGCCGGCGTCGGTCAGGGTCGCGGTGCCGTAGACGATCTGCGCAGTGGTGCCGCCGCCGGTCTTGCAGCCGGCGTCGCACTTGGTCTGGTAGAGGTACACCGCGTTCAGCGCACCCTTGGGCAGGACGAACTGCGAGCACGTCGCCTGGGTGGCGCTGAGCACGCACGGCACACCCGTCTGCGGGTCCAGGCTGTTGATCGGCGGGATCGCCACGTTGGGCGTGCCGGTGACCGTGGCCGCCTGGCCGGCCACGTCGGTGGTGATGCTGCCGGGAGTGAGAGTCCCGCCGGTGGCGCTCACCTGCAGCACCACGGCGTTCTCGAGCGCCGAGTACGTCGAGCCGACGATGGTCGCTCCGCTGGCGCCGGCGGGTGCGCCGACCTGGAAGGTGCCGGCGATCGTGCCCGTGCCGGTGGTGTGCGACAGCGTGAGCGTCACGCCCGAGCCGAGCGGAGCCACGTTCCCGTAAGCATCGAGGAACTGGACCGTGGTGTCGAACGGCTTGCCGACCACAGGGTGCGGCAGGTGCGGGCTGGTGGCCTCGTCGGCGACGCCGGTCACGAGGATGCGGCTCGCGTTCGCCGGTACGACCGTGACAGACGCGGACGTCCCGGGCAGCCCGGAGGACGACGCACCGAACACGTACGTGCCGGGGACGGTGAGCGTGAACGGCCCGAAGGTCGATGTCCCGCCCGAGGTGCTGACCGTCGCCGGCAGGCCGGTGACGGTCGGGCTCGACGTCAGCAGGACCGGCACGGCGTTCGTCGTGTCAGTGTTCGCGAACTGGTCCTGGACGGAGATGCCGAGGGAGAACGGTGTCCCGGCCGGCACCGACGCCGACGGTGCCGACGTGACGACGAGGTGGTCGGTGCTCGCGTCCGGGAGGACGGTCAGTCCGGCGGCGCCTTCGGAGAGCCCGGTCACCGCTGCCGTGAGCACGTAGCCGCCGGCGACCGTGACGTGCAGACCGGTGAAGGTCGCGACGCCGCCCGCGGTCGGTGCGCCGGCCGGGAACGGTGTCACCGGCGAGGCGATCGACAGCGCGACCTGGGTCCCGCTGTCACCCGCCTCGAGGTTGCCGTAGGCGTCGACGAGCTTCGCGGTGGCGCCGAAGCCGGCGCCGGCCACGACCGGGGCGCCCGGCCCGGTGAGAACCACTGCGTACGCCTCTGCCGGGTCGACGACGACGTGTCCGACCCCGTCGGCCAGTCCGGTCGAGGACGCCGTGACTGTCTGCGCACCGGCGACCGTGAGCACCGGGCTCACCGAGACCTGCCCGCCGGCGAACTGGCTCGCGGCCGGGCAGCTGCCCGGCGCGACGCCCACGCCGGTGCAGGCGAACGCCACCGGCGCCGTGCTCGTCGTGACCAGGTTGCCGTACTGGTCCTCGACGCTGAACGTGAACGGCTCCGGCTGCCCGGCCACGACATGGCCGCCGCCCGAGACCGCGATTCGGGTCGCGTCAGCCGGCGTGACCGTGACGACCGTCGAGGCCGGGTCGAGGCCGTCCTGGTCGTCGGCCACCCCGATGGTGTCACCGCCGGAGACGACGAGCGTCGCCCCGCCGGCGAACGTGTGCGAGCCCGCGTCGGCCGGGCCGAACGTGTAGTCGTCCGGCAGCGTGGCCCCGTCGCTGGAGCTGCCGAAGTGCACCGTCCCGGTGAAGCCGGGGACGAGGTTGCCGAACGCGTCGGAGACCGTGACGGTGAGGTCGAACGGCTCGCCCGCAGTGACGGGACCCTCCGGACCCGCCACGGCCAACCTCGTCGCACCCCCCGGCGCCACCTGCACGCCGGCGTGGTCGGACCGCGTGCCGTCGCCGACCGTGAGAGTGCGCGAACCGGCGCGCGTGAGCGTCACCGGGAACCCGTGCGTGCCTGCGTCGGAGGCCAGGAAGGTGTAGTCGCCGGGCAGCTGGGTGCCGGTCTGGTTGTCGTCGCTGGTGAAGTGGACCGTGCCGGTGTAGCCGGTGGCGGTGTTGCCGTACTGGTCGAAGGCCGTGACGGCGACCGGGAAGGAAGAACCGGCGGTGGCGGTCGGCGGTGCGGTCAGCTTGAGCGAGCTCGCCGGACCTGGCGTGATCGCGACCGTCGCGGACCCGGTGACCGAGGCGTCGGCGAGATCGGTCACCGCGAAGCCCTGCGCGGGAGCGCCGGTCAGCGTCAGGCCGGTGAACGTGTGCCGTCCCGCGTCGCCCGCTGTGAAGGTGTAGTCGCCGGGAAGGGTCGTGCCCGTCGAGGTGGCGGCGGCGGGCGCCGCGAGCGCGACGAGGCCGGCGGGGCTGAGCGCGAAGTGCACGGTTCCGCGGTAGCCGCTGGCGAGGTTGCCGTGGCTGTCGACCGCGGTCACCGTCGGCGTCAGCGCGGTGCCGGCGGTGACCGGCCCGGTCGGCAGGCCGGACACGACCAGCGAGGCGGCCGCGTTCGCGTACACCGTGGTGGTCGGGGCCGGGCCGAGCAGGGCCAGGTTCAGCCAGTCGATCCCGGGGATGGTGGCGACCGCGGTGCCCCAGGTGTACGTCCCCGCCGTCACCGCGGCGCTGGCCTGGAAGGACACCACCACCGACATCAGCGGCCACAGCGGGTCGGGCAGCTGGCCGTGCGTCGGTGCGTCGGCCTGCAGGTAGGTGCCACCAGCGCCGGTGCACGGAGGCGGGGTCGAGGGGGTGCAGGTCTGGTTGCTGAGGGTCCAGGCGTCGTCGCCGGCGAGCGCCGGACCCAGGGCTGTGACGGTGAAGCCGGCCGGCACGGCGATCCGGACCGACGTGACCGGCAGCAGGCTGACGTTGCGCACCCGGACGGCGTACGAGGAGGACGACCCGGCGGCCACCAGCGGCGGCGCGGCGACCGCCGTGTAGTAGCCGACCGGCCCGGTGGCGGAGGCGGTGGTGGCCGGCGCGACGGTGATCCCGGCGGCTGCGGTCGCGGTGGCAACCACCAGGAGCAGGCCTGCACGCAGCCGGGATCGAAGCGGTCGGGTCGCTCGGGTCATGACACAGCCCCATGGTCACTTTGCACGGTTGTGTGAGCGCTCAACTCCCCGCCGTGGGCTGAGGTCTACGCCAGCAGCAGGGGCGCCGTCAACGGCGGGCGATCTGCTCTGTGCGACCGGGCGGTGCAGGCAGGGCCGAACGGGCTATTCCGGGAGGCTGATCTGCGTGCCCTGTGTCGCGAGGGTGACGCGCAGTGAAGACTCGACACTCGCCGCGATCGCGTCCAGGGCGTCGTCGGTCCGGCCGGGTCCGTGGTGGAACAGCACCAGGTGCCCGACCCGGCACCGCTCGGCGAGGGCCACCGCGTCGGCGACCGTGGAGTGCCCGTAGGCATCGGCGAGCGCCCGCTCGGACTCCACGAACTGGGCGTCGTGCAGCAGGACGTCGGCCCCCTCGACCAGGTCGTGGACGGCCGGCTCGACGCCGCCGGACACCACGTGGTCGGGCAAGTAGGCCACCGACGACGTGCCGTCGCTGACGCGGTAGCCGAACGTCCGGCCGCCCTTGTGCGCGACGTCCGTGGCCCGCACGGTGAACCCGCCGATCTCGTGCGTGCCGTCCTCGACGGCATGGAACGACCACTCGCCCTGCAGGCCTTCTGGGGTGATCGGGAAGCTGGGCGGTGACATGTGCGCAGCCAGCAGGTCGCGGCCCGACCGGCCGCCCTGCTCGGGCACGTACAGGTCGACGCGTGCGTCGGGGCGGTCGCCAGCCGTGAAGAAGGGGAGCCCTTGGACGTGGTCCCAGTGCAGGTGGCTGACCAGGATCGAGCCGCGGAACGGGGCGCCGTCGAGCAGCCCGGACAGCGACCTCAGCCCGGTGCCGGCGTCTAGGGCCAGCGTCGGGACCTCGCTGCCGTCCGGGGCGATCGCGACGCACGAGGTGTGCCCGCCGTAACGGACGAACTCGGCACCGGGCGCGGGCGTCGACCCGCGCACACCCAGCAGGATCAGCCGCACCCGCGCACAGTAGTGCCCGCCGACCGCCCGGTCGGGGGGTGGTCAGGCTCGTCGCATCCCACGCAGCCCGCGCAGCTCGTCGGCCAGCGCCGGTGGGAGCCGTCGCACGGCTTCGCGGAAGGTGACCCCGGACATGCGGGCGGCCCGGGGACGTACGTAGTCGACGACGCGGTCCGGGTGCCGCTTCGAGGTCTCCCGCAGCACCCAGCCGATCGCCTTGCGGACGAAGAACTCCTTCTCGGCCAGCATCGTGTCGGCCCACCGTGCGAAGGGCGCGAAGTCGGCTGGGCCGGCTCCGGCCCTGCTCACGCGCGCCAGCTGCGAGAGCAGAGCCGATCGGCGCAGCCAGAAGTCGTCGTCGGTCGCCCACCGTTCCAGCACGGTCATCAGAGTCGCGTCGACCGGGTCGCGGACGACGAGCCGGGCCACCACGTCGCCGGCGAGGTTGTCGACCAGTGCCCACGTACGGGCTTCACGCAGCATGCTCTCGACCCGAGGCAGGTCGGCCGTGGTCACCAGCGCCGGCCGGGCCGAGAGCACCTCGACCGCAGCCTGCTTCTCGTCGAACGTCGGCTGCTGCCAGAGCACGTCGACGAGATCGACCATCGGGTCGTGACGGGCCACTGCAGGCTGACCTCGCAGGACGGAGCGCACGGTCGCCCGGACGGCGGGGACCGCGACGCCCAGGTGCGGGAGGTCGTGCTTGAGGTACGCCTGCGCCTGTGCCGCCCGGTGCGGGTCCGCCTGCTCGTCGAGGCGTCGCCGCAGGTCGGCCGCGACGGCCCGCGCGTCGAACGGCGCCTCGTCGGGTCCGGCGGCTGTCACGAGCCGGAGCGTAGGGCCCCGGCCCAGCTGCGCGTTCGTGCGCCGCAACCTGGTGAACGCCGTGTCGGCCGAAGGACCAGGAACGGCCGCTGCACGGATCCCGGGGCGTACTGTCAGATCGACGGAGCCGTTCGGACTCCCGCGGCCGAGGGAGCGACGATGGGCGACAAGTCCCCGCACGAGTCGAAGTCCAAGAAGTCCGGAAGGTCGATCAAGGAGAAACGGGCCGACAAGCGGGCCAAGGCCGATGCGGCCCAGCGCAGCGTCGTGATCATCCCCGCCAAGAAGTCATAGCGGCGTCCGGATCTCCCGTCCCGCGCAGCGCCTGCGGATCCGCAGCCGCGTCACCCCGCACCGTCTGCCGTTGACTCATGGGGGGTGTCATTCGCGGGCGAGCATGGCTTCCTCGAGGTCCAGCTCGCGGTGCACGCGGCGCAGCAGCTCGTCGTCCAGCCGGCCCGCGTCGCGCATCTTGACGAAGGCGTCCCGTTCGGCGGCCAGCATCTGCCGCCGCAGCCGCCGGTACGTGGCGCTGGGCGCCTCCGGCGAACCCTCGCCGCCCAGCCGCTCCCACGCGGTCAGCGCCCGGCCCTGGGTCCGGGCGCGGAGCCGCTCGACCACGTCCTCGTCGATGTCCGGCTCCTGGTCGAGCAGCACGTCCAGCCGGTCGACGGCGGCGGCCGCGGCGCGCTGCTGCGCCTCGGCCTCGGCGAGCAGGTCGGCCGTGTCGTCGCCGGCCGTCACGCCCAGCCGGCGGATCAGCCAGGGCAGGGTGAAGCCCTGGATCACCAGCGTCCCGACCACGACCACGAAGGCCAGGTAGATCACCAGGTCGCGCTGCGGGAAGGCGGCTCCGGTGTCTGTGCTCAACGGCACGGCGACGGCGGCGGCGATGGTCACGACACCCCGCATCCCGGCCCAGCCGATCACCGTCGGCACGGCCGGTGGCGGCGCCGGGTCGCGCCGCGCGATGCTGGGGATCCACCGCGGCACGTAGGTCGCCGGGTAGATCCACACGAACCGCGTCACGATCACCACGAAGAGGAGGAACGCGCCCCAGCCGACGAGCTGCCACGCGCTCGCGAACCCGCGAACCTGCCCCAGTGCGGTCGGCAGCTGCAGCCCGATCACCATGAACACCACGGACTCGAGCAGGAAGTCGATCATGCGCCAGACCGCCTCGGACTGCAGCCGGGCCGCGTAGGACAGGGTGCGCGGGGCCGCATGCCCGATCGTCAGCCCGGCCAGGACCACGGCCAGCACGCCCGACGTGTGCAGCGCCTGGGCGACGACGAACGCTACGAACGGCACCAGCAGCGAGACGGTGTTCTCGAGCACGCCGTCGTACAGCCGGCACAGCAGCCAGATCGCGGCCTTGCCGATGATCAGCCCGACGACGATGCCGCCCGCGGCCGTGACCACGAACAGCGCGACGCCCGCCGCCGGGCTGATCGTCCCGCTGACGACCGCTGCTACGGCGACCTGGTAGAGCGTCAGCGCGGTGCCGTCGTTGAGCAGGCTCTCCCCGCCCAGGATCGTCAGCACCCGGCGGGGCAGGCCGAGCGTCCGCCCGACCGCCGTCGCGGCCACGGCGTCCGGCGGCGCGACCACGGCGCCCAGCACGAACGCGGTCCCGATCGTGAGCGGGCCGATGAGCCACCATGCCGTCACGGCGACGACGACCGTGGTGAAGACGACAAGGCCGACCGACAGCAGCGCGATCGGCCGCAGGTTGCGGCGGATCGACAGGTACGAGGACTCCTGGGCGGCGGAGTAGAGCAGAGGCGGCAGGAACACGTCGAGGACGAGCTCCGGGTCGATCGTCACCGCTGGCATGTGCGGCAGCTCGGAGACCACCAACCCCACCAGGACCACGACCAGGGGGGCGGGCCAGCCGCGACGGCGCGAGAGGCCGGCGACGGCGACGGCGCCGGCCACCAGCACGAGGACACCGAGCTCGCTCACGTCGGTCCTCCCCGGTCTTGGCCTGACCCGGTGCTGCCCGGATGATCGTGTCATGACCCCCTGCTCGCACCTCGCGGAACTGCCCGCGTCCGTCGAGCCGCTGAGCCCCGAGGGTTGTGCGGAGTGCATCGCGCTCGGCGACCGCTGGGTGCACCTGCGGATGTGCCTGTCCTGCGGGAGCGTGGGCTGCTGCGACTCCTCCAAGAACCGGCACGCCACCAAGCACTTCGAGTCGACCGGGCACCCGGTCATGCGCTCGTTCCAGCCCGGGGAGTCCTGGCGCTGGTGCTACGTCGAGGAGGCCATCGTCTGACCCGCCGCCCCGCGCTCCGGCGCTCCCGCGCTCCCGCGATCATGAGAGATGTACACGGATCCGAACCGAACTCGTGTACATCTCTCATGATCACGGACAGGGGCGGCGTGGGCGGGGCGGGGGATAGCCTCGCGGACATGCCCTCGCTCGCCGACGTGATCGCGGTCCTGGACCGGCTGTACCCGCCGGAGATCGCCGCCGAGTGGGACGCCGTCGGCCCGGTCTGCGGCGACCCGGCCAGTGATGTCCGGACGCTGCTGCTGGCCATCGACCCGGCCGAGTCCGTGGTCGAGGAGGCCGTCGAGCTCGGCGCCCAGCTGCTGGTGACGCACCACCCGCTGTACTTGCGCGGTACCTCGACCGTCTACGGGGGCACGGCCAAGGGGCGGCTCGTCACCCGGCTGCTCGCGGCCGGCTGCGGGCTGTACGTCGCACACACCAACGCGGACGACGCCGTCGGCGGGGTCAGCGACGAGCTGGCCCGGGTGCTGGGCCTCGTCGACCCGGTGCCGCTGGTCCCGCACCCGACCGGGCCGGCGGGCACCGGGACCGGCCGGGTCGGCGACCTCGTCCACCCGACCACCGTGGGCGCGTTCGCGCAGCGGGTCGCGGACGCGCTGCCGCCGACCCCGATCGGACTGCGCGTCTCCGGGGACCTGTCCCGGCCGGTCCGCCGGGTCGCGGTCGTCGGCGGGGCGGGCGACCAGTTCCTCGAGCAGGCCCTGGAGTGTGGCGCCGACGTCTTCGTCACGGCCGACCTGCGGCACCACTACAGCAGCGAGCTGATCGCGCGCGGCGGTCCGGCGCTGATCGACCCCGGCCACTGGGCGAGCGAGTGGCCCTGGCTCCCGGCGGCGGCCCGCGCCGTCGGCGCCGGGCTGGCCGATACGGTGGACGTCCACGTCTCACCGATCGTCACCGACCCGTGGACCGCGCTGGTCACGCACCGGTCCACCGACGGCACCGCGCACGAGGCCACCGAGGGGAGCCGGCACTGAACGCCGACCACGCCGACCAGTTGAGGCTGCTGGACGTCCAGGGGCTCGACTCCAGGCTCGACCAGCTCGCGCACCGCCGGCGGACGTTGCCGGCACTGGCCGAGCTGGAGCGGGTGACCAGTGAGATTACCCAGGTCCGTGACCTGCTGGTCGGGGCGCAGACCGAGCAGTCCGACGTGGAGCGCGAGGTCGCCAAGTCCGAGCAGGACGTCGAGGCCGTGCGCCAGCGAGCGGCCCGGGACCGCCAGCGCATGGACGCCGGAGCCGTCGGGTCGGCGAAGGAGCTGGAGGCCCTGCAGCACGAGCTGGGCTCGCTGGCCAAGCGCCAGGCCGACCTGGAAGAGGTCGAGCTGGAAGCCATGCAGCGTCTGGAGGACGTGACCGCCCGGGTCGACGAGCTCGAGGCTCGCTCGACCGCGCTGGCCGCCGAGCAGACCGACCTCGTGGCGCAGCGGGACGAGGCCTTCACCGAGATCGACAAGGACTCCGGCTACCTCGCCGGCGAGCGGGAACGCGCGGCCGAGGGTCTGCCGGCCGACCTGATGACCCTGTACGAGAAGCTGCGCGCCGACAACGGCGGTGTCGGCGCCGCGGTCCTGCAGGGCAACCGGTGCATGGGCTGCCGGCTCGAGCAGACCCCGACGGAGCTGGCGCGCATCGCCGCCGCTCCGGCGGACGAGGTGCACCGTTGCGAGGAGTGCCGCCGGATCCTGGTGCGGCCGGGCACGTCAGGGTGACCGGGTCGGGCCGGCGACGGCTGGTCGTCGAGACCGACGGCGGTTCGCGGGGCAACCCGGGTCCGGCCGCGTACGGCGCAGTCGTCCGCGACGGAGCGACCGGCGAGGTGCTCGCCCAGGTCGCCGAGCACATCGGTACGGCGTCCAACAACGTCGCCGAGTACCGCGGGATCATCGCCGGCCTCGAGGCGGCGCTCGAGATCGACGCCGACGCCGACGTGGACGTCCGGATGGACTCCAAGCTCGTCGTCGAGCAGCTCTCCGGCCGCTGGCAGGTCAAGCACCCCGACATGCGGGTGCTGGCCAAGCGAGCGCTGGCGATCTGGCCGCCGGGACGGGTCACGTACACCTGGATCCCGCGCTCGGAGAACAAGGCGGCCGACCGGCTGGTCAACGAGGCGCTCGACCTGGCCGCTGCCGGTCGGCCCTGGGTCGAGACCGCCTCGGTGCCGGTGCCCGAAACCGTGGCCGACGCCGGTCCCGCCGCCGGTCTCGCCGAAGAGCTCGAGGACGCGCCGCCGAACAAGCTCGTCGGCTGGGCGCACGACCTCGGCGAGCCCACGACGTTCGTCCTGCTCCGGCACGGCGAGACGGCGCACACCCGGGAGAAACGGTTCAGCGGCTCCGGCGGGGACGACCCGCCGCTCTCCGACGACGGGCGCGCCCAGGCGGTCGCGTCCGCGCGACGGCTGGCGGTGCTCGGCGGCGTCGACTTCGTGGTCGCCTCGCCGCTGCTGCGGGCTCTCGAGACCGCGCAGGCGGTGTCGGACGTGCTGGACGTACCGCTCGAAGTGGACGACGACCTGGCCGAGTGCCGGTTCGGCGCCTGGGAGGGGCTCACCTTCGCCGAGGTGGAGCAGCGGTGGCCGGACGAGCTCACCGCCTGGCTCGCGTCGACGGCGGTCGCGCCGCCGGGCGGGGAGTCGTTCGACGCGGTACGGCGGCGGGTGCGGGCGGCGCGGGACCGGCTGCTGGACCGCGCGCGCGGCGGCACCGTCGTGGTGGTCTCGCACGTGACGCCGATCAAGACGCTGGTCCTGCTGGCGCTGGAGGCGCCCCCGCGGGCTGCGTACCGGATGGAGCTCGCGCCGGCCTCGCTGTCCACCGTGCTGTGGTTCGACGACGGGAACGCATCGGTGCGCAGCCTCAACGACACCCAGCACCTCGGCGGGCTGCTGCCCTTCCAGCACGTCTGAAACAGGACCTCGGGTCAGACCGAGGCAGGGCCACAGTCCCGGCTCGGTCTGACCCGAACGGTGGGGTGCTGGTCCCGGGCTCGCGCGTGGGTAGCCTGCGCGGGTGCCGCACCGCCACCTCGACCTGCCGGGCGGGGACGGCGCCGAGCTGCTCGTCGGGTTCGAGCAGGTGCGTACCGAGCTGCAGGTCCCGGACGCGTTCGACCCCGCTGTGCTCGCCGAGGCCGAGCAGGCTGCGGCGGCGCCACGGCTGCCGGACGTCGACCTGACCGGCATCGCGTTCGCCACCCTCGACCCGCCCGGGTCGCGCGACCTCGACCAGGCCTACGCGATCGAGCGCACCGATGCCGGCTACCGGGTCAGGTACGCGATCGCCGACGTCGCCGCCTTCGTGGCGAGCGGCGGCGCCGTCGACGCCGAGGCGAGCGCTCGCGTCGAGACCCTGTACGCACCCGACCGCCGCACCCCGCTCTACCCGCCGAGCCTCAGCGAGGGCGCCGCGTCCCTGCTGCCCGGCCGGCCCCGGCCCGCCCTGGTCTGGACGCTCGACCTCGACCGCGACGGCGAGCTGCTGCACACCGATGTACGCCGGGCACTCGTACGCAGCCGGGAGCAGCAGGACTACCCGGCGGTGCAGCGGGCGCTCGACCGGGGTACCGCGTCGGAAGCCGTCCAGCTGCTCCGCGAAGTCGGCCTGCTGCGGCTGGACCGCCAGCGCGACCGCGGCGGGATGAACCTCGCCGTCCCCACCCAGGAGGTCGTCCCGGACGCAGGCGGCTGGGAGCTGCGGTTCCGCGCCGGTCTCCCGGTCGAGGACTGGAACGCGCAGATCTCCTTGCTCACCGGGATGGCCGCGGCCCGGCTCATGCTCGCCGGCGGCATCGGCGTCCTGCGCACGATGCCGCCAGCCGACGACCGCGACGTCGCCCGGCTTCGTCGGGTCGCCCGCGGTCTCGGCCTGGACTGGGCGGCCGACGAGACCTACGGAGCGCTGCTCGACCGCATCGGCCGGCGGCCGGTCGTCGACCACGGCAGGGTCGAGGCGTTCCTGACCGAGGCCACCGCGCTCTTCCGCGGCGCCGCCTACGCAGCGTTCGACGGCGCATCCCCGGAGCGGACCGTGCACGCCGCGATCGCCGCCCCGTACGCCCACTGCACCGCACCGCTGCGTCGTCTGGTCGACCGGTATGCCGGCGAAGTGTGCCTGGCGCTCTGCGGCGGCAGCGAGGTGCCCGAGTGGGCGCGCTCGGCCCTGCCCGACCTGCCCGAGACGATGGCGAGGGGCGACCACCGGGCGCACACGCTCGACCGGGCGATGGTCGACCTGGTCGAGGCGGTGGTCCTGTCCCGCTCCGTCGGGCACTCGTTCGACGGGCTCGTCGTCGACATCGACGAACGGCGCGGCGGCGGAACCGTGCAGCTCGCCAGCCCGGCTGTTCTGGCCCGGTGCGAGGCCACGCGCGGTCCGCTGCCGCTCGGGGAGCCGCTGCGAGTCCGGCTGCTCGAAGCCGATGTCGTGCGGCGGGTGGTGCGCTTCGTACCGGACTAGGTGCGAGCACCGCTACCCTGGCAGTACGGCGGACGAGCCGGCCGGGCGGCCGCGGCGGTGCCAGCGATGGTGGCGTCGAGGAACGTCCGGGCTCCACAGGGCAAGGTGGTGGGTAACGCCCACCCGGGGTGACCCGCGGGACAGTGCCACAGAAAACAGACCGCCGGTGCGGGGCTCTGCGCGAGCAGGGTCCTGGCCGGTAAGGGTGAAACGGCGGTGTAAGAGACCACCAGCGTCCGGGGCGACCCGGGCGGCTCGGCAAACCCCACCCGGAGCAAGGTCAAGAGGGACGGCCGCCTTGGCGGGCGTCCTGCGCAGGCGTTCGAGGGCGGCCCGCCCGAGCCTGCGGGTAGACCGCACGAGCCTGCCGGCAACGGCAGGCCTAGATGGATGGCCGCCGGCCGTGACAGTGCCGTAAGGCGTCGCGGCCACAGAACCCGGCGTACAGGCCGACTCGTCCGTCGTACCCGCTCGTGCTGTGAAGGCGCGCTCACGACGCCTGGTCAGTCCGCGGGGATTACGCAGGAATCGAAGCCGCCCACGGTCCCTGGGCAGCGACCTCCGGATACGTAGGGCTTAGGAGCTCAGGCCGGCGACCGCCTCGATCTCGACCTCCATGCCCGGTAGGGCGAGTGCGCTCACCTCGATCAGTGTGCTTGCCGGATACGCCGAGCCGAAGAACTCCTTCCGTAGTTCGTTCACCTCGGCGCGCCGAGAGATGTCGGTCATGAACACCGTGACCTTGAGGACGTCGGAGAAGTCGGCCCCCGCATGTCGCAGGGCCGCCTGCAGGTTCTGGAGCACCTTGCGGGTCTGGGCGGCCAGGTCCCCTTCGCCGACCAGCCGGTTGTCGCCGTCAATCGCGGCGCACCCGGAGACGAACACCAGGTTCTCGAACCGCACGACGTCGGTGTAGTGGCTGAGCGGGTCCGGCAGACCCGGCACCCGCATCTCCTCACGATCGGCGCTGCTCACGCGGCGGCCTCCTTCTCCAGCGGTGCGGGACGGGACTGGGGCATGGCGAGCCGGTCGACGAGTCCGGCCAGCGACTCGACTCCGGCGAAGTCCAAGTAGTCATCGATCGCGGGCCAGGCTGCGCGTAGGCCGCTCACCTGCGGCCGGTAGCCGGTCGCGGCCGCGTGCGGGTCGAGCCAGACGAGGCGTCCGACCTGGTGGCGCAACCGCAGCGCCTGTTCGCGCAGCAGCTCGGTGTCGCCGACGTCCCAGCCATCACTGAGCACCATCGCCGTTGTCTCGCGGCGGAGTAGCCCCCTCGACTCCAGAGTCGACGTGAACGTACGCAGGCAGTGTCCGGTCATCGTCCCGCCGGCGAGCACGACCGAGTGCGTCTGCAGCCACACCATCGCGGCGGCTAGGGAGTGACGTCGGAACACGTCGGTCACGAACGATGTCTCCACGTTGAAGACAGCGGCCTCGACCGACCTCGCCGACCTCGTCAAAGCGTGCACGAACGCTAGGAACAGGGGGGTGTACGGCAGCATCGAGGAGCTCACGTCGCACAGCAGGACGATGCGGGCGCGGTCGGGCTGCTGCCGGGACCGGCGCAGCACCAGCAGCTCCTCGCCGAACCGAAGATTGTGGCGCAGGCTGTCACGAACGTCGACCAACTCGCCGACGGAGCCAGTCCGGAGGCGCCGGCCGCGCGAGCTCCCCAGCACAGCGGCCAGCCGGGCCGCCGCTTCCTCGATCCTCCGGTCGCGCGTTCCGGCCAATGCGAACGCCTGTTCGGCGAGCCCTGTCCGGCTGTACGTCGCACGCCGCGACGCCCGGTCCCCCGGCCGGCCGGTCCCGAGGGCCGCCTCAGCTGCCGCCCCGAGCGCCTCGAAGTCGCTGCCACCCTCCTCGCCGCCGGCGCGCTCGTCCGTCGATGGTTCGGCCGCCAACGTCACCAGCGGTTCTGCGGCCCAGTAGACGTCGAAGACCGCGTCGAACACAGCGGCCTCCTCCGTCGACGTGGTCAGACAGGCCCGGAGCCCGGCCCCGATGTCGCTGCGACGCTCCATGCCCAGGACGTCCACCGCCCGGGTCGCGGTGAGCACGGCGACCATCGGGACCGGGATGCCCGCCGCGCGCAGCATCCTGGCGAAAAGCGATACGTCGTGTACCGGATCGCCGGTACGCCGCAGCCGGTACCGGCCGGCCAGCACCACGAGGGGGTGTGGGGCGAGCGGGGCGCGAGGCGTCGGCACCTCAGCCGGCCCCGTTCGGCACGCGTAGGCCGAGCCCGCTCAGCACGCGTTCGGAGTCCTTCTCGACGAACAGCCGGACGTCGTCTGCGTCCTTCAGCAGGCATCCGAGGGTCTGCTCGACTCCCGCGGCCGTGAGCTCCTGGGTGCCCATTGCGGTCATCGCACGCATCCAGTCGATGGTCTCGGACACCCCGGGCGCCTTGCGGTAGTGCCCTGCCCGCAGCGCCTGCACGAACATGCACGCATGCCGGGTCAGCCGCTCGGCGGCCTCGGGCAGCCGGCGCTGCACGATCTCGATCTCACGGTCCAGCGGCGGGAACGGGATCCAGTGGTACAGGCAGCGCCGGCGCAGCGCGTCGGACAGGGCCCGGGTCCGGTTGGCCGTCAGCACGATCGTGGGGCGCCGGGTCGCGGTGACGGTGCCGACCTCCGGGATGGTCACCTGGAACTGCGACAGCACCTCCAGCAGCAGCGCCTCGAACTCCTCGTCGGCCCGGTCCACCTCGTCGACGAGCAGGAGCACCGGCCGGTCGTCGTACGGCCAGATCGCCTCCAGCAGCGGGCGGCGCAGCAGGAAGCGGGTGTCGAAGATGCGGCTCTCCAACTCGTCTCGGCTGGTGCCGCTCGCCTCGGCCATCCGGATCTCGAGCAACTGGCGGGCGTAGTCCCACTCGTAGAGCGCATGGTGGGCCGAGAGCCCTTCGTAGCACTGCAGCCGTACCAGCCGGGCCCCGCGGGCGGCCGCCAGCGACTCCGCAACCGCGGTCTTCCCGACGCCTGGCTCGCCCTCCAACAGGACGGGAACCGTCAGCACCTCCGCCAGGTACAGCACCGTGGCGAGCGGCCGGTCGGCGACGTACCCCTGGTCGAGCAGCAGTCCGGCCAGCTGCTGGATGGGGTCGGCCTCACCGCCCGCGTCGGGCGTCTGCCGGGAGCGGTCGTAGTCAGGCATCGACCGGGTCCGCCACCTCCGACACGTCAAGGACGGCCGCGTCGTGGGCCACCCCGCCCGCCGTGTCCGCAGCTGTGGCGCCACGCATGGTGCTCGCGGCCGCCATCGCCGCGTCCACGATGTGCTGGTACCCGGTGCAGCGGCACAGGTTCCCCGCGATGGCGCACCGCACTTCGTCCCGCGTCGGGTCCGGGTTGTCCTCGAGGAAGTCCTTCAGCACCATCAGCATGCCCGGCGTGCAGAAGCCGCACTGCAGGGCGTGCTTCTCGTGGAACGCGGTCTGCAGCGGGTGCAGCGAGGCCTTGTCCGCGCCGAGCGCGTCCAGCGGCTGGTACACCCCCGCCAGGCTCTGCGTCGTGATCTGCTCGAGCGGCCGGACCCGCTGCGGGGAGAGGCCCTCGACCGTCGTCACCCGACGCCCCGCCACCTGCAGGGCCAGCACGTTGCACGACTTGACGATGTCGCCGTCGACCTCGACAGCGCAGCAGCCGCAGCGGGCCTCGAGGCAGCCGTTGTGGGTCCCGGTGAGGCCGGCCACGTCGCGGATGAACTCGAGCAGCAGGGTGCGCTCATCGATCTCGGCCGTGACTTCTCGGCCGTTGATGGTCAGCGTGATCTCCTGCACGGCTAGCTCCCTGACTGTACGAAGGCTCGGTCGATGGCCTGCCGGGCGAGCACCGGGAGGAGCTCGCGCTGGTAGCGGCCCAGCCGCGTGACCGCGGACGCCGCCGGCGCGACCTCGTCGGCGAGCGCTGCGGCGACGTCGGCCATGTCCTGTGACGCGGTCCGGCCCACCACGAGGTCGGCGGCGCCGGGGGCGGGCGTTGGAGCGGGCGTCGCCGCGCCGACGGTCAGCCGGGCCCGGGCGACGCGGCCGTCCGGGCCGACGTCGAGGGCGCACACGACGGAGGCGAGCGCCGCGTCGAACTGGCGGACCCGGAACTTCTCGAACGCGAGGCCGGTCCAGGCGTCCGCGGACGGGAACCGGACACGGGTCAGGATCTCGCCGGGCTGCAGGGCGCTCCCCCCGCCCGGTGCGAACAGCTCGGCCGCGTCGCGCGTGCGGGCCCCTTCCGGGCCGAGAGTGTCGACGCTCGCCCCAGCCCCGACCACGAGTGCCGGCATGTCGAACCGCGCTTCCGCCTGGCAGAGCGCGCCGCCGACGGTCCCCATCGTGCGGACCGGGCGGTCGGCCAGGTTGCCGGCGACGGCGGCGATCTCCCGGTGCCAGCCTCGTAGCCCAGCAGCCGCGACCAGCTCGGCGTACGTCGTGGTCGGGCCAAGCTCGAGGCCGCCGTCTTCCCCGTACTGCCACCCGGAGAGCTCGTGCAGCCCGGTCAGCAGCACGATCGCGGTCGGTTGCGCCCGGCGCTCCTTGAGCTCGAGCAGCAGGCTCTGCCCGCCGGCCATCACGCGCGCGGTGCCCCCGTGCTGCTCCAGGAGCCCGAGGGCCTCGACGAGGTTGCCGGGACGGTGGAACGTGAAGGGCTTCACAGCAGGAAGTCCCCTTCGTCCCACTCGGACGGTTGCGGCCAGTCCTCGTACGTCCGCGGCCCGGTGAACTCGGGCATGTCGTCGGGGTAACGGAAGGACGTCACGCCCTGCCGCTCCTTCTCGCGCAGGGCCAGCAGCATCCGGTCCGAGGTGATCGGCAGGGAGGTGAACCGCACACCCGTCGCGTCGTAAACGGCGTTGCCCACCGCGGCCGGTACCGGCCCGGCCCCGGATTCTCCAGCGCCCTTCTGTCCGCCAGGGATGGTGACGGACGGCGCCGGGATCTCGAAGATCTTCGTGAGCTCGGGCATGTCGGTGGCCAGCGGGGCGAGGTAGTCCTTGAAGGAGGCGTTGAGCATGTGCCCTTCATCGTCGTACACGTAGTCCTCGCCGAGCGCCATGCCCAACCCCATGAGGAAGCCGCCCTGGTGCTGGCCCTCGACGACCAGAGGATTGATGACGACACCGGTGTCGTGCGCCATCGCGTAGTCAACGACGCGCACGCGCCCAGTCTGCGGGTCCACCCGCACGTGCGCGGCGTGTGCGGCCGCCGAGTACGTGACGCTGAAGTTGCCCGAGCCGTCCGGTGCCTCCCGCTCGGTCGGGGTGTCGTAGGTCGCGACCGACTCCAGCGTCGGCTCGAAGCCCGGCGGGAGCTGGTGCGTCCGATAGGCGGCGTAGCCGGCCAGGTTCTCCAGGTAGAGGCCTGAGTCCGGCAGGCCCTTGACGTGGACGCGGTCGTCGCCGGTCTCGAGGTCGTCCGGGCTCACCTCCAGCACGTGCGCGGCGATCGCGACGACCTTCTCCCGGAGCCGCTCGGCCGCCATCCGGCAGGCCGTGCCGAGCACGGCGGCGGCCCGGCTGGCGTACGTGCCGAGGCCGAATGGTGACGTGGCCGAGTCCGGCTGCGCGAGGTTCACCTTCTCGAACCCGACGCCGAGGACGTCACTGACGATCTGGGCGAGGAACGTCGCGTGGCTCTGGCCGTGCGAGACATCGCTGGAGAAGATGGTCACGGTGCCGTCGGTCTCAAGCCGCAGGCGCACGGCCGACAGGTCGGTGTCGAACGACGGGTGCCGGCAGCTGGTGTACTTCATGGAGACGGCCAGGCCCACGCCCTCGTACGGCATCGGGTTCGTCCGCTTGTCGGCCCATCCGATGGCGTCGGCGCTCTTGTGGAGGCACTCGTAGACCGAGGTGCTGTCGATCACCTGGCCCATGGGAGTGCGGAACGGGAACGTCTCGGGCCGGACGACGTTCTTCGCGCGGATCTCCAGCGGGTCCATGCCGAGTTGCTCGGCGGCGAGGTCGACGAGCTGCTCTTTGGCCCAGATCGTCTGCGGGATGCCGAAGCCACGCAGCGGGCCACCGGGCGCCGTGTTCGTGTGCACGATGTCGGCGTCCACATGGATGTTCGGGATGGGGTAGGGGAGCATCCCGACGTTCGTGCCGATGTGGATGACCTGGTTGCCCCACAACGACGTCGCGCCGCAGTTGTGCACGACGTAGTCCTTGTAACCGACGATCGTGCCGTCGGCCTGAACGTACAGCTCGGCGTAGCGCACCTGTCCGTTGCGGGCCGTGCCCACGCGGAAGATCTCGGCCCGGCTGAGCACCAGGTGGACCGGCCGGCCCAGCTGCATCGACAGGATCGACGCGATGACCTCGTGCGCGAACATCTGCGCCTTGGACCCGAAGCCGGCGCCGACGTCGGGGATGATCACCCGGACCCGGTTGCGCGGGATCTGCAGGGTGTCCGCGAGCATGTCGCGCACCATGAAGATCGACTGGCTTGAGGTGTAGATCGTCAGGATTCCGGTGAACGAGTCGTAGCTGGCCACGCAGCCGTGCGGGTCGAGCGCGGCGCCGGCCTGCCGGTTGGTCGTGAACCGCTGCCGGACGATGACCGCCGCCTGCTTCTGGGCGGTCTCGATGTCGCCGATACGCACCCGGTAGCGGTCGAAGATGTTGCCCTCGCCGAACTCGTAGTTGATGCCCTCCTGAATGACTGGGGTGTCCGGCTGGATCGCCTCCTCCGGGTCGATGATGACCGGCAGCTGTTCGATCCGGTACTGCACGTGCTCGAGTGCGTCCAGGGCCTGGTACTTGGTGTCGGCGACGACGGCGGCGATCTCCTGTCCCTCATACATGATCTTGTCAACGGCGAACGGGAAGTGGTCGCCGACGAGGAGGTCCTGCATCATGTCGCCCCACGGCTTGACCTTGCCGACGATGTCCCGGCCGGTCAGCACCGCGTGAACCCCGGGCTGCTCGAGCGCGGGGGCTGCGTCCACGTCGAGTAGGCGCGCGTGCGCCACCGGGCTGCGCAGGATCTTGGCGTACAGCATCCCGGGCAGCTTGATGTCGTCGATGAAGCGGGCAGTCCCGGTCAGCAACGCGAGATCCTCCCGGCGCGGCACGGACTGGCCGACCAGCTTGCGCCGCCCGGCCGACGCGGTGCCCGGCGCAGGTCCTTCGAGGATGTCGGTCATGCCACGGTCACCAGGTGAGGTACGAGATGGCCGCCAGGAGCCGACGCCGCTCCACCTCGTTGCCGCGGATCTTGATACGGCCGGCGATCGACTCGATCGCCGCGGTGGTCTCGTCGTAGTAGATCCGCTGCATGGTGTCGGAGAGCATGATCGCCAGGATGCGTGGCCGCTCGGGTACGCCCTCCGTGACAGTCTGGACCATGCCTTCGTCGATCAGCACGGTGAAGTCGTGCTTGACGTCGGGCATGCGGACCACCAGCGGCCAGTCTTTCCACTTCTTGACGGCGGCCACGGTCTCCTTGTTGGTGTTCCACTTGACCATGTAGTAGCCGTCGAGGATGTCGCGCAGGTACTCCTGCGTGACCGTCTCCGGCCGGGGGATGTAGTCCCGACCGGCCTGTCCCGGTGCCTGCGTCTGCGACATCACTGCCATCCTCGGTTCCTCGTCGCGCGGTCGTCTGCGGTCAGCGTTGGGTCCGTGCGCTCACTGTGCACCCAAGGGCACGTGCCGCGCAGCCCGGCCCAGCTGCTTGTCCACCCACGGGACCTTGGTCGCCAGCTCGAGGACCTGGCTGCGTCGGTGCGACAGCCGCTCGGGCCAGGCGCTGGCCACTCGGCCGTACAGATCCGTCCAGCGCTGGACGTGGTCGGTGAGCGGCCGCTCCTTGCGCTCCCACTCCTGCAGGGCCGCCGGCACGTCGTCCTGGCGGCTCAGGTACGTGGCCAGGGAAAGCGAGTTCTGGAAGGTCAGGTTCGCGCCCTGGCCCAGGTTCGGGGGCTGGGCGTGTGCGGCGTCGCCCACGAGCACGGCTCGGCCGCGCGACCAGCGCCGGCAGGTGACCCGCAGGGCCCGGTCCCAGCGGCCGATCTCGCCGATCCGCTCGATGATCCCGTCCAGGTCGGGGAACGACTCGCGCCAGGAGTCCTTGTCCACCGGGACCCGGCGGCCCGCCTCGTCGTCGACGTTGCAGCACAGACAGACGTAGTTGAGCTCGTCGGTGCAGGGGTCGTAGAGCAGCCGCCGCGAGCCGCTCCAGTACTCGGTGATCTCCGTCGGCGGGTCGCTGTCGCGGCGTGGGATGAGCAGGCGGGTGTAGCCCTCGTCCAGGTAGTCGACGCGGCGGGTGAGCAGCAGGGACTCGCGCACCCGTGAGAAGGCGCCGTCGGCCACCACGACCAGATCGGCGCGGTACGTGCGGCCGTTCTCGTCCTCCAGCTCCCCGCTCGGCGTCGCAGCCGCCACGGGGGAACTGGTGACGATGTCGACGCCGAGCTGTTCGGCCCGGTCAATGAGCGCGTCGTACAGGTCCGCCCTGGGTGGCAGCACCAGCCGGTCGCGGGTGTCGAACTGCCGCTTCATGAGGACCTTGCCGTGCTGGTCCTTGGCGACGAGCGTCTCGATGGTCCTGGCTCGTTTGGTTGCCTGCTGCTCGACACCGAGCGCCGCCAGTGAGCGCAGGCCGTTCTCCCAGAGCCAAATCCCGGCCCCGAACATCCGCAGGTCGGACGACCGCTCGTGGATCCGGACCGTCCAGCCGCGCTGGGCGAGGGCGATCCCGGACGCGAGGCCCCCCAGCCCTGCGCCCGCGATCTCTGCGTGCCGGGTCACAACCGTGCTGCGCTGGTGCGGCGTCGGAGCACCTGAGCGCGGTAGAACTTGCCGCGGGCCGTGCGCGGGACGATGCCCCAGTCGTAGAGCACGACCACCGCGACGATGGCGACCCAGACGCCGAAGGCCTTCGGGTTCGTCTGCTCGATGGCGTAGCCGATGACACCGGTGTAGACGAGCAGCGCCGCCGCGATCGGGGTGCCGAACTTGGCCTGCAGCGGCCGGTCCAGGTCGGTGCGCCGCCGCATCAGCAGGTAGAACAGCGCGACGACGAAGTACAGAGTCACCGACCAGGTGGACAGCACGCTCGCCACGAACGAGAAGTCGTGCCAGTAGGCGCCGATCAACGCGAAGCCGGCGAGAAGGAGGATGGCGATCCAGGGCACCGACCGGGACGAGTAGCGCCCGAGCACCCGGGGCAGCGCGCCCTGCTGGGAGTACAGCGCGACGATCTTGCCCATGCCCATGAAGTAGACCGACAGGGTGGTGTACGTCGCGATGATCATTGTGAACATGGCCAGGTAGAAGAGCGGGTTGTGCCCGAACTTCTCCTGGACCACACCGACCGTCGGGACCGGCATCGCGACGAGCGCTGCGATGGGCAGGCTGGACAGGACGGCGAGCGCGAGCGGGATCTGCCGGACCCACAGCTGCCAGGCGGCGGACAGCAAGCCGACGTCCCGGGACTGGCCGAAGTTGCGCCACTCGTCCACCAGCACCTGCTGAACCTCCATGATCCCGGCCATGATCCCGATCCACAGGCCGGCTGCGGTGAAGAAGGTCAGCCAGTCCACCGGCGTCGGGGAGGCCCAGTTGGCGTCCCAAGAGGCGCGGTTCGCGATGAGCAGCCAGATGCCGATGGCGAGGAAGATGTCCCCGACCAGCGTGATGACCACGAGCAGCGACTGCACTTTGCCGGTGATCTGCCGTCCGGCCAGGTTCAGCAGTACGACCGGGATCAGCACGACGTACGGCCAGATCCCCTCCGGGACCGACGGCCACAGCGTCGCGAGCAAGCCCTGCGCGACGTACAGCTCGAGCCACATGAAGGCGCCGTACACGGGGGCGTAGAGGATCAGGTACGAGGTGCCGAGCGAGAAGACGCCGGCCTCACGGGCATAGGACTGCAGCGATCCCGGCTCGGGGACCGCGGTGATCATCTCCCGGTAGAGCCACCAGGCGGCGTGGATGACGATCGCGCCCCCGATGAACCCCAGGATCGTCCACTTGATCCCGTAGAGGCTGGCGATGTACACGATCCAGGCCCAACCGGCGGTGAAGAGCATCTCGCCGGTGCCGATGGCGGACACGTCGAACCAGGTGAGCGGCTTCTCGTTGACAAGGTCGAGGTCGTCGAACCCCTCGCCGGCAGTGGTTTCGTCAGTGGCCATGTGTCACTCCGAACGCAGACGGGGCAAGTGTGCCGTGGGTCAGCCGTGCCGTGGGTCAGCCGTGCCGGGAGGAGACTTCGCGGCGGCGAACGTCGGCGACCAGGTCGGCGGCGTCGTCCCCTGCGAAGGTGGTTCCTTCGTCGGTGTCCTGGGCGTTCTCGCCTGGGTCCCCGTAGACCAGCTCGTAGGTCAGGTCCGTCACCGAGTACGTCTGGCCGCGCTCGTGCGGCCAGCGCCGCGCGACCGCCGCCTCGTCGAAGACGAGCCGGCGGCCGTCCTTGACGACCGTGGTGATGTTGTTCTTGTCCTGTAGCACGCGAATGTCGTGCACCGGGTCTCCGTCGACCACGATGAGATCCGCGATCATTCCCTCGGCGACGACGCCCACCTGGCCGTCCAGGCCGAGCATCGGCGCGCCGTTCTTCGTCCCGGCGGTGATCGCCTCCAGGGAGGAGAGGCCCGCGTAGGTCATCAGCAGCTCGAGCTCACGGGCGTGCCACTCGCCGTAGGGGGAGACCGAGAAGCCGCTGTCGGTGCCGACCGCGAACACAACACCGGCGTCGTGCGCACGGTGGAGGGTGTCCGCGGTCTTGTCGAGCATGCGAGCCATGCCGTCGTGCAACGGGCCGGGCGCCTGTACGAGGTCGCCGAAGTCGGCGATGTTGGCCAGCAGGAGCAGCGTCGGGATCAGGGGGATGCGCGACTCGGCCAGCCGTCCGATCGTCTCGTCCGTCATCACGTTGCCGTGCATGATCCAGTCGATACCCGCCGCGACGGCCGCGTCGACCTCGGCCGAACCCCGGGCGTGGATGGTCATCTTCTTGTTGAGCTGGTGGGCGAGGTCGGCGAGGGACTTCATCTCGTCGTTGGTGAACGCCTGGTAGGTGCCGTAGGGGCTGTCTGCGAGCTTGATCAGGTCGACGCCGTTCTTCACCTGGTGGCGAACCTCGTTGATCATGCCGTCGAGGGTGTTCGTGATGATGCCGATCGAGCCCTCTGGTACCCCGACCGAGTCCGGGTACCAGTCGGTGAGGCTGTTGCTGGTGCTGATGTACCGGCCGGCCGAGGTCATCCGCGGACCCAGCACGATCTCATCCTTGATGGCCTCGCGCAGGCCGACGCCGATGTAGTAGCTGCCGCCGGGCTGCGAGATACCGGTGACGCCCGCGCGCAACACCTTCTGCGCGTTCCAGGCCGCCTTCAGCGTGCGCAGCTCGGGGCTGGTGTAGAGGTCGATCTCCTCCTCGCTGCGGCTCTCGCCGTACGTCATGTGGCAGTGCGCGTCGATCAGCCCGGGCATCACGGTGTGGCCGGTCGCGTCGACCTCGTCCAGCGTCGCGCCGGTCGGGACCATGGTGCGGTCCACGTGCGGCCCGACAGCTGCGATCCGATCACCCTCGACCAGGACGTTCGCGCCGGCCAGCGGAGCCGAGCCCGCACCGTCGAGGACCGTGCCGCCGCTGATCAGAAGCCAGGAGGAAGGCATGGCGGTCACGCTCTCCCAGGCCCGTGAACCGCGCCGAAATACCGGCGGCCGGCTCGCGGTCCCCGGGATTCACGCGGTCAGAGCCGTAGGTTCGCCAGCAGCTCGGTCGTGGTCGTGCCGGGCCTCGCGCCGATCTCCGACAGCGCGCGCTCGCAGGCGCGGTAGACACCGATCACGCGGTCGTGGTCGCCGACCGCGTGCGCGGTACGCATCAGCAGCCGCCAGGCCGACTCGCGGAACGGGTCGGCATCGAGCACCTCGGTCGCCAGCCGCTCGGCCCGACGGTAGTCGTCGGTGCTGAGCGCGATCTCCGCCGCCTCGTAGCGCGCGTCCCTGGCCAGCGCGGCGATCTGCTCGCGCCGCTCGTCGACCCAGACCGCCACCATCCCGGGGAGGTACTCGCCGCGGTCCACGATCTCCAGCGCGTCCAGCAGCATGCGCAGGCGCTCGGGGCCGCGCAGGCTCGCCGCCTGCCGGAGCAGGCCGACCGCGCGCTCGGACTCCGTCGTCACGTGAACGTTCTCGCTCAGCCGGATCCGGCCGGCCCCGGCCTCGGTCTCCAGCAGGTCGGGGACGGCCTTGCGCAGCCGCAGCACCGCCTGCCGCAGATAGGAGGCGGCCGAGTCGTCGCTGCGTCCGTCGAACAGCGCCTCCATGACCTCGGTCCGGCGCACGACGTCGCGCCCTCCGTTGGCCAGGTACGCCAGCAGCTCGTAGCTCTTCTTCAGCCGCGGTTGCACCTCGCTGCCATTCACGATGATCGCGACCCGGCCGAACTCCACAAGGTGCACCGAGCCGGCCAGCACGTCGGCCACCTGCGTCCCGCGCGCGTGCAGGGCCCGGCCCAGGTCGTGCCAGGGCGACTGCGCGCCGCGCTCGGAGTCCAGCCGCCGTGACAGCACCGCGGGGAACCGTCCGAGCGCCCGGAGCAGGATGTGGTTGCTGCCCTGCTCCTCGGCGGCCGCCAGCGCGCAGTCGGCGGCTGCGTCGGCGGCGTCTTCGTCGCGCGCGCGCCAGTGCGCCTCGGCCAGGTAGATCCCTGCGGCCGGCAGGAGCAGCAGGCGGTCGCCGCGCTTCATGCTGCGCACCGTCGCCGCCAGGACTTGGCGCGCCCGCGCGTCATTGCCCGCCAGCAGCAGGGCCAGACCGCGCAGGACGTCCGCGTGCTCGGCCAGGAAGAGGTACGAGCTGCCGACCGGGTTCGCGTCGACCTGCTGGAGGACCTCGAGCGCCCGGGCGGGGTCCTGGTCGATCTCGAGGGTCAGCTCGGCCTCGGCGAGCAGGCTGAACACCATGAACATCTGCGAGCCGCTGGCCTCCACGCGGGGACGGCCTTCGCGCAGGAGCTGCCAGGCCGTCTCCGGCTCGCCCAGCTCGCACATCAGCCGCGGCCCCAGGACGGCCGGCAGCCAGACACCCGTGTCCGACTGGCCCTGGGCTCCCTGGAACAGCTCGAACGCCTGTTCGACGTGACCGCTGGACAGCAGGGCGTTGACGCGCCAGGGCAGCGCCGCCTGCGCCGCCCACGGCATCGCGAGCGGCTTGGTCAGCAGCTTGAGCCGGCCGCGGTCGTGGTGGGTGCGCAGCACCAGCGCGTCGAGCGGGCTGCCGGTCGGCACCATGCCGGCCGGGTTGAGCGCCGGGTCGGTGTCCGCGACCACGCCCATCGCATAACGCACCGCCCGGGTGTCCGACCCGTCCGGTGCGATGGCCAGCAGGTGCGTGATCTGGTCGACCTGGCCGCCGTGCAGGTAGCACCACGCCATCAGCGCAGCCGCGCGGCCGGACCGACGGGCCAGGTCGTCGCGGCGTCCCGCGGCCGCGAGCCGGTCGGCCAGCCGTACCCCCCGCCCGTAGTCCTCCAGCGCGACCGCGAGCATCAGCTCGCCGGTGACCAACCCGGGCTCGTCGTGGGTGCGGATCGGTGCGAGTCGTTCCAGCCAGCGCTCGGCCATGGCGAAGTCGGTGCGCTCGATCACGTGCGGGATCACCCGGTCGACGATGGGCAGCGCCTCTTCCGGGGCGCCGCCGGCGAGGAATTCCTCCACCGCATCCTCATCGTGCTGCTGGTCGGCGAGGAGCCGGGCGTACGAGCGATGCAGCTGCTGCACCTCCCGGTCGCCGCGGCGTGCGAGCACCTCGAGCAGGTACTCGCGGAAGCGGGGGTGGAAGCGCATCGCCCGGCCCTCGGGGTCCCAGCTCACCGGCAGCCGGCGGCCGCGCAGGGCGTGCAGGCGGGCGGCGGCGTCGGGGATCCCCAGTGCCTCGGCCGCCGGGACGGTCACCTCGTCCAGGACCGACGTCGTGACGAGCAGGTCGCGCTCCTGCGGGTCCATCTGGCCGAGGATCTGCACGGCCAGGTAGCCGTGCAGCGGGTCCGATTCCCCGCCGATGCCGATGACGTGGTCGCTGGACCGCCACGCCTCGAACATCACACCGGTGACCCAGCCACCGGTCTCCACCAGCGCCTCGACCGGGTCGATCTCGGGCCGGCCGGCGACCGCGAGCGCCTCCTCCGCCTCGCGCACGGTGAAGGCCAGGTCCTCCTCGCCGACCGCCGCCAGCAGCGACAGGCTGGCCCCGCTGTTCGTGAACGGGAGCTCGGACCGGCTGACGATCACCAGCCGGGCGGTCGGCGGCAGGTAGCGGGCGAACATCGCGACCACCCCGAGCGCCTCCGGCTCGGGCTCGAGCCGCTCGACGTCGTCGAGCACGAGCAGGACCGGGGTGTCACCGACCGCCTCGGCCAGCAGCCCTGCCACCTCCGCGTGCGGGAGCATCGCGGCCAGCGCGGCCGTGGCGACGCCCTCGACGGACGGCGCATGCGGGGCCAGCGCTGCCTCCAGATACGTGAGCAGCCGCCCGGTCGCGACGTCGGTCGAGTCGACGCCGAGCCAGGCCAGCGGGCGGTTGAGCGCTTCGGCCGCCTGCAGGACCGCAGTGGTCTTGCCGGCACCGGCCGAGGCATACACGCAGGTCACCTTGTGTTGCTCCACCAGCCGGGCCAGGAGCGCTTCGATCCTCGGTCGCCGTACGACCGTCGCCGGAAGCGGAGGCGGGCAGATCTTGCGCCGGATGACCCGGGGCTGGGCCGCGGTGCTCGCGGGGGCGTGCTCGTCCGCCGGCTCCGGGACAGGTCGGGGCGGGCGCAACGGGCGGACGCTCGCGGTGGCGTCCTCGGGGGTCAGGGCAACCTCCATGAGTGCGCCGAATCGACCAAGTCGTACGGAGTGTGGCACGCGCTGTCAAACCCGCCTCCGGCCAGGATTTCGGGCCGGCTCACGGGCAGTGCGAAGCGTTTGGTGCATCCACCGGCGGTCACTCGCGCGAAGGGAGCCGGCATGCCGACGGTACGAGCGGGGCAGGTTGAGGTCGCCTTCGAACAGGTCGGGGACGGCGACTCAATCGTCTGGCTCCCCGGCACCGGGCTGCGCGGCGTGACGTGGCTGCGCCAGGTGGAGCACTTCGCGCCGCGCCACCGCTGCGTGAGCGTCGACCTGCGCGGCAGCGGCGACACGGTCGGCGGTGGGACCGAGTTCACGGTCGCTGACATGGCGCAGGACGTCGCTCTGGCACTCGATGCGCTGGGCGTCGGGCGGGCCGCGTTCGTGGGGCTAAGCCTCGGCTCGGCCATCGTCCAAGAGCTCGCGCTCGCCCGGCCGGAGCTGGTGTCCGCGGCCGTCCTGCTCGGCACGTGGTCGTCGACCGCGCGCGAGCACCACATCCGGCGACACTTCGAGTCGCGGCTGTACGCTCTCGAGCACGGCCCGCTCGACGTGTTCGCGCAGTTCGCGTTCTGGATGTCCGCGCCCAGCCTCGTCGACGATGAGCCGGAGCTGCAGGAGCGGGTCGAGGCGGATCTGGCCGAGCACGTGTCCCGCAACCTGGAGGGCACGGCCGCCCATTTCCGTGCAGACCTCGGGCACGACACCCGGGAGCGGCTGAGCTCGATCACCGCGCCGACACTGGTCTTGCACGGGACCGAGGACCTCATCACGTTGCCCTGGTACAACCGGCGCGTCGCCGAGCTGATCCCTGGCGCCCGGCTGGTAACGGTTGCGCACGCCGGGCACCTTGCGTGGCTCGAGCGCCCCGACGAGGTCAACACGCTCATCGAGCAGTTCCTGTCCACCGTCCCCGTGTTCTCCGGAGGCTCCGTATGACCCGGCTTGTCCCACTCTTAGCCCGCACGGTCGCGGTGAGCGCGCACTGTGACCTGCCGTGCGGCGTGTACGACCCGGCCCAGGCCCGGATCGAGGCGCAGTCGGTGAAGGCGGTCATCGAGAAGTACGCCGCGAACGAGGACCCGGCCTTCCGGGCCCGCGCGATCCAGATCAAGGAAGAGCGCTCCGAGCTGGTCAAGCACCACCTGTGGGTGCTGTGGACCGACTACTTCAAGCCGCCGCACTTCGAGAAGTACCCGCAGCTGCACCAGCTGTTCAACGACGCGACGAAGCTGGCCGGCGCGGGTGGGACGAAGGGGTCGCTGGACGTGGCGGTGGCCGACCAGCTGCTCGGGAAGATCGACGAGATCGCGGAGATCTTCTGGGAGACCAAGAAGGCATGAGCGGCGGTCGCGTCCCGGCGGAGATCTGAGGATGGACAGGGCGGCCGTCGTCGCCGGCGGCGGCATCAGCGGGCTTGCCGTGGCGATCGCGCTCGCGCAGCGCGGCTGGAGCGTCCAGGTGCACGAACGGGCGCCCGAGCTCCGTATGTTCGGCGCAGGGATCTGGATGTGGGAGAACGGCCTGCTCTCGTTGCGGGTCCTGGGCGCCGAAGAGCAGACCGTCCGCGACGCCCGGATCATCAAGCGTTGGTCGGTCCTCGACGAGACAGGCGCGGAGGTCTTCGGCCGTGAGTTCACGCCTGAGGACCACATGGTGCTGCCGCTGCGCGCAGATCTGTACCAGTCGCTCGTCGACGCGGCAGTGCGCGAGGGCGTCGACGTGGTGACGGGCTCACCTGTGCGCGAGGCTACTCCCGACGGCGTGCTGACGCTCGAGAGCGGCGAACGGGTGCCGGCCGATCTCGTGGTGGCGGCGGACGGCGCGTTCTCGCGCGTGCGCGACGGGCTGTGCCTCACCGACAAGGTCTCGTACCTGCGCGAGGGCTACATCAGGCTGGTCGTCCCGACCCGGCCCGGTGACGAGAACGCCGTCATCTACGAGTGCTGGAACGGCTCGCGGCGGTTCCTGTACTGCCCATGCACCGACGACGTGCACTACGTCGCGTTCAGCTGTGCGGTGGACGACCTGGCGGCCCGGTCGATCCCTGTCGAGCACGATACGTGGATCGCCTCGTTCCCCAAGTTCGAGGATGTGATCAGTCGGATCGGTGCGGAGGGGCGCTGGGACCGCGGCATGACGGTGCGTTGCAGCTCGTGGTCGCAGGGTCGGGTGGTCATCGTCGGCGACGCCGCGCACGCCATGGCACCCAACCTAGGCCAGGGAGCGAACCTCGCGCTCAGCAACGCGGTCTCGCTCGCGGCCGCTGTGGCGCAGGCGCGCGACATCCCGCGGGCGCTGGTCGCCTGGGAGCGCCGCGAGCGCGCACTGACCGACCACGTCCAGCGCTGGAGCCACGGCTACGGCACCGTCGTCAGCCGCTGGCCCGTGCGGCTCGACAGGTTCCGAGCACCGGTCCTGCAGGCCGTCACGTCGTTTCCGTGGGTGGACTCCCAGCTCAACCGTGCGGCCCGGCACCGTCCGGTCGGCGCCTGATTCGCGGGGCTTGTCGTCGTGTCGAGAGAACGCACCACCGTGAGCAACCCGGCCGGCGTCCCGGCGCCGCTGCGCCACTACTACTCCAACGCCGTCGTGGTCGAGTCGGGACGGCTGCTGTTCGTCTCCGGCCAGGTGGCCTGGGACGTCGACGGCACGATCGTCGGGGTCGGCAATCCGACAGCGCAGGCGCGGCAGGCGTTCGCGAACCTCGGCACCATCCTGGCGGCCCACGGCGCCGGCTTCAGCGACGTCGTCAAGGTCACGGTGTACGTCACCTCCCTCGACTGGTTCGAGGACCTGGCTGCCGTCCGCGAGGAGCTGTTCGCCGAGGCGCCTCCCGCGAGTGCCATCGTCCAGGTGGTTGCTCTCGTGCAGCCGGAGCTGCTGGTCGAGGTCGAGGCTGTGGCCGCGGTCCCAGGGTGAGCCCCGAACCGTGCCTGCTGTGCGGGCTTTCGGAGAGCAATTGCGGCAATGGCCCGTGCTGGTCGCCCCCGTCTCTGAGGCCATGTCGGCAGGGGGCAGCCGGGGTGCGGCCCTCCTCGGGGAGCGCGCGGCGTTCGCCGACCCGGGCCGAAGCGCCGCAGTCGCCCGGCAGCTGACCTTCAGTCTCGGGACGTGACCATGCGCGTGGTCAGCTCCCCGATGCCTTCCACCCAGACCACGACTTCGTCACCGGCCCGGAGCCACCGCGGCTCCGGCTCCGCCATGGCCACGCCGGGCGGTGTCCCGGTGACGATCACGTCGCCAGGGTCGAGGGTCATCACGCGGCTGAGATGAGCAACCAGCCTGGCGACCCCGAACACCATCTCAGCCGTGCTCGAGTGCTGCCGCTCCTCCCCGTTGACCCGGCACCCGAGGGCCAGTGCCTGGGGGTCCGGAACCTCGTCGGCCGTCACGAGGACCGGTCCGAGAGGGAGGAACCCGTCGATCGCCTTCCCGTACGTCCACTGCGACGTGCTGAACTGCAGGTCGCGGGCGCTCAGGTCGTTCGCCACCGTGTAGCCGGCCACGTAGCGGAGCGCTTCGCCCTGGGGGACGTCACGGGCCTTGCGACCGATCACCGCCGCCAGCTCGACCTCGTAGTCGACCTGCGTCGTGGCCGCTGGGATGGCGACCTCGCTGTCCGGGCCGGTCACAGAGTTGGCCCACTTCGCGAAGATCACGGGCTGCTCGGGCAGAGGCATCCCGGTTTCTGCTGCATGGTCGCGGTAGTTCAATCCGATACAGATGACCTTGCCCGGGCTCGGCACGGGGGCGTCGAGACGGAGGCCGGCCAGCGGCATCGGCCGGCCCGGCCGCTCAGGGGCTCCCGCAAGGTAGCTGACGAGGTGGTCTCCCATCGGGAGCACCGCGTCGCCCTCGATGCGGCCGAAGCCACCGTGGAAGGACACCAGCCTCATCGCAACGTCTGGTCCTGAGATCGGTCCACTAGTGGACGATGAGCACGGGGCAGGGCGCCAGCTGGATGACCTTGTGGCTCACGCTGCCGAGGAGCAGTCCGGACATGCTGCCACGCCCGCGCGATCCCATCACGATCAGGTCCGCCCCCAGCTCCGACGCGACGTCCAGCACGGTCTGCGCCTCGTGCCCCACTACCCCCTGCTCCACTCGGGTCTGCACCTCGGCTGCACCGCCCGACCGCAGCCGGGCAGCGGCAGCGTCGACAACTCCTTGGGCGACCGCGAGGGCTTCCTGGTTGTCCAGGACACGCCCCTCGACCGAGTGGCCGCGCTGGTGCAGTACGACGACCTCCGCACCCAGGGCGGCGGCGAGCTCCGCCGCCTTGTCCGCTGCGTTCTCCGCGGACGCAGAGCCGTCTGTCGCCAACAGGATCTGCTTCATCGTGATCCTCCATGTCCGTATCTGTTCGCCGGCGTCGTAGCTTGCCGAGTCCGACGACCGGTGGGCACGCGGAGGCCCATCCGAGCGGACAGGCGTGAATGCGGGCGTAATCCCAGGGGAACTGGCGAGACTGGCGCGCCCGTCGGGATGCAGGCCGGCGCGGTTTCAACGCGTGCGACGCGCCCTCGCCGGGTCGGACGATCGGTCTGCCGTGATCGTCCGGAAGCGCCGGCCGGAATGTGGGCCGTTCGGGTGTCGGTGCGGCCCGTCTACCGACTAGGCCGTCAGGGGTTGGAGGGGTGTCGGTCGGACTGACGCCGCTCTGGCGGTCGTCGGGGCACCCGTGCCCGCGAAGGACCTGCCGCAGCGCACTCCTCTTCGGTCCTTGCCCTCGGATGCCGCGTCAGGCCCAGCGAGCGGTCGCCTTGGTCGCACGCACCACGGAGTACACACCGGCCAGGTGCGCGGGGCCGCGCACCTCCGGTTCGAGTCCGGCCTCCGTGAGCTCCGCGAGATCGAGGGGGCGTTCCCGTACCAGCGCGATCGCGCGGGAGCGCGCGGCCCGGGTCGGTGCATCGGGACGGCGGACCGGCTCGAGCAGCCTGACCTCGCCGCACGCGACGCGAGCCATCTCCAGCAGCGCGGCGCGCCGGGACGGGACATCGAGCAGGCCGAGTACGGCGCTGGCCACGACGATGTCGAAACTCTCACTGCGGAACGGGAGCGCGGTGACGTCGGCACGGACGACCAGGCCCCGCCTGGGCGACGACGTGACGCGCCGGTCGGCCCTGGACAGCATGGCGGCGTTCCGGTCCACACCGACGTAGTCGACTCCGCGTGCCAGCAGCGAACGGGCCAGGTGTGCGGGTCCGCAACCGACCTCGAGCACGCGACCGGAGGTGATGTCACGCGACGAGCTCGTCCTGCCACCGGTGCCATCCCACGAGCGCGACCGACGGGTCGTAGCCGGGTGCGACCAGCGTCCACCATCGGTCGCTCAGCCGGGCCGGCTGACGGGTCGGGCGCGCGGTCACGGCTAACGCTCGAAGGCTCGACGGGTCAGCGACCAGGCCCGCCCTCGGCGCGCCCGCTCCGGCGCCGCCCACAGGGGGCACGCGTCGGGGGTGCCGGCCGGCGCTTCGTGCTCGGTCAGCATCTCGGCCCACAACGGCTCGATGAGCTGGTACGTCACCCATCGCTCCAGGTCGTGGTAGGCGTCGAAGCCGCGCGGCGTGAGCCGGTAGCCGCCCGGGACCCCGCGCACCAGGCCGGCGAGTGCGAGCGGCGAAAGCGCGGCCCGAGCCACCGCCACCACGGCAGGGCCGTAGGACTGCATCAGGGCGCTCCGGTCGACACCGCCCGCGTAGGCCTGCCAGAACGCGTCGTACGCCGCGCCACCCCAACGCGCCCAGGTGCAGCCACCGGGCGACCGGTAGCCGGTCCTGCTCGACCGCGTCGGCGTAGGCGGCGACCCCGAAGTGGTTGACGTAGAAGTCGCGCCCGGCGAACGAGGAGCTGCCGGCGCCCATCCCGAGGAAGCGACGCCGCGTGATCGACGTGTACCGCGCGGACCCTCGACGGTTGAACGTCCAGACCGAGCGGCGCTCGTACCCCATCGAGCGGGCGAGCTCCGTCGCCTGCCCGAGCACCGCGTGCTCGCGGCGGCGGTCGTGCCGGGCCGAACCGAACGGCGTGTAGCCGAAGCGCATCAGCGGGTACGTGGACACCTGGTCCACGCCGAGCTCGAGACAGGTGCGCACGTCGTCCAGGAACGCGCCCGGGAAGGCGTCCTCGTCCTCCCACGCCACGTCGACGATCAGGTCGACGTCCACGCAGCCGAACCGGCCGAGCGCGTTCTGGACCGCAGCCAGGCTGGCCGCGGCGTCGTGCGGCCGGCGGAGCTGCCGGAGCACGCCGTCATGGAACGACTGGGCGCCGATGCTCACGGACGTGATCCCCATGCCGGCCAGGCGGTCCAGCCGGTCCGCGGTGCCGTGCGTCGGCAGGACCTCCACCGCTCGCTCACCCGACACCGGGACCCGCCGGACCACCTCGGCCAGCTCGTCGGGGTAGAGCGTCGGCGTGCCGCCCCCGATGTACAGCGAGGTGAACGCGCCGCGGTGAGTGTCGCCGACCTCCGCCACGTACCAGTCGATCTCGTGGTGGAGCGCCGCGAAGTACCGGCGGGCCAGGTCCTCCTCGGCGAGCACCTTGTTGTACGGGCAGAACGGGCAGATGTACTCGCAGAACGGCACGTGCACGTAGGCGCCGACCGGGCCGTCGAAGGATGCGACCACCTCCGCGGGTCGCAGCGACTCGGCTGTCCCGGCGGCGGCCGCCCGGTGGTGGGCGAGCGTGGGCGTCGTCGTCATGACCTTCACCTCCCGGCCACTCCCATGCTCGGGTGCCGGCCACCAGGACGTCAGGGTCCAAGGTCACGACCGGGCGCGTCAGCCGGTCGCGGCGCCGAAGTGCGGGTTGAAGATCAGGCCCAGGATCGCCCCGCTCGGGGTGCGCACGGTGGCCGTCACGATGCCCTCGCCGACCTCCGCAGCCGGTGTGTGCACCATCGCCCCCGCCGCCACCGCGGAGGCGACCGCGTCGTCCACGTCGTCGACGCCCCAGTAGACCAGGGCCCCGTCGCCGGGATCGGCGTCGGGCAGCAGCCCGAGCTCGTACCCACCGACCGCGAAGCCGACGTAGTACGGCTGGTCGAAGTACGGCTCGACCCCCAGGACCTGGGTCCACCAGGTCTTGTCGGCGTCCAGGTCGGGGGCCGGGTAGATGGCGGTGCGCAGACCGCTCAGCGAGATCGTCATGGCCGCAGCATGCATGGTTAGGGTGACAATCACGAGGGTCCGCAGCAGGGAGGCCGGACGTGAGCCAGGGCCAGACGTTCGTGATCGTCGGAGGCGGGCTGGCGGCGGCCAAGGCCGCGCAGACGCTGCGCGAGGAGGGGTACGACGGGCGTCTCGTGATCGTGTCCGCCGAGTCCGAGCGGCCGTACGAGCGCCCGCCGCTGTCCAAGGGCTATCTGAACGGGTCCGCCGAGCGCTCGTCGGCCTTCGTGCACGACGAGACCTGGTACGGCGAGCACGACGTCGACCTGCGCCTGGCCACGACTGCCGTCGGGCTGGACGCCGCCGCCCGCCAGGTGGAGCTGGCCGGCGGAGAGCGGCTCGGCTACGACAAGCTCCTGCTGACCACCGGGTCGTCCCCGCGCCGGCTCGCCGTCGCCGGGGCCGACCTCGACGGCGTGCTCTACCTGCGCATGATCGAGGACGCCGACCGGCTGCGTGCGGCTCTGGCCGACGGCGGTCGCCGGGTCGTCGTGGTCGGGGCGGGCTGGATCGGTCTGGAGGTGACGTCCGCCGCCCGCGGCTACGGGAACGACGTGGCGGTCGTGGAGCCGCAGCCGGTCCCGTTGCGGGCCGCGCTGGGCGACGAGCTCGGCGCGGTGTTCGCCGCACTGCACCGCGAGCACGGGGTGGACCTTCGCCTCGGCACGGGCGTCCGTGAGCTGACCGGTACCGGCGGTCACGTGACCGGCGTGGTCACCGACGGCGGCGACACCGTGCCGGCCGACCTGGTCGTGGTCGGCGTCGGGATCCGCCCGAACACCGAGCTGGCCGAGCAGGCGGGGCTCGAGGTCGACAACGGGATCCTGGCCGGCGCGGACCTGCGCACCTCGAACCCAGACGTGTACGCGGCCGGCGACGTGGCCAACGCGTACAACCCGTTGCTCGGGCGCCGGCTGCGTGTGGAGCACTGGGCCAACGCGTTGCACGGCGGACCGGCGGCCGCGCGGTCGATGCTGGGACAGGACGTGGCTTTCGACCGGGTGCCGTACTTCTTCACCGACCAGTACGACCTGGGGATGGAGTACTCCGGCGCCGTCGGGCCGGACGGCTACGACCAGGTCGTCTACCGCGGCGACGTGGCCGCCCGCGAGTTCGTGGCCTTCTGGGTGCACGACGGCCGCGTGCTGGCCGGCATGAACGTGAACGTCTGGGACGTGACCGACGGCATCCAGAGCCTCGTGCGTTCCGGCGCGAAGGTCGACCCGGACCGCCTGGCCGACCCGTCCGTCCCGCTGGACGAGCTCACCGGCTGAATCGCGTCCCGCCGGTAGCCTGGCCGCCCCGGGTGCGGCTGCGCGGGCACCCGCTCCCGGTTCGGAGGAGGTCGTCGCGTGCCCGGCTCCACCGCCTCGCCGCCGGCAGCCGTCGCGATCCTCGCTCCGGTCCTCGGGTCGCGGACCGCTGGCCGGCTGCTCTGGGTCCTCGCGGCTGTGCTGTGGACGCTGATGGTCGTCGTCCAGATCAGGCGGGCCGACGTGCTCGGCTGGTTGGACCTGCGCGTCTACCGCGACTCCGTGCACCAGTTCTTCGACGGGCGGCCGCTGTACGACATCAACGTCACCGAGGTCGGGCTCCCCTTCACCTACCCGCCGGTCGCCATCTTCGTGCTCGCCCCGCTGGCCTGGCTGCCGTTCCCGGCCGCCGCCACCAGCCTCCTGGTGCTCAGCGGGCTGGCGCTGCTGGTCACCTGCTGGGCCTGCCTGCAGCCACTGTCCGGCGGCCGGCCGACGCTGGCCCTGGCCGCGGCAGTGGCCGGCGGAGCGCTGTTCCTCGAGCCGGTGTGGTCGGCGCTGAACTACGGGCAGGTCGACCTGCTGCTGGTGGCGGCGGTGAGCGTCGACATGCTCGTGGTGCCGGCGCGCTTTCGCGGGGTTCTGACCGGGCTGCTGGCCGCGGTGAAGCTGACGCCGCTGGTCTTCCTGCTCCTGCTCGGCCTGCGCCGGGACTGGCGCTCGATGGCCCGCGTGCTCGTCACGTTCGCGCTGTTGACCGCGGTGGCGTGGGTCGCGCTGCCGCACGAGTCCGCGTACTACTGGTTCCACGCCTTGCGCGACCCGGCGCGCATCGGCCCGCCTGCGTACGTCGGCAACCTGTCGACGTACGCCGTCCTGGAACGTTTCTGGGGGGACGGCGCCGCGACGCGCGTCGCCTGGCTGCTGCTGGCCGCGCTGGTCGTGCTGGTCACGGTGGTCGTGGTCCGGCGCTCGATCGCGCTGGGCCACCGGCTGGTGCCGCTGGCCATGGTCGCCCTGGCGGGTCTGCTGTGCTCGCCGATCTCGTGGGACCACCACTGGGCGTGGGTGGTCGTGCTCGCTTTCGCCACCGTCGAGCTGTGGACGTGGAGCCGTCCGGCGGCCGCGGTCGGCGCGGTCGCGGTCGCCGCGACCGCCGTCCTCAACCCGAAGTGGCTGGACGCCGCGCAGCAGGCGGGCACCCTCTCGGGCACGGACCGGTTCCTGGTCACCAACGTCTGGGTGTTCCTCGGCTACGCACTGCTGGGCGTCCTGCTGGTCAGCTCTCTTCGGCGGGACAGCCCGACCTGAGCCGGTCGGCGACGCGGGCGGACAGGGTGCCGAGCTGGGCGAACTCCTCGGGGGTGAGCAGGTCGACCAGCCAGGCGCGGACCGATGCCACGTGGTCCGGTGCTGCGGCGACCAGCGCCTCCCACCCGGTGTCGGTCAGGACCGCGAACGCGCCGCGGCGGTCTTCGGCGCAGCCCTGACGACGGACGAGTCCGGCCTGCTCCATGCGCGAGATCTGGTGCGAGAGCCGGCTCTTGGAGGCCAGCGTGCGGCCCGCGAGCTCGCTCATCCGCAGCCGGTGCTCGGGTGCCTCGGACAGGCGGACCATCACTTCGTACTCGGCCATGCTCAGGCCGTGCTGCGCCTTCAGGTCCCGTTCGAGCCGCTCCTGGAGCAGCACGTTGGCCGAGATCCAGGCGCGCCAGGAGGACTGTTCCTCGGCGCTGAGCCAGCGCACGTCTGTCGTCGTCCGGGCGGTCATGCCCGCATGATAGTTGAATCCCGTACGAATATCCACCGGCCCGCGCGGCTCACACGTGCAGGTCCATGTCCCACAGCCGGACGCCGCCGAGGATCCCGGCCGTGTTGGGGACGATGGTCGCCTTGGGCGGCAGCTCCTCGGCCCTGAGGTGCTTGGAGTTCCCCCCGCCCAGGTAGACGTGGTCGTAGAACAGGAACTTGTCGTAGGCCTCGAGCGCCCTGAGCAGGCGCGAAGTCCAGCGCTCGTTCCCGACCTCCTTGCGGGCCATGTTGCCGAGCTGGTCCTCGAAGGTCTCGCCCTTGCGGAACTGCGCGTGCCCCAGCTCCAGGTGCGTCAGCAGCACTCCGTGCGAGAACAGCGCCGTGCCGACCCCCGTCCCGAGCGTGACCACGAACTCGAACCCGTCGCCCTGCGCGACAGCGCAGCCCTGGACGTCGGCGTCGTTGGCCACCTTGACCGGCGCCTGGAACGAGGCGGTCAAGGCCGACCCGAGGTCGAATCCGGTCCAGGCGGCGGTCAGCTCGGGGTCGGACGGGCCCCCGTACTCGCGCCGCGACAGCGACGGGATGTTGTAGACCCGGCCGTGCCTGACCAGGCCCGGGAAACCCACCGAGACCCGGTGGTACGCCACGGTCAGCTGCTCGACGAGCCCGCCGATCGCTGTCACGAAGGTCTGCGGCGGGCACGGATAGGGGGTGTCCATGCGGGCGCGCTCGGTGAGCATCGCCCCTTGCGCGTCGAGCACGGCTGCTTTGAAGCCACTGCCACCCACGTCGACGGCGAGGGTGCGGACCTCGGCCGGCCAGTCCGTGTTCATCACCCCAGGCTAGGGGAGTCTTCGCTGGTCAGGGCAGCGTGAGGATCTCCGCACCCTCGGCGGTGACCAGGACGGTGTGCTCGAACTGCGCGCTCCGCCGGCGGTCGGCGGTCACGACGGTCCAGCCGTCGTCCCAGACGTCGTAGTCGTAGCTGCCCAGGGTGAGCATCGGCTCGATGGTGAAGGTCATCCCCGGTTCCATCACCGTGGTCGCCCGCGGGTCGTCGTAGTGCGGCACCACCAGGCCGGAGTGGAAGGCCGTACCGATCCCGTGGCCGGTGAAGTCGCGGACCACCCCGTAGCCGAAGCGGCGTGCGTACGACTCGATGACCCGGCCGACGACGTTGATGGCGCGCCCGGGAGCGACGGCCCTGATCGCACGCATCGTCGCCTCGCGCGTCCGCTCGACCAGCAGCCGGGACTCCTCGTCGACGGCGCCGGCGAGGAAGGTGGCGTTGGTGTCGCCGTGCACTCCACCGATGTAAGCCGTGATGTCGATGTTGACGATGTCACCCTCGTTGACCACGGTGCTGTCGGGGATGCCGTGACAGATGACTTCGTTGAGGCTGGTGCACAGCGACTTGGGGAAGCCCTTGTACCCCAGGGTGCTCGGGTAGGCGTCGTGCTCGACGAGGAAGGCGTGCCCCACGCGGTCGAGCTCGTCGGTCGTCACGCCGGGACGGACGTTCCGCCCGACCTCTTCCAGGGCCTGTGCCGCGATGTGCCCGGCGACGCGCATCCGCGCGATCGTGTCGGCGTCCTTGACCTCGGGACCGGAGTACCGCTCGGGCGACCTGCGGCCGACGTACTCCGGCCGCGGGATCGACCCGGGCACCGCGCGCTGCGGGCTGATCACGCCGGGCACGAGGACAGACATGTGGGCAGTCTACGAACTGCGCGGCGCGACCTGCCGTGCCCGGGACGTGCGGGAGCCCCCGACCGGAACAGCCGGGGGCTCCCGTGGGCAGGGGCGACGCACCGCCCCGGGCGGTCAGGCCTTCTTGGCCGCGCGGCGAGCCGGTGCCCGGCGCGCGGTGGTCTTCCTGGCCGTGGTCTTGCGAGCGGTGGTCTTGCGCGCCGTCGTCTTGCGGGCGGCGGTCTTGCGGGCCGGAGCCTTGCGGGCCGTGGTCTTGCGCGCGACGGTCTTCTTCGCCGTGGTCTTGCGGGCGGGAGCCTTGCGCGCGGTCGTCTTGCGGGCGGTCGTCTTGCGAGCGGTCGTCTTGCGCGCGGTGGTCTTGCGGGCCGGAGCCTTGCGCGCCGTCGTCTTGCGCGCGGTGGTCTTGCGGGCCGGAGCCTTGCGCGCGGTGGTCTTGCGCGCCGTGGTCTTGCGGGCCGTGAGTCTTGCGCGCGGTGGTCTTGCGGGCCGTCGTCTTGCGCGCGGTGGTCTTCTTCGCCGCGGTCTTGCGGGCGGGCGCGGCCTTCTTGGTCGCGACCTTGCGGGCGGGAGCCTTGCGCGCCGTGGTCTTGCGGGCGGTCGTCTTGCGCGCGGTCGTCTTGCGCGCGGTGGTCTTGCGGGCCGGCGCCGCCTTCTTCGCAGTGGTCTTGCGTGCCGTGGTCTTGCGGGCTGGTGCGGCTTTCTTCACGGTGGTCTTGCGTGCCGCGGCTTTCCTCGCGGGCACGGCTTTCTTCGCAGTCTTGCGGGCTGTCGTGTCGCTCACGCCCGTACCTCCAGCTGTCTTCTAGACGGAGTGGAACCGGTCTGTGAGAGGCAGGGTGCGTGCCTCTCGGGGGCGGGTCCGGCGTGCGCGCCGGACATGTTGACGATGAGCGTGTCAGAACATCGCGCGATGCGCACGTCCCGTGACGTTCAGATCGCGTTCGTGTCCCGTGCGACGACGCCGTCATCGGCGGCCGCACGGGCCCGGACAGAGCGTTCGCGCGCCGCGTTCTCGTCCGTCCGCTCGTCGTACGTCCACAGCGACGGCAGTGCGAGCGCGAGGACGAAAGCACCCGCAACGCACGCGATCCCACCGCTGACGATGGACACGCGCAACGTCGTCCACTGCGCGACGAGGCTGGACCGTACCTGTCCGAGCTGCGGCCCGAGCGAGTACGAAAGCAGCTCCGTCCCGGCCATGCGTCCACGTATCTCGTCCGGGATCGTCTGGTTCCACATGAGCTGGCGGAAGATCCCGCTCACCATGTCGCCGGCGCCGGCGACCGCGAGCATCGCCAGCGCCGCCCAGATGTCGTGCGCGAGCCCGAACAGCGCGATCGCGGCCCCCCAGACCGCCGACGCGTACACGATGGCGCGACCGTGATGGTGGATGCGCCGCGTCCACCCGCTGGTGGCGGTGGCGAGGGCGCCACCCAGGAACCCGGCGGAGTAGAGCAGTCCCAGCGCCCAGTCGGCGTGCAGCGCGTCCGCCACGAACGGGAAGAGGGCGTACGGGAACGCGAAGAACATCGCGGACAGGTCGACAAGGTAGGTGCCGAGCAGGTCCTTGCGCGACCAGGCGTAGCCGAGGCCCTCGGCGATCCCGCGCAGGCTCGGCCGGTCCGCGCCGCGCGGTGGCGGCACCGCCCGCATCATGAGCAGCGCGACCATCGACCCCGCGAACGTGACGACGTCGACGGCGTACCCGGCCCAGACGCCGACGACCGCGATCAGCACCCCGCCGAGCGCGGGTCCGGCCATCGTCGCCAGGCTCATGCTCAACCCGGTCAGGGCGGCGGCCGCGCCCAGCTGGTCGTGCGCGACGATCCGCGGCAGCAGCGCGTCCAGCGACGGGCGCTGCAGACCGTCGAGCGCCGCCGCGACGAACGCGAACACGTAGATGGGCCACAGGCTGGGCCGCGGGAGCAACGCGTTCACCATCAGCCCCGCCGACAACACCAGGAACGCGGCCTCGGTGAGCAGGACCATCCGGCGGCGGTCGACGGAGTCGGCGAGCGCACCGCCGTACAGGCCGAACACGACCAGCGGGACGAGCTCCACGGCCCCCAGCACGCCGACGAGCACGAACGACCCGGTCAGCTCTTTGATCTGGAACGGCAGGCAGACGTAGGTCACCATCGAGCCGATGCGGCTCACCGATCCGCCGACGAACAGGAGACGGAAGTCCCGCGAGGTGCGCCAGGGGCGGGTGTCCAACCGCATCCGCGCGAACATCTCAGCCAGTCGTCGACCCACGAGGGCTCATCATGTTCGGGCCGAGCGGCCCCGCGCCAACCGTTTCAGCCGCGGCCGGGGCTGCCGCTGATGGAGTCCAGCGCCTTGGCCAGACGGCTGCGGAAGCCGGCGCGCGGGGCACCACGGCCGTCGTCGCGCCCGACCTCGCCGGCCGCCACGCTGACGAGGTGCTGCACGGAGTCGAACGACAGCTCGGGGACGACCAGATCGGTACTGGACACGGTCAGCGACTCGTGCGCTACCTCGGCGAGCTGGCTGTCGCCGCCGTCGAGAGACAGGACGGTGGCCCCGTGCTTGCGCGCGTCCCAGGCTCGTTCGAGCAGCCGGTCGGGCGCCGCCTCCTCGGCCACGACCAGGACCGTCTCGCCGCGCCCGGCCTGTTCGAGCCGCTCCAGGGTGACCGACAGGTGCGGCGGTGCTCCCTCCGGTACCGCCCAGCGGACCAGGGTCGGGGAGATCTCGACGACGCCGGACCACCGCGACTCGTCGTCGAGGTGCGCGGCCAGGTGCCAGGGCTCCTCCTGCGGAGTGCCGACCAGGAGCAAGCCGCCGGGTGTCCGCGTCGAGCGGCGCATCGTGCCGGCGAACGTCCGGGTCCGCTCGACCCATCCGGTCGAGGCGAGCAGGTCCCGCAGCGCGGCGACCCGGGCCGAGTCCATGACCCCTCATCGTGCCGCACGGCTGCCGGGTTGAGAGGATCCGCCACATGACCGTTCCCGCAGCCGTCCCCGGTCCGGCCGGCGAGCTCGACGCCGTGACGCTCGGAGTCCTCGGCGGCACCGGGCCTCAGGGCCGCGGCCTGGCGTTCCGGCTCGCCGCCTCGGGGCTGCGCGTCGTCATCGGTTCGCGCAGCGGCGAACGCGCCCGGGCAGCCGCGGCCGAGGTCGGCCAGGGCGTCACCGGAGCCGACAACGCCACCTGCGCGAGGACCGGGGACGTCGTCGTCGTCGCGGTGCCGTGGGAGGGACACGGCGACCTGCTCGCCGCCTTGGTCGGCGAGCTCGCGGGCAAGGTCGTGGTCGACTGCGTCAACCCGCTGGGCTTCGACCAGCAGGGTGCGTTCGCGCTCGCCGTGCCGGAAGGCTCGGCCGCGCAGCAGGCGGCCCGGCTGCTGCCGGCGTCCACAGTGGTCGGCGCGTTCCACCACGTGAGCGCGGTGCTGCTGAACGACCCGCAGATCGAGCGCGTCGACACCGACGTGCTGGTCGTCGGCGACGACCGTTCGGCCACCGACCTCGTCCAGGCGCTCGCCGACCGCATCCCCGGGATGCGCGGGGTGTACGCCGGCCGGTTGCGCAACGCGCACCAGCTGGAGGCGCTCACCGCCAACCTGATCTCGGTCAACCGCCGGTACAAGGCGCACGCCGGCCTGCGCGTCACGGACGTGGGTGAGGGGCCGTGACCCGGGGCAGGGACCAGGGCGCGCCCGTCGACGACCTCGGCACTCCGTCGCCGGTGGCCGCCGCGCAGGTCGGCCGGGTCGTGTCGCTGGTGCCGTCCTTGACCGAGTCGGTCGCGGCCACGGCGGCCAGGTTGCTGGTCGGCGCGACCGACTGGTGCACGCACCCGGCGGACCTGGACGTGCCGCGGGTCGGCGGGATCAAGAACCCGCGCGTGGCCGACGTCGTCGCGCTCGCCCCGGACCTCGTGCTCGCCAACGAGGAGGAGAACCGGGCCGCGGACATCGCGGCGCTGCGGGCGGCCGGGCTGGCGGTCTGGGTGACGGCGCCCCGGACGCTCGCGCAGGCGTTCGGTTCGTTGGCGCGGATGCTCGCCGCGTGCGGGCTCGACCAGCCCACGTGGCTGGACGACGCGCGCAAGGTGTGGTCGAACACCGAGGACGGCAGCCCGGCGGTCGGCACCGTGGCCGTCCCCATCTGGCGCCGCCCGTGGATGGTGGTCGGGACCGGGACGTTCACCGGCGACGTGCTGCGCCACCTGGGCTACGCGAACGTCTTCGCCGGCGCCGCCGAGCGCTACCCGAAGGTCACCCTCGCGGAGATCGCGGCGAAGGACCCCGACCTGGTGGTGCTCCCGGACGAGCCGTACGCCTTCTCCGCCGAGGACGGCCCGGAGGCCTTCGAGGGAAGGCGGGTCGCGCTGGTGTCCGGGCGGCACCTCACCTGGTACGGGCCGTCCCTGGTGCAGGCCAGGGACCTGCTGGAGCGCCAGCTCAGCTGAACGAGTGCTCCTCGTCGGGGAAGCTGCCGGACACCACGTCCGCCGCCCACGCCTGCACGGCCCCCGTCATCACCGAGCGCAGGTCGGCGTACGGCCGGACGAACCGCGGAGCCGTGGGGTTGAGCCCGAGCAGGTCCTGCCAGACCAGCACCTGGGCGTCGGTGCCGTTGCCCGCGCCGATCCCGATCGTCGGGATGGTCAGCGACTCTGTGACGCGCCGGGCCAGGTCGGCCGGCACCACCTCGAGCACCACGGCGAACGCTCCCGCGTGCTCCAGCTCCTTGGCGTCGCGCAGCAGCTGCTCCCCGGCCTCGCCACGGCCCTGCACCCGGTAGCCGCCGAGGGTGTTCACCGACTGCGGCGTCAGGCCGAGGTGCCCCATCACCGGGATCCCCGCGGAGACCAGCGCCTCGACCTGGGGGACCACGCGCCTGCCGCCCTCGAGCTTGACCGCCTGCGCGCCGCCTTCTTTCAGGAACCGCACCCCGGTCTCGAGCGCCTGCTGCGGCGACGCCTCGTACGAGCCGAACGGGAAGTCGGCCACGACCAGCGCGCGGCGGGTGCTGCCGACCACGGCCCGGACGAACGGCACGAGCTCGTCCACCGTGACCGGCACCGTGTTCTCGTAGCCGAGCACGTTGTTGGCCGCCGAATCGCCCACGAGCAGGACCGGGATGCCGGCTGCGTCGAACAGGCCGGCGGCGTACTGGTCGTACGCCGTGAGCATGGGCCAGCGCTCGCTGCGCGACTTGGCGGCGGCGAGGTCGCGGATGGTCAGCCGGCGGGCGGACGTGCCGCCGAAGAGCGGCTGGGGCTGGGGTTGGGGCTGGGGCGCGGCGGGCGGCTGCGGAGCCTGCGCCGGGCGCACGTCGTTCATCTCGGGTACTCCCATCTCGAGGCCCCAGGCGGGGTCCCCGTACGGAGGCGATCAGGATCGCATGCCCGACGGGCGGCTGGCGAGCAGGCCACGCCGACGGCTCCGGCGAAACGGAACGGTTGCGTATCGGATCTGGCTGGGCTAGCGTGCGGATCGACTTCCGATACGAGACCGTTCCGTTTGCCGGATGGAGCCCCACCGTGACCGAGCACGCGCACCACGATCCCGAGGCCACCACTCTCAGCGGCAGCAAGTGGGCCGTCTTCGTGCCCACGGACGAAGGCCACCCCCGACGCTGGGCCATCCTGCGGGTGCTCGTGGTCAGCCTCCTCGTGGTCGTCCTCGACAACACCGTGCTGAACATCGCGCTGCCGACCATCCAGCGGGACCTCGGGGCCAGCCAGAGCGAGCTGATCTGGGCGGTGGACGCCTACGTCCTGGTCTTCGCGGCGCTGCTGTTCACCTGGGGCGTCCTCGGCGACAAGTACGGCCGCAAGCGGATCCTGATGATCGGCCTGACCATCTTCGGGATCGCCTCGGCCATCTGCGCGTTCTCCGCCAGCGCCGGGATGCTGATCGCGTTCCGCGCGGTCATGGGCATCGGTGGCGCCGCGGTGCTGCCGGTGACGCTGGCGATCATCACCGTGGTCTTCCCGCGGCACGAGCGTGGCCGGGCGATCGGGCTGTGGGCCGCGGCCGTCGGTGGCGCGGTGGCGCTGGGCCCGGTGCTGGGCGGCCTGCTGCTGCAGTACCCGAACTGGACCAACTGGCTGACCGGCAACGACTGGGGATCGGTCTTCCTGATCAACGTGCCGATCGTGGCCGTCGGCCTGGTGGGGATCTGGCGGATCGTCCCCGAGACGCTCAACCCGCACCCGCAGCGGCTGGACATCGCCGGCCTGGTCATCTCGTTCGTGGGGCTGGTCTCCTTGGTCTACGGCATCATCCACGCCTCGGAGACGCTCAGCTGGACCGCGACCTCGGTGCTCGTCCCGATCGCGTTCGGCGTCGTCGTGCTCGCCATCTTCGTCGTGTACGAGTTGCGCAGCGACCACAAGTCGTTCGACGTGTCGCTGTTCACCAACCGGGGGTACGCGGTCAGCATCACGGCGGTCAGCCTGGCGTTCTTCGCCCTCTCCGGGGTGACGTTCACGCTGCCGTTCTACCTGCAGACGCTGCGCGGCTACAGCACGCTGACGGCGGGTCTGTTCTTCGTGCCGTTCGCGGTCGGGCAGCTGCTCGCCGCGCCGCGCAGCGCGACCATGGTCGCCAGGTTCGGCTACCGGATGGTGATGACCACGGGCCTGGTCCTCGTCGGCGTCGCGCTGTTCCTGCTGACGAAGATCGACATGGGGACCAGCCCCTGGGCGATCATCGGGATCTTCTTCCTGTTCGGCTTCGGGATGGGCAACGTCATCGCGCCGGCGTCGACGGTCATGCAGAACGTGCTGCCGCTGGCGCGGGTGGGTGCCGGCTCGGCGGTCCAGAACACCGTGCGCCAGGTGTTCGGCGCCTTCGGCGTGGCGGTCATCGGCACGATCCTGGCCACCCGGTACGCCAGCGCGGCGGCGGACGCGCTGTCGCCGCTGCCGGCCGGCGCCCGCGCGACCGCGTCCTCGTCGGTGCAGCTCACCCAGCTGGTCCTGCAGCACGCGCAGGCCGCGGGAGCCCCCGTCTCGGCCCTGGCCAAGGTGCGGGCCGGGGCGTACGAGGCGTTCCTGTCCGCATCGCACTTCACGACGGCCATCTCCACGGTGGTGATCCTGATCGCGGCAGGTGTCGTGGGGTTCCTGCTGCCGCAGATCACGGTGGCTCAGGCGCCCGGTGCGGCTCCGTCCGGCGACGCGCCGCGGAGCCCGGCCCGCCAGGAGGCGGAGGCCGACGCGGAGGCCTCGGTCGTCCCGGAGACCCCGTGACCACGCTGACCGGCCTTCCCGTCCCGCAGCCTGAGGAGTCGCCGGCCGGCCGTGCCGACGCCGGCCCGCGGCGGGGCCGGCCGCGCAGCGCCGAGGCGGACACCGCGATCGTCGAGGCCACGCTCGAGCTGATCGCCGAGCACGGCCTGACCGGGCTGTCGGTGGAGTCGGTCGCCGTCAAGGCCGGCGTGGGCAAGGCGACCATCTACCGGCGCTGGCCGAGCAAGGAAGCGCTGGTCGAGGAGGCGCTCGCCCGGCTGGCCGAGGAGATGCCGCCGCTGGTCGCCGAGCACCCGACGGTGCGCGGGCAGCTGGTCGAGATGCTCGAGCAGGTGCGGTGCAAGAGCCCGGAGACGCTGAGCGGACGGATCATGCCGCGGATGCTCTCGCACGCGAGCCGCTCGCCGGAGCTGTTCACGCTGTACTTCGACCAGGTGATCCGGCCGCGTCGCGAGCGGGTGGCCGCGGCCCTGCGGGCCGGCATCGAGTCCGGGGAGCTGCGTGCCGACCTGGACGTCGCGCTGGCCGTCTCGCTGGTGACCGCGCCGATGCTCTACCTCAACATGGTCCAGGCGGCGAACGGTGCGCCCGGCCCCGAGGTGTCCGCGGCCCTGGTCGACATGGTGCTCTCCGGCATCGCCGCCCCCGCCGAGCCCCGTCGATCATGAGCCGAGCCCCGTCGATCATGAGAGATGTACACGATCCGGACACGGATCCGTGTACATCTCTCATGATCACGGGGGTGGGGCTGGCGGGGGTGGGGCTGGCGGGGACTCGCGCCAGCGGTTGGTGATGGGCAGGCGGCGGTCCCGGCCGAAGGCCTTGAACGAGATCTTCGGCCCGGGAGGGTACTGACGCCGCTTGAACTCCGCGGTGTCGACCAGCCGCAGCACCCGCTCGACCAGGGCCGGGTCGAAGCCGACCGCGACGAGCTGCCGGGCGCCGCGGTCCTGCTCGACGTAGTCGTCGAGGACGTCGTCCAGCAGCGCGTAGTCCGGCAGCGAGTCGGTGTCGAGCTGTCCGGGACGCAGCTCGGCCGACGGCGGCTTGGCGATGCTGTTGGGCGGGACCGGTGGGACCTGCCCGCGGCGGACCGCCTCGTCGTTGCGCCAGCTCGCCAGGCGCCAGACGAGGGTCTTGGCGACGTCCTTGATCGGGGCGAACCCGCCCACCGCGTCGCCGTAGATGGTCGAGTACCCGACGGCCAGCTCGCTCTTGTTGCCGGTGGCGAGCACGAGGTGGCCCTCGGCGTTCGACAGCGCCATCAGCGTGGTACCGCGGACCCGCGCCTGCAGGTTCTCCGCGGCCAGCCCCGACAGGGCCAGCTCGGACTGGAAGGCGTCGACCATCGCGACGATCGGGACTGTACGGAAGTGGCAGCCGGTCCGAGCGGCCAGGTCGGCGGCGTCCTCGCGCGAGTGCTGCGACGAGTACGCGCTGGGCATGCTCACGCCGAAGACCTGGTCGGGGCCGAGCGCGTCGCAGGCGATGGCCGCGACGAGGGCGGAGTCGATGCCGCCGGACAGGCCCAGCACGACCGAGGCGAAGCCGTTCTTTCGGACGTAGTCCCGCAGCGCCAGCGTCACGGCGGCGTACACCTCGGCGTCGTCGTCCAGGCGTGGCGCGAGCACGCGCTCGCGCGCGGGGTAGGCCGCGAGCACGCCCGCGCCGACCGTCGCGTCGACCGGGCGGGACCTGTCGGCGGCCGGCAGGTCCAGGTCGACGACGACGAGCTGCTCGGCGAACTGCTCGGCCCGGTGCAGCAGCTGCCCGTCGGCGGTCACCACGAGGGAGTCGCCGTCGAACACCAGCTCGTCCTGCCCGCCGACCATGTTCAGGTACGCGAGCGTGCAGCCGGCCTCGGCGGCCCGGCGCCGGCACAGGTCCAGCCGGACGTCGTCCTTGGCCAGCTCGTACGGCGACCCGTTGACGACCAGCAACAGGCCTGCGCCGGCGGCGCGGGTGGCCGCGACCGGACCGCCGTCCTGCCACAGGTCCTCGCAGATCGCCACGGCGACGTCGACCCCGTGCACCCGGACGACACAGGTCCGGGTGCCCGGCACGAAGTAGCGGTACTCGTCGAAGACCCCGTAGTTGGGCAGGTGGTGCTTGGCGTACCGGGCCACCACCGAGCCCCGGTACAGGACCGCCGCCGCGTTCTGCGGGCTGCCGGCCGGCCGGCCGAGCTGCTCCACCGGCGCGGGGCTGCGGTCCAGGAAGCCGAGCACGACGGCCAGGTCGCCGAGCCCCTCGCCCGCGAGCGTTCCGGCGAGCGCGTCGAGGGTGCTGCGGCTGGCCTCGACGAAGGACGGCCGCAGGGCCAGGTCCTCGACCGGGTATCCGGTCAGGAACATCTCCGGGAACGCGACGAGGTGGGCGCCCTCGGCGGCGGCCTCCTTGACCAGGGCGAGCACCTGCGCAGCGTTGCCGTCCAGGTCGCCCACGGTCGGGTTCGCCTGGGCGAGCGCCACGCGCAGCTGGGCCACGTCATCAGCGTACGCAGCGGCTCCCGGCTCAGCGCAGCAGGAGGAGGGCCAGCCGCCGCCGGGTGATCCCGAGCCCCACCACGCCGATCGCGACCAGGTAGACGACGTTGGCGAGCAGACCGGCGTGCACGGTGCCGGTCGTGCACGAGCGGACGAGGTCGACGACCTGGTACAGCGGAGTCCAGCGGACCACCTGCTGCAGCGCGGGCGGGTACGTCGTCAGCGGGTAGAAGGTGGCCGAGAGCAGGAACATCGGCAGCGTCGCCAGCGTGACCCACTCGAAGTCCTGCCACGAGCGCATGTACGTGGTGCAGGCCATGCCGACCGCGGCGAACGTGAACCCGGCCAGCACCGCGATCGGCAGCACGAGCACCGCCCACCACGACAGCACCAGCCCGGTCACGACCATGAACAGCAGGAACGCGGCGGAGTACAGGATCCCCCGGCCCAGCGACCAGGCGATCTCGCCGACCGTGACGTCGGTGGGGGAGACCGGCGTGCTCAGCACCGCGTCGTACACCTTGGCGTACTTGAGCTTGAAGAAGACATTGAACGAGGTGTCGATGATCGCGCCGTTCATGATCGAGCTGGCCAGCATGGCCGGCGCGACGAACGCCGCGTAGCTGATGGTCTGCCCGCCGGGTCCGGTGACGTCGCCGACCAGCCGGCCGACCCCGACCCCCAACGAGAGCAGGTAGAACAGCGGCTCCAGCAGACCGCTGAGGAGCAGCAGCCAGCTGCGCCGGTACACGATGAGGTTGCGCTCGACGATCGCCGGCGCCCGGCTGCCCACCAGCAGCGACGGGGTCAGCCGCAGCGCGAGGGTGGCCATCGCGGTCGCCTATCTGGCCAGCACGCGCCGGTAGGCGCGCACCGCCAGGAAGAATCCCACCACCGCGAACGCGGTCAGGTACACCAGGTGCACGCCCACCGCAGGCCACGTCAGCTCGTCCAGCGTGGCCCCGCGGACGAGCTCGACGCCGTGGTACAGCGGCGTGAGCTCGGCGACCACCCGGATCCAGGTCGGCAGCTGGGAGACCGGGAAGAACGCGCCCGAGAACAGGAACATCGGGATCCACACGAAGCGGTACAGCATCGCGAACGCCTCGTCGTTGCGGGCGTTGACCGAGAAGGCCATCACCGGCGTCGCGAACGCCGCTGCCAGCAGCAGGGAGAACGGCAGGACCCACAGCGCTGCCGGACCGTGCGTGAGCCGGAACGCGAGCAGCACGCACAGGAAGACGACCGCGCCGGACCAGGCCCGGGCGAGCACGTACATCAGGTGGCCGACGAACACCTCCGCGGCGGTGAGCGGGGTGGCCGTCATCGCGAAGTAGGTGCGGTTCCAGCGCAGCGCCCCCATCACCGGGAACATCGACTCGTCGGTCGCGGTCTGCATCACCCCGGCCGCGAGCAGCCCCGGGGCGAGGTACTGCGCGTACGGCACGCCGTCGATGCCGCCGTTCCCGTTCACCAGCGTGCCCAGCCCGTACCCGAGCGCGAGCAGGTTGAGCACCGGGACCAGCAGCGTGTTGACCGCGCTGCCCCGCCAGACGCGCCGGTAGACCTGCAGCCAGGCGTAGAACGCGGCCAGCGCCCGCCCGCCCGCGAACCGGTCCGACGGCACCCCGACGACAGCCACGGCGTCAGTCCACCAGCGTGCGGCCGGTCAGCCGCAGGAAGACGTCCTCGAGGCTGCTGCGGCGCACCAGGGTGCTGGCCGGGTGCAGGCCCTTGGCGTGGACGGCGGCCACCGCGGCGTCCCCGTCGTCGACGTACAGCAGCAGCCGGTCGGGCAGCACCTCGACGCGCTGGGCGATGCCGTCGAACGCACCCGCCATGTCAGCGTGCGGCCGGTTGCCGTCGGTGGTGGTCCCCGCGTACCGCAGCTCGACGACCTCACGGGTGGACCACTCCCGGATGAGCTCGGCCGGGGAGCCCTCGGCGGCGATGCGGCCTTTGTCCATCACCACGAGCCGGTCGCACAGCTGCTCGGCCTCGTCCATGTAGTGCGTGGTCAGCACCAGGGTGACGCCCTGCTCGCGGAGCTGGAAGAGCCGCTCCCAGACTGCGTGCCGGGCCTGCGGGTCCAGGCCGGTGGTGGGCTCGTCGAGCAGGAGCAGCTCGGGTTCGTTGACCAGGGACCTGGCGATGGTCAGCCGCCGCTTCATCCCGCCGGACAGCGGCTCGACCTTCGAGGTGGCGCGTTCGGACAGCTGGACGAACTCCAGCAGCCGGTCCGCCCGCGGCCGGGCGACCGAGCGCGGGATCCCGAAGTACCGCGCGTAGATCAGCAGGTTGTCCCGGACGCTCAGGTCCAGGTCGAGCGTGTCGTCCTGCGGGACCACCCCGATCCGGGCCCGGATCTGCGGCCCGTGCGTGGCCGGGTCCAGGCCGAACAGGTGCAGCTCACCGCCGGAGACCGGGGACACGCACCCGATCATCCGCATCGTCGAGCTCTTGCCGGCGCCGTTGGGGCCGAGGAAGCCGAACGCCTCCCCGCGGCTGACCTCGACGTCGATGCCGTCGACCGCGACCGCGTCGCCGAACTTCTTGGTCAGCCCGCGGGCGCTGATCAGCGGCTGTTCGGGAGCGGACACGGTCCCCGAACCTAGCGCGCCGCGCCGACCCCGGTCGCGCAGGTTTCCGCGCCCGCCCGTAACACGCCGGAAACACGGCGCGGTCAGACTCCGGCACGTGGACAAGCAGCAGGAGTTCGTCCTCCGCACGCTCGAAGAGCGGGACATCCGCTTCGTCCGGCTCTGGTTCACCGACGTGCTCGGGTTCCTGAAGTCGGTGGCGGTGGCCCCCGCCGAGCTCGAGGGAGCGTTCGCCGAGGGGATCGGCTTCGACGGCTCGGCGATCGAGGGCTTCGCCCGGGTGTACGAGTCCGACATGCTCGCCAAGCCGGACCCGGCGACCTTCCAGGTGCTCCCGTGGCGGTCCGAGGCCCCGGGGGCGGCGCGCATGTTCTGCGACATCCTGCTGCCGGACGGCACGCCGTCGTACGCCGACCCCCGGTACGTGCTCAAGCGGGCCCTGACGAAGGCGGCCGATCTGGGCTTCACCTTCTACACGCACCCGGAGATCGAGTTCTTCCTGTTCGAGCGCAAGCCGGGGCCGGGCGAGCTGCCGGTGCCCATCGACACCAGCGGCTACTTCGACCACACCCCGCACGGCCTGGGCCAGGACTTCCGCCGGCAGGCGATCACCGTGCTCGAGTCGATGGGGATCTCGGTGGAGTTCAGCCACCACGAGGGCGCCCCCGGCCAGAACGAGATCGACCTGCGGTACGCCGACGCGCTGACCACGGCCGACAACATCATGACCTTCCGCCTGGTGATGAAGCAGGTCGCGCTGGAGCAGGGCATCTACGCCTCGTTCATGCCCAAGCCGTTCGCCGAGCACCCCGGGTCGGGCATGCACACCCACCTGTCGCTCTTCGAGGGCGACCGGAACGCGTTCTTCGAGGCCGGCGCCCAGTTCCAGCTGTCCAAGGTGGGGCGGGCGTTCATCGCCGGCCTGCTGCGGCACGCTGCGGAGATCACGGCCGTGACCGACCAGTGGGTCAACTCGTACAAGCGGCTGTACGGCGGCGGCGAGGCGCCCGCGTACGTCTGCTGGGGGCACAACAACCGCTCGGCGATGGTGCGGGTGCCGATGTACAAGCCGGCCAAGGGCCAGTCGACCCGGATCGAGGTGCGCTCGCTGGACAGCGCGTGCAACCCGTACCTGGCATTCGCGCTGCTGCTGGCCGCCGGGCTCAAGGGCGTCGAGGAGGGGTACGAGCTGCCCGACGGAGCCGAGGACGACGTCTGGTCGCTGACCGAGGCGGAGCGGCGGGCCCTGGGCATCCGCCCGCTGCCGCAGAACCTCAGCGAGGCGGTGACCGCCATGGAGGGCAGCGAGCTGGTCGCGGAGACCCTCGGCGAGCACGTGTTCGACTTCTTCCTGCGCAACAAGCGCCGCGAGTGGGAGGAGTACCGCGCCCAGGTGACGCCGTTCGAGCGGGACCGCTACCTGTCCGTCCTGTAGCGCCTCGCGCCGGCGCGCGGGACCGATCCTCTAGCGTCGAGCCGTGACGACCGGCCGCATCACCACCGAGGAGGCCCGGCTCGCCCGCCTGGGCTTCGCCGACGTGGCCGGTGCGTACGCCCGGGTCACCGCACTGGCCGGCCCGGACCTGCCGCTGGAGGATCTGGCCGAGGCACTGGGGGCGGCCGCGGACCCCGACCTGGCGCTGGACGGCCTCGCGCGGCTCGTGGACGCGCTGACCGACGGCGGGCGCCGGGAGCTGCGCGCCGCGCTGGGCGCACCAGACGGGACCCGGGAGCGGCTGCTCGTCGTGCTCGGCGCCAGCGCCGCGCTGGGGGACCACCTGGCCCGGCATCCGGACCATTGGCAGGCGCTGTCCGCCACCGAGCCGGCATCAGTTCGCCCGACCGCCGCCGCCCTGCAGGCCGAGCTGCTGGCCGCCGTCGAGGGGCGCGGCGCCGAGGCGACGGACGCGCTGCGCGTCGGGTACCGGCGGCGCCTGCTCGCCGTCGCCGCCCGCGACCTGTGCGGCGCCGCCACCGTCGAGGACGTGGCCGGCGAGCTCGCCGACCTGGCCGGTGCCACCCTCGACACCGCGCTCGCCGTCGCGGCGGCCGAGCTGCCGGCGGGGGCGGAGCCGGTCCGGCTGGCGGTGGTGGCGCTCGGCAAGTGCGGCGGCCGGGAGCTCAACTACGTCAGCGACGTGGACGTCGTGTTCGTGGCCGAGCCGGTGCCGGGGGGCGACGAGAAGGCGGCCATGGAGACGGCCACCGTCCTGGCCGGGGCCATGATGCGCGTCTGCTCGGCGCAGACCGCCGAGGGCACGATCTGGCCGGTCGACGCGAACCTGCGCCCCGAGGGCCGTTCCGGAGCGCTGGTGCGCACCCTGGCCAGCCATCTCGCCTACTACGAGCGGTGGGCCCAGACCTGGGAGTTCCAGGCGCTGCTGAAGGCGCGCCCGGTCGCGGGCGACCTCGAGCTCGGCCGGCAGTACGTCGACGCGCTGGCACCCCTGGTGTGGAACGCGGCGCAACGGCCGGGATTCGTGGACGACGCCAGGGCCATGCGCCGCCGCGTCGAGGAGAACATCCCCGCCCGCGATGCCGACCGCGAGCTGAAGCTGGGGCCGGGCGGGCTGCGCGACGTCGAGTTCGCGGTCCAGCTCCTGCAGCTCGTGCACGGGCGCAGCGACATCTTCCTGCGCAGCCCGACCACGCTGGTCGCGCTCGAGCAGCTGTCCACGCGCGGGTACGTCGGCCGCGCCGACGCGGCCGAGCTCGACCGCGCCTACCGCTTCCTGCGCACGATGGAGCACCGGATCCAGCTGTACCGGCTGCGCCGCACCCACGTCGTGCCGACCGACGAGGCCGACCTGCGCCGGATCGCCCGCTCGATGGGGTTCCGGCACGATCCGGCGGCCGAGCTGGTCCAGGAGTGGCGCCGGCACGCCCGCGAGGTGCGCCGGCTGCACGAGAAGCTGTTCTACCGGCCGCTGCTGAACGCCGTCGCGAGGCTGGACCCGGGCGAGGCGCGGCTGACCCTGCAGGCCGCCGCGGCGCGGCTGGAGGCGCTCGGCTACGCCGATCCCGACGGTGCGCTGCGGCACCTGGAGGCGCTCACCTCCGGGCTGAGCCGGCGGGCTGCCATCCAGCGGACCCTGCTGCCGGTGATGCTGGGCTGGTTCGCCCAGGCGCCGGACCCCGATGCCGGCCTGCTCGGCTTCCGCCAGGTCTCGGACGCCCTGGGGTCCACCCACTGGTACCTCGGGCTGCTGCGCGACGGGGGTGCGGTGGCCGAACGGCTCGCCCGGGTCCTGGCGTCCTCCCGCTACGCGACCGACCTGCTGCTGCGGGCCCCCGAGGCCGTCGCGCTGCTGGGCGACGACGCCGAGCTGACACCGCGCGGGCGTACGGCGCTGCTGACCGAGGCGCTCGCGGCGGCCGGGCGGCACGACGACCCGGACACGGCGGTGGGTGCGGTACGCGCGGTGCGCCGGCGCGAGCTGTTCCGGACCGCGGTGGCCGACCTGCTGGGCCGGTTGGACGTCGAGCAGGTGGGCACGGCGCTCACCGACGTCACCGCCGCCACGGTCACCGGCGGTCTGGCCATCGCGACGCGGGTCGTCGAGGCGGCCCGGAGCTCCAGGCCGCTCCCGACCCGCGTGGCCGTCGTGGCCGTCGGTCGCTTCGGCGGCGGCGAGGTGGGTTACGGCAGCGATGCCGACGTCCTGTTCGTGCACGACCCGCTGGAGGGCGCCGACGAGCAGGACGCGACCGAGGCCGCGCACGCGGTCGTGGGCGAGCTGCGCCGCCTGCTGGCGCTGCCCGGTCCGGACCCGCAGCTCGTGGTCGACGCGGACCTGCGCCCGGAGGGGCGGCAGGGACCGCTCGTTCGGACGCTGGCCTCCTACGCTGCTTACTACGAGCGGTGGTCGCTGGTGTGGGAGAGCCAGGCCCTGCTGCGGGCCGAGCCGGTGGCCGGCGACGCCGCGCTCGGCGAGCGCTTCGTCGAGCTCGTCGACGCCCTGCGCTACCCGGCCGGCGGGCTGGCCGAGGCGGACGTCCGGGAGATCCGCCGGATCAAGGCCCGGGTGGAGGCCGAGCGGATGCCGCGCGGCGCCGACCCGGCGCTGCACACCAAGCTCGGCCGCGGCGGCCTGGCCGACGTCGAGTGGACGGTCCAGCTGCTGCAACTGCGCCATGGTGCCGCCGTCGCAGCCCTGCGCACCACGCGCACCCTGGACGCGCTGCGCGCGGCGGCGGCCGCGGACCTGCTCGACCCCGCGGACGCGGCCACCCTGGAGCAGGCCTGGCGGCTCGCGACCCGGGTGCGCAACGCCCTGGTGCTCGTACGCGGACGCCCGTCCGACACACTGCCCGGCGACACCCGCGAGCTCGCGGCCCTGGGCCACGTGCTGGGCTACGCTCCGGGCCGGACGGGGCAGCTCGTCGAGGACTACCTGCGTGCGACGCGCAGGGCCCGTGCCGTCGTGGAGAGGGTCTTCTACGCGTGAGCGAACCCGGCGCGACCCACGCCTCGGCCACGACGGCGGGGACCTACCGCCGCGTCTTCCGCAACCGCGAGGCGCTCGGTCTGCTCGTGGCGCAGACGGCGTCCGACCTCGGCGACCAGGCGGCCCGCGTCGCGATCGCCCTGCTCGTCCTGGACCGGACCGGGGACTTGCTCTTCAGCGCCCTGGCCCTGGCGATCTCGTACCTGCCCGGCGTGTTCGGCGAGGCGATCCTGGGCACCCTCGCCGACCGGTACCGGCGGCGGGCGATCATGCTCTCCTGCGACCTGCTGCGCCTGCTGCTGATCGGCGGGCTCGCCGTCGCGGTGGCCCGCGGCGTGCCGCTGCTCGTCGTCTACGTGGTGCTGCTGGTCAGCGAGTTCGTGGCCATGCCTTTCGGCACCGCCCGGGCGTCGCTCTACCCGGACGTGGTCACCGAACGGGCCGACTACGTCACGGCGCAGGGTCTGTCCCGGGTGGTGCACCTGGCCACGCAGGTGGTCGGCGCGATCGTCGGCGGGCTGCTGGTGGACGTCCTCGGCGTCGCACAGACGCTCGGGTTCGACGCGCTGACCTTCCTGTTCTCGTACATCGTCATCCGGCTGTACGTCCGGGAGCGGCCGGTGGCCGACGTGCCGGGAACCTCCGCGAGCCGCATGCGCGAGGACGTGGCCACCGGGGCGCGGGAGATCTTCACCGACCCGGTCCGGCGGGCCATCACCCTGCTGGGCTGGATGTCCGCGCTCTTCCTGGTCGCCCCGGAGGCGATCGCCCTGGGCTACCGGCCCGGCCTGTCCGGGGTCATGGGCGGAGCCCTGCTCGCCGCCGTGCCGGCCGGGTCCGCGCTCGGTGCCCTGCTGATCCCGCGGCTCACCCTGCGCGACCAGCTGCGGCTGCTGCTGCCGCTGGCCGCGCTGTCCTGCCTCCCGTTGTTCGCCACGTCGGTGGACCCGCCTCCCGTCGTGGCCGGCGCGCTGTGGTTCGTCGCCGGCGTGCTGCAGGCGTACGTGCTGACCGTGATCGCGGCGGTCACGTTGCTGACGCCGCGCGAACGGCGCGGGCGGGTGCTGGGGCTGGCCGGCGCCGGCTTCAACCTCCTGACGGCCGTGGCCTTCGCGGTCACGGGGTGGGTGGCCGGGTTCGCCGCGATCGGCCCGGCGAAGGCGGTCAGCCTGGCCGGTGCGGCAGGCCTGGTGTGTGTCGCGGTGCTCCGGGTGATCTGGCCGAGCGAGGCGATCCGCCGGGCCGCGTGACCGGCCCGCTACTGACTGTCGCGATAGTCAGCAGCAGCGGGAAGTCGGCCGGGAACCTCCGCGGCGACGCGCCCTCCCTGGCTACAGTCCTGGCGTGCGCAGGGGCTCTGCGGTGGCGACGGTGCTGGCGGCCGGCTGCCTGGTCGCCGGTCTCGCCGCCGCGCCGGCCGGGGCGGCGACGCCGGCGGCCGCGGGCGTGGCCGCGCACGCGCACGCCGCCACCCGGACGCCGATCCGGGTGGGGTCGCTGCTGCTGCGGCCGTGCTCGGTGGTGGCCGGCGCCTACTGCGGCAGCCTGAAGCAGCCCTGGGACCCCAGCGGCGCCGTGCCCGGGCAGGTCGGCGTCGGCTTCGCCTTCGTGCCGGCCGGCGACCGGTCCGCGCCGCTGCTCGGAACGGTGGTCCCGCACGAGGGCGGTCCGGGCTACAGCACGACCGGCAGCGCGCAGTCGTACTTCGACATGTACGGACCCCTGCTGCGCCAGCGCAACTTCCTCGTCGTCGACCAGCGCGGCACCGGCCGGACCGCCCCGATCGACTGCCCCGCACTGCAGAACCTGGTCACCCGGTACGCCCCGGCCGCGGCCAAGTGCGGCAAGCAGCTCGGCGACCGGGCCGACCTGTACGGCAGCGCGCTGTCCGCGGACAACCTCGCTGCGGTGGTCCGTGCCCTCGGCCTCGGCCGCGTCGACCTGTACGGAGACTCGTACGGCACGTTCTTCGCGCAGGTGTTCGCGGGACGGCACCCGGACCTGCTGCGGTCCGTCGTCCTGGACGCGTCCTACCCGACGTACGGCGAGGACGCCTGGTACCCGACGCAGGGCCCGGCGATGGTCAGGTCGATCGACCTGGTCTGCGCCCGAACGCCCTCCTGCGCGGCGTACGGCGTCCCCACTTCGACGCTGCTGGAACGGGTGCTGGCGCAGGTGCGCCGTGCTCCGTACGCCGGCGTCGGGCGCGACGCCGACGGGATCCGGCACCGCGTGGTCGTGGACGGGCCCGCCCTGGTCGGGCTGGCGTTCGGCGCGACCTACGGGCCGGCCTGGTACCGCGAGCTGCCCGGCGCCCTGCGCTCCGCGCTCGCCGGCGACCGCGCACCGCTGGTCCGGCTCGTGGCCGAGGCGGACTACGTCTCCGGGGACGCGGGCGACCCGGTCGACTACAGCGAGGGAGCCGACGCCGCGGTCTCGTGCCACGACTACCCCCAGCTGTACGACATGACCGCGCCGCCGGCCCAGCGCAGGGTCGAGTTCGAGGCGGCGGTCGAGGCCAAGGAGCGGACCGACCCCGGCGTCTACGCCCCGTTCACCGTGCAGGAGTACCTGGACTCGGTCTGGGAGTCGCAGGACTGGTGCCTGCGCTGGCCGGTCGCGTCGGCGGCACACCCGGCCGGGCCGCCGGTGCCGGTCGGCGGCCGCTACCCGGACGTACCGGTGCTGGTGCTGACCGGTGAGCTGGACACGATCACGACGCCGGCCGAGGGCGCCCTGGTGGCGGGACAGTTCCCGGACGCCCGGCTGGTGCACATCGCCAACAGCTTCCACGTGACCGCCGACGGCGACGAGGACCACTGCGCGGTCGGTGTCCTGCGCGCGTTCGTGCGGGACCCCGAGCACGGCGTCACCCCGGCGGTCCTGGCGTGTACGAGTGAGGTCCCGCCGGTGCGCGCGCTGCCGGTCTTCCCGCGCTCGTACGGCTCGGTGGCTCCGGCGTCGGCGCTGGCCGGGAACGCGGTCGGGACGGCTGGGCGACGAGCCGTGGCCGCGGCTGCGCTCACAGCGGCCGACGTGCTCGACCGCTGGTGGAACAACTACGACGGCAACGGGGTCGGCCTTCACGGGGGGACCTGGTCCTACGCCGGTGACGCCGTGACGACGTTCCGGCTCCGGCAGGTGCGGCTCACCCCCGACCTCGCCGTCAGCGGCACGGTGACGTGGGGCTACGACTCGCACCAGGTCCAGGTCCGGCTCACGCTCGTACCGGTCGACGCCAGCGGCCGTCCGGTTCCCGGGTCGGCGGTCGGCGGGACGCTCCGGGGCGGCTGGGACGCGCGCGCTCTCGGCGCCACGGCGACGCTCACCGGCACGATCGGCGGGCAGGCGCTGAAGGTGGAGCTGCCCGCGCCCTGACCGTCGCGATCAGGCGAGCGCGCGGGTCGTGACCGGGGCCTTGAGCGCGGAGCCCGCCACCCACTGGGACCACGGCGTGTTCCAGTCCGTCATCCCGGGGTCGCCCTTGTCGATGAGGTCCTGGGCGTCCCGCGCGGTGTGCGTCACCGTCACCAGGTCGCCGTACCTCACGAGGTTGTAGAACGACGTCGCGCGTCCGGTGCTGAGGTTGATGCAGCCGTGCGAGACGTTCGCGAAGCCCTGGTGCGAGACAGACCACGGCGCGGCGTGCACGAAAGTGCCGGACCAGGTCAGCCGCACGTCCTGCATGACCTTCAGGTCGTAGTAGTTGGGGTCCTTCGGGTCGCAGGCGATGTGGACGCTGCAGGACGTCATCTCGACCATCGGCTTCTTCTCGAGCACGATGTAGTTGCCGCTGCGGGTCACGAACTCGGGCCGTCCCATGCTGGTCGGCCACTTCGCCCAGACCTTGCCGTTCACGTACACGGTGAAGGTGTGCCGCTTGCCGTCCACCCTCGCCACGTGCGAGTCACCGGTCTGGAGGTTGAGCGTCTTGTCCGACGCGCCCCAGACGTTCCTGCCGAACCTGACGTTGTGCAGGGCGGCGGTCACGCGGATCTTCGTGTGGGTCGGCCAGGCGACCTTGGGGCGGAAGTGCACCTCGGTCGAGCTGAGCCAGTGCCAGGCACCCACGACGGGCTTGCTCGACTGCACCGTGAGCGCGCGCTCCGCGGCGGCGCGGTCGGTGACCTTCGAGTGGAAGCGGATGACGATGGGCGCGTAGACGCCGACAGTCCCGCCGCTGGAAGGGGTGAAGTCGAACTTCACCGTCGTCCCGCCGGTGCGCACGCCGACCGCGAAGCCGCCGGTGAGCCGGTGCACCGCACCGGACGCGTCGACCGCCATCGCGACCACGTCGTAGCCGGCACCCTCGACGGGCAGGGTCGCCGACGCCCACGCCGTACCGGCCGCGTCGACCGTCCCGCGCAGGCTGCCGCTGTGCCCGTGCCGGGTGACCGTCACCAGGGTCAGCCGGCCGCCGGACACCTTGATCGTCGACGGGGCGTCGAACGGCTGCGTCGGGGGGAGGTCGAGAGCCACGTGGTAGCCCACCGGTGCGGCGGACGGGACAGCCGAGGAGGAGCTCGGGGAGACCGTAGGGGTGGACGCCTTGGCCACTGTGCACCCGGCAGCAGCCAACGCCGTCACGACGGCGACCGCGGTGACGGCGAGAGTCGAGCTGGCGGGTCTACGAGCCACTTGGGATGTCCAACCTGCTGGTGCGGGGGATCAACGTTAGATCACGGAACCGAGAAATGCCGTTGTGAGAGGTCTCGGCACGATTACGGACCGCCTGGATCCATGACGTTCGGGTCACCGTCCCGGTGGTCCGAACGCCCCGGCCGCGGCCGCCGGGGGTGCCATGCTCGGCGCTGTGGCCGAGTTCACCGTCGCCAGAGCGCGCGCCGAGCTGGCCCGCCTGGGCCCGGTGCTGGCCGAGTTCGTCACGCTGCGTGCCGATGCCGCCGAGCTCGCGTCCGCGCTGGCCGGCGGCCCGCCCGCCGGTCGGCCTGGTGGCGTCCCTGAGCTGAAGGGGGCCCAGGCCAGGCTGGACGAGATGGTCGGGCAGATCCGCGCGGGTGGCGCCGAGGTCAAGGGCTTCGCGCCGCTCCTGCTGGACTTCCCGGCCGAGCTCGACGGCGAGGCCGTCCTGCTGTGCTGGCTCGAAGGCGATCCCGACCTGTTGTGGTACCACCGCCTCGACCTCGGCTTCGCGGGCCGGCGCCCGCTCGACGGCTGAGCCGATCGCTAGGCCTGCGGCTGCCGTTCGAACGCCAGCACGGCGTCGACGAGGTTCCCGTACACGTGCTCGGTGCCGATGCGCTCCAGCAGGCTGTAGTGGCGCAGCGTGTCCAGCAGGCCGGTGTCGGCCCTGGCGAGGATGAACGTCACGCCGTGGGCGTCCAGGAAGTCGAGCAGACCGTTCAGGGCGACCCCGGCCGAGTAGTCCACGTCGGTGAGCGCCCCCGCGTCCAGGACCAGCCAGCGAACCGGGTCCGGAGCAGCGGCGACCAGCCCCTCGACGTCGTCGACGAAACGGTTCACGTTGGCGTAGAAGAGGTCCGCGTCATAGCGGAAGACGATCAGGCCGGGCGCGCTCTGCTGACCGGGCTCGGCGGAGTGGAACGTCGGCTCGCCGCCGTCGGACACTCCCACCACGAAGTCCTTCGGCGAGTACTGCCGGCGGATGATCTCCAGGATCGACAGCAGGATCGCGAGCACGATGCCCTGCTCGACACCGACCGCGAAGACCACGACACCGGTGACGGCGGCGATGACGAACTCGCTGCGCCGCCTGGCCGCGATGCGGCGCAGGTTCTTGACGTCGATCAGGTCGATGCCGATGGTGAACACGATCGCGGCGAGCACCGAGGACGGCATGTTCGTGAGCAGTCCCGTCGCGAACATCACGAAGAGCAGCACGATCACGGACATCGTCATGTTCGCCAGCTGAGTCTTGCCGCGCTGCTCGTCCAGGATCTGCGTCTTCGTGGGGCTGCCGTTCACCACGAAGGCACCGCTCAGACCGGCGGCGAGGTTGGCGCCGGCCAGGCCGACGATGTCGCGGTTGATGTCGACCCGCTGCCCGTGCTTCATCGCGAAGCTGCGCGACGTCGCCGCGCTCTGCGCGATGATCATCACGAAGCACGAGAACGCGACCCCGACGACTTTCAGCGCGTCCGACCAGCTGACGCCTTGCGGCAGCCCGATCGGTGGGAAGCCGCCCTGCACCGCCCCGACGACCTTGACGCCGTGGGCGGATGCGTCCGTCACCGTGGAGATGACGATGGTGGCGATGACGGCGAGGACCGCGCCCGGCACCTTGGGCGCCCACAGCTTGCAGACGAAGATGGCGGCGATGGTCCCGAGCGCGAAGCCGAACGTGGCCCAGCTGATGTCGGGGATCTCCTTGATCCAGGTCCACTGCTGCTCGAACCAGTTGCCGGTTCCCTTGGCGACGCCGAGCATGCCGGGGATCTGGCCGCTGGCGACCTGGATCCCGACACCGGTGAGGAACCCGACCAGCACCGACGCGGACAGGAAGTCGCCGAGGAAGCCGAGGCGCAGCAGGCGGGCCAGTATCAGCATCACGCCGCAGACCAGCGCCGTCAGGCTGGTCAGCGCGACCCACTCCGGGGAGTTCGGAGTCGCTCCGGAGATGCCGGCGGCGATGAGTCCGGCCGACAGGATCGCCGCCGTCGCCGAGTCGGCGCCGACGACGAGCATCCGGGACGCACCCAGCAGAGCGAACGCCAGCGTCGGGAAGATGATCGTGTACAGACCGGTCACCAGGGGCGTCTGCGAGATCGACGTGTAGCCCATGCACTCGGGGATCGCGACGGCCGCCAGAGTCAGGCCGGCGATGACGTCACCGGTCATCCACGACTTCTGGTATCCGCGCAGCGACAGCGGGAGGGGGAGGGGGGCCATGGCGGGAGCCTAGGGCGAATCCGGCCGTGCCCGCGGACAATCCCGGACGTTCTGTCTCGACCCCGGCGGCGACCCCCGAGCCTGCCTTCAGCCGGCGGGCGGGCGGCGCTGCGCGGCGCGAGCCTCGGTCACCCAGCCGTTCCAGCTCGGGGAGCGCCGACAGCGCGAAACGGGGCGATCTGGTCAGCAAGCACCTACGGCGGGCATGAAGACCTACCTGTCAGTGCCGGTCCTAGTCGAGGCGCGGTTCGTCGTCGGTCCCGCCTTCGAGGTCGACGCCCAGCTCACGTGCCTCGCGCTCGTCGATGTCGAAGGCGTCGGCCACCTCTTCCTCGTCGCCCGACTCCTCCTGGGTGTCGCGCAGCGACCCGACACCGTTGCGATCCCGCCGTGACTGCGCGTCCGTCTCCGCCTCGACCGAGACGACGTCGTCCGGCGGCCCAGTGCTGGTGTCATCTGTCATGGGTGGAGTCTCGCACTGACCGCCTGGAGAGGCGCCGTCACCTGCACCAGGCGCGGGCCCGCGGGCAAGGGTTCGGGGGATCCGCCTCGCCGGGGTAGGGTCAATGCCTGGGATGCTCCCCGGCGCAGTGGCGAGTCAGTTCGTTTCTCGCGGGGCAACGGGAAGGGGCTCCCACGTGGAATCGTCAGCGACTCGCCGGCGGCGCATCGGCAAGATCCATTGCGCCTGGCACGGTCCGGTGACATCGGCCGAGACGCCCCTGCTCCGCGAGCAGCTGTTCGACCTGTTGGACGCATCGGACGGCACGTCGCTCCGGCTCGACGTGCGAGGGGTCACGTCCATCGACCGATCCGGTACCGCGCTACTGATCGGCGCCAGGAACCGGGCCGCCGCCGGCGGCCGCATGTTCGTCCTCGTCGACTCGGCCGGGCCCGTCAGCCATGCGCTGTCGCGGCTGCACCTGCTGACGACGTTCCTCGTCACCGAGATGGTTCAGTCCGACGACGACCTTGCTGTCGAACGCCGGTCGGCAAGCTGACGAGGTTCTCGACGTCACCGCACTGCCCGTCCGTCTCGACCTCGTGGTCGGGCGACACAGCCAGGTTCGCTACGCCCATGCGCCTGATGTGAAGATGGCGGCATGACGTGGACCGCACCCGACGTGTCGCTGCCCGATGTCCCTCTCACCGGCGATGACCGGCCGATGCTCGAAGGCTACCTGGCCTGGCACCGCGCGCTCCTGCGACACAAGTGCGCCGGGCTGACCGGCGAGCAGCTGGCGGAGCGCTCCGTTGCGCCCTCCAACTTGTCCCTGCTCGGCCTGGTCCGTCACATGGCCAAAGTCGAGCGTATTTGGTTCCGCGAGCGCATCGCCGGTCAGGACCTGGAACCGATGTACGACCGCGCGCTGGGTGCGGAGGCCGACTTCGAGGACCTCGACCCGGATCGGGCGGTGGCTGACTACGCGCGGCTTCTCGAGGAGTGCCGGCTGGCCGACGAGGCGCTGGCCGCAGCGTCGTATGACGACACCGTCATGGCCCGGGACGGCGTCATGTCGGTGCGCGCCGTGATCGTCCACATGATCGAGGAGTACGCCCAGCACAACGGCCATGCCGACCTGATCCGCGAGCGGGTCGACGGCACGACGGACAAGTGACGACCCGCACCCCAGTCGCAGCGGAAGGGAGTCGCTGGTCGTCCGAGCGTCAGAGCGGTATCGCTCTGTCGTTGACGATCTGTTTCATGACCAGCGTGGAAGTGATGCGCTGCACTCCCGGCAGCGCGGCGAGGTGGTCGTCCTCGAGGATCTGGTAGGCGGTCAGGTCTCTGGTCAGGATGCGCAGCAAGTAGTCGGGGTCGCCGAACAGGCGCTGGGCGGAGACGACCTCAGGGATGGCAACGACGCCGGCCTCGAACCCCAGGAGTGTGTCGCGGTCCTCCTGGCGCATCGTGACGAACGCTCGGCTACCGCTTCGCCGAGGGTCCGCCGGCAGGTGAACGACCTGCGCTCGCCCAAACCCCGGAATGTACCCGCCCGCGAACGCCCCCCACATCTGTTCGGGCCTGGATCTCTAGCTGGTGTCACCCATTGGCGGCGTCGCCGGCATGTCCCGCTCATGCCCGCAGCGTTCGCAACGAAGGTAATAGGGAACAGGGTCGATGCTCTCCGGAGTGTGGATCTTGACGTACCTGTGCCAGCGCAGCCAGCAGAGCAAGGGCTTGCCCATGGCGGCCTCCCACACGAGCTGGACACGCGGCTAGGCGCACATACTGCCGGATCGGATCAGCCCGCGAACGGCACCTATGCGCTCCCGGTTCGGTTCGCTGGAGATCTCCCAACGGGGATGCCAGACGGGTCACTCGTGGTCGCCCTCGATCTCCACGGCGCCCCCATCTGGGAAACGTGTTCGGAACTTGTCCCGGCCAGCCCTAGCGATGGCGAGAGAGGCCGACTCGGATACCTCTTCGGAGGCGCATACGGCCATGTCGATGATGATCTCGTGAAGGCCCCCGGAGCTGCTGCTCTGCTCCTCTGGTGGCGTCCAGATGACTTCCGCGCCCTCGCCCTCCAGGCACTCCGCTAGAGCGAAGGCAAGCTGGGCGCTACCACGGTAGGTGATCCTTACCTCGTCATCTTCGCTGGTCATGCGTGGAGGTTAGCGACGGGGCAGATGGGCTCGCACAAGCGGGCTAGCGCGGCATCACGTCTGCCTGTTCGCCTGGGCCGTGGGATCGAGGACTCGGGCGTAGCGTTGAGCGAGACGCGAACAGGCCGAACAGGGCGAGGTGGCGGCTGTGTGGATCTTCTGGAGCGCGTTCACACCCGAGCGGTTCAAGGCTCGCCGACGTGCCCGCACCGGTTCTCATCCGTCGGGCGCGCCCGCGTCGCTCGCCACCGCCAAGCCGCTCTCTACAGATGACGCGGCAGCGCTCCGCGCTCTCCGGCGCGACAAGGAGCAAGGGTCCCAGGGCCGGTAATGAGCGCTTCAAGATCCCGCATCGAATTTCGGGTGGGCGCACCAGAACGGCATTCCTGAGGGGGCGGGGTCGGTCAACCCCGTGTGGGGGTTGGTCTTTGGGCGTTCTTCTTCGGTAGGGCGGCTGGTGTTGGGCGGCGTCGAGTAAGGGGTCGGGGTCAGCACGCAGCGCCCGGAGCCCGTAGGGCGAGGACGAACGGTGTTGACGCCGGTCCCGCTCGACGCATGCTGGTGGTGGCCGCTGCGCCGAGAGTGCTTTGAGTTGTGGGTGTTCGCTCCGGGTCCGTCTTGTGGATGGGCAGCCGCGGGGGCTGCCGGGGCATTCCTTCGCCACGACGAGGGTGAGCATGGAGCGGTGCGGCTGACGGCTTGCGCGGGACCAATCACATGGGGTCGACCACGACCTCGCCCCGGGCTGGGGTCTGGTGGGTCATGCCGTTCGCGGTCACGCGCGCAGGCCGCGTCGATCCGGTCATCCCGCGGCTGTGGCCGCGGTGGGGCGGTCCAGGCAGCGGGCGTGACCGTCGCGCAGGGTGTAGTAGACGACGTGCAGCAGCCGGCGCCCGGCGGCGACCTTGGAGATGTTCGCCGCTGAGCGGCCTCGCCGGTCGGTGATCAGGCGGCGTTTGTCGGCCAGGTAGGGCTCCCGGATCCGCTGGGACGCCTCGGTCGCGGCCCAGCGCAGCAACCTGGAGCCCTGCTTAGTGATGTGCCCGCGGCGGGCCTTGACGTCGGAGGCGTAGTGCCGCGGGGTCAGACCGGCCCAGCTGGCCAGCGCCTGCGCGGTGCCGAAGCGGTGCACGTCACCGATCTCGGCGACGAACACCGACGCGAACACCGGCCCGATCCCGTTGATGCTCAACAGGGCCCGGTAGCCGGGGTCGTCTTTGAACTCCGTGGCGATCAGCGCCTCGACCACGTCGACCTCGGTGCTGAGCATCGTGATCAGCCGGCACTGCGAGGCCACCCGCGACGCGTACGGCTCGGCCAGCTCGACGGCGGCGAGCATCCCCAGCCCGACCGGGCCGAAGATGTCATCCAACGGCAACAGCACCACGCACTTGGCCAGCACCGCGTGCACGCTGGCCTTGACCGACGCCCGGGTCTTGACCAGCTTGTGCCGGTGCCGGACCAGCTCGCGGCGCCCCCGGACCGCCGCCGGGGCGATCCACGACTCGGCCAGATCACCCATCCGCAACAACCGGGCCAGCTCGGTGGCGTCCCGCTCGTCGGTCTTGACCCGCCGGTTGTGCATCGACGCGTTCCCCTTGGGATGCGCCAGATGCACCTCGAACCCGGCGCCCTGCAACGCGTCCACCGCCCAGTACCAGCCATATGTCGCCTCGACCGCGACCGGCGCACCCGGCCCGGCCTTGGCAACCTCGGCGACCAGCGCCTTGGGCGAGTTGTCGATCTGCACGCACCCCAGCACCCCACCCTCGGAGTCCATCCTGGTGATCACACTGCGCCGGCGAGCCAGATCCACCCCCACGAACTGCCCAGGCCCGGCATACGATTTCGTCACGGCGGCCTCCCAACACGTGGACTTCATTGGCAACCCGAGAATGACTCGGGCACCACGGGGACGGGAGGCCCCGTCCCCTCATCGCATCACTTCGGTGCGGCTAGAAGTGACGGGCGACTGCGGACGGCTCTCGAATCGGCGACCGCTGAAGACCCGCAAACTGGTCCCGATACAACCGCTAGCTCTACGACGCCCGACCCACCGCCGGTCGCCGAGCGGGCTCGTGCCTCCGTCACCCGCGCCGCTGGACCATCGGGCGGGCGGGCAGCCCCAGGAAGCGCAGCACGTCGCTAGCCTCCGCGTCGAGCGATGGTCGGGCCGAGGGCGGCACCTCACCCAGCACGTCGACGGTCACCGTGCCGCCGGGCAGTCCCCAGGTCGCGACGACCCGTCCGTCGACCAGCACGAACGCGCGGAACACGCCGTTGGTCGTGACCACATGACGGTGTGCTCCGAGCACGCCGTCTCGGTCCGCCCAGCCCAGCAGCAGCGGGTCGAACGCGCCCAGCATCCGCACCACCGGTGCACGCGGGGCGTGGTCGCGGCCAGCCAGGTCGACCAGCCCGCCCGGTGTGGTCGACGTCTCCCCGCCGACCGCGTCCAGGGCACGGCGCGCGTCGCCGACCGGGATGCCCGCCCACTTGGCGAGGTCGGTGGCGGTCGCCGGTCCGTGTCCCTCCAGATATCGGAGGGCCAGCCGGGCCAACGCGTCGTCGCGGTCCAGGGGCGCAGGTGACCGGCCCAGCCAGTGCGCTGGGTCGACGAACGCCTGCTCGGCGCCCACCACGGGTCCGCGGACGACCAGCCCTTCCAGGGTGGCCGCGAGCAGGACGTGGACCAGCGCCTGCCCTTTGGTTGGCACTCCGGCCTCGTCCAGCAGATCCCTGAGCTGCTCGCGCGTCCGTCTCTGCCCCCCGGACACGGCCTGGCGCACCACGTCGATGCCACGCGCCGCCTGGGCCGCGCTGACCCCCTCCTGCCGAAGACGCCGGCGGTTACCGGTGGCCAGCTGTGGGGTGGTGAGCGCGTGCAGCCACCAATAGTCCGACCCCGTTACCAACTGCAGCGTGCCGCGGTTGAGCCAGCTGACCACAAGGGACCGGCGCTCGGTGAGCGCGGCGTCGACGTCCGCCGCGCGCAGACCCGCCGTGCGGGAACGGATCGCGAGCCGGAAGCCGCGTGCGTCCTGGGCCTGAACTGCGAGCAGGTGCCGCGTCACATCCTCGGGACCCACTTGCGCCGGACGACTCAACCACTGCGCACCGAGGCGCGCCCGCCATAGCGCGGACACTGTGGCCGGCGCACCTTTCGTCACCCGCCCACGGTACGAGCGAGCAGGGCCAGGTGCACCGACCGACCGAGACCGGGCACCGGGAGAACCGTCGCGCGGCTGGCACTTGGCCGAGATGACCCTGCCTCAGCGCCGATCGCTATCGGCACTTACCGAGCGCCGTCATCAGGGCGGATCTGCGTTCGTGCCGGTCAGTGTCAGAGGCGTTGTCCACTAGCCGGGGAGGCCCAGGTGCGGCGCGATCCGCGGGCCTCCCGGGGTGTTCGGCCGCTTCGCCGGGGCGGCCACCTCGCAGTGTCCAGTCGAGATCTGGCACACCAGGATGTCGCCGGTGGTCTGGCGCCACGCGTTGGCTGCGTTCATGAGTGCGAGCCGGTCGTCGTCGACCCATTCGAACGCGGTGAACTCGTCGGAGCCGTGGTAGCCGGCTGGCACCTGGAGGTGTAGCGGTTGGCGGGTGCCGGTATCGAAGGCGGCGGTACGGGAGTTGTAGGGGTCGCTTGGTGACAAACTCGCGCGCATCGGCACCAGTCGTGCGCCCTTCACGGCGAAGACTGCGCCGTAGCCGTCGCTGACGACCCCGGTCTCCGGCGAGTCGCCGACGATGAGGCCGCGGGGGGAGCGGGCCAGGTCCGTGGCTAGGTCGTCGTCGGTCACCTGTTCCAGCGCGCGGGTGGCTACGTCCAGGCGCATCGGGACGTCGGGGTGGAGGTGCATCACGTCCTTGACCGTGAAGTAGACGTGATCATCGTTGACCAGGGACGTGAGTTCGCAGACGCGGTGCGGCTTGCCGGCGGCCCCGCTGAAGCCGGGGTCGAGGTCGGTGCAGTCCGGGGCCGGCACCCGCGCGGCCTCACGATCAGCCTTGGTGTCGTAGACCACGATCTCGGCGTCTTGGTTGTATCCGGCGACCCAGGCCACTCGCGACCCGGCGGTGCCCGACACGACGTTCGCCGCGGCCCGGAGGCTGGAGTCAGCCCTCCCCATTCCCGATTTGGTGGATGGCTGAGCCGTCGGTGAACCAGATCTTTCCGTCTTCCGTGGTGAAGACGACGCCGTCGTCGGTCACGTCCATGTGCACGACGCCCGGGATGTCGTCAGCTCGCCCCGCGGCTGCGACCTGGTTGCTGATGTCGACGGTGCGGTCGCCGTACTGGATGGTGTGTGTTGGCCAGTACTGGTCGGTGTAGGTCACCTGGCGCACCGGCGCGGTGGCCGGCGGCTCGGGGACCGTCGGGGTCGGGACTGTGGGGGGTCGGGTGCTGGATCGGTCCCTGGCCCCGATGCCTCGTCTCGACCAGGAACGTCCCACCCACCACCACGGCCAGAACCACGGCGGCTGTGCCCGCGGCGACTGCGGCCGTGCGGCGCCGTCGCGCCGTCCGGATCCGACCATGCAGTTCGGCGAGGCGAACACCCTCACGTCCCTTGACGGTCTCGGCGCGCTCCGCCAGAGCCCTGAGGTCCTCGGTGTTCACGACCAGCCCCCCTCATTGACCGGCTCCAACGCGGCGTCCAGCCGCAACTTGGCCAACGCCTTGGCGCACTGGCTCTTCACCGTGCCCACCGAGCAACCCAGCAGCTGCGCCGTCTCCGCCTCGGTCCGGTCCTCCAGATAGCGCAACACCACCACCGCCCGTTGCCGGCGCGGCAACCGGCCGATCGCGTCCCACAGGTCCTGCCCCGCCACCGGCCCATCCGGACCCGCCCCGGCAAGCGCCCGTCGTTCCGGAGGATCCGCGGTCGGCTGTTCGCGCATCCACCGACGACGCCACCACGACGCCGAGGTGTTCACCAGCACCCGGCGCACATACGGCTCCGGTTCCCCGCTGATGTGCTTCCAGGCGAACCAGGCCTTGGTCAGCGCCGTCTGCAGCAGGTCCTCTGCCAGACCCTCGTCCTGGACCAGCAGGTACGCCGTGCGCAGCAACGCGGGCGACCGAGCGACGACGAACTCGTCGAACTCCGCCTCGTCTGCCATACCACCACGATCCTCCGAGGGGCCACACCCGGCCATGCGCCCACGTCGCTACCCAGACGCCTCAGAGCACACGAAAGGTTGCCCCGCGGCCCCAATATTCTTGGTGGTGCCTGCTCGATTCGTCCTCCGCGCACCGAATGCCGGATCGCGCGGCGTGCGACCCGCCCCGGATCGGCACGTATGCGCTACTCGTGGTCCGGGTCGGGAGGTAGGCCGATCCGCGCCCTCAACTCGCCATAGGTCCGTGGCTCGGCGTCATCGGGCGGGTACTCCGCCCACATCAAGACGTCCCGGTAGTCCTGGCTTGCGGCCTCGGTGAAGTGGCGGAGCCGATCAAGGTCGCCCTTGGCCAAGATCAGAATGTCGCGGCGTACCCGATCGACCTCGCGATCTTGCGGGCTGCCCCCGTAGGTCATCAGAACCGCCAGAGCGGCGTCGACCTGGCGGCCGAAGGACGCTTCGACGGCCTCACTCAGGCTCTCGGTCATCGCGACAGACTCTCACTCGACGACCGTCTGATGCGCACCACACGGCACTTCGCGTGCACGCTCAGGGAGCTCGCGAACGGCGCCTCACCGCGCTCGCAGCGTCGTGACTGGGTGCTCAAGAGACGTTGGGGACCTTCTCGTCGCTTTGGAGGTGGTCGCGTGACCGTCAGAACCCCCAGGCCACCAGGTGCCAGGAGGCGAGCTGGGCCACGAGCGCGGTCAAGGCGACGGCGAGGGCCGCGTCGCGCGGCTGGATGCGCTTGGCCCACCACTGTCGGATTGCGCCGGCCACCAGGAGCGCGGCAAGGCACGCTGCGAGGAGCGCCACCACCAGCGGCAGGTGGAGCGTGAGGCGCAAGGGCAGCGCGGACGCGATGCCGCCGAGGAACCCGACGTCGACGAGTCCGGGCATCGCCCGGATCATCGCGACGGTGACGAGCGCGCCGAGCGCCCCGGCGACAGCGACGCCGGCGGTGAGACGGCGCCCGGCGCGGCCGCCCTGCGGCGCGGCGACCGTCGATGGCGGGCGCGTTCCGCGGCGGCGTAACCACGCGGCGCTCGCGGCGACGAGCCATCCGGCCGCCACGATCAGCACGAGCGCGAGCAGCGCCCACTGTGCGGCGAGCGGACCGTTCGTGACCGGGTTGAGGTCGAGTCCGCGCCAGCGCGGCGACGGCCCGCGCAGGTCGAGCGTCTCGCCGTTGTCCGCGAGGAAGACGCCGGGCTGGAACTCGGTCAGCCGGTGCCGAACCGGCGTCCCGTCCTCGCTGGCGTCGAAGTACGGCACGCCGGACTCGAGGTAGAACCGCGACGGCGGGCGGTCCGGGCTGATCGCGCCGAGCTGCCCGGCGCGGTAGTAGCCGGTGTATCCGGCCCAGCGGGCGGACTGCGCGCTGGTCGCCGGCATCGCGACGGCCGCGATCCGGTCGGCCAGCTGCGCGGGCGGCACGAACCTGCCGTCCGGGTCCACGGCATCGGACTGGGTCGGCAGGCTGACCAGGCGCTGGTAGTACCGGCTGTCCGAGTTGGTGACCAGGTCGCTGAGGATCCCGCCGGCCAGTGCGACCTGCAGGTCGTGGCTGGCGGAGTTGGTGAGCAGCGCGATGCCGAGCTGCAGCTGCGGGAGCCAGATCAGGTCCGACAGGAAGCCGAACCCTCCGCCGCCGTGGCTGAACAGGTCCAGGTAGTGGCCGCCGGGCCGGAACCGCGTGCGGACGACGCCGAGGGCGTAGCCGGCGGCCGCGCCTTCGTGGGGCGCCGGAACAGTGCGCATCTCCGCCATACGCGCCGGGTCGAGGACGGTGCGACCGTCGACGGTGCCGTCGCCGAGCTGGAACCGCAGGAACTCGGCGAGGTCGGCGGAGCTGGTCCACAGCCCGCCCGCCCCGGTCATCGGGATGTCCACGGGCTCCGCCACGAACGAGTCGGAGTGACCGACCGCGCGGTCCTTGGCGGCGTGTACCTGGGCCCGGTCGAACGTGCTGTGGTTCATGCCCAGCGGCGCCAGCAGGGAGTCGTGCATGACGGCCGGGAACGGCTCGCCCCTCACCTGCTCGAGGATGTAGGCAGCGAGGTCGATGCCCAGGTTCGAGTACCGCGTAGCCGGTGCCCACCGGGAAGCGCAGCCAGGTGTCGGAGATGGTGCGGACATGCGCGTCGAACGCGCCCGGCTCGGGTTCGTAGTTGTTCCCCAGTGGTGCCTCGTGGGTGAAGCCCGCCGTGTGGCCCAGCAGCATCCGCAGCGTGATCTTCCGCTCCGGGTGCGACTCGAACGCGCTGTGCACGGTGAAGCCTGGCAGGTAAGTCGTGATGGGCACGTCGAGGTCGAGGCGCCCGTCCTGCACGGCCTGCATCACGGCCGTCGCCGTGAAGGCCTTGGACATGGACTGCACGCTGAACAGGGTGTCGACCGTGACGGGCCTGCTGCCGCTGCCGTCGGTGGTCCCGAAGGCCTGCTGCCACAGGACGTGCTGGCCGTCGACCACGACAACGGCCAGGCCGGGGATGTGCTGCTCCTTCATCAGCTCGGGGATCTGAGCCTGGTACCTCGCGATGACCTCGGCGACGCCGTCGGGCTGGGCGGTCGGCGCCGCGACGGCGGCTGCACCGCCCGATGTCGTCGTGAGGAGTACTCCGAGTACGAGGGAAACCGCCGCGCGCGCTGATCTCCGCGCGACCATGGGCCACCTCCGGACCAACTCGGTCACCCGCGCTCGACGACGTCGGACCCGCGGGGGCCACAACTCACCACCACGCACGCTCGCACCGAGTTCCGCCAGCGACCAGGGCCGTTAGACCCTCGCCGACAGGAAGGCGCACCTACTGCCGGATCTGGCGCCCCACCGACCCGCCCCTGGCCGGGCACATCGGTGCGGGGTTCCCAGATCGCGGGGTTGCTGTGCCGACCGTCCAAGTCCGGGCTCCCCCGAGAGCCTGCTGGATGCAACAGTTGGCTCATGAACGGGCGACCGGGCGGACTGATGCTGAGACTCCAGTGTGTGCTGGATGTGCCGCCCGCAGGGATCTTCCCGATGATGACCGAGCCGACCGAGCTGGTTAGGTGGTGGGGGCCACGCGGATTCACAATGCCCGAAGTGGAGCTCAACCTCGAAGTCGGCGGGGCCCACCGCTTGGCCATGCAGCCACCCGATGGAGATCTGTTCCATATCTCTGGCGAGTTCCAAGAGATCGACTCCCCCGCACGCCTGGTCTACACATTCATATATGAGGAGCCCACCCCCGACGACCTGCCGACAGTCGTCACCCTCGAGCTCGTAGCCCGTGGCGACGCTACGGAGGTCTCGCTCACGCAGGGCATGTTCGCGACGGATGAGCGTCTGTCCTTGCACCGGCACGGCTGGACGGACAGCTTCGAGAAGTTGCGAGAGGTCCTCCGACAGCCTCCTACGAGCAAGTAGCCTGCCTGACGAAACCGCGGCTGCTGCCGGATCTGATCAACCCGGTAGGCACTTCGGGGCGGTCTCACGGCCGAACCAACCACCCTCCGCTGATGGACGAGTTCGGGGCACGGGCACGACCACGAGCTGTTCGATGGGGGCCCGCCACTCTCAGGTGCCGAAAGGCGACAATCACGCCGACCGCCAGCAGCACCCCGCCCACAATTTGCCTACCCCGATGACTCATGTTCCCGCCCTGATCCCAGGTGGCTCGTCGTCTGAATCTAGCCTCGCGAAACCTGCGGCCGGACGGCGCCTAGGTGCTCGCCAGGGGAAGCATCCCGGCGGCGTGCCGCACGGACTCTGATGCGGGTTGACCGCGCCTCGGGACGGCACCGAACGGCATTCCTGAGGGGCGCGACGTTCGGGCGCTGCGCGGCCTTTCGGGATGGTGCCTACCCGACGCGCCTGGCGAAGATCGCGTTGATCTCGTCCAGATGGGAGTCCGAGCCGGCCCGGGCGACGGCACGGTCCCAGGCGCGCTGGTAGTGCCGCTCGGCGCTGCGGTCATGAGCGGTCGAACGAAGACGGGAGAACATGCGGATCATCGCGTGTCCCTCCTTCAGGTGATGGCCCTACCCGATACCGGGTCGATCTCGCGGTCACCTGAGAGAACGCTCTCGAGAGGGCCGCTTGTTCGCTGCGCAGGGTGTGGCGTGGCTCACACACGACTGCGGGGACGGCCAGGTCAAGCGCACACATCGGCACATCGCGGGCTCCCAGCTGATGCCGGATCCAGTCAGCCCGCGAACGGCGCATCGGAGCCGTCCTAACCCCTGGTGCCGGGGCGTTGAGGCCGCGCCTTCTCGCATCTGTCCGTGAGCAGCCACCACTCTGACAAGTCTGATCATCTTCTGCATCTTCTGCCTCTCGGTCCTGACGTCACCGTTGATTCAGAGCTCTGGTCAGGTGGACCTACACGGGTGTAGCACGGGCGGATCTTCGACCCATCCGGGACGAGGTCCAGCACGGAGCGCCTGCCCACCCTTGCGGGCGACGGCCTTCGCCGGGAGGACTTCGACGGTCGAGGCAGTACGGGCACTACTTCACACACATCTACACCAAGCAGCAGGAAGCGCGGATGAATCAGCCCTAGAGCGGCACTTCGGCGCGGATGTCCCAGTTGCTGCCTTCACGCGCACGGACGGGCGGGCCGGATCGGCTCCGGCTTAGGCGAGCCCGAGGCGCTGGTCGGCCAGGGCCAGCCGGGCCCCGGTGCTTTCGTATCTGAGCCGGGCCACCGCGGCCGAAATCCCGGCGGTCGGCCGGCCCGACAACTCGATCTGCCCGCCGGGCTTGACTGTCACCGCGTTATTCGGCACGAGGTTCCTGGCCACGGCCGCGATGGTCTCGACGCCCTTACAGGACACGGAATCGGCGACGTGGTCCAGGTCAACGAGATGGACCTTCGATCTCCAGGCCGACCGTGCCGACCGCAGATTCGGCGAGCGCCGCATCACATGAGTGCGCATAGGCAGCATCAACGGTCAGAGGTTCGGCGTGATCAACGCCATCCTTCGCGAAAGCATTGACAACGGCCATAAAGGGCCCCACCAGGTCCGGGCCGGCGGCACACGGCGTCTCAGCCATCGTCGCCCTGCCGGCTCGCGGGCCGTCGGCCAGCAGCCGCCACAGCTCCTCCCAGGCCCGCATCCCCTCGCGCAGCCTGCGGATGCGGAAGAACTCGTTCGGCGCGTGCAGCCTCTCCATGGCCCGGTGCTGGCTACCGGCTCGGGAGCGAGCGCGGTAGCCCGAACCACGGCAGCACGCTGGCCTCGAAGCGGGTCATGGCGCAGATCTGGTCGCCGGCCAGGGTGAGCACGTAGAAGGCCGGTCGCGTGGCGGATGTCGGCCGGGCCGCGCAGGTATGCCCCGAACGCGGGCTGGCCGTTGGCTCGGGTCGGGACGAGGTCGAACCTGCGGCCCGCGGCGAACTGGCGGGCGCAGTAGCGGGCCACGACGTCTCGGCCCTCGTATCCGAAGGGCTCCGGCGGCATCGCGATGAAGACGTCGTCGGTCAGCAGGGCCACCAGCGCGTCGAGGTCGGCCGACTCCCACGCGCGGGCGAACTTGGCCACGATCGCGTCCTCGGCGGGTGAGCCTGCGGCGGGCGGCGGCTGGTGGCCGGCGGCCGGCTGCTGCCGGCGCTGCAGGCTGGCGCGGGCTCGTTTGAGGGCGCTGTTGACCGATTCGACGGTCACCTCCAGCATGCCGGCCACCTCGCTGGCGTGGAATCCGAGGACGTCGCGCAAGATGAGGACGGCGACCTGGCGTGGCGGCAGCAGCTGCAGGGCGGTCACGAAGGCCAGCGAGATGGCTTCGGTCTGCTCGTAGCGGGCCTCCGGCCCGGGCGGCACGGCCGGCGGCGCCCTCGAGGAGGGCGTCAGGAAACGGCTGCAGCCAGACGGGCTCGTCGCGCGGGGTCGGCACGGGCGGTTCGAACTGAGACACGTCCCACTCCCTGGCCGGGCGCCGGCTCGCTGCGCGGCGCGCGTTGAGGCACCGGTTGGTGGCGATCTTGTACAGCCAGGTGCGCAGCGAGGCGCGTTCCTCAGTGAACCCGCCGATGCCTTGCCAGGCGGCCAGCATCGTCTCCTGGACGGCGTCCTCGGCGTCGGCGAAGGATCCGAGCATCCGGTAGCAGTGCACCTGCAGCTCCCGCCGGTGCGGCCCGGTCAGCTCCCGGAACGCCTCGCCATCTCCGGCCCGTGCCCGTGAGAGCAGATCGGCTGTCACCATCCTGCGCGCCTTCCTTCCGCATCACGTGGCGCTTCCACCCGGTATATACACCGCCCGGGGGGCGAACTGGGCGGCTCGCGGGCGCCCAGTTTCCCGGCGCCGCGGTGTATGCATCACCGACCGCCCCCCCGAGGGCTACCAGTCCGCCTTCCTGGCCTGCGCCGTGCTGGCCGGGATCGGCCTGGCGCTGGCGTTCGTGCTCCCCGCTCGACCGCGGAAGCCAGCCCGCGAGCTGCCAGAGCCGGACCCGGCGGCCGATGCCGCTGCCGCAGGAGACGTGGTGATCAGGTCAGGAACGAAATGAGCGAACGGCGCACCGATTCTTACCACCCGCGCCGCCTGCGGCGGCGATAGCTGACAGCACCAATCAGAAGGGGAGCAGACCATGACCATCCACGAATACCTCATGAAAGCCGTCCAGGATGACGCCCGGCGGGCCGGCGAACGAGACCGGCTGCTCCTCGAGGCACGGCGGGCTCGCAGGGCGCGCCGCCAGCGTCTGGTTCCCGCTGCTCCAGCGAGGCGCCGAACCGAAATGGGAAAGATCGTCGTGAGCGAGAACGTCACGCTCGACGGAGTCATCCAGGACCCGGCCGTGACGAAGGCTTCAGGGCCGGCGGCTGGGTCGGCCTGATCGGAAATAGCCCGCAGCTTGCCAAGCTCGCGCTCGACGAGGCGCTGGCCGCCGGGGCCTTCCTGCTGGGCCGGCGAAGCTACGAGTGGCTCGCCGCGCGGTGGCCATCACGCAGCGGTGAGCTGGCGGACAGGCTGAACAGCCTGCCCAAGTACGTCGTGTCCACGACCCTCGCCAATCCCGCCTGGAACAACTCGACAGTCCTCAAGGGCGACGTGCTTAACGAGGTCTCGACGCTGAAGCAGCAAATAGACGGGGACATCGTCATCGTCGGCAGCTTTCAGCTCGTACGCACGCTGATCGAGCACGACCTGGTCGACGAGCTGCGGCTGAAGATCTTCCCGGTCGCCCTCGGGGTCGGCGAGCGCCTGTTCGGCGAGACCAGCGACAAGAACACCCATGCGCCTCCTCGACACCCAGACCCTCGAGGGCGGCATCGCCTACCTCACCTACCAATCTGTTCAGGACGCCTAGCCTCGATCATTCGTGATCTTGTCGGGTCGTCGTTGTGGGGGTCGGGTTCGGTGTCGATCGGCTTTGGGTGTGACTGATCGGCGGCGTTCGTGTCGCCGCTTGTCCGGTGATCGCTCGTTGGGCTGGTGCGGGCTGTCAGTTGAGTGCGTGCAGGCGCGTGTGGCCGGCGGCGACGAGGTCGGCCCAGGGCCAGCCTCGGGGTAGTCGAAGCCAATGGCGCCGTCCGGTGGTGACGATCCGGCCGGCGACGTGCAGGACGCGCAGCCGGAGCCGTTTGGGTTCCCAGAACCTCGCGATGCTGCCGTGGAAGGCGAGGGTCTGGGTCCAGGTCAGCAGTTCGGTGGCGAGTTGGACGAGTTCGAGCCAGATCGCGTTCTTGGTGAACTCGTGCAGCGGCAGGTTGCGCAGCCCGCAGTCCTTCAGCCCGCGGATGCGGTCTTCGGCGCGGGCGCGCATCCGGTGCCGCAGCTCCAGCTCGGCGATCCGCCCACCGGCGGTGTTGGTCGCGAAGCAGGTGATCCGCCAGCCGTCGTCGTCGGTGGTCCGCAGCTGCGCGCCGGGATGGGGTCGTTCCCGGCGGGCGATGATCCGCATCCCGGCCGGCCAGCCCAGGTGGGTGTCGGGCAGGTAGCGGGTGATCTCGGCGACCTGCGCCCCGTCCCGCTTCTCCCCATCGACGTCGATCGCCGAGCGCCACGCGCAGCGCGGCAGCGCAGCCAGCGCGTCCAGCACCGGCTGGCGGGCATAGACCCCAACCGAGTACTCCAGCCGCAAGCCGGTGATGTGGTGGCGGCCCTGCACGCCGGCGCCGGTGTCACCGCGGACCAGCACCCGCCCTCGGGTCTGCTCGGGGAGTTGGGCGAGCGCCGCGTCGAGCACCGCGATCTGGTCGGCGGCGTCGTTGGCGTTCGCCCGCCCCTGACGCAGCAGCGCGGCCAGCGGCTCCCCGGTGCCCTGGACACCGTGGTCGACGAAGGCCAGCAGCGGGTGGAACCCGAAGGTCCGCTTGAACGTCGGGGTCGCGCCTTCCTTCTCCGAGTGGGCGAGCACGATCGTCGCGTCCAGGTCCACCACCACGGGACCGGTGTCGAGCACCGGCGACCGGTGCGCCCATACCGTCTCCCGCGCGGCTGCACGAGCGGAGCGGATCGCCGCGAGCGCGGCCTCGACATCACCGGCCAGGGTGTCGACCAGCCGGGACACCGTCGGATCCGACGCGACCGCACCGAACAGGTCCGGCTGCGCGCGGACCACGGCCAGATCCGCCAGGCAGTCCCCGCCGAGCGCAATAGCGACCGCGAGGTCGAGCACGACCTTGCCCGGATCGTGCACCGACCCACGAGCCCGCCACGGCGCCAGCGCGGCCGACAAGCCACCGGCCAGACCGGACACGCCTGCCGCGTCGATGAGCAGCGACGCACCGGCCGAACACAGCAGCGACTCGCTGCCCGTGACTACCCGAAGCCTTTTCGACCGCCCGTTACTCTTCACCTACGGAGTGCCTTCCCGCTCGGGGTTCTTGGACCTTCGACAAGCCCAAGTTTCCCAAGCAGGACAGGCACTTCCGTGCTTCTACCGCCCGTGTCGAGCAGCAAGATCACGAGAAGGCGAGGCTAGCGGCGTCAGACGGCGCTAGCGTTTCCGAAATGCTTGCGGGCGCTTCCCGCGGGCAGGCATCCGGGAGAGCGCCTCAACCTGCGAAGACACCCAGCAGCTGCGAGCGTTGCGGCCTCGAGGGACGAAGGTCAAGAACCGCCACGCGGGCCGCATAATGCCGGGACTGGGGCGGGCCCAACCCCCGGGGGGGTGAGGTCGACACGGGCCAACGACCGACTTCCAGGACCGGCCACTAATCGGCTTTTTCGGGGACCTGCGAGGGCGTGGCTACTCTCCGTGACCGTTAACGCAACGACCTGTGAGCGGGGGGGATCTTTCGGACGGGCCGGTCATGGGGGGGTTGGTCGTTGCCGTGTCGACCCGACCCCCGGTGGCCGTTAGACCAGGTGTGGCAGTCAGTTGACCACGACCGTGGTTTCGCCAGTCAGCGGCACGCACGATCCGGACACCTCCACGTCGGCTGCGGAGGTGCCGGTGTTGTTGAACAACACTGCCCATCCCCGGGTGTACTGGGGGTTGCCTCCGACATTGGCGCTTTGGAAGGGCAGGCTGTATAGCACCGTCACAGGAGGCGAACCTTGCATTAGGAATCCGCCGCCGACAGGGACCTTGCCCGAACTGCAGACCGCCTCCACGCGGGTTCGCCCCACCGGGATCGTCGCGAAGTGATTCACGTACTCGTACTGGGAAACCGCGCCGGATCCGGGCGGCCCGGCCGGTCCGACGACACCTTGCGGTCCGGTAGGCCCGGCCGGTCCGACCGGCCCTTTGCCGTTCCATGCGAGCAAGCGCGTGCCGTTCGGGCACTTCTTACCCGCTTGGGCGTCGATGACCTTTAGTGCACCCGTCGTCGTGTTGTAACAGCTGGAGATCACTCCGGTGTTGGAGTTTGGGATCGCTGCGAAGGCCGTGCCCCCGGCGATCACCAAGCCCACGATCCCTCCCGCTATGGCGACGCGCCTTCCCAAGCGTCCAGACATGACAGATCCCCTTCCGTCCATACCCGGCGTTGTTCGGTCCTGGAAGGGTCGACCCCGTCCTCCGCCCGCCCGCGATATGACCCGGAACCTGCCACTGGCCGGCCCCGGACGCTATGGGCCAGAGCCTGGGATCTGGACCGGCGGCGACTCGGCCCCGGCCGAGCGGGTCGTCCTTCGGCTGGTCGAGCGCGGCGCTGCGGTCGGGGGCAAGCACCGAAGTGATGCACTTGGGTGCGCCTATCCTGTGGTCAGTAGACCCGGTTCGGGCGGGGTCGTAGGGCGGCCTGCTGGCGCTTGTAGCCGAGCTGGGCACCGAGCAGCAGGTTGCACCGCATGCAGCACGCTCTCAGGTTGCTCGGGTCGTCGGTGCCGCCCTCGGCTCGGGGCACGAGGTGGTCGACGTGAGCTCGGCGGGGAGCACCGCGAAGGTTCGGTGTGCACTTGGGGGACACGCGGACCTGGCAGACCCAGCCGTCCCGGTCCAGGACGTACCGGCGGACACGTCGCCAGGCTTCTCCGTAGCCTCTGGCGGCTGCGCTGAGCGCCTGGGGTCTACGGGTAGCCCAGCCGTTCACAGGCCCGCCAGCAGGTCGTGTAGGTCGCACAGTGCGGCTGCGTCCAGTCGTTCGGCCAGGTCCCGCACGATGTAGCGCATGAGGTCTTCGGGGCTGTGGTCGGAGTCCTGAGCCACGACGGCGACGGTGGCACCGAGGCGGAAGGCGGTGCCGGTGCCGGGCTCGAGCAGGAATGAGTCCAGGTCCAGGCTGACGGTCTCGATCCACTCCTCGGGCAGCGGCCCGTCGTAGAGCGCATCGGTGAACGCCGGTAGGTACAGCCTGCTCTTGAACCAGCGCATCGGTTCAGGGCCGGTGGACGTCGACGCGGGGTGCGGTTTCGGCGGACTGGACGGTTCCGGCGGTTACATGCGAGGGGGACGGGATGCCCAGCCGGCCACAGACGCGGGCGATGTCCGCCGCTGCGTAACCGATGCGGCTCCCGTCAGAGGACTTCAGGGTGCGGACCCTGAAGCTGCGGCCCAGGTAGCGGCCGATGCGCTGAACGGTCAGGCCCTTGGGGTAGGTCCCGCTGACCCCCCACCGGTCGGGATGCCGGGTGACCAGGGCGAGCCTGATCGACTCGGTGGGCCACACGTCCAGGCCCTCGGGCCACTCCTCGGCTACGTCTCGCAGGAGCGCGATCGCGGGATGCGTGCGCATCAGTCCCTCCTCCTTGTCGCTGTCCAGCTCGTCGGTCTCGCGTTCGATGAGTGCCAGGCAGCGGGCTGGCCAGTCCCCGCCGGCGGCGTGTGCGACGCGCCACAGGGGCCGCCACCGTTCCTTGGCCCGGCCGCGTACGCCGTTGGGTAGCTCGGGCTTGGGCAGGTCGAGGATCACGGTCTCGGCCCACTGCACGACCCATTCGGCGAGATCCCTGGCATCGGGCTCGATCTCCTCCCAGTCGGAGTCCTCGGCGACGCCGTAGGCGTCCGGGAGCAGCACCACGACGAGCGTGCGCGAGGCGGTGTCGTCGGGTAGGTGCGGGCTAATGCCGGCCATGACCACAGGCGCGAACGTGGGGAACTCCTCCACCCGCCAGCCGCTCCCGGCCGCCGGAACGAGGACCGGTCTGGTCGCGCCCCGCTTGTATCCGGAGTTGAGTACGGCGAGCAGGTCGGCGACGCCTTCACGGTCGGGGTTCAGGTTGCGGTCCACCTCGTCGATCAGCAGGGTGCGCGGACCGGCGGCGAGCAGCCGGGTGAGCATCGCCGGGCTCGACAACGACCCCATATGCACCGGGGCGAACGCGAGGCGCTTGAGGTGCTCCAGCGTGGTGGTCTTTCCCGCCTCCGGCAGCGGCGAGGTGAGCGCGAGCCGCGGTGTGGTGCCGACCGCGTCCAGAACGTGAGTGTGAACGCACCACAGCGTCAACAGGTCCAGGTCCCGCTCGTGCAAGGGGACGATGAACCGGCCCAACCAGGCGCGAACGGCGTCGAAAACGGCGTGGTCCTCTCGCTCCGATGTAACCGCCGGAACCGCCGGAAGTGCCGAAACCGTCTGGCCGTGGCCGTTCGGTGCGGGAGGGTCGACGCCGAGCATCGCGGCCACCGTCGCCGGCTCTGCCTGCACGAGGGTGGACTCGTCCGCCTGCCAGAGGTCGTCGCTCATCGCCCAGCCTCCGGCTCAAGGCCGTGCAGCTCCCGGAACTGTGCGCGGAGCTCGAACTCCTCCTCGACTACGGCTTCCCATTCGGACCTGACCCAAGCGGCGGCCACTGGCAGCACGGCGGGCCACTTCACGCGGGTGCTCATGCTGCCCACGCGAAGTCGGCGAGGGGCTGCAACCGGCGGTCGGCGGCGCGGCGGCGGCGAAGTTGCACGACCACGGCCGCCAGGCAATCGTCGCAGGCGTACCGATCCGGCGGGAGCACTGTGTCGCACCACGTGCAGGTCCACGCGGCGAACGCCACCGGGATGTGCTCGCGGCGATGGTCGTGCGGCGTACCCTTCGGATCGTTCGGCGGCGCAGCGGCGGTCTCGTGGTCAGCGGGGCCGCTGCGCGGTGTCTGGGTCACGTGGTCGAGCCACCCGCATCGCGGGCGCCGGCGATGAAGGCGCGAACGTCCTCCCGCGCGTACAACACCCTCCGACCGATCTTGAAACTCCGCGGACCCTTGCCGACGTGGCGCCAGAACCTGACGCTTTCAGGGGAGGTGCGCAGCATCTCTGCGACTTCCGACGTGGTCATGTACTCCGGGCTGCCGACCTCAAGGCCAGCCGCTGCTGCCATGAACTCCTTCATCCGTTTCCCTCGCTATCCGATCCTCGGTGAACGGTGATAGCGTGGCCCGGTGTTGGCAGGGTTGTCCCTGCCACGACGACCGGTTCAAATGGCGAGGTGGTCTCATGGTCTGGGAGGGACGGACGCGGGTCTCGGCCCGGGTCTCCAGTCGGCGCGGGCTGGTCAGGTTGGGGGACAGCACGGTGCCGCCGAAGGCGACGATGACCTTCGAGGGTGTGAAGGGTTCACCCGACGCGACCGTGGTCTTCGAGGTTCGCAACGGCCGGCCCGAGTGCGTGTCGATCACGGTGCGGGCCAAGAAGAACGGTCGCGGCATCGCCACGTCGGACCTGTCCCTGATTCGCGTGGACGACCTGACGGTGGACATCTTCACGACAGCGGGCAACTTCGGGGTGCAGGACGAGGCCCGGCAGCGGCAAACGCACCGGGACGTGTACGAGGCGCGGCTCAGTCGGCGCAGCCCGGTGAGCCGGGACGAACTGAAGCAGGTAGCCAAGGTGTACCGCGAGCACATAGGCGACACGCCCACGCGAGCGGTCGAGCTCATCTGCGGCTACGCGTCCACCCGGACGGCCGCCCGCCGCGTTCAGCAGGCACGAGCGGCAGGAATGCTCCCCAAGACGACACCCGGAAAGGTGAAGGGCTGATGGCGAGCATCAAGCGTCGGGCGGACGGTCAGTGGCGGGCCCGGTACAGGGACCCCGCGGGCAGGGAGCACGCGAAGCACTTCGCCCGCAAGACCGACGCGCAGACCTGGCTCGACACGGTCACCACGGCGGTCGTGACCGGCACCTACGTCGACCCGCGCACCGCCAAGACTTCGGTGAAGGCCTGGTGCGACACCTGGCTCGCGGGGTACGAGACCCGGAGACCCTCGACGGTCCGGCAGGCGAAGGTGCACGTCGCTCAGATCGTTGCCGAGTTTGGGCCGCTGCGGCTGGCCGACGTCCGGCCGTCACACGTGCGATCGTGGACGTCACGACTGGCCGCGGACGGCGTGGCACCGTCCTACGTGTACGCGCTGCACTCGCGGCTCTCGCAGATCATGAGTGACGCCGTCCACGACGGGATCGTGGCTCGGAACCCATGCTCGCGGCGCACTTCGCCGGGGGCGGGGGAGCAGCGTGCCTATGTCGCCACGACTAAGCAGGTATGGGCGCTGCACGACGCGATGCCCGAGCGGTACCGGGCAGCGGTTCTGCTCGGCGCATTCACCGGGCTGCGGGTCGCGGAGGCGTGCGGCCTGAGGGTCGCCGACGTCGACTTCCTGCGCGGCACCGTCACGCCGGCCGTGCAGTACCCCAGCGAGCCCCTGAAGACGGAAGGCTCGGTCGCGGCCATACCGGTTCCCACCGAGCTGACCGAGGCCCTGGCGGCCCACGTCGCCCGGTGGCGGGCCGAGACGATCCTGACGAACACCGAGGGCGGCCAGCTCGCACCCTGGACCCTGGAGCGGGCCATGCGCACCGCTCGGGGCAAGGTCGAGGGCCTGGCGCCGACGTTCCGCTACCAGGCAGGACCTGCGGCACTACTACGCCAGCCTGCTCATCGCCTCAGGTGCCGACGTGAAGGTCGTCCAGGCCCGGCTGCGGCACCGCTCCGCCAAGACCACCCTCGACGTCTACGGGCACCTGTGGCCGGACTCGGACGACGCGACGAGGACCGCTGTCGAGACGGTCCTCGTCGCTCGTGCGGACTTTCTGCGGACTAGACGATCTTCCTGACCACGTTTGCGCAGGTCAGACGAGGTGTGAGGGCTACAAGTCGTAGTAGAGCTCGAACTCGTGCGGGTGCGGGCGCAGCCGGATCGGGTCGACCTCGTTGACCCGCTTCCAGTCGACCCAGGTCTCGATCAGGTCGGACGTGAAGACGCCGCCCTCGAGCAGGTACTCGTGGTCGGCCTCCAGCGAGGCCAGCACCTCGGGCAGCGAGCTCGGCACCTGCGGGATGTTCGCGTGCTCGTCCGGCGGCAGCTCGTACAGGTCCTTGTCGACCGGCTGCGCCGGCTCGGTCTTGTTGCGGATGCCGTCCAGGCCGGCCATCAGCATGGCCGAGAACGCCAGGTACGGGTTGGACGACGGGTCGGGCACGCGGAACTCGATGCGCTTCGCCTTCGGGTTCGAGCCCGTGATCGGGATGCGGATGCAGGCCGACCGGTTGCGCTGCGAGTACACCAGGTTCACCGGCGCCTCGAAGCCCGGCACCAGGCGGTGGTAGGAGTTCATCGTCGGGTTGGTGAACGCCAGCAGCGACGGGGCGTGTGCGAGCAGGCCGCCGATGTACCAGCGGGCCGTGTCCGACAGGCCGGCGTAGCCGAGCTCGTCGTAGAAGAGCGGGGCGCCGTCCTTCCACAGCGACTGGTGGCAGTGCATGCCGGAGCCGTTGTCCCCGAAGAGGGGCTTGGGCATGAACGTGGCCGTCTTGCCGGCCGCCCAGGCGACGTTCTTGATGATGTACTTGAACGCCATGAGCTGGTCGCCCGCGTGCAGCAGGGTGGAGAACTTGTAGTTGATCTCGGCCTGTCCGGCGGTGCCGACCTCGTGGTGGGCGCGCTCGACCTCGATGCCCACCGAGCCGAGCGCCAGGCTCATCTGGTCGCGCAGGTCGGCGTAGTGGTCCAGCGGCGGGACGGGGAAGTAGCCGCCCTTGTACCGGGTCTTGTAGCCGCGGTTGCCGCCCTCCTCGGAGCGGCCGCTGTTCCACGCGCCCTCGATGGAGTCGATGTAGTAGTAGCCGGCGTTCTGCTTGGTCTCGAAGCGGACGTCGTCGAAGACGTAGAACTCCGCCTCGGGCCCGAAGTAGACGGTGTCGGCGATGCCGGTGCTGGCGAGGTACGTCTCGGCCTTCGCCGCGACGTTGCGCGGGTCACGGCTGTACGGCTCGTCGGTGAACGGGTCGCGGATGGAGAAGTTGATGTTCAGCGTCTTCTCGGCGCGGAAGGGGTCGACGTAGGCCGTCTGCACGTCCGGGATCAGCTTCATGTCCGACTCGTGGATGGCCTGGAAGCCGCGGATCGACGAGCCGTCGAACATCTGGCCGTTCGTGAAGAAGCCCTCGTCCAGGCCCTGCGCCGGGACGTTGAAGTGCTGCATGACCCCCGGCAGGTCGCAGAACCGGACATCGACGAACTTGACGCCCTCGTCCTTGATGAACCGCAGGACCTCGTCCGCGTTCGTGAACATCAATCCTCCTTCGGACCACACCCAGGCGCGTCCGGTCGACTGGCCGGGACGGTACGCGGGGGCAGTTTCCCGGCAGTGTCCAAGTTGTTTCGCCCGTGTTACGCCCCGCCGCGGCGCGCGTCAACAGGGCGGTTAGGGTTCCGGGCGTGAGCCAGAGCGCAGCCGGCGGGGGCGACACGGAGGGCACCCAGGGTTACCGGGGGCAGCGGTTGGGGCTGCCGGAGTCGGGCCGGGGCTCGCTGGGGTCGTTCGGACGCCGCCTGGTGGCTGTCTTCGCGGACTGGTTCGCCTCGACGGCTGTGGTCGGCCTGTTCGCCCGCGGGCACCTCACGTATGGGACGCCTTCGTTCTCGCTGGCGGTGCTGGGCGTGTTCGGGCTCGAGGTGCTGGTGCTGACATGGCTGGCTGGTGCCAGCTTCGGGCAGCGCCTGTTCGGGCTGCAGGTGGTGGCCCTGGACCGCGGGCGGGTGCCGTTCGTGCGGGTCCTGGTGCGGACGGTGCTGCTGTGCCTGGCGGTGCCGCCGCTGATCTGGGACCGCGACGGCCGCGGCCTGCACGATCGGGCCGCGCTGACCGCCGTCATCCGCACCGCGTGAGTCGCTCTCGGGTCAGACCGAGCCTGGGCCATGGGCCCGGCTCGGTCTGACCCGAGACGCAGTCACGTCGTCGAGCCCGTCGCGGTCAGGTCGTAGACGGTGACCCCGCCGACGGTGGTCGAGGTGAAGTTCTGCTCGACCCAGCTGGTGATCTCCGACGAGCTGCCCGAGCTGCCGCCGCCGCCGAACCCGCCGCCACCACCGGAGCCACCGGCCAGGTAGTAGTGGATCCGGCCCTGCGCGACCAGCGCCTCGAACTCGGCGAGGGTGGGCGACGGGTCTGTGCCGTTGAAGCCGCCGATGGCCAGCACTGGCTCGCCCGCCGAGAGCTGGATCCCGGCCGCGCTGTTGGCTCCCACGGTCGCCGCCACCCAGTCGTACGACGAGGCGTGCTGCTGGAGCAGCGTGACCAGGGCCGAGCTGGTGGTGCCGGCGTCGAGCATGCCGCCGAGCGCGCCGCCCCCGCCGATGCCACCCTGGGCCTGGCCCTGCGTCGGCGCCTGGCCCTGAGTCGGAGCCTGGCCGCCGAAGCCACCGGGACCGCCCTGCCCGGCGCCGGGACGACCGCCTCCGGGTCCGCCCATCCCGCCGGTCGAGGCCCCGCTGGGCCCGGCACTCGGGATCGCTCCGGTGTGCGGGGTCGAGGCAGTCTGCAGCGAGTACGCCGTCGGTGCCGCCAGCCCGACGACCAGCGCCGTCGCCGCGACCGTGGTCGCGACGCGTCCGGTCAGCTTCGGCGTGAGCGCCAGGACAGCACCCACGGCGAGGCCGAGCACGAGGATCGCGACCCGCAAGGCGGGCAGCCAGTCGGGGGTGCGGCCCAGCAGGAACCAGGCCCACGCCGCGGTCCCGGCCACCGTCGCGCCGAGCACGATCCGCACCCACGGCGTCGACCGCTGCCGCCACAGCACGGTCGCGCCGATGCCGACCAGCGCGCCGACCGCCGGCGCGAGCGCCACCGTGTAGTACGGGTGGATGATCCCCTGCGCGAAGGAGAAGACCGCGCCGGTCAGGAGCAGCCAGCCGCCCCACAGCAGCACCGCGGCGCGGCGGCCGTCGGTGCGCGGGGCGCGCCGCCACAGCCACAGCACGGCCGCCATCAGCACGAGCGCCGCTGGGATCAGCCAGGAGATCTGCGTCCCCATCTCGCTGCCGAAGAGCCGGCTCCAGCCGGTCGTCCCCCACATACCGCCGGTGCCGGTCCCGCCGCCGCCCACGACGCTGCCCGTCTCGTTCCCGGTGAGGCGGCCCAGGCCGTTGTAGCCGAGCACGAGCTCGAGGACCGAGTTGCTCTGCGACCCCCCGATGTACGGCCGGTCCGCGGCCGGGACGAGCGAGACGATCGCGACCCACCAGCCGGACGCGACGACCAGCACGGCGCCCGCGGCGAGCAGCTGGAGGATGCGGCGGCGCAGCGGCGTCGGCGCGCTCAGCAGGTACACGGCGGCGAACACCGGCACCACCAGGAATGCCTGGAGCATCTTCGTCAGGAAGCCGGTGCCGACCAGCGCCGCCGCGAGCAGCAGCCAGCCGGTCCGCGCGCGTTCGAGCGCGCGGGTCGTCGCGTACGCGGCCGCAACGAGCAGCAGCACGAGCAGCGCGTCCGGGTTGTTGAAGCGGAACATGAGCACCGCGACCGGCGTGAACGCGAGCACGGCTCCGGCCAGCAGCCCGGCCGCCGCCGAGAAGTGCCGACGGACGGTCAGGTAGAGCAGCCCCACGGCGGCGACCCCCTCGAGCGCCTGCGGCACGAGGACGCTCCACGGGTTGAGGCCGAAGATGCGGGCCGAGATCTCCATGACCCACAGCGACGCCGGCGGCTTGTCGACGGTGATGAAGCTGGACGAGTCGAAGGAGCCGTAGAAGAAGGCCTTCCAGCTCACCGTCCCGGCCTGGACCGCGGCGGAGTAGAAGCTGTTGGCCCACCCGGACGCGCCCAGCCCCCACAGGTAGAGGAGGGCGGTGCCCGCCAGCAGGCTGAGCACCGCCGGGCGCACCCAGGCGGGGTCTTGGGGACGGCCGAGCACGAGCCGTCCGATCCGCGAGCGCGGTGCGGCTGCTCCGCCGTCGAGGAATCCGGCGCCACGGTCGGCGGAGTCGGTCCCGGTAGTCGGGACGGGCCCGGGGACGGTGACGGTCATGAGGCGCTCCTGTCTGAGCTGGCGGGCAGGGTCTGCAGTGCGGACGGGTGCAGCGCGGACGGGCGCAGTGCGGACCGCAGTGCTGTGGTGGGGATGGCGGTCCCCAGCGGCTCGGGTGCTGACGGGCGTCCGCGCCCGAAGACCCAGTGCCGCAGCAGCAGGAACCGCAGCGCAGTCGCGACCAGGTTGGCGCCGACGAGCACGGTGACCTCCACGAGCCGGGACGCCTGCGGCGCCAGGGCGTGCAGCAGCGCGAGCGAGCCCGAGGTCACAGCGAGGGCGAAACCGAACGCGGCGAGCCCCTTGGCCTGGTGACGCAGGGCGGACCCGGATCCGCGGACCTCGAACGTGTAGCGCCGGTTCGCGGCTGTGTTGGCCACGGCGGTCACCAGCAGCGCTACGGCGTTGGCCACGCCGGCGGACATTGCCGGCCGCAGCAGCACGTACAGCAGCAGGTAGGCCAGGGTGCTGGCCACCCCGACGGCGGCGAAGCGCAGGACCTGCGTGGTGAAGCCGGGTTCGGCGGGTGAGCGGGCGATCGAGCTCCGACCGAGGCGCTCGCGCAGCGAGGCGACCGGGATCGACCCGTCGGCCAGGCCCTTGGCGAGGCGGGCGACGCCGCGCAGGTCGGCGGACGCGGTCCGGACGATGTCGACGCGCGAGTCGGGGTCGTCGACCCAGTCCACCGGCACCTCGTGGATGCGCAGCCCGGCCCGTTCGGCGAGCACGAGCAGCTCGGTGTCGAAGAACCAGCCGGTGTCCTGCACGAGCGGCAGCAGCTCGCGGGCGCGGTCGGCCCGGATCGCCTTGAACCCGCACTGGGCGTCCGAGAAGCGGGTCGCCAGCGTGGCGTGCAGCAACGTGTTGTAGCAGCGCGAGATCAGCTCGCGCTTGGTCCCGCGGACGACCCGCGCGCTGCGGGTCAGGCGGGTCCCGATGGACAGGTCGCTGTGCCCCGACAACAGTGGCGCCACCAGCGGCGGCAGCGCGGCGAGGTCGGTCGACAGATCCACGTCCATGTACGCGAGCACGAGCGCGTCGCTGCCGGACCACGCCGACCGCAGCGCACCGCCGCGGCCCTTGAAGTCCAGGTGCATCGCGCACACGCCGGGCAGCCGGTCGGCCAGCCGGGCGGCGATGGCGTACGTCGCGTCGGTGCTGGCGTTGTCGACGACGGTCACCTGCCAGCTGTAGGGGAAGTCGCTGCTGAGGTAGGCGTACAGCCGCAGCAGGCTCCGCTCGATCGACGCCTCTTCGTTGTAGACGGGTATGACGATCTCGACGTCGGGCGTGGTGGCTCGGCACTTGGTCATGGCTCTACCGTCGGGACCGCCGGTGAGACACCGCTGTGCCTGCTCTGAGAGGTCGCTGCGAGCAGGTGCCGGTGTGGAACCGGCGGGCGGCTGCGAGACTCCGTACATGAATACCCAGAACGTCGCGGCCGGCCACGAGCCCGGCCACGACCACGACCATCATGTGCACGACGAGGCCTGCGCGATGGCGCACGGCACGCTGCCGGTACCGACAGGCGACCGCCGTCTCGTCGCCGTGTTCGCCTCCCCGGTCGCGCGCGAGCTGGCGCACGTGGCCGCCCATGTCGGCTACGAGGTCGTCGTCCTCGAGCCCGATCCCGGCCGTAGCTGCGAGCCGTACGGACGGGTGGCCGACGCGGCTGCGGCCGGGCTCGACGAGCACACCGACGTGGTCGTCACCGACCACGACCGGGCCGAGCTCGGCGCGGTCCTCGCCGCAGTCCTGGCGGGATCGCCGCGCTGGGTCGGCGTCATCGGCAGCCCCCGGCACGCCGGCCCGCACGTCGCGGCGCTGCGAGCGCTCGGCGTCGACGAGGAGCGGATCGCGACGGTGCACCGACCGATCGGGCTGGACATCGGCTCCCGTTCACCCGCGGAGATCGCAGTGTCGACGGTCGCCGGCCTGCTGGCCGACCGCAACGGTCGCGCCGGCGGTGCCTACATCGGCACGGGCTGAAGGGGCCTCCGGTCGGGGACGGTCAGCGGGGGGCCTTCGGGACCTTGACGCCCTTGGGCAGCGGTCCCTTGGGGATCGGGATCGGGTTCTGGGTCACCGCGAGCGCCTTGAGCCGGTGCTCCATCTCGGTCATCTGCGGGCCCTTGAGCGTGCGCGGCAGCTTCATGATCGTCGGGCCGAGCTTGCGGATGGGGACCTGTCCCTCGTCGTTGCCCGCCTGGATCTCGTGCACGGGGATCTCGCCGAGGACCCGCTCGTGCCGCCGCCGCTGGTCGCGGAGCATGTGCTGCACCCGGCTGGGAGGCCCCTCGGACACGAGCACGACACCGCACTTGCCGACGACCCGCCAGACGAAGTCCTGCTGGCGGTTCGCCGTCAGCGGTTCTTTGTCGACGGTGAACCCGCGTCGCAGCGTCGTGAGGGACTGCATGGCCGCGCCCGGGGTGCCTTCGATCTGCCGGTACACCGACCGCTCGACCCGGCGGCCGAAGACGTACGAGGTCGCGGCCAGCGCCGCCGGGAGGCCGAGCACGCCCAGGAAGACCGGACTCTTCAGCACGAACCCGACCACGAGGAACACGGCGAACGCGCCCACGAAGACGCCCAGCAGCACCCACGGCAGCTTCGGGTCGCCCTTGTGCCCGAGCACGTAAGCCTGCTGGATCTGCTTCGCCCAGCGGAACCGTTCCTTCTTCACCTTCGGCGTCTTGTCAGCCATGCGGGCCAGCCTAGGTGGTCTCGCGGGCCTCGTCCGCCGCTGCCTTCTTGCGGCGGGCGTTGACGATCGCCTGACCCTCCTCCGGGGTCACCGCGCTGCCACCCAGTCGGGCCGGCAGCCACCACGTGTCGTCCGGTCCGGCCGGTCTGTCCGGGTAGGTGTCCTGAGCCTGGTGCAGCATCGCGGTCATCTGCTCGCGCAGCCGCCGCGTGCCGCCGGCGACGCCGTCCTCGGCGGTCAGCAGGAGCGGCTCCCCGACGGTCACGGTGATCGGCAGCGGTCGCTGGGCGATCTTCTTGCGGTGACCGTAGGTGTACACGCGCTGGGAGCCCCAGACCACCGTGGGCAGGATCGGCACCCCGGCCTCCACGGCCATCCGGACCGTGCCCTGCTTGAACGGCAGCAGCTCGAACGAGGGGCTCATGGTGGCCTCGGGGAAGACCCCGACGATCTCGCCGTCGCGCAGCGCGCGGACGGCGGCCACCAGCGACGCCGCGCCGGCTTCCCGGTCGACCGGGATGTGCTTCATCCCGCGCATCAGGGGGCCGGCGACGGGGTGCCGGAAGATCTCGTCCTTGGCCATGAACCGGACCAGGCGTTTGGCCGGCAGTACCGCCGAGCCCGCGAACGTGAAGTCCAGGAAGCCCGTGTGGTTGATCGCCATCACGGCACCGCCGGTCCGCGGGACGTGCTCGGTGCCGCGGTAGGTGAACTTCAGGCCGAGGCTCGCGAACACGACCCGGGCAGTCGCGATCACCGGCGGGTAGACGAGCTCGGCCACGGACGCTCAGGCCCCGGCCGCGCGGACGTCGGCTCCCGAGCGGGCCTGCACGGCCGCCCGGTAGAGGCGCCCCGCCCGGTAGGACGAGCGGACCAGCGGCCCGCTCATCACCCCGGCGAAGCCCATCGCCAGTGCCTGCCGCTCGAGGTCGGCGAACTCGGCCGGGGTCACCCAGCGCTCCACCGGGTGGTGCCGGACGCTGGGGCGCAGGTACTGGGTGATCGTCACCAGGTCGCAGCCGGCTGCGTGCAGGTCGGCGAGAGCGGCGCCGACCTCGTCGAGGGTCTCGCCCATGCCCAGGATGAGGTTGGACTTGGTGACCATGCCGGCGTCGCGGGCGGCCGTGATGACCTCGAGCGAGCGCTCGTACCGGAACGCCGGACGGATCCGCCGGAAGATGCGCGGGACCGTCTCCAGGTTGTGGGCGAACACCTCGGGGGCGGCGTCGAACACCTGCGCCAGCAGCTCGGGACGGCCGGAGAAGTCGGGCGCGAGCAGCTCGACGCCGGTGCCGGGGTTGGCGGCGTGGATCGCCCGCACCGTCTCGGTGTACAGCCAGGCGCCCTCGTCCTCGAGGTCGTCCCGGGCGACGCCGGTGACCGTGGCGTACCGCAGTCCCATCGTCCGGACTGACTCGGCGACCCGGCGCGGCTCGTCGCGGTCGAGCGGCGCCGGCCTACCGGTGTCGATCTGGCAGAAGTCGCACCGGCGCGTGCACTGGTCGCCGCCGATGAGGAACGTGGCCTCGCGGTCCTCCCAGCACTCGTAGATGTTGGGGCAGCCGGCTTCCTCGCAGACCGTGTGCAGGCCCTCGTCCCGGACCAGCTGCTTCAGCGCGGCGTACTGCGGGCCGGTGCGCAGCCGGGTCTTGATCCAGGGCGGTTTGCGCTCGACGGGGACGGCCGCGTTGCGGACCTCGAGGCGCAGCATGCGCCGGCCGTCGGGAGCGACACTCACACCGCAACCCTACGCCCGGCGAGCAGTGTCCCGAGCCGGCTCTCCACCGGGCCGAGCGCATCGGCGACGGTGACGGTACGGCCGAGCTCGGCGGTCAGCGACGTGGCCGTCGCGTCCTCGATGCCGCAGGGCACGATGCGGGCGAAGGCGGACAGGTCGCAGTCGCAGTTGAGTGCGAAGCCGTGCATCGTGACGCCGCGGGACACCCGCACGCCGATGGCGGCCACCTTGCGGTCCGGGCCGCGCCCGTCGGCACGCACCCAGACCCCGGTGCGCCCCTCGACCCGGACGGTGGCCAGGCCCAGCTCGGCGCACACGTCGACGAGCAGGTCCTCGAGCTCGCGGACGTACGCGACCACGTCGACCGGGTCCGGGAGCCGCAGGACCGGGTAACCCACGAGCTGGCCGGGACCGTGCCAGGTGATGCGGCCGCCGCGGTCGACGTCGACGACGGGGGAGCCGTCCACCGGGCGTTCCCAGGACGCCGTCCGCCGGCCCGCCGTGTAGACCGGCTCGTGCTCCAGGAGGAGGACCGTCCCGCGGGCGTCCGGGTCGGCGGCGACCTGGTCGTGCAGGCGGCGCTGCTCGGCCCACGCGACCTCGTAAGGGACGAAGTCGGGGGCGAGCCCCAGCCGGACGGTCTCGATGGCGCGCACCCTCAGAGCCTAGGCGGTCGCGGGCGAACCGGCGCCGGCGGCCGGCCGGCCGCCGGCGCCGGCAAGGACGGAGCAGACCGTCGTCGGCCGCCGGTTCTAGGGTGGAGGTCGACCCCGCTGCCGTACGGAGGAGCCCGCTGCCCGTGTCCGTCCACCAGCCGCCGTCGGACCCGTCCGCCCCCGTCCAGACGCAGGTCCCCGCCCAGGGAGCCCTTCGGCGCGTCCTGAAGCGGCCGCTGACCTGGGCCATCCTCGTGCTCCTCGTCTGGTGGCTGGTCGGTGCTTTCGCCGGCCCGCTGGCCGGCAAGCTGCAGGAAGTGCAGAAGAACGACAACGCGGCGTTCCTGCCCGCGAGCGCGGAGTCCACCGAGGTCAGCACGCTGCAGCAGAAGTTCGCGCAGAGCGAGGCGTTCCCGTTGTTCGTGCTGTTCGTCCGCGACGCCGGGCTGACCAGCGAGGACCAGCAGTTCGTCGCTGCGTACACGCGGTCGATCGCGTCCTGGCCGCTGGTGGACGAGGAAGGCAAGGCGCACTCGGGCGGCAAGACCGTCGGCGACTACCTGGAGCCGTCGACCACGCCGGTCGCCGTGCCCGCGCAGGACGGCAAGGCGGCGCTGGTCAACATGTCGGTGAGCGCCGACTCGATCAGCAAGGCGCTCCCGGACAGCACGTCTCCGATCGTCGCGATCGTCGAGACGCTGCGCTTCCACGACAAGTCCGCGCCGGCCGGCCTGACCTCGTACGTGACCGGCATCGGCGGCATCTTCGCGGATGAGTTCAAGGTGTTCGGGTCGCTGGACACGACGCTGCTCGGCATCACCGGCGTCGTGGTCGCGATCATCCTGATCCTGGTCTACCGCAGCCCGGTGCTGTGGTTCGTCCCGCTGATGTCGGCGCTGCTCGCGCTGAGTGCGGCGAGCGGCGTCGTGTACGTGCTCGCCAAGAACGACGTCCTGACGCTGAACGGGCAGAGCCAGGGCATCCTCACCGTGCTCGTCTTCGGCGCCGCGACCGACTACGCGTTGCTGCTCGTGGCCCGATACCGCGAGGAGCTGCACTTCCACGAGAGCCACTTCGACGCCATGAAGCGCGCCTGGCGGGGGGTGGTCGAACCGCTGACCGCGTCGGCGACCACGGTCATCATCGGCCTGCTCTGCCTGCTGTTCTCCGAGCTGAACTCCAACAAGTCCACCGGCCCGGTCGCGGCCATCGGCATCGCCTGCGCGCTCGCCACGACGCTCACGGTCCTGCCCGCGCTGCTGGTCATCCCCGCGGTCGCCTTCTACATCGAGGTCGTGTTCCTGACCTTCCTGCTGTCGGCGTTCCTGCTGCACGCCCCGGCGGTCGTCGCCGTGGTCGCGGTCGTACTGCTCCCCGTGATCATCTTCTCGGGGATCGCGCGTGCGCGCGGACGCGGCCCGTCGTGGATGACGTGGCTCGCCTGGCCCATGGCCCGCTGGGTCTTCTGGCCCAAGATCCCGCGTTTCGGGGCGGAGGACGAGAAGCTTTCGGGGCTCTGGGCGCGCATCTCCGCCTTCATCGGGCGCCGCGCGCGCTGGTCCTGGGTGGCGACGTCGGTCCTCCTGCTGGTCGCGTCGTTCTTCGTCACGCAGCTCAAGGCCGACGGCCTGAGCATCGCCGACGCGTTCACGAGCGAGCAGGAGTCCGTGATCGGGCAGACCGTGCTCGGCGAGCACTTCCCGGCCGGCTCCGGCAACCCCGCGGTGATCATCACCAAGGCCGACCGGGCCGCCGCCGTGGCCGCCGCGGCGCAGAAGGTGGCGGGCATCGCCGAGGTCGTCCCGTACACCGGGGAGCAGGGCGCGCCGTCCGGGGCGAACGCCCAGCCGAAGGTCGTCGACGGGCTGGTGCAGCTCGACGCGACGCTCGAGTACCCGTCCGACTCGCCGCAGGCCCAGCAGGCCGTGCAGGACCTGCGGGCCGAGGTGCACGCGGTGCCCGGCGCGGACGCGAAGGTCGGCGGTTTCACCGCGATCAACTTCGACACCCAGCAGTCGTCACAGCGTGACCGCCAGGTGATCATCCCGATCACCCTGTTGGTGATCCTGTTGATCCTCATGCTGCTGCTGCGGTCGATCGTCGGACCGGTGCTGTTGATCATCACCGTGCTGCTGTCGTTCGCGGCGACCATGGGGGTCTGCGCGCTGGTGTTCAACCACGTCTTCCACTTCGCCGGCGCCGACTCCTCGTTCCCCCTGTTCGCCTTCGTCTTCCTGGTGGCGTTCGGGGTCGACTACAACATCTTCCTGATGACACGCGTCCGCGAGGAGAGCCAGACCAACGGGACCAGGCGCGGCATCCTCAAGGGGCTGACGGTCACCGGCGGCGTCATCACCTCCGCGGGGATCGTCCTGGCGGCGACCTTCTCGGTGCTCGGGTCGCTGCCGCTGGTGTTCCTGGCCGAGCTCGGCTTCGCCGTCGCCTTCGGCGTGCTGCTCGACACGCTGCTGGTGCGCACCTTCCTGGTGCCGGCGCTCATGTACGACGTCGGGCGGCCGATCTGGTGGCCGAGCCGGCTGGCGCGCGTGGCCGAGCCGCCGGTCGACGCCGGCGACGACGGCGGAGGGGCGGTCGAAGGCGTGCCGCAGCGGGTCGGCTAGCCGTGCCACCGGGCATCGTGCGCGCCGCTGTCGTCGGCTACGGGCTGGCGGGGCGGGTCTTCCACGCCCCGCTGATCTCGGCGGCCGACGGGATCGAGCTCGTCGCAGTGGTGACCGGCGACGCCGCGCGCCGGCAGCAGGTGAGCGCGGACCATCCGGGCACGGCGGTCGTCCCGTCCGCCGACGAGCTGCTCGCCGAGCCGGACGGGTTCGACCTGCTCGTGGTCGCGACTCCCAACGACGCGCACGCACCGCTCGCCCTCGCCGGGATCGCGCTCGGCAAGGCGGTCGTGGTCGACAAGCCGATGGCGCTCAACGCAGCTGAGGCGTCGCGTGTGGTCGATGCCGCCAGGGTCGCCGGCACGGCCCTCACGGTGTTCCAGAACCGCCGCTGGGACAGTGACCAGCTCACCCTCCGCCGGCTGGTCGTGGCGGGGTCGCTGGGCGACGTGCTCAGGTACGAGTCGCGCTTCGAACGCTGGCGTCCGCAGGTGCGCGAGGGCTCGTGGCGGGAGGCGCTGCCAGCCGACCGCGGGGGAGGGCTGCTGCTCGATCTCGGCAGCCACCTGGTCGACCAGGCTCTGCACCTGTTCGGGTCGGCGGCGCGGGTCTATGCGGAGGTGGACGCGCGGCGCGGCGCGTCCGACGACGACGTGTTCGTCGCGATCGAGCACGCGTCGGGCGTGCGGTCACACCTGTGGGCGGGCGCGCTCGCGGGCGCGCCCGGGCCGCGGCTGCGCGTCCTCGGCAGCGCCGGTGCGTACGTCGTGGAACCCCTCGACGGCCAGGAAGACGTCCTGCGCGAGACCGGCCGGCTGCCCGGCGGCGGGCTCGGTGTGCCCGCAACGGACTGGGGCCGGCTCGCCCGTGGCGCGGATGTCGAGGCGGTGCCCTCCGAGCCGGGGCGCTGGGACTTGTTCTACCCGGCGGTCGCAGCGGCCGTGCGTGGCGACGGCCCGGTGCCCGTCGACCCGGCGGACGCGGTCCGTGCCCTCACCGTCCTCGAGGCGGCCCGGGAGTCCGCGCGCACGCACGCGGTGGTCGACCTCACCGCGTGACGCGCGGCTTCCCGGCCGGGTCACGCGATCCGACTCGGCGCAAGCCTGGTCTCCAGAACGCTGCCGTCGCCGGCCCGTTCGACGAGGTACGCGGCCGGGCCGTCCGGGTCGGCCGCGTCGAAGTCGTCGGCGCCGGTCATCTCGTCCGTGAGCACGGCCACCGCATCGGTTCCCTCGTAAAGGACGCCGGCGCCGTCGTCGGTGGCGTACGAGGCCGGCAGCACGCCGTCGCCGACGAGCTGGTGCAGCAGCGGCCGGCGCTGCTCCTCGCTGTCGTAGTGCACGCCGTTCCCGTACGGCAGGAAGCCCAGGCCGTCGGTGACCGGGCGCAGCAGGGGACCGAAGGAGTCGGTCGGGCCACCGACGTGCCAGCAGATGGAGCCGGCGCTGACACCGGTCAGCACGATCCCCGCCTCCCAGGCCTCCCGCATGATCGAGTCGAGGCCGTGCGTGCGCCACACCGCGAGGAGGTTGGCGACCGACCCGCCGCCGACCCAGATGATGTCCTGGTCCAGTAGCAGCTCACGGGGCTCGGCGTTCGGCATCGAGAACAGCTCGAGGTGGGTGACGTCGACCGACCAGCCTCGGAAGGCGCCGTACAGCCGGGTCAGCGTCGTCCGGTCGTCGCCACCCGCGGTGGTGACCAGCGCGAGCCGCGGTCGATCCCGTCCCGTCAGCCGGAGCGCCGCACGCACGAGCCCGGCGGGCTCGACGACGCTCCACCGGTCGGTGGCGCGGAACCCGCCGCTGGTGGCGAGGATCGTGGGGACGGCTCTGCTCATGTCGACGGAACCTACCCGGCGGCCTGAGGGCGTCGCCCGCCGGCGCCAGTGGGCTGTGGACGGACAGTCTTCCTGTGGACAGCGGATCGGCGCCGTCGCCGGTATCGGGCAGGGTGACCCGCCATGCACCCACTGCGTTCTCGAACAGCTACCCGGTCCGGGCGCGGCTCGCCCGGCGAAGCGGCGCCCCTGCTGCCCGGCTTCGCACTGTGCCGCGCCCTGCGCGCCCGGGCGGACGGGCCGCCGTGGCGGGCTCGCGAAACCGCGACCGGGTACGACGTGGTGCTGCGGCCGCTGCCTCCGGGCGTCGGTCCCGCCGACTTCGACGGGCTGCCCGAGCATCCCCATCTGGCCGTCCCGTCCGTCGTCGACGGCGGTGGGGGCTGCTCGTACACCGTCAACCGGTTCGCACCGCACGGCGGGCTCGATGCGCTGCTCGAGCGCCGTGGCGCGCTCACGCCCGGCGAAGCCTCGACGGTGGTGCTCGGCGTCGGCCGGGCGCTCGCAGCGATGCACGCGGCGGGCCGCGCCCACGGCTCGCTGTCCGCCGCGTCGGTGCTGCTCGGAACCGGCGTGCGCCCGCTGCTCGACGGTTCCCTGGCCAGGCCGGCCGGTGGCTCCCGGCACGGCCCTGCCGAGGACGTCCGAGCGCTGGCCGCGCTGGCCGTGGCCCTGCTCGCCGGTGACGTTCCGTCGAGGCTGGACGACGTCCTGTCGCCCGCCTCGGACCCGGACCCGGAGCACAGACCGGTAGCCACCGAGCTGGTCCGGCAGGTCGTCGCCGCGGTGCCGCCCGAGCCGTTGCGCCTGACCGGCGAGCTCGACGGAGCTGTCCCGCCGCGCGCGCGGACGAACCCGGTGCGCGAGCGCTTCCGCCGGCCGGCACGGGCCGAGGAGCAGCGCCGTCGCCGGCACGTCCGCGGCCGGGCCAGGTGGCGTTGGCGCCCGCTCGTGCTCCCGACGATCGCTGCGCTGGCCCTGCTGGGACTCGCAGTCGTCGCCGGAGCGGCCTGGGCGCGCGTGTCCCAAGGCGGTGACGTCGTCCCACAGGCCTGGCACCGGGCCGCAACGGAGCCGGCCTCCGTGCCCGCGACGCCGCCACCCGGTGCGCCTCCGACAGCTGGCCCGGCCCCCGCGGACTGGTACCGCGTCCTGGTCGACCTGGACTTCGCTCGCGCCGCGGCGTTCGCAAACGCGGACGGAACGGTGCTGTCGCGCGTCGACGCGCCCGGCTCCGCGGCGATGGAGCAGGACCTGACCGCAGTGCGTGCCCTTGCCGGCCGCGGGCTGCAGGCGCGAGGGTTCCGGATCGAGGTGCTGGCGGTGCGTGCGGTGGCCGTCGACGCGACGACGGCCGTGCTGGACGTCACCGACCGGCGCGCGAGCTACACCCTCGTCACCGCCGACGGCTCCCATGTCGCGACCGAGCCCGCGCGGGCGCCCACGCACTGGCGGGTCTGGCTCGTCCGATCGGGTCCGACCTGGCTGGTGCGCGATGTCAGATGAGCGTCGCCACAGCGGAGCGGAGATCGGCGTGCTCCCACTGGAAGCCCGCCTTGGTGAGCACATCCGGAAGCGCGCGGATCGAGCAGAGCACTTCCGACGAGATCTCGCCCAGCACCGTTCGCAGCGCGAATGCAGGCACCGCCAGCACGGTCGGCCGGTGCAGGGCGCGTCCCATCTCCGCTGTGAGCTCGCCGTTCGTGACCGGTTCCGGGGCGGTCAGGTTCACCGGCCCGGAGAGGTCGTGGTCGATCAGGAACCGCAGGCCGCGTACCTCGTCCGCCAGCGTGACGTAGCTCCAGTACTGCCGGCCGCCACCGAGCCGGCCGCCGAGCCCGAGCCGGAACAGGGGGAGCATCCGGGCCCACGCCCCGCCGTTCTTGGCCATGACCAGACCGCTGCGAGGGTGCACGACGCGGATCCCGGCGGCCCGGGCGGGCTCCGCGGCCTGCTCCCAGGCCTCGACCACGTCGGAGGCGAACCCGCTTCCCTTGGGCGCGGTCTCGTCGACGGGCCGGCCGGCGGTGTCTCCGTAGTAGCCGATCGCAGACGCGGACACCAGCACGGACGGCTGGTGGTCGAGACCGGCGAGAGCCCGAGCGAGAGTGGTCGTCCCGTCGACTCGGCTGCGCAGGATCTCGCGCTTGCGGTCGTCGGTCCAGCGCCGGTCGCCGATCCCGGCGGCCGCCAGGTGCACGACCGCGTCGACACCCCGGAGGGCAGCCGGGTCGATGGTCCCGGCCGTGGGGTCCCACCGGGCCTCGTCCGGCTCCTGTGGCACTCGCCGGACGAACCGCACGACGGCGTGGCCGTCCGCGGCCAGCCCGGCCACGAGCGCACGACCGATGAGACCGGAGGACCCGGTGACGGCGACCTTCATGCGGGCAGTGTCCTCATGCGCCCATCGTCACTCCCCGGCCACAGTCCAGCCACTCGGGCCGGCCGGACCCGGCGAGCTCAGAGCCCGAGCTCGGCCTCGTACGCCCCGTCCTCGAGTCGCTGCTTGATCGCGACCAGGAAGCGCGCCGCATCGGCGCCGTCGACGAGCCGGTGGTCGTACGTCAGGGCGAAGTACGCCATGGACCGGATCGCGATGCCGTCGGTGCCCGTTTCCGGGTCGGTGACCACGACAGGCCGCTTGACCACGGTGCCGGTCCCGAGGATCGCCACCTGCGGCTGGTTGATGATCGGGGTGTCGAAGAGCGCGCCGCGGCTGCCGGTGTTGGTCAGCGTGAACGTCCCGCCGGACAGCTCGTCGGGGGTGATCTTGTTGCCGCGGGTCCGCTCGGCGAGGTCGGTGATCTTGCGGGCCAGCCCGGCCAGCGTGAGGTCCCCGGCCTCGCGGATGACCGGCACCAGCAGGCCACGCTCGGTGTCCACGGCGATACCGAGGTGCTCGGCCTCGTGGTACGTGACCGTGCCGGCCGCGGTGTCGATGCTCGCGTTGACCTGGGGGAAGGCCTTGAGCGCATCCACGGTGGCCTTCGCGAAGAACGGGAGGAACGACAGCCGGACGCCCTCGCGTACCTCGAAGTCTGCCTTGGCCCTGGCCCGCAGACCGGCGATGCGGGTCACGTCGACCTCGACGAAGGTGGTCAGCTGCGCCGAGACCTGCAACGACTCGACCATCCGCTGCGCGATGACCTTGCGCAGACGTGACAACGGCTCGGTGCGTCCCCGCAGGGGTGACGGGAGCGGCGCGGGGGCCGCCGCCGAGGCCGGTGCCGGGTCGCGGCACCGCCGGCTGTACGGGTGGCGCCGCTGCACGTACGGCTGCCTCGGCTCGCTGCCTCTCCGCAGCCTCGAGGACGTCCTGCTTGCGGATCCGGCCCCCCACCCCGGTCCCGGTGAGCGAGCCCAGGTCGATGCCGTGCTCGGCTGCGAGCTTGCGTACCAGCGGTGTCACGTACGTCTCCTCGCCGGCGCCGCTCGCGGGTACCGCGGCAGCGGGGGTCGGCGCCGCAGGCAGCGTGGGCTGCGCAACGGGTACAGGTGCAGGCGGGGCCACAGCCGCCGGCGCGGCCGCCGCCACCGGGGCAGCGGCGCGGGCAGGAGCCGGAATGGGGGTCGGGCTCGGGGTCGGGGTCGCACCGGCGGCGCCGATGACGCCGAGTGTCGTGCCCACCGGGACGGTCGTGTCCTCCGCGGCGTCGATGGACACGAGCACGCCGGCGACCGGAGCCGGGATCTCGGTGTCCACCTTGTCGGTGGACACCTCCAGCAGCGGCTCGTCGAGCGCGACCGGGTCGCCGACCGCTTTCAGCCAACGCGTCACGGTCCCCTCGGTGACGCTCTCGCCGAGCGCGGGGAGCACGACAGGTGTGCCGCCGGCCGGGTCGGCGGCCGGATCAGCCGGTGCCGCCGCAGCCGGTGCCGCCGCGGCGGGTGCCGGCTCGACCGGCGGGGCCGGAGCCTGCGGTGCCGGAGCCTGCGGTGCCTCCTCAGCCGGTGCCTCCTGCGGCGGAGCGTCCGCCGGGGCTGCGTCCGCAGCGGCCGCGTCGGCGGTGTCCCCGATCACCGCCAGCTCGGCGCCGACCGGCACGGTCTCGTCCTCTCGCGCCACGATCCGGACCAGCACGCCCGAAGCCGGCGCCGGGATCTCCGTGTCCACCTTGTCCGTCGAGACCTCGAGCAGTGGTTCGTCGGCCTGGACCGCGTCCCCCTCCTGCTTCAGCCAGCGGGTGACCGTGCCCTCGGTGACGCTCTCGCCCAGGGCGGGCATCGTGACGGAGACCGTCATCCTCGTCGACTCCTCGTCTCGCCGGCCTGCGCCGGCTGTCGTGGATCGGGCTGTCGTGGATCGGGCTGTCGTTGGATCGGGACTGCGGGGGAGCGTCGCACCCTGGCGGCGCTCCGGTCAGCCGTGGGTGTGCAGCGGCTTGCCGGCCAGCGCGAGGTGCGCCTCGCCGACCGCCTCGGACTGAGTGGGGTGCGGGTGGATCAGCGCGGCCACGTCCTCGGCGTAGGCCTCCCAGTTGTAGATCAGCTGCGCCTCGGCCAGCAGCTCGCCGACCCGCGCGCCGACCATGTGCACCCCGACCACGGGACCGTCGGACACCGACACCAGCTTCACGGCACCGGCGGTCTTGAGGATCTGCGACTTGCCGTTGCCGGCCAGGTCGTACGTGAGCGTCCGGACCTTGTCGTCCCCGTAGCGCTCGCGGGCCGCCGCCTCGGTGATGCCGACCGACGCCACCTCAGGGTCGCAGTACGCGATCCGCGGGACCCCGTCGTAGTCGATCGGCCGCGGGTTCAGGCCGCCGATGTGCTCCGCCACGAGGATGCCCTCGGCGAACCCGACGTGGGCCAGCTGCAGCGTCGGGATCAGGTCGCCGACGGCGTACACCCCGGGCACCGAGGTCCGGCAGAACTCGTCGACGGTCACGAACCCGCGCTCGATGGCGACGCCCGCCTCCGCGTACCCGAGACCCTCGGAGGCGGGCCCGCGGCCGACGGCGACCAGGAGCAGGTCGGCGTCGAACGTCTTGCCGCCCTCCAGCGACACCCGCACGCCGGTGGCCGTGTGCTCGACGCCGCTGAACCGCACGCCGACCTCGAACGGGATGCCGCGCTTGCGGAACGCGCGCTCCAGCAGCTTGGAGCTCGCCTCGTCCTCGAGCGGTACCAGGTGCGGCAGTGCCTCGACCACGGTCACGTCCGCCCCGAAGGACCGCCACACGCTGGCGAACTCCACGCCGATCACGCCACCGCCGAGGATCACCGCCGACCGCGGGACGTAGTCCATGGTGAGCGCCTGGTCGCTGGTGATCACCCGCGCCCCGTCGATCTCCAGCCCGGGCAGCGTCCGCGCGTACGAGCCCGACGCCAGCACGACGTGCCGGCCGGTGAAGTCGGTGTCGCCGACGCGCACGGTCGTGGGGGAGACGAGCCGCCCCTCACCCTCGACCAGTGTGATCCCGCGGCTCTTCACCAGGCCCTGCAGGCCCTTGTAGAGGCGGGCCACGACCTGGTCCTTGTACGTGTTGACACCGGCCATGTCGATGCCGTCCAGCGTGGCCCGGACCCCGAACTGCTCGGATCCGCGGGCGGCGTCGGCCACCTCCGCGGCGTGCAGGAGCGCCTTGGTCGGGATGCATCCGCGGTGCAGGCAGGTGCCGCCGACCTTGTCCCGCTCGACCAGGGCGACGCTCAGTCCGAGCTCGGCAGCCCGGAATGCGCACGCGTACCCGCCGCTGCCACCGCCCAGGACGACGATGTCGAAGCTGCCATCGGCGGTGTCCGGCACGGGTGCTCCTCGATCTCGCGGCTGGCGCGGTCCAGCGGTCCGGTCATCATTTCACCCTCGCGGGATCACCGGCCAACTGCCTGCAGTTGCCGGGGTCGGGACCCCGCGGGCCGCTACCGTTGCCCCCGGCGCGACGTCGATGGGGAGGTCCGGTGGGTCTGTTCGGCCGCTTCGGTCGCCGGCGCGACCGGCAACGCCCCGGCGTACCCCGCGAGGCGGTCTCGGAGGACCGCAGGCACCTCGAGGAGTTCGTGCGTACCCGAGTCGGGGTGGAGGCGTTCGTCGAGCCGCGCACGACCGTCACCGAGACGACAGTCGTGCTGGTCGCGACGTCGGGGGAGTGGACCCGTCGCCGGGTGCCGTCGCCCAGGGTCGCCCACGACTGGGCGAACGCGCTGGGCGTCCCCTCGTACGACGCCGCTGTGGTCGGCTACCCGCAGCGGATGCGGGACTGGACCGCTGCCCGGGCGGCGGAGCAGAAGCGCCGGGCCGCCGGCGGGAGCGCCGCGACCGAGAGCGGGTCCTGAGCGCGGAACCGGCTGCGGGGTGCCGCTGGACCGCGCCGGGGCGGCTCAGAGCCGCCCGGCCGCCAGGTCTTCGGCCAGCTGGACGAGCGTTCGCACGGCGACGCCCGTCCCGCCCTTCGACGTGTACCCGTAGGGCGCGCCGTCGTGGTAGGCCGGCCCGGCGATGTCGATGTGGGCCCAGCGCCGTCCCGGCTCGACGAACTCGCGCAGGAAGACCCCGCCGGAGAGCATCCCGGCCAGGCGCGCGTTGTCCACGTTGGCGAGGTCGGCGACCTGGGAGTCCAGCCCGCGCCGGAGCTCCTCGGGCAGGGGCATCGGCCACATGACCTCGCCGACCCGGTTCGCCGCGTCGAACACCGCGGCCCGGAACCCGTCGTCGTTCGCCATGATCCCGGCGGTCCGGGCTCCCAGCGCGACTCGCGCGGCGCCGGTCAGGGTCGCCACGTCGACGATCGCGTCCGGGTCCTCCTCGGCCGCCGCCACGAGCGCGTCCGCCAGCACCAGCCGGCCCTCGGCGTCGGTGTTCAGCACCTCGACCGTCCGGCCGCCGTACGTCGTCAGCACGTCGGAGGGGCGCTGCGAACGGCCGCCGGGCATGTTCTCGGCGAGCGGCAGCCAGCCGGTGACGTCCACGGCCGGTTTGAGCCGGGCCACGGCCAGCAGGGCGGCGAGCACGGCAGCCGCCCCGCTCATGTCGCTCTTCATCGCCTCCATGCCCGCAGCCGGCTTGATCGAGATCCCCCCGCTGTCGAAGGTGATGCCCTTGCCGACGAGTGCGAGGTGGCCGTTCGCCTCGGCCGGACGGTAGGCCAGGCGCACCAGCCGCGGTGGGTTCGCCGAGCCCTGGCCGACGCCGAGGATGCCGCCGTAGCCGCCCTTGCGCAGGGCCTTCTCGTCCAGCACCGAGACCGCGAGGCCGACGGCGGTGCCCTCGCGCCGGGCGACCTCGGCGAACGCCGCCGGAGTCATGGCGTTGGGCGGGGTGTTGATCAGGTCCCGCGCCAGCGTCATCGACTCGGCCAGCGCCCGTCCGCGGGCCAGCGCGGCGCGGGCCGACTTGCCGTCGGCGCCCGGGCCGGTCGCGAGCACGAAGGACCGCACGCCGGGCTTGGACTGGTCGGCGGTCCGGCCGCGGAACCGGAGGAACGCGTAGGCCCCGAGCAGCGCCCCGGTCGCGACGGCTTCGACCTGGTCGGCGTCGGACGCAGGGAGCCCGAGCACCACCCTGCCCCGGCCGGCCAGGCTGCGCGCGGCGGCGCCGGCGGCTCGGCGCAGGGTCTCCGCGTCGTACGTGCGCTTCTCGTCGCCGAGGCCGGTGACGACCACCATGCCCGCCGCGACCCCGGGCGGGGACGGGACGCGCACGACCTCGTCGGCCGCGCCGGTGACCCCGAGGTCGGCGAGTGTACGGACCAGACCGCGCAGGGCGCCCGACCCCTCCGGACCGACGACGACGACGCCCTGGCCCGACCCGGCCGGCCGCCCGCCCTTGGACTTCTTGGCCGCCGGCTTGGCGACGCCGACGACGAGCGCGTCGCCGGGCACGGAGCTGGGCAGGTCGGCGGAGAGCGTGATGCTGGCCAAGGCTCGGGGCTCCTGTCGATCGGTCGGGTGGCGCGGCGGTGCCAACGGTGCGGGCGGTGCGGGCGGTCGGACCTTCCCGGCGACCCTAGTAGCGTGCGTGGCCGTGACCATGACCGGCCCGACCCCGGCGGCGTCCTCGGGGGACTCCTGCGATCCCCGCTGCACGAGCGCCACGTCGTCCTCGGCGCGAAGATGGCCGACTTCGGCGGCTGGGAGATGCCGATCGAGTACCCCGGCGGCGGCGTGCTCAAAGAGCACACCACGGTACGTGCGGCCGTCGGCGTCTTCGACGTCTCGCACCTGGGCAAAGCCTCGGTCCACGGTGCGGGCGCGACCTCGTTCGTCGACGCCACCCTGACCAACGCGCTCGGCCGGATCGGGCCGGGGCAGGCGCAGTACACGTTGTGCTGCAACGACTCCGGCGGCGTGGTCGACGACCTGATCGCCTACCTGGTCGCGGACGACGAGGTGTTCCTGGTGCCGAACGCCGCCAACACCGCCGAGGTCGTCCGGCGCCTGGCCGCGGCGGCGCCGGGCGGGGTCGACGTCCAGGACCGGCACCGCGAGTACGGCGTGCTGGCCGTGCAGGGACCGCGCTCGGCCGAGCTGCTCGACCGCCTGCGGCTGCCGACCGGCCACCCGTACATGTCCTTCGAGACCGGCGAGCTCGACGGCGCGTCGATGTCGGTGTGCCGCACGGGCTACACCGGCGAGCACGGGTACGAGCTGGTGCCGCGCTGGGCCGACACCGCCGGCGTCTGGGACCGGCTGCTGGCGGCCGGCGCTGACCTCGGCGTGCGCCCCTGCGGGCTCGGGGCCCGCGACACGCTGCGCACCGAGATGGGCTACCCGTTGCACGGGCAGGACCTGTCCGAGCAGATCACGCCGGTCCAGGCCCGTTCCGGTTGGGCCGTCGGCTGGGACAAGCCCGCGTTCTGGGGCCGCGAGGCCCTGCTCGCCGAGCGCGCTGCCGGTGCGCAGCGGCTGCTCTGGGGGCTGCTCGCCCAGGACCGGGGGATCCCGCGGCCGCACATGCAGGTCCGCGGCGGCGCGGACGGCCCGGACCGCGAGCTGGGCGAGGTGACCAGCGGGACGTTCTCCCCGACCCTGCGGCAGGGCATCGGCCTCGCCCTGCTCGACCGTACGGTGACCGAGGGCGACGAGGTCGTCGTCGACGTGCGGGGGCGTCCGTCGGTGATGCGTGTGGTCAAGCCGCCGTTCGTCCACCCGACCGGCCTGCGCTGAGCGGCGGGTCGTTCAGCTCCCCGGTCCGGCGCGCTCAAGCACGACCACAGGGATGGTCCGCTCGACGCCGGCCTGGTGCTCGGCGAAGAACGGGTACCGCTCGGCGATCGAGGTGAAGAGCCGGTCGTGCTCCTCCCCCTGGGGCACCACCGCCACGGCGTCGTAGCTGTCCGCCTCGATCTCCACGTGCACGTGCGGGTGGGCGACCAGGTTCCGGTACCACTGCGGGTGCTCGGGTGCCCCGGCGTTCGATGCCACAACCATGAGCCGCGCGCCGTCCCGGATGAACATCATCGGGGTGGTGCGCAGCTCCCCGCTGCGACGGCCGGTCGTCGTCAGCAGCAGGACCGGTCGACCGTCGGGCGCGCCGTGCTCGGCCCGGAACCGCTCGATGAGCTGCCTGTTGTACGCACGCTGGTCGAAGGGCACGTCGGTCATGCCGGCGACGCTAGCGCGGCACGGCTTCGTACCGGACCACGGACCGGTGCGGTCCGCCGAAGCGGAGGTTGAGCGCGATCAAACCGGCGGTGACGGCCGCCCAGGCGCACCACAGTGACGCGAACGACTCCGCCGACGAGGTCGCCCTGGGCGGAGAAGCACACGCTCGCGACCGTAGCCCTGCCGCATCCTGGCCACGTGCGTTGCGAGCTGTCGGATCCGGGTGCTGTGCTGGGCGCCGGTATCGGGAGGGCTGCGATGGATGGGTCCGGGCTGACTGTTCTGGGGGTTCCGACCAGCGCCGGCGCACACCACGCCGGACAGGACGGCGTGCCGGGCGCGCTGCGGGCCACCGGCCTGGTCGAGCGGCTGCGCGCCGGCGGTGTGGACGTCGAGGACGGCGGCGACCTGGCCGGCGAGGTCTTCACGGTCGACAACGCGAATCCCACCCACCAGAGCCTGCCGGCCGTCGTGCGGGTGGCCCGGATCGTGGCCGACGCGACCGCCGCCGTCCTGCGGTCCGGTCGCGTCCCGCTGCTGCTCGGCGGGGACTGCACGATCACGCTGGGCGTGGTGGCCGGTGCGCAGCGGGTCCATCCCGGCGCCGGGCTGGCGTACTTCGACGGTGACGCCGACCTGTCGACCCCGGCCACCACGCGTAGCGGCGTGATGGATGCGATGGGGATCGCGCACCTGCTGGGTATCGCCGACACCGACCTGGCTCGCCTGGACCGTCCGGCACCCATGCTGACCGCCGACCGTCTGGTGCTGCTCGGCTACGACCCGGGCGATCCCGGAGCGTTCGACGGCGATGCGCTCGCCGCCCACCCGGGCCTCGTCCACCACTCGTACTTCGAGCTGCGGACCGCTCCCGAGAGGCTCGCGAGCGAGGCGGTGGCACTGCTCGAGGCGACCTCGGCGCGGGTGGTCGTGCACTTCGACGTGGACGCGGTCGACGCCAACGATGTGCCGCTGGGCAACTTCCCGCACTACGGCACCGGGGTCTCGCTGGAGACCGCCCGGTCCGTGCTCACGATCCTGTGCGGCACGCCGAAGCTGGCGGCGATCGTCCTCACCGAGGTCAACCCGAGCTACGACCCGTCCGGCGCGGCGGTCGCCCGATACGTCGACGCCGTCGCGGCCGCCCTCGTCGCCGCGCTCGGCTAGGGGTCAGGAGTCGGCCGGCTTCTCCTGCACGGCCCAGCTGTTGCCGTCGGGGTCGTCGAAGAAGCAGAACGTGTTCCACGGACCGCCGTGCCCGTCCTCCCAGCCGCTCTCGCCCATGTGCCGGACCGGCGACACGTCGACGCCGCCTGCGACGAGCTGGGCGTGCGCGGCCTCGATGTCGCTGACCACCAGCTGCAGACCCTTGAGCGAGCCCGGCTCGGACTCGACCAGCCCGGTGCCGATGGTCACGGAGCAGGCCGAGCCGGGCGGGGTCAGCTGCACGACCCGCATGGTGTCGCTCATGCGGTGGTCCACGTCGACCACGAACCCGACCTGCTCGTTGTAGAACTGCTTGGAGCGGTCGACGTCCGACACCGGTACGACCACCACCTCGAGCTTCCAGTCCATCCGTCCTCCTGGTCAGGTCGCTGTGCCGCGCACCGCCCAGGCGCGGGCGGTCAGCCGGATCGAGCCGTCCGGACCGGTGGGGAGCGTTTCGCTCAGCCTGCGACGCAGCCGCTCCCGCCGGTCCGGCGTGAGCTGGGCACAGTAGCCGGGCCCCGGTCCCTGCCCGCCGAGGAACGGGGTCCAGTAGTCGTCGAAGTCGCGGAACTGTGTCTCCACCTCGATCGCCAGGGACTCGACGCCGGACAGCGCCGCCGTGGCGAAGGAGCCGGCGAGCCCTCCCGGGCGGCAGATCGGGAAGCGCGCGGCTTCATCGAGCGCGGCGGCGCCGGGGTCCTCGGCGATGGCTGCGTCCCAGAACAGGCGCAGCATCTGCATCCCCTCCGCGTAGTCCCACACGTAGGCCGCGGCGGTCCCGCCGGGGACCAGCACGCGGCGCATCTCGCCGACCGCGCCGGCCGGGTCGGGGACGAAGTTCAGGACCAGCCCGCACACGACCCGGTCGACGGACGCGTCCGGGAGCGGGAGGTCGCCGGCGTCGCCGACCCGGAACGAGGCACGCGGGTCCTCGAGCTGTTGCGCAGCCCGGGCCACGTACGCCTGCGACGGATCGACGCCGACCAGCGACGCGGGCGCGGAACCCTGCAGGACGGCGCCGCTGAGGGCTCCGGTCCCGCAGCCCACGTCCAGCCAGCGCAGCCCGCGGGGCGGGTCCAGCCACCGGACGAAGTCAGCCGCCACCAGCCGGCTCCAGCGGCCGACGAACGGCTCGTACGGGTCGGCCGACGACCACGCCTCCGGTGCCACGCCACTCAGCATGCCCGCTGTCCGGCCGGTCGTTGCACGCGGATCGGCCGCCATTGCGCCGATCCGTGTGCAACGAGGTGCGGTCAGGCGCGCCGGGCGACCGCGGCCTCCAGGGCGGTCATCCGGCTCAGCAGCAGCTGGATGTCACCGCGGGTCGCGGCCTGCGCCTCGTCGCGCAGGTCCACCAGCAGCGAGCCGGACGGCATGAGCTCGGCCCTGGAGACGTCGGCGACCGATGTCGCGCCCTGGTCGCGCAGCGCCGCCTCCACGTCCCGCGGGCGCAGACCCAGTCGCCGCAGCTCGTGGGTCTTGAGCTTCCCGTCTTCGGCCAATGTCGTCGGATCGCCCTCGAAGACTTTCTCCGCGCGGTCGCTGCTCGTGCCGACGCGAACGAGCAGGCCGTTCACGAGGAACAGGAACGTCGCACCGACCAGCCCGCCGGTGACCGAGTCGTCCGGCCCGATGATGGCGTTCTGCACGACGTTCGACAGCAGCAGGACCACGACCAGGTCGAAGGTCGTGAACTGCGCCAGGTCGCGGCGGCCCACCAGGCGAAGCGCGAGCGTGATGAACAGGTAGACCGCAACGGTGCGGATCCCCTTCTCCACGACGGGGATGCCCATGACCCACATCTCGTTCCACATCGACGCCTCCGCGGCTCCGGCCCCGCGGTCGCGGGTCACCGGAATCCTCGCGCACGTCGGCTCAGGCGAGCGCGAAGCAGAGCAGAGCCGTCGTCGTGCCGATCTCGACGCTCGCGCCGAGGACGTCGCCGGTCACGCCGCCCAGGCGACGCGTGCACCGCCGAACCAGCAGGGCGGCAGCCAGAGCAGCGACCAGCACGGCCACCGAAGCCCGCAGCGTCAGCCACCCGCTGCGGTCGTCGTCGAGCCAGGACAGGCCCGCGCAGGCGACCGCGGTGAGCGCCGTCACCGCCGCCGCCGCCCCGATCGGCAGCGCCCCGGCGAAGGGCAGCCCGAGACCGTCCGCGCGCGCCGGTGGCACCCCGGCCCGACAGCCCCACACGACCGCCGCGCGCCCTGCGGTGACCCCGACCAGCACCCCCAGCCAGCCGGTACCGCGACCGACCGACTCGGCCACGGCGCCCACCTGGACCAGCAGCACGAGCACGACGGTCACGACCCCGAACGGGCCGACGTCCGAGCGTCGCATCACCTCCAGCGCGGCGTCGGCGGGCCGCCCCGACCCCAGACCGTCGGCGGTGTCCGCCAGGCCGTCCAGGTGCAGGCCCCGGCTGAGCGCAGCGACGCACCCGACGGCGAGGACGGCGGCGAGCCACGTCCCGGCGGCGGAGTGGTGGGTCGCCTCGCGGGTCAGCTCGAGGACCCCGCCCGCGACCGCGCCGATCGTCGCGCCGACCAACGGGGTGACCCAGAGCGCGGAACGGACCACTCCGCGGTCGACCCGGGTCGGCGGCGGGACGCGGACCGCGGTGAACGTCCCCAGCGCCAGCCGCAGCGGATCGCTCACGCGTCCGGCCCGGGGTCCGCCTCACGGTCCGACACGCCGGCCTCGTCGAACGTCGCCATCTCGGCGAGCGTGGCCGCCGCCGCCTGCACGATAGGCAGCGCGACGAGCGCCCCGGTGCCCTCGCCGAGCCGCAGGCCGAAGTCGACGATGGGCTCGAGGTCCAGGCGGTCCAGCGCGCGCGCGTGCGCGGGCTCGGTGGAGCGGTGCCCGGCCAGCCACCACTGCCTGGACCGGTAGCCCAGGCGCTGGGCGACCAGCGCCGCGGCACCGGACACCACGCCGTCGAGCAGGACGGGCGTGCGCCGGTCCGCCGCGCGCAGCAGGAAGCCGGCCATGGCGGCGATGTCGGGTCCGGCCACCTCGGCGAGCAGGTCCACCATGTCGGCCTGGCGGGTCCGGCCGCGACGGGCGGCGTCGCGCACGGCGGCGCACTTGACCATCCAGGCCCTGTCGTCGATGCCGGTGCCGCGGCCGACCACGGTCGCGACCTCGGCGTCGGTGAGGACTGCGACGAGCGTGGCCGCGGGCGTCGTGTTCCCGATGCCCATGTCCCCGGCGATGAGCAGGTCCGCACCCGCGTCGACCTCCTCGTCGGCGATCGCGATCCCGGCCCGCACGGCCTGCTCGCACTCCGCGCGCGACATCGCCGGCCCGGTGGTGATGTCCTGCGTCCCGCGCCGCACCTTGTACGCGCTGACGTCGGGCAGGTCGGACAGGTCGGCGTCCACGGACAGGTCCAGGACGCGCACCGACGCTCCGGCGAGCCGGGCCAGCACGTTCACGGCCGCGCCGCCGGAGACGAAGTTGCGGACCATCTGCGCGGTCACCTCGGGCGGGTAGGCGGAGACACCGCTGGCGGCCACTCCGTGGTCGCCGGCGAAGACGACCACCCGCGGACGCTCGATGAGGCGGGGCGGGCAGACACCCTGGACCCCGGCCAGCCAGACGGACAGATCCTCGAGCCGGCCGAGTGCACCCGTCGGCTTGGTGAGGCGGAGCTGGCGGGCCCGGGCGGCCGCGCGCACGTCTTCGTCGGGCAGTGCCATGGACCGGCCGATGCGGTCCAGCTCGGTGCTCAGGTCGGCCGGCCGGTCCGGGTCGGCGGTGTCGCTGCCGGTCTCGTCGCTGCCGGTCTCGTCGCTCACAGTCGCTCTTGTCGGGGGTGTTCGGGCCGGGCGGCGGACCGCAGGTCGACCGGGATCCCGGCTACCACCAACGTGACGGTGTCGCAGCGGGCAGCCAGCCGTGCGTTCAGCCGGCCGAGCTCGTCCCGGAACCGCCGGCCGGACGGCGTGCCGGGCACGACCCCGGAGCCCACTTCGTTGCTGACCACGACCACCGTGGCGGCCGTGCCGGCCAGCGCCTCGACGAGCCCGTCGCACCGGCTGGCCACCGCCGCGTCGGCCTGCTCCACCGGCGGTCGGGGCGGCCCGGCGTCGTCGACCGCCCAGACGCCCTCCTCGTCGAGGACTCCGGCCAGCCAGAGCGAGACGCAGTCGACCAGCACGGACTCGTCCGGACCCGCACCCGCGAGCACCGCCGCTACGTCGAGGGTCTCCACCGTCCGCCACGCACCGGGCCGGCGGGCACGGTGGTCGGCGACGCGCCGGGCCCACTCGCCGTCGTCCGGCCGGATGCCTCCGGTCGCCACGTACGAGACCTGGGTGCGGTCCCGCAGCAGCGACTCGGCGTGCACCGACTTGCCGGACCGCGCGCCGCCCAGGACCAGCGTTCGCGTTCCCCGGCGCGGTCGGCCGAGCACGCTGCCGTCGGGGGCCACCCGCGCACCGGCGGCCGCGAGCCGTTCGGACAGCTCGGCGGGCGGCGGGTCGTGGTGCCCCAGGTGGACCGCGACGACGTCGGTGGTCGCCACGACCGCACCCCGCGCCCGCAGCTCGTCGATGGTGGCGGCGAACGTCACCAGGTCGAGGTGGCGGGTGCCGTGGTCGGTGCGGTCGCCGAAGGACTCTTCGAGCAGCACGACGTCGTACGCCCGGCCGCGGACGGCCGCCAAGGTCGAATCCGGCAGCGGACCGGTGTCGGTCGCGTACAGCAGACGCCCGCCCTCGGGCGCGGTGACGTCGTACAGGACGGCGGGACCCGTGTGCTCGTCGCCGTGGTCGGCCTCGAGCACCGCGACGGTGTAGCCGTCCAGCGCGACGGTGTCGCCGGCCGCGACCGGCCTGGGACGGACCGGGTCGTGCGGACCGATCCAGTCGGCGAACACGGCCAGCGCCTGGGGCGGTCCGACGAGGTCGAGCGGTTCGCGCCGGCCGGCCCATGCCCGCGCCAGCAGGGCCATCGGCCCGGCATGGTCCGGGTGCGAGTGGGTCACGAGCAGGTGCCGCACCCCCGACAGCGAACGTCCCAACCGGGTCGCGGCGTACGGGACCTCCGGCCCGCAGTCCAGGAGCAGCCGGCCGTCGACCAGTGCCGCGGTCTGCGCGCGCACGTCGCCAGCGGCCAGCGCTGCGGTGCACAGGCGGCAGGTGCAGAAGGCGTTCGGCCGGCCGCCGGCGCCGGCGGTGCCGAGCAGCACGACCTCCATCACGGCACCTCCGGCCGCACGGCCGGCTCGAACCGGACCGGTACGTCGAAGGCGGCGCGCCGGGTGGCCCGCCGCAGCGCGCGCAGGACCGGACCCCCGAAGGCGAGCACCAGCAGGGCGTTGCCCAGCCCGCGGATCAGGTCCCATCCCAGCGAGGTGGCGACCGAGTAGGTCAGGAAGCGGCCGAGGTTGTCGTGCAGCGGCGCCCCGGCGAGGAACGACAGCGACGAGGACGTTCCGGTCTGGAACGGCCAGAACCACAGGTTGAGCAGGAAGCCGTACGCCACCCCGCTGAGCGCGCCGTAGAGCGCCAGCATCGCCAGCTCGCGACGGCCATGCGCCGGCGGCAGCAGCCCGGCGAAGAAACCCATCCACGCGGCGGCCAGCATCTGGAAGGGCAGCCAGGGGCCGACGCCGCCGGTCAGCAGTGCCGAGCTGAACATCGTCGTGGCGCCCAGGACGAACCCGAACCCGGGGCCGAGCGCGCGGCCGCCGAGCACGAGCACCACGAACATCGGGTTGAACCCGGTGACGCCGGCTCCGAACGGGCGCAGCGCCGTGCCGAGCGCACCCAGCACGCCGAGCATGGCGACCGCTTTGGCGTCCACGCCGCCGGACGACAGCTCGGCCAGCAGGACCAGGATGAGCAGCGGCAGGAGCGCGGCGAACAGCCAGGGGGCGTCGGCGTCGTGCCCGATGCCCGCCCCCGGGTGGGCCAGCAGCGGCCAGCCGAAGGCTGCGACCCCGACCAGCGATACCAGGGCCAGGGCGAGCGCCGTCCGCACGCCCAGGCGCATGCCCGTCGGGCGCCGGCTCGCCGCGGGAGGCGCAGCCCGGGTGCCGGGCTCGGCGGCCGTCGCCGTCACACTGCCGCCCGCAGCGCCTCGGCCACCTCGGCCACGGTCAGCCAGGGACCGGGTGCGAGCACCTTGGCCACCTGTGGCGAGAACGCGGGCGAGCCGATCACCACCTCGGCCGTCGGGCCGTCCGCGACCACCTCGCCGTCGGCGACCACGACCGTCCGGTCGGCCACCTCGGCGGCGAGCTCGACGTCGTGCGTGGCCAGGACGACCGCGTGCCCGGCGGCGGCCAGGTCGCGCAGGGTCCGGACCAGCCGGGCTTTCGCCTCGTAGTCCAGGCCACGGGTGGGCTCGTCCAGCAGCACCAGCGGCGGCGCGGCGACCAGGACCACGGCCAGCGCGAGGGCCAGCCGCTGTCCCTCGGACAGGTCGCGAGGGTGCCGCTCGCGGTCGACCCCGGGACTGAGCCGGTCGTACACCGCCTGCGTCGATCCCGCGGTCACGCCGGCGTCCCGGTCGGCGGCCGCGCACTCCTGCGCGACCGTCTCGGCGTACAACAGGTCGCCCGCGTCCTGCGGGACGAGACCGACCCGGCGCAACAGCTCCGGCCCGGTCAGGCCGGCCGGGTCGGCGGCCTTCGGCGCCGCGCCGACCCGGACCCGGCCGGCCATCGGCACCGCCGTACCGACGAGCGCAGACAGCAGCGTGGTCTTGCCGGCCCCGTTGCGTCCCATCAGCGCCACCACCTGCCCGGCGGCGAGTGCGAGCGACAGCCGGTGCAGGGCGACCACCGCGTCGTACCGGACCGTGACGTCGTCGAGCACGCCCACCGTTGAGCCGGCCGGGACCACCGGACGGGCCGGCCGCCGACCGTCGAGCCGCTCGCGCAGCGGGCCGGCGGCGCGCCGGGCGTCCCGCACCGAGAGCGGCAGCGGGTCCCAACCGGCGATGCGGCCCAGATGCACCACCGCGGGCGCCACCGACGAGCGGGCCATCACGGCCGCTGGGGTCCCGACCTCCGGCGCGGTCGCTGCGCCGGTCAGGCGCACGACCCGGTCGGCGTACTGCACGACCCGCTCGAGCCGATGCTCGGCCAGCAGCACCGTGAGCCCGAGGTCGTGCACCAGCCGCTGCAGCGCGGCCAGGACCTCCTCGGCGGCGCCGGGGTCCAGCGCCGAGGTCGGTTCGTCCAGCACCAGCACCTTCGGGTGCGCGGTGAGCACCGACCCGATGGCGACCCGCTGGCGCTGCCCGCCGGACAGGGTGCGCAGTGGGCGCTCGCGCAGCTCGGCCAGGCCGAGCAGGTCGAGCGTCTCCTCGACCCGGCGGCGCATGACCGGCGCGGGCAGGCCGAGCGACTCCATGGCGTACGCCAGCTCCTCCTCGACCACGTCGGTGACGAACCCGGCCCCGGGGTCCTGGTCGAGGAAGCCGACGACGTCGGCCAGCTCGCGGGGCGGGTGGGTGCGGGTGTCGCGCCCGTCCACGAGGACCCGGCCGGTCAGCGTGCCGCCGGAGAAGTGCGGCACCAGCCCGTTCACCGTGCGCAGCAACGTCGACTTGCCCGAACCCGTGCTCCCGACCACCAGGCAGAGCTCGCCCTCGGGCACGACCAGGTCGACTCCCTGCAGCGCGGGCACGTCGGCACCGGCGTACGTCACGGCGACGTCCTGGAACCGGATCACCGCACCTCACCGCCCGCCGCTCGCGGCGGCGGCGAGACCCACGCGGGCAGCATCCCCACCAGGATCCCGGCCGCGGGGAGCACCGCCAGCGCGGGCCATGCGGGTGGGGCGTACTGGCCGACCAGCCCCGCCACCCCGAGCGCGGCCGCCACCACCAGCGTCGCGGCCGCCACCACCCCGCAGCCGGCGACCAGCCACTCCGGGAGCGTCCACGGGTCCGGACGGTACCGGCTGCGCCGGACGCGCCGTCCGGCCAGCACGAACCCCGCACCCGCCACCGCCAGCCCGAGCAGCAGCAGGGGTACGCCCAGCACCGGAAGGCCGGCGACGTCGGGGGAGCCCCCGTCCAGCAGGCCGTAGACGCCCGCGCACACTCCGACGAGCCCGGCCAGCACCAGCGCCGAGGTGAGCCGGCGCTGCCCGGCGGCGACACCTGCGGTGCGGCCGTAGCCGCGCGAGTCCATGGCGGCGGCCAGCGTCAGCGAGCGGTCCAGCGCCCCCTCCAGGACGGGCACCGCGACCCCGCGCAGGCCGCGCAGCCCGCGGTCGGGGCGGCCGCGCAGGCGGTGCGCCACCTTGACCCGGCCGACGTCCCCCACCATCTGCGGCGCGAGCGTCATGGCCACGACCACCGCGACCCCCACCTCGTACAGAGCGGCCGGGACGCAGCGCAGCAGCCGGGACGGGCTGGCCAGCGAGTTCGCCGCACCGACGCACACGAGCAGCGTCGCCAGCCGCATCCCGTCGTAGAGGGCGCCCAGCAGGTCATCGACGGTGAAGGCGCCGCCGATCTGGACGCCGCCCGCCCAGCCCGGCACCGGCAGCTCGGGGACGTGCACGATCACGGCGCCGGCCCCGGTGGCTCCGAAGACGATCTGGAACGCCACCCGCAGCACGATGACGACCAGGCCCAGCCGCAGGAAGGCCGCGTACGAACGCGCCCACGGCGCGGCCGTCCGGCGGGCAGCCACCACGAACCCGGCGACGGCGACGATCAGCAGCAACAGCAACGGGTTCGTCGTGCGACTGGCCGCCGTGGCCAGGCCCAGCGCCCAGACCCACCAGGCGCCCGGGTGCAGCGGTCGGGGGAGGAACGCGGTGCGCAGGCTCATGACACCCCCGGACCCCGGTCGCGCGGTCCGCGCAGCGCCCGCAGCGCCGCGGCCGCGCCGACGACAAGGACGAGCGCAGCACCGACCAGCGCGCCGACCGGCGGTCCGCCGCCGGGGTCGTCCGGACCGCGCACCCCGGCGGCACCGACGGCCACCGGCTGCGGGTCGTCCCCGGTCGAGGTCCCGGAAGTGGCGAGGGGGCTGCCCGGCGTGGTCGCCGCCGCGGCGAGCGGCCCCGAGCCCGGTGCCGTCGCCCCGACCGGTGCCGGGACCCGGGACCCGGCCGCCGGCGACGAACCGCCGCCGGTCGAACGGCCGGCGGACGGCGCGGGACTCGGCCGGTGCGACGTCGGCTGCGGCGACGGCTTCGCGGTCGGCGGGCGCACGATGACGCCGCACTCGCCGACCGGGTAGCCGTCGATCGCGCAGACCAGGCCGGACTCGCTGCGAACCGAGGCGTACTGCACCAGTACCTGGGCCGAGCTGGCCGCGTCGGGCACCTGTGCGCAGTACGTGTCGACACCGCGCGGCGGCTGCTGCCCGGCCGGGGCGTCCGCCCGCGTCCCGTAGTCGACGACCAGCCCGACCAGCTTCTGGCCGGACGGTGCCGCTGCGTGGCGCGCGCAGATCGAGTCGTACGACGCGCTGGCACGTGGCTGCACCGACGCGGCGGCGCCGCTGACCGCGAACCGCCAGCCGTCCACCGACCCGGCCGCCGGTCGGAAGGTGGCCCCCACCGGCGAGAACGACCAGCCGCCCGATGAGGTCCCGTGCCAGTACGACCAGTAGCGGTAGGACGACGCCGAGGCCGGCGCCGCCGTGGCCGCTACGACGGCCAGAGCCGCCCAGGCCGCGACGACCGCAGCCGCGACCCGGGCCGTCCCCTTGCGCGCGGTCATGCGCGGTGCGCCCCCCGGCGGCCGTAGCCGACCAGGACCGCGCCGGCGAGCAGGAACAGCGCACCGAGCAGGCCGAGCCACCCGGCCCGCGCGTCGGCGCCGGTGTCCGGCAGGGTGCCCCCCGGGTCCGCGGCGGCGTTCGCCGGCTGGGCGCTGGTCGTCGGCGACGGGCTGGGCGAAGGCGGCGCGGCCGCAATGGTGACCGTCGCGCCCAGCCGCGTGACCAGGTCGCTGCCGCCGAACGCCCCCGGGTCCTGCCCACCGGCCACCGCAGCCAGGATCAGCAGGGCCAGCGCACCGGGCTGGTCGGCCCCGGACTTCACCACGAACGGGTCGACCTGCCCGGCCAGGACTCCCAGCGCCGCGGTGACCTGGCTGGAGCCGTGCCCCGTCGCGACCAGGGCGAGCACGGCGTTGGCGGTGCTGCCGAAGTCGGTCTGTCCCGGGTTGAACGGGTCCGGGACGGCGTGACCGTTCGCGCCGAGCTGACGGACCAGGTAGCCGGCCGCGGCGTCCGCCGACTCCGCGGGGGTGATGCCCACGGTCGAGAGCACGCGCACTCGCTCGGCCGGTCCCGAGCCGGCCGCTCCCGTCACGGAAGCCTTCGGTACAGACGCCTTGGTCGCGGCCGGTTTCGTGGACCCGGCCGGGCCGCTGGGCGTCGCGCTCGCGGTGGCGGCCGGAGTCGCTCCCGACCTGCTGGGCGTCGCGCTCGCGGAGGCACCGGGCGTCGAGGTCGGCTTCGCGCTCGGTCTCGTGGCCCGGCCGGCGACGGTCGCCGCCGGGCATGTCAGCACCGGGGAGTCGTCCGCACCCGGCTGGGCCGCCACCGGCAGGAAGCCGCCGGCGACCGCCAGCGTCGCCTGCACGGTCGCGTAGTCGTTCGGCGATCCGAAGAAGGTGAACGCGCCCCGGTCCCCGGCTGCCCCCTCGCAGCCCACCTGCAGGGCCTGCAGTGCGTCGTACGGGGTCGGCCCGCCGGGACCGCCCGCGTGCGGTGCGGCGCGGCCGACCGACACGAACGCCGACAGCGCCAGCGCGGTCGAGTTCGCGTCCGGGTCGTTGCCCGCCGCGCCGTCCGGGTAGTACGCCCAGCCGCCGTCCGCGCTCTGCCTGGCGGCGAGCCAGTCGACCGCCTTGCCGGCCTGCGTTCCGTTCCCGAGCGCGTGCAGAGCCTGCACCGCGATCCCGGTCGAGTTGGTGTCCTCGCCGCTGAACGTGGCCGGGTCCGGGTGGGCGCAGGCCGCGGTCGACGATGGGCGGAACGCCTCGAACCCACCGTCGGCGCACTGCTGGGCGAGCAGCCAGGCGACGGCGGCGGGGGCGGGGGTCTGCCCGGCGGCCACCGTCGCGAGCAGCGACAGCGACTGCCGGTAGACCCCGTCGAAGGTGGGGTCCTGCGCGCCGTACAGCCCGATCCTGCCCGGGTCGGTGGTGGTGGGCGGGGTGCCCGACGCGCTCTGTCCGGCCGCACCGGCCGTGCCGGCGAGCGGCAGGACCAGAGCGAGGCCGACGGCGACCGAGCGGGAGCCCGAGGCGGGTGGTGCGCCGTGCGCCGGGTCGGTGCGCGCGGCGTGGGGTGCTGTCGAGTGAGCTGGTCACGTGCGGGTGCCCTTCGGGTGAGCGATCCGTCGACGGACGCCCGTGCACCCCCGGAAGACGACGACGCCCCCGTCACCAGTGGCGGTGACGAGGGGCGCGGGCGCGGGTCCGGAGGGACCCGGGCTCCGCCCCGCAGACCTCGGCGGAAACGTGGAGCCGCTCGCCACGGATCAGGTATCCCGGCTCGCCGCCCGCACCGGTCGAACGGTGCGCGCGGCCTACGGTTGCGGGTCAGCGCCGGATTTCGACCGGCTTCCCCTGTCCGAGGCGTGTGGAGTTGTGGCAGGGACGCTCCCACGACGTGCCGGGTCGCGTCAAAGCTGCTGGGCCACCGCGGACCCGAGCGCGCCCGGCGGAACGACGGGCTAGGGTTCCCGGCGTGGGCTGGACCTGGCGCTACGCCGACGCGGCGGGCGTGACCCTGGACGCCGACGAGCTGCCGCGGACGTCCTTCCCGACCCAGGCCGATGCCGAGTCGTGGATCGGCGAGTCCTGGCAGGAGCTGCTCACCGGCGGTGTGGCCAGCGTCGTCCTGCTCGAGGACGGGGCCGAGGTCTACGGCCCGATGAGCCTGCTCCCGCCCGACTGACGGGCGCCCGTCTCACTCCGGCCGGGTCGGCGGGCTGGCCGTCTCGGCGGGGTCGGTGACGACGACTCCGTCGAGCGCGGCGTCGATCGCGGCCATCGTCTCCGGATCCAGCCGGACCCCTGACGCCTGGACGTTCTCGTGCACCTGCTCCGGTCGGCTGGCCCCGATGATCGCGGCCGCCACGTTGTCGTTCTGCAGGACCCAGGCGACGGCGAGCTGCGCCATCGTCAGGCCGAGCCCCTCGGCGATCGGCCGGAGCCGCTGCACCCGCTCGAGCACCTCGTCCGCCATCCAGTCGTGCACGTCGTCGGCGCCGCCGTGCGGGTCGGTGGCGCGCGAGCCGGCCGGGGGAGCCTGCCCCGGCCGGTACTTCCCGGTCAGCACGCCCTGCGCGATCGGCGACCAGACGATCTGGGCGAGCCCTTCCTCGAACGACGCCGGCACGACCTCGGCCTCGATGACCCGCCAGAGCATGGAGTACTGCGGCTGGTTCGACACGAACGGGATGCGCAGCTCGCGGGCCAGCTCGGCGCCCGCCCGGATCTCCTCAGCCGTCCACTCCGACACCCCGACGTAGAGCACCTTGCCGGCCCGTACGAGGTCCGCGAAGGCAGTCATCGTCTCCTCGAGCGGCGTCTCGTAGTCGTACCGGTGGGCCTGGTAGAGGTCGACGTAGTCGGTGCCCAGGCGGCGCAGCGAGGCGTCGATGGACTCCATGACGTGCTTGCGGGACAGCCCCCGGTCGTTGTGCCCGGGCCCGGTCGGCCAGTACACCTTCGTGAAGATCTCCAGGCCCTCGCGGCGCTGCCCGGCAAGCGCGCGCCCGAGCACCGACTCCGCCCGGCCTTCGGCGTAGACGTCCGCGGTGTCGAAGGTGGTGATGCCGGCGTCCAGCGCGGCGTGCACGCACGCTCGCGCTCGGTCCTCTTCGACCTGCGAGCCGTGCGTGATCCAGTTGCCGTAGGCGATCTCGCTGACCAGCAGCCCGCTGTCGCCCAGGTACCGGAACTCCATCAGAGCGGGTCGCCGGCTTTGAGGCGCGGCTTGGGCAGCCGCCACCGGCGCAGCTGCAGGGAGCGCATCGCGCCGTAGAAGCCGGCGCCGCGCACGTCTTCGTTGGGGAACCGCCGGGCCGCCTCGCTCTTCACCCGCCGCGCCAGCATCGCCGTGCCGCCGATCATCATCAGCATGTACAGGTACGTCGCGATCACGACGTACGCCCGCACCGTCACGTTGGCGATCGAGTTCGCGCCGAGGGTGAGCGGGATGAAAAGGATCATGGACGGGAGCATCAGCTCGCCGAGCGTCCGGCGCGAGTCCACGTAGTCCCTGGCGAACCGGCGCACCGGCCCGCGGTCGCGGGCGGGCAGCGCCCGCTCGTCCCCGCTGATGAGGGCCTGCCTGGTCTGCAGACGCTGCTCGCGCGTGGCCTGGCGGTCGGCGCGGACGGACTGCCGGCGGGACAGCGGTGGCTTGACGCGCTGCTTGCGCGCGGCCTCGGCCTCTTTGCGGCTGGGCGTCGGACGGCCCTTGCCCGCGGGCGCCGAGCCGTCGTCGGTGGACCCGGTGGACGGCCCGGTCCCGCCCTCGGCGGGCTTGCTGTCGCGACGGAAGAGCACGGTGCAGGGTATCCCGGCGCCGGTCCCCCTCACCCCGCCGCACGGAAGGCTTAGGCTCTGGTTCATGGCAGGTTTGTGGAAGCGGATGACGTCGATCTTCAAGGCCAAGGCCTCCTCGGCGCTCGACCGGGCCGAGGACCCCAGGCAGACCCTCGACTACAGCTACGAGAAGCAGCTCGAGCTGCTGCAGAAGGTGCGTCGGGGCGTCGCCGACGTCGCGACCTCCCGCAAGCGCCTGGAGCTGCAGCTGCAGGTACTCCAGCAGCAGGCGGACAAGCTCGAGGGCCAGGGGCGGACCGCGCTCGCGCAGGGCCGCGAAGACCTCGCCAGGGAGGCGCTCACCCGGCGCTCCGGGATCCAGCAGCAGTCCACCGACCTGCAGGCCCAGCTGGCGCAGCTTCAGTCGGAGGAGGAGAAGCTCGTCTCCGCCCAGCAGCGGCTCGCCGCCAAGGTCGAGTCGTTCCGGACGCACAAGGAGACCTTGAAGGCCACGTACACGGCCGCCGAGGCGCAGACCAAGATCAACGAGGCGTTCTCCGGGATCTCCGAGGAGTTCTCCGACGTCGGCCTCGCCGTCCAGCGGGCCGAGGACAAGACCGCGCAGATGCAGGCGCGGGCCGGCGCGATCGACGAGCTGATCGCGTCGGGCGCGCTGAGCGACGCCTCCGGGATGGGCAAGGACGACCTCACGGTCGAGCTGGAGCGGATGTCCAGCCAGAGTGACGTCGAGCAGGAGCTGAGCCGGCTCAAGTCCGAGATCGCGCCGGGTGCGGCGACCCCGCAGATCGCGCCGGCCCCGGAACAGGCGGCCGACGGCGGCCCGAAGTGATCGTCCGGCTGCTGGGCGAGGGCCAGTTCGACCTGGCCGACGATCTCCTCGCCGAGCTGAACCGGCACGACGACCAGGTCGAGGCCGCGCTCAAGGCGGGGGACGACGCGGCGCTGCGGACCGCGCTCGACGCTCTCGCCGGCATCGTCCGTCAGCGCGGGAGCCGGTTGCCGGACGATGCCCTGGTGCCGTCCGACATCGTCCTGCCGCCGGTGGACGCCACCGTGCGCGAGGTGGCCGAGCTCTTGGGCGAGGGCGGCCTCGTCCCCGGCTGACCGCCGTCCGCCCGCCGCCGTCCCGCCGGCGCCGTCCCGCCGGCGCGGGGGGCGCCGTTTCACACCCGCTGTGGTGGTGACCGTCCCGGCACACGTGCCGGGACACGACCACACCGGGAGCGGATCCCGATCGCGCAGCTCCCGGTCTCAGGGCTGCACGCCGGGCGTGCTGAGCTCGGCGCGTGCTCGTGCGCTGGTCGCGGCCGCGCCGGAGCTGGCGACGACGACGACCACGACACCGGCCCACTGCCGTCCGAGCAGGTGCTCGTGCAGCAGAGCCCGGCCCGACAACGCCGCAACAGCCGGTTCGAGACTCATCAGGATGCCGAACAGGCCGGTCGGCACGCGCCGCAGCGCCTCCAGCTCGAGCGACCAGGGCAGCGCGGACGACAGCAGTGCGACACCTGCGGCCGCGGCCAGTGCCGCCCAGGTCAGGTGCCCGGCCACCGACGCGACTCCCATTGGCGTCGTCGCGACCGCCGCGACGACCAGGGCCGCAGCCAGGCCGGAGCCACCGGGGACGAGCACACCGACCTTCGCCGAGAGCACGATGTAGCCGGCCCAGAACCCACCGGCCACGGCGGCGAGCAGCACACCGACCAGGTCGAGCTGGACTCCGCCCGACGTCTTGACGAGCAGCAGGATGCCGACCAGCGCCAGCAGGACCCAGACGCCGTCCGCCAGCCTTCGCGACGAGACCGCGGCAAGTGCGAGCGGCCCGACGAACTCGACGGTCACCGCGATGCCGAGCGGCACGCGGTCCAGGGCCAGGTAGAACGCGGTGTTCATCGCCGCGATGGCCAGGCCGAACGACGCGACCGCCACGAGGGTGCGACGGTCCCAGCGGCGGCTGCGGCGCCACGGCAGCGGCCGCCAGGCGACCACGAGGATCAGGGCCGCGATGGCCAGCCGCAGCCACGTGACGCCGGTGGCGCCGAGCTGGCCGAAGAGGTTCTTGGCGATCGCGGCGCCCACCTGGACGCTGACCACGGCAGCCAGGACGAGCCCGGCCCCGGAGACGACCTGGGTGCTGGGCCGGGCGGTCGGGGCAGCCGCCGTCACGCCGGCAGAGCGAGCATGCGGTCCAGCCCGACCCGCGCCCAGTGCGCGACCTCCGGGTCGACCCGGATGCGGTTGACGACCCTTCCCTCGACCAGGTTCTCCATGGCCCACACCAGGTGTGGGAGGTCGATGCGGTTCATCGTGGAGCAGAAGCACACCGTGCGGTCCAGGTAGACGATCTGCTGCTCGGGATGCCGCAGCGCCAGCCGCCGGACCAGGTTCATCTCGGTGCCCACGGCCCAGGCACTCCCGGCGGGTGCGGCGTCGATGGTCTTGATGATGAACTCGGTCGAGCCGACGAGGTCCGCCGCGCTGACCACGTCGTGGCGGCACTCGGGGTGCACGACCACGTTGATCCCCGGGACGCGCTCACGCACCTCGCGCACGGAGTCGGCGGTGAACCGGCCGTGCACGGAGCAGTGGCCGCGCCAGAGCACCATGCGCGCCGCAGCCAGCTGCTCGGGTGCGATGCCCCCGCCGGGCTTGTGCGGGTCGAACACCACACAGTCGTCCAGCGACAGGCCCAGCTCGCGCACCGCCGTGTTGCGGCCCAGGTGCTGGTCGGGCAGGAACAGCACGCGCCGGCCCTGGTCGAACGCCCACCGCAGGGCCCGCTCGGCGTTGGACGACGTGCACACCGTGCCGCCGTGCCGGCCGGTGAAACCCTTGATCGCGGCGGTCGAGTTCATGTACGTCACCGGCACCGTGCCCTCGGCCGCTCCCGCGTCGGCCAGGACGTCCCAGGCGTCCTCGACCTGGCTGATCGCCGCCATGTCGGCCATCGAGCATCCTGCGGCGAGGTCGGGGAGCACGACCTGCTGGTCGGGCGCGGTCAGGATGTCCGCGCTCTCCGCCATGAAGTGAACGCCGCAGAACACGATGTACGGGGCGTCCGGCCGCGCCGCCGCGTCGCGGGCGAGCTTGAACGAGTCGCCGGTGACGTCGGCGAACGCGATGACCTCGTCGCGCTGGTAGTGATGGCCGAGGACGAACACCGAGTCGCCGAGCGCGGCCTTGGCCGAGCGGGCCCTGGCCACGAGGTCGGGGTCGGACGGCGCGGGCAGGTCGCCCGGGCACTCGACGCCGCGCTCGGAGTCGGGGTCGGCGCCGCGGCCGAGCAGGAGCAGCGCCAGCGGCGTCGGGGTGACGCCGTCCGGCAGGCCCAGGTCGACGCTGGTCGTCTCGGTCACGACATCACCTCCATGATGGCCATCGTACGGTGGCGCGGTGCACGTGCTGGTGGCCCCCGACTGCTTCAACGGCACGCTCACGGCCGTCGCGGCCGCGGAGGCGATCGCCGCCGGCTGGCGGCGGCACGACCCGATGGCGCGGATGGATCTGGCCCCGCTGTCCGACGGCGGTCCCGGCTTCGTGGCGGTGCTCGCGGCGTCGGTGCCGGGCGAGCTGCACGAGGTCCGGGTGAGCGGGCCGCTGGGCGGCACGGTCCGGGCGCAGGTGCTGCGGACGGCGGACGGCACGGTGTACGTGGAGTCTGCCCAGGTCTGCGGGCCCGCCCTGCCGCCGCCGCCCGGACGCCGGCCGCTGGAGGCGTCAACGGCCGGGGTCGGCGAGCTGCTGCGTGCGGTGCTCGACCGGCTCGCGCCCACGAGGGTCGTCGTCGGGGTCGGCGGGACGGCGACGACCGACGGCGGTAGGGGAGCGGTAGAGGCGTTCGGCGGCCCGCAGCGATGGCCGCGGCGGGTCCCGCTCGTCGTCGCGACCGACGCCGACGCGTCGCTCCCCGGGACCGACGGGGCCGGCGGCGGGCTCGGTGACGGGCTGATGGTGCTGGGCGGCGCGCGGGTGAGCGGGGTGCAGGCCGCGCTGGAGGCGGTGGGCCTGCCGGAACGGGCCGCCGCCGCCGACCTCCTCGTGACCGGCGCGGGGACCTTCGACGGCACGTCGCTGCTGGGCAAGGTACCCAAGGGCGTGGCCTGGGTGGCGCAGCGGGCCGGCCGCCCCTGCGTGGTGCTCGCCGGCCGGGTCATGATCGGCCGCCGCGAGTTCTCTTCCGCGGGCGTGGACGCCGCCTACTCGGTCGAGGACGGCGCCGGCTCGCCGGTGGCCGTGCAGGACCGGCTCGGGCCCCGGCTGGCCGACCTGGCCGAACGGGTCGCGCGGACCTGGACGCCGCGGTCCTCCTGAGCGCTCTCCCGCCGGCTGATGTGTCACGATGGGAGCGCGTGGGAACAGGTCACGGGGCTTCTCGGTTCACGCCTGCGGGGCGCCTCTGCCGTACGACCCGCGCCAGCACGACCACGTGCCGTTCGACCAGGAAGGCTCAACCATGACGATCCAGGACGAGACCGTCACCGACGGGATCCTCCTCACCCAGACAGCGGCCGGGAAGGTCAAGGCCCTGCTCGAGCAGGAGGGCCGCGACGACCTGGCGCTTCGCGTAGCGGTGCAGCCGGGCGGGTGCTCGGGCCTTCGCTACCAGCTGTTCTTCGACGAGCGCTCGCTGGACGGCGACGTGGTCAAGGACTTCGGCGGGGTGAACGTCGTGACCGACCGGATGAGCGCGCCGTACCTGTCGGGGGCCACGATCGACTTCGTGGACACGATCGAGAAGCAGGGCTTCACCATCGACAACCCGAACGCCACCGGCTCGTGCGCCTGCGGGGACTCGTTCCACTGACCGCAGCGACCCCATCGTTCGACCGAACGGTGCTGCCGGGAGCGATGCGCACCTGATCGCACACCCAGCGTCGACAAGGCGGCCCACCACCGTGGGCCGCCTTGTCGTTTCCCTGACAGGAGCGACGGCCGGACGACAGACTGGCCCGGTCCTGGAGGGGGGCACCTGATGGGCAGACGTACGTTCGGCACGATCGCCCTCGCGGTGGTCCTGGCAGTCCCGGTCGCCGCACAGACCGCCACGTCGGCCGGAGCAGCGACGCCGGGCACCGCGTGGACCACCGGGTTCGGCGGCAACGGTCAGCTGGGCAACGGCGGGACGGCGAACCGCAGCACGTTCGGCGCGGTCGCGGGGCTGACCGGCGTGGTCCAGGTCTCCGGCGGGCGCCAGCACGTGCTCGCGCGCGACGCGACGGGGCAGGTGTGGGCGTGGGGGGACAACCCCAACGGGCAGATCGGCAACGGGACCAAGGTCGACGCACTCAGCCCGGTGAAGGTGGCCGGGCTCACCGACGCGACCGCGGTGGCGGCGGGGCACTACCACTCCATGGCGCTGCTCGCCGACGGCACCGTCCGCGCGTGGGGGCTCAACGGGCAGGGACAGCTCGGGGACGGCACCAAGACCGGCCGGACCAGGCCGGTGGCGGTGAAGAACCTGACCGGCGTCGTCGAGATCAGCGGCGGACGCGACCTGAGCCTGGCGCTGAAGTCGGACGGCACGGTCTGGGCCTGGGGACTGAACACGGACGGGCAGCTCGGCGACGGCGGGTCCGCGCAGAGCAGCGTGCCGGTGCGGGTCGGGACGTTGACCGGCGTCGTGCACATCGCGGCGGGCCGTGACCACGGGCTCGCGCTCAAGTCCGACGGGACGGTCTGGGCCTGGGGTCTCAACACCTCCGGCCAGGTCGGCGACGGCACCAAGGTGGCCAGGCACAGCCCGGTGCAGGTGGTCGGCGTCAGCGGCGCCGTCGAGATCGCCTCGGGGGCGGACTTCTCGGTGGCGCTGCTGTCCGACGGTCGGCTCCAGAACTGGGGCGAGAACGGCCGCGGCGAGCTCGGCAACACCAAGACCGCCGACAACCCGACCCCCGCCTTCGTCGCCGGTCTTCCGGCAGTCAGGAGTGTCGACTGCGGACGGGACCAGACCCTCGCGGTGACCACGGACGGCCAACTCTGGGACTGGGGCTGGGACAACAGCAGCCAGCTCGGGGACGGCTCGACCAGCAACAAGAAGCAGCCGCAGCAGATCGCCGGCATGACGGACGTCCTGGAGACGTCCGGTGGGCAGAACTACTCGGTGCTGCTGCGCAGCAGCTGAGCCGTGCTCGCACTCTGACAGCGGCCGACCGCTGACGTAGGCTGGCCCACCGTGCGCATAGCCGTGACCGGTTCGATCGCCACCGACCACCTCATGACGTTCCCGGGCCGGTTCTCCGAGTCGCTCGTCGCGGGCAAGCTGGACAAGGTCTCGCTGTCGTTCCTCGTGGACGAGCTGGAGATCCGGCGCGGTGGGGTGGCCGCGAACATCGCCTTCGGGATGGGCTGTCTCGGGCTGCGCCCGATGCTCGTCGGGTCCGTGGGGTCGGACTTCGCCGACTACCGGTCCTGGCTGGAGCGGCACGGCGTGGACACCGCGTCCGTCCACGTCTCGGACGTGCACCACACCGCCCGCTTCGTGTGCACGACCGATGCCGAGCAGAACCAGATCGCGTCGTTCTATCCCGGCGCGATGAGCGAGGCCCGGCACATGGAGCTCAAGCCCGTGGCGGACCGGGTCGGTGGTCTCGACCTCGTCGTGGTCGGGCCCAACGACCCCGAGGCGATGGTCCGGCACACCGACGAGTGCCGCTTCCGTGGCATGGCCTTCGCCGCGGATCCATCGCAGCAGCTGGCCCGCATGGACGGCGCGGAGATCCGCACGCTGATCGACGGCGCCACCTACCTGTTCACCAACGAGTACGAGGCGGCGCTCACCGAGCAGAAGACAGGGTGGTCGGCGCAGGACATCCTCACGCGGGTGGGCACCCGGGTGACCACCATGGGCGCCAAGGGCGCGATGGTGGAGCAGGCCGGCGAGCCGGCGGTCTTCGTGCACTGCCCGCAGGAGGAGCGGCGGGCCGACCCGACCGGTGTGGGTGACGCGTTCCGCGCGGGGTTCCTGGCCGGGGTCGCGTGGGGGCTGTCCTCCGAGCGCGCCTGCCAGGTGGGCTCGATGCTGGCGACGTACGTGATCGAGACCGTCGGCACCCAGGAGTACGAGCTGGGGCAGGCCCGGCTGCTGGAGCGGCTCCGCGCCGCCTACGGCGAAGAGGCCGCCGCGGAGATCGGCGCGCACGTGCGCTGCCCGAGGCCCTGAGCGACCTCGTCGGCGTCGGGCTCGACCTGGAGCCGGCGACGCTCGTCGCGGCCTACAAGGCCGGCCTGTTCCCGATGCGGTTGGCGGGTCGGCGCGGGAAGCTCGGCTGGTGGTCGCCCGACCCCCGCGGCGTGCTCCCGCTGGACGGTCTGCGGGTCACGCGGTCGCTGCGGGCGGCGTGCCGCCGGTACGTGACCACCGTCGACACCGACTTCGCCGCGGTGGTCGCCGGCTGCGCGGACCGGCGCCGTCCCGGCGGGTGGATCGGCGCGGACATCCGGGCCGCCTACATCGAGCTCGCCAAGCTCGGCGTGGCCCACTCGGTGGAGTCCCGCGACCCGGTCGACGGGCGGCTGCTCGGCGGGCTGTACGGCGTATGCCTCGGCGGGCTCTTCGCCGGCGAGTCGATGTTCCACGTCGAGCCGCAGGGCCGGGACGCGTCGAAAGTGGCGCTGGTCGCCCTGGTCCGGATCCTCACGGCGGACGGGGTGGTCGGCCGGCTGCTGGACGTGCAGTGGTGCACGCCGCACCTGGCGTCGCTGGGCGCGGTGCCGATGCCGCGCGCGGAGTACCTGCATCGGCTCGAGGCGGCGCTCGCACTGCCGGCGCCGGCACCGTTCGCTCAGCCGCTGAGGCGCACCACGTAGGCGGTCCCGGCAGGAGTCTGCGCGGCCCCCAGGTAGTGGTGCCCGCGCATGGCGCACCAGGCCGGGACGTCGTTCGCAGCGGCCGGGTCGTCGGAGAGCAGCCGGACCACCGCGCCGGCCGGCAGGTCGGCGGCCGCGATGGTGCGGGCCAGCTCGAGCACCGGCATCGGGCACACCATGCCGAGGGCGTCGACCTCGAGGACCGGCTCGCTCACGCTGCCCATCGTCCGCTCGTCGCCGTCGCTGCGCTCGGGGTCCTCGCTCACAGCCCGGCCGCCCCCAGCGAACCGCGGACCCGCTCGACGGCGGCGGGCAGCACGTCGAGGAACCGCTCGACGTCGGCGGGGTCCACGCCACGGGGGAGCGAGACCCGCAGGTTGCCCTGCGTGAGCGCGCCCATCGCTACCAGGACATGGCTCGGCTCGAGGCTGGACGAGCTGCACGCGGACCCGGAGGTGACCGCGAAGCCGGCCCGGTCGAGCTCGCCGAGGAGGGCCTCGCCGTGGACGTACAGGAACGAGAAAGTCACCAGGTGCGGGAGCCGGCGTTCGGGGTCGCCGAGCACGACCGTGTCCGCCACCCGGCGTGCGACCTCGGCCCGCAGGTGCCCGACCAGCTCGCGCAGCCTGGCGTCCTCGCCCTCCGCGCTCGCCGTGACGGCCTCGAGGGCGGCCGCTGCGGCCACCGCACCAGCGACGTTCTCGTACCCGGGCACGCGCGGGTCGCTGCTGCGGTCGTCCGGCGGGCCGGGCGAGCGCCAGCGAACCCCGGTCCGCACGGCCAGCACGCCGACCCCCGCCGGACCGCCCCACTTGTGCGCGCTCGCCGTCAGCACGTCCCAGCCCGACGGCGGCGGTCCGTGGCCGACCGCGGCGGCGGCGTCGACCAGCAGCGGCACGCCGGCCGCGGCGCACGCCTGCGCCGTTTCGTCGACCGGCTGCTCGGTGCCGACCTCCTGGTTGGCGGCCTGCAGGCAGGCCAGGGCGACACCCGGCCGGCGTACCGCCGAGGCGAACGCGGCCGGGTCGACGCGGCCGGTCGGGTCGACCCCCACCAGCTCGACGTGCTCGGCGGGGACCTCGTGCCGCACGGCGTGCAGCACGGCGGAGTGCTCCACCGCCGACGCCACCCGCCGGGTCCCGGTGCGGACCCGGCCGGCTGCGAGCCCGGCCACCCCCAGGTGGACGGCGTGCGTCCCGGAGCCGGTGAAGGACACCTCGTCCGGGCGGCATCCGAGCGCCTGCGCGACCGACTCCCGGGCCGCGTCCAGCAGCAGCCGGGCCCGGCGGCCGGGCGCGTAGAGGCGGGCCGGGTCGGCCCACGCCGTCGAGGCGGACGACTCCAGCGCGAGCCGCGCGGCCGGGTGCAGCGGCTCGCCCGAGGCAGCGTCCAGGTACCCCGCGGGCGGGGTCGGCCGCGGCGTCGCGGCGGCCGTCCCGGGGGGTGTCTGCGTGGGCACATCCGCGACCCTGCCACGGGCCGCGCCGAGGGGGCCACCCAGCGCGTCAGGACAGGGTGCGCTGCGCTAACGTGTGGCCCGTCGGAGCAGTCTGGCCGGGTGTCCCCGCTGATCAGATCCGGAGTGGGCAAGAGGTGAGTCGCAGCAGCGCGCGCAGGTGCATGCTCGCCGGTGTCGGGCTGGCCGCGATCGCGGTCGTCCTGTCCGGCTGTTCGCCCGCGGACATCCCGCCGATGCTCGACATCTCGAGCCCGGTCACCGAGCAGGGCAAGCGCATCTACGACCTCTGGCAGGGGTCGTGGGTGGCGGCCTGGGCGGTGGGGGCGATCACCTGGGGCCTGATCCTGTGGGCCGTGGTCGCGTACCGCCGGCGGTCGGCGACCGCGCCGGCACAGACGCGCTACAACCTGCCGATCGAGGCGATGTACACCGTCCTGCCGCTGATCGTCATCGCGGTCCTGTTCGGCTACACCGCCCGCGACCAGACCGAGATCCTCAGGGTCAGCGCCCACCCCGACAACAACGTCAACGTCGTCGCGTTCCGGTGGAGCTGGACGTTCAACTACCTCGACCAGAACACGTTCGACGTCGGCACCCCGCAGGAGCTGCCCACGCTCTACCTCCCGGTCAACGAGACCGTCAAGTTCACGCTGGCCTCGCCCGACGTCATCCACTCCTTCTGGATCCCGGCGTTCCTGTTCAAGATGGACGTCATCCCGGGCAAGACCAACCAGTTCGAGCTGACGCCGACCAAGCTGGGAAGCTACTCGGGCAAGTGTGCCGAGCTGTGCGGCGTCGACCACTCGCGGATGCTGTTCGTCGTGAAAGTGGTCACCGCGGACGAGTTCGCCCGGCACATGGCCGACCTCAAGGCGAACGGCCAGGTCGGGCTGCTGGACACCGGCCGGACCAGCGACGCCGTGACCGGTGACACGCAAGGTCGCACCACCATCGGAGGCAGCTCGTGACCGTCGTCGGTGACCGCCCCGTCGCGCTGGAGGGCCCTGCCCCGGTCCCGACCCGGCAGCCGCGGGGCAAGCTCGTGGTCAGCTGGCTCACGTCGACGGACCACAAGGTCATCGGCTACATGTACATCCTGGCGTCGTTCGTCTTCTTCCTCTTCGGCGGCGTGATGGCCCTGCTGATGCGTGCCGAGCTCGCCAGGCCGGGCCTGCAGTTCCTCTCGAACGAGCAGTACAACCAGCTGTTCACCATGCACGGCACGATCATGCTGCTGATGTTCGCGACGCCGCTGTTCATCGGCTTCGGCAACGCGATCATGCCGCTGCAGATCGGGTCGCCGGACGTGGCCTTCCCCCGGCTGAACATGCTCAGCTTCTACCTGTTCCTGTTCGGCAGCCTGACCGTGGTGGCCGGGTTCCTGACCCCGAACGGCGCGGCCGACTTCGGCTGGTTCGCCTACGCGCCGCTGAACGACGTCGTCCACTCGCCCGGCGCCGGCGCGGACATGTGGATCGTCGGGCTGGCCCTGTCCGGCCTCGGCACGATCCTCGGCGGCGTCAACTTCATCACGACCGTCCTGACCATGCGGGCGCCCGGGATGACGATGTTCCGGATGCCGATCTTCACCTGGAACATCTTCGCCACGTCCGTGCTGGTGCTGCTGGCCTTCCCGGTGCTGGCCGCGGCGCTGCTGACCCTCGAGGTCGACCGGGCCTTCGGCGCGCACGTGTTCGACGCCGCCAACGGCGGCCCGATCATGTGGCAGCACCTGTTCTGGTTCTTCGGGCATCCCGAGGTGTACATCATCGCGCTGCCGTTCTTCGGCATCGTGTCCGAGATCATCCCGGTGTTCAGCCGCAAGCCGATCTTCGGCTACAAGGGCCTGGTCTTCGCGACCCTGGCGATCGCCGCGCTCTCGATCGCGGTCTGGGCGCACCACATGTACGTGACCGGCTCGGTGCTGCTGCCGTTCTTCGCGTTCATGACGATGCTCATCGCCGTACCCACCGGCGTGAAGTTCTTCAACTGGATCGGCACGATGTGGCGAGGGTCGGTGTCCCTGGACACACCCATGCTCTGGACCATCGGGTTCCTGGTCACGTTCCTGTTCGGCGGCCTGACCGGGATCATCCTCTCGTCGCCGCCGCTGGACTTCCCGGTGTCGGACAGCTACTTCGTCGTGGCGCACTTCCACTACGTGGTCTTCGGCACCGTGGTGTTCGCGATGTTCGCCGGCTTCTACTTCTGGTGGCCGAAGTGGACCGGCAAGATGCTCGACGAGCGGCTGGGCAAGCTGCACTTCTGGCTGCTGTTCGTGGGCTTCCACACCACGTTCATGATCCAGCACTGGCTCGGGGTCGAGGGTATGGCGCGCCGCTACGCGGACTACCTCGCCTCGGACGGCTTCACGACCTTCAACATGATCTCGACCATCGGCGCGTTCATCCTGGGCGCCTCGACGCTGCCGTTCCTGTGGAACGTCTACAAGACCGCCAAGCACGCTCCGCGGGTCGAGGCCGACGACCCCTGGGGCTGGGGTCGCTCGATGGAGTGGGCGACCACCTGCCCGCCGCCGCGGCACAACTTCGTGTCGCTGCCGCGGATCCGCTCGGAGTCGCCGGCGTTCGACCTGCACCACCCCGAGCTCGCCCCCAACCCGGCGCCACGGCCGGTGATCCCCGCCGGCGCGTCCGGGGGTGACCACCTGTGAAGGTCGAGGGGCGGATCTTCGCCGCGCTCGCGGTCTTCTTCGTCGTCGTCGCCGCTGCCTACGGCGTGCTGTCCCGGGAGGTCATCGGGACCACCGCGCTGATCCTCAGCGGTGCGCTGGCGCTGGCCATCGGCTTCTACAGCCTCCGGCTGGCGGCCCGGCTCGGACCGCGCCCCGAGGACCGTCCCGACGCCGACATCAGCGAGGGCGCGGGGGAGTACGGCTTCTACAGCCCGCACAGCTGGTGGCCGCTGCCGACGGCTGCGTCGGCCGCAACGATGATGCTGGGCTTCGCGTTCGGCTGGTGGCTGACGGTGCTCGGCGCCTTCCTGCTGCTCAGCTGCGCGGTCGGCTTCGTCTTCGAGTACTACCGCGGGTACCACGCGGAGGGTTGACCATCCCCACCCTTGCTCGGTCGCTGTCGCTGGTGCTGCTGGCCGCCCTCGTCGCCGGCTGCTCGGGAGGCGGCGTGACGCCCGGTCCCGGCAACCCGTCCGGCTCGGCGGTGGTCGTGGGATTCGCGCCGAGCGGCGGCTCCAAGGGGGTCAAGCCCGACGCGGTCGTCCAGGTCACCGCGTCCTCCGGCCGGCTGACGGCGGTCGACGTGCGGCCGCAGGGCGGCGGGGCGGCCGTGCCCGGTGTGCTCAGCCCGGACGGCAGCCTGTGGACGGCCAACGGCGACGCGACGCTCGCGCTCGCCACGGAGTACGTCATCCAGGTGCACGCGGTGGACACCAGCGGACGCGGGCGCTCGCTGCGGTCCGACTTCTCCACGGTGCGTCCCACGGCGGTCCTCAACACCGTGATCACGCCCGGGGACGGCGCGCTCGTCGGCGTCGGCATGCCGCTCATGGTCAAGTTCACCCAGAAGGTGACCAACCGAGCGGCCGTGGAGCGCGCGCTGTCGGTGACCATGTCGAAGCCGGTCGAAGGGGCCTGGCGCTGGTTCAGCAGCAAGGAGATCCACTTCCGCCCGAAGACCTTCTGGCCGGCCGGCGAGCACGTGTCGGTCACGTTCCGCCTGGCCGGGGTCGACGCCGGCGCCGGGGTGTGGGGCGACCACGACCGGACGTTCGGCTTCGACGTGACCCCCAGCGCCCTGGTGAGCACCGTCGACATCACCGCACACACGATGACGGTCACCAAGGACGGCAAGGTGCAGCGCGTCATCCCGGTCACGACCGGCAAGGAGGGGTACCTGACCCGCGGCGGCACCAAGGTCATCATCACCAAGGAGCGGACCCGGTTGATGGACTCCACCACCGTGGACATCCCGCCCGACAGCCCGGACGCCTACCACCTCACGGTCGAGTACGCCCTGCGGCTGACCTGGTCCGGCGAGTTCGTGCACGCGGCGCCCTGGTCGGTCGCGCACCAGGGGCACGAGAACGTCAGTCACGGATGCACCGGGATGAGCACGGCCAACGCGACCTGGTTCTACTCGATCTCGCACATCGGCGACGTCGTCCGGTACACCCACTCCACCCGGCAGCTGGAACCGGGTAACGGCTACACCGACTGGAACGTGTCCTGGGCGTCCTGGACGGCCGGTAGCGCGCTGAGCTGACCCGCACCCTGGAGGCTATTGACATTAGCTAAATGGCTATGCAAGATAGCCCCATGACGACGACACGTGACACCCACCAGCAGGCACCGCTTCGGCTCGACCGCGGCCAGGGCAGCATCGCGTACGAATCGGCGGGCAGTGGCCCGCTGGTCGTGCTCGTCCCAGGCATGGGCGACCTGCGGTCGACCTACCGTTTCCTCGCGCCCGCCCTCGTCGAGCACGGCTACCGCGTCGTGGTGACCGACCTGCGCGGCCACGGCGACAGCGACGCGACGTTCGGCTCGTACGGAGACGTCGACACCGCGGGGGACATCCTCGCCCTGGTCGACCGTCTCGGCGGACCAGCCATCGTCGTCGGCAACTCGATGGGTGCCGGCGCCGCGGTTGTCGCGGCGGCCGAGCGGCCCGAGCTGATCCGCGGGCTGGTCCTGGTCGGCCCGTTCGTCCGTGACGGCCGGACCAGCCGGCTGAAGCGGCTGGCGTTCCGGGTGGCGATGGCGCGGTGGTGGGCCGCCGGCGTGTGGCTGGCCTACCTGCCCAAGCTGTTCGCCGGTCGGCGTCCGGCCGACCTCGACGAGCACCTCGACGCGGTGCGGGCGAGCCTGCGCCGGCCGGGGAAGACGCGGGCCTTCTCGGCCACGACGCGCACGACACACGCGCCGGCCGAGGCACGGCTGGACCAGGTCGGCGCGCCCGCGCTGGTCGTGATGGGGGAGCAGGACCCGGACTTCCCCGACCCCGTCGCCGAGGCAGAGTGGATCGGCCGGAGGCTGCACGCAACGGTCGTGCTGGTTCCGGAGGCGGGGCACTACCCGCAGGCTCAGCGCCCCGACGTCGTCGTCCCAGCCGTGGCGGCGTTCCTGGACCGGATGACCGGCCGTGCCTAGGGCCGGGCTCAACCGCGACCGCGTGCTCGACGAGGCCGAGCGGGTCGCGGACGAGGTCGGCCTCGGCAACCTCACGCTGGCGGCGGTCGCCGAGCGGCTCCAGGTCCGCCAGCCGTCCCTCTACAAGCACATCGACGGGCTGGACGCCCTGCACCGCGGGCTGGCGGTCCGGGCCAAGTCCGAGCTGGCCCAGGTCGTCGGCCGGGCCACCGTGGGGCGGTCCGGCGCGGATGCCGTGCGCGCGCTGGCCGGCGCCTACCGCGGTTGGGCGGCCGAGCATCCCGGGCGGTACGCCGCGACGCTGCGCGCGCCGGCGCCCGGGGACGGCGACGACGAGGCGGCGAGCGCTGCCGTGGTCGTGCTGGTGGGCGACATCCTCGCCGCGTACGGCCTGAGCGGCGACGACGCGATCGACGCGACCCGGGCCCTGCGCTCCGCGCTGCACGGGTTCGTGGCGCTGGAGGCGCTGGGCGGGTTCGGGCTCCCGGTGTCCGTGGACCGCAGCTTCGACCGGCTCGTGACCGCCCTGGTCGCCGCCCTCGAGCGATGGTCCGAGCCGGAAGCCCGCTCGTCGTGAGCGGGACGGTGCAGGCGGCTCCGCTGCGCTGGCTGCGGGTGGAGGGGCTGGCGCTGCTGACCGCGGCAGTCGTGGGGTACGCCGCGACGGGGCGGTCCTGGTGGCTGCTGCCGTTGACCATCCTGCTGCCCGACGTGCTCGCGCTCGGGTACCTGGCCGGGCCGCGCGTCGGGGCGCAGCTGTACAACGTCGCCCATGCGACGCCGGTCCCGGCCGCGCTGCTGGGCCTGGCGGTGTGGCGCGACCAGCCGCTGCTCGCCGCGCTGGCCCTGGTCTGGCTGGCCCACATCGGCATGGACCGTGCCGTGGGCTACGGCCTCAAGTACGGCGACGACTTCCGGCACACCCACCTGGGGTGGATCGGGCCGCGTGAGCGCCGGGCTGCGCGTCCGGACCGGACGCGCAGCTGACGACTGCGGTCAGTGGTGCGCCGGATCCTCACCACTCGTGGCCTCGCCACTGGCGAGCTGGCGGGCGTACCCGTCGTTGAGCTCCTGCGCGTGGTGCGCCCCGTGCTCGAGCTCCTCGGGCGTGGGCCTGTCGACCTGCTCACCGAAGTACGACCGGGACAGGCGGGCCCGGAACCGGTGCAGCCGGTTCACCCGGGGGTCCACGCCGTTCTCGTCCGGCTCGGTGTCCAGGGCCAGCGGCCGGTACCGCACACCCGCCAGCAGCACGGCCCGCTCCTCTTGGGAGACCGGTGCGTGCACCTCGATGTACTCTCCCGACGGCATCCGCATGATCGTGCCGGTCTCGTAGCCGTGCAGCAGCTTGTCGCGGTCCCGTCGTTGCAGCCCCAGGCAGAACCGGCGGGTGATGACGTAGACGATCGGGGGCACCACGAACAGCCCGACGCGCAACGTCCAGGTGATCTGGTTGATCGACAGGGAGAAGTGGGTGGCGATGATGTCGTTCCCGCCGCCGATCCAGAGCATCCCGTAGAACGCGATGGCGGTCGTGCCCAGCGCCGTGCGCGTCGGGACGTTCCGGGGACGGTCCAGCACGTTGTGGTCGCGCTTGTCCCCGGTGACCCACTGCTCGATGAACGGGTACAGGCCCAAGGCGGTGAACAGGATCCCCGGGATGATCACCGCCGGGATCAGCACGTTCAGGCTGAGCGTGTGGCCCCAGGCCGTGATCTCCCAGTTGGGCATCAGCCGCAGGGCACCGTCCAGCCACCCCATGTACCAGTCCGGCTGCGAGCCCGCGGTGATCTGTGTGGGTGTGTAGGGCCCGAACATCCAGACCGGGTTGATGGTGGCGATGGCCCCGAGCAGCACCGACAGGCCGAAGACGATGAAGAAGAAGCCGCCGGCCTTGGCCGTGTAGATCGGGAACAGCCGGTAGCCGACGACGTTGCGCTCGGTCCGTCCCATCCCCGGGTACTGGGTGTGCTTCTGGTACCAGATCATCATCAGGTGCGCGGTGATCAGCGCCAGGATGATCCCGGGGACCAACAGCACGTGCACGATGTACAGCCGTGGGATGAAGTCGTCGCCCGGGAACTCGCCGCCGAACGTGAACATCGCCAGATACGTCCCGACCACCGGGAGAGATTGGATGATCCCCTCCGTGATCCGCAGCCCCGTGCCGGACAGCAGGTCGTCGGGCAGCGAGTAGCCGGCGAAGCCCTCGACGATGCCCAGCGTGAGCAGCACGACGCCGATCACCCAGTTGATCTCGCGCGGCTTGCGGAACGCGCCGGTGAAGAACACCCGGAACAGGTGGACGGTCATGGCCGCCAGGAACAGCAGCGCGGCCCAGTGGTGCACCTGCCGCATGAGCAGTCCGCCGCGGATGTCGAACGAGATGTCCAGCGTCGAGGCGTACGACTCGGACATGCGGATGCCGTTCAACGGCACGTACGAGCCGTGGTAGGCCACCTCGGTCATCGACGGCTTGAAGAACAACGAGAGCCAGACCCCGGTGAGCAGCAGCACGATGAAGCTGTACAGCGCGATCTCGCCCAGCATGAACGACCAGTGGTCGGGGAAGATCTTGCTCAGGTTCTTCTTGAGGAACTTGGAGATGCTGACCCGGTCGTCGAGGTAGCCCGCCACCGAGCCGCCAGCCTTCACCAGCGGGTTGTTCACGTCGACCGCACCGTCCGCGACATCCGCAGCCGCCGCCGTGGCGCTGTGCTTGCCGTGCTCGCTCATCCGCGCTCCCAGAAGCTGGGGCCGATCGGCTGGGTGAAGTCTCCGCGTGCCACCAAGTATCCGTCCGCATCCACCGTGATCGCGAGCTGGGGCATGGAGCGCGCGGCCGGACCGAACACCACCTTCCCGGCATCGGCCAGGTCGAACGTGGACTGGTGGCACGGGCACAGCAGGTGGTGGGTCTTCTGCTCGTACAGAGCGGTGGGGCAGCCCACGTGCGTGCAGATCTTCGAGAAGCACAGGATGCCCTGGTAGTCCCAGTTCGCGCCCTGCTGAGCCCTGATCTCGTCCGGGCGCAGCCGCACCAGGACCACCGGAGCCTTGGCCCGCGCGTTCAGCGTGCCCTCGGCCTCCTCGACGTCCGCGAGCGTCTCGGGCACGCAGGACACCATGCCGCCGAACGGGATGTCCTCCGGCCGCAGCGGGTTCAGCGTCGGGTCGGTCACGATCCGGGTGTCCTTGCTCCACAGGGTGTGCCAAAGCTTCGTCTCCGGCATCGGTCCCAGGTCCTTGAGCAGCGGGACCGCGAACAGCGGGGTCGCAGCCAGGGCGCCGATCAGCGTGCGCCGGATCATCTTGTACTTCAGGAAGCCGCTGGACTGCGTGCCGGCGAGGAAGTCGTCGACAGCCACGTCGCGCTCGGCCGGCTCGCCGCCGAGGTGGTGCCGGTCCGAGACCTCCTCGACGTCCGGCATGAGCTTCTTGGCCCAGTGGATCGCCCCGGCGCCCACGCAGAACAGGCCGACGCCCATCGTCATGCCGAGCCAGAAGTTCGAGGCGCTGGTGCTCCCGATGAACGGGATCGTGACGATCTTGTCCTTGGGGATGTAGACGTACTCGAGCCAGAAGGCGAACGGCGTGAGCAGCCCGACGACGAACAGCAGCGAGACCTGGCGCTCGGCCCGGCGAGCGGCCCTCGGGTCGACGTCGGTCCGCCGCGGGTGGTGCTCGGGGAGCTGGTCGGCGGGGACGAGGTGCGCGTGCTCGGCCTCGACCTCGGTGCCCGGCGTGTGCTCGCTCATGAGCTCTTGGCCCCGATCCAGACGGCGACGACGAGGACGGCGCCGAGCCCCACGGTCCACAGGAACAGGCCCTCGCTCACCGGGCCGACCCGGCCCAGGGCCATGCCGCCCGGGTTGGGTTCGGTCTTGAGCGCCTCGATGAACTTGATCAGCTGGCGCTTCTGGTCGGGCGTGATCGTGTTGTTGTTGAACACCGGCATGGACTCGGGCCCGGTGACCATCGCCTCCCACATCTGCTTGGGCGTGGCCTCCTTCAGCGGTGGCGCGTACTGGCCGCCGGTCAGCGCCCCGCCCGCGCCGGCGAAGTTGTGGCACTGGGCGCAGTTGGTCCGCCAGATCTCCCCGCCCGCCTGAAGGTTGGCGTCAGTCGTGTCCAGGTCCTCGGCGGACGGGATCGGGGGGCCGGGAGCCAGCGACGCGACATAGGCGGCCAGCGCGTCGATCTCGTCCTGGGTGTAGACGACCTCCTTGCGCATCGACTGCACGCCCGGCGCGGACAGCGGCATGCGGCCGGTCCCCACCTGGAAGTCCACGGCGGCCGCTCCGACGCCGATCAGGCTCGGCCCGGTGAGCTGCGTGCTGGTGCCGGTGTTGACCAGCCCGCCCTGCGCGTTGAGGCCGTGGCAGCTCGAGCACCCCTCGAGGAAGAGCTGGTGGCCCTTGGTGATCTGCTGCGGGTCGCCGTCCGAGCTGGCCGCCGTCGCGCTGCCGGCGGCGCTCATCATGGCGTAGAGGCCGCCGGTCAGGGACAGCCCGACGACGAGCAGGAGCAGCGTGGCGACAGGGTGCCGACGACGGTCGGCGAGCCGGACGGCCGCCGGCTTGGCGTCATGGCTGGGTGAGGTCACAGGTCGCCCGTCCACCGGATGCTCGTTCACCGGATGAGGTAGATGGTCGAGAAGAGGCCGATCCAGACGATGTCGACGAAGTGCCAGTAGTACGAGACCACGATGGCGCTCGTCGCCTGGTTGTGCGTGAACCGCCGCGCGACGTACGTGCGTCCCAGCACGAACAGGAACGCGACCAGACCGCCGGTCACGTGCAGACCGTGGAAGCCGGTGGTCAGGTAGAAGACGGAGCCGTAGTCGGTCTGCAGGGTCAGTCCTTCGCGCACGAGCGCGGAGTACTCGTAGATCTGGCCGCCGATGAAGAACGCGCCCATGGCGAACGTGAGGACGAACCAGCGCCGCAGCTTGACCACGTCGCCACGCTCGGCCGCGAAGACGCCCATCTGGCAGGTGACCGAGGAGAGCACCAGGACGGTGGTGTTGCACGCGGCGAACACCAGCGTCAGGTGGCTCGTGGCGTTCTTCCAGACCTCCGGCCCCTGCACCGCGCGGACCGTGAAGTACATCGCGAACAGCGCCGCGAAGAACATCAGCTCGGAGGACAGCCACACGATCGTGCCGACGGCCACGTTGCTGGGTCGGGCCGGCGCTGCCGGGTGGTGCGGGGCGCTCATGGGCGCCGGAGCGGTTGCGGAGGCCACGGGCGGCATTCTGGCAGGCCGGGGCACCCGCAGCGACCCCCACCCCCGGTTCGCCACGCCGAGTGTCGGCAGAGGCCCGACCGGTACGATCCGCCCGTGACCGACCACGCCGGACCGACCCAGCCCGAGCGCACCCTGACCGTGCTCGTCTACAGCGACGACCGGAGCACCCGCGAGCAGGTCCGCCGGGCGCTGGGGCGGCGGCCGGCGGCCGGCCTGCCCCGCCTCGAGTACGTGGAGTGCGCCACCGAGCCGGCCGTGATCGCGCGGATGGACGCCGGCGGCGTCGACCTCGCGATCCTGGACGGCGAGGCGGTACCCGCCGGCGGGATGGGCGTCTGCCGCCAGCTCAAGGACGAGATCTACCGCTGCCCGCCGGTCCTGGTCCTCATCGGCCGCCCGCAGGACGCCTGGCTGGCGACCTGGTCGCGCGCCGACGCCGCGGTGTCGCACCCGCTGGACCCGGTCGAGCTCGCCACCGCGGCTGCGGGGCTGCTGTCCACCCGGACCGGGCGGCCGGCCTCCCGCTCGGCCGGCTGAGCCGGCAGGCTCCTCGATGGCTGCCGAGGGGTCGGCCCCGGCCCGCACCTGGCCGTCCCTGCTCACCACCTTGCTGCGCGGCACCGCGCTGTCCGCCGACGACACCGCGTGGGCGATGGGCGAGCTGATGTCCGGCGAGGCGACCCCCGTGCAGATCGCCGGCTTCGTGGTCGCGTTGCGGGCCAAGGGCGAGACCGCGGCGGAGATGGACGGCTTCGTCCGGACGATGCTGGAGCACGCCCACCGCATCGAGGTGCCGGGGCCGGCCGTCGACGTGGTCGGCACCGGCGGCGACCGGGCGCACACGGTGAACATCTCCACGATGGCGGCGGTGGTCGTGGCCGGCACGGGCGCGACAGTGGTCAAGCACGGCAACCGGGCGGCCTCGTCCAGCTGCGGCGCGGCCGACGTCCTGGAGGCGCTCGGCGTCAGCCTGACGCTGACTCCGGCGCAGGTGGTCCAGGTCGCGGCGCGCGCGGGCATCACGTTCTGCTTCGCCCAGGTCTTCCACCCGGCCATGCGGCACGCGGCGGTGCCGCGGCGCGAGCTGGGCGTCCCGACCGCGTTCAACTTCCTGGGGCCGCTCACCAACCCGGCACAGCCAGCCGCCCAGGCCATCGGCTGCGCCGACCCGCGGATGGCCGCCGTGATGGCCGAGGTCTTCGCCCGCCGTGGCGTCGCCGCCCTGGTCGTCCGCGGCGACGACGGCTTGGACGAGGTGACCACGGCGACCACGTCACAGGTGCGCAGGGTGCGAGCCGGGTCGGTGACCGAGCACGTGTTCGACCCGGTCCGGCTGGGAGTCACCGCGGCACCGGCCGAGGCCTTGCGCGGCGGCGACGCCGCGTTCAACGCCACCGCCGTACGGGACCTGCTGGCCGGCCGGACCGGGCCGGTGCGCGACGCGGTGCTGCTCAACGCCGCCGCGGCTCTGGTCGCCCTCGGCGACGCCACCGGAGGTGCACCGGACGACCTCGACGAAGCGATGGCGGCCGGGCTGGTCCGGGCCGCCGAGTCGGTGGACTCGGGTGCGGCGGCCGCGTCGCTGGAACGGTGGGTCGAGGCCAGCGCAACGGTGGCTGCAGCCGGCTGACGGCAGGCTCAGAAGCCGTCCTCGAGACCGAGCGCGAACGCCGCCTCGAGGTCGTGCCGGCTGTAGGCGCGGAACGCGATGTGCGTCGTGGTGGACAGCACGCCTGGCACCTTGTTCAACGTCCCTGCGATGACATCGGCCAGCTGCTCGTGCTCGCGCACCCGGACCATCGCGACGAGGTCGGTGTCGCCGGTGACCGAGTACACCTCCGTCACGCCGGGGATCTCGGCGATCTCCTGCGCGACCTCCCCGATCCGGGCGACCTCGGTCGTGACGAGCACGATGGCGGTGATCACGGGCCGAGCCTACGTCGCTCAGCGCACCGGGCGCAGCCGCCGGCGGTCGCTGCCGGGCGCCGCGGTGGAGTCGCGCGAGCGCAGCTCGGCGAAGCGGTCCCGGACCGCACCGGCGCCGTAGGCGGGCGACCACCACGCGCCGTCCACCTCGACCAGCCGGACCCCCGGGTGCTCCAGCCAGCGCAGGACGCACTCCATCTCCTCCGCGAACGCGTTGGGGGTGGGGCCGACTCCGGCCGCGACCCGCTCGGCGGTCGCGACCAGGGCCTCGACCGACGGGCGCGGAGGCACTCCGGGCGACACGGCGTCGGTGCCGGCCAGCCGGCCGTGCCGGACCACGGCCAGCTCCCAGCCGCCCGCGGGGGTGGGTCGCGCCGCCACGAGCTCGGGGATCCGGGACAGCGCCGCGTACCGCTGCATCCGCGCCGCCGTGAGGACCAGGGCGGCCAGCCGGTCGCGGTGGGCGGCGGCGTCCTCGTAGCGCTCCGCCTCGGCGAGCCGGCGGATCCGGGCCTCCAGGCGTTCCACCAGCTCGCGGCAGTCGCCGCTGAAGACCGCGCGGGCCTCGTGCGCGTGCACCGTGTACTCCTCGGTGCTCTCGCGGCCTTCGCACGGCGCACCGCACCGGCCCATCCCGAACAGCGCGCAGGCGGACCCGGCCGGGTGCAGCGGGAGCCGGCCGCTGCACTGCCGCAGCGGCACCGCCTCGTGCAGCGCCGTCATCGCGGCGTCCGCGGCGCGCCGCGAGCCGAACGGCCCGAGGTAGTCCGCCCCGTCGTCCTTGACCGCACGCACCAGCGACAGCCTGGGGAACGGTTCGACGGTGAGCTTGAGCCAGACGACGCGCTCGGGGAACCGCGAGCGCCGGTTGTAGCGGGGGCGGTGCTCGGCGATCAGTCGCAGCTCGCGGACCTCGGCCTCCAGCGCGGTCGGGCAGGGGACCGGGCGCACCCGCTCCGCCAGCCGCACCATCTCGGCCATGCGGGTGCGCATCTCGCTGGCGGTGAAGTACGACCGGACCCGGGCCTTGAGGTCCTTGGACCGGCCCACGTACAGGACGCGCCCGCCGGGGTCCTCGAACAGGTAGACGCCCGGCCCACGGGGCAGGCCCTCGGCGAGGTGGCGCTTGCGGCGCTGCTCCGGGGAGACCCGCGAGGAGTAGGTGCCGAGCTCCTCCAGGGTGTCGACCCCCTGCGTGCCGACCCGCTCGATCAGCCCGTGCAGCACGTCCACGGTCGCCCTGGCGTCGTCGAGGGCGCGGTGCGTCGGCTGCGTGGTGGCCCGGAACAGCCGGGCCAGCGTCGAGAGCTTGCAGTCGGGGGCCTCGTCACGCAGCAGCACCTGCCGGGCCAGCCGGGCGGTGTCCAGGACTCCGAACGGCGGCCAGGGCCGGCCTTGGCGCTCGGCCGCGGCGCGCAGGAACCCGACGTCGAACGGCGCGTTGTGCGCGACCAGCACGCAGCCCTGCGCGAACTCCAGGAACGCGGGCAACATCGCGCCCACCCCGGGGCTGGCGGCCACCATCGAGTCCGTGATCCCGGTCAGCACCTGGATGAACGGGGGGATGGCGGTGCCGGGGTTCACCAGCGAGTGGAACTCGCCGAGCACCTCGCCGCTGCGGATCTTGACCGCGCCGATCTCGGTGATGCCGCAGTCGGCGGGCGAGCCACCGGTGGTCTCCAGGTCGACCACAACGAACACCACCTCGCGCAGCGGCGTGCCGAGCTCGTCGAAGCTGGTCTGCCGTGCCGTCGCCGCCGTACCGGGCGCGCCCGCCGCACCGGGCGACCCGGCTGCGGACGGATCGGCGCTCATGGCGGCGACGGTAGGCACGTCCACCGACATCCGCCGGCAGGCGCACCGGCGCATGCTGCCGTGGAGCGCCTAGCCTGGAGCCCGGACCCAACGGCCCCGGAGGACCGCGTGCCCGTACCGCTGCCCGACCCGCAGTCCCGTTGGCGCTGCGCGCGCTGCGGCAACCTGACCCGCTTCGACGTGCAGCGCTCCCGCCGCACGCTGGAGTACTGGCACCTCGATCTGTCTGGGGAGCCGGCTGTCGTCGAGACCGAGGTGCTCGCCGAGACCGTCGAGCAGGTGCGCTGCCGTTGGTGCGACGCCGTCGACGCCGTCGAGCTGGTCGCGCGTCCGGCCGGGTCGGGGGAACCGGCGCCGCGTTGACTGCCGCCGGCCCGGACGGGACCGTGCGGCTGCCGCCCGCCGTACGGCTGCGCGTGGTCGCCCTGGCGGCGGACGCGCTCGGGAAGCTGCCCCCCGAGCAAGTGCCCGCCGCCCTGCGCGCGGTCGCCCGTTTCACCCCGGCCCGCCGGGCGCGGGTCGGGGCCGCCGCCCTGGCTGTGGCGCTGGAGTCGGATGCCGCCTTCCGCCAGCGCGTCGCGGCCGCTGCACGAGCGGCCGCGCCGGACGTCACCGCCGCGCTCGACCGAGGGACGCCGCCGGCTGCCGCCGACCCGGTGGAGGTGGCTGCTCTCGCCTATCTCGTGCGCCCTGACGGCTGGGTCGACGTGCTGACCGCAGCGACCGAGGCGCTGGACGCGGCCGGCCGTTCGGCGCAGGTGGCCGACCTCGAGGCGCAGGTCGCACGGTTGGGCCGCAGGCTCGCCGAGCTGCGGGCCGAGGCCGAGCGGGAGGCCGTCAAGGCCCAGGGTGAGCGGGAGCAGGTGAAGGCCGAGCTGGCCGAGGCGCGCCGTCGGGTGCGCGAGCTCGACGCCGAGCTCGGGCGGTCCCGGTCGGCCACGGAGGCCGCGGCGAGGGCGGCAGCGCAGGCCGGGTCGGACGCCGCTGACCGGGTCGGTGCGGCGAGCTCGGAGGCGCGCCGGTTGCGCGCGCGGGTGGCCGAGCTCGAGGCGGCCGTCGAGGGGGCCCGCCGGGCGGCGAGGGAGGGTCGCAGCCACGACGAGGTCCGGCTCCGGCTGCTGCTGGACACGCTGCTCGGTGCTGCCCAGGGACTGCGGCAGGAGCTGGCCCTGCCGCCGGCCGAGGTCATGACCGGGCAGACCCTGCCGGCGGACGCCGTCGCCGCACAGGCCGGGGCCGTCGCCCCGAGCGGTGTGGCCGGCGTCGGTGACGTCGCGGCTCGGGCCCTCGCCGCCGACGACCCGGCCGTCCTCGAGCAGCTGCTGGCCCTGCCCCGGGTGCACATGCTGGTCGACGGCTACAACGTCACGAAAGGCGGGTACGGGACGCTGCCCCTCGAGCAGCAGCGGGCGCGCCTGCTCTCCGGGCTCGCGGCCCTGGCCGCCCGCACAAGGGCCGAGGTCACCTGCGTCTTCGACGGGACGAGCCTGGCCGCACCGGTGCTGGCGGCGCCCCCGCGCGGAGTCCGGGTGCTGTTCAGCGCCGACGGCCAGACCGCGGACCAGCTGATCGACCGGCTGGTCCGGGCCGAACCGCCGGGCCGTCCGCTCGTCGTGGTCTCGACCGACCGCGAAGTCGCCGATCGGGCCGTTGCCGCCGGGGCCCGGGCCATCGCGTCGGCCGCGCTGCTGCGCCGGCTGGACCGGGCCTGAGCAGCCGCCGGACCGGCGCTGTCGGACCCGGCTCCTAGCGTCCCCTCCAGAGGTCGCCAGCAGAACCAGGGAGGGTCCGGTGCTCATCGACTGCGACAGCTGTGAGGTCCGCGGGCTCGCCTGCGGCGACTGCGTCGTGACCGTGCTGCTCGCGGCCCCGCCCGAGGGGGTCGTGCTCGACGCCGAGGAGCGCCGGGCACTCGACGTGCTGGCCGGATCGGGTCTGGTGCCGCCGTTGCGGCTGGTCCAGGGCCCACGAGCCGAGAGCGAGGAGGCGGTCGCTGAGCGTGACGATCCGGGCCAGGCCCGCCGTGGCGGCCGACACGCGGGTGGAGCGAGGTACGTGAGTTGAATTGATTCGGTCGTGACCTTTTCGTTAGGGTGCTCGACCAGGTGCAGGCAGGACGCCGTCCAGACGGGTCGGCGGTCGGCACCTCCGCTGAGTCCTCGGTGGTGCTGGGCAGGGTCGGTCGGATCTTGTCGGGTGTGCTGGGGAGCCGGGGACCCATGTTCCCTGGGGTGAGTCCGACCGGGTGGTTGTGCCGGTTGGTAGGGCGATCTTCCCCGTCCGAACCCGACAGCTAACCCGGTAGGCGGCCGTGGAAGTGAGGAGTGCCGCCTCCGTGGCGTCCACCCGAATGCGTTCGTTGCGTGTGGTGTTGGTGGCTGGGTTGGTGGCTGGGTTGGCTGTGGTGTTGGTGCCCACGGCTGCGCCGGCGGCGCCGCGGCCGTCCTTGGATCAGGTGCGGGCGCAGTTGGCTGGGTTGGCTGCGGCCGGTGAGGTGGCGCAGGAGAACGCGAATGCGACGCAGGTGAGGGTGGCTGCGGGGCAGCGGGTGTTGGCGCAGATCAATGCGCGGGTGGCGCGTTCGCAGGCGGTGGTGGGGGCGGCGCAGTTGCAGGTGGGTCGGTTGGCGTCGGCTGCGTATCGCTCGGGTGGGGTGGATCAGACGTTGCAGTTGTTGTTGGCGGATAATCCGTCGCAGTTCTTGGAGCAGATGACGGCGTTGGATGGGGTGACGCGTCGTCAGTCGGATGTGTTGCGGGCTGCGGCGGTGGCTGAGCAGCGGTTGGCTCAGGACAAGTTGGCGGCGGCGCAGCAGTTGGCGGTTTTGCGTGCGTTGTATGCGGCTGCGGCTGCGGATCTGGCCCAGGTGCGGGCGGCGCAGGCCAAGACGACGGCGTTGTTGGGTTCGTTGGAGGCTTCGCAGCGGGCTGCGCTGGCCAAGGCCGCAGCCGACGCCCGCGCCGCGGCGCGGGCCCGCGCATCCTCATCGCACCGGGCCAGCAGGAGTCATGTCCGGTACGGGTCCGGGTCGTACAGCGGCAGCATCGGCGGGCGCGTGGTCGCGTACGCCATGTCGAAGGTCGGCGACAACTACGTCTGGGGCGCCAGCGGGCCGAACTCGTTCGACTGCTCGGGCCTGACGATGCGCGCCTACTCGCAGGCCGGCATCTCGCTGCCGCACTCCTCGAGCGCGCAGTACGGGTCCGGAAGGCACGTGTCGGTCGGCGACCTGCAGCCCGGCGACCTGGTCTTCTACTACAGCCCGATCCACCACGTCGGCATCTACGTCGGCGGCGGCATGATCGTGCACGCCGCCAACCCCGGCGAGGGCGTGACGACGGCCTCGCTGTACTCGATGCCGTACCGCGGAGCGGTCAGGCCGTACTGACCACCTGAGCGGCGCCGAGGCCCGACCAGTCTCGCCGCCTAGGATCGAGCGGTGCCCGTCGTCCGCCCGATCGTCTTTCCGGTGGCACTCGCACTGGTCCTGGCGGGCTGCCAGGGGTCGGCGCCGGACACCACGCCGAGCGCCGTTGCCCGTCTGGGCGTGGAACGTCTGCTCGCGGCCCGGTCCGCCGCAGTGCTGGCCGCCGACAGCCCCGCGCTGGCGGCCACCGCGGCGCCAGCGGCGGATCCCTCCGTGGCTGCGCTGGGGTCCCGGCTGACGGGGGTCCCGCTGACGACGTGGTCCTACGCCGTGCAGAGCGTCGTCGCCGGACCCGTCCCGGGCGAGCTCACCGTCCGCGCCCTGCTGAGCTACCGCGTCGCCGCCGACCCCGCGGGCCGGCCGGCCGCCTCGGCGGTCCGACAGCTCGTGCTCGGCGCCGACCCGGGCCGGCCCGGCGCGCTGCTCGTCCGCTCGGACCTGGCGGTCGGTGCCGGGCTGCCCTGGGACGCCGGCCCGGTGGCCTGGTCCGCGGCGCCGGGTGCCGCCGTCCTCGACCTGAGGCCGGCCCCGCGGGACGTCGCCGCCCTGCTGGCCGGCGCCGCCCGGGCCTCAACAGCGGTGACGGCCGTCTGGGGGCGGGACTGGCGAAGGGTGCCGGTGGTGGTCGCGACCGAGGGCGGCACCCAGCTGGCGCAGCTGACCGGCCGCGACCCGGCTGCGGTGGCCGGGCTCGTAGCGGTGACCACCGCCGACCGCGTGTACCTGGACATGCCCGCCTGGCTCGCCCTGCCGGCGGCCGGTCGGCAGGTCCTGCTGACCCACGAGGTGACCCACCTGGCCACCGGTGCGGCCGCCGACCCGAGGGTGCCGCTCTGGCTCGAGGAGGGCTTCGCGGACTACGTGGGCTTCCTCGGCTCTGGCGTCCGCCTGCGTACGGCGGCGGCCGCGCTGCTCGATCCCGTGTCCCGCGGCGGCGCGGCCCCGCGGGTGCTCCCGGCGGACGCCCAGTTCGACGCGGGTGGTGCGGTGGCGGCTGGCGCCTACGCGGGTGCCTGGCTCGCCTGCCGGGTGATCGCGGCAGCGGGGGGCACGCGCACGCTCGTCGCGGTGTACCGGGCGACGGCGGCGGGTCGCGCGGACCCGGCCGGAGATGCGGATGCCGGCCTGCGGTCGGTCACGGGCATCGGCACGTCCGGGTGGACCGCGCGCTGGCGGGCGTACGTCGAGGCGACCGCGTGAGCACGCCGGCCGATCCGGGCTCGGGCTCCCGGACGCTGATCGTCACCAACGACTTCCCGCCGCGTACGGGCGGCATCCAGACTTTCGTGGGCGAGCTGGCCAGGCGCCGTCCGTCCGGGTCGGTGGTGGTCTACACCTCCGCCTGGCCGGGCGCGCAGCAGTACGACCGGGGGCTGGACTTCCCGGTCGTCCGGCACCGCGCCTCGGTCATGCTCCCAACCCCGACAGTGGCCCGGCACGCCGAGGACCTGCTGGTGTCCTACGGCTGCAGCTCGGTCCTGTTCGGCGCGGCGGCGCCGCTGGGAGTCCTCGGTCCGCGGCTGCGGCGGGCCGGCGCGGACCGCCTCGTCGCGCTGACGCATGGGCACGAGGCGGGGTGGGCCGGCATGCCGGGCGGCTCGCCGCTGCTGCGGCGGATCGGCGACGGGGTCGACGTCGTGACGTACCTGGGGGAGTACACGCGGGCCAGGATCGCCAGGGCGCTGTCGCCGGCGGCCGCGGCGCGCATGGCCCGGCTCGCGCCCGGTGTCGACGTCGAGACATTCTCGCCGCGGGTCGACGGCGCCCCGGTCCGGGCCAGGTACCGCCTCGGGGACCGCCCCGTCGTCGTGTGCGTCTCGCGGCTCATGCCCCGCAAGGGCCAGGACACGCTGGTGTCGGCGATGCCGGCGATCCGCAGCCGGGTCCCCGGCGCGGTGCTTCTCCTGGTCGGCGGCGGCCCGTACCGGGACCGGATCGAACGGCTGGCCAGGCGCACCGGCGTCCGCGACCACGTGGTCTTCACTGGCGCCGTGCCGGACCGGGACCTGGCCGCGCACTACGCCGCCGGCGACGTGTTCGCGATGCCGTGCCGGACGCGCAACCGCGGGCTGGACGTCGAAGGCCTGGGCATCGTCTACCTGGAGGCGTCCGCGACCGGGCTCCCGGTCGTCGCCGGCGACTCCGGAGGAGCACCGGACGCGGTCCTGGCCGGCCGGACCGGTTACGTGGTCTCCGGCCGTCAGGTGGCCGACGTCGCCGACCGGGTCAGCGAGCTGTTGCTGGACCCGGTGCGGGCCGCCGCCATGGGTGCGGCCGGGCGGGCCTGGGTCGAGGAGGCGTGGGGCTGGGACACGGTCGCCCGCCGGCTCGACGCGTTGCTGGCGGTGGGTGCGGTGGCCGAGCCCGGCGGCTGAGTGCGGTCAGCGCGCGTTCTTCGGGGCCGAGCAGCTCGGCGTCGCGCTCTGCCCCGAGGCCGTTCTGTCGCACCCGGTCCGCAGCGCGCTGTGCAGGTAGCTGCCGAAAGCGAACGCGACCAGGGCGACGACCGTGGCGATGGCGGCCAGCAGCAACGAGTACTCCACGGTCGAGGCACCTCGCCTGCGACCGTGCGTCTGCTCGCGCAGCTGGTCGAGCATCCGGGCCGTCCTCCTGAGGGCACCATCGGACCCCCGGCAACCGGGTCCGTCGGCTCAGCCTCCACGACCACGCCACGGGTGCGGATCGACCGCGCGGATACACCCGTTCGGCCGAACGGAGGATCTTGGCATCAGCCCCCCGGCAGCCCCTCAGACGGTGGGCTGCGGGCCCTCCTGCTTGATCAGGCCCAGCCGCAGGGCGGACATGATCGCCTGCGCCCGGTTGGCCGCCCCGAGCTTCTCGTACAGCTTGGAGATGTGGGTCTTGGCGGTCGACTCGCTGATGTACAGCCGGCGGGAGATGGCCGCCACTCCGAGGCCGTCGGCCAGCAGGGCGAGCACCTCCTTCTCGCGGGGGGACAGCTGGGGTCCGGACGGGGTCATCCGGCGCTTCATGGCCTCGCCCAGGTCGCGGGCGGTGAAGGTGCCGGGCGTCGAGGCGGCCTGCCGGGCGGCGGCCAGCACCTCGTCGGTGGGCGCGTCCTTCTGGATGTACGCCGACGCGCCCGCGTCCAGCGCGCCGAAGAGCTGCTCGTCGCCCGCGTACATGGTCAGGACCACGATCCCGATGTCCGTCCGTCGCTTGCGGACCTCGCGGACCAGCTCGAGCCCGCTGCCGTCGGGCAGCCGGACGTCGACCACCACCACCGCGGGTACGAGGGCCTCGAGCTTGCGGAAGGCCTCGGCGATGCTGCCGGCCTCCCCGACCACCTCGAAGTCGGCGGACCGCTCGAACGCGCGCCTCAGTCCCTGGCGGATCAGCTCGTGGTCGTCAACGAGCAGCACCGTCGTGGACACGGGAACCTCCTTCGTCCGCTGCGTCGGGGCCGTCGGATTGGGTAGCCGGGCCGGCGGGCGACCGCAGGGTCCCCATCGCCACCTCGACGACCGTACCCCCGCCGTCGCGGGGCGACACCGACAGGCCGGCGCCGAGCCGGTCCGCCCGTTCGCGCATGATTTCCATGCCGTAACTGTCGGCACGTCCCGGCCCCAACCCGAGCCCGTCGTCCTCGATCCGTAGCAAGGCGCTCGGGGGAGCGGTCCGGACGGTGACCCAGAGGTTCTGCGCCCCCGAGTGCTTGCGGACGTTGGTGATGGCCTCCTGGGCGATGCGCATGAGCTCCGCCTCGGCCTCGGTGCGCAGCCGCTGCGGCGACTCGTCCAGCTCGATGTGGACGGTCAGGTCGGAGGTGGCACCGACCGTTCGGACGTGGTCGGACAGGGCCGCGCCGAGGCCGTTGCTGGCGAGCACCTCGCTGCGCAGGTCGAAGATCGACAGCCGCAGCTCGGAGATGATCCGGGTGAGCTCGCCGCGCAGGTACTGCATGGACTCGCGCTGGTCGTCGTCGGCGACCCGGTACGACATGTCGTCCATGACGTAGCCGAGCGAGGCCAGCTCCTGGGCGATCCCGTCGTGGATCTCCCGGGCGAGCCGGCGGCGCTCCTCGGCGGTGGCGATCTGGCGGACCTCGGAGAAGAGCAGGGCGGTCTCGATCCGCAGTGCCGCCTCGTCGACCACGGCGGCGGCCGGTTGCAGCTCGTCCGGCTGGAACGGGCCTTCGAGCCGCTCCACGCCGACCAGGCCGACGACGCGCACGCCCACCCGCAGCGGCAGGACGGCGGCGAAACCACCCGGCTCGTCGGAGAAGGTGCCCGCCTGCCGCTGCGGCAGCCCCGAGCTCCAGGCGAAGGCCCACGCCGAGTCGTCGTCGATGCGGGGCACCCAGTCCACCCGGCTCACGCCCGAGTACGCCAGCGGGATCAGCCGCCCGCCCTCGGACCGGGCGTACACGGCGCCGCGGCTGTACGGCAGCGCGGACCGCAGCGACTCCAGGGTCGCCTGCCCCAGGCTGTAGGCGTCCAGCCCGCCGGACAGCTGGCGGGACACGACACGGAGCTGGGACAGCAGCCGGTAGGCGGCGGCGTACGAGGCCGCGGCCGTGTCCGGCGGGTCGGTGGCGCTGATGCGCACGCGCCGCACCCAGGCCGCGACCGCGCCGGTCCCCAGGGCGAGCACGAGCCACTGGGCGGCCAGCGAGGCGTACGCCCGGCGGTCCAGGATCCGCGGCGTCACCAGCGGGGCCACCGTCAGGGCGAAGGCGGAGATCCCGACCGTGGTCACCACCGGCCCGAACCCCCACAGCAGCCCGGCCTCCAGCGCGGGGGCGAGCAGGTACGGCAGGCCGATGGGGTCGTCCGCTGCCAGGTACGAGATCACCGACGCGGCGGCGGCCGCCTCCACGTATGGCGCCCACACCACCGGCCGGCGCGCGGTCGCCACCGAGCTGACTACCGCGATGGCCAGCAGCAGCGCCAGCACCGGCAGGTGCATGCCGACGTTGCCGCGGATGACCGTGAGCGAGACGCACAGCCCGTACGCCGCGGCGCGCCCGGCGATGACGGCGCCCCGTGGGTCGGCGACGACCGTCCTGAGCTGCACGCCATGACGGTGGCACGGCTCGGGTCGCCGCGCCACGGCGACAGGCCGAATCCACCCGTCAGCGGGAGCGGCGGCGCCGCAGGCGGCTGCCCCTGGCGGGCACCGGTCGCAGCGTCCGGACCAGCTGGCCGACGGCGACGGCGAGCGGGTGTTCCGGGTCCGCGAGGGCGACCAGGGCGGTGCCGTCCTCGAGGTCGGGGCAGTCGGGGATGGTCGCCGTCACCGGGACCGCCCCCGCGGGCGGCAGCTCGCCGTCGGCGTTGCTGGGGCCCGACCCGACGTGGTTCAGGACGATGTCGATCCGCGTCTCAGGGATCTGCATCAGCGCCAGGGACTCCAGTGTGAGCTCGAGAGCCTCGACGGCGGGCCCCTCCGGGCTGGTCACCACCACCACGCGGTCCGACATCGCCAGCGCAGTGACGACCGGGTCCTCGAAGGCCGCGGGTGCGTCCACCACCACGTCGGCCCCGTCGCGGACGGTCTCCAGGAGCCGTGCCGTCCCCGGCGCCCCCAACCGGTGCACCCGGGTCCCCGCGCCCCCACCCGGTCGCGGCGCCGCCAGCAGGCCGGTCAGCCCGGGCGAGAGCGGGGTGAGCAGCGGCTCGACCGCGTCCATGGCCCGGTCCACCCGGCCCAGCCCGGACGCCAGCGTGGCCGCGTCCGTCACCGCCCCGACCGGCTGCACCCCCAGGTCCTGGGCCAGGTGCCCGAGCGCGTCGTCCAGCTCGACCAGCCGGACCGACCGCAGCCCACCGTCGGCGAGGGCGGCGGCCAGGTTCACGGCCACTGTCGTGGTGCCCACTCCCGGGTGCGTCCCGAGCACGGTCACCAGAAGGCCCATGTCCGGATTGTCCCCGCTGGAGCGCCCCACACCTGCGCCCTTACGGGTGAGCCGCTGCGATTCGCGCACGGCGCTTCCACTGTCAGTCGGGCGGAAGCGCGTACAGGCGGTCCAGGTCGGCGGCGAAGTCGCGCACGACCTTCGCACGGCGGAGCTTCAGCGTCGGGGTCAGGTGCCCGGCCGCCTCGGTCAGGTCCCCGGGCAGTATCACGAACCGTCGGATGGCCTCGGCCCGGGACACGGCGCGGTTGGCCCGCTCCACGGCCCCGGCCAGCTCGTTCAGGACGGCAGGGTCCGCGGTGAGGTCCCCGGTGGCCTGGGCCGGGTCGCGGCGGTGCGCGGCGAGCCACCCGGGCAGCGCCTCGGTGTCCAGGGTGATCAGGGCGGCGACGTACGGCCGCTCGTCACCGACCACGATGCACTGCGAGACCAGCGGGTGCGCCCGGATGGAGTCCTCCAGCGGCGCGGGCGCGACCTTCTTGCCCGCAGACGTCACCAGGATCTCCTTCTTCCGTCCGGTGATGGACAGGAAACCGTCGTCGTCGAGCTCGCCGATGTCGCCGGTGCTGAACCAACCGTCCGCGTCCAGCACGGCCTTCGTCGCGGCCTCTTCGTTCCAGTAGCCGGAGAAGACGTGCGGGCCGCGCAGCAGCACCTCGCCGTCGTCGGCGATGCGCACGCCGGAGCCCGGGATCGGGCGCCCCACCGAGCCGATGCGGATGTGGTCCGGGGTGTTCAGGGTGGAGGCGGCCGAGGTCTCGGTCAGGCCGTAGCCCTCCAGCACGGTCACCCCGATGCCGCGGAAGAAGTGGCCCAGCCGCGCCCCGAGCGGCGCCCCGCCGGAGACGGCGTGCTGGGTCCGCCCGCCCAGCGCCGCGCGCAACCGGCCGAACACGAACCGGTCGAAGACCGCGTGCTGTGTCCGCAGGACCAGCCCGGGTCCGCCGGGGCTGTCCAGCGCGCGGCTGTACCTGATCGCCAGCGCGGCGGCGCGGCCGAAGACCCGGGCCTTGCCGTCGGCGGTCGCCTTGGCCTGCGCACCGTTGAACACCTTCTCGAACACCCGCGGCACCGCCAGGATGAACGTCGGGCGGAACAGGTCCAGGTCCGCCAGCAGGGTGGTGGTGTCGGGTACGTGGCCCAACGTCACGCCCGAGACGAGGCAGCCGATCTCGATCACGCGGGCGAAGACGTGCGCCAGCGGCAGGAACAGCAGCGTGGACCCCTCCGCGGTGAACAGCCCGGACAGACCGGCCAGGGCGTTCTCGGTCCCGGCGCGCAGGTTGCCGTGCGTGAGCGTGCAGCCCTTGGGCCGGCCGGTCGTCCCGGACGTGTAGATGATCGTGGCGACCGAGTCCGCCCGCAGGGCGGCGCGGCGCTCGGCCATCACACTGTCGGCCACGTCCGCCCCGGCGCGGGTGAGCTGGTCGACCACGCCGTCGTCGAACGTCCAGACGTGCCGCAGTCCGGGCAGCGCCGCCTGCAGCGAGCCCAGCAGCTCGGCATGCGCGCCGGTCTCGACGAAGCATGCGGCGGCGCCGGAGTCGCCGAGGATCCAGGAGACCTGCTCGGCCGACGAAGTCTCGTAGATGGGCACCGGGACCGCGCCGGCGAACCAGAGCGCGAAGTCCGCGACCGTCCACTCGTAGCGGGTCCGGGACATGATGCCGACCCGGTCCCCGGGGCCCACCCCGGCCGCGACCAGGCCGCGGGCCAGCGCGGTCACCTGGTCGAGCAGCTCGCGGCAGGTCACGTCCTCCCAACGGCCTTCGACGGCCCGGCGCAGCTGCACCCGGAAGGGCGTCGCCACGGCGGCCGACGCCAGCAGGTCGGTGAGGTCGGCGTCGTCGGGAAGCTCCACCACGGCCGGGACGGTCAGCTCGCGCACGACACGCACCGTACGTCCCGGACCGCGGCGCACGCGGGAGCGACCCGGTGGCATCCTCGGGCCGTGCCGAGGGTGGACCTGGTCGACGAGACGTTCCTCGTCGCCGCGCCGGAGGCGGTCGCGCAGGTGGTCCACGACCCCGCCCGCTGGCGGCAGTGGTGGCCGGACCTGGAGCTGACCGTCTTCATGGACCGCGGCGCCGCCGGGATCCGCTGGTCGGTCACCGGTGCCCTGACCGGCAGCACGGAGCTGTGGCTCGAGCGGGTCGGCGACGGAGTGGTCCTGCACTACTACCTGCGTGCGGACGACGGCGCCCCGGCCCCGGTCGGTGCGCGCGCCGGGCGGCGGGCCGCCCGGGCCGGCGACCGGCTGCGGGACCGGCGCGCGGTCGCCTGGAAGCGGTGCGCGAACGCCCTCAAGGACGAGCTGGAGGGCGGGCGGGCCCCCGGCACCCCGCGCGGAGCGTGAGCCCGGCCTCGCGCTGCACCGCCCGGGAGTTCACCCGGACGGCGGATCCTTCAAGCCTCCGGCCGGTGCTGCCGAGGACAGGGGGGTGACGACCGAACGGCGCTGCCCGGGCTGCAGCTCCCTCGTGCGCCCTGACGCCGCCTGGTGCTCGCTGTGCCACGCCGACCTGCGCTCCGCGGAGGAGAAGGCGGCAGCCCTGCCTGAGTCCGAGCCGGTCGAGGCCCTGCCGGCTCTGGACCCGGTGCGGTCGCCGGACCCGACCGGTTGGGCCGACGAGCTCGCCGCTGCGGCAGCGCCCGGGCCGCGCGGCCGGCATGCCCGCCCGGGCGCGCCGGCCGACCCGCCCGTCGTGGTGCAGGCACCTGGTCCGTTCGGTGCCCGGGGGGTCATGGCCACCGGAGCCACTGCGTCGACCGTTACCGACGCCGACGCCGCGCTGGCCAAGGCCGGCGTGGACGTGCAGTCGATGCTCAGCCTGCTCGCTGCCGGCGAGCCGGACCCGCTCGCGCCCATCACCGGCCGGCTGTCCTCCAAGGGGTCGCGGGCCGTCGCCGCCACGCTCGCCACCGTGGCGCTGATCGTGGTCGGCATCCTGACGATGTTCGTCCTCGGGTCCTTCGTCCACTGACCTGCAGCCGCCGACCGGACGCGCCGCCGACCCGCCCGCCGCCTAGGGTCGGGACGTGCGCGTGCATGTCATCAGCGACGTCCACCGCCGCACCGACGCGTTGCCTGCGGCCGCCGACGGGGCCGACGCCCTGGTCTGTCTCGGCGACCTCCTGCTCTTCGTCGACTACGCCGACCCGGCTCAGGGCCTGTTCGGCGAGATGTTCGGGGCGCGCAACGCCGAGCTGCTGGTGGCCCTGCGCACGGCCGGCCGCTTCGACGACGCCCGCGAGCTGTCCGCGCGCCTGTGGGCCGAGCGGGGGGTCGACCGCGCGGAGGCGACGCGCGCGGCGGTCCTGGACCAGTACGCCGAGATCTTCGCCGCGATGCCGTCCCCCGCGTACCTGACCCCGGGCAACGTCGACATCCCGGCCCTGTGGCCGCGCTTCCTGCGCGCGGGCCACCAGGTGCTGGACGGGGGCACCGCGCAGATCGGTGGCCGCACGTTCGGGTTCGTCGGCGGCGGGCTGCGCACGCGGTACAACACCCCCAACGAGCACTCCGACGAGGAGTACGCCGCCAAGGTGGAGGCGGTCGGCGCGGTGGACGTCCTGTGCTGCCACATCCCGCCGGCGCTGCCCGAGCTGACGTACGACGTCGTGGCACGACGGTTCGAGCGCGGCAGCGAAGCCGTGCTGGCCGCGATCCGGCGGACCGCGCCACGACTGGTGCTGTTCGGGCACGTGCACCAGCCGCTGGTGGGGCGGGCCAGGGTGGGCCGGACCGAGTGCGTCAACGTCGGTCACTTCCGTGCCGGCGGACGGCCGTTCGCGCTGCAGTGGTGAGGGCGGCCCGGCCCGGTGCCGGGCTAGGCTGCACGCCATGGCGGACCAGACCGAGTCGATCATGACAATCCCGGCGGAGCCGAAGCGCGTCATGGCCGTCATCGCCGACTTCGAGGCCTACCCGGACTGGAACGACGAGGTCAAGCAGGTCGAGATCCTGAGCGTGTACGAGGACACCGAGCAGCCGGCCGAGGTCCGGTTCGTGCTGGACGCCGGGGTCATCAAGGACGAGTACGTGCTCGAGTACGACTGGGTGAGCCCGCACGAGCTCCGCTGGCACCTGGTTCGCGGCGACATGCTCACCGCCATGGACGGGGCGTACGTGCTGACTCCGAGCATCGGCGGCACCGACGTGGCGTACCGGCTGGCCGTCGACCTGCGGATCCCGATGATCGGCCTGATCAAGCGCAAGGCGGAGAAGGTCATCATCGACCGGGCGCTGAAGGGTCTGCACGCCCGCGTCCTCACCTGACGGGGGGCCCGCGCGCAACCGGTAGCCTCTGGGCCCATGCGCGTCTTGCTCTTCACCGGCAAGGGCGGCGTCGGCAAGACGACCGCAGCGGCCGGTACGGCCGTCCTGGCCGCGCGCCGCGGGCTAAAGACGCTGGTGCTGTCCACCGACGCGGCGCACTCGCTCGCGGACGCCCTGGGTGTCCCGGCCGGACCGGAGCCGGTCGAGGCCGGCGACGGCCTGTACCTCCAGCAGGTCGACACCCAGCGCCGTTTCCAGCGGGCGTGGGGCGAGGTCCGCGACTACGTGCTGACGGTGCTGGACGGTGCCGGGGTGGACGCGGTGGCAGCGGAGGAGCTGACGGTGCTGCCGGGCGCCGAGGAGGTGCTCGCGCTGCTGGAGGTGCGCGACCAGGTCAGGTCCGGGCGCTGGGACGTCGTGGTCGTCGACTGCGCGCCCACCGCCGAGACGCTGCGGCTGCTCGCGCTGCCCGAGGCGTTCGGCTGGCTGGTGGACCGCGTGTTCCCGCCCGAGCGGCAGGTGGCGCGCTCGCTGCGACCCCTGCTGGGCAGGGTGGCCGGCCTGCCGATGCCGCGCGACGGAGTCGTCGAGGCCATAGCCCGGCTGCACGCCGAGCTGGCCGAGGTGCGGACGGTGCTCACCGACCCCGGCACCACCGTGCGGCTGGTCCTGACCCCGGAGGCCGTCGTCGTCGCGGAGGCCCGTCGCACGCTGACCTCCTTGTCGCTGTTCGGCTACCGCGTGGACGCGGTGCTGGCCAACCGGGTGTTCCCGTCCGGCGGTGACGCCGACCCCTGGCGAGCGGGGTGGGTCACGGCCCAGGGTCGCCGGCTGGAGGAGATCGAGCAGTCGTTCGCCCCGCTGCCGGTCCTGCGCGCGCCGTACTGCGACGCCGAGCCGCTCGGAGCCGACGCGCTCTGCGCGCTGGCCGAGCAGGTGTACGGCGCGGTCGACCCCTTCGCCGATCCGCCGTCGGAGCGCACGATGGACGTCGAGCGTTCCGGCGACGAGTTCGTCCTGACCATCGCCCTCCCGTTCGCCGACCGCGACGACATGGAGCTCGTGCGCTCCGGCGAGGAGCTGGTGCTCACCGTGGGCCAGTCCCGGCGCGTGCTCGCGCTGCCCAGCGCGCTGCGGCGCTGCACGGTGGTGGGCGCCGCGCTGCGCGAGGGCGTGCTGCGGATCCGGTTCGAGCCGGACCCCGCGCTCTGGATGGGCCTGTGACGACGGGCGCCGAGAGCCACGTCGGCTCCGCGGCCGAGGAGGCCGGCCGGCTGTTCGAGGCCGTGCAGGAGTGGGCCAGGCGCGCCTCAGGCGCGGCCGGAGGGTGGAGCGAGCACATCGCCACCGGCGCCCCGGAGTGCCAGCTCTGCCCGGTGTGCCAGCTCATCGCGCTGATGCGCGAGACCCGTCCCGAGGTCGCCGCGCACCTGGCCGAGGCCGCCGGGTCGATGCTCGCCGCCGTCCGGGCCGCCATCGTCGCGCACGAGCGGGAGTGGGGCTCGCGGCGCTCGCCGGGCGTCGAGCGGATCGACATCGGGTGACCGACGTGAGGATGCCGCCGTGGGCCTGACCGTCGGCGTCGACGTGGGCGGCACCAAGGTGGCCGCCGGCGTGGTCGACGAGCAGGGCCGCGTGCTCGCACGGGTGCGCAGGGCCACCACGGCGCAGGTCCCCGGCGCCGCCGAGCAGGTCATCACCGAAGTGGTGCGCGAGCTGGGGGCGGCGTTCCCGGTCGAGGCGGTCGGCGTCGGAGCGGCCGGGCTCGTGGACGAGACCAGGTCCGTCGTGCGGTTCGCGCCCAACCTGGGCTGGCGCGAGCAGCCGTTGCGCGCCCAGCTCGAGCAGGCGACCGGGCTGCCCGTCGTCGTGGAGAACGACGCGAACGCGGCGGCCTGGGCCGAGTACCGCTTCGGCGCTGCGCGCGGCCGCGACGACGTCGTGATGCTGACCGTCGGCACCGGGATCGGAGGGGCGCTGGTCCTGGCCGGCCGGCTGCACCGGGGCCGTTACGGCCTGGCCGGGGAGGTCGGTCACCTCGTGCTCGACAAGGACGGCCGGCACTGCGGCTGCGGGCGGCGCGGCTGCTGGGAGCAGTACGCCAGCGGCAACGCGCTGCTGCGAACCGCCCGCAACCGCGCGGCGCAGGACCGCGACCGGGCGCGGGTGCTGCTGTCCTACGGCGACGGCACGCCCGAGGGCGTGTCCGGCCCGCACGTGACGGCCGCGGCGCAGGCCCGCGACCCGGTCGCGCTGGAGACGTTCGAAGAGGTCGGGTACTGGCTGGGACGCGGCATGGCCGAGCTCGCCGCCGTGCTGGACCCGGGGTCGTACGTCGTCGGTGGTGGCGTGTCCGAGGCCGGCGAGCTGTTGCTGGCCCCGGCCAGGCGCGAGTTCGCGGTGCATCTGGTGGGCGCCGACGTCCGACCGGTCGCGGAGATCCTGCCGGCCGCGCTCGGGAACCTCGCCGGGCTCGTCGGCGCTGCCGACCTGGCCCGCGCCCGCGACTGACCGCCCCGTCCGGCCCCCGTCCAGCCCTGTCCTGATGGCCCGGCGTCAGGCCGGTTCGAGGATCCGGCGCAGCGGCAGGGTGTCGTCCGGCAGCTCGCCGGCCCGCCGCGTCCCCACGGCCAGGCGCGCCAGCACGATCCCGGTGCCGAGCAGCGCCGCGACGCCGTAGACACGGTCGGCGCCGACGTCCGCGACCGATCCGTAGACACCGAACGCCAGGCCCTCCAGGGCAAGCAGCCCCCATGTCTGCCAGGCGATCCCGGACACGTCCGGCGACCGCCAGGCGGTGACAGCAGCCGGCGCGACGAACCACAGGATCGAGCATCCCAGGACCAGGTCGAGCGCCGTGGTGCCGGTGAGCACGTCCACACCGGTGGTCAGCCCGAGCAGGCCCGTCCAGACGAGCGGCAGCGCGGGACTCAACCGAGCGCCGCCGCGCACCGCGATCAGCAAGGTGGCGACGATGGAGGGCAGGCCGACCAGCGAGCTGGCGACGACCCAGACGCTCGAGTGCGCGACGCCGTACGCGGTCCACGCCACCAGGCTCACGGTCGAGTTCGCCAGGCTCGCCAGGCTCAGGCCCGCGACGCTGCCGGTGCGCCGCAGCAGCAGCAGCTGCGGCACGGCGAACCAGAAGGCGATCAGGACGCTGGCGATGCCCAGCAGGTCGGCGGGGGACAGCCCGAACGGGCGCGCGGAAGGCATGGGTTCCTCTTCCAGGCTGCAACGGGCGCGGTCCGGCTCGCGCGCACGTGGTCAGGTCCGGGCCCGAGCAAGGGGCCCCGCGCTCGAAGGACGAGCGGGGGCCCCGGTTGCGCGGGTGCCGTGCGGATCAGCGGGCGCGGCTGCACCGTTCGCGCAGGCTGCGACGCGGACGTCGCGGCTGCTGGCGCGGGGCCACCTCTTTGATGCGGGCTGAGTCGAGCAGGCCGGCGGCGATCAGGCTGGCCGTGCTGAGCTGGGCGGACACTGTTACCACAACACTTCCCGGTCGGCGGTCGGGAGCGGATCTCCCGCCACATCCACCCAAGTATGAAGGACCGGACCCCGCTACTGATTCCTCAGTCAGCCGTGAGGCCGCTCACACGATCATGGTTTCGGTGGTCTGCGCCGGCTCTTCATGGACGCCGGTAGCCGGTCAGCTCCTGGGCCAGCTGTTCCAGGAACAGGCCGATGTCGGTGACCACGCCCGTCGCCTGCGCACTGCCGCGGTCGGACAGCTTCGTGACCGTCGCCGGGTTGATGTCGACGCACACGAGTGGCACCGACGCCGGCAGGATGTTGCCGGTGGCGATGGCATGAAGCATCGTCGCCACCATGATGGCGAAGCCCACACCGGGCAGCTCGGCGCGCATCGCGCGCTGACCCTCGACCACGTCCGTGTACACGTCCGGCAGCGGGCCGTCGTCGCGCACGGACCCGACCAGGACGAACGGCTTGCCGGCCCGCACCATGTCGTGCATCACCCCGGAGGTGAGCACACCATGCTCCACCGCTGCGGCTATCGAGCCGGCCGCCCGGATCCGGTTGATCGCCCGGATGTGGTGCTCGTGCCCGTGCTCGACACCGGACCCCTTCGTCAGGTCGACGCCGAGCGAGGTGCCGAACAGTGCCGACTCGATGTCGTGCGTGGCGAGCGCGTTGCCGGCGAACAGCACGTCGACGTAGCCGCCGGCGATGAGCGCGGAGAACGCCGGCGTGGCTCCGGTGTGCACCACCGCCGGACCGCAGACCCAGAGCAGCCTGCGGCCGCCGGCCTTCACGGCCCGCATCTGCTCGGCGATCTGGCGGACCTGGAGGAACTGCGGCTTCTCGCTCGAAACGACCGAGTTCATGAACTCGAAGACGCTCTCGTCGTCGCGCTCCTTGGGGGGGATCAGCACCCGCACCCCGCGCGAGCCGCACACCACGCGGTCACCGGCGCGCACGTCGCTCACGGGCACCGTGCGCACGGTGACCGTGCCGGACCGGTCGGACACGACCAGGCCGCAGTCCATCTCCGGGTTCTCGACGCCCACCCAGTGCCCGTCGATGCGCACGTGCGTGTCCAGGTTGGTCGTGGAGTAGAAGTCCTCCGGGAACACCCCGTCGGCCCCGACCGGGCGCAGCAGCGCCTCACCGGGGTTGACCAGGTTCGCACCGTGCGTCTGCAGCCGCATGACCAACCGGGACAGCGTCTCCTCGTCCGTTGCGGACACGACGACCTTCGCGTACGACTCGTCCTCGGGTCGCTTGCCGACGTCGAAGCGCTCGATGACGTAGTCGCTGCCCAGGTCGAGCACATCGTCGAGCACGCGCGACAGAGTGCCCGAGTCGAGGATGTGTCCCTGCAGCTCGACGGCTTCGCTCACCGGCACGGTCGATCTCCTGCTCCTGCTTGATGCTGCGGCCGGGAGAATCAGACCACGGCGCCGTCGTCGTCCGGGTCGTCGGGTCGGTCGCCCAGCCGCGCCACGAGGGCCACGAAACCGCCGAGGAACGCGACCGCGGCGGCCAGCATCATCCAGTCCGCGAGGTGCCAACCGAGCAGGACCGCGGCGAAGAGCAGGGCCGGCCCGCCGAGCACGGCGGCCCACGCGAAGCGTGTTCCCACGCTGGTCTCGGGCAACGGCGGCGGGGGAGGGGGGACGTACCCGGGCTCGGGCTCCGGCTCGGCGGCTGGCAGCGGCCGGAGCAGGTCCTCCCACCCGATCACCGACGGGCCCTCGGCGGCTTCCCGCGGACGGCCGACCTGGGGGTCGAACGGGCTGCGCTCGTCCGGCCCCGCGGGCAGCCGGTCGGTCCCGAGGTCCTCCGCGGCCGGCCACGGACGCTGCACCGAGGGCGAGGAGTGGAACGCCGCCACGATGGCGGCGAACTCGGCGTCCATGTCCAGGTCCTCGGCCGCTGCCGCGTCGGGCCGGTCGCTGCCCGCGGCATCGCCCCAGACGTCCTCGTCGGTCTCGTCGACGGACAGCTCCACGTTGATCAGCGCCCTGGCCTGCTCGACCGCCGCGACGTCCACGTACAGCCGGTCGGTGTCGCCCTCGGGCACCGGCTCGGGCGAGGCGGCCGCGTAGGCCGCGACCCCGCGGTCGCGCAGGGCCGCGAGCAGGGCGTCCGCCGTGCCGGGGTCCAGGTCCGCGACGGCCACGTACGCGTCCGCGCTGAGACCGTTGCCGCGCACCTCTGCCTCCTTCGTCTCGTGCTCAGGCGCCCGCCGCAGCCGGGGCGAGCCGGCGGACGAACTCCAGACTCCCGGCGAAGATCTCCGGGGCGTCATTGTCCAGTGTGGCGACGTGGTACGAGTTCGGCAGCACCCGTTCGGTCAGGTCCGTCGAACGGACGTGGGAGAGGATCCAGACGGCGTTCGACGGCTCGACGACGTGGTCCTGGCCGCTGCGGAAGAGCAGCAGCGGCTGGTCCACCTTCTCGATGTCCGCCTTGACCTGGGCCCAGCCCTGGGTGAGCGAGTGCAACGCCTTGAGCGGGACCCGGTCGTAGCAGCCCTCGTCCTGGCCGGGCTTGGCGATGTCGTTGCCGATCCCCTTGAGGGAGGGGATCACGGCCTTGAGCACCGGGAGGGCGACCAGCGCCTTGTTCTCGCTGTGCACCGAGGGGTTCACCAGGACCAGGCCGCGGACCGCGTCGCCGCGCAGCTCGGCCAGCCGCAGCGACAGCGACCCGCCCATCGAGAGCCCGAAGACGAACACGTCCGAGCAGCGGCCGGCCAGCTCGGTGAAGGCGGAGTCGACCTCGCCGTACCAGTCGTCCCATCGGGTCAGCGCCATGTCCTGCCAGGTGGACCCGTGCCCGGGCAGCCTCGGCAGCCGCACGGTCAGGCCGGCGGCGGCGGCCGCCTCGGCCCACGGCCGCATGGATTTCGGCGAGCCGGTGAACCCGTGCACCACCAGCGCACCGACCGGGCCGGCGTCGTGGGCGAAGGGTTCGGCACCCGGGATCAACGGCACAGCGCCTCCGGTTCTGGGGCCGCGGACCGCCCCCGGCCTCCAGGCGCATCGTCGCATGCCCGGGGCCCTCGCGCGACGCCCCCCGGGCGAGGGGCGTTGCCCAGGGTGTCGGGCGCTCCTAGGGTGGTCGCACACGCCCGGAGTATGTGCGCCCGAGCGAAGGCTGGGACGCCAGTCGAAGGATCGAGCGACCACGCGATGCTGGTCGGGAGGTGACGTTGTTCTACTGGCTGCTCCGGCAGGTGATCCTCGGGCCGCTGCTCAGGCTGTTCTTCCGGCCGTGGGTCGAGGGGCTCGAGAACGTGCCCGAGGACGGGCCGGTGATCCTGGCGAGCAACCACCTCTCGTTCTCCGACTCGGTCTTCCTGCCGCTGGTGGTGCCGCGGCACATCACCTTCCTGGCCAAGTCCGAGTACTTCACGGGTACCGGGGTCAAGGGCCGGCTGAAGGCCTTCTTCTTCAAGAGCATCGGCCAGGTTCCGATCGACCGTTCGGGTGGTTCTGCCAGCCAGGCCGCGATCGACACCGGACGTCGCGTCCTCGACGAGGGGAGCCTGCTGGGCATCTACCCGGAGGGCACCCGGTCCCCTGACGGGCAGCTCTACCGGGGCCGGACCGGCGTGGCCCGGATGGCCCTGGAGACCGGCGTCCGCGTCATCCCGGTGGCGATGATCGACACGGACAAGATCCAACCGCCCGGCAAGGTCTTCCCGAAGATCATGCGCGTGGGCATCAAGATCGGCCGGCCGCTGGACTTCTCCCGCTACGCCGGCATGGAGGGCGACCGCTTCGTCCTGCGCTCGATCACCGACGAGATCATGTACGAGCTCATGACGTTGTCGGGCCAGGAGTACGTCGACATGTACGCGACGAAGGCGAAGACCGAGATCGCCGCCGGCCGCCGGCCGGCCACCGTCGTGAGCGTCGGCGACCAGATCGCCGACGAGCCCGTGCACGCCGCCTGACCCCAGGCCGCCGCCGTGGTCGTCGCGGTGGCCGTGTGCGACCGCGCCCTGCCGCGGCTAGTGCTCCACCGCCCAGCCCTTGGCGCGGCCGACCGCTGACCGCCAGCGGCGGTGGGCGGCGTCGTCGCGGGCACCGGGCTCGAAGCGCTTCTGCAGCCGCCACGTCCGCTTCAGCTCGTCGGTCGAAGACCACACGCCAGTGCCGAGACCGGCCAGGAAGGCGGCACCCAGGCCGGTGGTCTCGTGCACCTCGGGGCGGACGACCGGGACGCCGACCTGGTCGGACTGCAGCTGGCAGAGCAGGTCGTTGGCCGCCGCGCCGCCGTCGACCGCGAGCACCGGCAACGTCACTCCGGCCTCGGCGACCATCAGGTCCACCACGTCCCGCACCTCGAACGCGATGGCGTCCAGGGTCGCCCTGGCCAGGTGCGCGCCCGTGGTGGAGCGGGTGATGCCGACGATCACGCCTCGTGCGGTCGGGTCCCAGTCCGGCGCGCCCAGCCCGGTCAGCGCGGGGACGAAGACCACCCCGCCGGAGTCCGGCACGCTCGCGGCCATCGCCTCCACGTCGGACGCGGCCCGCAGGATGCCGAGCCCGTCCCGCAGCCATTGCACGGCCGCCCCGGTGACGAACACCGAGCCCTCGAGCGCGTACTCCAGCCGTCCGTCCGGGTGACCCCACGCGACCGTCGTCAGCAGGCCCCCGGTCGAGCGGACCGCCTGCGCGCCGGTGTTCACGAGCACGAACGAACCGGTGCCGTACGTGCACTTGGACGAGCCGGGCTCGAAGCAGGTCTGACCGAACAGCGCCGCCTGCTGGTCACCGGCGATCCCCGCGACCGGCAGGTCGAGGCCGGCGAACACCGACGGGTCGGTCCGGCCCACCACGCCGTACGACGGGACCACCTCCGGCAGCGCGTCGATCGGGACCCCGAACAGGTCGCACAGCTCGGCCGACCAGCTGCCGGTGCCCAGGTCGAACAGCAGCGTCCGGCAGGCGTTGGACGCGTCGGTCACGTGGTGCAGCCCGCGGGTCATCCGGGCGACCAGGTACGAGTCGACGGTGCCGACCGCGACCCGGCCCGCCCGGACCCCGGCCCAGGTGTGCGGCTCGTTGCTCGCCAGCCAGGCCAGCTTCGTCGCGGAGAAGTACGGGTCCAGCCGCAGTCCGGTCAGCTCGCGGACCCGCGGCTCGTGCCCTTCCGCACGCAGCCGCTCGCACAGGTCGGCAGTCCTGCGGTCCTGCCACACGATGGCGCGCCGCGGCGCCCCGAGGGTCTCCCGGTCCCACAGGACGACGGTCTCCCGCTGGTTGGTGACGCCCACGCAGGTCGGGGCCGCGACTCCTTCGGCCTCGGCCTGGGCCAACGTCGACCGGACCGCCGCCAGCGTCGCCGACCAGATCTCGTCCGGGGCGTGCTCGACCCATCCGTCGGCGGGGAAGTACTGGGGGAACTCCTGGTAGCCGCGACTCGCGACACGGCCGTCCCGGGTCACGAGCAGGGCGGTGACGCCGGTGGTCCCGGCGTCCACGGCGAGCACGGTTCCGGCGGGCCCGGTCCCGTCGCTCACGGTCGAACCCCCTGCGTGGTCCGCAGGTGGTCCAGCACCACCGGGTCGAGCCGGCCGGGCACGAGCCGTTCCTCGAGGTTCTCCATGCCGGCCCACGAGGCGAGCGCCGCTTCCAGCGCCGCCGTGCTCGGGTCCGCAGGTGAGTGGCCCGCGGCGGCGAGCAGGCCGGCGACCTCGCCGGCGAGGCCGGCGTCCAGCGGCAGGCAGGCGGCCGGGTCGGGGCGCTCGAAGTAGAGCGCGTGCAGCGTGCGCAGCCGCACCAGCTCGGGGACCGGGTCCGGGTGGTCGTCGACCCGCAGGTCGGCCAGCACGTCGCTCTCCCCGCCGTAGCCGCCCTGCGGGGTCACCACGAGCAGCGCGGCGGACTGGCGGCCGCGCCGGTCGCCGCCGGTCCGGTCCCCGGCGCTCAGCGCAGCCAGCAGCCGGTCGACGAAGCCGATGCCGGGATCCGGGTCGAGCCAGGCGCGTTCCATAGCCGCCACGACCTCGGGGCCGGTGAGGATGTTCCCCTGGATCGCGTACCCCTCGCCGACCGCGCCCCCGGCCCAGGGCAGGCAATCGGCCCCGGTCCACGAGGCACCGTCCCCGGCGCCGCCGACAACTCCGAGCTGGCGGTGCTCGCGCTCGACGTCGGCGCCGGTCACCTGGTCGACGGCCGCCTGCGCGTCGGCGCCGCCTGCCAGCAGCTGCAGCACGTCCTCCCGGTACGCCAGGTTGGCGAGTGCCTGCGTGGCCACCGCGCCGGTCTGGACCCGCGCGGCCGGGACCGCGGCCCCGACGGCCAGGAACTTCGAGGCCACCGCCACGCCGAACGCGGTGCCGTCCGCACTCCTGGCAGCGATCGAGAAGGTCATGGGCGCAGGCTACCGACCGGCTCGTCGGCGGCTTCCGCGCCGGCCGGGTGTTGGTACTGCCGGGCCGGACACGGTTGGATTCACCTGCGAGCCCGGGCCTGCCGACGGCAGTGCCCGGGCGCATCCGGGTCGCCGGACAGCGTCGTCGGGCCGGCTCGAGCGGCGGTCTTCCGACGATTGAGCGAGGAGCGGAGCACGTATGCGGATCGGTGTGCTGACCGGCGGCGGCGACTGCCCCGGTCTCAACGCGGTGATCAGGGCGGTCGTACGCAAGGGCGTGCAGCACTACGGGCACGAGTTCGTCGGCTTCCGGGACGGCTGGAAGGGTCCGCTCGACGGCCTGACCATGCTGCTGGACGTCGCGGCCGTGAGAGGCATTCTGCCCCGGGGCGGCACGATCCTGGGTTCCTCGCGGACCAACCCCATCAAGGTCGACGGCGGGATCGAGCGGATCGAGGAGAACCTCGCCTCGCTCGGCGTGGACGCGCTCGTGGCGATCGGCGGCGAGGACACCCTCGGCGTCGCGACCCGGCTCGACGAGCACGGGGTGAAGGTCGTCGGAGTGCCGAAGACCATCGACAACGACCTCAACGCCACCGACTACACCTTCGGCTTCGACACCGCGGTGAACATCGCCACCGAGGCCATCGACCGGCTTCACACCACCGCCGAGTCGCACCACCGCGCGCTCATCGTCGAGGTGATGGGCCGGCACGCCGGCTGGATCGCGCTGCACGCGGGCATGGCCGGCGGGGCCAACGTGATCCTGATCCCCGAGCAGCCCTTCGACCTGGACCAGGTGTGCGAGTGGGTGGAGCGACGGTTCGAGTCCCACTACGCCCCGGTCATCGTGGTCGCCGAGGGTGCGCTGCCGTCGGACGGCGACCTGATCACCAAGGACGCGCCGCTGGACGCGTTCGGGCACGTGCGGCTGTCGGGCATCGGTGAGTGGCTGGCCCAGCAGATCGAGCACCGCACCGGCAAGGAGGCGCGGACGACCGTGCTCGGGCACATCCAGCGCGGCGGCACTCCGACGGCGTTCGACCGCTGGCTGGCCACGCGGTTCGGACTGCATGCGATCGAGGCCGTGAACGACGGTGACTGGGGCAAGATGATCGCCCTGCGCGGGGTGGACGTCGTACGGGTCCCCCTGGCGGCGGCGACGACCGAGCTGAAGACGGTGCCGCCCGCCTTGTACGACGAGGCCAAGACGCTCTTCGGCTAGCGGTGCCAGGGGTGTGCAGTCGCCGTGCCGGCGGGGGTCGCGCGGATGATCATGAACCGGTCGCCCGCCCGCGACGTATGTATGGGTCATGCGCAGGAACGAGAACAGCCCGAGCAGCTCGTTGGCCACGGTGGCTCCGGCCTTGGCCGAGCCGGCTCAGCAACGAGTGACCTCCGTCACACTGTCGCGGAACGAGATCGCCGGTTCACCCAGGTGGCCACGACTCCGGCCGGATGACCGGGTGGAGATCCCCGAGACCCGGTACGCCGAGACGGTCGATGGCGTTCACGTCGCCTACCAGGTGGTCGGCGACGGCCCGGTCGACTTCGTCGCGATCCTGTCGAGCTTCCAGTCGAACGTGGAGCTGGCCTGGGAATGGCCTTCCACGGCTCGCTTGCTGCGCGGGCTGAGCGCCCGAGGGCGCCTGCTGCTGTTCGACCGGCGCGGCACGGGGCTGTCCGACCGGGTGAACTCCGATGTCCTGCCGTCGCTGGACGCTCGGATGGACGACATCAAGACGGTGATGGACGCCGCCGGCTTCTCCAAGGCGGTGCTCTTCGTCCAGGAGGATTCGGTGGCTCAGGGGCTGCTGTTCGCGGCGACCTATCCGGAGCGAGTCTCGGCGCTGGTGACGTGGTCGGCTCAGGTGCGCGGGAAGTGGGCTCCGGACTACCCGTACGGCTGGCGCGACGCCGAGTGGGACCTGTGGCTGTCCAACATCGAGTCCGGGTGGGGTACGCCTGAGTTCATCCAGCGAGTGGCCGAGTGGTTGTTCCCCGCCAACGCCGGCGACCCCGACTTCGTCCGGGGTTACGGACGGCTGACACGGCATTCGTTGAGCCCCGCGGCGGCCCTGACAGTCGAGCTGATCGGCCGGGACCTGGACGTGCGACACCTGCTGCCGGCCATCCAGTGCCCGACGCTGGTCGTCCAGCCCGGGCGCAGCCAGATGGTCAGCACGGCGGAGGGTCGCTACCTGGCCGACAGCATCGCCGGAGCCCGGTTCGCCGAGACGCCCCGCGCCGACCACGAGCCAGCGGATGTGCTGCCTTTCCTGGACGAGTTCCTGGACTCGGTCCAGGACGAGGAGGCCGTGTTCGACCGGGTCCTGGCCACGATGCTGTTCACCGACATCGTCGGCTCGACCCAGCTCGCCAGCGAGGTCGGCGACAGGGCATGGCGTCAGCTGGTCGCCCAGCACGACGAGAAGATCCGCGCGCTGCTGGGCCGCTTCCGCGGCCGCGAGATCGACACCTCGGGCGACGGCTTCTTCGCCACGTTCGACGGCCCGGCCCGGGCCGTGCGCTGTGCGCAGGCGATAGCAGAGGCGCTCAAGCCGCTGGGGCTGCACATCCGCGCCGGGCTGCACACCGGCGAGATCGAGACGACGGGCGACCGGATGGGCGGCATCGCCGTCCACATCGCCGCCCGCGCAGCGTCGTGCGCCCGTGCCGACGAGATCGTGGTGTCTTCGACGGTCAGGGAGCTCGTCACTGGCAGCAGCCTGGTCTTCGAGGACCTCGGGGAGCGGGAGCTCAAGGGCGTGCCCCGCCGCTGGCGGCTGTACCGCGTCATCGCCTGACGCTGCAGCCGTCGCCGGAGCGTCGTCTGCCGACCGGCGGCTTGTCAGCCCCAGCGGCTGCTCCCCAGGCGTCGCGCAGGCTGACAAGTGGGCGGAAGACGCCGCCCGCTCCAAAGGCGGCTCAGCAGTCGGCCCAAGAAACGGCCTGGACCACGACGGCGTCATCAGCTGCGACAACATCATGACGGTTCGCAAGGACACAGTCGGCGCCACCATCGGCCTGTTCTTCGACCACCAGGAGGCTGACCTCGCCCGCGCTGTCAGCGACGCCTTCGATCTCCTCATCGTGTAGCCCTTGGGTCATGCCGAACACCACCACGAACGTCGTCCATCGACAGTCAGACCCTCCGAAACCGCGACGGCGGGAGCGCGATAACCAGTATGTGCGGGTGGCATGGCGTCCATGAGCCGCCGCGATCCTCGTACAACGAGACCGCAAATGCGGCTACCTGCGGTGAGATCGGCGCGGGCAAGGCGACTCGATCAAGCGCGTCCCCGGCGCACAGGTGCCGATTCCGAGGGTAGAAGCGCGCCGATTGCCCCTTTCGGCGTCAAATGCTCGGCTGGGCCGACAGTATTACCGGCAGCCGCCCAGCGTATGGGCGGTCCATGAAGACTTGTCGACTCGGGGGGGGGGGCGTGGCGAGCCAGAACCGGGCCAGTGATCGCGATATCTGGCTCGCCCATGTCGAGGGACTGCTCGATGCCGGGCTGTACGACGCGGCGGCCTACTCACTCTCCACGCCTAGCCCTGACGGGGAGACCGACGTTCCACGAACGCAATGCCTCGCCGCCCGCGCAGAGCTGGGAAGGGGTGACTACCTGGCCGCTCTGGGCCACGCCGATCAAGCGCTGATCAGCGATCCAGCGAGTGCCGAGGCATGGCAACTAGTGGCAGTCGCTCGGTTCATGATGGGGGAACTGGAGTACGCGGCTGCCGCCGCAGACAGGGCAGTCGGTTGCGCGCCCCAGGACTGGCCAATGCCACGCCTTGTTCGCCGAACTCGCTCGACTCATGCCAGCCCGGCGGCATCAGGCACTCGAGGCTGCTGAATGGGTCCGCCAGGCTCGACCGGATGAGTCCTATAGCCACGCTTTGGTGGGAGCAGCCCAACTGCCTTGTTCCTGGACGTGCCGGCGGAGGCCACGTTCAAACAGGCGCTGGCGCTGGACCCGGACCAGCCGAAGGCGCACTTCGGGCTGGGAGTGATCGCCTTGAGGCATCTCTTCCTCGGCACCGGCGCCAGTCACTTCGTCCGTCTGGTCAAGGATCCCGGGCTTAGCAATCCTTCGGTGTTTAACCTCGGCGTGGCTACCCGCTCCGCGCTGACGCTGCTCACCAGCGGCGTGGCGTACACCGCGTTTGTCCTGGGTGGGTTCTGGTTCCCGACAGACCTCGCAACGGCCAGTTCCGAGCCCTGGCGACCTTGAGCCTACGTAGGTGGATTCGCGTTCGCAGCCGCGTTCGTCATCTGGCGGTCCTGGGGTCTGTGGGGGGACGCTCTCAAGATCGGGATCCGTCACGTGCAACTGTTGGGAGTCCTCCAGTTCGCGTTCTTCTTCAGCTCAGCGGGGATCTTCGCCTTCGCTCCGCTGCAATCTGCGGTCGCCAAGTGGACAGCAGTCGGGCTGTGGTGTCTCGGTCTTCTACTCGGGTACTCCGCGCGATTCTGGAGACGTCGACCCGCCGACCTGCGAGTCGGCACCGGCGAGGCCTGACGTCACCGCCGCGCACCGATGTGCCCAGTGGGAGCCAGCGGGAGCCCTCGATCCAGAGTGGAGCGGGAACCTTCACAACGCGGGGTTGCAGCGGCATGATCACGGCTGGCCCTGTTTGGCGCGGTGGGTCAGGCTCCCGGCGTCGTGCAGCGTGTGCCGGCCCCCCTTTACAGGAGTGACGAATCGTGGACAGTGCAACGACGCCAGCGGATCAGCCGCACCTGGGCAGGCTCCGACAGCGCTTCATGTCTGAGGCCGAGAGCCTGGAGCGGGCCATGGAGGACTTCGCCGACCCGTCGCAGGAGTGGCGGCGGCTGTTCTCCGAACTGCTCGGCACCTTCTTGCTGGTCCTTGTCGCCGCCGGTGGCGGGATGATGGGGCAGGCGTTCCCGCACACGATCAGCCGTACCGCGGCCGTCGTCGCCCCGGCGCTGATGGTGCTGGGGGTCATCTTGTTCATGGGGAAGGTGTCCGGCGCGCATCTGAACCCGGCGGTGTCCGTCGCGTTCTCGCTGCGCGGGGACTTTCCTTGGCGACGGGTCCCGGGCTACATCGTGGCCCAGCTGGCAGGTGCATGCCTGGCTGCATGGTTCCTGCAGGCCACCGTGCACGTGTCCTCTTCGTTCGGGTCCAACTACCCAGCGACCGGTTTCAGCGCGGTCAACGCGTTCGTCATGGAGGCGGTGCTGACGTTCGGTCTGGTGAGCGTCATCCTGGGGACCGCGTCCGGCGCCCAGAACCTGGGCGTCATCGGGGCCATCGGCGTCGGTGGCTACATCGCGTTGGCCGGCCTGTGGGGCAGCCCGATCTCCGGCGCCTCGATGAACCCGGCGCGTACGTTCGGTCCGGACGCGATCAGCGCCAACTTCGGGTCGTACTGGGTGTATGTCGCTGGCCCGCTCCTCGGAGCCGTCATTGCCGTTGGGGTCGCTTTCGTCCTTAGAGGCGCCGGCGGCGGGCTGTCCGGGTCCGGGTGCCGCCCAAGGTGCCCTCCACACCGAGGCGGCGCGACCCGAGCAGTCGTAGGCGCCTCGAAGTGCCGTTACTAGGCTGATCAGATCGAGCAATATGTGGGGCGGGTTCCATCCGTGGGCTGGGTGCACTCACGCGCGAAGGAGTCGACAATGCTGTTGACGGTCCAACCCCTTGACGCCTCAACGTGGGATGCCTTCGCCGAACTTGTTGAGCGCAACAACGGGATCTTTGGCGGCTGCTGGTGCATCGGGTACCACCCGGAGTGCGGCCAGAAGGGGATCGACTATCGCTCCGTCAAAGAGGACCGGGTTCGGAGAGGTCGCGCCCACGCGGCGCTGGTCGTCGACGAGGATGGCGCCGCCCAGGGGTGGTGCCAGTACGGCAGCCTGGAGGAGCTTTCGAACATCAAGCACAGGCGCGAGTACGACAAGGAGGCGCCACCGTCTCCGGACTGGCGGATCACCTGCTTCTACGTTGACAAGAAGCATCGCGGCCTAGGCATTGCACGGGCGGCGCTGGAAGGCGCGCTCGGCCAGATCGCCCATGCCGGTGGCGGCCTCGTCGAGGCAATCTCCGAGGTGACCACCGGCCGCGAGGCACCGGGCCGTTTCCTGTTCAGTGCGACCGTCGAGCTCTTCGAGCAGTACGGATTCACCCGTGGACGGCAGGTTGGCAAGCACGCATGGATCGTGAGCAGGGTGGTCGATCCGGTGTGACGATCCGCTGACGTCACCCGCACCGACGTGCCGTTCCAGTGCGAGACGGCTAAGTGCGTTTGGTTGACAGCACACAGAACTCGTTGCCTTCGGGATCTGCCAGCACCACCCAGGATTGCTGCCCTTGACCGACATCTGCATGCCGAGCGCCGAGGCCAAGGAGGCGCCCGACTTCGGCCTGCTGGTCGTCAGGCCGAAAGTCCAAGTGGAGACGGTTCTTGCCGCCCTTCGCCTCTCCGACTGGTTCGAAGATCAGTCCGGGCAGCCGATCCGCCGTGGGCCGTATCTCGAACTCATCCGTCGTGTCATTCAGCACGACCCATCCGAGCGCGTTAGCCCACCACCGGCCCAACATCACCGGGTCCGCGGCGTCCACGACCACCTGCTCCCATTCCAGGCCCATCCTGGGAATCTACGGCCGCCACGCCGCCAACGCACTACTGACCAGGACCCCTAGGTACGTGGCCTGGCGCTGACGGTGCACGCGATGTGCCGTTCCTGGGCGCACACCCGGCATTGCGGTGCACTTTCAAGATCGTGTGGCGCGGCAGTCGCCGCCGGAGTCCGCGTCAGTAGCCGCCGGACGGTTGGAGCGCGTTACTTGGTCTTCCCGCTTTGGCAGACCGAGCGCCATATTCGCTTTGCCGGGACGTGGGCGCACTGAGAGGCTCGCGTTATGCCGCACAGCACCGTGGAGCCACCGTTCGATCAGTCCCTGGCCACCGCAGAGGCAGTCGCTCACGCACGGCCCGAGGTGGATCTCGAGATGGCTCGTGAGGTGTTCCATGAGGCGGCGACTCTGCTCCACAACGGCCTCGCCCTGGACGGTCTGGACGGACACGACGCTGGCGCCGTTGTCGCTGGGCTGTGCGTCGATCTCGTTGCTGAGGATCCCGGCGCTGCGGTGCGCGCACGTGCCCAGGCAACGCTGGAGGCTCCTGGAGATCTGCACGACCCAGAAGGTGTGTCCGCGTCCTACCTAATCGCGGTGGCGCTCCTGCAGCTCTGAGAAGCAGACCCGGGGAACGCCCTCAGCTGCCGCGAAGACCGCGCTCGATATGTGCCGTGTCGTGCGGTAAGCGGGTTCCGGGTTTCGCCCCGTGACTAGTCGTTGCCCAGCCTGACCAACCTGACGCTGCGGTGAGCAGTCAGTCGCGGCGCCGTCGACGACGAGAAACTCCTTGTGCAGCAACGGATGCCAGCGTTGTGACAGTGCGCGGCCGGGTTCGTGTCGGACCCTCGTGCGAGGGTTGCCGCATGTCCACGGGGGAGCTCGACGCAGTCGGCGTCGACATCACAGGTCTGGCGGTGCCGGGACTCGAGTCGTTGCCCCGCAACGTGGATGGGACGGTTGCGGGCGAGCGGTTGGCGTGTTACGCGGCGGCGTTGGACCCGGCGGGCATCGACGACGAAGTGGCGGCGTTGGACCTTGTCGTCCTGACGGAGCGGTTGGTGGGCTGGGCGCAGGCGCTCCACCTTCGTGCCACCGCGGACTTCGTCCGGCGCCCGGAGGTCATCGTCCTGGTGGACCAGGCGTCTGCGCCCGTTCCGGCTCCGCTCGGCGAGATGGTGCGCGAGTTCGCGGACAGTGAGGTCGCGGCCGCTCTTGGTCTGACGTCCAGGGGCGCTGAGCTGCTGATCGGCACAGCGGTGTCGTGCGTCGACCTGGCGAAGTCCTGGTCGGCACTGATGGCGGGCCGCATCGACTACCCGCGCCTTCTCACGATCATCGACGAGACATCATCGTGCGACCCGGATGCGGTGCGAAGGGTGGAAGCAGCCGTCCTGCCGCGTGGTCGGCGGGGCAGCCGCGGGGAGTTCCGCCGCTCCATCCGACGCGCCGTACTCCGCCATGACGCCGCGGGTGCCGAGGCTCGCTCGGAGAAGGCACGGGGTGACGTCTACGTCCGCTCCGGCCCGGCGTCGCCGGGGACGGCCTGGCTCGACGCGCACCTTCGGGCGGAAGACGCGGCAGCGATCCGGACGGTCCTCGACGCGGCGGCGGCCTCGATGCGGCGCGAACCCGACGAGGACCGCACGATCGACCAGCTGCGGGCCGCCGCGCTGACCGGGCCGTTCTGGGCCGCGCTGGCCACCGGCCTGCTCCAGACCCCCGACGGGCCGCTTCCGCTGGCACACCTGGGCGGGCAGGCACCAGCGATCGAGCTGACGGTTCAACGCCAGGACTCCTGCGGGGACGACCCGGCCACGGCTGCGACCGACGACCACGACGACTCACCGCTTCCGGATGTCTGCGCGGCGGTGGAGCTCGAGGGGTACGGGCCCGTCACCGGCCAGGTGGCGCGACAGATCGCCTCCTGCGCGGTGGCCGGCTCACGTCCCCTGGTCCGCCGCGTGGAGCGCATCGACGCCAGGGCCGCCCAGCGGCTCGCGCAGGCGTGGATGCCCGAGCCTGACTACCGGCCGTCTCCCGCGCTGGCTCGCCACATCCGGGCACGGAACCGCAGATGCGCCTTCCCCGGCTGCGGCATGCCCGCCCGCCGTTGCGACCTCGACCACACCATTCCCTGGCCGGAGGGGGAGACCCACCCCTCGAACCTCGCCCCGCTGTGCCGGCGTCATCACCGTCTGAAGCACCATCCCGGCGTGCGCCTCGACCAGCTACGGCCCGGGCACCTGGTGTGGACCCTGCCGACCGGGCACACGTACACGACCGGTCCGCCGCCGACCGACTGATCGCGCTGACACCGGGGGATCGGCACCGGGGCCCGTATCCTGCTGGCCGTGAGCCCTGACGTCCTCAGCTGGCCCGACCTGCCGGCGCAGCAGCAGCCGCAGTGGCCGGACGCCAGCGCGGTCGACGCCGCCGTCGCGCACCTGCGCACCTTGCCGCCACTGGTCTTCGCGGGGGAGTGCGACAACCTGCGCAGCCAGCTCGCTCAGGCCGCGCAGGGCCGGGCGTTCGTGCTGCAGGGCGGCGACTGCGCGGAGACGTTCGACGCCGTTGGAGCCGACGCCATCCGGGCCAAGCTCAAGACGGTGCTGCAGATGGCGATCGTGCTGACGTACGGCGCCTCGATGCCGGTGGTCAAGGTGGGCCGGATCGCGGGCCAGTACGCCAAGCCGCGGTCGGCCCCGACCGAGCTCCGTGGCGGCGTTGAGCTGCCGGCGTACCGCGGCGACATGGTGAACTCCCTGGAGTTCACCGAGCAGGCCCGCCGGCACGACCCGTGGCGGATGGTGGAGGTCTACCACCGGTCGGCGGCGACGCTGAACCTGGTGCGGGCGTTCACGCAGGGCGGGTACGCGGACCTGCGCCAGGTGCACGCGTGGAACCAGGACTTCGTCCGTGACAGCCCGGCGGGGCAGCGCTACGAGCAGCTGGCCGGCGAGATCGACCGGGCCCTGGCGTTCATGCACGCGTGCGGCGCCGACCCGGAGGAGTTCCACCGCGTCGACCTGTACTCCGGCCACGAGGCGCTGGTCCTGGACTACGAGCGGGCGCTGACCCGGATCGACTCGCGCACCGGGCTCCCGTACGACGTGTCCGGGCACTTCGTCTGGGTCGGCGACCGGACCCGGGACCCGTTGGGCGCGCACGTGGACTTCGCGGCCCGGGTGCGCAACCCCATCGGGCTGAAGGTGGGCCCGAGCGCCGCGCCCGAAGAGGTGCTGGAGCTGGTCCGCCGGCTCGACCCCGACCACGAGCCGGGCCGGCTCACGCTGATCACGCGGATGGGGGCGGGCCAGGTCGAGGACCGGCTGCCGCCGATCGTCGAGAAGGTCGCCGCGAGCGGCTCACCGGTGCTGTGGGTCTGCGACCCCATGCACGGCAACACGCGGGAGGCCGCCTCGGGTCACAAGACCCGGTCGTTCGAGGATGTGGTGGCGGAGGTCCGCGGGTACTTCGCCGTCCACAAGGCGCTGGGTACGTTCCCCGGCGGGATCCACGTCGAGCTCACCGGAGACGACGTCACCGAGTGCGTGGGTGGCTCGGCCGGCATGGAGGAGAGCCGGCTGGGGGAGCGCTACGAGACGGCGTGCGATCCTCGGCTGAACCGGGAGCAGGCCCTGGAGCTGGCGTTCCTGGTCGCAGGGATGCTTGCCGACCACTGAGCGCCGGGAGGGCGACATGACGGATCAGACAGCGCAGTCCGGCCCCGAGCTGCCGATCGAGGCACCCGAGGCGGACGTCGCGGAGCAGCGATCGGCCGTCGACCCCGACGACGAGCAGCCGGACGCCGCGGCGGAGCTGGCCGGCGGGACCACGCTGGAGGCCGAGCCGGCGGACGTCCTCGAGCAGACGATGGAAGTCCCGCTGCAGGAGGAGGAACAGGCCTGATCGTCGGCCGCCCGGTCGTAGCCTTGCCCCAGAGGGGAGGCGTCGGGCGATGAAGTCGACGCGGCCGCTGCCGTTGCCGCTGCTGCGACGGAAGGGACGCGGTTCCCGCGCGCTGGTCACCGCGGCGCTGGACCCGCTGGCCTGGATCCTCGCGCTGGCGGGCTTCTTCGACTGGATCTCGGACAACTGGCTGCACGCCCTGGTCTTGCTCGGGGCGGCGGTGGTGGTCTGGCGCGAGACGTGGGTGCGCGCGTCCGGCCGTCCGGTGCGGCCGTCGGTCCCGTTGCTGCGGCCCGGGCAACCGACGCGCCGCGGGTTCGTCCTCGGCGCCGGAGTCGTGCTGGTGTACGCGGTGGTCGCGGGCGGCTTCGAGAGGTACACCTGGCCGCTCACGGTCGCGGTCCTGGTTCCCGCGGTGCTCGTCCTGTTCGTCGGTTGGAACGGACCGCTCCGGACCACGCCGGTGCCGCCCCCCGTGGGCCGGCGCTCGGCCTGGCTCTGGTCCGCCGTGCTGGTCGGCGCAGGGCTGTGGGAGCTGGCTGCGCTGCTGATGCAGCCGACGCTGCAGCTGAGCTCGATCGACCACCCCACAGTCAGCTACGTGATGGACTCGGTGCTGGCCGGTCACGCCGGCCGCACGGTCACCCTGGTCGGGTGGCTCGCCCTGGGCTGGTTCCTGCTCGGGCGGGCCACCGGACCCGACCCTGCGGAAGAAGAGCCGGGCCATGACGTCGCATGACGTGACGATCGCGGGGTACGTGCTGATCATCGCGGCCGCGGTGGCGCTCGAGGTGGCGGCGGCGACGCATGCGTTCGACATCGTCTCGATCCGCACGGTCCTGAGCCGGGTGATGCGGACACGCTCGGGGCGGGTGGGCGTCCTGGTCGCCTGGGCCTGGCTCGGCATGCACTTCCTCGCCCGCTGAGCAGCAACGGCCACTGAGCAGCGACGGCCCTGAGCAGCGACCGGCCGCCTGGTCCGATTCCCGCTAGCAGGTGTCGGAGGGAGCAGGCAGGATCGACGCATGGCCGTCAGGACCGACAGCAGCGTCGACGAGGAGACCTGGTACCGCGCGGTGCTGGCGCGCGACGGGCGCTTCGACGGGCACGTGTTCACCGCGGTGCTGACCACGGGGATCTACTGCCGGCCGTCCTGCCCGTCCCGCACGCCGCTGCAGCAGAACGTGCGCTTCTACCCGAGCGCCGCCGCGGCCGTCGCCGCGGGGTTCCGGGCCTGTCGGCGCTGCCGGCCGGACGCGTTGCCCGGCTCGCGCGACTGGGACCACCGCGGCGACCTGGTCGCCCGGGCGCTGCGCCTGGTCGCCGCCGGTGAGGTGGACGAGCACGGCGTGGCCGGCCTGGCCGGGCGGTTGTCGGTGAGCCAGCGGCACCTGCACCGTTCCCTGGTGGCGGAGGTGGGCGTGGGTCCGCTGGCGCTGGCCCGGACCCGCCGCGCCCAGACCGCCCGGCTGCTGATCGACCAGACCACCCTGCCGATGACCGAGATCGCGTTCGCCGCGGGGTTCGCCAGCGTCCGCCAGTTCAACGACGTGATGCGGGCGGAGTTCGGCTGCGCCCCGTCCGAGCTGCGCCGCGGCACTGCAGCGGTCCACGAGGCGGGTCAGGGAGCCGGCCAGATGGACGGCGGCACGGGTGGGCTGGTGCTCCGGCTCGTGCACCGGGAGCCGTACGGCGCGCCGGAGCTCTTCGGGTTCCTCGCCGCGCGGGCCGTCGCCGGGGTGGAGGAGGTGGACGGCGACGGGCTGCGCCGGGTCGTCGCCACCCGGCACGGTGCCGCGGTGGTGTCGCTGCAGCCGGGGACGGGGCACGTCACCGCGCGGCTGCGGCTGCCGGACCTGTCCGACCTGGGCACCCTCGTGGCCGCGCTGCGGCGGTTGCTCGACCTGGACGCCGACCCTGCGTCGGTGGACGCGGTGCTCGGGGCCGACCAGGCCCTCGCCCCGCTGGTGGCCGCGCGGCCCGGCCTCCGGGTGCCCGGGGCCGTCGACGGGTTCGAGCTCGCGGTCCGCGCGGTCGTCGGCCAGCAGGTCTCGGTCGCGGGCGCACGCACGCTGGCCGGGCGGCTCGTCGAAGAGTTCGGGGAGCCGCTGGAGGAGCCGGACGGTGCGCTGCGCTCCGCCTTCCCGACGCCTTCGGCGCTCGCCGGGGCCGACCTGGTCGGCCCGGCCCTGGGACTGACCGGCGCCCGGGTCCGCGCACTCCGGGCGCTCGCCGTCGAGGTGGCCGAGGGCCGTCTGGTGCTGGACCCGGGCGGGGACCGCGACGAGGCCCGCGTCCGGCTGACCGCTCTGCCCGGGGTCGGGGCGTGGACCGCGGAGTACATCGCGATGCGTGCGCTGGCCGACCCCGACGCCTGGCCGGGGACGGACCTGGTGCTGCGGCGGCGGCTGGCCGCGCGCGGCGGCGACCCGGAGCGCTGGCGGCCGTGGCGCGCCTACGGGGCGCTGCACCTGTGGAACGACATGACCGAGGAGTACGGATCGGGCGGCGTGGGCCGCGACCGGATGGAGGAGTCCGCATGAGCAGCACGACCGGAGCACCCCTGGAGGCGACCGAGGTCGGCACGCCGGTCGGCCCGCTGGCCATCGTCACCGAGGCCGGCACCGTCGTCGCCTCCGGCTTCACCTCGATCGAGGACCAGGTCGGCCGGCTCGCCCCCGAGCTGCGGCAGCGCGGCGTCGTGCGCCGCGACGACCTCGGTGCCGTCACGGACGCCGTCCGCGCGTACTTCGGGGGCGACGTCGACGCGCTGGACCGGGTGCCGGTGCGCCAGCCCGGGGGCGAGTTCACCCAGGAGGCCTGGCGGGTGATGCGGACGATCCCGGCCGGGCAGACCTGGTCGTACGCCGAGCTCGCGACGAAGGCGGGTCGCCCGCAGGCCGTGCGCGCGGCCGGCACGGCCTGCGCCCGCAACCTCGTGGCGCCGTTCGTCCCGTGCCACCGGGTGGTGCGGACCGGCGGGTCGCTGGGCGGCTACTACTACGGGCTGCCGGTCAAGCGGTGGCTGCTCGACCACGAACGCGGCGTGTCTACGGCGTTCTGACCGCGTCGGCCGCCGACCGGCGGCCCAGCAGCGGCGGCAGCTGGCGGACGGCGGCGGCCAGGGCGCGCAGGTCGCCGTTGACGAGGGCCTGCGGCCCGTCGCACAGCGCCTCCTCGGGCCGCGGGTGGACGTCGACGATGATCCCGTCCGCACCGACCGCGATCGCCGCTCGCGACAGCGGGACGACCAGGTCGCGGCGCCCGCCGGAGTGCGACGGGTCCACGACGACGGGCAGGTGCGACAGCCCGTGCGCGACCGGCACCGCCGAGATGTCGAGGGTGTTCCGGGTGGACGTCTCGTAGGTCCGGATGCCGCGCTCGCACAGGACGATGTCGAGGTTGCCGCGCTGCGCGACGTACTCGGCCGCCATCAGCCACTCTTCGATGGTCGCGGTCATGCCGCGCTTGAGCATGACCGGCATGCCGGTCTGGCCGACGGCCTGCAGCAGCGCGAAGTTCGCCATGTTGCGGGTGCCTACCTGCAGCATGTCCGCGTACGACGCGACGAGCTCGACGTCGGCGACGTCGGTCACCTCGGTGACGACGGGCATGCCGGTCTCGGCGCGGACGTCGGCGAGGATCCGCAGGCCCGCCTCGCCCAGACCCTGGAAGGCGTACGGAGACGTGCGGGGCTTGAAGGCTCCGCCCCGCAGCAGCGTCGCCCCGGCGGCCTGCGCCATCTGCGCGGCCTCCAGCGTCTGCTGCGCCGTCTCGACGGCGCACGGCCCGGCGATGAGCGTGAAGGTGTCCGGCCCGATCGGCACCGCGTGCTCGGGCGGGCCCACCCAGACGGTGGTCATGTCCGGGTGGTGCTGCCGGGAGACGAGCTTGAACGGGGAGCTGATCCGTACGACGTTGCTCACGCCCGGCAGTCCCGCGAGGTTGAGCGAGCCGAATGAGTCGACGTCGCCCACCAGCCCGACGATCGTTCGGGTGACGCCGCGGCTGACGAACGCCTCGCCGCCGGCACCCTCGACCTTGGTCACCACTCGGGCGACGTCCTCGCGGGTCGCCTCCGGCGACATGACCACGACCATGACCTGCTCCTGGAATGAGAAGAGCCCCGGGGTCTCCGGGGCTCGTCGTGCGGTGGGTTCCTCAGCCGCTCAGCGCGGCACCGGTCACCCACCCGGCAGCCCCGGGCGGAAAACCGTAGAAGTACCACTCCGTACGCACGGGTCGAGGATAGGCACGGTTCGCGTCGCTGTCGCGCCCTTCCCAGCATGTGGACAAGCTGTCCATCCCTGAGGACCGCCGCGCTGCTGGCCGGCATCGCTAGGGTCGCGCCATGACTTCATCGGTGCAGGGCGCCGTCTGGATCCCAGGGCTCTTCGCGATCGGGATCGTGCTGATCATCGTGGTCGTGGCCGCCGCCATGAAGACCATGCGCCGCAAGTAGACCCGAGGGCCGGCTCAGAAGATGCCGAGCCGGACCGTGCTCCCCAACGGTGCCTGGGTGCCACCGCCCGGGTCCTCGCTGACGACCTGGTTGAACGGCGTCACCGAGTAGGGCTCGTAGAACACGACCTTGAACCCGGCCTTCTCGAGGACCTTCTTGGCCTTGTTGCGGTCCATCTTGAAGACGTCCGGCACCGTGACGAGCGGTGGCCCCTGTGAGAGCACGACGGTCACGGTGGTGCCGCGCGCGACCTGGGTCCCGGCTTTGGTCCCCTGGCTGAGCACCGAGCCCTTGGGCACGGTCGTGCTGTACTGCCCGGGCGCGGACGAGTCCAGGACCACGTGCGCCTTGCCCGCTGCGCTCTGGGCGGCGGCGAGCGTCAGCTTCACGAAGATCGGGACCGTCGCCGGCGAGACCCCCTTGCTGACCACGAGGCGGACCGCGGTGTCGCGCCTGACCTGCGTCCCGGCCGCCGGGACGGTCGAGACGACATTGCCGGCGGGGATCGTCTCGGAGTACGCCGTCGTCTTCGTCCCCACACTCAGGTGGGTCGCCTCGAGCGCGGCGGTCGCGTCGTCGACGGAGTCGCCGGCCACCTTCGGGACGGCGTAGCGCTCGGGACCCTTGGAGAGGATCAGCGTGACGGTGCCGTTCTTGGCGACGCGGTCGCGGGGAGCCGGGTCGGTGGTGACCACCAGCCCGGCCGTGACGGTCTCGCTGAACTGCGGCGCGCCGACCGCAGCGTGCAGGCCCTGCTTCTGGAGCGTCTCGGTGGCCTTCTGCTGGGTGAGGCCGACGACGGACGGGGTGGTCGTCCAGCGGCCGCTGCCCAGGTACCAGCCGCCGATGCCGAGGACCGTCGCGACCACCAGCAGGACGGCGAGCCCGATCGTCGCGCCGCGTCGGCTGCCGTTCCCGCGGGCGGCCGTGGGCACCTGCCCGGGACCGCCCACGACCGGTGGGGAGGGTGGCTTCGGCCCGCGTCCGGGCGGCCCGACGGGCTGCGCGGGCGACAGGGTGGACGTGGCGTGGCTGCCGGCCATGGCGAGCGCGCTGATCCCGACCGCGCCGGCCACGCCCGGGAGCGGGACGACGAGGGTCTCGGTGAGGTCGACGTCCGCTGGCGCGTAGCCCAGCTGGGCGGCGCTGAGGGTGCTCCGGACGCTGTGCAGCCGAGCGAGGAAGGCGCCGGCGTCGGCCGGGCGGCCGTCGGGGTCGCGGTCGGTCGCCGTGCGCACGAGCTCGTCCAGGCCCGGCGCCAGGCCGGGCACCAGGCTCGACGGCGCCGGCACGTCCGAGGTGACGTGCTGGTACGCCACCGACATCGGGGTGTCGCCCGCGTACGGGGGGGCACCCGTGAGCATCTCGAACAGCAGGATGCCCGCGGAGTAGACGTCGGAGCGGGCGTCGGCGACGCCGCGCTCGACCTGCTCCGGAGCCAGGTACGCGACCGTGCCCATCACGACGCCCTGGGTGGACGCCTCGGCGCCGGACGCCAGCGAGCTGCGGGCCAGCCCGAAGTCGGCCACCTTCACCCGCCCGTCGTCCGCCAGCAGGACGTTCTCCGGCTTGACGTCGCGGTGGACGATGCCGGCCCGGTGCGCAGCGGCCAGGGCCGACAGCACCGGGTCGAGCACGTCCAGGGCCTCGCGCGGGGTGAGCCGCCCGCGGGACCGGATCACGTCGCGCAGGGTGCGTCCGGGCACCAGCTCCATCGCGAGGAAGACCAGACCGGTGCCGTCGTCGCGGCCCTGGTCGTACACGGCCACGACGCCGGGGTCGGACAGCCGTGCGGCGGAGCGGGCCTCGCGGATGAACCGGGCCACGAAGGCCTGGTCCTCGGCGAGGCCGGGGTGCATGACCTTGAGCGCGACCGGGCGCTCCAGCCGGGTGTCGACGGCCTCGTACACGCTGGCCATCCCGCCCCGCGCGACCTTGGACACGATCCGGTACCGGCCGTCGACGAGACGGCCGATCAACGGGTCGGCGACGGTCGTGTCCACCGTTCGAGGGTACCTGCCGGCGTCCTGATCGTCCGGACCGCGCGGTTCCCCGCGCGCCTCACCCGCCACAGGCGAGGCAGCGCCGGGCACCCGCCGCGGCGGCCGACGTGGCAGGCTGGGCGGGTGCCCGAGAACCCTGCCGCGGACGTGCTGACCGACTCGCTGGCCGCCCTGGTGACCGACTGGTTGACGCTCCCCGACGTGGCCGGGTCGCTGGGCCTGGACGTGGTGAAGGTGCGCCAGCTGCTGCGCGACCGCCAGCTCGTCGCGTTGCGCCGGGACGGCGTGCTCGTGGTGCCCGCGCTGCTGCTCCAGGACGGCCGGGTCGTGAAGGGTCTGCCAGGGCTGCTGACGCTGCTGGCCGACGCCCGCTACAGCGACGAGCAAGCGGTGCGCTGGATGTTCGCCGTGGACGACTCGCTGCCCGGCCGGCCGGTGGACGCGCTGCGGGAGAACCGGGGCACCGAGGTCCGCCGCCGCGCCCAGGCGCTGGGCTTCTAGCCCGCTCCGCCGATGGTAGCCGGCGCCGGCGGCGGCGCGTGAGCCACCTCGTCTACCTGGCGGTCCTGGCCGCCTGCCTGCTCGGGACGGCATGGCTCGAGGTGGTGGTCCGTACCCGCGTGTACCGGCGCTGGCGCCGGCTGCTCCTCACGCTGGCGCCGGTCGTCGCGGTGTTCTTCGGATGGGACCTGTACGCGGTCGCGCGCGGGCAGTGGACCTTCGACCCCGCGCGGACGACAGGCGTGCTGGTCCCGGGCCGGGTACCGCTCGAGGAGGTCCTGTTCTTCGTGGTCGTGCCGGTCTGCTCGGTGCTGGCGTACGAAGCCGTGCGCGCGGTCCGCGGCTGGCCGGGCGGGGACGAGACCGCGGGCGGCCCGGCCCGGCCCGGACGGACCGGCGCATGAGCGGCGGGCCGACCTACACGGCACTGGCGGTCTTCGCGGTGCCGGCGACGCTGGTGCTGGACCTGGTCGTCCTGCGCACCCGGGTGGTGACCCGGCGGACGTTCTGGGTCGCGTACGCCATCGTGGTCGCCTTCCAGCTGGCCGTGAACGGCGTGCTCACCGGGCTGGACGTCGTCAGGTACGACCCCGGAGCGGTCCTCGGTCCGCGGGTGGCCTTCGCGCCGGTCGAGGACCTGCTGTTCGGGTTCGCGCTGATCGTGCAGACACTGGCGTGGTGGGTGTTCTGGGGGCGGCGCGGGGTCCAGCGGGAGCCGGCGGCGGGCCCGCCGCGCCGGAGCCGCCGGCGCGGGTGAACCGGACGGCCGCGGCGTACGTTCTGAGGTCGTGGGTGTGCTCTCGGCGACCGACGAGCAGCTCATGCGCGAGCTCTACACGGAGCACGCGGGCGTGCTGCTCGGCTATGTGCGACGGCTGGTGGGAGGGGACACCAACCGGGCCGAGGACGTGGTCCAGGAGACGCTGCTGCGTGCCTGGCAGCACCCCGAGGCGCTGCGTACGGGCCGTAAGGACGGCTCGTCTGTCCGCGCATGGCTGCTGACGGTGGCCCGACATCTGGTCATCGACGGCGAGCGGCGCCGCCGATCACGCCCGCACGAGGTCGAGCTGGTGGCCGGCAGCGAACGGTCGCTGGAGGAGCCGGCGTACGACCAGGTGCTGTCGGCCTGGGAGGTGGCGGACGCGCTCGGTGCGCTCAGCCCCGAGCACCGCGCGGTGATCGTCGAGCTGTACTACCGCGACCGTTCGGTTGCGGACGCGGCCCGAGAGCTGGGGGTGCCCCAGGGCACAGTCAAGTCACGGGCCTACTACGCGCTGCGCGCGCTGCGCGCGGCGTGCGAGGAACGAGGAGTGCTGCCGTGACCTGCGAGCAGGTACGCGAGGAAGCCGCCGTGCGGCTGCTCACCGGAGGTCCGCCCGACCCCGAGGTCGAGGCGCACCTGGCCGGCTGCGACACGTGCCGCGACGAGGTGACCCGGCTGCTGCCGCTACCGGGGCTCCTGGCCGGCGCGGTGACCCAGGTCGGCCTGATGGACGAGCCGCCACCCGGGGACGCGCTGCTGGAGCGGCTGCTGGCCGCCGCGGCCGCCGAACGCCGGCGCCGGAGGGCGCGGGTCTGGACGGTCGCCGCCGCCTCGGTCGCTGCGGTGGCCGTGCTGGCGGTGCCGACGACCGTCGTGCTCCTGCACCGCTCCGACACGCAGGCGGTGGCGTCGGCCGGCCAGGTCCGGGCCAGCGCGACCGACGCGACGTCCGGGGTGTCGGGCGAGGTGACCCTCGGCCCGTCGTCCTGGGGCAGCGCGGTGACCTTGAAGGTCACCGGCGTCCGGGCGGGCACCAGCTGCACGGTGGTCGTCGTGACCAAGGACGGCACCCGGCAGACGGCGGCCACCTGGTGGGCCCAGTACCCAGGGCCGGCGACCGTGGAGGGGACGGTGGCCGCGGCGCTGCCCGCGATCGACCGGGTGGACCTTGTGGACACGGCTTCGGGCGGCGTGCTGCTGGCCCTGCCGGTGCAGACGTGAGCCACCGGGGTGCCGGAACTGAACGGCCCGTCGACGCCGACCGTTGACACCGACGACCGATCGACCGCAACCGGAGGTAGCCGTGCCCGAGCAGTCCGAGTCCGAACCGCAGCCGACCGAGCCGTCCCGCCGAGCCCTGCTCGCCGCGGGGACAGCCGCGGCAGCGGTGGGTGCCGTCACGCTGGCCGGCTGCGGGTCCAGCAGCTCGGGGGGCTCCGGGGGCGCCGGGGCCGGGAGCGCCAGCACCCCGGCCGCGTCCTCCGGTGGCGCGCCGGTGCTGGCGCCGCTCACCAAGGTCCCGGTCGGGGGGTCGGCCGCCAACGACTCCGGGTCGATCGTGATCGCGCAGCCGACCGCCGGGCAGGTGGTCGCGTTCAGCTCCAAGTGCACGCACATGGGGTGCACCGTCGCGCCCGCCGGTGCGGAGTACCACTGCCCGTGCCACGGCTCGGTCTACGACGCCTTCACCGGCGCCGTTAAGAGCGGCCCGGCGCCCAGGTCGCTCAGCAAGGTCCCGGTCACCGTGACCGACGGGAACGTGGTCGAGAACGCCTGACCGCCGGCCGTCGGACCGGCTGACCTCAGACCGTGCTTGCCCGCCGGGCTCGGACAGCTCGCAGCCAGGCCGGGGCGACCACTGCTAGCCGGCGGCGCACGGGGACGCTGGCGCGCCGCTCGAACACCTCGAACCCGCTGCGCTCGACCTCGTCGGCGATCCCGCAGTACAGGACCAGCGCGGCCTCGATGCACGGCCGTGAGGACGGCTCGAGCAATGCGATGCCGGGGCGTGCCTGCTCGGCCAGGCGGCGGACCCGCGCGACCTGGAACGCCAGCAGCGCCCGGACCCGGTCGTCCACCCGGCGCCGCTCCAGATCGGCCCGGACGAGCCCGAAGCGGGCCAGGTCCTCCATCGGCAGGTAGACCCGCCCGCGGTCCAGGTCCTCGCCGACGTCGCGGACGAAGTTGGCGAGCTGGAACGCCAGCCCGAGGTCCTGCGCGGGCCCGTACGCCGCGTTCGACAGCGGGCCGAGCACCGGGACCATCTGCAGCCCGACCACCGCCGCCGAGCCGTAGACGTAGCGGTACAGGTCGGCCCAGGTCTCGTACTGCGTCACGCTCAGGTCCATCGCCATCGAGGCCAGGAACGCCTCGAAGTGCTCGAGCGGGATGTCCCAGCGGCGCACGGTGTCGACCGCCGCTCGGCACACCTGGTCGTCGCTCGCCCCGTCCTTGACGTCGGCGAGGAAGCCCTCGCCCCAGCGGTGCAGGCGGTCGGCCTTCTCCCGGTCGGTCAGCGGCGACGCCACGTCGTCGACGATCTCGTCCGCGTACCTGGCGAAGCCGTACAGCGCGTGCACGTAAGGCCGCTTGGCGGGGGGGAGCAGCCGGGTCGCCAGGAAGTACGTCCGACCGTGCCGCGCGTGCAGGGACCGGCACCGCGTGTACGACGCGCGCAGCCCGGGATCGGTGATCCCCGCGGCGTCCAGCTCCGATCCCCACACGCCGGCCACCCTAGGAGCGCACCCCTGCCGCCGCACGTCGACCTTCTGTCAGGATGCGATGCGTCGAGGCGTCCGACGCGGCGGGAGGCGCACGGTGAAGAGCGCAGTGGACCGGCTCCTGTCCGGTGCGAGCCACGGCGTCCTGCGTCACGACGGCCCGCTCGACATCGAGCGCGCGGCCGACGACGCGGGATGGCGGTACGTGCTGCTGGACTGCACGTCGGTCGGCGAGCGCGATGAGTTCATGGAGCGCTGCTCGGACGCCTTCGACCTGCCCCGCCGGCTGGCCAGCAGCTGGGAGGGGCTGGACCAGGGCCTGCGCGGGCTGGACTGGGACGAGCCGGCCGGCGTCCTGGTCGTGTGGCAGGGCTGGGGCGAGCTCGCCGAGGGGGACCCGGACGGCTTCGACAGCGCGATCGAGGTGATGCGCGACGCGTGTGTCGCCTGGAAGGACGACGAGGTCCCCGGCGCCGTCGTGCTCGTCGGCCCGGGTCCGGAGACGGACCTGCCCGACGCCTAGGGTCAACCGGCGGGCCGCGCCTTGCCGGTCGGAGTCGGAGTCGGGGTCGGGACCGGGGCGGGGGCCGGGCGGGGCACGCCGCTGCCGGACGGCTCGACCGGGTAGTCCGGGGACGGCAGCGCCTCCTCCAGGAGCACCGCCCTGGTCCGCCGGGAGGTCAGCAGCAGCGCCACGACCACCGCCACGGAGAGCAGCGTGACCGGTCCGTCGGCGAGGAAGATGTTGGTCGGGACCGTCGAGCCCGCGTTGGCGACGGCGAAGACGGTGAACCCGACGCTGACGAGGACCGCGGCGCGTGTCCCGTTGCGGGTCAGCCCGGCGCCTGCGAGCACGACCAGCCCCCAGAGCAGGTACCAGGTCTGCATGACCGGCCCGAGCAGCACCAGCGTCAGCAGCGACAGTCCCAGCCCGCGGGCGGGTGAGCGTCTGTGCCCGGTGAGCACCAGCCAGACGACGATGCCCACCGTGATGACGGCGCCGACGTCCCGCCAGGCGTCGACGGCGCCGTCGACGCGGTAGCCCAGCCCGACCGCGTCCAGCAGGTTGCCGGTGGTCATGCCCAACGCGGTCGTCGGCGACAGCCAGGTGCGTACCTGGCCGGGCGTGCCCAACGTCGACAGCCAGCCGAAGTTGAGCCCGGTGACGAGGTCGAGGAGCACGAACACGCCGAGCGCGACGAGCGCCGACGCCGTCCACGCGCGGACGCGTTGCCAGAACGTCGACGACGGGCCGGCCCACGCGATGCCCACGAAGGGCAGCCCGAGCAGCGCCGGGGCCTTCACCGCACCGGCCAGCGAGACCAGGACCAGCCCGGCGATCGGCCGCTTCTCCAACGCGAGGGTGATGCCCGCGACCAGCAGCCCCACCATCAGGGCGTCGTTGTGGGCCGCCGACACGAAGTGCAGGAAGATCAACGGGTTGAGCAGGCCGATCCAGATGGCCTTCGCCTCGTCCACCCCGCAGGCGCGCGCCAGCCTCGGCAGGTAGACGGCGATCAGCAGCAGGCCCAGCAGGGCCAGCAGCCGGAACAGCAGCAGCGACGGGACCGCGGCGGCTCCGGTGATCTTGTACACCCCCGAGGACAGGCCCAACCACAGGGGTCCGTACGGAGCCGGCGACGTCTTCCAGATCCAGTCCGCGCCGTCGGTGAAGTAGGTGTCGAAGACGCCGGTCCCGTAGACGTACGGGTCGAGGCCGTGCGGCAGCAGCCGGCTCTGCGCGATGTAGCTGTAGACGTCCCGGCTGAACAGGACCGGAGCGAGGGCCATCGGTGCGCCCCACCACAGCGCGAGCCGGTTCAGCAGCCGACCGTTCGTGACGTGGCGGGTCCGGATCGTGTGGCCGAGCCGCAGCCAGGCCTGCACCAGCAGGGCGACGCCGACGATCACGACCAGCTTGCCGATGAGCGTGTACCCGGGGTTGGACCGGATCGTCCCGAGCACCGGCAACGTGCCGATCCCGGAGGCCAGCGACACCCAGCCGGCGGCGAACGCCCCCAGCGCGATGAGCACCGACCCGGCGAACCCGGACCAGGCGAACTGCCGGAGCAGGTCGGACCCGTCCTCGACCGGGTAGGGCCGGCGGGCGCGGTCGCCCGCAGGCAGCGTGCGGTCCGGCAGCACGATCACCCTGTCGTCGTTGGCGCGGGCGGTTCCGGCCCGCTCGGGCGGCTGGTCGTCGGCCCCGGTCCGGCGCCGGCGGCGGCGGACGGGCAAGGTCACCGGGACAGGGTATCCGTCCGCCCGACAGCCTCACAGCGGCGATCTCGGCGGGTGGGACGGACCGTCAGAGCCAGGCGCGGGAGCGGTAGCCCGGGTCCGGCCCGGTCACCCGTTCGGCGGCCAGCCGCCCGCTGACCAGCACCATGGGGACCCCGACGCCGGGGGTGGTCCCGGACCCGGCGAAGACGACGTTCTCCCCCCACAGGTTGCGCGGCCGGAACGGCCCGGTCTGCCCGAGGGTGTGCGCCGCCGAGAAGGGGGCACCGCGCTCGAGCCCGCGCCGCTGCCAGTCCAGCGGGGTGGTGACGTGCTCGACCTCGATCCCGGCGCCGAAGCCCGTGTAGCCGCGGTCCTCCAGCGTGGCCACCACCTGGTCCCGGTAGCGCGGTCCGAGCGTGGCCCAGTCCAGTCCGGCGCCGGTGTTGGGGGTCGGGAACAGGACGTAGTAGCTCTGCCGCCCGGTCGGCACCAGGGCCGGGTCGCCGAGCGTGGGGTTGGTCACCAGGAACGACGGGTCCGACATCAGCCCCTCCTGGTGCACGACCTCGTCGAACACCTGGCGCCAGGCCGCCCCGAAGTGGATGTTGTGGTGCGCCGTGCGCGTGTATGTCGCAGTCGAGCCCGCCAGCAGCAGGAAGCACGACGGCGAGTACCGGAGCCGTCGCACCGACCACGGCTCGCGGCCGAGCAGCGACCGCTGCGCCACCGGCAGGTCGGGGTTCAGCACGACGACGTCGCACCCGATGCGCTCGCCGTCCGTCGTGACGACGGCGCTCGCCCGCCGGCCGACCCGCTCGACCCGCTCGACCGTGCACCCGTACCGCACGTCGACCCCGTGCTTGACCGCCGCGCCGGCCAGCGCGGTCGGGACCGCGTGCATGCCGCCGCGCGGGAACCACACACCGGCGACCGAGTCCATGTACGCGATCACGGCGTACAGCGCGAGCGCGTCGTACGGCGACAGCCCGGCGTACATCGACTGGAACGAGAACACCCGTCGCGTGCGCGGGTCGCGAAGGAACCGACCGACCGTGGGTGCGAGCCGGCGGAACCCGCCCATCGCCGCGAGCCGGGCCAGCTGCGGTGTGAGCAGGTCGAGCGGCGAGTCGACGTTGCGGTCGATGAAGTGCCGCATCTGGAGGCGGTAGAGCTCGCGCACGTAGTCCACGTAGCGGCGGTAGCCGGCGGCCTCGTCCGGGCCGCAGACCCGCGCGACCTCCTCGGCCATCTCCTCGACGTCGGTGCGCACGTCCAGCACCGACCCGTCCGGGAAGTACGAGCGGTAGGCCGGGCGCACCGGCTGCAGGTCCAGCCAGTCCGTGAGCTCTTCGCCCACGCAGGCGAGGGCGTCGGCGATGAGGTCGGGCATGGTGAGCACCGTCGGGCCGGTGTCGAAGCGGTAGCCGCCCAGCTCGAGCAACCCGTTGCGCCCTCCCGGCACCGGCTCGCGCTCGAGCACCGTGACCTGACGGCCGGCGCCCGCCAGCCGCAGCGCCGCGGACAGGCCGGCCAGCCCCGCGCCCACCACGACCACGTGGTCGGTCGGCCCGGCGACCGTGCGCACGCGCTAGACCGTACGGACGGTGGCGACGTGCGCGAGCTCGGTCAGCGCCCACGCGCCCGCCTCGGCCACGAGCCCCGGCCGCGCCGTCTCCAGGGCGGCCAGCGCCCGGCCGGTCAGCAGGGCGATCAGGTCTTCCATCCGGGCCAGCGCACCGCTGGTGATGATGACCGTGCGCAGGTCGTCGATGCCGGCGGCGTCCAGCTCGGAGTCGCCCAGCCGCGAACGCAGCACGGCCGCTCCGGCCGGCGAGGCCTCGGCGAGTGCGAACGCGACCAGCAGGGTCCGCTTGCCCTCGCGCAGGTCGTCCCCGGCGGGCTTGCCCGTCTCGGTCGGGTCGCCGAACACCCCGAGCACGTCGTCGCGCAGCTGGAACGCCTCGCCCAGCGGCAGCCCGTACTCGCTGTAAACCCGCTGCAGCTCCTGCGTCCCGCCGGCCAGCGCCGCACCCAGCTGCAGGGGCCGCTCGACGGTGTACTTCGCGCTCTTGTAGCGCAGCACCCGCATCGCACCCTCGACCGATCCGGTGCCGGTGGCCTGCTCGAGCAGGTCCAGGTACTGACCCGCCATCAGCTCGGTCCGCATCTCGTCGAACACCGGCCTGGCCGCGCGCAGCGACGTGTCGTCCAGCCCGGATGCGTACAGCATCTGGTCGGCCCAGGCCAGGCACAGGTCACCGAGCAGGATCGCGCCGCCGGTGCCGAACGCGTCGGCGGAGCCCAGCCAGCCGGCCGCGGTGTGCAGGTGCGCGAACCGCCGGTGCGCCGCCGGACGGCCGCGGCGGGTGTCGGAGCCGTCCATCACGTCGTCGTGGATGAGGGCGCAGGCGTGCAGCAGCTCGAGCGAGGTGGCGGCGCGTACGACGGCGTCACCGTCCGGCGCGCCGGCCCCGCGGAACCCCCAGTAGCAGAACGCAGGACGCAGCCGCTTCCCGCCCGAGAGCAGGCCGGCGACGATGTCCACGAACGCGTCCAGGTCCGGGCTCACGGTGTGCAGCCGCTCCGCCTGGGCGGCCACGAACGCGTCGAGGGCCCGCTGCACGCGGGCGCCGAGGTCCTCGGCCTCCAGGGGTGCGGTCGTCACGCTGTCGAGCGTACGGCCACCGGCTCGGACCGGCAGCCCGGCGGCGGCGCGCACCGACCGGCGACGTCCGGCGCTGCCGGACCCGACACAATGGCCCGCATGGCACGCCCGAGCCGGACCGCCGCGACCCCGCGGTCCGGGCCGTCCAGGTCGGTCAGCGAGCTGCTCGCGGCCGGGCTCTGCTACTCGTTCGAGTTCTTCCCGCCCAAGACCGACGAGGGCGAGCGCGCACTGTGGCAGACGCTGCGCCAGCTGGAGTCGCTGGCGCCGGCGTTCGTGTCGGTGACCTACGGAGCCGGCGGGTCCGAGCGGGACCGCACCGTCCGGGTCACCGAGCGGATCGCGACCGAGACGACCATGACCCCGGTCGGGCACCTGACCTGCGTGGGGTCCTCGGTCGCCGAGCTGCGCCAGGTGGTCGGGCAGTACGCGGCGGCCGGCGTGCGCAACATCCTCGCGCTGCGCGGTGACCCGCCCACGGGGCTGGGCACCGAGTGGACGCCGCACGAGGACGGGCTGGAGCACGCCGACGAGCTGGTCAGCCTGGTCACCGGTCTCGGCGACTTCTGCGTAGGGGTGGCCGCCTTCCCGCAGGGTCACCCCGAGTCGCCCGACCTGGAGACGGACGCGCTGCGGCTGGCCGGTAAGGCCGATGCAGGCGCCCGGTTCGCGGTGACGCAGTTCTTCTTCGACGCGGCCGACTACTTCCGGCTGCTCGAGCGCGCCCAGCGGCACGGCTGCACGATCCCGGTGGTGCCCGGGATCATGCCGGTGACCAACTACTCGCAGATCCGGCGGTTCGCCGAGCTGGCCGGGACCCCGGTCCCGCCGGCCCTGGCCGCCCGGCTGCAGAGCGTCGAGCACGACCCGGAGGCGGTGCGGGCGATCGGCGTCGAGGTGGCCACCGAGCTGTGCCGCACGCTGCTGGACGGCGGCGCCCCGGGCCTGCACTTCTACACGCTCAACCGCTCCCCGGCCACGCGCGAGGTGTACGAGCTGCTCGGCCTGGCCGACGCCGGCTCCCGGGTGGGCTGACGTGGCGACCACGCGGGCGGAGTACTTCGCGCGCTGGTCCGCCCTGCACGGGGGCTACGACCCGTCGTCCTCGCCGTTCGTCTCGCGCTGGCTGGTCCTGGTGCACGCCTGCGCGCGCCCGCTCGCCGCGCTGCGGGTGGCGCCCTCCGCGGTGACGCTGCTCGGGCTGGTCCTGTCCGCGGCAGCGGTGCCCGCGGCCGCATCCGGCGGCGCCTGGCTGTACGCGGCCTTCGCGCTGGTGCTGCTGTCCGGCCTGGTCGACAGCCTCGACGGCGCGGTGGCCGTGATGACCGACCGCTCCAGCGCCGCCGGCAACGTCCTGGACTCGGTCGTCGACCGGTGCAGCGACCTGCTCTACCTGGTCGTGCTGTGGCAGGCCGGGGCGCCGGCCGCCGTCTGCGTCGGCGGCGGCACGCTGATGTTCCTGCACGAGTACGTACGGGCGCGGGCCACGGCGGCGGGGATGCGGGACGTCGGCACGGTCACGGTCTGGGAGCGCCCGACCCGGGTGGTGGTCACGTCGGTCGGGCTGCTCGGCGCAGCAGTGTTCCACGGTGCGCAGCTGTGGTCGGGGTCGGGCGCGGACCGGTGGGTGACCGGGGCGGCCTGGCTGTGGGTCGGGCTGGGCGTCGTCGGGCTGGCCCAGCTCTGCGTGGTGGTGGCACGGCGTCTGTCCGGTCGCGGTCCCGTGCCACCGGTCTGATCGTGGGCGGCTGAGGGATGGGCGGGGACCTGCAGGTCGCGCTGGTCGTCGGCGCCCTGGTGATCCTGGTCGGGGCACTGGCCGTACGTCTGTCGCTGCGCATCGGCGTCCCCGGCCTGCTGCTGTTCCTCGGGCTCGGGCTGGTCCTGGGCGAGTCGGGCGTCGGCGTGCGCTTCGACGATGCCGCCCTGACCCGGGACCTCGGGCTGCTGGCGCTGGCGGTGATCCTCGCCGAGGGCGGGCTGTCCACCCGGCTGTCCACCGTGCGCCCGGTGATCGGCGTCGCCACGGTGCTCGGGACCGTCGGCGTCCTGCTCAGCATCGCCGTCATGGCCTTCGCCGGTCGCCTCCTGCTCTCGATGGACTGGCGTACGGCCGTCCTGCTCGGCGCCGTGGTCTCCTCGACCGACGCCGCCGCGGTGTTCTCGGTGCTGCGGCGGCTGCGGCTGCGGCCCCGGATCAGCGCGATCCTGGAGGCCGAGTCGGGCCTGAACGACGCACCGGCCGTGGTGGTGGTGACGCTGGTCGTCTCCGGCGACTGGACACAGCAGGCGCCCTGGCAGGTGGCGCTGCTCGTCGGGTACGAGCTGCTCGCCGGCGCGGTGATCGGCTACGCCGTCGGGATGGCCGGTCGGTGGCTGTTGCCGCGGGTGGCGCTGCCGGCGGTCGGCCTGTACCCGCTGGCCTCGATGGCGCTGGTGACGCTGGCCTTCGGCGGCGCGTCACTCGCGCACGCCAGCGGGTTCCTCGCGGTGTACGTGTGCGCGGTGCTGCTGGGGTCCTCGCGGTTGCCGCACCGTCGTGCGGTGCTCGGTTTCGCCGAGGGGCTCGCGTGGCTCGCGCAGATCGGGCTGTTCGCGCTGCTGGGCCTGCTCGCGACACCGAGCCGGTTGCCGTCCGCCGTGCTGCCGGCTGTGGTGGCCGGTGCGGTGCTCACCCTGGTGGCCCGCCCGCTGTCGGTGCTGCTGTGCGCGACACCGTTCGGCGTGCGCTGGCGCGAGCAGGGCTTCCTTTCGGTGGCGGGGCTGCGCGGTGCGGTGCCGATCGTGCTGGCGACGGTGCCGCTGGCGGCCGGGACGGCCGGGGCGACGCGCGTGTTCGACCTGACCTTCGTGCTGGTGCTCGTGTTCACGGCGATCCAGGCGCCGTCGCTGCCGTGGTTCGCGCGGCGGCTTGGTGTCTCTGCGCCGGAGGAGTCCGGTGAGCTGACGGTGGAGACCGCACCGCTGGACGAGGTGGGCGCGGTGCTGCTCGACGTCCCGGTGCCGCCGCGGTCACGGCTGGCGGGGGAGTACGTCTCGGACCTGCGGCTGCCGAGGGGGGCGATGGTCAGCATGATCGTCCGGGACGGGGAGACCCTCGTGCCCGACGTCTCGACCCGCGTGCGTACCGGCGACCGGATGGTGGTGGTGAGCGCCGCGGCCGTCCGCAGGCAGACCGAGCGCCGGCTGCGCGCGGTCAGCCGGCGCGGTGTCCTGGCGGGCTGGTTCGGGGAGAACGGGGATGCGCGGTGACTGTGCTGGACTCGCCTGGCGTCGTCCAGCCGCGGTGTCGTATGTGCGCCATGTCCTGAGTCGGACATGTGCACGGCGGTGGAAGGACTGCGCGGCCGACCTAGGTTCCCGCCATGGCTCTTCGTCGCGTGCGCGTCCTGGCCGGGCTGCTGCTCGGTCTGCTGTCCGTGCTCTCGGTGCTGTCCGTGCGGCCGGCAGCGGGATCGGGCTGCCCGGGCTGCGAGGTGGGCACCGGTCCCGGCCAGTACGTCGGAAGCCTGTTGATCCCACCCGGCTCGCGACCGGTCCCGGCGGGTCTGCCCGTCATGGCGGCGCACTGCGACGGCTGCCTGTGGACGCTCGAGCCGGCGTGTCAGCGACCTGGGGCGACCGGTGGGGTCGTGTGTCCGGGTGCGCTCGGGACCTGCCCGCCGCCGCAGCTGCGGATGGCGCTGCTCCTGCAGCGGCCCGGTGAACCAGTCGCCCGGCGGGTCGGTGCGTTCTGCGCCGTCCCGGGCGTCCCGCTCCAACCGGCCGCCCTGGTGCCCGGGGTCCGCGACCGCTTCGTCCGCCTGGTGCCCGCGTTGCGGCCGGCCTTCCAGCCGCGCGGCTTCGGCATCGTGAACGTCCCGGTCGTCTTCGCTGCCGGTCAGGCCGGCTCCATCGGGCGCCCGACGTTCCCCCTGGCCGGTCACCGCGTCGCGCTGTCCGCGACCGCCACCTGGACGTGGGAGTTCGGCGACGGCCGTTCACTGCGGACCGTCCGGCCCGGCGGGCCCTGGCCGGACGTCTCGGTCGGGCACGCCTACGCCTCGGCGGCCGAGTTCGTCGTCCTGGTCACCACGACCTGGCAGGGGCAGTTCTGGGTGGACGGGTCCGGGCCGTTCGCCGTCGACGGCGCGCCGGTCGTGCAGACAGCCACGTTGCCGGTCCCGGTGCGGGCTGCACACGCGGAGCTGGTGGACCCGGGTGGATGACCCCGGTCGGATGAGCCGGAAGGGCGGACCGTGCGGTGTGAGCCAGCACGCGGTGTGACCGAGCGCACATCGGCCGGGCCGGAACCGGACCGGACGGGCGCGAGTCCCACCTGGCGACCCCTCACAGAAGAGCGCCCCCGTGACTACGCCGCACCTGCCCTCCCGGCGCGACATCAAGCGTGCCTGCGACCTGCTCCGAACCGCCCAGCACCAGACCGTGGAAGCCGCGGCCCTGCTCGGCGTCGGCCCCGAGGACGGATCGCTCTGGACCGCCGTCCGCACCCTCGTCGAGGTGCGCGAGGGCCACGAGCGGGTGCTCGCCCGGCGCTAGCTGCGGCTGCCGGCCGCTGCCCGCCGCCCCACGACCCGCCGCTCAGGCCGGGCCGACGAGCCCCGCGACGATCTCGGCCGACAGGCCGACCAGCGGCAGGCCGCCGCCGGGATGCGCCGACCCGCCGACCAGGAAGAGTCCCGGCACCGGGCCGACGTTCGACGGGCGCCGGAACGCCGCCCGGGCGCCGTTGGACGACGAGCCGTAGATCGCGCCGCCTGGGGAGCGGGTGTCGCGGGCCAGGTCGGCGGGCGTACGGGCGACCGACCACAGCAGCCGCTCGCGCGCGTCCAGCCCGCGCCGGGCCAGCACGTCCAGGACCGTGGCCGCGTACCGCTCGGCGAGGCCGGGCGCGGTCCAGTCGACCCCGCGGCCGTCGGCCCGGTCCGGTTCGTGCCGGGGCGCGTTGACCAGGACGAACCAGGACTCGTGGCCGTCGTCCGGGCGCATCCGGGCGTCGTCGGGAGCGCACACGTAGACGGCGGGGTCGGGCACCGGCGCGGGGGTGGCACCGAAGACTGCGTCGAACTCCGCGTCGTAGTCGTCCGGGAAGAGCACGTTGTGGTGGCGCAGGCCGGGGGTGCGGCCGCGCAGCGCGAGCTGAAGGGTGAACCCGGCAAGGGAAGGGGCGGCACGGTCCAGCCGGCGCAAGGCGGGTCGGCCCACGGCGGCGGGCAGCAGGTCCGCGAACAGGTGCCGCGCGTCGACGTCGGCGACGACGACGTCGGCAGCCACGGCCTCACCGTCGGCCAGGCGTACGCCGCTCACGTGCCCGGCATCCAGGTCGACCGCAGCGACGTCCGCCCCGAAGCGGAACGCGACGCCGCGCTGCTCGCAGCGCCGGTGCACCGCGTCGGCCAGCGCGCGCAGGCCGCCCTCGACGTGCCACACGCCGAAGGTCTGCTCGACGTACGGGATCACGCACAGCGCGGCGGGGGCGAGCCGCGGGTCCGACCCCGAGTAGGTGGCGTACCGGTCGAGCATCGCCTGCAGCCGCGGGTCGGTGAGGTACCGCCGGCCCAGGGCCCGCAGCGACGTGAACGGTGCGACGGTGCGCAGGTCGCGCAGCCGCAGCGACTGGCGCAGCAGGACGGTGGGGGACGGCAGCGGACTGGTCAGGAACGGTACGCGGGTGACGTCCCACACCCGTGCGGCGTGGTCGACGAGGGCCGTCCACTGGGCCCCGGCGTCCCCGCCCAGCGCGTCGTCGAGTGCGGCGCGGATCGCCGGCCTGGACGCGTCGGGGATCTCGACGCGGGTGCCGTCGGCGAAGGTGTAGGCGAACGCCGGCTCGACCGGGACGAGCCCGACGTTGTCCTCCAGCGCCGCGTCGCGGCGCGAGACCGCGGTCTTGAGGAACAGGTCGCGGTAGACGGCGGGCAGCGTCAGCACGGACGGGCCGGTGTCGAACACGAAACCGTCCCGCTCGAGGCGGCCGACCTTGCCACCGTGGGTCGCGGCCTGCTCCAGCACGGTGACCGCGTGCCCCTGCGCGGCGAGCCGCGCGGCGACCGCCATCCCGCCCATGCCCGCGCCGACCACCACGACGCGGCTCACGGCAGCGGCCGTCCCTTCCACGTGAGCGAGCCGGCACGACGACGGCGGACCGAGTCGACCACGAGGAAGCTGAACGTGGCGACGGACAGCGGGTGCGCGAACGCGTCCGGCCAGACCCGGCTGCCCACGCGGCGGCCGACGAGCACTCGGCCGGTCACGCCGGCTGCGTAGCCGAGAACGCCGACCGGCGAGCCCGCTGCCGCAGCGAGCGCGGGCAGCACGTACACGACGGACACGGCTCCGGCGACCGCGAGCCCGCCGGCCGGCGACCCGAACGCGGTCCACAGCGACTTGGCGTAGCCGGCCCGCAGCGCCGGCCATCCGTCGTACATGCGGCACCTCGCGACCCGCGTCCCGTCGGCCACGCCACCGCGCCCGCCCGACCTCTTGACGGCGCGCAGCAGCTCGATGTCGTCGAGCACCGCGGCGCGCACCGACGGCGCGCCGTGACCGCCGCAGCTGCGGTACGCGGCGGCATCGACGGCGAGCAGCTGACCGTTGGCCACGGCGGTGCTCGGGCGCGTGGAACGTTCGGCCGGTCGCAGTGCGAGCGTGGTCAGCCACGACCACTGCAGCAACGGCTGCACGAGCCGCTCGGAGGCGGTCACGGCGTCCTGCCGCGGGTACGGCGAGACGAGGTCCAGGCCGGTGTCCCGCAGCAGCTGCACGGTCGCCGCGAGCCCGGTCGGGGCCATCACGACGTCGGCGTCGACGAAGACGAGAGCGGTCCCCGACGCCGCGCGGGCGAGCCGGGCGCAGGCCCAGGGCTTGCCGAGCCAGCCCGGCGGCGGCTCGTCGTCCTCGACCGGGTCGAGCAGGCGGACCCGCTCGTCCCGCGCGGCGACTGTGCGCACGACGTCCGCAGTGCCGTCGCTGGAACCGTCGTCGAGCACCAGCACCTCGAGCTGCGGCACGCCGGTCGAGGCGAGCACCGCGAGCAGGCAGCGCCGGACGCTCTCGGCTTCGTCGCGCACCGGCAGCAGGACCGAAACGCGTTCGGCCAGGATGCCCGGCGCGGGGTCCGGCACGCGCAGCCGGCGCAGGTTGTGCGCGGCGTGCACGGTGCCCGCGACGGCGGCGGCGGAACCGGTGGCGACGAGCGTGCGGACCACCGCCCGGGGCGCCGCGGTCAGTCGCGACCGACCCACAACGCCCACGCGTAGGGCACGGCGACGACGCCCATCGCGATCCCGCCGTACAGCGCCACCCACGGACGGTGGAAGAAGAAGGCGTTCGCGACCATCGAAGACAGGTAGGTCCAGAAGAACAGCAGCGCGGGCTGCCCGTCCGGCGCCACCCGGTACGGCAGCCGGTCCAGCAGCGCCATCATCACCACGGCGGCGACGAGCCAACCCAGGTAGTTGACGCCGGGCACCAGCGGGACGTGCGGCAGCGGGTACGAGATGCCGGCGAAGCGCCAGTAGCCCTCAGCGGTCATCATCGGGTCCAGGAACAGGTCCCAGCCGGCGAGCGCGAGACCACCGGCCAGCGGTACGAGCAGCGCCGACCGGGTCAGCCGCCGGGCCAGCACCAGGCTGGGGTACGCGACCATCGCCCAGGCGAGCGGCACGACCCACGGCACGCCGAAGACCGTGCGTGTCAGCGTCCCCGAGTAGGTGTAGTCCCCGAACGGCAGACCGGTGCGCAGCCCGACCGCCTCGACGAGCAGGCCGCCGCCGACGGTGAGCACGCAGAACCCCAGCGTCCACGCCGTCCCGCGCCACACCAGGGCGTGCGAGACGCTGGCGCAGAAGAACACGACGACGATCGCGACAGTGAGGTCGCGGCGCGCCGTCCCGTGCACCAGCGGGTACGCGATCTGTAGACCGATCGTGAGCACGGCGAGCAGCCAGGGCAGTGCGAGCAGCAGCGGGCTGCGGCCCCGCCGCCGGTCGGTGTGCGGACCGGTGTAGACGCGCAGGCTCATCGGGCCGGCACCGCGGTGGGTGGGTCGGCCCGCGAGGACGCGCGGCGGGGCTGGTCGGGCACGGGCGTCAGCCTAGGTGACGTCCCCGGGCCGGATCCCGCCGAGCGAGCCGTGCGCCTCGAGCACGGCCAGGCGGGCGAACAGCTCTTCGCTGTACCAGCCGACGCTCTTCGTCCGGCGCACCGCTTCGAGGTGTTCGGGCGACTCGTACGCGAAGGCGCGCAAGGCACCGGGCGAGTCCCACAGCGAGAAGGTTCCTTGCAGCCCCAACGGCGCCTCCCCGATGCCCAGGGCCAGCCGCAGACCCGGCGAGGCGGCCAGGCGCGTGCTCACCGGGGGGACCGCGCGCCAGAACGTGATCGTCCGGCTGGCGCGCAGCCTGGCCCGGGTGACGGCGGCCACCGGCCCGTCGTACGGCTGCGGGTGCGGGTCGCCGAACGGCGCGCGGCCGGACCACCGGCCCTTGCTGGCCAGGGGGCGCATCAGGACCCGGAGCCGTTCGCCGCCCTCCCCGGCGGCTGCCCGTGCGTCCCAGCCGCGGGCGACCGGCGAGCGTTCGAACGCCTCGACCGCGCGCGGGTCCGACCAGCAGGCCAGCAGCGCCCAGTGGCGCGGGTCGGCGTCGCGGACCGTGAACGTGTGGGCGGCGCCGGTGCCCAGCAGCTTGTAGAACGTGAGGTCGGCCGACCTGCTCACCGCGCGCCGCTCGAACGCCATCGCCGCCAGGGCCGAGGGCACCTTCCCGGCCGGGACGCCCCACACGTGCAACGTCACCAGCTCGGGGACCAGGTCGACGGTCACCGGTTCAGTCGACCTCGGCGGGAGTCCCGGCGGTGATCCGCAGCAGCTCGTCGTACGTCGTGGGGAACACCGTGTGCGGGTGGCCGGCTGCGGCCCACACCACGTCGTACCGGGCGAGCGCGACGTCGACGATCGTGCGGATCGGCCGGGGGTGTCCGACCGGCGCGACACCGCCGATGGCCATCCCGGTGTGCTTGCGCACGAAGTCCGCGTCGGCACGGCCGAGCCGCTGCACTCCGATGAGGTCGGCGACCCGGCCGGTGTCCACGCGGTGCGCGCCGGAGGTCATGACCAGCAGAGGGTGCCCGTCCGCGTCGAACACCAGGGAGTTCGCGATGGCGCCGACGTCGCAGCCGAGCTGGGCGGCGGCGGTGGCGGCCGTGGGCGCGGCGTCGACCAGCGCGATCGGTTCGCCGGTGGCGCCGGTCGCCTGCAGGGCCAGCGCGACCCGGCGGACGGTGGGGTGGTCCAGCGACATGGCGGGAGGCTAGCGGCCCCGGTCCGGGACGGCGCCGAGGTCGGCGTCGACGCCGGTCCGGCCGGCCTCTTGACGGGTTGTCGGAGGGGGGCGGTACTGTGACGGTCTGTTCGAACAGGTGTTCGAATGAACAGGTCCCGGTCGGGTCTCGCGGTCCGTCCGGGGTTCCGGAGCCCCGTTCGGGGCCGTGGACCTCGACCCCCACGGTCCCGGACGGAACCGTCGGCCCCGGGGCAGGCGTGGGGAAGCGCCGGTCCCGGGGGCCGGCCTCCGGTTGGTCGTCCGTCTTCCCCCCGGCGACCTGGTGCGTGGCGGCCGCCCGTACCTGGACCGAGCGGAGGAGCGTGGCCGACGATGTCCCGGCGGTACGACGACCCGGTGCGCGACGTCGTTGACGTGCGGCGCGAGCGTGACGGCACCAGACCCAGCCAGTTCCTGTGGCGAGGGCGGCTCTACGTCGTGCGCGGGGTGCTCGCGCACTGGGTCGAGGTCGGCGCGTGGTGGCGGGCGAGGCTCCCCGACGGGCTCCCGGCCCGCGTCGACGAGCACGGCCGCGAGGTCTGGCGCGTCGAGGCCCATGCCGGCCGCACGAGCTCCGCCGGCGTCTACGACCTGGCCTACGACGAGGCCGCCGCTTCCTGGACGCTCGCCCGCGCCCATGACTGACGGAGGAACGATGCCTGTCGAACACGTCCGGCGCTCCGCGGGTGCACCGGTTCCCGCGGCCTCGCACGAGCTGCTCGAGATCGCCCGTCACGGGCTGGCCGAGGCCGTCACGGCCCGCACCGCCGGCGAACGTTACGCGGCCGCGCACCTGGCGGCCCTGCGTGCCGCTGCGGCGGTGCTCGCCTGCCGGGTCCGTCCGGGCAGCGCCCGGCGTGGACCGCGCAGCGTGTGGGTGGTGCTGCCCGAGGTGGCCCCCGAGCTGGGGGAGTGGGCCGCCTTCTTCGCGGCCGGTGCCGGCAAGCGGGCCGCCGCCGAGGCCGGGCTGCCGAGCGCGGTGACGGTCCGCGAGGGTGACGACCTCCTGCGCGACGCAGCCTCGTTCGTCGGGCTCGTCGAGGCCACGCTGGGCCTGCCGCACCAGTCCGCCTTCCCGCTCGTCGGCTGATCCCGTCGCCGCCCCCGCATCCGCCGCCGTCCCGACCACTGGCCCAGCCGACCGTGCCCACCGACCCCTTCCCCCATCTCCACGTCGCCTCCGGGTACTCGCTGCGCTACGGCGCCAGCCACCCCGAAGCCCTGGTGGTGCGCGCTGCCGAGCACGGCCAGGACGTGCTCGCGCTCACCGACCGCGACGGTGTGTACGGCGCGGTGAAGTTCGTCAAGGCGTGCATCACCGCCGGCGTGCGGCCGGTCCTCGGCGTCGACCTCGCCGTCGCCCCGACCGGCGCGCTCGACAGGGTGGGACCGGTCCCGGTCGGCCCGGGGGCTGCGGGGGCAAGACCGCGTCGGACGCCCGCGCGCGGCGGCAGCTCGGTCGACCCGCGGCACGCCCGGGTGGTCGTCCTCGCCCGGGGGAAGTCCGGCTGGGCCGCGCTCAACCGGCTGGTCTCGGCGACCCATCTCGGCGGTGAGCGCGGCCGCCCGGTCACGACTGTCGCCCAGGTCGCCGAGCATGCGGCCGGTGGCCACCTGATGGTCCTGCTCGGCCCCGCCGGCGAGCTCGGCCGCGCTCTCGCCGTGCGTCGTCCCGACCTCGCCCGCCGGGCGCTGGACGCCTGGCGCGAGGTCGTCGACCCCGGTCAGCTCGTGGTCGAGCTCGTCTGCCACTACGGCACGGCCGAGGGCGACCCCGCCGCCCTGTCGAGGGCGCTCGCCGCCCGCATGCTCGGTTTCGCCCGCGACCACGCCATGACCGCCGTGCTCACCAACGCCGTCCGGTACGCAGACCGGGACCAGGCCGTCACGGCCGATGTCCTGGACGCCGCCCGCCGGCTGGTCGCGCTCGACCTGCGCCACGTCGACCGGCCCAACGCCGAGGGGCACCTGAAGTCCGGCGTGCAGATGGCCGACGTGGCCGCCGAGGTGGCCCGCCTCGCCGGCGTCGGCACCGGCACCGGCACCGGGCGTACGGCCGGCGGTGCCCTCCTCGAGGCCACCCGGGCGCTCGCCCAGCGGTGCGTCCTCGACCCGTACGCCGACCTCGGCCTGGGCTCGGTGTTCCTTCCCGAGCTGGAGGTCGTCGACCCGGTGGCCGGGGCCGGTGCCCGCAGCAGCCGACCGGCCGACGACGCCGTCGCGGCCCAGGCGCTGCTGCGCCGCCGTTGCGAGGGCGCGCTCGGTGGCCGGTACGGATCGGCTCCCGGCGGGCACGTCCTGGACCGTCTCGACGAAGAGCTCGACGTCGTCGCCCGGCTCGGCTACGCCACGTACTTCCTCACCGTCGCCGAGGTCGTCGACCTCATCCGCGCCATGCAGGTGCGGGTCGCCGCCCGCGGGTCGGGCGCGGGCAGCCTGGTCAACTACCTGCTCGGCATCAGCGGGGTCGACCCGCTCGCGCACGGCCTGCTCATGGAGCGGTTCCTGTCCCCGCTGCGGCGGGCGCTGCCGGACATCGATGTCGACGTCGAGTCGGCCCGCCGCACCGAGGTGTACGAGCGGATCCTCGAGCGCTTCGGCGGTGACCGCTGTGCGTGCGTGTCGATGATGGACACCTACCGGGTGCGGCACGCGGTCCGGGACGTCGGTGCGGCGCTGGGCCTGCCGCCCGGCGAGATCGACGCGCTGGCCAAGGCGTTCCCGCACATCCGTGCCCGGGACGCCCGGGCCGCGCTCGCCGACCTGCCCGAGCTGCGGGCCAGCCGCATCGGCTCGTCCGGGCTGGACCGCATGTTCGCCCTCGTGGAGCGGTTGGACGGCCTGCCGCGGCACGTCGCCCTGCACCCGTGCGGAGTGCTGCTGTCCGACCGCACCCTGCTCGACCGCACCGCCGTCGAGGCGAGCTGGCTCGGGTTCCCGATGAGCCAGTTCGACAAGGACGACGTCGAGGATCTCGGCCTGCTCAAGCTCGACGTCCTGGGCATCCGCATGCAGTCGTCGATGGCGCAGGCGGTGCTGGAGGTCCGGCGGGTCGACGGGGTGGGGGTCGACCTCGACGCCGTCCCGCTCGACGACGCTGCGACCTTCGAGCTGATCCGGTCGACGCACACGCTCGGTTGCTTCCAGATCGAGTCGCCGGGCCAGCGCGAGCTGGTGGGCAAGTTCGGCCCGGAGACCTTCGACGACCTGATCACCGACATCTCGCTGTTCCGGCCCGGCCCGGTCAAGTCCGACATGGTCACGCCGTTCCTGCGCGCCCGGCAGGGGTGGGAGCCGCCGCAGTACTTCCACCCCGACCTCGAGCCGGCGCTGGCCGAGACCTACGGCGTGGTGGTGTTCCACGAGCAGGTGCTGAAGATCCTGAGCGTCATGACCGGCTGCACGCTGGCCGAGGCCGACGAGGTGCGCCGCTCGCTCGGCTCGCCGGACACCCAGCCCGAGGTCCGCGAGTGGTTCTACCCGCGGGCGCTCGCACAGGGGTACCCGCTCGGCCTGGTCGAGAAGATCTGGTCGGTGCTGCGGGAGTTCGCCTCGTTCGGGTTCTGCAAGGCGCACGCCGCCGCGTTCGCGCTCCCGACGTACCACTCGGCCTGGCTCAAGGCGCACCACCCGGCCGCGTTCCTGGCCGGGGTGCTCACCCACGACCCCGGCATGTACCCCAAGCGGCTGATCCTCGACGACGCCCGCCAGCTCGGGATCAGCGTGCTGCCGCTGGACGTCAACGCCTCCGACGAGCAGTACCGGGTCGAGCGGGTCGGCCGCCACGACGAGCCGCCCCCCGGCATCCTCGGCAGCCCGCCACGTCCGGCGCCCGAGCCGGGCAGCGGTCTGCCCGACGGCCGCGCGTACGGCATCCGGCTCGCCCTGTCCGACGTCAAAGGCATGAGCTCGGCCGAGGTCGCCCGGGTCGTGGCCGGCCGGCCGTACTCCACGCTGTCGGACTTCTGGCACCGGGCCCGGGTGTCGCGCCCGGTGGTGGAGCGGCTGGTGGTGGCCGGTGCGTTCGACTCGTTGTACGGCATCGGCTCACCGGTCCCGGTCCGGCGCCGTGGCCAGGTCACCCGGCGCGACCTGCTGCTGCAGGTGGCCGACCTGGACCGGTGGGATCGCCCGGCCCGGCGCGGGTCGCGGGCCGTCGTGGCGCAGGCCGCGGACTCCGCGGCGGACATGGCCGACGGTGCGGCGGTCGTCGCGGCGGCGGCCCGCCAGTCGCAGGCGCCGGCCGTCGTGCGGGCTCCCGACGTCCAGCTGGCCTTCGACCTCGGTCCCGAGGAGGGCCGGTCGCCGTCCGGCCTGCCCGAGATGACGGGGGCCGAGCGGGTCCGGGCCGAGCTCGACGTGCTGGGGCTGGACGCGAGCCGACACGTCGTCGACTTCTACGAGCCGGTCCTCGAGGTCCTCGGGGTGACCCGTTCGCGCGACCTGCTGCGCCGCCGCAGCCAGGCCGAGGTCATGGTCGCCGGGGTGAAGGTCGCCACCCAGACCCCGCCGATCCGGTCCGGGCGTCGAGTGGTGTTCCTGACCCTCGACGACGCCACCGGCCCGGTCGACGCCACCTTCTTCGAGGATGCCCAGGGCCCTTACGCCGCAACGGTCTTCCACTCGTGGCTGCTCGTGGTCCGCGGGCACCTGCGGCGGACGGGGCGGCGCGGCGTCAGCGTGCGGGCCACCGGCGCGTGGGAGCTGTCCGGCCTGTTCGCCGCCTGGGAGAGCGGGGGGCCGGACGCCGTCTGGGCCGTGGTGAACGCACCGGTCCCCGAGCTCGACGCGGCGGGGCTGGAGCGGGCCGTCGAGGGCGCGGCCGGGTCCCGCTCCACCCGTCCCGTCATGGCGCCGGTCCCCGGCGACGGCGGCGGGACCCGGGCGGGCGGTATGGGCCAGCGGCGGGTCCTGGTGCACCCCAGCGGCTTCCGGATGTCCCCGTACGCCGATGTCGGCACTCCGGGCGAGGACGTCAAGAAGGGCACCCCGCCACGCAAGCTGTGGCACTCCAGTCCCGGCAGCTCGGGGGCATGATGACCGGCATGGCGACCAGGGTCGGGTGCGCGGTGGTTCCACGGTGAGCCGCAGCCAGCTGCACCGTCCCGACGAGCCCCAGCGCGGGCAGGGCGACGACACCGGCTGCACCGTGCTGCATGTCGACATGGACGCGTTCTACGCCTCGGTGTCGTTGCTCGCCCGACCCGAGCTGCGGGGCACGCCGGTGATCGTCGGCGGGGGCGGCAACCGTGGCGTCGTGCTGTCGGCGACGTACGAGGCGCGTCGCTTCGGGGTGCACTCGGCGATGCCCATGACCAGGGCCCGGCGGATGTGCCCGCAGGCCACCGTGATCGAGCCCGACCACGCCCGGTACGCCCAGGTCTCGGCCGGGGTGATGGAGATCTTCCGCGGCGTCACGCCGATGGTCGAGCCGCTGGCCCTGGACGAGGCGTTCCTCGACGTCGCCGGGGCGGTGCGCCGCCTCGGCCCGCCGGCGGCGGTCGGGGAGCTGGTCCGGGCCAGGGTCTACGACGAGCAGGGGATCACCTGCTCGGTGGGGGTGGCTACCACCAAGTTCGTCGCCAAGCTCGCCTCCACCCGGGCCAAGCCGGACGGCCTGCTGGTCGTCCCGCAGCACCACGTCGTCGAGTTCCTGCACCCGCTCCCGGTGGGTGCGCTGTGGGGCGTGGGCCAGCGCACCGAGGAGCAGCTGACCCGGCTGGGGCTGCGAACGGTCGGCGACCTCGCCCGGACACCGGTCGCCACGCTCGAGCGCGCCCTCGGGCCGGCCGCGGGTCGTCACCTCGCCGACCTCGCCTGGGGGCGTGACCCGCGGTCCGTGGTCCCGCACGAGCCGGACAAGTCCGTCGGCGCGGAAGAGACGTTCGGCACAGACGTCGACGACCCCGAGGTGGTGCGCCGCGAGCTGCTGCGGCTGTCCGAACGGGTGGGCTCCCGGCTCCGCGCGCAGGGCTACCGCGGTCGGACGGTGTCGGTCAAGATCCGGTTCGCCGACTTCACGACGATCACCCGGTCCCGGACCATGCGCGACCACACAGACGTCACCAGGGACATCTACGCGACGGCGCTGTCCCTGTACGACGCACTGGGTCTGGACCGGGCCCGGCTGCGGCTCGTGGGTGTCCGGGTCGAGGGCCTCCTCGACGCCGACGCCGTCGAGGAGCAGCTGGTGCTGGGTGCTCCCGAGCACGGCTGGCGCGACGCCGACGCCGCTGTGGACCGGGCCGCGAGACGGTTCGGCCGGGGCGCCGTCCGTCCCGCGGCACTGGTGCAGCGCGGCCAGGAGGATCCCGTTCACCGGACGGGTGCAGGACCGTGACCGGGACGTTTCCTTCAGTCGGGTTTCATCGGAACCGATGCCTGCTTATGCTGGTCGGGTCGACATCGGTCACCGGGGGGTGACCACCCGCTAGGAGGAGTCGTGCCGCTCTCCGAGCACGAGCAGCGATTGCTCGAGCAGATGGAGCGGGCGCTGTACGCCGAGGACCCGAAGTTCGCATCCACGCTCCGGGGCCACGACCTGCGCGGCCGCTACCGCCGTCGTGCTGTCCTGGGTGGGTTCGGCGTCCTGGTGGGTCTGGCCCTCCTGCCCGTCGGTATCGCTGGCAAGGCCGTCCTGCTCAGCGTCCTCGGCTTCCTGATCATGCTGGGCTCGGCGTTCTTCGCGGTCAGCTCCTGGCGGCGCGCTCCGGCGCCTGGGGACACCGTGCTCGCCCAGCCCTCGTCCGGGCGCGGACGCAAGGGCAAGAACAAGGCGCCCAAGCCCGGGATGATGGACCGTCTCGAAGAGCGCTGGCGCCGCCGTCGCGAGGGCGACGGTCGCTGAGCCGGGGTCGACGGCTCAGCCGTCGGCCGGCACACGCCGGCGGGTGAACGGACGCCGTACCAGGTCGCGCAGCCGGGCGCCGAAGTCGTCCATCCAGTCCAGCAGGTCCGCGAACCGCTCGGAGACCTGCGCCAGTACCGACACCGGGATGAACCGGGCCCGCCAGCGCTCCCGCCGTTCGGCTCCCGCCTCCATCGCCGCCGCCACCGTCCGCGCGTCGGCGGCCGGGTCGGCCCCGGCCAGGATGTCGACGCCGGCACGGGCGTACCGGCACCGCTCCACCGCCCGGGCCAGCCGGTAGGCCGCGGCGGCGACCTCGGCGGGGACGCCGGACGCCGCGATCCAGTCGGCGGTACGGCGCGGTGTGCGCGCCACCGGCCACGGGTCCTGCAGGTCGCGGGCGGTGTCGGACAGCTCGAGCCAGGCGAGGCGAACCTGCTCGTGCACGGCAGCGGCGTCGGCCCCTGCCGCCGGGAGCGGGCGCAGCCGACGCCGGCGCCGGACGACGCGCGCCACCGCCGGCAGCAGCATGAGCAGGACGGCGATCGCGCCCAGCAGCAGGGCCCACGGGAACGACGCAGGCTCGGCGGTGGCGGTCGAGGATGTGCCGAGGTCGCCGTTGCCGGGACGACGGCCCGCGGCGTCGTTGGCGAGGTCCTGCTGGAGCTTGTTCTGCGGCTTCGCCCCCGGTGCACCGAGGATGCCGGTCGGGTTGTTCGAGCCGGGGGCCGGGGCGTAGCCGGGCTGCGCCACGCCGGGGGGAGCCGACGCCGTGGGCTCGAACCGCACCCAGCCGATGCCGCTGAAGTACACCTCGGGCCACGCGTGCGCGTTGTGGTTGCTCACCGAGCGGGTACCCGTGGTGTCCGGCGCCGAGCCCGGCGTGAACCCGACCTCGATCCGAGTCGGCAGGCCGGCCTGGCGGGCCATGACGGCGAACGCGCCGGCGAACTGCTGGCAGAACCCGGCCCGGTTCCGCAGGAACGAGACCAGCGGGTTGCCGGAGGACGCGGGCGGCGACGTGGTGTAGGTGAACTTGTCCTTGGGGTCGATGAAGAACTGCTGCAGTGCCAGCGCCTTGTCGTAGGCGCTGTCGGCCCGGCCGGTGATCTGCCGCGTCAGCGCGAGCACCGAGGCGGGGATGCCAGCAGGCAGCTTGGTGAAACGGCTCTGGAGCTCGGCCGGGGCCGCCGGCGCGCTCTTCAGCTCCGCCACGGTCGGCTGCAGGTGCCGGCTCTGCACGGTGTACGCCTGGCCGCGGGTCGTGCTCCCGCCGGTGCGGAACACGTCGATGGTGGTCCCGTCGTAGGCCCAGCGTCCGGTGAGGCCTTCGATGGACCCACCGGGGTAGGGGACCGGCAGCCAGTCCTGGGTGAGCCCGAGGATGTTGATCTGCGTGCTGACGTCGGTGCCCTCGATGTCCGGGCTCGAGGTGCTGGGCAGCTGGCGCGCGTCGCCGGCGGCCTGCTGCGGGGCCTGCTTCCAGTCGGTGCCGTCGAAGCGGTCCAGGGTCACGACGCGGAAGTAGTCGGGGCTGGTGTCGCTGCTGGTGTACTTCAGCAGCGTGACCTCGGACTTCTGGGTGAGGAAGCCACCCAGCTGCACCGTGGGGTTCAGCCTCGTCACGGACGAGCCGCCGCCAGTGGTGCCGGCCCCGCCGGCACCGCCCGACGACCTGAACAGGCTCGTGCCCGCCCACGGCATGAGGGCGGGCAGGACCAGCGCCAGACCGACCGCCGCCGCGCCGATGCGGCGGCCGACGACGCCGAGCGGGTCGGGCGGGGTGCGGGTCAGCGGGTCGTCGTCCTTGGTCGAGCGCCGGCCCAGCGCGCGGCCCCAGCCGGACAGCCGTTCCCGTCCTTCGGCGAGCATCAGGGCGAGCCAGCCGACCGCCGCGGCGACGAACAGCAGCACCGGTACGCCGCCGCGCACGACGGTGAGCGGGACCGCGTAGAGCAGCAGCAACGGGACGCCGGCCATCGCCGCGGAGCGGTACGTGACGGCGAGGGTGTCCACGACGACCGCGACGAGGCCGGCACCGGCGGCGGCGATGAGCACGAGCCCGGGGTCGGTCGGCGCGGGGGTGGCGTACTTGCGCATGCCCAGGAACCCGGTCTGGGCCAGGTCGTCGAGCACTCGCAGCGCGCCCGGGCCGGGGAAGAAGCCGAACACTGCGACGTCGCGAGCGTTCAGCCACGTGACGGTGACGATGACGGCGGCCAAGCCGAGCAGCGGCACCACCGGCCGGGGCAGCCCGATCCGCCGACCGAGCGCGCAGCCCACCGCCCCGGCGCCGATCGCGGCGACGACCGGCCAGAACCAGTTGCCCTCGTCGAACGTGCTCGACAGCGAGAGCGCGGCGAGGAGCGTGGCCAGGGCGGCGACGAAAGTCAGCCGCGGTCGGGCGCTCACGGTGCCGCCGCCCAGCTCGGCGTGCTCGGGGCCGCGCCGCTGCCGTCCGCTCCGACGCCCAGCGTGAACGAGACCGGCGAGCTCGCGACGTACGGCCAGACGTCGGCGAGCCGCTGGCCCGCGCTGAGGGTGACCACTCGCCAGCCCGCGCCGCGCAGCACGGCCACCGGATCGGACGGGTCCGCCCGCGGAGCGCGTTCCCGGGCCGCCGCCGACCGCCAGCTCTCCACGTCGAGGGCGACCGCGAGCACCGATCCGGCGCCGTGCCGGTAGCGCACCAGCTCGGCCGCCTCGTCGACCGTCAGCGCGCCGAGCACCGCGACGGTCAGACCTTCGCCGGCGGACCGCAGCACCGGGCCGGCCAGCTGCAGCGACCGGTTCGTCGACGGCTCGACCACCGCGAGCGCGTCGAGCAGCGTGTCCTCCTGCTCGCCGCGCTGGTCGGCCAGGGAGGCGGTGATCCGGCGCCCGGCGTCGGTGACCAGGTCGAGGGTGAAGCCGGAGCGGCCAAGGTGCACGCCGAGCGAAGCGGCCGCGGACACGGCCACCTCGAACGACGACGCGGGCCCGTCGCCGCGGTGCGCCGTGCACCCGGGTGTCCAGCAGCAGCAGGCCGCGGCTCTCCCACGGCTGCTCCTCGCGGCGCACCATGAGCTCGCCGCGGTGCGCCGTCGACCGCCAGTGGATGCGGCGCAGGTCGTCGCCCGCGGCGGTACTCGCGGGTGACGACGTCGTCCTCGCCGGCAGAGGCGATCGAGCGGGCCTTGGACTCGCCGCTGCCGGCCCAGTCCCCGCCCAGCGGCAGCGCGGGCAGCGTCTCGACCACCGGGGTGACGACGAACGTCGTCGGTGCTGGTGAACGAACGGACGAGCTCGCACATCCCGAACGGGTCGGTCAGCCGGATCGACAGCGGGCCGAGGGCGAACCGTCCCCGGACCTCCGAGCGCAGCGAGTACGCGACGTCGCGCGTGCCGCGGGGCTCGACCCGGTCGAGGACGAACCGCGGCCGCGCTCCCAGCACGTACGGGATGCGGTCCTCCAGGAGCAGCAGACCGGTCGGCAGCCGCGACACGTTCTCCAGCCGCAGCACGACCCGCGCGTCGCTGCCGACCGGAGCCCGGGCAGGCTCCAGGCGGCGCGAGGACGCGATGCGGTAGCGGGTCCTGGCGACGACGACGGCGCTGACCAGGGGGAGGGCCGCGACCAGCACCGCGACCCGCAGCAGGTCGCGCTGCCCGAAGAGCAGGGCGCACAGCGCCGACGCACCTCCCGCCCCCAGGAAGCACCGCCCACGAGTGGTGAGCCCGCGCAGGGCCTGTCGCATGCCGTCGCCTGTCGCCCGGCGCCTCAGCCAGCGTCCGGCAGCGGGGTCCGCGCCACGATGTCCGCCACGATCTGCTGAGCACCACGGCGGGCGATCTGCGCCTCGGCGGTGACCAGGAGCCGGTGGGCCAGCACCGGCACGGCGAGCTTCTGCACGTCGTCGGGCAGCACGTAGTCGCGGTCGTCCAGCGCCGCGGCGGCCTTGGCCGCGCGCAGCAGGTGCAGGGTCGCGCGCGGCGAGGCACCCAGCCGCAGGTCCGGGGACGTGCGGGTCGCCGACGACCAGGGCCACGGCGTAGCGGCCGACGGACGGCGAGACGTGCACCTGCTGCACGACCTCGATCAGCTGGACGATCTCGGCCGCGTCGGCGACGGGCTCCAGGTCGTCGAGCGGGGTGCCGGCCGCGTGGCTGTCGATCATCGCGAGCTCGGCCTGCCCGTCCGGGTAGCCCATCGACACGCGCGCCATGAAGCGGTCGCGCTGCGCCTCGGGCAGCGGGTAGGTGCCCTCCATCTCGATCGGGTTCTGGGTCGCGATCACCATGAAGGGCGCGGACAGCACGTACGTCGTGCCGTCGACGGTGACCTGGCGCTCTTCCATGCACTCCAGCAGCGCCGACTGCGTCTTGGGCGAGGCGCGGTTGATCTCGTCGCCGACGACGATGTTGGCGAAGATGGCGCCGGGCTTGAACTCGAACTCGCGGTTCTCCTGGTTGTAGACGGACACCCCGGTGACGTCGCTGGGCAGCAGGTCCGGCGTGAACTGGATGCGGCGGACCGGGCAGTCGAGGGCGCGCGCCAGCGACTTGGCGAGCATCGTCTTGCCGACTCCGGGCACGTCCTCGATGAGCAGGTGCCCCTCGGCGAGCAGGACCGTCAAGGCCAGCCTGACGACGTCAGGCTTGCCCTCGATCACCGTCTCGACCGCTGCCCGGATGCGCGCGGCGGACACGCCCAGGGCGTCCAGTCCGATGGCGTCCGAGGTCGTCTCCGTCGTCATGCACTCATGAGAACACGGACGGGCGTGCCGTGGGCAGCCCACAGGCGAACCGCGATCCGGCGGCGCCCTCCACCGCCCTCCACCCGACCGCCCCGCCCTCCCCGGTTCCCGACTGGTGCGCGCGTCTTGGGCCTTCGGCCGGCCCGGTAGGCCCAGGACGCGCGCACCAGTCGGAGGCGGGGGGAGGGCGACAGGCAGGCCGGGCACGGTGCGACGCTCCACGGCGCTCCACCGGTGCTGACCTGCACGGACGCGCAGGGCGCTCCGGCGGCCCGTCCGGAATGGGAGCGTTTCGGGGTTGACGGTGGAGTGTTGTGGAGTACTGTGGCGCGCACTGGAGCCGAGGGGTCGAGACCGGGGTCGGGAGGTGGGGCCGTGTTCCTGGGCACCCACCAACCACGGCTCGACGAGAAGGGCCGGCTGTTCCTGCCGGCGAAGTTCCGCGACGAGCTGGCGGGAGGCCTGGTGATCACGAAGGGGCAGGAGCGCTGCCTGTACGTGTTCCCGGCCGCCGAGTTCGCCGCGATGACCGAGCGGATGTCGGCCGCACCGGTGACCAGCAAGGCCGGCCGTGACTACATGCGCGTCCTGTTCGCCGGCGCCAGCGACGAGACCGCGGACAAGCAGGGCCGCGTGATGATCCCGGCCGGGCTGCGCACGTACGCGGGGCTGGACCGCGACGTCGTGGTCATCGGCGCGAACACGCGGCTGGAGATCTGGGACCGCCCGACCTGGGAGACGTACCTGGCGGCGCAGGAGCCGCAGTTCGCCGACCTGTCCGAGGAGGTGCTGCCCGGGCTGATGTGACGGCACACGTGTGGCGCGAGGTCTCCACCCGCTTCTCCTCCTGACTCACCTTCCCCGGTGCCAGGCGGCTTCCCGGGAGCGGTTGGGGACCTGGCGGCACACGAGCACATGCACACGAGCACACGCAGGGGCAGGCAGGTCGGTCGACGGTCCGCGAGCCGTCGCAGCAGGAGAGGGTCGAGATGAGCGCCAGCGTCACACATCCCAGCGCAGGGCTTGCGCCCGAGGCCGAGCCGGCGTGGTACGACGGCCTGGCGTTCCAGGGCCCGTTGGACCCCGCCGGCACGCTGTTCGCGTTCCTGCTCGCCCTGGTGGCGACCGTCGGCGTCGTGGTCATGGTCGCCGCCGTCGTCCGCATGGTCAGCGCGGGCTGAGCCGGTCCGTGTCCGCTGCGAACGACCGGCACGTGCCGGTCCTGCTCGAACGCTGCGTCGCGCTGCTCGCGCCCGCGGTGACCGCGCCGGGAGCCGTGCTGGTGGACGCCACGCTCGGCCTTGGCGGCCACACGGAGGCGTTCCTGCAGAGCTTCCCCGACCTGCACGTCGTCGGGCTCGACCGGGACCCGCAGGCGCTGGACCTGTCCCGCCGACGGCTCGCTGCGTACTCCGGCCGTACCACGTTCGTGCACGCGGTGTACGACGAGCTGCCGGACACCCTGGCCGGGCTCGGCCTCACGCAGGTGCAGGGCATCCTGTTCGACCTCGGGGTGTCCAGCCTGCAGCTGGACGAGGCGGAGCGCGGCTTCGCGTACGCGCAGGACGCGCCGCTGGACATGCGCATGGACCAGAGCACCGGGCGCACCGCGGCGGACGTGCTGAACACCTACCCCGCCGCCGACCTCGCGCGGGTGCTGCGCGAGTACGGCGAGGAGCGGTTCGCGCGGCGCATCGCCGACCGGGTGGTCGCCGAGCGCGAGCACGCGCCGTTCGAGCGGTCGGCCCGGCTGGCCGACCTGATCCGCGCCGCCGTCCCGGCGGCCACCCGCCGCACGGGTGGCAATCCGGCCAAGCGGACCTTCCAGGCGCTGCGCATCGAGGTGAACGGCGAGCTCGCGGCCCTCGAGCACGCGTTGCCTGCCGCCGTGGCCGCGCTGGCGGTCGGCGGGCGCATCGTGGTGCTGTCGTACCAGTCGCTGGAGGACCGGCTGGTCAAGCGGGTGCTCGGCGCGGGGGCTGCGAGCACGGCCCCGCCGGGCCTGCCGGTCGTCCCGGAGGCTTTGCAGCCACGGCTGCGGCTGCTCACCCGGGGAGCGGAGACGGCCTCCGCAGCCGAGGTGGAGTCCAACGCACGCTCCGCGTCGGTACGGCTGCGTGCTGCCGAGCGGATCAGGGCGGCGGCGTGAGCACGGCTTCCGGCCCGGTCCCGGCCGCCCGCGCGGCCCGGCCCCCGTCGCCGCAGCGCGATCCCGACGCCGGTTCCCGGCTGCGGCTGGTCCCCGCGGCCGGCACCAAGGCTTCGTCCGGAACGTTCGTGCTGCTGCTCGCCGCCGTGCTCGGCGCCGGCCTGCTCGGCCTGCTCGCGGTCAACACGCTGCTGGCCCAGGGCTCGTTCACGACGTCCGAGCTCTCCGCGCGGCAGGACGCGCTGGCCCAGCAGGAGCAGCAGCTCCAGCAGGAGGTCGCGCTGCTGCAGTCGCCGCAGCAGCTGGCCGCGGCGGCGAGCGCGCTGGGCATGGTCGGCACGCACAACCCGGTGTTCATCGACCCGAAGACCGGCAGGATCCTGGGCGTCCCGCAGGCGGCCCCGCGTCCGGCGCCCAGGCGGCCGCCACGACGCCGGCGACGTCGACCGCCACGGTACCGCCACGGCCACCGCCGCGGCGACGGCGACCGCCGGCCCGACGGTCCCGGCCGCCACGGCCAAGCCGAGCGCGGGTACCAAGCCCAGCGCGGGTACCAAGCCCAGCGGTGCCCCGAAGCCTTCGCCGCGCCCGTCGGCGGGGACGCGATGACGCAGTCCCGGCCGCCCCGTCGCCAGCCGCCGTCCGGCGCAGCGAGGCGCAGCGCCACCCCGGTCCGCGCGACGACGTCGGCCCGCGCGCGCGCCGGGCAGCCCGCCAGGCCCACGCCCCGGGCCGCCACCGCGCGCCAGCAGCCACCCCCCGCTCGCAGTCCGCGGCCGGCGCCGTCGCGTCACCCGGTCTCCGTTCAGCGTCGCCCGCGACCCCCCCGGCCACCGCGGATGCTGCGGCTGAGCGACCCGTCCCGCCGGTTGCGGGCCGGCGGCGTGGTCCTGGCCCTGGTCCTGTCCCTGTTCATGGGGCGGCTGATGCAGCTGCAGGCGGTGGACGCGCCCTCGTACGCGGCCCGGGCCGAGGCCGGCCGGCTGCGCACGGTCGATCTGCCGGCGGCCCGGGGGAACATCACCGACAACGCCGGCGTCGTGCTCGCGACGTCGGTCGCGGCGGTGAACGTCACCGTCGACCAGACCCTCGTCACGGACCCGGCCGGCGAGGCGATGGCGCTGGCCCCGGTGCTGGACCTGCCGGCGGGTGAGATCGTCCAGAAGCTGACCGGCACCAAGCGCTTCGCGTACGTGGCCCGCCAGGTGACGCCGCAGGCCTGGGACCAGGTCCGGGCGATGGCCCTGCCCGGTCTGTTCAAGGAGGACACGACCCGGCGCGTGTACCCGGCGGGCGGGCTGGGCGCTGCCGTCGTCGGCTTCGTCGGCCGGGACGGTTCAGGGCTGGGCGGCCTGGAGCTGTCCGACAACGCGCTGCTGGCCGGGACGGACGGCGTCGACACCTACGAGGCCGGCGCCGGCGGCCGCGAGATCCCCAGCTCGCAGTCGAGCCAGCGCGACCCGGTGGACGGCAGCTCGGTCCGGCTCACCATCGACCGCGACATCCAGTGGGCGGCCGAGCGCGCCCTGTCCGCCGAGGTCAGGGCCGCCGACGCCGACAGCGGCACCGTGGTGGTGATGGACCCGCGGACCGGGGCGATCCTCGCGCTGGCGACGGCGCCGAGCTTCAGCCCCGCCGACCCGGGGGCCGCCCCCGTGGACAACCGCGGCAACCGCGCCCTGTCCGAGGTGTACGAACCGGGCTCCACCAGCAAGGTCATGACGGTGGCCGCGGTGATCCAGGAGAAGTCGATGACGCCGACGACGGTGATCACCGTGCCCAACAGCATCCTGCGCGGGGGCCGCGTCTTCCACGACGACGTCAGCCACGGCACCTGGCACCTCACGCTGACGGGCGTGCTGGCCAAGTCCAGCAACATCGGCGCGATCCAGGCCGCCGACACCATCGGCCAGGCGAAGCTGTACTCCTACCTCAAGGCGTTCGGGATGGGTGACCCGACCGGCCTGCAGTTCCCGGGCGAGAGCCGAGGCATCCTGTCCCGCGTGTCCAGGTGGTCCAAGGCCCAGTTCGCCACCCTCGCCTTCGGCCAGGGCATGTCGCTGAACGCGGTCCAGGCCACCTCGGTGTACGCCACGATCGCCAACGACGGAGTGCGCGTGGAGCCGACGCTGGTCGCCGGCACCACCGGGCCGGACGGCACCTTCACCTCCACCCCGCCGGCCCAGCGGGTCCGGGTCGTCAGCCCGCAGACCGCGGCCACGGTCCGGGCGATGCTGGAGAGCGTCGTCTCCGACGACGGGACGGCGCCGCGGGCCAAGATCGCCGGCTACCGGGTGGCCGGCAAGACCGGCACGGCCAACCGCGTCGACCCGGACTGCGGCTGCTACCGCGGGTACACGGCGTCGTTCATCGGCTTCGCCCCTGCCGACCACCCCAGGCTCGTGGTGTCGGTGGTGCTGCAGAACCCCCGGCACGGCCACTTCGGCGGCACGCTCGCTGCCCCGGTCTTCAAGACCGTGATGTCCTTCGCCCTGCAGAGCCTGGACATCCCGCCCACCGGCTCGGTGGCCCCCCGGATGCGGCTGTGGGCGCGTTGACCCGGGTAGCCTCGCGCCGTGCCCGCTGCTGACGGTGCGCGCCTGCCGCGCCCGGTCGTACCGCCGCGTCCGCTCGGCGACCTGGCCACGCTGATGGGGGTCCGGCTCGAGCCCGACGCCGCCTCGGGCGGCGCGACCGGGCTGACGGGTGTCGCGCTGGACTCGCGGTCGGTCGTCGCCGGTGACCTGTACGCGGCCCTGCCGGGCAGCCACGCGCACGGGGCCCAGTTCTGCGCGCAGGCGGCCGTCCGCGGCGCCGTCGCGGTGCTCACCGACGAGGCCGGGCGTGACCAGGCGGTCGACGCGGGACTGCCGGTCCTGGTCGTGCCGGACCCCCGCGCGGTGCTCGGCGAGGTCGCGGCCTGGGTCTACGGGTACCCGGGCGAGCGGTTGCTGCTGGTGGGGATCACCGGGACGAACGGCAAGACGACGACGGCGTACCTGGTCGAGGCGGGACTGCGGGCGGCCGGCCATCGCACCGGCCTGCTGGGGACGGTGCAGACCCGGGTGGGCCAGGAGGTGACGGACAGCGCGCGCACCACGCCGGAGGCGCCCGACGTCCAGGCGCTGCTCGCGCTGATGGTGGAGCGCGGCTGCACCGCGGCGGTGATGGAGGTGTCCAGCCACGCGCTGGCGCTGGGCCGGGTGGACGGGATCGTCTTCGACGTGGCCGTCTTCACGAACCTGAGCCAGGACCACCTCGACTTCCACGGCACGATGGAGGAGTACTTCGAGGCCAAGGCGTCGCTGTTCGGCCCGGGGCGGGCCCGGCTCGCGGTCGTGGACGTCGACGACGAGCACGGGAACCGGCTGGCGGTGCAGGCACCGGTCCCGGTCGTCACCTGCTCGAGCCACGGCGCCGAGGCCGACTGGACGGCGCTGGACGCGAGCACCGGTCCGGAGGGCTCGACCTTCACGGTGCAGGGACCTTCCGGCGAGCGGGTCCGGGTCGCCGTGCAGCTCCCGGGAGCGTTCAACGTCGCCAACGCGCTGTGCGCGGTCGTCGGGCTCGCGCAGGCCGGGGTGCCGCTGCCGGCCGCGGCTGCCGGCGTCGGCGGCCTGCCCGGCGTACCCGGTCGGATGGAACCGGTGCGCGCCGGGCAGCCGTACCTGGCACTGGTGGACTACGCGCACACGCCGGAGGCGGTGAGGACGCTGCTCGAGGCCGTGCGGGCCCTGGTGCCCGGACGCGTGCTGCTGGTGCTCGGGTGCGGCGGCGACCGCGACCCGTACAAGCGCCCGTTGATGGGCGCCGCCGCCGTCCGCGGGTCCGACCTCGCCGTGCTGACCTCGGACAACCCGCGGTCCGAGGACCCGGGCGCGATCTTGGCCGCGATGGCCGACGGGGCCTACCAGGCCGCCGGCTCCCGCCCGAGCGACCGGGTGGTGGTGGAGCCGGACCGCGCCGCCGCCATCGTCCGGGCCGTCCGGGCTGCCGTGCCCGGGGACGCCGTCGTCGTCGCGGGCAAGGGGCACGAGACCGGGCAGGAGATCGCCGGGGTGGTGCGGCCGTTCGACGACCGCACCGAGCTGCGCCGTGCGATCGACCGGGCCGCGGTGGCGTCATGACGGGCGGGCCCGCGATCCCCGCCTGGACCGCCGCGGCCGTCGCCGCCGCGGCCGGCGGACGGGTGGAGCCGCCCGCGGCGGCCGGCACCGTGGTCAGCGGTCCGGCCACCGTCGACTCGCGTGCCGTCGCCGCGGGCGGACTGTTCGTCGCGGTGAAGGGCGAGCACGTGGACGGCTACGACTTCGCCGGGTCCGCCGTGCGGGCGGGCGCGGCGCTGGTGCTCGCCGACCGGCCGGTCCCGGGGGTGCCGACCGTCGTCGTGGACGATGTCGTCGCCGCGCTCGGCCGCGTCGCGCACGCGTGGCTCGAGCGGTTGCGTACGTCCGGCCCGGTCCGGGTGGTCGCGGTGACCGGCTCGTCGGGGAAGACCACGACGAAGGATCTGCTGGCCACCCTCCTCGCGCAGACCGGCACCACGGTGGCAACGCCGGAGTCGTACAACAACGAGATCGGTCTGCCGCTGACCGTCCTGACGGCGGGCCCGGGCGTGCGCCACCTCGTGCTCGAGATGGGCGCCCGCGGGTCCGGTCACCTGAGCGAGCTGACCCGGATCGCGCGCCCCGACGTCGCCGTGGTGCTCAACGTCGGCTCGGCGCACGCGGGGGAGTTCGGGTCGCGCGAGCGCACCGCGCAGGCCAAGGGTGAGATCGTCGCCGCGCTGCCCGCCGACGGAGTCGCCGTGCTCAACGCCGACGACCCGCTGGTGTCGGCGATGTCCGCGCAGACGGACGCCCGCGTCGTCACGTTCGGCACGGCGCCGCACGCCGGCTTGCGCGCGGCGGACGTCCGCACCGAGGGCGGACGGGCCCGCTTCACGCTGGTCGACGACGGCGCCGCCGCAGCACCGGTCGCGCTGCGTCTGGTGGGCGCGCACCAGGTCTCGAACGCGCTGGCGGCCGCGGCGGTCGCGCTGCAGGCCGGGCTCTCCGTCGACGCCGTCGCGCGGGCGCTGTCGTCCGCCGAGCTGTCCAGCCACTGGCGCATGGAGGTCGTCGAGCGCGCCGACGGCGTGACCGTGGTGAACGACGCGTACAACGCCAACCCGGACTCGGTGCGTGCCGCGCTGGAGGCGCTCGTGTCGCTCGCCGGCGGTCGCCGGAGTTGGGCCGTGCTCGGCGAGATGCTCGAGCTCGGGGCGTCCGCCGACGCCGAGCACGAGGCGGTCGGACGGTCGGCTGCCGCGCTCGGCGTCGACCGGCTCGTGGTGGTCGGTGCCGGGGCGTGGCCGGTGCGGGCCGGGGCGCTGCTCGCGCCGTCCTGGGCCGGCCGCTGTGACGACGTCGCCGACGCGGAGGCGGCCCTGGCCCTGCTGCGGGCGCAGGTGCGTGCCGGTGACGTGGTGCTGGTCAAGGCCTCGCGGGGGGCGGCTCTCGAGCAGGTGGCGCTGGGCCTGGCCGCGGGGGCGGCCGGATGAGGCTCATCCTCGTCGCCACCGGCGTCGGCCTGCTGATCGGCCTGTTCGGGACACCGTTCCTCATCCGGCTGCTGCGCCGGCACGGGTACGCCCAGGCGATCCGCGACGGAGCGGACGGCTACCCGGTGCCCGCGCACGAGGGCAAGCGCGGCACACCGTCCATGGGCGGTGTGGTGCTCGTCGTCGGCTCGGTGTGCGGCTACGTGGCCGGCCACATCTACACGTGGCGCGGGCCGACGGCCAGCGGGCTGTGCGTGATCTTCCTGATGACCGGGCTGGCTCTCGTCGGCTTCGCGGACGACTACATCAAGATCTTCAAGCAGCGCTCCACCGGGTTGCGGGCCCGGACCAAGCTGGTCGGTCAGGCCGTCGTGTCGCTGGCCTTCGCCGCGCTGGCCCTGCGCTTCCCGGACAACCACGGGCTCTCCCCGGCTTCGTACGCGGTCTCGTTCGTGCGGGACACGCCACTCGTCCTGCCGATGATCCTCTTCCTGCTGTGGGCGTACGTCATGGTCGCCGCGTCGTCCAACGGGGTGAACCTGACCGACGGCCTGGACGGGCTCGCGACCGGCGCCTCGACGATGGTCTTCGGGGCGTATGTCGTGATCGGCGTCTGGCAGTTCCGCAACGCCTGCGCGACCGACCTCGCACCGCACTGCTACGTCACCCGCGACCCGCTCGACCTCGCCGTGTTCGCCGCCGCGATGGTCGGAGCCTGCTTCGGCTTCCTGTGGTGGAACGCGTCGCCCGCGCAGATCTTCATGGGGGACACCGGCTCGCTGGCGCTCGGCGGGGCGATGGCGGGGCTGGCCATCACCACCCGTACCGAGCTGCTGCTGCTCCTGCTCGGTGGCCTGTTCGTGGTCATCACGCTGTCGGTGGTGCTGCAGGTCGCGTCGTACAAGATGACCGGCCGGCGCATCTTCCTGATGGCGCCGCTGCAACACCACTTCGAGCTGCGCGGCTGGGGCGAGGTCACGATCGTCATCAGGTTCTGGATCATCGCCGGGCTCTGCGTGGGGCTGGGGCTGGGCATCTTCTACGCCGAGTGGGTCTCCGGTGGGAACCTGTGAGCGGGTGGTGAGCGCGAGCCCGCCTTCGTGGCTGGAGAGTGCCGACCGGTCCTCGCCCTGGAGCGAGCTGGAGGTGTGCGTCGCCGGGCTCGGGATCAGCGGGTTCGCCGCGGCCGACGCGTTGCTGCAGATGGGCGCGCACGTCATCGCGGTCGACGCCCGCCCGGAGGAGGCGCTCGGCGGCAAGGTGCAGGTGCTGGACGCGCTGGGGGCCGACGTCCGGCTCGGCGATGAGGCCGACCGCACGCTGCCCGACGCGGCCCAGCTGGTGGTGACCTCGCCCGGGTGGCGACCGGAGGCGCCGCTGCTGGCGGCGGCCGCGGCCACGGGAGTCCCGGTGTGGGGCGAGGTCGAGCTGGCGTGGCGGCTGCGCCGGGTCGAGGACCCGGCGCCGTGGCTGGTGGTGACGGGTACGAACGGCAAGACCACCACGGTACGGATGCTGGCGGCGATGCTGCAGGCCGACGGCTGCAACGCCGTCGCCGCGGGCAACGTCGGGACGCCGCTGGTGCAGACGGTGCTCGCCGACGACGAGGGCGGCGACGGCGGGTACGACGTGCTGGCCGTGGAGCTGTCCAGCTTCCAGCTGCACTGGGCGTCCTCGCCCGAGCCGCTCGCGTCGGCGGTGCTCAACGTCGCACCCGACCACGTGGACTGGCACGGCTCGGTGCAGGAGTACGCCGCCGACAAGGGACGCGCCTACGAGCACACGCGGGTCGCGTGCGTCTACAACGTCGCCGACCCGCAGACCGAACGGCTGGTCCGCGCCGCCGACGTGCAGGAGGGCTGCCGGGCGGTGGGCTTCACCCTCGGCGTGCCGTCCGTGGGCATGGTCGGCGTCGCCGACGACCTGCTTGTCGACCGCGCGTTCGTCGAGCAGCGGCACGACTCGGCGGCCGAGCTGGCCTCGGTCTTCGACGTCGCCCCGTTCGCGCCGCACAACGTCGCGAACGCGCTCGCCGCTGCGGCGCTGGCCCGGGCGTACGGCGTGCGGCCGGCGGCCGTCCGGGACGGGCTGCGCGCCTTCCGGCCGGACCCGCACCGCATCGCCCGCGTCGCCCAGGTGGGCGGGGTCACGTACGTGGACGACTCGAAGGCGACCAACCCGCACGCAGCCGCCGCGTCGCTGGCGACCTACGACCCGGTGGTGTGGGTGGCCGGCGGGCTGGCCAAGGGCGCGTCGTTCGACGACCTGGTGCGCCGGGCCGGGCCGCGTCTGCGCGGCGCCGTGCTGCTCGGCCGCGACCGCGCAGACATCGCGGCCGCGCTCGCGCGACACGCGCCCGAGGTCCCCGTGGTCGAGGTGGCCAGCACCGACACTGGGGTCATGGACGAGGTGGTGCAGGCTGCCGCGCGCCTGGCCGCGCCCGGCGACACGGTGCTGCTCGCGCCGGCCTGCGCCTCGATGGACCTGTTCCACGACTACAACGCGCGCGGGGACGCGTTCGCGGCGGCGGTGCGGAACCTGGCCGCGGGCAGCGGCCGGTGAGCAGCGCGACCGACGCGCGGACCGCGCGACCCGAGTCCGGCACGGGCTCGTCCCTCGGCGCGACCCTGCGCCTGCTGGACCGGCCGCTGACGTCGTACCACCTGCTCGTCGGCTGCACCTCGCTGCTGCTCGCGCTCGGCCTGGTGATGGTGCTGTCCGCGTCCAGCGTCGAGGCGTACCAGACCTCCGGCGACTCGCTGTCGATCTTCCAGAAGCAGCTGCTGTGGGCCTGCATCGGGGTGCCCGCCGCGTGGGTCGCCTCGCGCACCTCGATCCGCTGGTACCGGCGGGCCGCGATCCCGTTGCTGCTCGTCGCCTTCGGCCTGCTGTGTCTGGTGCTCGTGCCCGGCGTCGGGGTGAGCGTGAACGGCAACCAGAACTGGATCAGCTTCGGCGGACCGTTCCGCGTGCAGCCCTCCGAGGCCGCCAAGCTCGCGCTTGTGCTCTGGTCGGCCGACCTGCTCACCCGCAAGTACAAGCTGCTGGTGCAGTGGCGGCACCTGCTCGTCCCGCTGCTGCCCGTCGCCGGGTCGATGCTGCTGCTGGTGCTGCTCGGCAACGACCTGGGCACGGACATGGTGCTCGTCGCAGTCGTCCTCGCGGTGCTGTTCGTCGTCGGTGCGCCGGCGCGGCTGTTCGCGCTGCTGGGCAGCGGGATGTTCGTCGCGGTCGCGCTGCTGTCGGTCACGGCGCCGCACCGGCTGGACCGGTTCCGATCGTGGCTCAACCCGGACGCCGACTACCTCGGTGCGGGGTGGCAGGCCGTGCACGCGAGGTTCGCCCTCGGCAGCGGCGGCTGGTGGGGGCTGGGCCTGGGGGCCGGGCGGGAGAAGTGGGGCGGCCTGCCCGAGGCGCACACCGACTTCATCTTCGCCGTGATCGGCGAGGAGCTCGGGCTGATCGGGACCGGTGCGGTGCTGGTCCTGTTCGCGCTGCTCGTCTTCGCCGGACTGCGTACGGCGATGCGTTCGCAGGACCTGTTCAGCCGGCTCGCCGCGGCGGGTGCGACGGCATGGATCGCGAGCCAGGCGATGGTCAACATCGGCGCCGTGCTGGGGCTGCTGCCGATCGCCGGGCTCCCGCTGCCGCTGGTCTCCTACGGCGGCTCGGCGCTGCTGCCGACGCTGGTGGCGCTGGGGATGCTGGTCGCGTTCGCGCGCAACGAACCCGGCGCGCGGGCCGCGCTCGCGGCGCGCGGGCCCGGACCGGTGCGGCGCGCTCTGGCTGCGGTCCGACGCCGGCGAGCATGAGTGCGGCCGGCGAGCCGTTACGGGTCGTCCTGGCCGGAGGCGGCACGGCCGGACACGTCGAACCGGCCCTGGCGCTGGCGGACGCGCTGCTGCGCCGCGACCCGGCCACCGAAGTGACCGTGCTGGGCACCGCCCGCGGGCTGGAGACACGGCTGGTCCCCGAGCGCGGGTACCGGCTCGAGCTGGTGCCCGCGGTGCCGGTCCCGCGGCGGCCGTCCAAGGATCTGCTCTCGCTGCCGGGGCGGGTGCGGGCGGCGCAGCGGGCCGCCGACCGGGTACTCGCCCGGACCCGCGCCGACGTGCTCGTCGGGTTCGGCGGCTACGCCTCGGCTCCGGCCTACCTCGCCGCACGGCGGCGCCACCTGCCCTATGTCGTGCACGAGGCGAACGTGCGGCCGGGCCTGGCGAACCGGTTGGGCGCGCGCTCCACGCCGTGGGTCGCCGTCGCCGTCGCGGGGACGAAGCTGCCGCACGCTCAGTACGTCGGGATGCCGTTGCGCCGGGCCGTCACCACGCTGGACCGGCCGGCCGAGCGGGGGGCTGCCCGCGCCGGGTTCGGGCTGGACCCCGACCGGCCGACCCTGCTCGCGTTCGGCGGGTCCCAGGGGGCCAGGCGGGTGAACGCGGCGGTGACCGGTGCCGCGGAAGGGCTCGCCGCCGCCGGCGTCCAGGTCATGCACATCGTCGGCCTCGCGAACGCCGACCTGCTCGAGCCGACGCCGCTGTCGCCTCCCGAGGGCGCGCCGCCACACGTGCGGCTGGGCTACTGCGACCGGATGGACCTCGCGTACGCCGCCGCCGACCTCGCGCTGTGCCGGGCCGGCATGACCACGTGCGCCGAGCTGACCGCCGTCGGCCTCCCGGCGGCGTACGTCCCGCTGCCGATCGGCAACGGCGAGCAGCAGCTGAACGCCGAGCCGATCGTGGCGGCGGGCGGCGGCCTCCTGGTGGCCGACGAGGACTGCACCCCGCGGTGGGTGCTGTCGACGCTCTTGCCGTTGCTGCTGGACCCGGATCGGCTCGACGCCATGGGTCGCGCGGCCGCCGCGCTGGGGCACCGGGACGCGGACGAGCGACTGGCCGACATGGTCCTGGCCGCCGCCGGCCGGGGGAGTGCCAGGTGAGCGCCGGCGCAGCGGCCGCTGGCACGCCGGCGCTCACCGACCTCGGGCACGTGCACTTCGTCGGCGTGGGTGGGACCGGCATGTCCGGGATCGCGCGCATCCTGATCGCGCGGGGGCTCGCGGTCTCCGGAAGCGACGCCAAGGACTCCCGCGACCTGGTGGCGCTGCGCGTGCTCGGCGCCGACGTACACGTCGGCCACCGCGCCGAGCAGGTGCACGGTGCCGACACGGTCGTGGTCTCCACCGCGATCCGCACCGACAACCCGGAGGTGCTCGAGGCGTACCGGCTGGGGCTGCGGGTGCTGCGCCGGGCCGAGGCGCTGGCGGCGGTGATGGCCGAACGCCGGGCGGTCGCCGTCGCCGGCACGCACGGGAAGACCACCACGACGTCACTGCTGACCGTGGCGCTGCAGCACTGCGGCGCCGACCCGTCGTTCGCGATCGGTGGGAACCTCAGCGACTCCGGCGTGAACGCGCACAGCGGGACCGGTGCCCTGTTCGTGGCCGAGGCGGACGAGTCGGACGGATCGTTCCTGCTGCTCTCGCCGTACGCCGCGATCGTCACCAACGTGGAGGCCGACCACCTCGACCACTACGGGACGGAGCAGGCCGTGCAGGACGCCTTCGACGCGTTCGCCGGGACCATCGACCGGTCCGGGTTCCTGGTGACCTGCCTGGACGATCCCGGTGCCGCCCGGCTGGCCCGGACCGCGGCGGCCGGCGGCCTCGCCGTGCACACGTACGGTGAGTCGGCCGGCGCGGACGTTCGGGTTGACCGGCTGCGGCTGCAGGGCACCGGCTCGGCCTTCGAGGTCGTGGCCCGCGGCCGCCGGCTGGGTCCGGTGCGACTGCGCATCCCCGGAAGGCACAACGCGCTCAACGCCACCGCGGCCCTGGCCGCAGGGATGGAGCTGGGGCTGCCCGAGGGCGTGCTGCGTGAGGGCCTGGCCGGGTTCGCCGGGACGCGGCGGCGCTTCGAGCTCAAAGGCGAGGCCTCCGGTGTCCGCGTCTTCGACGACTACGCCCACCACCCGACCGAGATCACGGCCGTGCTCCGCGCCGCCCGTGCGGTCGCCGGCGGGGGCCGGCTGGTCGTCGCGTTCCAGCCGCACCGCTACACCAGGACCGCGGCGTTCCGCGAGGAGTTCGGTGCCGCCCTCGCCCTGGCCGACGAAGTCGTCGTGCTCGAGGTGTACGCGGCGGGCGAGGATCCCGTGCCCGGCGCGTCCGGCGCCGGGGTCGCAGCGGCTGTCCCGCTCGCGGGGCACGTGCTGTTCGAGCCGTCCTGGTCCGCGGTCGCCGCACGGCTCGCGGCGCTGGCCCGGCCAGGCGACGTCGTGCTCACCCTCGGCGCCGGCGACGTCACGATGATCGGACCCGAGGTCGTCGCGCTGCTGGCAGCACAGGAGGCGTCGTGAGCGCCGGGCCCACGCGGCTGCGCCCGCGCCCGCCAGGTGCCACGGCGGGGCCCGCGGCCGCGGAGGCCGAGCGCAGGTTCCGGGCCAGAAGGCGAGCGCTGCGGCTGCGTCGCTGGCTCAAGATCGGCCTCCCGGTGCTGGCGGTGCTGCTCGTCGGCACGGCGGCCTGGGTCGCGCTGGCGTCGCCCTTCATGGCGGTGACCACCGTGCGGGTGGTCGGGACGCACCGCCTCAGCGTCGCCCAGGTGCAGCAGGCCGCCGGCATCGAGTCCGGACGGCCGCTCGCCCGCCTCGATCTCGCGGCCACCGAGCACCGGGTCGAGCAGCTGCGGGTCGTACGGTCGGCCGTCGTGACCAGGAGCTGGCCGCACACCGTCGTCATCAGCATCGTCGAGCGCGTCCCCGTCGCGACCGCGCAGACCGCGGCCGGCGGCTGGATGCTGCTGGACGTCGACGGCGTCGTCGTGACGCAGGCCTCCGCCCGGCCACCGGGTCTGGTCGTCCTGCGCCTCGACCCGGTCACCACCGCGCCGGACACGGTGCGCGCCGCGTCGGCCGTCGCCGCCGCGCTGCCCGCGTCGCTGCGGGCCAAGGTCGAGGACGTCACCGCGGCCACGCCCGACTCGGTGCGGCTGGACCTGGTCGGCGGAGGTCTGGTCAGGTGGGGGAGCGCGCAGGACAGCGACACCAAGGCCCGCGTCCTCGCGGTCCTGCTCCCGCACCATGCCCACGTGTACGACGTCACCGCGCCCGGGTTCGCGACGACGTCCTGAGCCCAGCCCCGGGAACCAGGAGGACGCGATGGAACCGCACCTCGTGCACCGCACCGACCCGTCGCTGGAGGCGGCCGAGCGGCCCATGCTCGAAGAGTGGCTCGACTACCACCGCGCCACGTTGGCCCTCAAGTGCGCCGGGCTGGACGACGAGCAGCTGCGCCTGCGCGCCGTGCCGCCGTCCAACCTCTCGCTGGTCGGGTTGGTCCGGCACATGGCCGAGGTCGAGCGCTGGTGGTTCCGGGTCGTGCTCGCCGGCGAGGAGCTGCCGGACGTGTACTGCACACCGGAGAGCCCGGACGCGGACTTCGACGACGTCGACGAGGCCAGCGGGGCGGAGGCGTTCGCCGCGTGGCGGTCGGAGTGCGACCTCGCCCGTGCCGCCGCGGCCGCGCATCCGGACCTGGACGACGTGGGCGTCCCGCCGGAGGGGGGCCGGGCCGGGCAGCGTGTGTCGCTACGGTGGATCTACGTCCACATGGTCGAGGAGTACGCCCGCCATAACGGGCATGCCGACCTGCTCCGCGAGCGCATCGACGGCAGCGTGGGTGACTGACTCTCCCGGGTGGATTTACGCGTTCGAGTTGACCGTGGCTGCGCAGTGCGCCTAACGTCCTCCACTACCTCAGGTTGACATAACTGTAACTCTGTACCTGAGGGTAAGGGTCGAGGAGCTCGAGGCACCGAGGGGTCCACCGTGGCTGCACCGCAGAACTACATCGCCGTGATCAAGGTGGTCGGCATCGGGGGCGGCGGCGTCAACGCCGTCAACCGGATGATCGACGTCGGTCTCAAGGGCGTCGAGTTCATCGCCATCAACACCGACGCGCAGGCGCTGCTCATGAGCGACGCCGACGTGAAGCTCGACATCGGTCGCGAGCTCACCCGTGGTCTCGGGGCGGGCGCCGACCCGGAGGTCGGCGAGCGTGCCGCGCACGATCACGCGGAGGAGATCGAAGAGGTCCTCAAGGGCGCCGACATGGTCTTCGTGACCGCCGGCGAGGGCGGCGGGACCGGCACCGGCGGTGCGCCCATCGTCGCCAAGATCGCCCGCGCGATCGGGGCACTGACCGTCGGTGTCGTGACCCGCCCGTTCAGCTTCGAAGGGCGCCGCCGGGCCCAGCAGGCCGAGGCGGGCATCGAGAGCCTGCGCGACGAGGTCGACACCCTCATCGTCATCCCGAACGACCGCCTGCTGTCCATCTCCGACCGCAACGTGTCCGCCCTCGACGCCTTCCGCTCCGCCGACCAGGTGCTGCTGTCCGGCGTGCAGGGCATCACCGACCTCATCACCACGGCCGGCCTCATCAACCTCGACTTCGCGGACGTGAAGTCCGTGATGCAGGGAGCAGGTTCGGCGCTCATGGGCATCGGCTCAGCGCGCGGCGACGAGCGCGCGGTGCAGGCCGCCCGCGCCGCCATCTCCAGCCCGCTGCTCGAGGCCTCGATCGACGGGGCCCGCGGCGTGCTGTTGTCGGTGTCGGGCGGCTCGGACCTTGGTTTGTTCGAGATCAACGAGGCCGCTCGTCTCGTCTCCGAGTCGGCACACCCCGAGGCCAACATCATCTTCGGCGCGGTCATCGACGACGCTCTCGGCGACGAGGTGCGCGTGACGGTGATCGCCGCGGGGTTCGACGGCGGCCAGCCGAAGACCATGCCGTCCCCGCCGCCGGCCGCCGTCGTGCACCCGATCGTGGAGAAGCCGTTGACCGGGGACGACGAGACCGCCGTGCCCCCCGGCCCGGCCGAGCCAGGCGAGCGTGAGATCACTCTGCCGTCCGAGCCGAAGAAGCCGCGCACCATCCTCTTCGACGACTCGGCGACCGACGACGACCTGGACGTCCCCGACTTCCTGAAGTAGGGCGCCCCGGGCCCTGGGCCTGGACTGGAATGGGTGTGTGGGAGCCGCACGCGGCGAGCAACCCGCGCATGGCGGCAGATGCCACTCAGAACGTCACGGGGCGGTCGCTGCGGCTGGCGCTCGCCTCGCAAGCCACCTCGCCTTCGACACGCACATATCGTGCCGCGTGACGCGCGCACCTACTGCTGGATCGGATCAGCCCGCTATCGCTTCATAGGGCGAGGACGAACGGTGTTGACCCCGTCCGTGGTCCGACGCAATCCGAGAATCCTCGGATCACCCACCGAGCGGGGGGCGCCCGGCTCCGTCATCGCATCACTTTGGTGTCCCGGGACCGGACCATTCGGCGCGTGCCGATGCTGAGGATCACTGCCAAAGTGCCCATCGCGAACGCCCCCATCAGCTCCGAAGAGGACGGGGACAAACCCGTAGATCAGTCCCGCCAGCCAATGGCCGTGCACCAGGAATCCGATGAAGATCGCAGCCGACACCGCGGCAGCTACCGCGCCATAGACCCGGAACCAGCGCGACCTCGCACAAGATCTCATCGACTACACGCAGGACTCCCTTGACGCCAGGCCCGTCCCGGCACCCCTGGCCGAGGCCAGGCGCAAGTGATCGACTAGCCGAAGCGGATCGATTCGACGATCTGCTCGATCTCCTGCTCGAGGTCGGGGCCAGCGACCTTGGTTGTCTCGCCTGCGATGAACAGGGGCGCCCCTCCTTCCATCTCGACGATCCACACCCTGATCGTGTCGCCCACCCCGGTCCTCGCCCAGAACGGACCACCCGCCACGGCCTGCCAGCTGTAGAAGTAGCCGGGGTCGCACCCCAGGTCCTCGCGGATTGTGAGCACCAGGTGCTGCGCGGCAGCCCTGCCCACAGTGGCGCCCGAAGGCCCCGAGACGAGCGCGACCCCGGGCGCTTGAGCGACTGCAGCCGCAACGGCGGCTCCGGACGACCCTGCGGGGAAGTTCACCAACCCGGGACACTGGTTGGCCCAGCCGCCGCCGTGCAGTCGGGTCCAATAGAAGACGGCCTCCGCGCCTTGAGGCCCCACGGTGTCCTTGCTGAGGTAGTTGCTGCCGTACCTGGTCCACCCGCCCTTGCCGTCAGGCAGTTCCTGGCCCGGCGTCGCCGGCACGACCATGGAGATCCGATTCTGGACCATGATCAACGACAACCTGCCGTGGACCTCGCGGGGCTGGAGCCGGTCGCCGGCCACCGCCGGGTCGAGGGGAGGGATCTCCACCGGGGCGGTAGGCGCAACGGCCGGTCCCGGTGTCGGCTTGACGGCCGGCTCAGAATGGTGCTCGACGCGCGACAGCGCGGCCCAGACCACCACGACGGCGACGCAGACCGCTTCGAGTCCAACGATCACGCTGCGGGGAGCCCTGCGGCGCGGCTGCCCGCCGCCCTCGATCACATCGTCGGCGTGCTCACTCACGATCACATCATTGGCCGACATCGACCCACCCGCTACAGCCGGATCGGATCAGCTCTGGAACGGCATTCGGTGCGGGTCCGTCCGGGTCGATCCTTCCTATCTCGTCCAGCCGCGGCAGCCGCTACTCCTCGACCAGGAGCACCAGCGTCTCGGGGAGTACGCCGTCGTAGGCCATGGCGTCAGCCATCGCCGGGTTCTGCATCGCGGCCATCACAGCGTCCAGATCGGCTACGTCCATGAGCACCGCGACCTGGCTGCGGTTCTGGGGGTTGACGAAGGTCCGGATGTTCGTCACACCGAGCGGCCCGAAGACCTCTTCGCGCTGGGAGAGGCAAGCCAGTGGTCGGTGTCTTTCACATCGTGGTGCCCGATCACGCTCGGCATGACGGCTCCTCTGGGCTGTGTGTGTGCGCGAAGCGCACTCACCCGTGCGCGTGGGGGGCGCGGCGGAGAAGATGGCGGTGTGAGGATCGGGGTGGCGCTCGGCGGTGGCGGACTGACCGGCACCGCGTTCCACGCGGGTGTCCTGTGCGCCCTAGTCGAGGAGATCGGGTGGGATGCGCGGGACGCCGAGGTCATCGTGGGGACCTCGGCCGGATCGACGGCCGCCGCGCTGATGCGGACCGGGTTTCCGCCGCGTGACTACGTCCGCCGAGTGACCGGACAGCCGATGTCTGCCGAGGGCGAGGCGATCCTCGGCGCCCTGCCGTCGTTGGTTGACCCGCTGCCCGCGACGCGTGGGCGGCGGAGCCCGGCCGCCCCAGGTCTTGCCCGTGCGGTGGCGCGGCGACCCTGGCGATACCGACCGGGAGTGGCAGCAGCCGCGTTGCTGCCAGCGGGCACTCGCCCGGTCGATCCCGGGGCCGCCCGGCTACGGTCGCTGTTCCGTAGCTGGCCGAAGCGCTCGCTGTGGATCTGCGCAGTCGATCTCAGTGATGGCCGCCGGGTGGTGTTCGGGCGGGATGCATCGGCTTCGGTGGGCGACGCGGTGGCGGCGTCCTGCGCGGTCCCCGGGTACTTCGAACCGGTGCTGATCGACGGCCGGCGCTTCGTCGATGGGGGCGCGTACTCGCTGGTGAGCCTCGATCTGCTGACCGGGCTGGGGCTAGACGCTGTCGTGGTCTCCGCACCGCTGTCGACGCTCGACTGGGTCGCGGCCGACCCCGGCAATGCCCTCCGGATGCCGGCTCGCGCCCAGCTGGAGCGCGAGGCCGCGCGGGTCCGGCGCAGCGGAACCCGTGTCGTCGTCGTCCAGCCGGACGCGCGGATGCGCCGCATCATGGGCACAAACACGATGGTTGCCGCGAAGCGGCCGCCGGTAGCACTCGCGGCACGAGACTTCGCTGGAGCCCTGTTGCGACAGCAGGCACCATGGCTTGGCCGCTGAACTGATGCCTGACCCCAGACCCCAGCACACCGCGCCCTGCCCGGAGAACCTGATCAGGCTCCAGTCAACATCCAGACGGGTGCGTCAGCGTCGCCCTGTATCGGCATTCGCGGGTGCATGCCTCTAACCGTTGCTGGTGCGAGCAACCGGACTCGATCGGACGATCAGAGCGGTGTTGAGGCCCAGCAAGCCGAGTAGGGCCAGGTAGGAGGCAACTTGGACGCTCGACCCAGAGAACCCTGAATCGACGCCGTTGAACAGCACCCAGAAGACGAAGATCACGTTTCCCGAGATTGCCACGTAGCGGGCAAGCCGCCCGAAGAAGGGTCCATCCATGCCCGCAGGCTATCGGGGCTCGGCAGCACGGCGACGCACGCGAACGGCACCTACGTGCGATCCGATATCTGCTCGGCCGTCTCACGAAGACCCTTCGCCGTGTTGATCCCCTGCGGTGGGCTCTCCGACTCCGTAACCTCAGCCAGTGCCTCCAGATCCGGAGCGAGGTCCGTCAGGTGAAGGTCTCCCGCGAGAACGCGGGCGGTCCACCAGAGATCGGCTGGCTGGCCCTCGCGTGGGTGGAGGTACTCCTCGGGGCTGAGCCAGCGGCGAAGCGCGGCCACCATCAGCGGGTGTTCACTTTCATCGAGCACGTCTCGGTAGTAGGCCCCCAAGTGCGGCATGGCTTCCACGCCGCTGCCCTTCTCAACGGAGTAGTCGGCGAGGAGGTCGGCGAGTGCCTGTTCGACCTCGTCCACGGTCCGCTTCACACCGCGCATCCTGCCCGAAGGCCGCGCACAGAGTGCCGGATCCAATCAGCCCGCGAACAGGTAGGCACTTCTGCGCGCGGCTGCGACCAGGCGGATCGCCCAGCTAGTAGCGCAGGGATGGGTACCAGTCGCCTCGGCCGTTCGGCGTGAGGTCGAGGAGCTGCCACACCGGGCTGAGTAGGTCGATACCGCGCTCACGTCGGTCGTCGGCCAGTTGCGCGCCCTTGGAATAGAGGTGACGCACGCTGCCGTCGTATCCGCGCGTGAACACCGAGATCCACTCGGTCTGGGCGCCGTCGGCCTCCTCGCTGCCAAGGTCGTACTTGAACGTGCTGTCGCCGGCACTGAGCAGGCGCAAGTTGCTCCAGCCCCGTGATGCTGCGTGGGCTTTGATTGCGGCCGGCTCGGCCGCGGCGACCACGGCGAAATCGACGTTCGGAGAGAGGTGCGGCGCTACCGCGTTGTACCCGTCGATCCACATCGTGCACAGCGGGCAGGGCTCCGTCTGGGCCTTGCCGTACATGAAGTGGTAGAGGACCAGCGCCCGATCCGGAGCACTGAACAGTTCGGAAAGCTGTACGCCATCGCCGCTCGCGATGTCGACCAACTCGTAGTCGGCAATGACGGTGTCGGCGGGCAGGTTCCTTCGCAGCGCGGCGACCCGCTCGACATGATCGATCAGGTCCAACTCGGCGATCCGCAGGTCCTCACGATGACGCCGATAGTCGTCGGATTCCTTCAGCCGGGTGAAGTCCATGTCCGCCATCCTCTCCGGTGAACTCCCTCACGGGTGCCCTGAACACGGATGCCATCAACGCGTCATAGACCGGGTTCGGTTGACTGCCCGCACCTGATGCGCTCATGACGGTACTCATCCGTCGACAGCCAGAACAGAGAGACGGAGACGACGACGGACCGTCTCCGGGAGCCGACAGGAGACGACCTGAACACCGGATCTGGTCAGCCCTGTAACGGCATTCACATCGGTTCGGCTGTCTTCCCGACGCCAACCACGGCGCCTATCGTGAAGAGGGTGATCAACGCTGCGCACCTGTTGCTCTTCAGTCAAGACGCCGATGCCGACCGCACGTTCCTGCGAGACGTGCTCGGCTGGCCGTGCGTGTCTGCCGGAGGCCCCGACGACCCATGGCTGATCTTCCGACTTCCACCGGCTGAGGTGGCCATCCACCCCAGCGACGGACCCCCGTCCACCGAGCTGTACCTAATGTGCGAAGACCTGACAGCCACCCTTGCTCAACTGGCTAGCAAGGGTGTGGGCCTGACCGGCGAACCCCACGACAGAGGCTGGGGCATCGTCACGGCGATCCACTTACCCAGCGGCACTGAGGTGGGCTTGTACCAACCCACGCACGCCACGGCATTCCAGCTGTAGGCCGGCGTCGGACAGGCCCGATAACGGCGCACATCGGTGCGCAGATGCCACCGCGCGGTGGGCTACTGCGCGCCAAACACGAAGAACTCTCGATAGGGCGTTGTGAGGTGCCACGTCGCGGTCGTTCCCTTGGGCAGGGAGACCATGTCGCCCTCCTTCATTTCCAGAGTCCGACCTCCGGCTATCTCGATGCGAGAGCTTCCCTCGAGTACCAACAGGGTCTCTCGCTCAGGGAGCGTGTAGGTGAGAGGGCCCTGGACGGTGTCGAAGCGTGCCAACCCCGCCTCAACCCGCCCGCTTGAGCACAGCACGTGGGTGAGGCATCCGGTTTCGGGGTCGGACTCCCAGTTACCCGTGGACAAACTGGACACGAACACTTCATCGCTAGCACCCACGGCTCGACCTTCCCGCACAAGAGGGAACACTCCAACGGTCACAGTCTGGCACTGGCTTGACTTCCGCCGAGCTGGGTGCGCATCACGACCGCGCCTAACCCACTTCGGTGCGGTCTAGAGCTGTTCGGAACGGCTTTTCCCGCACGGCGTTGATCCTGTCGACGGCATCGACAACTCGCCAGTAGCGCTCGCCGTACCCCTGCCCCGCGTACGCGCGCTGCAGGCCGTAGCACATTCCTCGAAGATCCCCGTTCGCTAGGTAGCGGCCGCCTGAACCGACCTGACGGCCAGTGGCCGCCACGGACATCGTCAGTCGCGCTCGCCTGTTTGGGCGAGGCGCTGGAGTTGCCCCGCGTGCACGTCGCCCACCCACTCCCAGCCGGGCTTGGCCGACCCACCGACCCGCGGTCGCTGAAAACATGGGCGTCACGCAAGGCCTGCACGTACGCCCGATCCTGGTCGATCCGTGCCTGTACCTGATCAGCTCCGCCGATGGACCCGTGGCCGGGGACGAGGACATCGACGTCGCCCACCACGCCCTCGAGCAGCCGAAGCGCGGCCAGATAGTCCTCGATCGGGTCAGTGGTGCCATTCAAGTCGAGCATCGGAATCAAGACATCAGAAAGCATGTCGCCGGCGACGAGCACCCCGCGTTCCTCGATCAACAACGCCGCATGGCCGGGGGCATGCGCTTGATGCTCGATGATCCGGACGTGAGGGCCATCCCACGGAATCCGCGGGGTTTCGGCGGGCAGGCCGGTAATGAGGCCGAGCAGGTCCAGCGGTACCTGCTCGGGGATGCCGAGCCGACCTGAATCGATCCCGTCCGACAGTCGATCTCGGGCAGTAGCCGCGCAGCGCGCCGTGCCGTAACGGGGCGGCGCGCCGAGCCTGGCGTGCCAGAGCAGGTGATCCCAATGAGGATGCGTCGAGAAGCCTGCCACAACGGTCTGCCCCGAATCGGACAGATCGGTCGCGAGGCAGTCCATTTCGTAGCCGTGCACCCCGGGGTCGATGAGCAACACGCCGGCCCGGCCTTGCACGACAACGGCGTTGCTCTGGCAGAACTCGCTCTCGTGGATCAGCACACCCTCCGCGACCTGCTTCAGCACGGGTGGCTCCTTCCGCTTATGGTTGCAGCCGCTTGCCGGGACCGTAGCGCCACCGGTTGATCGACTCTGCCGAGACTCCAGAGGCCCCTTGCGCGGCGCCCGGTAACGCGCACATAGGTTCGGGTCAGACTCCGAGTGCGGCGATCGTCTGGTCCCTCCACCCGGCCAATACCTCCGTTGCGGCGGGGACACCGCCGTCGTGCAGTGCGGAACGCACCAGTTCCAGCCTGGCCCGAGTCTGACGGACCCAGCCGTAGGGCGAATCCGCGTCGTAGGCGTTCGTGAGAGCAATGTTGAGGGCGGACTCGGCGAGTGGCTGACTGCCCGTGAGGATGCAGGAGTAGGCCCGCACCTCAAGGCCGCCCGACTCGGGCTGACTCCAATCAGCCAGCGCATCGGCTTCGGTGGGAATCGCTTGAAAGGCTTGGATGATCGCGCCGTCGAACTCGGCTCGGTCACGGGGCCCGACGGTCTTGGCGGGATGTGCCCGCACCGACTGACTGAGGGTCAGATGCTCGGATGGGACGAACAGTGGCATCGGGAGGGTCGAGATGTAGACCTGGTCGCGGTTCCACCCTGAGCCTTCGGCATGTACCCCGAACAGCACCCAGCCGACCGGTACCTGATAGCAGACCTTGCCCGACGAGAACGCCCACGTCGCGAAGTCAGGGGCGAGCGGACGAACGGCACGCTTCCACCGTGCGCTCGTGATCATGGGCGGAGTCTGCCAGACCGAACCGCACCTACCGGTTCTTGTGCTGTCAGGGGTCAGTCCTCGGCGGCGCAGGCGCCAGTGCGGCTCGCCGGCCCGACCCTTGCTTGGCGTCGGCGTCATGCCGGCTGCGATCCGGTGGGCGCGCTGGTAGTGCAGCGCGCACAGCCCGCGGCCGAGGACGGGGTGGCTGCAGCCTGACTCGGCGCAGCAGCTCAGGCGTCGGTGATACGGCCGCGTCCGCCCCAGCGTCCCCTTGATCCGCTGCGCGTCGTGGACCCAGCACAGGCCCTGCCGCTTGACCTTTACCGGCCGCTCGCAGGTCGGCCACCGGCACAGCCCACGCATGGCCTCGCGCTCGTCGTGGCAGGCGTTCAGGTACTAGACGCTGCGACGCTCCCAGTACGCGCTCTCGGCATGCCAGTTCGCCTCGACCGCCGCCAGGTCGACGCTCACGCCGTGCGCTGCAGGTAGACGTTGAGGATCGGCTGCTCGGTCAGCGTGAGCCCGGTGACACCCCTCCGACGCCCCACCGGCTCACGTATGCGTCCGCCCCACGCGACGCCGGCCACAGAGCGCGGCGTCGGCGTGTGCACCTGGTCGAGCGGGTACCCGCGCACGATCCCGTCCGCCGGGATCAGGCCGCCCTCAGGTTCCCGGTACGTCGCAGACGCGGCGGCCGACGCCGCGGTGTGGCCGCCGGTCAGGTCGTAGACGACGAAGGCGGGCAGCCGCAGCGGGTTGCCGGTCGGGCTGTCGAACACCCGCGGCCAAGCGCCCATGAAGACGGACGTCGGCTGGCGGGGGTCAACAGGATCGCCACGACCTCGCTGGTCGGAGGGCTGGAGCCAGGACTCGGTCGTGGGCACGGGTGCTCCTGAGGACCGTTGACAGCCAACGACTTTCCACAGGTCACAGCAGCGGCCGGAGCAGCAGCCTGCGCCGTCAGCTCACGGTGATCGACGCGTCGTCGGCCCAGAAGCACGTACCTGGCGGCGCGTTGAGCGTGTACGCGGTGAGATCGAGGTTCGACCCTCCCGGGACCGTCGGCACGTAAGACACCGTGACCTGCTGCCACCCCGTGCTCAGCACGACCGTACCGATGGCCGAGCCGGAGAACGTGCCGCTCGCGTACTCGCGGAACCGCAGGCGCAGCGTGGCGCCGGCGGTGTCGGCCCGGACCCACATCGACCCGACGTAGGTGCCTGCTGTTGTCGTCGCCACCCAGTTGGGCGAGTCGTTCAGCGTGCAGTCAGCGGCCGTCGAGGTCGTCGTGTTGGCCAGCACGGCGGCGAACGAGCCGCTGTGGCCGCCCGCAGTGCGGGTGACCGTGATGCCGGTCCGGCCGTTGTTGTTCCACCCCGTGGTGTTCGTCTCGAAGCCGGGGTTGCCCACGAGGTTCGTCGGCGGGGCCGCTGAGACCGTGACGGTGTCGGTCGAAGTCGAGGACAGCCCGGCCGTGTCGGTGACCGTCACGGTCACGGTGAAGGTCCCCTGGCCCGAGTACGTGTGCGTGGCGGTCGCGCCGGCCTTCGGGCCGACCGTGGTCCCGTCGCCGAAGTCGAACGTGTACGTCGCGATCGGCCATGCGTCCGGGTCGGTGGAAGCCGACGCGTCGGCGGTGACCGGCAGCGGCGCGACGCCGGACGGCGGGGTGACGTTCAGCCGGGCCACCGGTGCCTGGTCCGGAGCCTGCGCGGTCACCGTCGCGCTGTCGGTGTCCGTACGGCCCAGCGCGTCGGTCACGGTCAACGTCACCTGGTAGGTCCCCGCGGTGCTGAAGGTGTGGGAGGCGGTCGGCGCGGACTGCGGCCCGACGACAGTGCCGTCTCCGAAGTCGAACTGGAAGGTCGACAGCGGCGTGCCGTCCGGCGAGGACGAGCCGGAGCCGTCCGCCTGCACCGTCAGCGGCACAGTCCCCGACGTACGGTCCAGGCTGAGAGCAGCCAGCGGACCTCCGCCCGGCGCCTGCACGTCGACGGGTGCGGTCGCCGTCCCTGACTTGCCCGCGGTGTCGGTCACCGTGACGGTCACGGTGTAGTGCCCCGGCGTGCCGTAGGTGTGCGAGGCGGTCGGCGCGGACTGCGGCCCGACCACCGTGCCGTCGCCGAAGCTGAACCGGTACGTCGCGATCGGCGTCGAGTCGGTGTCCGTCGAGGCGGATGCGTCAGCGGTCACGGTCACCGGTGCCACGCCGAGGTCCGGGGTGACCGACAGGGATGCCGCGGGCGGGGAGTCCGCGCGGAACTCGAAGGCCCCCCGGTCGTCGTACGCCCGCGGGCCCAGGCCGGTGTTCGCGGTCGCGGGGTCGTCGAACCGCGCACCGCCGTCCAGGTCGGTCGTGGGCTGGCCCGGCGCGCCGGAGTCGGCGGAGTCGATCGCCGGCGACCCGGGGTTCAGGTGGAAGTCGGCGCCGGCGGCGGCCACGAACGACGGGTCGGCCTGCAGGCCGTGCGTCTCCTGGCCGGTCGCGGAGCGCAGCGACGCCATCGACGAGTACAGCGTCGTGCCCCAGGTGACCAGAGTTCCGGGCGAGGCCAGCCACAGCAGGTCGCTGTCGATCGTGGTGCCGGTCCGCGAGCTCGTGTCGACCCTGATGTCGCCCTTCGTCGTCGAGCTGTTGAGGCCGTTGCCGACGCTGATGTTGTTGTGCAGCATGCCGTTGCTGGACGCAGCGGTGCCCGAGGCGCCCTCCAGGTTGATGCCGGCGGTCGCGTTGGAGTACACGGTGTTCGAGACGATCTCGACGCCGGTGGAGTTGAGGCAGTCGATCCCGTGGTCGCCGTTGCCGTACGAGAGGTTGTCGTAGACGAGGCTTCCGTTCGCCCCGTTGTAGAGCTGGATCCCGGAGTCCTCGTTGCCGTGCGAGATGTTGCGGTCGACGGTGTTCCCGGCGCTGCGGACGTCGATGCCCGGGGCGGCCCTGGTGTACTGCCGTGCGTTCGAGTACGAGAGGTTGCCCCGGATCTCGACGCCCGAGGTGCCGGTGGTGATGTAGATGCCGGCGTCGCTGTTGTGGTCGGTGGTGTTCCCCGTGACCAGCGAGTTCGTCGTGCCCTTGATGTAGATGCCCTGCGCGGTCGCTCCGCTCACCGGTTGCCCGGACAGCGTGACCCTGTTGCCACTGAGGGTGATGTTCGAGGAGTTCTTGAGGTAGATGCCGTAGCTCGTCGTCCCGCTGACGGTGAACCCCGAGATCGTGATCCAGCTCTTCGTGTCCACGGTGAACCCGTGCGTACCACCGGAGACGGTCACGCTGGCACCGGCGGCCGGGCTGTACGCGATGACCGACCCGGGCGTACCGGAGAACTTCGGCTTGACCTCCTCGCGGTACGTCCCCGACCGCACCAGTACGGTGTCACCGGCCTTCGCCACCGCCGCGGCTGCCGCGATCGTGCAGAACGGCGCGGACGCGCTCCCAGTCCCGGTGTATGGGCAGCGCGAGTCGCCGCCGTCGACCCACCAGGTGGTGGCGGCGGCGAAGGCAGGCGCGGCCAGCAGGCCGGACAGGACCAGTGTGAGTGCGACGAGGGCAGCCAAGGTGAGAGCCGGCCGCGCGCACGCGCGGGATCCATGCACGGGGTCAGGCAACAGCCGCGCGGCGTACGGCGGGAACCGTCAGCCGACGTAATGCGCCTGCGTCGGACGGCTCCCACTACTCCGTACGGCTGGAGTTCGTCACGCAGCGCACATGTGCGGTTCCAGGAGGCGATAGAACCGTCCAGCCCGTTGCGCCGACGCGGGCCGAGGGTCAAGGTGAACGCAGCCTGAACGACAGGGAAAGGGGCGGGTGAGGCCGGACGACATGGGGGCAGTGGCTCTTCGCGAGCCGTTTCGCCAGGCAGTCCCGGGGGAGGGGTGGGCGAGGTGTGCGCGAACTCGGAGATGGTCCGGGCGTCGATGCACGACAAGTCGATGCACGACAAGTCGATGCACGACAAGTCGATGCACGACAAGTCGATGCACGACAAGTCGATGCACGACAAGGAGCAGATCGGGGAGCTCCTCGGGGTGATGCACGACCTGCGCCAGCCGGTGGCGGCGATCCGCTACATCCTGAGCATCGTGGCGGACCGGCCCGACCTGCCTGACGATGTGCCGCTGCGGCTCGGCCAGCTCGATGCGCACACGCGCTGGATGGACGAGCTGCTGCACGAGGGCCCCCCCGCCATGCCTGCCACGGCCGAGCCGCGACCTTCGGGTACCGCGTCGATCCCGTCGCCCCGTCGGGCCGGCCCGCGGGCGGTCCGGCTGGACCGTGTCGCCGCACAGGTGGCGGACGCGGCCTCGGCGGGTCACTCCGGACGTCTGGTGCTCGAGTCCGCCGTCGCGGTCGCGGTCGCGGTCGACCAGACAGCGCTGCGGCGGACCCTGGGGAACCTGCTCGACAACGCCTTCCGGGCGGCCGGTCCGACCGGGACCGTACGGGTCCGGGTGGGCGTCGACGACGAGGGCGCCGTCGCCAGCGTCGACGATGACGGCCCGGGGTTCGGCCATGTCGACAGCGGCAGCCGGCGCGGTCTGTTCATGGCGGTCCAGATGGCCGTGTCCGCAGGTGGGCGGCTCGAGATCGGCCGGAGCGACCTGGGTGGGGTGAGGGTGTCCTTGCGGCTGCCTGCGCGTGGCGAGGCGCCGGTGAGGACGATGACGGCGACATGAGGCTGCTGCTCTGCGACGATCACACCCTGCTCCTGGAAGCCCTGGCCGCCGCGCTGACGGCGCGCGGGCACGACGTGGTCGCGACGGTCACCGACCCCGCTGCCGTGGCCGAGGTGGCGGAGCGGCTGGCTCCCGACGTGTGCATCCTCGACATCACCTTCCCCACCGGTGACGGGCTCGAGGCCGCCCGTGAGCTCGCCATCCGCGCGCCTGCGACCAAGGTGCTGATGCTGTCGGCCACCTCCGACCCGGCCCTGGTCCGGGCGGCGTTCGAGGCCGGTGCCCTCGGCTTCGTGCAGAAAGACGAGAGCGTCCAGGAGATCCTGACGGCGCTGCGGCACCTCGACGAGGGGGAGGTCGCGATCGACCCGCGGCTGCTGCGCCTGGCGATGCGCGAGCCGCGGCCCGCGCCGGCCGCGGCCGGCCGCACGGCCGACGCGATGCGGTTGACCGCCCGGGAGACCCAGGTCCTCGTGCATCTGGTGGCCGGGGACACCACCGCGGAGATCGGCCGGGCCCTCGGCGTCGCGTCGAGCACCGCCCGCACCCACATCCAGAACGTCCTGATCAAGCTGGGCGTGCACTCCCGGCTGCAGGCCGCGGCCTTCGCCGTCAGCCACCACATGGTGGACGAGGGGACCCTGCCGGACCGCTGGCCGCCAGAGCAGCAGTCCCGGCGCGCGTAGGAGTCGGTGCACTAGTCACGACGCTGGCCGCCGGGCTGGACGCGTCCGGTCGGCGGCTGGTGTCGGCGGCTAGTGCCAGGGTCCGGGTCGGCGTAGTCGCAGGCGTAGTCGCGCTGGACACTGCGTGCCCCCAAGTCTGACGAGTGGGCCTCGTACGTCTGGGGGTGGGCGACCCGGCGATGACGGCACAGGCTTCCGTCCGTGCTCCGGGTGATGGTGCTGGACCGTTCGCGGATCTTCGCGGAGGCGCTGGCCTTACGGCTCGAGCGCGAGCCGGACCTCGTCGTCGTCGCCGTGCTGGTGGGAGCCACCGACGGGCGCCGGCTGCTGGCGTCCGGCGTCTGCGACGTGGCCGTGTGCGACGAACGGCTGGCGCTGCCGCTGCTGGACCCGGGCGGTGACGGCCGGCGCAGCACCCGGCCGCCGCACATCGTGGTGCTGGCCGAGCGCGGCGACGTCTCGCTCGCGACCCCGCTGGTCCGCGCCGGCGCGGCCGCATGGGTCACGCGCGACCAGACCAGCTCGAGCCTGCTGGCCGCGATCCGCGCGGCTCAACGCGGCGAGACCGTGGTTCCGTCCGACCTGCTCACGCACGTCCTGGACGAGCTCACGGTCCGCGAGCGCAGGGAACGCCAGTCCGCCGACCGCCTGTCGGTCCTCACCGGACGGGAGCGGGAGATCCTCCGGCTGTACGGCCAGGGGCTCGGCCGCGCGGAGGTGGCCGTGCAGCTGGGGCTCTCGCCGAACACGGTCCGTACCCACGTCCAGAACCTCCTGGGCCGGCTTGAGGTGCACTCGACGCTGGCCGCGGTGGCCATCGCCCGGTCCTCTCCGTCGTTCGGCGACGTCGGGCCGGGGCCGGACGTCGTATCGGCCGCTGCGCCTGCACCACGGCGGGTACGTCAGGTGGCGGGGGGTCGGCAGTACCGGGATCTGCGTCTGGCGCCCGACGCGCGCTGACCTCGTCCGGGGGCAGCCTCGGGCATCGACCCGGTACCGGGGCGGCGGGACCGGTTGATCGCTGGCGGCATCGACTGAGGTGGGGTGGGACTGCGTGGAGCTCGACGAGGTCATCGGCAGGATCTTCGGAAGGCACAAGCTGCTGCTGGTCGTGTGCGTGGCACTCGGCCTGCTGGTGGCCATGGGGTTCCACTGGACCGACAAGCCGCAGTACGCGAGCAGCGCGCGGGTGGTGATCGGCAGCCAGGATCCCACGTCGTCCGCACAGGCGACGGCGCTGGCCGACACCGTGCGGGCGCTCGCCACCGGTCCCCAGCTGGTCGCGTCCGCGCTCAAGCAGGTCGGGGTGCAGCGCGACCCCGTTACCGTCGCGGCGGAGGACGTCGACGTGCAGGCGCTGGGCAGCTCGGGTGTGGTCGAGCTGACGGTGACCGACCAGGACCCGAAGGTCGCCGTGAGCCTGGCCGGGGCACTGGCTCGAGCCGTCGTGCAGGCCAGGGCCAACGCCGCTGACAGCACGGCCACCCAGACCCTCGCCGAGCTCGACGCCCGAGCGGCGGCGCTGCAGGACCAGATCGACAAGACCGACGCCGCCACCGCGGCCCTCGCCGGGGCGATCGGCAGCGACATACCGAGCGTCGCGAACCAGGCGCTGGCCCGGCGCGACCAGCTCGCCGCTGCGTCGGTGGTCCTGTCCCAGCAGCTCGGCGTGGTGCAGACCGAGCGGGCCGACATCGAGAGCCAGAGCGCGCTACGGCCGTCGGCGGCGGTCGTCGACACGCCGCAGCCGGAAGCGCATCCGGTGCCCGGCCGGCGGCTGGCCGACCTGGCCATCGGCGCCCTGCTCGGCCTGCTGCTGGGCATCGCGCTCGCGGCCGGGATCGAGAGCTTGCGTCCGAGCGTGGTGGGCCGCAGCGGACTCGCGCGTTCGATCCAGGCCCCGATCCTCGCCGAGCTGTCCGGCGGTCCGGACGACTGGGCGGTGCCGGAGGTCGCCGAGGCGGCCATGCACGTCGAGATGGCCGCGACCGGTGCGGACGTACGGCGGGTCGAGCTCATCGGCGCCGACCGCAAGACCGACCTGGCCCGGATGTCCGAGGCCATCGGCGCCGCAGCTCCCCGGATCGTGGTCAGCCACGTGGATGCGCGCGCGGCCCGGAAGGCAGGCGCCGGCCAGTCGGCGGCGGCGGTCCGTCGCGGCATCTCCCGCGACCTGAGCGGGCGCCGCGGGCTGGTGGTGGTGGTCCCCAGCGCCGTGCGGCTGTCGGACCTGGACCCGCTGAAGGACTTCGTGTCCATCTCGGGGTGGCCGCTGCTGGGGATCATCGTCTGCCAGCCGTCCGGCCGTCGTTCGGCACGCGTCGAAGAGCCCGCCGCCGACCAGGAGGTGCCGGCGTGACGGCTCTGGCGTCGCCATCGACCACGGTCACGGTTCCGTTCGCGCGCACGCCGGTCGCGCCGGGGGCCGCCGACGCGGTGGCCCGCGTCCTGGCCTCGGGCTGGGTGACGACCGGACCGGAAGTTGGCGAGTTCGAGCGCGAGTTCGGCGCGCTCGTACAGGCCCCGTACGCGGTCGCGGTGTCGTCCTGCACCGCTGCGCTCGAGCTGTCGCTGCGTGCGCTGAGGCTGCCGCCGGGCTCGGCCGTCCTCGTGCCGACGGTCACCTTCTGCGGTGCGGTGAACGCCGTCCTGCACGCGGGCCTGAGACCGGTCCTGGTGGACGTCGACGAGGCGACACTGATGCCGGACGAGACGACGACCGCCGACGCCGCCCGGCGCGCCGGCGAGGTCGGCGCCCTGATGGTGCTGCACTTCGCAGGTCATCCGGCCGACACTGCCGCGCTCGCGGCCGCGGCGGGCGTGCCCATGTCGCGGGTCGTCGAGGACGCGGCGCACGCCGTGGGCGCCGAGACCGGCGGCCGTCCGGTCGGCTCGGGCCCCTCGGCGGCCGCGTGCTTCAGCTTCTACGCGACCAAGAACCTGCCCATCGGTGAGGGCGGGATGGTCACCACCGGCGACCAGGACCTGGCCGACTTCGTGCGCCGCTGCCGGCTGCACGGAATGAGCCGGGACGCCTGGCGCCGGTACCTGCCGGGGGCGTCGTGGAGCTACACCGTCGAGGACGCCGGGCTGAAGGCGAACATGACCGACGTCCAGGCCGCGGTGGGCCGGGTCCAGCTCGGCCTGTTCGGCCAGTGGCAGCGGCGCCGGGCACAGATCGTCGCGAGGTACGACGCCGCGCTCGCACGGGTCCCGGGCATCGTGCGTCCGCAGCGGCCGGCCGGCGGCGGCCACGCGTGGCACCTCTACGTCGTGCAGATCCTGCCCGAGCTCGGTGTCACCCGGGACGAGCTGATCGCGCACCTGACCGAGAGTGGGATCGGGACCTCTGTGCACTTCATCCCGATGCACCGCCAGCCGTACCTGGTCCGCGTGCTGGGGGACGAGGTCTCGCCCGCGCACTTCCCGGTCGCCGAGCAGGTGGGGGAGCGGTTCGTGTCGCTGCCGCTGTACCCGGACCTGCCGGACGAGGACGTGGACCGGGTGTGCGAGCAGATCGCCGCAGCACGGCAGATCCGCCGGGGAGGGTGAGCCATGGACACCGACGTCCCGTCGCAGCGGCGGTCCGAGCCCGCGGTGCGGCCGTTGAGCCCGCGCCGGACCCGCGACCGCAGAGTCCGCCGGGTGGCCGTGATCGGCGGGGCCGGCTACCTCGGCTCTGTCCTCGTGCCGCTCCTGCTCGACGGCGGCCTGCAGGTCACGGTGATGGACGCCTTGATGTACGGCGACGAAGGGATCCGGCACGTCGCCGCGCGCCCGGGGTTCCGCCTGGTGCGCGGCGACCTGCGCGACATCGAGACGGTGATCCGCGCCTGCGCACGGGCGGACGCCGTGGTCCATCTCGGTGCGCTCGTCGGGGACCCGGCCTGCGCCCTCGACGAGAAGACGACTCTGGAGGTCAACCGCGACGCGACCGGCGCCGCCGCCCGTATCGCCAGAGCGCTGGGCGTGCGCCGCTTCGTCTTCGCGTCCACGTGCGGCGTGTACGGAGCGTGCGACGGGCTGCTCACCGAGGACTCGCTGGTCAGCCCCCTGTCGGTGTACGCGCGCAGCAAGGCCGAGTCGGAGGACCTGCTGCTGCCGATGACCGGCCCCGACTTCAGTCCCACCGTGCTGCGGTTCGGCACGCTGTTCGGCCAGTCCTTCCGCGAGCGGTTCGACCTGGTGGTGAACCTGCTCGCGGCGAAGGCGGTCGTGGAGGGCGAGATCACCATCACCGGGGGCGCGCAGTGGCGCCCGTTCGTGCACGTCGCCGACGTCGCGGACGCCGTGCTGCGGTGCCTCCAGGCCCCGACCGGCGTGGTCGGCGGCCGCGTCTACAACGTGGGCTCGGACGAGCAGAACCACCGGCTCGCGGACGTCGCCGCGGTGGTCGCGGAGGTCGTCCCCGGCGTCAGGGTCCGTTTCGGCCCCGCCACCGACACCGAGGCGGACTACCACGTGTCCTTCGCCCGGATCCGCGGCGAGCTGGGCTTCCACCCGAGCCGGGGTCTCGCCGACGGGATCCGCGAGGTCGCGGAGGCGGTGCGCGCCGGCCTGGTGGGCGACTATTCGGACGCCCGCTACAGCAACTACAAGGCGCTGGTCTCGGGCCAGGTCGCCGCCGGCTCGGCTGCGGTGGCCGCGGTCGCGGCCGGCTGACGGACGCGTCCCGTGCACGCCACGCTGCGGACCGGCGGGCTCCTCGTCGGAGTCCGCTGCGAGGTGCCCTGGGTCGCGGACCGGCTCCGGGAGGGGGCCGAAGGCCGGTTCGTCGAGGTCGACCCGCCGGCGCCCGACCTGCGCGTCGTCGTCGACTCGCGCCGCACCCCGTTCACCACCGACGGCTGGCGCGCGGTGACCAGGGACGCATGGTCCAGGGGCGGTCAGGTCGTCGTCCGGGACGTGGCGACGTCCGGTTTCGACCTGCGGCTGGCCTGGGACGGACCGGTGCCGGTCATGACCTTCCGGCGCCGTCCCCCCAGGCGTACGCGGGCGGCCGGCCTGGTGCTGCCCGGCCGGGCCCGGCTGCTGCTGCGTGCCGCGCTGCTGCAGTTCCCGGTGCTGTGGGCGGCGGCGGTGACCGGGCGGGCACCGCTGCACGCGGCCGCGCTGGACCTCGGCAGCTCGGGCCCGGTGCTGCTCGCCGGGGCCAGCGGCGCGGGCAAGACCACGATGGTCGAGCAGGCCGCCGCCGCCGGAGGGCGGTGGGCCGCCGACAACCTGGCGGTCTCGGACGGCCGGACCGTGTGGGGCCTGGTGGAGCCGGTCCGCAGCGCCAACGGAGCGGGGCGCAGCGCCCCGCACGGGCGCCGCGAGCACCGGCTGGCCGGCCGAGTCGACTCTCTCGAGCCGGTGGCCGTCGTCGTCCTCGGCCGCGCGCGCGTGCAGCGGGTCGTGCGGCTGGACCCGGACTCGGCGGCCCGCGCCCTCGCCGCCGGGACCTACGCCGCCGGCGAGCTGCGCCGGTACTGGCCGCTGCACGCCGTGCTCGCGATCGGCAGCGGGGCGGGGCCGGCGCACCCGGGCGTGCACGAGGCAGCCCGGTCGCTGGCCACTCGGGTGCCCTGCTTCGCGGTCGACCTGGTGGACGGGGCCACGGCCGGCCCCGCCGGGTCGGCCGACCTGTCCGCGCTGCTGTCGGACGCGCAGGCGAGGTCGACGACATGACCGGGGCCAGGTCCGCGCAGCAGGTGAACGGGTACGCCCCGCGGGTGTTCGACAGCGTCGACGCCCCCGCCGACCCGCAGGTGCTCGAGACGCTGGCACGCGGCGTCGCCGCCGTCGACCTCGCCGCCCCACCGGTCGTGCTGCCCGACTTCCACCACAAGCACGACATGGAGATGCCGTCGAGCATCGCCGTGGCGACGACCGGCACCATCCGGCCCGCCTTCACCAGCGCCTCGGTGAACTGCGGCATGGCCCTGATGACGGTCGACTCCGAGGCGCCGGACCGGCGCGCCGTCGCCCGGTTCTTCGCCGCCGTGGCCACGCGATACCCGCACCCGCCGCGGTGGCGGCGCGAGCTCACCGTCGAGGATGTCCTGCGCGCAGCCGACGAGGGCGCCGCGTTCGGCGTCGACAGGTACGGGCTGGAACCGGACGCGCTGTCCCGGGTCGAGGAGGGCGGGCGCCTCGACCTGGACCGTTACGGCGGCGTGGCCAGGCTGCGCCGGGAGCTGCCCGGGCTCTCGTTCCAGGCGTCGCGCTTCCGGTTCGGGACGATCGGGCCGAGCAACCACTTCGTGGAGCTGCAGACCGTCGAGCAGGTCCTCGACCCGGTCGCGGCGACCGCGCTCGGCGTCGCCGAAGGGCAGCTGACGCTGCAGTACCACGCCGGCGGCGGGATGCTCACCGGCCAGGTCGGCCGGCTGTTCGCCCGGCGCCAGAAGATCAACGGGCCGATGGCGCTGGAGATGGCGGTGCAGCGACCGCTCGCCCACCTGGCCACGGCCCGGTCGCGGGAGCAGCTGCGACAGCGGCTCGCGTACTACTTCCGCAGCGGCTGCCCGGCGATCCCGCTGGAAGGGGCCGAGGGCGAGCGCGTCATGCTCGCGACCTCGGCGGCGATGAACTACGGGTTCGCCTTCCGCGCCGCCACCTACGGGAGCCTGTCGCGGCTGGTCACCGAGCACCTCGGCGCGCGCGGGTCCCGGCTGGTCGTCGACTCGCCGCACAACTCGATCTACTCCGAGGAGGTCGACGGGTCCCCGGCGCTGGTGCACCGGCACAACTCCTGCCGGGCCTACCCGGCGCACCTGATGCCGAGCGGGACGGTGTTCGGGACCGTCGGCCAGGCCGTGCTCGTGCCCGGCATGCACTACACGTCGTCGTACCTGTGCGTGGCCTCCGCCGGCGCGCAGCAGAGTCTGTACTCGGCCTGCCACGGAGCGGGCACCGTCATCGAGCAGTTCGCCGGGGCCGGCCTGTCCGGCCCGCACCACGCCGGTCACGTCACCGACCGGTACCGGTACGGGCGGGCCGAGCCGGAGCCGGTGCCACACCTGGACGACCGCGGCGTCGACGCGGCGCTAGCCATCCTGGTGCGGCACGACCTGGTACGGCCGGTGGCCCGCATGCGTCCGCTGGCGGTGCTCAATTGAGCACCTCGGTCCGACCTGAGCGGCCCGGCCCGCCGGGGGGCGGCCGGCTGATCGTCGCGCCGATCCTTCCCGCCGGGCCCAGGACGTCCGGCCCGGAACGGCAGCGCGTCGCACTGGTCGCGGTGGCGCTGGGGATCTGCGCGCTGCCCGTGCTGCTGCCCACCGCGCCGGGCAACGTCACCCCGGCGGACGCGGTCATCGGGGTGGCGGCACTGGCCGTCCTGATGTGGGCCGGGTCGACACGTCAGCGGCTGGCGCTCCCGTACGCCACGGGTGTCGGGCTCCTCGCGGTCGCCGGGCTGGTGGCCTCGCTCGCCGGTGACTACCCGATGCTGGGGCTGGTCTCGGTGGTTCAGGACCTGTACCTGCTCGCGTGGGGCGCCGTCCTGGCGAACGTCGCCCGCCGGCCCGGCGCGGTGGACGTGCTGCTGAAGGCCTGGACCGCGAGCGCGACCGCGTGGGCGGCCGTCTTCGTCGTCGCGACGACGGGGACCGCCGTGTCGGCGGGGCCGGAGGCGGTCCGGGCCGGGTTCACCTTCGGCGACCAGAACGGGGCCGGGCTGTACTTCGTCCTCTCGCTGCTGGTGGTCGTCGCGGCCAGGCGTCCGCGCCGCCCGTGGCTGCGCGCCGGGGTCGTCCTGCTGCTGCTCGTGGCCACGCTGTACACCGGTTCGCTGGGCGCCTTCAGCGGCCTGCTGTTCGGCTTGTCCGTCGCGATCGTGCTCGGCGTGCGCAGCCGCCGCGGCCCGATGCCCGCCATCGCGCTCGCGTTCGCGATGGTGCTCGCGGCCTCCTCGGTCAGCCTGCTGGTCGAGCGGGACAACCTCGTGTCGGCGGCGAACAACAGCTCGAACGCCCTGATCAAGAACTCGATCGGGCGGGGCGACCAGAGCAGCTCCGAGCGCGAGACGCTGACCAGGGAGACGTACCAGCTGTGGCGGACCACGAACCTGCTCGGGATCGGTCCGGCCGCGACCAAGGGCGTGCTGCAGTCGCAGCAGGCCACGTACCCGAAGGAAGCGCACAACGACTGGGTGGCCGCCGTGGTCGAGCGCGGTCTGCTCGGGATGCTCGGGCTGCTGCTGCTCGTCGCCGAGATCGTCGTGCGCGCCTCGCGCACGTGGGCACCGGCGCGCCTGCTCCTGGGCCTGCGGGTGGCGCTGCCCTCGCCCGCCTACCTCACCGGCGGGCTGGGCTGCGTCCTGGTCTTCAGCCTGACCCACGAGGTGCTGCACGACCGCACCGTGTGGACCCTGCTCGGTCTGATCGCCGCGGTGGCCCTCTGGGGCCGTCCCGCGCCGCGGGAAGGTGGTACGGCATGACGGTCCTGGTCACGGGAGCCGCCGGCTTCGTCGGGTCGAACCTCGTGGAGCTGTTGCTGGACGAGGGTCTGCCGACCGTCGGCGTCGACGCGTTCACCGACTACTACCCGCGCGAGCGCAAGGAGCGGAACCTGGACCGGGTCCGCGGCAGGTCCGGCTTCCGGTTCGTCGAGGCCGACCTGTCCAGGGCGGCGCTGGGGCCGTTGCTGGCCGGAGTCGACACCGTCTTCCACCTCGCCGGCCAGCCCGGTGTGCGCGCGTCCTGGGGGGCGGACTTCGGGCGCTACGTACGCCACAACGTGCTGGTCACGCAGCGTCTGCTCGAAGCATGCCGGGACCGTCCGCTGCGCAAGCTCTTGTACGCGTCGAGCTCCTCGGTGTACGGGGACGCCGAGGCCTTCCCCACCGCCGAGACCCTGCGGCCGGCCCCGGTCTCGCCGTACGGCGTCACGAAGCTGGCCGCCGAGCACCTGTGCGAGGTGTACCGGCGCAGCTTCGGCGTGCCCACGGCTTCGCTGCGGCTGTTCACGGTGTACGGGCCCGGGCAACGGCCTGACATGGCCTTCTCGCGGCTGGTGCACGCCGCCGTGCGCGGTGAGCCGTTCGAGCTGTACGGCGACGGGCGGCAGACGCGCGACTTCACCTTCGTCGGCGACGTGGTGCGCGCCATGGTCGACGCCGCGGGCTCGGGCTGGTGCGGCGTCGCGAACGTCGGCGGCGGAGCCAGGACGTCTATGCGCGAGGTGCTCGACGTGGTCGCCGGACTGTGCGGTCCGCTGGACATCGTCACCCGTCCGGTCGCGCGGGGCGACGTGCGCGACACCTCGGCCGACACCTCGGTCGCCGCGTCCGCCTTCGGCTACCGGCCGCTGACCAGCCTGGCCGAGGGGCTCGCCCGGATGGTCGCCGCCGAGCGGGCGACCGCGGAGGCGATGGCCGGGTGAGCTCCCGCTGGGTCCCGGCGCCGCCGCCCGTGCTCGAGCCGGGCGGCTTCCCGGCCGCGCCGCCGGTGGGCCGGGTGAAGATCCTGCACGTCATCACCCGGCTGGAGGCGGGGGCCGGCGGCAACACCCTGCTCTCCGCGGCCGGGATGGACCCGCGCCGGTACGAGACCTGGGTGGCGGGCGGTGACGGCGGGCCGCTGTGGGAGCAGGCCCGGCGTGCCGGTGTACGCACGGTGGCGATCCCCGGCCTGGTCCGCGAGATCAGGCCGCTGGACGACCTGCGCGTCCTGCGCGAGCTGGTGGCGCTCATCCGACGCGAGCGGTTCGCCGTCGTGCACGTGCACTCGGCGAAGACGGGCGTGCTCGGGCGGCTGGCCGGGTGGCTGTGCGGGACGCCGGTGGTCGTCTACACCGTGCACGGGCGCGACCCCTGGTGGCCGCCGGTGGCCGGCGGACCCGACCTTCGAGCGCTGATGCCGTACGGTCGAGGGTTCCTGCTCGCCGAGCGCGCGCTGCGCCCGGTGACGCACGCGTTCGTCGGGGTGTCACCGACCGTGGCCCGCGATGCGGTCCTGTCCGGGGTCGCCGCGCCCGGGCGGACCTTCGTGGCCCCCTCCGCGGTCGACCTCGGTGCGATCCCGACCGGCCGGGACCCGGCGGCCCGGGCCGACCTCGGGCTGCCGGCGGACGTCGAGGTGGTCGGGACGGTGGGCCGGCTGGACGCGCAGAAGGCGCCGCTGGACTTCGTCCGGATGGCCGCGCAGGTGCTGCGCGCCCGACCCGGCGTGCGGTTCGTGCACATCGGCGACGGCGAGCTCACCGACGAGGTGGTCCGGGCGGCGCGCGCGCTGGGCGTGCCGTTGCTCCTGGCCGGCTTCCACCCGGACGCCGCCCGGCTCGCGTCCGCGTTCGACGTGTACGTCGTGTCGTCGCTGTACGAGGGGGTCGGGCGCGGTGTCACCGAGGCGATGGCGTCGGCCCGACCGGTGGTGGCGACGGCTGTGGACGGCGTGGTCGACCTGGTCGAGGCGGGGTCCACCGGCCTGCTGGCCCCGGCCGGTGACGTCGCAGCCCTGGCCGCCGCGACGCTGTGGATGCTCGAGCACCCGTCCGAGGCGGAGCGCATGGGGGAGCAGGCCCGGGACCGGGTCCGCGCGCTGTTCACCACCGAGGTCATGTGCTCGGCGCTCGACGAGGTCTACTCCGGGTTGCTCGGGCTGGAGCCGCTGCCCGCGCCGGCGGTGGCCGTGCCTGCCGGACCGCGCCGGCTGGCGGGTCCGCGGCGAAGGGCCGCGTCGTGACCGGGCCGGCGCCGGCGACGCTCGACGCCAGGGCGTCGAACTGGCGCTTCGCGGTCCCGGCCGAGCCCGCGGAACCGGTGGTCCTCGGCCCGGACGGCGTCGCGCCGGACGAGGCGCTGGCCGGGCCGCCCCTGGACGCGGTCGTGGCCCCCGACCTGGCCGCGTGGGATCGCGCCCCGGGCACCGGGAGCGGCCCGGCGCGGCGGCCACGGGTCCTGCTGGCCGCCCTCTGCACGCGCACGGCGCCCGGCGGCTGGCTCTGCGTCGGTTTCGCCAATCGCTGGTACGCCGGTCGTCCGCTCGCGGGCGGCTCGCTGGGTCTGGACCAGGTGCGCCGCGACATGGCCCGGCACGGGCTGACCGTCGCCGGCACGTACGTCGCGCTGCCGGACCACCGCCACCCTGCGCTGCTGGTGCCGGCGCAGCGTCCGGCCGAGCTGGACCACGTGCTGCGCCGGATGCTCGTGACGTACGTACCAGGCTCGGTGCCCTTCCCGCGGCTGACCCGGCAGACCCTGTCGACGCTGCGGACCGTCGCGGTCCGCACGCCGCACCCGGTCCGGCTGCGGCTGCTCCCCGGCTACTTCGTCGTCGCGCGGCGGCCGCTGTGATGGACGCCCTGCTCCGGGCGGTCGCCGCGCGCTGCGCGGACCTGGGAGTGCCGCCGCCCCGGACGGGGATGGTCGTCGGCATCGACCGGGACCCCGGTGCCAAGGTGACCGTGCTGCTGTTCGACGGGGAAGGCCGGCCGACGGCCGTCGCCAAGATGACCCGCCGGTCGCACACCGACGCCCCGCTGCGCGCGGAGCACGACATGCTCGCCGCGCTGACGGCCCGCGGGCTGCCGACCGTCGGGCGCCAGGTGCCCAGGGCCTTGCTGCTCGAGGGGGTCGCCGGCCGCACCGTGCTGGTCACCTCGGCACTGCCCGGCGGGCCGATGAGCGTGCGGTACCACGCGCCGGGGCATCTGCGCCGCCCCGCCCTCGTGGCCGACGACCTCGCTGCCGCGGCGGGCTGGCTCGCCGCCTTCCAGCAGGACACCGGCCAGGGCGCCATGGACACCGCGGAGGCCTTCCGCGTCTTCGCGCTCCCCGCGTTCGACGGCTACCGGTCCGCGCTCGGCTGGGGCCACCCGGAGCAGCGGCTGCTGGAGTCCTGCGCCGAGGGCGCCGAGCGGCTCGCGGGCCGGGCCCTGCCGCTGTGCGCGGTGCACGGGGACTTCGCCCCCGGCAACGTCCTGGTCGAGGACGCCGGCGGCCCGCGCCGGTCGCCGATCGTCGGCGTCGTCGACTGGGAGCTGGGCCGTACCCGGGGCACGGCGCTCACCGACCTGTTCAAGTTCGTCGCGTCGTACGGGTCGTTCCTGGACCGTGCGGTCGCGTCCGGGCGGTCGGGGCCGCGCGGGCATCCAGGCTGGGACGACGTACGCCGGCGGCTGCCCGCGCAAGACCCGTGGGCCAACCTGGTGGGCTTCCTGTACGCCTTCACCGGGCAGGGCTGGTTCCCCGACCTCGTGCGCGAGCACCTCGCGGCGGGCTACCGCCGCCTGGGCGTGCCCGCCGACGTCGAGGACGTGTTCCTCCCGGCCTTTGTCGCCGAGCAGGCGACCACCCTCGCGGATCCGGTCTACCGCCAGGGCTACCGCGACCTGCTGCACGCTCTCGCGGCGCGCACCACGTCGCGCCCGGCCCGGCTGGCGGGGGGGCTGCGGTGAGCGCGCCGCACACGTTCGCGTCCAGGCTGGCGCAGATGCGCGCGGCCGGCAGCGCCGACGCGGGCCGGAACCTGGTCGCCCGGCTCGGCGCCCTCGCCGCCCTGACGGTCGCCAGCCTGCTCGTCGCGCGCAGCCTCGGACCCGCCGGTGTCGGCGCGCTGTCGCTGCTGCGGGTGCTCCCGTGGCTGGTCGGCGTGCTCCTGGGTGGCGGGCTGTACGGCGCCGCGCCGTACTTCCTGTCCGGCCCCGGCCGCGACGACCCGGCGTACCGCAGCACCTTCCCGGTGATGGCCGCCGCCGCCGGCATCGTCGGCGCCTGGCTCTGGGTGCTCGCCGCGCCCCTCCTGCACGCGCGGTTGTTCCCGCAGATGACGACGGCGGTGGTGGCCCTGGCCGGGGCCACCGTGCTAACCCAGCTGTTCGAGTCGACCGCGAAGGCGTGCTCGCAGGGCACCCGCGACCTGCACGGCGCCAACCGCATCATCGTCCTGGAGGAGCTCGCGTTCGTCCCGCTGTTCGCGGGCCTGCTGCTCGCCGGCGTCGAGTCGTACCTGGCGATGGTGCTCGCCCTGGTGGGTGGTGACCTGGTCACCGGCGGGCAGGGCTGGCTGCGGCTGCGCGCGCGCGGCTTCCTGGCCGGCAGCCGACCGGACCTGCTGCACGCCCGGCGCATCGTGACCTTCGGGATCCGGGCCGAGGTCGGCAGCGTGGTGCTGCTGCTCAACGCCCGGCTCGACTTCGCGATCGTCGGCGCGCTCGTCGGGCCGAGCGCCCTGGGCGTCTACGCGGTCGCGTCGCGGTACGCCGAGCTGCTGCGCCTGCCCGGCCTGGCCCTGAACTACGTCCTCTACCCGTCGTACGCGCGGGCCGGCGGCGCCACGGCCGCGGGCCGGGCGCGCGAGGCGGCCCGCCGGGTGGGATGGGTGCCTGCGGCAGCGGCGGTCCCGATGGCCCTGCTGGCCCCGGTGGTCCTGCCGTGGGCGTTCGGTCCGCAGTTCCGTGCCGCGGTCGTCCCCGCGTGGATCCTGCTCGCCGGGCTGGCCGGCAGCGGCGTGTCCGGCATCTTCGCCGCGTTCCTGTCGGCGGGCGGCCGTCCCGGCCTGGCGTCGGCCGCGTTCGGCGCCGGGCTCGTCGTCACCGTCGCCCTCGATCTCACGTTGATCCCGCGGTACGGCGTCGTGGGCGCGGCCTGCGCGTCCAGCGTCGCCTACCTCACCGCCACCGCGTTCCTCGTCGCGTGCTTCCGGATGGTGTCCCGCCGGGCCGCCGGCCCGGTCGCGCTGGCCACCGCCGATGCGGACCTCGCATGAACCCACCAACAGGCGTGCAGCCACTCACCGGATGGAGGTGCCCGTCATGAGGGTACTGACCGTCGCCGCGCACCCGGACGACGAGACGCTCGGTGCCGGCGGCACGATGGCGCGGCTGGCCGCTGCCGGTCACGAGGTGTGGGTGTGCATCCTCACCGACGGGGTGACCGCCCGGCACGGGCACACCGAGCAGCAGCAGGCGTGTGCCGAGCGCGCGGCCGACGTGCTCGGGGTGACCGAGGTGGTCTTCTGCGGGTTGCCCGACCAGCGGCTGGACGAGCTCGCCCTGCTCGACGTCATCACGCCGATCGAGAAGGTCGTCGGCGAGCTCGAGCCCGAGCTGGTCCTCACCCACTTCAACCAGGACGTCAACCAGGACCACCGCACCGTGTTCTCGGCCACCCTCGTCGCGACCCGACCGGTCGAAGCCTCCAGCGTGCGCCGGCTGCTCTGCTACGAGACGGCGTCGTCGACCGAGTGGGCCCCGCCCTTCCCCGGCTGCGTGTTCAGCCCCAACGTCTTCGTCGACATCACCAGCACGCTGCCGGTGAAGCTCGCGGCCATGCGCGAGTACGAAGGCACGTTCAGCGGCGAGCTGCATCCGTTCCCGCACCCGCGCTCGTACGAGGCGCTGGAGTCCGCGGCGCGACGGCACGGCAGCGCTGCCGGTGTCGCCGCAGCGGAACCGTTCATGCTCGTCCGCCAGGTGCACCGCGAGGGGGAGCGTGGCGATGCGTCGCAACCGTGAGCCACCGCTGGGCAAGCGCTGCTTCGACCTGCTCGTGGCCGGGACCGCGCTGGTGCTGCTCGCACCCGTGCTGCTCGTGGTCGCCGTCGCGGTCCGGCTCGGGTCGCCGGGGCCGGCGTTGTTCCGGCAGGTCCGGGTGGGCCTGGGCGGCCGTCCGTTCGTGCTGCTCAAGTTCCGCACCATGGTGGTGGGTGCCGACCGCATGGCCGCCAACGTCAGCGCCGAGCACGACCCGCGGGTCACCCGCGTCGGTGGGCTCCTGCGCCGCTGGTACCTCGACGAGCTGCCCCAGCTGCTGAACATCGTCCGCGGCGACATGAGCCTGGTCGGCCCGCGGCCGGAGACCCCCGAGTACGTCGCCATGATGGACGAGGACGAGCGGCGTGTCCTCACTGTCCGGGGTGGGCTGGCCGGACCGTCGACGCTCGCCTTCATGGACGAGGCGCAGCTGCTCGCGCAGGCCGAGGACGCCGAGCAGTACTACGTGACCACGCTGCTGCACAGCCGCGTGCGCGAGGACCTCCGCTACCTGGAGCTGAGGTCGTGGCGCTACGACGTGTGGCTGCTGGTGCGCCAGGTCCTGGCGATTCTCCGGAGGCTGTGGTGACGGCCTCTGCTTGGCAGCGTCCGGCGCGGGTCGTCCCCCCACCCCGCGATCCCGCGTCGGGCGCCCAGGCGGTCCGGGTCCGCGAGTGGACCGACGCCGCGACCTGGGAGGCGTTCGTGCTCGCCGCCCGGGACGCCAACATCGCGCACCGGTGGGCGTGGACGCAGGTGGTGCCGCAGGCGTACGGGCACCGGGTGGTGCCGCTCGCCGCCGTGCGCGGTGGCCGGCTGGTCGGGGTCCTACCGCTCGTCCTGCTGCGCAGCCGCGTGTTCGGCCGGGTGCTCGTGTCGATGCCGTACCTGGACAGTGGCGGGCTGTGCACGGACGGCGACACCGAGGCGGGGTACGCGCTGCTCGCCTCGGCGATCGCTCTCGCGGACGACGAGGGGACCCGGCTCGAGCTCCGCCACCTCGGCCGGCGCGACATCGGGCTGCCCGCGTCGACGCACAAGGTGACGATGACCGTGGACCTGTCCGGCGGCGAGGACGCGGTCTGGGCCGGCGCGAAACCCAACCGGCGCGGGCAGGTGCGCAAGGCGCGGCGCTCCGGGCTCGAGGCCGTGGCGGCCGGCGCGGACGGCCTTCCCGCCTTCTTCTCGGTACTCGCGCACAACATGCGCGACCTCGGGTCGCCGGTGCACCGGCGACGGTTCTTCGCCGCCGTCAGCGCCGAGCTGGGACCGGACGCGACGTACGTGCTCGTCCGGTCGGGGCCGGACGTCGTCGGGGCGGGGCTGATGCTCTTCCACGGTGCGCGGGCGGTGCTGCCGTGGTCCTCGTCGCTGCGGTCCGCGCTGGCGCTGGGCCCCAACCAGCTCCTCTACTGGGAGGTGGCCCGGTACGCGGTCGAGCGCGGCTGCACGGTCCTGGACCTGGGACGGTCCTCGCCGGGGTCGGGCACGTACGAGGCCAAGCGCGAGTGGGGGGCCAGACCCGTGCAGCTGTGCTGGCACCGGACCGGCGGCCGGAACGCTGCCGTCGGGGGCGACCTCGAGGGCGACGACCTGAGCCGGCGGCTCGCCTGGGCCACGCGCGTCTGGTCCCGGCTACCGGTCCCGGTGGCCACCGCGGCCGGAGCTGCCCTGCGCGGCGGCCTGCCCCAGTGAACCGGAGCCGGCGGGCCAGGGCACCCGCGCGCGCCTGCGCCGCGGCCGCGGTGTGCGTCCTGGCCGCGGCGCTGGCATGGCCGGCGGATGCGCGGGCGGCCGGCCCGCCGCTCGCAGCTGCGATGCCCGACCCGGCAGTGATCGCTCAGGGTGTGAGCAGCGCGAACCAGGCCCACCTCTTCAAGAACCCGGCGTGGGACTTCGCGACGATGCGCCAGGTGTTCAACACGGTCGCGCTGCTGCCGGGGGACCAGGGGATGGTCGCCGCGGCCCGCCGGGCCGGGCTCGCCGTCGTCCTCGAGTTCGACTACAAGGCCGACTTCTTCGCCGGCAAGGACATCGGCTCCAAGGTCGCCGCCGTCGCCGACCAGATCGACTCGCACCCCGGGACGGTCGCGGCCGTGCACGTGGCCGACCGTCTCGACGAGCGCTACTCGGCGCAGCAGGGACTGCGGTACCTGGCCGCGACGGGCGGCGTCCTGCACCGGCTGGTGCCGGGAGTGCCCGTGGTCGTGAACGCCTCCGACTGGCAGCTCACCTGCGGGCTGACCGGTCAGTCCTCGTGCGGCTCGCACGGGACGCGGTACCAGTACGAGACCGACGCCACGCTGGACGCGTTCGCGAGCAGCGGGTTCCTCGACGGGATCTCCATCGCCGACAACCTCAAGAACGTGGACGCGGCCGCACAGGTCGTCGCGTGGCAGCGGGCACGGGCGCGGTGGCCGCGGCCGTTCATCCTCTGGTCGACCTGCTCGCAGCTGTCCTTCGGGGAGCCCGGCTACTCCGGGACACCGCCCGCGGACGCGGCCACGCAGGCGTACATGCTCGTGCCGATCGGGCTCGGCGCGGACGCGGTCGCCCTGTGGGCCTGGCACCAGGAGTACCAGGGTGCGATCGACACCTTCCTGGACAAGGACGGCAGCCCCAACGCGATGTGGGCGTCGATGACCGCGGCGGCCGCCCGGATCGCGGCCGCACCCGCCGATCGCACGGTGCTGGCACAGCTCCCGGCTGCGGCGCCGTCGGGCGGCTCGGCGGTGGCGTTGGGTGCGCTGGCGGCGATCAGTGTGCTGGCCGCTCTGCTGGCCTGGCGCCTGTGGTTCCGCTGACCCGGCCGGCCCGGACCCGGGCGCGCCGACGGCCCTCGCCGGGATGTGGTCCGGCAGCGGGGGCCGTCGCTCGTCCCGCTGCCCACAAGCCTGGGGTCAACGGGGGTCCGTCTCTGCACTGTACGCCGCTGTGCCGGGTGTGCGTGACTAGCTCTGCAGGTCGACCCACCAGCTCGGAAAGGGACCTTCGGCCCTGTCGCAACTGACCGCGGCGAAACAGGTTCGTTCTGGTCAGGGAGGTCATCATGCACGCACACGTCCATGACCGGATCACCGTTCTCGCCCCTACCGTCGACCAGGCGAACCGGGACGGGGAGATCCTCGAGGTGCACGGAGCCGAGGGGGCTCCGCCCTACCTCGTACGCTGGTCGGACACCGGTCACGAGGGCCTGTACTACCCCGGCCCCGACGCGGTGATCCACCACGGCGAACCTGACTAGCTGACCGGCCAGGCGGAGTGCTCGCTCCTGCTGTCGCCATGCGCGACCACCTCGTCAGCCGGTTGCGGGCCCGCGGCTTCGAGCCGTCCGTGTCCCGCTTCGTGTGACGCAGTCCTAGGCTGCGTGGCCATGACCTTCACCGTGGCGATGGACCACGTGGCCCAGGTGTTCGAGGCCATCGGAGCGGTGGTGCTGCTCGGAGGGTTGTTCGTCTCGGTCGGCCTGGCAGTCATATCGCTGCGTCGGTCGAAGGACGGCCGTCTGGCGTACCGGGTCCTGCGCGAGTCGTTCGGCGGCGTGATCCTGCTCGGGTTGGAGATCCTCGTGGCCGCCGACCTGGTGAAGACCGTCGCGGTGGCGCCGACGCTGGAGAACGTGTCCATCCTCGGCCTGATCGTGCTGATCAGGACCTTCCTCAGCTTCTCGCTGGAGATCGAGATCGAGGGAGTCGCTCCGTGGCGCCGTGCCCTCGTGAGCGGCGTCGGCAACGTCGCGCGAGCCGCGGGCCGCGCGGCTGAGCCGGCCGCCCCGGGGCGGTGAGGGTCCGTGACCTCCGCACCGGGTCCGGTGGGCGCGCCTTGATCACCGGATCGGCCGGCGAGGGGCGGGTCCGCTGGGCGTTCACCGACCGCCACGGCGGTACCTCCCTCGCGCCGTACGACACGCTCAACCTGGGTGACCACGTGGGCGACGCCCCCGGGACCGTCGCGGCCAACCGGCTGCGGGTCGCGGCGAGGCTGGACCTGTCCCCGGGATCCGTGCACTACATGAACCAGGTGCACGGTGACGGCGTGGCCCGGGTGGACGGACCCGGTGCCCGGCTCCCGGACGACAGCGTCGACGCCCTCGTCACGACGGCTTCCGGCACCGCCCTGGCCGTCCTGGTCGCCGACTGCGTCCCCGTGCTGATGGCGGACCCCGGTGCCGGAGTGGTGGCGGCCGTGCACGCGGGCCGGCCGGGGCTCCGTAACGGGGTGGTCCTGCGTGCCGTCGAGGCGATGGTGGCGGCCGGGGCCCACCCGGCCCGTACCACCGCCTGGCTGGGGCCGTCGGTGTGCCCGGCCTGTTACGAGGTCCCCGAGGCGATGCGGGCGGACGTGGCCGCGGTGGCTCCTGCCTCCTGGGCCACCAGCCGGACCGGCACACCCGCGCTCGACCTGCGGGCCGGGCTGGCCGAGGCGCTGGGCGGGGCGGGTGTCACGGTCGAGCGGGTCGGGCCGTGCACCGCGCAGTCGCCAGACCTCTACTCCTACCGGCGGGACGGCACGACCGGACGGTGCGCCGGGCTCGTCTGGATCGACCCGGCATGAGCGCGTCGCAGGCAGGCGCCGACCGGCGCGAGCAGCTGGCCGCTGGGCTGGCGGCGGTGCACGCACGGATCGACAGTGCCGCGCGGGCGGCCGGCCGGGATCCCGCCGCCGTCACGCTGGTCGTGGTCAGCAAGACGTTCCCGGCGGCCGATGTGCGGCTGCTCTCGGCTCTCGGCGTGCGCGACGTCGGCGAGAACCGGGACCAGGAGGCCGCCGTGAAGGCGGCAGCCTGTGCCGACCTCCCGCTGCGCTGGCACTTCATCGGGCAGCTGCAGACGAACAAGGCGGCGTCGGTCGCGGCGTACGCCCACGTCGTGCACTCCGTCGACCGCGCCCGGCTGGTCGACGCACTGCAGCGGGGTGCCGCCCGGGCCGAACGCAACCTGGACGTGCTGCTGCAGGTCGACCTCGAGGACGACGGGGCGCCCGGACGCGGGGGAGCTGCGCCCGCCGAGCTCGACACGCTGGCCGCCGCGGTGGAGGCGAGCCCGTCGTTGCGGCTGCGCGGGCTCATGGCCGTCGCCCCGCTGGGCGCCGACCCGGTCGTCGCCTTCGCCCGCCTGGCCGCCCTGGCGAGCGACCTGCGGAGGTCCCATCCGGGGGCGGACTGGCTCTCTGCGGGGATGAGCGACGACCTCGAGGCGGCGGTCGCGGCGGGCGCGACACACGTCCGTGTCGGCAGCGCGATCCTCGGTCGGCGTCCCGCGCTCCGGTAACCTCTCAGCGACGGCTCCGCCGTCCGGGCACGTCGCAGGAGTGATGGTCGAGCCCGCACCAGGCACCGCCGCGGACGAAAGGCTCCCCGAGACATGGCCGGAGCGATGCGCAAGATGGGGGTCTACCTCGGCTTGGTCGAGGAGGACCAGGAGCGGTTCGAGGAGTACGACGAGTACGACGAGTACGACTCCGCGCCGCACCGCGACGCCGCACCCGAGCGGGCCGAGCAGACCCGCGCGCTGCACCCCGTCCGCGACGACCGGCCCGCACATGTGGCCGCGCCGGCCCCGCGCCCGGCCCCACGGCACGAGCCCGTCGAGTCGTACAAGATCACCACCTTGCACCCGCGCAACTACAACGACGCGCGCACCGTCGGGGAGTACTTCCGCGACGGCACGCCGGTGATCATGAACCTGACCGACATGGAGGACTCCGACGCCAAGCGCCTCGTCGACTTCTCGGCGGGTCTGATCTTCGGCCTGCACGGGACCATCGAGCGGGTCACGGCCAAGGTGTTCCTGCTGTCACCGGCGAACGTCGTCGTCACCGCCGAGGAGAAGGCCCGGCTCGCCGAGGGCGGCTTCTTCAACCAGAGCTGACCGCGGCCGGGCGCAGCGACGTGGTGAGTCGGCATGGCTGACGTGCGCCTGGATGTGCTCGGCACCTCCGCCGTCGGCGTGACCGTCGGGACGATCGCCTGGATCTTCCTGGTCTTCCTGATCGCCCGGTTCGTCTTCGAGTACGTGTTCCTCTTCGCCCGCGACTACACGCCCACCGGGTTCGTCCTGGTGCTCGTGGAGACCATCTACACCATCACCGACCCGCCGCTGAAGCTGCTGCGCCGGTTCATCCCGCCGCTGCGCCTGGGACAGGTCTCGCTGGACCTGTCGATGCTGGCCTTGTTCTTCCTCACGTACATCGTCATCTACATCGTGGCGCCGAAGCTCTAGGCTTCCCCTCGGCCCGTGGCTTTCGGTGACTGTGCCGGATCCCCGCGTGACCAGGTACTCCGTTCAGATCAGTCCCGATCCGACCAGCACGAGGTGCGCGATGCCGTTGACCCCCGAAGACGTCCGCAACAAGCAGTTCAGCACGGTGCGCCTGCGCGAGGGCTACGACATGGACGAGGTCGACGCCTTCCTCGACGAGGTCGAGGCGGAGCTCACCCGAATGGGACGGGACAACGAGGACCTGCGGGTGCGGCTGACCGCCGCCTCCCGCCAGCCCGTGGCCGCGGCGCCCCCCGCCCAGCCCGTGGTCGCGCCGGTTCCCGCGCCGGTTGCTGCGCCTCCGCCCCCGCCGCCTCCGCCCCCGCCGCCTCCGCCGCAGCCGGTCGCCGCCGCACCGGCGCCCTCCGACAGCGCCGTGCGCATGCTCGAGCTGGCGCAGAAGACGGCCGACGAGCACGTCGCCAGGGCCAAGGCGGATGCCGACCACATCGTGTCCGAGGCCCGGCAGGAGGCCGCCCGGGTGACCGGAGACCTGCGTCGGGAGGCCGCGACGCTGGAGGCGCGGGTGGAGGAGCTGAAGGCGTTCGAGCGGGAGTACCGCACGCGGCTGCGCTCGTACCTGGAGGGCCAGCTGCACGACCTCGACTCCCTCGGCGAGGTCTCGCCGGCACCGCCGAGGTCCGGGCAGCCGGCGGCCGCACCGGCGCCGGTCGCCGCCCCGACCCCCTCGGTCGCGCCGCCCACGCCCTCGGTCGCCCCGCCCGCGCCTGCGCCTGTTCCGGCACCCGCGCCGGCACCCGCTCCCGCACCGGTCCCGGCCACCGGGCCGACGCCGGTCCCGGCCGGGCCCCGCCCGGCCACCCCGTTCGGTCCGCCAACCACTCCGCCGGCGCCGCCCTCCGCCGAGCCGCCCAGCGGCCCGCCCGCACAGGCCTGACCTGGCCGGCGCCGCCACCACGGCCGTGAGGGCCGGGAACCGGATCCGTCCGGTCCCGGCCCTCACGGCCGAAGGGGTTCGCGTTCCCGGCGCGGCGACTTCTGCCGGCCGGGTGGTCGGGGTTACGCGGTGCGGCGGAAGGGGTCGCGCGCAGGGGCGGACGGCATCGTGATGCGGTTGTCGTCCACGTCGATGCCGGTGAGTGCCATGACGGCCTGCAGCATCGACAACGTGCTCTCGCCGGCCTCGAGGCCGGAATGGGTCACCATCGCCCGGTAGATCGTCACGTAGTGGCGGACCGGGGTGTCGTAGCTCCAGTCGACCGAGCCGAGGTGCATCGACTGGCCGGGGTCGTTCTCGTCCAGCCAGGGCCGGTCCCAGACCTGGATGCAGGCCGGGATCGCACTGAAGCGACCACCGTGGCAGACGTCCTGGTTCCGGGCCGCGTCGAGCATGGCCCGGCTCTCACGCTCGGCCAGGACCAGGGCCGGGCGGATGTGACTGCTCAGCGCGGGTACGGCGACCGCGTACGCCTTGAGCTTGATCCCCGTGAGCGAGGGGCCCCCAAGGGGAACGGGGTGGAGCGTCATCCAGACCTCCGGGAGAGGTTTCGCCGGTCACCGGGGGCGTCCGGGGACTCGACCTGGTCGGGATATCGGCGCCAGTGGCCGCCCGCCTTTAGCCCTCGACCGGTCTGAGCGCAAAGTTCAGTCCGGTTTCGGCGTCATGACCGGTCACGAACGGCGTCTCGCCTGGCTCCGCAGCGGGGCTGCCCTCCTCGAAGGACACCGCGAGCACCTCGTCCGCCACCGCTTCGCCGTGCTCGCGCAGGGCCTGCGCGACCTCCCCGTACGCCGCCCAGCGCACCTGGATCCGGTCGGTGACCTGCAGCCCGGCCGACTTGCGCGCCTCCTGCAGCAGCCGTACGACGTCCCGGGCCAGCCCGGCCAGGCGCAGCTGCGGCGTCACCTCCAGGTCGACGGCCACGGTCTCGCCACCGTCGGTCGCGACCGCCCACCCCTGCCGGGGAGTCTCGGTGAGCACCACCTCGTCGGCGGTGAGCAGGACCGCCTCGCCGTCCACCTCGACGGTCGCCTGACCGGTGCCGCGCAGAGCCGCGGCCAGCCCACGGGGATCGGCCGCCGCGACGGCTGCGGCCACGATCGGCGTGCGCTGGCCGAACCGGCGGCCGAGCGCACGGAAGTTGCCCTTGGCCCGCACGTCGACGAGCCCGCCGCCGGCCCCCGCGCCCGAACCGGCGCCGTCCAGGTCGGCGAGCGCCTCGACCCGACCGACGTTGAGCTCTTCGGCGAGCTGGTCGCGCAGCTCGCCCGGCAGGTCCGCCCACCCCGGCGCTGCGACCAGCGCCCTGCTGAGCGGCTGGCGCGTCTTCACGCCGGACCCGGCTCTGGTGGCCCGCCCCAGCTCGACCAGCCTCCGCACGAGGGCCACCTGCCGGGCCAGCTCGTCGTCGACGAGGGATCCGTCGACCTCCGGCCATGCGGCCAGGTGCACGGACTCCGGCAGCTCGTCCGAGGTCGCCGCGAACAGGTCCTGCCAGACCCGTTCGGTGACGAACGGGGTCAGCGGCGCCATCAGCAGCGTCACCAGGTACAGGCACTCGTGCAGGGTCGCCAGCGCCGCCGGGTCACCGGCCCAGAACCGTCGCCGGGAGCGGCGCACGTACCAGTTGGAGAGGTCGTCGACGTAGCCGGAGACGAGCCGTCCGGCCCGCTGGGTGTCGAACTCCTCCATCGCCGCGTCGACCTCCAGGACCACGCGGTGCCCTTCGGACAGCGCCCACCGGTCAAGGGCCGGCCGGTCACCCACCGCGGGCGCCGCAGCCGTCGCGGGCTCCCAGCCGCCGGCGCGGGCGTACAGCGACTGGAACGAGACGGTGCTCCAGTAGGTGAGGAGGGTCTTGCGGACGACTTCCTGGATCGTGCTGTTCCCGACCCGCCTGGACTGCCACGGCGAGCCGCTCGCCGCCATGAACCACCGCACCGCGTCGGCCCCGTGCGCGTCCATGAGCGGGATCGGCTCGAGCACGTTGCCCAGGTGCTTGGACATCTTGCGGCCCTCCTCGTCGAGGATGTGGCCGAGGCAGACGCACGTCTCGTACGAGGACCGGTCGAACACCAGCGTGCCGACCGCCATCAGCGTGTAGAACCAGCCCCGCGTCTGGTCGATGGCCTCGCAGATGAACTGGGCCGGGTAGGACGCCTCGAACTGCTCGACGCCGGCGTGCGGGTACCCCCACTGGGCGAACGGCATCGCGCCGGAGTCGTACCAGCCGTCGATCACCTCAGGGACGCGGCGTGCCTGCTGGCCGCACTCGGGGCAGGCCAGGACGACCTCGTCCACGTAGGGACGGTGCGGGTCCAGGTCGGACAGGTCGTGGCCGGCGAGCGCGCCGAGCTCGGCGAGTGACCCGACCACGGTCAGGTGCCCGGACTCGCAGTGCCAGATCGGCAGCGGCGTTCCCCAGTACCGGTTCCGGGAGAGCGCCCAGTCGATGTTGTTCTTCAGCCAGTCGCCATACCGGCCCGTCTTGATCGTGGGCGGGATCCAGTTGGTGCGCTCGTTCTCCTCGAGCAGCCGCTCTTTGATCGCGGTGGTGCGGATGTACCAGGACAGCTGCGCGTAGTACAGCAGCGGGGTGTGGCAGCGCCAGCAGTGCGGGTAGCTGTGCTCGTAGGGCACGTGCCGGTAGAGCAGCCCGCGGACCCGCAGGTCCTCGACCAGGTCGGCGTCCGCCTTCTTGAAGAACTGGCCGCCCACCAGCGGCACGTCGGCCTCGAAGTGGCCGTCCGCGGTGATCGGGTTGACCACCGGCAGCTGGTAGCGGCGGCACACGGCGAGGTCGTCCGCGCCGAACGCGGGGGACTGGTGCACCAGCCCGGTCCCGTCCTCGACGGTGACGTAGTCGCCCAGCACGACGAAGTGCGCGTCCGGGATCGGCACCAGGTCGAACGGGGGCGCGTAGGGCGTGAGCTCGAGGTCGCGGCCGGTGTACCGCACGAGGATCTCGACGTCGCTGCCGAGCACGTCGCGCAGCAGCGGCTCGGCCACCACCAGCACCTCGCCCTCGGCGGTCCGGGCCGCGACGTAGGTGGTGTCCGGGTTCACCGCGACCGCGGTGTTCGAGACCAGCGTCCACGGCGTCGTCGTCCAGACGAGCAGCGTCGCGCCCAGGTTGGCCAGCGGCCCGCCGGTGACCGGGAAGCGGACGTACACGGAGGGGTCCACCACGGTCTCGTAGCCCTGGGCGAGCTCGTGGTCGGACAGCGTGGTGCCGCAGCGGGGGCAGTACGGCGCGACCCGGTGGTCCTGGACCAGCAGTCCCTTGGCGTGGATCTGCTTGAGCGACCACCACACGCTCTGGATGTACGCCGGGTCCATGGTCCGGTAGGCCTGGGACATGTCGACCCAGTAGCCCATCCGCTCGGTCATCGCCTCGAACGCGTCCACGTGCCGTTCGACCGAGGCCCGGCAGCGGGCGTTGAACTCGGCGATGCCGTACGCCTCGATGTCCTGCTTGCCGCGGAAGCCCAGCTCGCGCTCGACGGCGAGCTCCACCGGCAGGCCGTGGCAGTCCCAGCCGGCCTTGCGCGGGACGTACCGCCCCTTCATGGTCTGGAACCGGGGGAAGACGTCCTTGAAGACCCGCGCCTCGACGTGGTGGGTCCCCGGCATGCCGTTGGCGGTCGGGGGGCCCTCGTAGAAGATCCAGGGCGCGCCGGCGCGGGTCCGCTCGACCGACTGGGCGAAGATGTCGCGCTCGCGCCAGAAGGCGAGTACGTCGTGCTCCATCGCTGGCAGGTCGACCTGGGGGGGCACCGGGCGGTACATCGGATCCTCCGTCGCGGACGTGCGGCCCGCCGTGGCTGGCGGGCGCGGCCGACAGAGGGACGAGACGCCGGTCGCCCGGATCCCGCGGTACCACCCTCCTTGACCCGGCGTAGCCGGGCCCGCTCTGCTCGGTGCTCGTCCGGCCGGGTCTACTCCACCCGCCCAGGCGGGTGTTTCTTCCGGCGGCTCCGGGTGATCTTCACCCCGCGCACGCCCCCGGGCTCGCACCGTCCCCGGGTCGCTGGAGGCTGCGTTCGGGACTACTCGTCCCTTCGACGCCTTCTCGGACCCGGCCGAGTCTAGTCGGAGTGGCGAGGCGAGGAGCCGGTGTGTGGCGACGACCCGAGCGCGACCATGGATACCGCAGTGGCGAGGCGAGGAGCCGGTGTGTGGCGACGACCCGAGCGCGACCAGTGATACCGCAGTGGCGAGGCGAGGGAATGCGGCCCGCGGCCCGGCGGTTGAGATGGGGTCTCGGCGCCTGGCGGGGTACCCGGAAGTGAGCGGAGCGTAACCGGACGGCGTGGTGGATTGCCCCGTGCCTGGTGCGGACCTAAGGTTCCGTGACGATCTGTGACCTTGATCAACTGTTCTTCCGGGTACGCGACTGCGACAGCGTGAGGGGGCCGTCACCATGGCCGACACCGGACGGGGGGTCGGAGGGCGGTTGCGTCGCGTTCTGGCGGGGGCGGTCCGACCGGCCGCAGCGTCGGCCCGGAGGGCGACGGCCAGGGCCACGGTGAAGCCGGCCGCCGCGAAGCCGGCGAACGCCAAGCCGGTGGCGGCGAAGAAGGCTCCGGCCGCCAAGAAGAGCGCCCCCGTGAAGGCCGCTCCACCGGCCCGGAAGGCGCCCGCGGCGAAGAAGGCCCCGGCCGGCAAGGCCGTCCCCGCCAAGAAGGCTGCCGCTGTCAAGAAGGCGGCTCCGGCGAAGAAGGCAGCCCCGGCCAAGAAGGCGCCTGTGGCGAAAGGCCCGGTGCCGACCAAGAAGGCCGCCCCGGCCAAGGCTCCGGCCCCCGCGAAGCGAGCGGCTCCGCCCAAGAAGGCTCCTGCGACCCCGAAGGCCGCGCCCGCCGCCAAGGCGGCTGCGACCAAGGCCGTCCCCGTCAAGGCTGCCCCGGTCAAGGCTGCCCCGGACAAGGCTGCCCCGGTCAAGGCCGCCCCGGTGAAGGCCGCGGCCGTCAAAGCGACGCCGGCGAAGGCAGCGCCGGCGAAGGCAGCGCCGGCCAAGCTTGCCGTCCGCGCGGACGAACGTCCCTGGACCGCCGCCGAGCTGGCGCAAGTCCGGGCGCAGCTCATGGAGGAGGCCTCCCGCCTGCGCGCGGAGATCACCGCGGCCGAGGAGGGCATCGCCGACCTGCTGCGCGACTCCGGCGACGGGGCCGGCGACGACCAGGCCGACGCGGGCACCAAGACGTTCGAGCGCGAGCACGAGATGTCCCTGGCCAACAACAGCCGGGGGCTGCTCATGCAGGCCGAGCGCGCACTGCGCCGGATCGAGGACGGCACGTACGGCGTCTGCGAGTCCTGCGGCAGCCCGATCGGCAAGGCGCGCCTGCAGGCCTTCCCCCGTGCGACCCTGTGTGTGTCATGCAAACAGAAGGAAGAGCGCCGCTGAGCGGCGACGAGCCGGCAGCCCAGCCCGTCACCGAGCCCACCCGAGCGCCCCAGGACGGCCCGCAGCCGGCCCTTGAGCACGCCCGCGGTCCGCGCGTGGCGCTGCTGCTGGCCGTCGCGACCCTGGTGGTGGCCGTGGACCAGATCAGCAAGGCCATCGTGGTGGCGCTGCTGGCCGACCACGCGCCCGTCCAGCTGCTCGGCGGGCTGCTCACCCTCGACTACACCCGCAACCCCGGCGCCGCGTTCAGCATGGGCACCGGGTTCACGTTCGTGTTCACCGCTGTCGCGATCGGGGTCGTCGTCGTCATCTTGCGGACGGCCCGGCGGCTGTACTCGGTCGCCTGGGCCGTGGCCCTGGGCGCGCTCCTGGGAGGGGCGCTGGGGAACCTGGTGGACCGGCTCACCCGTGACCCCGGCGTCGGGCGCGGTCACGTCGTCGACTGGATCGAGCTGCCGCACTACCCCGTCTTCAACCTGGCCGACGCCGCCATCTGCTGTGCGGCGGTCGGGATGGTGCTGCTCACCTTCCGCGGGCGCGACCTGGACGGGACCCGGCACCACCGGTCCGATGCCTGAGCAGCGCTCGCTGCCGGTCCCCGACGGTCTGGAGGGCGAGCGGCTGGACGCCGCGCTGGCCCGGATGTTCGGCCTGTCCAGGACCAAGGCGGCCGACCTCGCGGCGGCCGGTGCGGTACGGCTGGACGGGGTGCCGGCGGGCAAGTCCGAGCGGCTGCACGCGGGCAGCTGGCTCGAGGTCGAGCTACCGGACGGGCCCGTCGCCGCGGCGGCCGTCGAGCCCGAGCTCGTCGCCGGCCTGCGGGTGGTCTACGACGACGACGACATCGTGGTGGTGGACAAGCCGGTCGGGGTCGCCGCCCACCCGAGCCCGGGCTGGACCGGACCCACGGTCGTCGCCGGGCTGGCGGCCGCCGGCTACCGGGTCTCCACCGACGGCGCGGCCGAACGGCAGGGCGTCGTGCAGCGGCTGGACGTCGGCACCAGCGGGCTCATGGTCGTGGCCAAGTCCGAGCGGGCTTACTCCGCACTGAAGCGGGCCTTCCGGGAGCGCACCGTCGACAAGCGCTACCACGCCCTGGTCCAGGGCCATCCGGACCCCAGCACTGGCACCATCGACGCGCCGATCGACCGGCACCCCACGCACGACTACAAGTGGGCCGTCGTCGCGGGGGGCCGCCCGAGCGTGACCCACTACGAGACGCTCGAGGCGATGCGGGCGGCCAGCCTGCTCGAGGTGCGCCTGGAGACCGGCCGGACCCACCAGATCCGCGTGCACATGGCTGCGCTGCGCCACCCCTGCGTCGGTGACCTGACGTACGGGGCCGACCCCGCGCTCGCCCGGCGCGCGGGCTTGAGCCGCCAGTGGCTGCATGCGGTCCGGCTCGGCTTCGAGCACCCCGCCGACGGCCGGCGGGTCGAGTTCTCCTCGGACTATCCGGCCGACCTGGCGCAGGCGCTGGACCGCGTCAGAGGCTGACGGTCAGGGTCGCGACCCCGCCCCCCGAGTCCCGGCCCTCGGCCCCCTCCGGCTGTCGATCTTGAGCTCTCGACCGCCTCTTCGGCGTGTCGTCGGCGTGTCGCTCAAGATCGAGAAGGAGTTGGGGGTGGGCACGGGCCGACCGGCGGCGCGCCACGACCGGCCCTGTCGGTCGCCGGGGTAGTTTCTACCTCCTACCGCTCGGATCGAGGGAGGGACCGCACCGTCCATGGGCTCGTCGGGCGACTCGTTCGTGCACCTGCACGTGCACACCGAGTACTCCATGCTCGACGGGGCGGCCCGCCTGTCCGACCTGTTCGCCGAAGCCGGCCGCCAGGGCATGCCCGCCATGGCCATGACCGACCACGGGAACGTCTTCGGGGCGTACGACTTCTGGAAGCAGGCGCGCGCGGCCGGGGTCCAGCCGATCATCGGCATGGAGGGGTACTACGTCCCGGTCGGCAGCCGGTTCGACCGCCAGCCGTTCGAGCTCGGCGGGGTGGGGACCGAGACCGGCGAGGACAGCGCGGGGCTGGCGAAGGGCAAGCAGGCCTACACGCACATGACGCTGCTCGCCGAGAGCACGCAGGGCATGCACAACCTGTTCCGGCTCTCCAGCCTCGCCAGCCTCGAGGGCCACTACCGCAAGCCCCGCTTCGACCGTGAGCTGCTGCAGACGTACCGCACCGGCCTGATCGCCACCACCGGCTGCCCGTCCGGCGAGGTCAACCGGTGGCTGCAGGCCGGCCGCTACGACAAGGCGCTGGCCGCTGCCGCCGACTACCGCGACATCCTCGGGCCGGGCAACTTCTACGTCGAGCTGATGGACCACGGCCTGGACATCGAGCGGCGCACCAGGACCGATCTCGTCCGGCTGGCTCGCGAGCTGGGGCTCCCGCTGCTGGCGACCAACGACCTGCACTACACCTTCCCGGCCGACGCGCAGGCGCACGAGGTGCTGCTGTGCGTCCAGACCGGCAAGACCCTCGCCGACCCCGGCCGCTTCCGGTTCGACGCGCGCGACTTCTACCTCAAGAGCGCGCAGGAGATGCGCGCGCTGTGGTCAGAGCTGCCGGAAGCCTGCGACAACACCCTGGCGATCGCCGAGCGGTGCGACGTGGCCTTCGCCGAGGGACGCGACCTGATGCCGCGGTTCCCCGTGCCGGCGGGGGAGAGCGAGGAGTCGTGGCTGGTCAAGGAGGTCGAGCGCGGCCTGGCCCGGCGCTTCCCCGGCGGGGTCCCGGACCAGCACCGGGCCCAGGCCGCGTACGAGGTCGGCGTCATCTGCCAGATGGGCTTCCCCGGCTACTTCCTGGTGGTGGCCGACCTGTGCCGCTACGCGAAGGAGAGCCACATCCGGGTCGGGCCTGGCCGCGGGTCGGCGGCCGGCGCGGTCATCGCCTACGCCCTGGGCATCACCGAGCTCGACCCGATCAAGCACGGCCTGCTGTTCGAGCGCTTCCTCAACCCCGAGCGCATCTCGATGCCCGACATCGACATGGACTTCGACGAGCGCCGGCGCGCCGACATGATCCGCTACGCCACCGAGAAGTACGGCGAGGAGCGGGTCGCGCAGATCATCACGTACGGCACGATCAAGGCGAAGGCCGCGGTCAAGGACGCGGCCCGGGTCCTGGGCTACCCCTACGCACTCGGCGACCGCATCACCAAGGCGATGCCGCCGCCGGTGATGGGCAAGGACATCTCGCTCGGCGGGATCTTCGACAACACGCACAGCCGGCACGCCGAGGCGGGGGAGTTCCGCGCGCTGTACGACGCCGATCCCGACGTCAAGCGCGTCGTGGACACCGCCCGCGGGCTGGAGGGACTCAAGCGGCAGTGGGGCGTGCACGCGGCCGGCGTCATCCTCTGCTCGGAGCCGCTGCTCGACGTCATCCCGATCCAGCGCCGTGAGCAGGACGGCGCGATCATCACCCAGCTCGACATGGGCGCCTGCGAGGCCCTCGGCCTGCTGAAGATGGACTTCCTCGGGCTGCGGAACCTGTCCGTGCTCGACGACTGCCTCGAGCAGGTCGCCACCAACCGCGGCGAGACGGTGGTCCTGGAGGAGCTCGGCCTCGACGACCCCAAGACGTACGAGCTGCTCTCGCGCGGTGACACGCTCGGGGTCTTCCAGCTCGACGGTGGCCCGATGCGGGCGCTGCTCCGGTCGATGCAGCCGGACGGGTTCGAGGACATCTCCGCCGTGCTGGCGCTGTACCGGCCCGGCCCGATGGGCGCGAACGCGCACAACGACTACGCCGACCGCAAGAACCGTCGCAAGCCGGTGGAGCCGATCCACCCCGAGCTCGCCGAGCCGCTCGCGCAGATCCTGGACGACACCTACGGGCTGATCGTCTACCAGGAGCAGGTCATGGCGATCGCCCAGCAGCTGGCCGGGTACAGCCTGGGCGCCGCCGACCTGCTGCGGCGCGCGATGGGCAAGAAGAAGAAGGAGATCCTCGACAAGGAGTACATCCCGTTCTCGGAGGGGATGCGGGCCAACGGGTACTCCGAGCGCGCGATCAAGACGCTCTGGGACATCCTCGTCCCGTTCTCGGACTACGCCTTCAACAAGGCGCACACCGCCGGGTACGGGCTGGTCTCGTACTGGACGGCGTACCTCAAGGCCAACTTCCCGTCCGAGTACATGTCGGCGCTGCTCACCTCGGTCCGCGACGACAAGGACAAGTCGGCGCTCTACCTCGGCGAGTGCCGCCGCATGGGCATCAAGGTGCTGCCTCCGGACGTGAACGAGTCCGACGCGAACTACACCGCCGTCGGCAGCGACATCCGGTTCGGCCTCTCCGCGATCCGCAACGTCGGCGAGAACGTCGTCGAGTCGATCGTGGGCACGCGCCGGGCCAAGGGGCGGTTCGAGAGCTTCAGCGACTACCTGTCGAAGGTGAGCGCGGTCGCGTGCAACAAGCGGACCGTCGAGTCGCTGATCAAGGCCGGGGCCTTCGACTCCCTCGGCCACACCAGGCGCGGGCTCGTCGCCGTGTTCGAGCAGGCCATCGACGACGTCATCGACATCAAACGCAACGAGGCGATCGGGCAGGACTCGCTGTTCGGCGGCGACGAGGCCCAGCCCGACGGCGCGTTCGAGATCAAGGTTCCGGTGGGCGAGTGGGACAAGGCCACGCTGCTGGCCGCCGAGCGCGACATGCTCGGGCTCTATGTCTCGGACCACCCCCTGTTCGGGCTCGAGCACGTGCTGGCGAGCGTCGCCGACTGCTCGATCGCCAGGCTGACCGCCGACGACGAGCGCGGCGACGGACAGGTGGTCACCGTGGCCGGGCTCATCGCGGGCCTGCAGCGCAAGGTCACCAAGCAGGGCAGCCCGTGGGCCATCGCCACGCTCGAGGACCTCGACGGCGTCATCGAGGTCATGGTGTTCCCGCAGACATACCAGCTGGTGTCCACCCAGCTCGTCGAGGACGCGGTCGTGGTCGTGCGCGGCCGGCTCGACAAGCGCGAGGACCAGCCCCGGCTCGTCGCCATGGAGCTCACGCTGCCGGACCTGTCCGACGGGCCGCGCGGCCCGGTCGTGATCACGCTCCCGGTGGCCAGGTGCGTGCCGCCGGTGGTGGACCGGCTCAAAGAGGTCCTCGCGACGCACCCCGGGGTCACCGAGGTGCACCTGCAGCTGCAGCAGGCGGCCGGCCGGACCACGGTCATCCGGCTCGACGACCGGCTGCGGGTTTCGCCTGGTCCGTCGCTGTACGGCGATCTGAAGGCGCTGCTCGGTCCGGGCAGCGTCGGGTGAGCGAACCCGGGTCCACCGGGTCCGAGGACGTCCTCCCGGCGGTGCCCGGACGTGCCGCTGCGACGCTCGTCGGTGCGCAGCTGGCGTCGGTCCTCGCGCTCGTGGGCCTGGCGGTGGGGTTGGTGTGGTGGTGGGTCGCGCCGACCGCCCAGGTCCGCATCGAGTCCAGCGGCGCGTACTTCGTCGACCCCGACCCCGAGACGTACGTCGTGTCGGACCTGTGGTTCTCCGGGCTGTCGCTGGTGGCCGGGGCGCTGGCCGGTGTCCTGCTGTGGCGGCTGTGCCGCCGGGCGACCACCGCAGCCGTGGTCGGACTCGCCGTCGGGGGCCTGGTCGGGGCGCTGCTGGGCCGCTGGCTGGGACAGCTGCTGGGGCGGGTCGACCCGGCCGAGGTGGCGCGCCTGAAGGTGGGGTCCGTGATCGACGTCTCGCTGAAGCTCCAGGCCGGGGCGGCGCTCCTGGTGCTGCCGGTCGCCGCGCTGGCCGGCTGGCTGGTGCGCGACCTGGTGGTCGAGTACCGCGCGGCGCGCGGGCACCGGCGCGAGCCCGACGGTGACGGGTCGGACGTCAGCCTGGCCGGCCCAGCGGAGCCAGCACCGCCGACGTCAGCCTGACCAGGTCGTCCGGGGCCAGCTCGACGTCCAGGCCGCGGCGCCCGGCGGAGACGAACACCGTCGGGTAGCCGGCTGCGCTGGCGTCGACGACGGTCGGGAGCGTCCGGCGCTGACCGAGCGGGGAGATCCCGCCGACGACGTACCCGCTGGACCGCTCGGCGGCCTTCGGGTCGGCCAGATCGGCGCGCTTGCCGCCGACGGCCGCGGCCAGGGCTTTGAGGTCGAGCTGGCCGCTGACCGGGACGACCGCGACCGTCAGCCGTCCGTCCACCTGGGCGACCAGTGTCTTGAAGACCCGGCCCGGCTCGACCCCGAGGGCGTCCGCGGCCTCCAGCCCGTACGAGGCGGCGGCCGGGTCGTGCCCGTACGCGTGCACCGTAAAGTCCACGCCGGCCCTCACGAGCGCCACCGTCGCCGGCGTTCCGGCCGCTGCCTTCCTCCCACCCACAAGAGCGAAACCTACGGGCAGGTAAGGCCGGAATCCGGCCTTACCTGCCCGTAGGTTTCGCCCGTGGGCGGGTCAGTTCGGGGGCGCCGGCTGGCGGGCGTACTCGACGCCGGGCAGGCTCGGCAGCTGCTTGAGCAGGCCCGCCTCGCGCCGCAACAGGTCCAGCTCGAGGCCGAGCCGGGCGGCCGTGTCCGGTGCCGCCAGCAGCGCCTGGTGGTCGGCCAGGTCCATCACCGCCGACGTCGCGACGCGGTAGGACAGCCGCGTCGGGTCCAGCGGCAGCTGGTCGCCGCCACCGCGCATCCCGAGGCCGTGCAACGTGTCGCGGTAGTCGGCGAACCGCTTGGCGACGCCGGCCGCGAGCAGCGGTGCCGCGTCGCCTTCGGGCTCGGCGAGCCACTCGACGTCACCGCTGAGGTACGGCTCGCCGGTCTCCACACCGAGCAGCCGGAACCGCCGCGTGCCGACGGTCGCCAGGTCGAACCGGCCGTCCTCGTACGCCTCAACGCCGCGCAGCTCGGCCAGGCAGCCGACCTCGTGCAGGGCGCTGACCCCGTCCACCCCGGACTCGCGCCCCCGGCGGATCGCCACCACGCCGAACGCTCGCTCGGCGCGGTCCGGCAGGTCGAGCAGCCGCCGGACCAGGACCCGGTACCGCTCCTCGAAGATGTGCAGGGGCAATGATCCGCCGGGGTAGAGCACCGCCGAGAGCGGGAACAGCGGGATCCGGTCGGCCACGCTGAAGAGCCTAGGGGCGGGCCCGGGCTGCCGCAGATCCGCGCGACCGGTGCCGTGCGGCTGTACCCACCCGCGCTTGCCTAGACTGGCTCGGTGATCCGCCGCATCGACCTGCGCGGGCGGGACAGCGACCCCGCTGACCTGCGCGCGGTTCTGCCACGCGCCCCGATGGACGTCGAGGCGGCGCTGGTGACGGTCCGCCCGCTGTGCGACGAGGTGCGCGACCGCGGCGAGGAAGCCGTGCTGGAGCTCTCGGAGCGGTTCGACGGTGTGCGCCCACCGTCACTGCGGGTGCCGTCCGCGGCGCTCGACGCCGCGCTCGAGGGTCTGGACCAGCAGGTCCGCGCCGCGCTGGAGGAGTCGATCCGCCGGGTCCGCATCGTGCACGAGGCGCAGCGGCGCACCGACGTCACCACGACGGTCGTCCCCGGTGGGACGGTGACCGAGCGCTGGGTGCCGGTCGGCCGGGTGGGGCTCTACGTCCCCGGCGGCCTCGCGGTGTACCCGAGCAGCGTGGTCATGAACGTCGTGCCGGCGCAGACGGCCGGAGTCGCCTCGCTGGCTGTCGCCAGCCCCCCGCAGCGCGACAACGGCGGGCTCCCGAACTCCACGATCCTGGCCGCGTGCGCGCTGCTCGGCGTCGACGAGGTGTACGCGGCCGGCGGCGCGCAGGCCATCGCGATGTTCGCGTACGGGGCCGGCGCCTGCGCGCGCGTGGACATGGTGACCGGGCCCGGCAACATCTACGTCGCGGCGGCCAAGCGGCTCCTCAAGGGCCGCATCGGGATCGACGCCGAGGCCGGGCCCACCGAGATCGCAGTGCTGGCCGACGACACCGCGGACCCGGTGCACGTGGCCGCGGACCTCATCAGCCAGGCGGAGCACGACACGCTCGCGGCCTCGGTCCTGGTGACCACGAGCCCGGAGCTCGCCGCCGCGGTCGAGGTCGAGCTCGAGGCGCAGGTGGCCGTGACCAAGCACGTCGAGCGGATCACGGCCGCGCTGTCCGGGCAGCAGTCCGGCATCGTGCTCGTCCAGGACCTCGAGCAGGGCCTGCGGGTCGTCGACGCGTACGCGGCGGAGCACCTCGAGGTGCACACGCGGGACGCGTCGACGGTGGCGGCCCGGGTTCGCAACGCCGGTGCGATCTTCGTCGGGACCTGGGCGCCGGTCTCGCTGGGGGACTACAGCGCAGGGTCCAACCACGTCCTGCCCACCGGCGGGTGCGCCTGCCACAGCAGCGGGCTGTCGGTGCAGACGTTCCTGCGCGGGATCCATGTCGTCGACTACTCGGAGGCGGCGCTGCGCGACGTGGCCGCCCAGGTCGTGACCCTGGCCGCGGCCGAGGACCTGCCTGCGCACGGCGCCGCGGTCACGGCGCGGCTGCACGGCCAGGGCCGGCACCGATGAGCCAGGACCCGGGCGGCAGCCGCGGGATCGATCGAGCGTCGGTGTCGAGCGGCCTCGACGACCTGCCACTGCGCGCGGACCTGCGCGGGCTCAAGCCCTACGGTGCGCCGCAGCTCGACGTCCCGGTGCGGCTGAACACGAACGAGAACCCGCACCCGCCGTCGGCCCAGCTCGCCGCCGAGATCGGCTCCGCGGTGACGTCGGCCGCGCTCGGGCTCAACCGGTACCCGGACCGGGAGGCGACCGCCTTGCGGACTGCGCTCGCCGCGTACCTGGACCGCGGTGGCGACGCGGGCTCACCGGGGCTCGGCGTCGACCAGGTCTGGGCGGCGAACGGCAGCAACGAGATCCTGCAGCAGCTGTTGCAGGCGTTCGGCGGGCCCGGTCGGTCCGCGCTCGGCTTCGAGCCGTCGTACTCGATGCACCGAATCATCGCCAACGGGACGGCGACGCGCTGGGTCGCGGCCGCGCGCGAGCCCGAGGGGTTCACGCTGTCGGCCGAGGCCGCAGCGGCTGCCGTCCGGGCGGCCGGCCCGGACGTGACGTTCCTGTGCTCCCCGAACAACCCGACCGGGACCGGGCTGGAGCTCGACGTGGTGGCCCGGGTGTACGACGCCGCGACGGGCATGGTGGTCGTCGACGAGGCGTACGCGGAGTTCTCCTCGCGACCCTCCGCGCTCGCCCTGCTGCCCGGCCGTCCGCGGCTCGTCGTGACCAGGACCATGTCAAAGGCGTTCGCGTTCGCCGGGGCCCGCGTCGGTTACCTCGCGGCCGACCCCGCAGTCGTGGACGCGCTGCGGCTCGTCCGGCTGCCGTACCACCTGTCCGCGCTGACCCAGGCGGCCGCGCTGGCAGCGGTCGCCCGCGCCGACGAGCTGCTCGCCACGGTCGACCGGGTCAAGGACGAGCGCGACCGGATCGTGGACGCGCTCCGCGCCCGCGGGCTCGACGTGGTCGACTCGGACGCCAACTTCGTCCTGTTCGGACGGTTCGAGGACCAGGCCGCGGTCTGGTCCGGCCTGCTCGGGCACGGGGTGCTGGTACGCGACGTCGGTCTGCCGGGCTGGCTGCGTGTCACGGCCGGGACGCACGACGAGGTCACTGCCTTCCTGGCCGCGCTCGACCGCACGCCGGCCCCGACCGCCGCACCCGTGGAGAGTCCCCGATGAGCCGCTTCGCCCGCGTGCAGCGCACGACCAAGGAGTCGGCGGTCACGGTCGAGCTCGAGATCGACGGGGCTGGTACGGCCGATGTCGCGACCGGCGTGCCGTTCTTCGACCACATGCTGGGCCAGCTCGGCAAGCACGGCGGCCTCGACCTGCTGGTGCGCACCGACGGCGACCTCGAGGTGGACGCCCACCACACCGTCGAGGACACCAGCCTGGCCGTCGGGCAGGCCCTGCGCGAGGCGCTGGGGGACAAGGCCGGCATCCGCCGCTTCGGCGACGCCCTGGTGCCGCTGGACGAGTCGCTGGTGCAGGCGGCCGTCGACCTGTCCGGGCGGCCCTACCTCGTGCACGACGAGCCGGAGATCGTCGAGCTGATCGGCTCGTACGACACCACGCTGACGCGGCACATCTGGGAGTCGCTGACGGCCTCGGCCCAGATCTGCCTGCACGTGCGGGTGCTGTCCGGTCGCAACGCCCACCACGTGGTCGAGGCGCAGTTCAAGGCGGTCGCGCGTGCGCTGCGCGACGCCGCGTCGCTGGACCCGAGGGTGGTCGGCGTGCCGTCGACCAAAGGCTCGCTGTGAGCGAGGGCGACGAGTGAGCGCGCGAACGAGGACCCCGAGCGAGCCATCTCGCTGTGAGCGAGGGCGACGAGTGAGCGCGGGCGACGAGTGAGCGCGCGAACGAGGACCCCGAGCGAACCAGGCGCGCTGACGGGTTCGCCATGAGCCGACCGCGCGTCGTGGTGCTCGACTACGGCTCGGGGAACCTGCGCTCGGCCGAGCGGGCGCTCGAGCGCGTCGGTGCCGACGTGACGGTGACCGCCGACGCCGGGGCGGCGACCGAGGCGGACGCTCTGGTGGTGCCCGGGGTCGGCGCGTTCGCCGCCTGCATGGCCGGGCTGGACGCGGTCGAGGGTGCCAAGACGGTGCGCCGCCGCATCGCCGCGGGCCGCCCGGTGCTGGGGATCTGCGTCGGCATGCAGGTGCTGTTCGAGGTCGGGGACGAGCACGGTGTCCGGACCGCCGGATTCGGCGAGTGGCCGGGCGTCGTGCAGCGGCTGGACGCACCCGTGCTGCCGCACATCGGCTGGAACACCGTCGAGGCGGCGCCGGGCAGCGCGCTGCTGCGCGGCGTGGAGGGGGAGCGGTTCTACTTCGTGCACTCGTACGCCGCGACGGTCTGGACCGGCACCGGCGACGCCACCCTGGTGAGCTGGACCGAGCACGGGCAGCGGTTCGTGTCGGTGGTGGAGGACGGCGTGCTCGCCGCGACGCAGTTCCACCCGGAGAAGTCCGGCGACGCGGGCGCCACGGTGCTCGCCAACTGGCTGGCCGGGCTGTGACGGCTCGGCGCTCGTCCCGCCGCGGGTCGTCGCGCGTGCGGGGGGCGTGGCCGATGTGGGTGCGCCTGCTCGTGCTGGCGTTGGTCGTGGCCGGCGTCGTGTGGGTCGTGCTGTGGTTCAACGGGCTGGCGCTCTGGGCCAGGGTGCTCGTCGTGGCCGCCGGGATCGCGCTCATGGCCTTGTGGTGGGGGTGGACCCGCCGGCACGAGATCGCCGCCGAGATGGACCGGCGCGCCCGCGAGCAGCGCCGGCGGCCGCAGTGACCGGCGTGACCGCGCCCAGCGGCGGCGACGGGCGCGTCCTGGAGCTGCTGCCGGCCGTCGACGTCGCGGACGGTCAGGCCGTCCGGCTCGTGCAGGGGGCGGCCGGCACCGAGACCTCGTACGGCGACCCGCTCGCCGCGGCGCTCTCGTGGCAGCAGGCCGGCGCGCAGTGGATCCACCTGGTCGACCTGGACGCCGCGTTCGGCCGCGGGTCCAACGCGGAGCTGCTCGCCGCCGTGGTGTCGGCGCTGGACGTGCACGTGGAGATGTCCGGGGGCATCCGCGACGACGAGTCGCTGCGGCGGGCGCTGGCGACCGGGTGCCGGAGGGTCAACATCGGGACGGCGGCCCTGGAGAACCCAGACTGGTGCGCGCGCGCGATCGCCGAGCACGGCGACCGGGTGGCGGTCGGCCTGGACGTTCGCGGCACCACCCTGGCCGCCCGCGGGTGGACTCAGGACGGCGGCGACCTGTGGGCGGTGCTCGAGCGGCTCGAGCGGGACGGGTGCGCCCGCTATGTCGTCACCGACGTGACCAAGGACGGCACGCTGCGCGGGCCGAACCTCGACCTGCTCCAGGACGTCTGCGCCAGGACCGACCGGCCGGTCGTCGCCTCCGGCGGGGTTTCGTCGCTGGACGATCTGCGCGCCATCGCCTCGCTGGTGCCGCTGGGCGTCGAGGGAGCCATCGTCGGCAAGGCCCTGTACGCCGGTGCGTTCACGCTGCCGCAGGCGCTGGACGCGGTCGCCGGAGCCGTCGCATGAGCAGCGGCGAGGCGGTCCGGCTCGGCAGCGGCGGGCCGTACGAGGAGGTCGTCGGTTACTCGCGTGTCGTCGCGGTCGGCGACCACGCCTGGACCGCGGGGTGCACGGCGATGGTCGGCGGCGCGTTCGTCGGCGACGGCGACGCGTTCGCGCAGGCCGTGGCGGCGCTGGACCTCGCGGTCGCGTCGCTGGCCCGGGTCGGGTTCGGCCGCGGCGACGTCGTGCACTGCCGGATGTACGTCGTCGACATCGCGCGGCACTCCGACGACGTCGCCCGCGCGCACGCCCAGGTGCTCGGCGAGGCCCGTCCGGCCGCCACCATGCTCGGCGTGGCGGCGCTCGTCGACCCGCGGATGCTGGTCGAGGTCGAGCTCGTCGCGGCTCGCCCGAGCCCAGGGGAGGCACAGCCGTGACCGTGGCCGTGCGGGTGATCCCGTGCCTGGACGTGGACGCGGGGCGCGTGGTCAAGGGTGTCAACTTCACCGACCTGCGCGACGCCGGCGACCCGGTCGAGATGGCCCGCACGTACGACGCCGAGGGCGCCGACGAGCTGGTGTTCCTGGACATCACCGCGAGCAGTGGCGACCGCGCCACGACGTACGACGTCGTCAGCCGCACCGCCGATCAGGTCTTCATCCCGCTCACGGTCGGCGGCGGTGTGCGCACCGTGCAGGACGTGGACCGGCTGCTGCGCGCCGGCGCCGACAAGGTCGGCGTCAACTCGGCAGCGGTCGCCCGCCCCGAGCTCGTGTCGGAGATCGCCGACCGCTTCGGCGCCCAGGTGCTGGTGCTCAGCGTCGACGCGCGGCGCACGTTGCCGGGCGAGCCCACGACCGCGTCCGGGTTCGAGGTCACCACGCACGGGGGCCGGCGAGGGACAGGCATGGACGCCGTGCAGTGGGCGGCGCGGATGGCTGCGGCGGGCGCGGGCGAGATCCTGCTGAACTCCATGGACGCTGACGGGACCCGGGCCGGCTACGACCTGGCGATGCTCGGCAAGGTGCGCGCTGCGGTGACCGTGCCGGTGATCGCGTCGGGCGGTGCCGGCCGTCTCGAGGACTTCGCGCCCGCGGTCGCGGCCGGGGCCGACGCGGTGCTGGCGGCGAGCGTGTTCCACTTCGGCACCCTGCGGATCGGCGCCGTGAAGCAGGCGCTGGCCGCGGCCGGCTACCCGGTACGGCTCAGCCTGCCGAGCGCCGCCGGTGCAGGCTGACGGCGTAGCCGCCGCCGTCGTACCTGGCGCCGTCCCACGTCGCCAGCCGCGCGTGCAGGTCGAGGCCGGCCGCAGCGCACCACGCGTCGTAGGAGGGCAGGTCGACGGGTGCGAAGGCCAGCGGGAGATGGTCGGGGTGGAGCCCGAACCCGGCGACGAGCGTCCCCTCGGGTCGTAGCAGCGCGGCCAGGTTGGCGACGGCGCGCGGCTCGGAGCCTTCGGCCAGCAGGGGGATGACGTTGCCGGCCGCCACCACGAGGTCGAATCCCTCGCTCAGCTCCGGCGAGCGGGTGTCGAGCTCGGACAGGTCGGCGAGCAGCCACCGCACGTCGGAGGAGCCGCGCTGCGCCTGGGCCAGCATCGACGCGTCGGCATCGACACCGACGCACGCGTAGCCCAGCTGCGCCAGCCGGACCGCCACCCGGCCGGTACCGCACCCCGCGTCGAGCACGTCCGCGCCAGGCGGCACCAGCGACGCGCACAGGGTCGCCTCGCCGTGCACGTCAACCCCGGTCGCCGCCAGGTGCTCGAAGCGCGCCGCGTACTCCGCGCCGTCCGCTCCGCCGGCCAGCCCGGTCCAGCGGTTCGAGCCATCCGCCATGACGCGATCCTGCCACGCCGCCCTCGGCCCGTTGATCCTGAGCGACACGCCGGCGACACACCTTCGGGGCACCGTTCTGCTCGAGATCGACGCGTGCGGGAAGCGCGGTCAGATGTCCAGGGCGGTCCCCGCGAAGGAGCGGACCGCGTCCGGGTCGCCGCCGACCTGGACGCGCGCCTGCGCCTTCCGGCCGTAGGCGTAAAGGAGCAGCTCGCTGGCCGGACCGGTCAGCGTCACCGCGGGCTCGCCGTTGTTGACCGTGTGGGTGCGCCCGTCGGGCAGGGCCAGGACCACCCCGACCGGAGCGCGGCGGAAGAACGCCCGGCCGCGGCTGCGCAGCACCCGCCACAGCACGCCCTCGCGGCGGGCGTCCTCGGGCAGCGGTGCCCAGTCCGGCCTGGCGCGCCGGACGTCCTCGGTGTGCACGAAGAACTCGGTCGTGTTGAACAGGTCGTCGAGCGGACCGATGACGAACGGCGGTCTGTTGCGCACCTTGGCGACGAGCTCCGGCCACGGTCCGGCGGCCAGGCCGGCCTGGACGTGGCGGGTGTGGCCGGACATGGGTCCGAACACGATGCCCGGTGAGGCGTCGGGTCGCCGCTCGCGCAGGACCACGTGAGCGGCCAGGTCACGGGTCGACCAGCCGCTGCACAGGGTCGGGGCGTCCGGCCCGGCCGACTGGAGCTCGTCGGCGAGTCGGGCCCGCTCGGCCTCGGCCAGGGTGGTCATGCGGTCCAGGCTATGCGAGGCGGAAGCCTGGCCGTTCCACTCCCGCTGTGGTCGCGACCGGCCCGGTCGACCGGGCTGACCACGACCAGAGCGGGAGTGGAACGTGGCGTGGCCTGCCGATCGCCCACAATGGGGGCATGCCAGCACCTGTCGAGCTCGACCCGGCCGTCGCCGCACTGCTCAAGCGCGATGCGAACGGGCTCGTCGCCGCGGTCGCCCAGCAGTGGGACACCGGCGAGGTGCTGATGGTGGGGTGGATGGACGACGAGGCGCTGCGCCGGACGCTGACCACGGGACGCGCCACGTACTTCAGCCGCAGCCGCCAGGACTACTGGCGCAAGGGCGACACGTCCGGACACGTCCAGCTGGTCCGGGAGGTGCGCCTGGACTGCGACGGCGACGCCCTGCTGGTGAAGGTCGAGCAGGTGGGCGCCGCCTGTCACACCGGGGACCGCAGCTGTTTCGACGCGCGGCCAGCTACCGGGCTCGCACGACGAGCTCGTGTCCGGGTGAGCAGCCGCTGCAGCGGCTGTCCAGCCGGACACGAGGTGTGCTGGAGGCCGTCAGGCCAGCGACGGGCTGGTTCTGGAACTTGCGGTAGGCGAACGTGAGTGCCAGGAGCGTGACCGGAATCGTCACGATGAGACCGATCGCCGCACAGGAGGGCGCCGATGAACGTCGCGACGAGTACGCCGATGATGAGGACGACGATCGAGCCGATGTTGCTTGCTGACGAGGCGGACGCTCGCCATGATCGCGTCCCAGGGCCGCCATGTTCTTGTCCAGGACGAAGAACAGCTAGAACGGCGTGAAGAAGAGAACGAGCGCGCGAGGAAGTAGCAGCAGGAAGGCCGATCGCGTAGGCCGCGGCCACGATGACGCCGCCGACAGCGACGGTGCCGATTTTCTCGAACTTGAAGAAGTCGCCGATCTCGACCTTCCTGCCGTTCGCGATGGCGAGCGCTCCGTGGATGAAGTTCGGCCTACAGGAACGCGACCAGGACGATCAGATCACGAACGCCGACAGCGCTGCGAAGCAGGAGGAACGCCAGGAAGACGTGCCCCCGGAGGTGGAGATCGTGCCCGTGTCCTGGTTGATCGTCACCGTGGCTTGTTGTTGTTGAGCAGAACGCCGCCCAGGATGAAGTAGACAGACGACCTGGATGATCGCGATGCCCGACGAAGTAGATCAGGGCCGACGACGATGACTGCGGCGGCGTTCGGCTGGAACTTCTGCCCAGCCCCAGGTGAACGCGTCGCCGACCGAGAACGGGCCGGTCGGCTGCGCGGAGGTGCCGGCCGGCTGCCCGTACGCCGGGCGGAGGCGGCGGCGGGGCCGGCGGCACCTGCCCGTATCCGGGCGGCGGCGGAGGAGGCGGCGGTGGGGGTGGCGGAGGAGGTGGGGGTGGCGGGGTGGCGCGCCGTAGTGGGCGGCGGCGGATGGGCGGCTGCGACCGGAGGCTGCGGCTCGGGTTCTCCGGAGGCAGGGTCGGGTCGGACATCGCGTACCCCTTCAGCGGACGACATGCCGCGGGACGATCACGGTCGGCGCCGAACCTAGCGATCAGCGGGGGCGGGACGGAAGGGTTTCACCCTGCGACGCGCCGGTCTCCCGAACGGATTTGCGAGACTGTCCGGCATGTCCGCCCCGCCCGACGACGCCGCCCGGTCGAGCCGGGCCGCCCCGCGCGCCGCCGCGCCGGACCTGGAGACCTTCCGCGTGCTCGCCCGCGACCGGAGGGTGATCCCGGTGACCCGGCGGCTGCTGGCGGACGGCGACACCCCGGTCGGGCTCTACCACCGGCTGGCCCAGGAACGGCCGGGGACCTTCCTGCTGGAGTCCGCCGAGCACGGCCGCGTGTGGTCCCGGTACTCCTTCGTCGGCGTGCGCTCGGCGGCCACGCTGACCGAGGCCGACGGCGCCGCTGTCTGGACCGGCAACCCGCCGGTCGGGGTGCCGCTGGACGGCGACCCGCTGGACGCGCTGCGCGACACGCTCGCGCTGCTGCACACCCCCCGCCTGCCCGGCCTGCCTCCGCTGACCGGCGGGATGGTCGGCTACCTGGGGTACGACACGGTGCGCCGCCTGGAACGGCTGCCGGACAAGACCGAGGACGACCTGCACCTTCCCGAGCTCGCGATGCTGTTCGCCACCGACCTGGCCGTGCTCGACCACGAGGACGGCTCGGTGCTGCTCATCGCCAACGCGGTGAACTACGACGCGACGGACGAGCGGGTGGACGAGGCCTGGGCGGACGCGGTCGCCCGCCTCGATGCCATGGAGGCCGACCTGGCGCAGCCCTCGGCGCCGCTTGCGGTGACCTGCGACTGGGCGGCGCCGGTCGAGCTCGGCTCCGGCGGTTGGTCGGGGTTCCAGGACGCCGTGACCGCCGCGGTGGAGGAGATCCACGCCGGCGAGGCTTTCCAGGTCGTGGTGTCGCAGCGGTTCGACGTGCCGACGGCGGCGTCGGCGCTGGACATCTACCGGGTGCTGCGGGTCACCAACCCGAGCCCGTACATGTACCTGCTGCGCCTGGACGGGTACGACGTGGTCGGGTCGAGCCCCGAGGCGCTGGTGAAGGTCACCGGCCGGCGGGCCCTGCTGCACCCCATCGCGGGCACCCGCTGGCGGGGCGCCACGCCCGAGGAGGACCTGGCCCTGGGTGCCGAGCTGCTGGCCGACGAGAAGGAGCGCGCCGAGCACCTCATGCTGGTCGACCTGGGCCGCAACGACCTGGGCCGGGTGTGCGAGGCGGGCAGCGTCGAGGTCGTCGACTTCATGGACGTCGAGCGGTACAGCCACGTGATGCACATCGTGTCGACCGTCGTCGGGCAGGTGGCGCCGGGGCGTACGGCGTTCGACGTGCTGACCGCGACGTTCCCGGCCGGCACGCTCTCCGGTGCGCCCAAGCCGCGCGCGATGGAGATCATCGAGGAGCTCGAGCCGACCCGGCGCGGTCTGTACGCCGGGTGTGTCGGCTACCTGGACTTCGCCGGCGACCTGGACGCCGCCATCGCGATCCGCACCGCGCTGCTGCGCGACCAGGTGGCGTACGTGCAGGCCGGCGCCGGGATCGTGGCCGACTCCGACCCGGTCGCCGAGGACGTGGAGTGCCGCAACAAGGCGGCCGCGATCCTGCGGGCGGTGGCCGTCGCCGGCACGTTCCGCCCGGTCGGCGGCTGAGCCGACGTGGGCCAGGACCCGCCCGGCGGGCCGCGCCGAGAGCTCGGCGTGGTCGTGGCTGTGCTGCTGGTCGGCGGCGCGATCGCGCTGGTGATCGCGCAGGCCGCCTGGGTGCATGTCGAGGTCACTGGTGGCGCCGTGGCGATCGCTGTCGGGACCCGTCTGGCGCTCGACCTGACCGGGACGGAGGTGGCCCCGGCTGTGGTGCCGTTGGCGGTCCTGGCGATGGCGGGGGCGTTCGGGTTGTTCGCGACGCGTGGCGGGGTCCGCCGTGTGCTCGGCATGCTGCTCGCCCTGGCCGGCGCAGGCATGATCGTTGCCGCCGCCCAGGTGCTCAGTGCGCCGCGCCAGGGGAGCGCGGGCGCCCTCACCCGCCAGTCCGTCGACGCCGTCACGGCGGCCGAGGCGACGTACACCGTGTCCTGGTGGTGGCCCCTGCTGGCGGCCCTCGGTGGCGCTCTGGTCCTTGCTGCCGGCGTGGGAGCAGCCGTGCGCAGCGGCGGCTGGCCGGCGATGGGTTCGCGCTTCGACGCACCGACGCGCGCTCCCGAGCGACCCCGGACGGATCCCTGGGCGGCGCTCGACCGCGGCGAGGACCCGACTGCTGTCGAGTCGACGACCGACCTGCCAGAATGACCCGCACGCGAAGCGACGACCGAGCAGTGGAGGGCGACTGCGATGAGCTCCGGGGAGCACCAGCACGTTGACAAGGAAGGCAACTCGGTGGCCGCCTGGACGGCCGTCTCGATCATCACCCTCGGCTTCCTGATCGGTGCTGTGGCATTCCCGTTGCAGTCGCCCTGGCTGTTCTGGACCGGCATCGTGGTCGCACTGCTGGGAGTCGTGGCCGGGAAGGTCTTGGCGATGATGGGCTTCGGTGTCGACGGGCCCGGGCACCCGATCGCGTCGGACACCGTCACCGACTCCTGACAGGTCGAGCGACGCGCTCGCGGCAAGGCTTTACGACACCCTGACGTTCGCCTCACGGCCAGGTGATCGTCCGCATGCCACGCTGACGTCGTGGACGGCGCGGGCGGCAAGGGGCTGGTCCTCGTCGTCGAGGACGAGCGGGCGATCGCCGACCTCCTCCGCATGTACCTCACCCGCGAGGGCTTCGGCGTGCACGTCGAGCACGACGGCTCGGCCGGGCTGGCGGCCGCCCGTGCGCTGCGGCCCGTGGCGGTGGTGCTCGACGTCGGCCTTCCCGGCCTGGACGGCACCGAGGTCTGCCGCCGGCTGCGCGCGGACGGCGACTGGACCCCGGTCGTGTTCGTCACCGCCCGGGACGACGAGGTGGACCGCATCCTCGGCCTGGAGCTGGGCGCCGACGACTACGTGACCAAGCCGTTCAGCCCGCGTGAGCTGGTCGCCCGGGTCCGGGCGGTCCTGCGCCGCACCGTGGGCGGTGGACCGGGCGGACCCGGCGACGAGCCGGTGTACCGGCTTGGGTCGCTGACCGTCGACCCGTCCCGCCGCCGGGTGACGGCGGCCGGAGCCGAGGTGCGGCTGACGGCGACCGAGTTCGACCTGCTGGTGCACCTGGTGCGCCGCCCGGGACGGGTGTACGAGCGCGAGCAGCTGCTGTCCCAGGTGTGGGGGTACGAGGCCGCGGCCGGCACCCGTACGGTCGACGTGCACGTCGCCCAGCTGCGGGCCAAGCTCGGCGTGGCGAGCCCGATCCGGACGGTTCGAGGGGTGGGCTACTCGGCCGAGGGACCCGCTGCGGGCGGGGCGGATGCCTGACGCGCGGGCCCGCACGCGGGACCGGCTCGCGACCCGGATCACGCTGGTCTCGCTCACGGTCGCGTTCGTCGCCGTGGCCATCGCCGGGCTGGTGTCGTACGGGCTGGTCCGTGGCGCCGCCCAGGACCAGGCCCGGGTGAGCCTGGCCCGGCAGGCGGACCTGCTGGCGACGACCCTGGACCGGGGGACCGCGCAGCGACCGGCGGCCGTCACCGCGCTGCTGCGCCGGCAGCAGGTGACCGTTGACCTCGTCGGCCCCGGCGAGCCGCTGCCCGCGTACCTCACCGCCGCCGACGTCGGCGCGCTCGAGTCCGGCCAGCAGCTGTCCGACATGCGCACCCGGCCGAACGGAACCGAGGTGATGGTCGAGGGCCGGACGCTGACCGGTGGCCGGGCGGTGGTGCTCGCGCAGCCGACGTCGGTCGCCGAGGGGTCGGCCACCAACAGCCGGCGACGGCTCCTGCTGCCGCTGCTGCTCGGGCTCGTCGGCGCCGGGCTGGCCGGCCTGCTGCTGGCCCGGCGGCTGGCCCGGCCGCTCCAGGACGCCGCCACCGCGGCGCACCGGCTGGCGAGCGGGTCGCGCGACGTGCGGCTGCGGCCGGAGGGTCCGTACGAGGTGGCCGAGCTGGCCGACGCGCTGAACCGCCTGAACGCCGCGCTGGCCACAAGCGAGGGGCGAGAGCGCGAGTTCCTGCTGTCGGTGTCGCACGAGCTGCGGACCCCGCTGACCGCGGTGCGCGGCTATGCGGAGGCGCTGGCCGACGGCGTGGTGCCGCCCGACGACGTCGGCCGTACGGGGTCGGTGATGCTCGCCGAGGCCGAGCGGCTGGACCGGCTGGTCGGCGACCTGCTCGACCTGGCGCGGCTGCGTGCGCAGGACTTCCGGCTGGACTTCGCCGACGTCGACCTGACCGCGCTCGTGCAACAGGCCGGCGAGGTGTGGCGTGACCGCTGCAGCCGGGAGGGGGTCGAGCTGCGCGTGCAGACGTCCGGCACGCCGCTCGTGGTGCGCACCGACCCGACCCGGGTCCGCCAGATCGTCGACGGCCTGGCCGAGAACGCGCTGCGGGTGACCCCGGCCGGCCGCCCGGTGGTGCTGGCCGCGGGTCCGGACCCACGGTTCCCCGGCTGGGCGTGGATCGAGGTGCGCGACGGGGGGCCGGGACTGACCGACGAGGACCTGCAGGTGGCGTTCGAGCGCAGCGCGCTCTACGAGCGCTACCGCGGCGTGCGCCGGGTGGGGACCGGCTTCGGGCTCGCCCTCGTGCACGGACTGGCGCTACGGCTCGGCGGCGACGCCGTGGCCGGCCGCGCACCGGAGGGGGGTGCGCGTTTCTCGGTCCGGCTCCCGGTCGGGGGAGCGGGCTCGGCGCCGCCCGCGACCCGGCTACCCTGAGGGCCGGACCGCACGGACGTGCGGTTGTCGCGGCGGAGGGGCAGGCCACGCGTGACCGTGCTCGACGAGATCCTCGAAGGCGTCCGCGCCGACCTGGCCGCGCGCCAGGCGCTGCTGCCGCTGGAGGAGCTCAAGGCCGCCGCCGCGGCTCGCCGCCCCGCCCTCGACGGCTTCGCCGCCCTGCGCGGTGACGACGGGGTGCGGGTCATCGCCGAGGTCAAGCGGAGCAGCCCGTCCAAGGGTGAGCTCGCGAGCATCGACGACCCGGCCGCGCTGGCCGCCGACTTCGAGGCCGGTGGCGCCGCGTGCATCAGCGTGCTCACCGAGCAGCGCCGCTTCGGCGGCACGCTCGCCGACCTCGAAGCGGTACGTGCCGCCGTGGACGTCCCGGTGCTGCGCAAGGACTTCGTCGTCTCGAGCTACCAGCTGTGGGAGGCCCGGGCCCGCGGCGCCGACCTGGTGCTGCTGATCGTCGCGGCGCTGGAGCAGGAGGCGCTGGTCTCGCTGGTCGAGCGTGCGGTGTCGATCGGGCTGACCCCGCTGGTCGAGGTGCACGACGCGGTCGAGGCCGAGCGGGCCGTGCTGGCCGGTGCCCGGGTCATCGGGGTGAACGCCCGCGACCTGCGCACGCTCGAGGTGGACCGGTCCACGTTCGCCCGGGTCGTCCCGTTCCTGCCGGACACCGTGGTCAAGGTGGCCGAGTCCGGGGTCCGCGGCCCGCACGACCTGATCGAGTACGCCCGCGCCGGTGCCGACGCCGTCCTGGTCGGCGAGTCGCTGGTGACCGGCCGCGACCCCCGCGCCGCCGTGCACGAGCTGGTCAACGCCGCCAGCCACCCGGCGTTGCGGCACGACAAGGGATGAGCGACGTGGCCGAGCGCAGCCTGGCAGCGCCCGCAGCACCCGCCGGCCCGGCGCTGCCGGACGCGACCGGACACTTCGGACCGTACGGCGGTCGGTTCGTGCCGGAGGCCCTGATCGCGGCGCTCGACGAGCTGACCGCGGCGTACGAGTCAGCGAAGGCCGACCCGGTCTTCCAGGCCAGGCTGGACCACCTGAACCGGACCTACATCGGGCGTCCCAGCGCGCTGACGGAGGCGACCCGGCTCTCCGAGCACGCCGGCGGTGCCCGGATCCTGCTCAAGCGCGAGGACCTGAACCACACCGGGGCGCACAAGATCAACAGCGCGCTTGGCCAGGCGCTGCTCACCCAGCGGATGGGCAAGACCCGGGTGATCGCCGAGACCGGCGCCGGGCAGCACGGCGTCGCAACCGCCACGGCGTGCGCGCTGCTCGGGCTCCAGTGCGTCGTGTACATGGGCGAGGAGGACACCCACCGGCAGGCGCTCAACGTCGTGCGGATGCGGCTGCTCGGTGCCGAGGTGATCCCGGTGACCACGGGGTCGCGCACGCTCAAGGACGCGATCAACGAGGCGATGCGCGACTGGGTCACCAATGTCGCGACGACGCACTACCTGCTCGGCACGGTGGCCGGCCCCCACCCGTTCCCGCAGATGGTCCGCGACTTCCACCGGGTCATCGGCTCCGAGGCGCGCGAACAGGTGCTCGAGCTCACCGGCCGGCTCCCGGACGCCGTCGCCGCGTGCGTCGGCGGCGGCTCCAACGCGATCGGCATCTTCGCCGCGTTCCTCGACGACCCCACGGTGGCCCTGTACGGCTTCGAGGCCGGCGGCGACGGCGTGGAGACCGGCCGGCACGCGGCCACCATCACCGGCGGTGTCCCTGGCGTGCTGCACGGCGCGCGGTCGTACCTGCTGCAGGACGAGATGGGCCAGACCATCGAGTCGCACTCGATCAGCGCAGGGCTCGACTACCCCGGCGTCGGTCCGGAGCACGCCTGGCTGCACGACACCGGCCGTGCGACATACCGACCGGTCACCGACGCGCAGGCGATGGACGCGTTCGCGCTGCTGTGCCGCACCGAGGGCATCATCCCGGCCATCGAGTCGGCACACGCCATCGCCGGGGCGGTCGAGGTCGGCCGCGAGCTCGGCCCGGACGCGTTGGTGCTGGTGAACCTGTCCGGTCGAGGCGACAAGGACGTGGACACCGCCGCCCGGTGGTTCGGGCTCGCCGGGGAGGCCGGCGCGTGAGCGGTCTGGCCGAGCTGTTCGCCCGGACCAGGGAGGACGGACGCGCCGTGCTGGTCGGCTACGTGCCGGCCGGGTTCCCGTCCGTCCCGGGCTGCGTCGAGGCGCTGGTCGCGATGGTGGCAGCGGGGGTCGACGTCGTCGAGGTCGGGCTGCCGTACAGCGACCCGCTCATGGACGGCCCGACGATCCAGCGTGCGGCCGAGATCGCGCTCGAGGGGGGCACCCGCACGGCCGACGTCCTGGCGACAGTGCAGGCGGTGGCCGCCACCGGGGCCCCGACGCTGGTGATGAGCTACTGGAACCCGGTCGAGCGCTACGGCGTACGCGCCTTCGCGGACGGCATGGCCGCGGCCGGCGGCTGCGGCGTGATCACCCCGGACCTGACCCCGGACGAGGCGGGGCCCTGGCTGGAGGCCGTCGGCGCCGCGGGCATCGACCCGATCTTCCTGGTCGCGCCCTCGTCCACGCCGGAGCGGATCGCCCGGGTGGCCGAGGTCACCCGCGGCTTCGTGTACGCGGCCTCGACGATGGGCGTCACCGGGGTGCGGTCCTCGGTCTCGGACAGTGCGCAGACGCTGGTCGCCCGGGTGCGCGCCGCCACCGACCTGCCGGTCTGCGTGGGCCTGGGCGTGTCGACCGGGGGGCAGGCCGCCGAGGTGGCCCGCTATGCGGACGGGGTGATCGTGGGCTCAGCCTTCGTACGCCTGCTGCTCGACGCGCCGACGCGGGCGGACGGCGTCCGGGCGGTCGCCGGGCTGGCCGCCGAGCTCGCCGAGGGCGTCCGTTCCACGGCGCCGGCGGCCCGCCCCGCCTGAGCCGTGGCGACAGCCGGGAACCCGACCGCACCCCCCTTCGTCGGACACCTCGTGCCCGCCCCCGCCCCCAGCGACGTGTCCGCGTCGCCGCTGTTGCCTGCGGACTGGCTGTCCCAGCAGCCGATCCGTATGCAACGACAGGCGCTGGGGCTGGTCGTGGTGTTCACGCTGCTGCTGCTCACCGGGTGCACCACCGCCGACCTGGGTGCGACCGCCAGCGCCGGCGCCGCGCTGCCGAAGGAGGGCTGGCACGGGACCGTCCTGGCCGAGCCGTACGCGAAGCCCCGGGTCACGCTCACCGACATGAACGGCCGGCCGTTCCGGTTCGACCGGGACGCCCGGCGGCCGGTTGTCCTGGTCGTCTTCGGCTACACGCACTGCCCCTGGGTCTGCGGGCGGGTGCTCGCCGACGTCGCTGCCGCGCTGCGCCCGCTGGACCCGGGCACCCGCGGCAAGGTCGAGCTGCTCTTCGTCACCGTCGACCCCGGCCGCGACGACGCCGCGGCCCTGCGCCAGTACCTGGCCCGGTTCGACCCCACGTTCCTGGGCCTGACCGCCCCGCCGGCGGTCGTGCGGCGTCTCGGCGCGGACCTGGGCGTCCCGGTGACGGGCCCGCAGTCGGACGACCCGGACTACACGGTCGGGCACGGCGCCCAGGTCGTGGGCTTCGGGCCGGACGGCGAGGCGCACCTGATCTGGATGCCCGGCACGGCGCCCGGTGACCTGCGGGCCGACCTCGTCCGGTTAGCCTCGTCGTCATGAGCTCCACGGCCGGGCCGGTGACGTCCGCGCGCGGCTTCCGGCTCGCGTTCGTGCCGGGCAGCCGGCCGCAGCAGTGGCTCACCACGGTCGCCCGGGTCGCGCTCGGGATCGTCCTGCTGGTGGCCGGCTGGCTGAAGATCAGCAGCCCGGACGACGCGGTCCGGGCGGTGCAGGCGTACCGGATCCTGCCGCAGGGCATGACGCACGCGGTGGGCTACGGCCTGCCGCTGCTGGAGGTCCTGCTGGGCGTGCTGCTCGTGCTCGGGCTGGGCAGCCGCTGGGCGGCGATCGGCGCGGGCATCCTGATGGTGGTGTTCATCGCCGGGATCATCTCCGTGTGGGTGCGCGGTCTGTCGATCGACTGCGGCTGCTTCGGCGGCGGCGGCACGATCAGCCCGGCCGGCAGGACCGCCCGCTACTCAGCCGAGATCGCGCGCGACCTGCTGTTCCTCGGGCTCGCGTCGTGGGTCGCGGTCCACCCCGCGAGCCGGCTGTCCCTGGACGGGTGGCTGGCGCGCGAGCACGAGGTCGACCCGGACGACGATGACGACGCCGCCGACGAGCTGACCGACGAGCTGACCGATGAGGAGCACCGCGCGTGAGCACCAGACCCAAGGAGACCAAGGCGAAGGCCCGCGAGCGCCTGGCCGCCGAGCGTGCCGCCGCCGCGGCCGCCCAGAAACGGCGCGACCGGCTGTTCCGCATCGGTCTGGTCGCGCTCGTCGTCGTGGTCGTCGCCGCGATCGGCGTCGCCGTTGTCGTGACACGGCAGTCCTCGGTCGACACCAGCGCGGCCGTCCCGAAGGGCGTGACCGCGACCAAGGGCTACCCGGTGGGGACCGCGACCAAGCCCGTCGTGGACATCTGGGAGGACTTCCAGTGCCCGGTCTGCGGGGCCTTCGAGTCGGCCAACCGCACCCAGCTCGAGGCGCTGGCGACCGCCGGCAAGGCCAAGCTCGTCTACCACACCTGGAACTTCCTGGACCGCAACAACGCGAACAACGCCGCTGACACGCGGGAGAGCTCGAGCCGGGCGGCGATCGCGGCGGGGTGCGCCCAGGACCAGGGCAAGTTCCTCGCCATGCACGACCAGATCTTCGAGAACCAGCCGGCGAGCGAGGCCACCGGCTGGACGGACACGCAGCTGGAGCAGTTCGCGAAGGATGCCGGCGTCACGGACCTGGACACGTTCAAGACCTGCCTCAGTGACCGCACGTACACCGGGTTCCTCACCCAGGTGAACTCGCAGGCCGACCAGCTCCAGGTCACCGGGACGCCGACGTTCTTCGTCAACGGCACGATGGTCGACCTGACCGGCGCGACGTCGCCGGCGGGGTACGGACCGATCCTGTTCGCCGCCGTCGACAAGGCCGCCGGGTCGTCCTGAGCCCGTGACACCTGAGACGATCGCGACGTGAGCCTGGCCGCGGTCCCCGCATCGATCCCGAGCCCGTCGCAGGGGGTCTGGCAGCTCGGCCCGTTCCCGCTGCGCGGCTACGCGCTGTGCATCATCGCCGGGATCGTCGCCGCGGTCTTCATCGCGGACCGGCGGTACCGGGCCCGCGGCGGCCGCATCGGGCTGGTCGCGGACGTGGCGATCTGGGCGGTGCCGTTCGGCATCGTCGGAGGCCGCATCTACCACGTCATCACCAGCTGGCAGCCGTACTTCGGGTCGGGCGGGCGTCCGGTGGACGCCCTGAAGATCTGGGAGGGCGGGCTCGGGATCTGGGGTGCCGTCACGTTCGGCGCGGTCGGGGCCTGGATCGGCTGCCGCCGGCAGGGCGTGGTGCTGCCGCCGTTCGCCGACGCCGCCGCGCCGGGCCTGGCCGTCGCGCAGGCGATGGGGCGGTGGGGCAACTGGTTCAACCAGGAGCTGTTCGGCAGGCCCACCACCCTGCCGTGGGGCCTGCGGATCGACCCGGAGCACCGGCCGCCCGGCTACGGCGCCTTCGCCACCTTCCAGCCGACGTTCCTGTACGAGTCGCTTTGGTGCCTCGGTGCCGCGGTCGTCGTCGTGTGGGTGGACCGGCGGTACCGGCTCGGCCACGGCCGCGTGCTGATGCTCTACATCGCGATCTACACGGTGGGGCGGTTCTGGATCGAGCTGCTGCGGATCGACGACGCCAACCACATCCTCGGCCAACGCGTGAACACCTGGGTCTCGGGCCTGGTGTTCGTCGGCGCCGTCGTCGCGTTCGTCGTCTCGGCCCGCACCCGCCCCGGCCGCGAGACCCCGGCCGAGCTGCTGCGCGACCCGTCGTCCTACGCCGGTGCGGCCGCCGACGAGCCCACCGCGCAGGCAGCCGACGGGTCGACCGAGCCGGCGGTGACGGCCCGACCGGGTGACGAACACCGGCCGGGAACGACTGACGGCTGATCGATGACCGTTCGGACAGGACGCCTCGGGCTGCGCGGCGTGATGCGGTCGGCGCCGGTCCTCCTGGTGCTCTGCGCGGTCGGGTGCTCTACGGCGGGCTCCGGCGGTGCCGGCGGTCCCTCGAGCGCGACGAACCCGTCCGCGAGGACCGGGTCGTCGGCGCCGGCGTCGGCGTCCGCGACGACTGCGACGACCGCGACGACCAGCGCGGTGTGTCGGTTGCTCGACCCCGCGACCGTGGCGGCGGCGTTGGGTGGCCGGGCCAGCAAGGCGGCCGACACCGGGACCTCGTGCAGCTACTACCGTCCCATCGCCGCCGGGGCCCGCCTGTTCCTCGTCCAGGTGTCCCCACCCGACCCGGCCTTCGACGGGCCCGCCTTCAAGCAGGCCATGGCCCAGAAGGACAGAGCGGGCGTGATCGTGACGCACAAGCGGATCGGCCGGGGCGCGGTCATCGCCTTCCGGGCCGACTTCGCCGGTGCGACGGCTTTCCCCGCGAAGGGCGGCGTCTGTTCGATCTCCTTCGGACCGCCCGAGAAGCCGTGGATGAAGGCGGTGGCGGACCGCGCGCCGCTCGCGGCCATCCTGACCGACGTGCTGACGCGTTGCGTGGCCGCCTTCGACTCCGGGACGCTGACCCCCGTGTTACCTTAACGGCCAGCGCAGGGCCAGAGTCGTCCCAGCGAGCACCCCGCCCCGGACGACCACCAAGGACGAGAATGCCCGCGCCCCCCGCAGCCCAGGGTCTCTACGACCCTCGCTACGAACACGACGCCTGTGGTGTCGCCATGGTCGCGACCCTGTCCGGCGTCCCGTCCCACACGATCGTCGACCAGGGCCTGACCGCCCTGCGCAACCTCGAGCACCGCGGTGCCTCCGGCGCCGACCCCGACAGCGGCGACGGTGCCGGCATCCTGCTGCAGGTCCCGGACGAGTTCCTGCGCGCGGTCGTCGAGTTCCCGCTCCCGCCCAAGGGGGCGTACGTCGTCGGAGCCGCCTTCCTGCCCGCCGACGACCCCGGCGCCGCGCAGGAAGTGGTCGAGCAGATCGCGGTGCAGGAGGGGATGACCGTCCTCGGCTGGCGGGACGTGCCGACCGTGCCCGACCTGGTCGGCCCGACGGCCCGCGCGGTGATGCCGGTGATCCGCCAGCTCTTCCTCGCCCCGGCCGGCGGCCGGCTGGTCGGGCTCGGTCTGGAGCGGCTGGCGTACGCCGTGCGCAAGCGGGCCGACCACGAGACCGCCGCGTACTTCCCTTCGCTGTCGGCGCGCACCCTCGTCTACAAGGGCATGCTCACCGCCACCCAGCTCGAGCCGTTCTTCCCCGACCTGTCCGACCGCAGGCTCGCCAGCGCGCTCGTCCTGGTGCACTCGCGGTTCTCGACGAACACGTTCCCGTCGTGGCCGCTGGCACACCCGTACCGCTACATCGCGCACAACGGCGAGATCAACACCCTGCGCGGCAACCGGAACTGGATGCACGCGCGCGAGTCGCAGCTGGCCAGCGACGTGCTGCCCGGCGACCTCACCCGGCTGTTCCCGATCTGCACGGAGGGCGCCAGCGACTCGGCGAGCTTCGACGAGGTGCTGGAGCTGCTGCACCTGGCCGGACGGCCCCTGCCGCACGCGGTGCTGATGATGATCCCGGAGGCGTGGGAGAACCACACGTCGATGGACCCGGCGCCGCCGCGCCTTCTACCAGTTCCACGCCACCTTGATGGAGCCGTGGGACGGACCGGCTTGCGTCACCTTCACCGACGGCACCGTGATCGGCGCCGTGCTGGACCGCAACGGTCTGCGGCCCGGCCGCTTCTGGGTGACCGACGACGGGCTGGTCGTGCTGGCCAGCGAGGTCGGGCGTGCTCGACCTCGACCCGGCGACGGTCGTGCGCGAAGGGCCGGCTGCAGCCGGGCCGGATGTTCCTCGTCGACACCGCGCAGGGGCGCATCGTCGAGGACGACGAGGTCAAGTCGGCGCTGGCGGCCGAGCACCCGTACGACGACTGGCTGCACGCGGGGCTGCTGCACCTGGAGGACCTGCCCGAGCGCGAGCACGTCACGCACACGCACGAGTCGGTGGTCCGCCGCCAGCAGACCTTCGGCTACACCGACGAGGAGCTGCGCGTCCTGCTCGCTCCGATGGCCCGCACGGGCGCGGAGGCGATCGGTTCGATGGGCACCGACACCCCGGTCGCCGTGCTCTCGGACAAGCCACGGCTGCTGTTCGACTACTTCACCCAGATGTTCGCTCAGGTGACGAACCCGCCGCTGGACGCGATCCGCGAAGAGCTCGTCACGTCGCTGGGCACGATGATCGGCCCGGAGCAGAACCTGCTCGAGCCCGGCCCGGCGTCGTGCCGCCAGGTCGTGCTGCCGTTCCCGGTCATCGACAACGACGAGCTCGCCAAGCTGGTCCGGGTCAACGCCGACGGCGACCTGCCCGGGTTCCGCGCGGCCAAGGTGCGCGGGCTGTACCGCGTGCACGGTGGTGGTGACGCGCTGGCCCGGCGGCTGGAGGAGGTCTGCGCGGAGGTCTCCGCGGCGATCGCGGCCGGCTCGACGATCATCGTGCTGTCCGACCGGGACAGCGACACCGAGCACGCGCCGATCCCGTCGCTGCTGCTCACGGCGGCCGTGCACCACCACCTGGTGCGCTGCAAGGAGCGCACGCGCTGCTCGATCGTCGTCGAGACCGGTGACGTGCGCGAGGTGCACCACGTCGCCCTGCTCATCGGCTACGGCGCTTCGGCGGTCAACCCGTACCTGGCGATGGAGTCGGCCGAGGACCTCGTCCGCAGCGGGGTCGTGACCGGGGTGACGCCGGAGCAGGCGATCCGCAACCTCATCAAGGCGCTCGGCAAGGGTGTGCTCAAGGTGATGTCCAAGATGGGCATCTCGACGGTGGCCTCCTACCAGGGCGCGCAGGTGTTCGAGGCGGTCGGCCTGGCCCCCGACCTGGTCGAGCGGTACTTCACCGGGACGACGTCGCGCCTGGGCGGGATCGGCCTCGACGTCATCGCCGTCGAGGTCCGGCGCCGGCACGAGGTCGCCTACCCGCCGAGCGGCATCTCGCCGGCGCACCGCTCGCTCGCCGTCGGCGGGGAGTACCAGTGGCGGCGCGAGGGCGAGCCGCACCTGTTCGACCCGGACACGGTCTTCCGGCTGCAGCACGCGACCCGCACGGGACGCTACGACGTCTTCAAGCAGTACACCGCGCGGGTCGACGAGCAGGCCGAGCGGCTGATGACTGTGCGCGGGCTGTTCCGCTTCGCCGCCGGTGCCCGGCCGCCGGTCCCGCTGGACGAGGTGGAGCCGGTCGAGTCGATCGTGCACCGGTTCTCGACCGGCGCGATGTCGTACGGCTCGATCTCGCAGGAGGCGCACGAGACGCTGGCCGTGGCGATGAACCGGATGGGCGCCAGGTCGAACACCGGCGAGGGCGGGGAGGACCCCGAGCGGTACGTGCCGCTGCCGGACGGCGACTCGCGCCGCTCGGCCGTCAAGCAGGTGGCCAGCGGACGGTTCGGCGTGACGAGCGAGTACCTCGTCAACGCCGACGACCTGCAGATCAAGATGGCGCAGGGCGCGAAGCCGGGGGAGGGCGGGCAGCTGCCCGGGCACAAGGTCTACCCCTGGATCGCGAAGACACGGCACTCGACCCCCGGCGTCGGCCTCATCTCACCGCCGCCGCACCACGACATCTACTCGATCGAGGACCTCGCGCAGCTGATCTACGACCTCAAGAACGCCAACCCGGTCGCGCGCGTGCACGTGAAGCTGGTGTCCGAGGTCGGCGTCGGCACGGTTGCGGCGGGCGTCGCCAAGGCGCACGCCGACGTCGTCCTCATCTCCGGCCACGACGGCGGCACCGGCGCGTCCCCGCTCACTTCGCTCAAGCACGCCGGCACCCCGTGGGAGCTCGGACTGGCCGAGACGCAGCAGACGCTGCTGCGCAACGGGCTGCGGGACCGGGTCGTGGTGCAGACCGACGGCCAGCTCAAGACGGGCCGCGACGTCGTGGTGGCCGCGCTGCTGGGCGCCGAGGAGTTCGGCTTCGCCACCGCGCCGCTGGTGGTCATGGGCTGCGTCATGATGCGGGTCTGCCACCTGGACACCTGCCCGGTGGGCGTGGCCACCCAGAACCCCGAGCTGCGCAAGCGCTTCACCGGCAAGCCCGAGTTCGTGCAGACGTTCTTCGAGTACCTGGCCGAGGAGGTGCGCGAGCTGCTCGCCGCGCTCGGCTTCCGGACGCTGGAGGAGGCCGTCGGGCACGCCGAGCTGCTCGACGTCAGCCGGGCGGTCGAGCACTGGAAGGCGGCCGGGCTCGACCTGGCGCCGGTGCTGCACGTCCCGGAGACGGCGCACGGCGTCGCCCGGCACTGCACCACACAGCAGGACCACGGCCTGGACAAGGCGCTGGACAACCAGCTGATCGAGCTGTGCGCGCCGGCCCTGGACAACGCCGAACCGGTGCGCGCGACGCTGACCGTGCGCAACGTCAACCGCACGGTCGGGACCATGCTGGGCTCGCAGATCACCCGCCGGCACGGCGGCGGCGGCCTGCCGGACGGCACGGTCGACCTCACGTTCGTCGGCTCGGCCGGCCAGTCGTTCGGCGCCTTCCTGCCCAGCGGGGTCACGCTGCGGCTGGAGGGCGACGCGAACGACTACGTGGGCAAGGGCCTGTCCGGCGGCCGCGTCGTCGTGCGGCCGGACCGGGCGGCCGGCTTCGCGGCGGAGGCGAACGTCCTCGCCGGCAACGTGATCCTGTACGGCGCGACATCTGGCGAAGCGTTCCTGCGCGGCGTGGTCGGGGAGCGGTTCGCGGTGCGGAACTCCGGGGCCAGGGCCGTGGTCGAGGGCGTGGGCGACCACGCCTGCGAGTACATGACCGGCGGCCGGGTCGTGATCATCGGGCCCACCGGGCGCAACCTGGCCGCGGGCATGTCCGGCGGGATCGCGTACGTGCTGGACCTGGACCCTGCGCTGGTGAACCGCGAGCTGGTCGACCTCGAGCCCGTCCAGCAGCAGGACGAGGACGCCGGCGTGCTGCTGGACCTGGTCGCCCGGCACGCGGAGGAGACCGGCTCGCCGGTGGCCGCCGAGCTGCTGGCCGACGGGCCGGCGGTGCTGGCTCGGTTCACCCGGGTCATGCCCCGGGACTACCGCCGGGTCCTGGTCGAGGCCGCGCGTTCCACGGCGGCCGGCGGCGAGCTGCTGGGGGCGTCCCGTGGGTGACCCGAAGGGCTTCCTCACCACCCCCCGGCAGGTCCCGGGGCGGCGTCCGGTGGACGTGCGCATCCTCGACTGGCGCGAGGTGTACCAGCCCATGGACGCGGGCGCGATCGAGGCACAGGCGGGCCGCTGCATGGACTGCGGCATCCCGTTCTGTCACAGCGGCTGCCCGCTGGGGAACCTCATCCCGGAGTGGAACGACCTGGCGTACCGGGACGACTGGGCCGGGGCGATCGAGCGGCTGCACGCGACCAACAACTTCCCGGAGTTCACCGGACGGCTCTGCCCGGCGCCCTGCGAGACCGCGTGCGTGCTGGGCATCAACGCCGACCCGGTGACCATCAAGCAGGTCGAGGTCTCGATCATCGACCGGGCGTGGGCGGACGGCATCGTCACGCCGCAGCCGCCGCCGCGGCTGTCCGGCCGCACCGTCGCGGTGGTCGGCTCGGGTCCGGCCGGGCTGGCGGCGGCCCAGCAGCTGACCAGGGCCGGGCACACGGTCGCGGTGCTGGAGCGGGCCGACCGCGTCGGCGGCCTGCTCCGGTACGGCATCCCCGAGTTCAAGATGGAGAAGCGCCACCTGGACCGGCGGCTGGACCAGATGCGGTCTGAGGGGACCACCTTCCGCGCGGGGGTCAACGTCGGGGTCGACGTCACCGGCCCGGACCTGCGCAAGCGGTACGACGCGGTCGTGCTGGCGACGGGCGCCACGCGCTGGCGCGACCTGGACGTCCCCGGCGCCGGGCTGGCCGGCATCCACCAGGCGATGGAGTACCTGCCGCTGTCCAACCGGGTCCAGGAGGGGGACCTCGCCGCGACGCCGATCGACGCCGCCGGACGGCGGGTCGTGATCCTGGGCGGCGGCGACACCGGCGCGGACTGCCTGGGCACCGCGCACCGGCAGGGCGCGGAGTCGGTGACGCAGCTGGAGATCATGCCGCGGCCGCCGGACGAGCGGCCCGCCTCGCAGCCATGGCCGACGTACCCGATGGTCATGCGCACCAGCAGCGCGCACGAGGAGGGCGGCGGACGGGTGTTCGCCGTCAGCACCCGTCGCTTCCTCGCGGACGGCTCCGGTCGCGTCCGCGCCCTGGAGGTGGTCCAGGTCGAGCTGGTCGACGGCCGGTTCGTCGAGCTGCCCGGCACCGAGCACGAGATCCCGGCCGACCTGGTGCTGCTGGCCATGGGCTTCGTCGGGCCGGAGCCGGAAGGACTGCTGGAGCAGCTCGGCGTCGACATGGACGGCCGTGGCAACGTCGTCCGCGACGACGGCTACGCGACGTCGGTCGACGGCGTGTTCGTCGCCGGGGACGCCGGGCGCGGCCAGTCGCTGATCGTGTGGGCGATCGCCGAGGGCCGGTCGTGCGCGGCCGCCGTCGACCGGTGGCTGACCGGCGCGACCAACCTGCCGGCGCCGATCCCGCCGACCGCCCGCCCGCTGACCGTCTGAGCTTTAAGTAAGGTCGATCCATGCGTCGTGCGAAGATCGTCTGCACGCTCGGTCCCGCCACCTCAAGCCCCGAAGCCATCCGTGCGCTCGTCGAGTCGGGCATGGACGTGGCCCGGCTCAACCTCAGCCACGGCTCGTACGCGGACCACGAGGTCGTGTACCGCAGCGTCCGGCAGGCCTCCGACGAGAGCGGCCGCGGTGTGGGCATCCTGGTCGACCTGCAGGGGCCCAAGATCCGGCTCGGTACCTTCGCCGCCGGCCCCGTGCTGCTGACCCCGGGCGAGCTGTTCACGATCACGACCAGTCAGGACGTCCCCGGCACCGACCAGGAGGTGTCGACGACGTACGAGGGCCTGCCCGGAGACGTCGGCCCCGGAGACCGCATCCTCGTCGACGACGGCAAGGTAGCGCTGGTCGTCGAAGCGGTCGATGGCCCGCGGGTGCTGACGCGGGTCGTCGAGGGCGGCATGGTCTCCGACCACAAGGGGCTCAACCTGCCCGGCGTGGCCGTGAGCGTCCCGGCCATGTCGGACAAGGACGTCCAGGACCTGCGCTGGGGGCTGCGCCTGGGTGCCGACCTGATCGCGCTGTCGTTCGTCCGCAGCCCGGACGACATCGCCGACGTGCACCGGATCATGGACGAGGAGGGCGTCCGCCTGCCGGTGCTGGCCAAGATCGAGAAGCCGCAGGCGGTCACCCACCTCGAGGCCATCGTGGAGGCGTTCGACGGGATCATGGTGGCCCGCGGCGACCTGGGCGTGGAGCTGCCCCTGCAGGACGTGCCGCTGGTCCAGAAGCGGGCGGTGGCGCTGGCCCGCGACCACGCGAAGCCGGTGATCGTCGCCACCCAGATGCTCGAGTCGATGATCGGTGCTTCCCGGCCGACGCGGGCCGAGGCCTCCGACGTCGCGAACGCCGTCCTGGACGGGGCCGACGCGCTGATGCTCTCCGGCGAGACGTCGGTGGGCCGTTACCCGCTGGAGTCGGTACGCACCATGGCCATGATCATCGAGGCGGTCGAGGAGGCGGCGCTGGAGAACCTGCCGGCCCTGCAGCGGCCGCCGCACACGCAGGCGGGTGCGATCTGCCGGGCGGCGGTCGGCGTCGGAGAGGTGGTCGGTGCGTCGTACCTCGTCGCGTTCACCGAGACCGGCCGGTCGGCGCAGCGGCTGGCCCGCTACCGCTCGCGGATCCCGATGCTCGCGTTCACCCCGAACGCGGCGACGCGCAGCCAGCTGGCGCTGTGCTGGGGGGTGGAGACTTTCCTGGTGCCCGAGGTCAAGCACACCGACGACATGGTGCTGCTGCTGGACTCGGCGCTGCTGGACATCGGCCGCTGCAGTGTCGGCGAGGAGGTCGTGATCGTCGCCGGCGCGCCGCCCGGTATCCCCGGCTCGACGAACGCCCTGCGGGTGCACCGCATGGGCGACGCCGTCGGCGGCGCCGCCCCCGCCTACGAGCAGTGACCCCACCCCCAGCCGGCCGCGATCATGAGAGATGCAGCCCCAGCCGGTCGGCTGGGGCGTACATCTCTCATGATCGACGCAAGGGATTGGCGGGGGGCCGGCCCGCGCGGGCGGTCAGTCGAGCGGGAGAGCGCGGCGCGCCTCGGGGTTGAGGACGCCCCAGCCGATGAACTGCTCGACGACGACGCCCGGCGAGGTGTCGTAGATGACGGCGAGAGTGCGCAGGTCGTCCTGGCGCACGGAGAGCACCTTGCCGTTGTAGTCGCCGCGCTGGCTCTGGATGGTCTGTACGTAGCGGGCCAGCGGTCCGGCCTTCTCGGCCGGCACGATGGCCAGCCGCTCGAGGTCCAGCACCAGCCGCGGCGGTGGCTCTGCGCCACCGGTCGCCGGGCCCCCACCCGGCAGCAGCTCGGCCACGGGCACCCCGTAGAAGTCGGCCAGCTCGGCCAGCTTCTGCACGGTGACCGCCCGGTCGCCACGCTCGTACGAGCCGACGACCACGGCCTTCCAGCGCCCCTGGGACTTCTCCTCGACACCGTGCAACGACAGGCCCTGCTGGGTCCTGATCGCGCGCAACCGAGACCCCAGAGCGCGCGCGTAGTCGGACGCCACGAGCCACCCCCCAACCTTTCGAGACCACCCCCGGCGACCCAGAGTGGTCGCCTCTTAGACACTCCGTGACGTTACGGAGGGTGACCAAATCCCGTCAAGGCGCCCGCCGAGCTTAGGTCCGTTCGGACGATACGGCCGGTCCGAACGGCCCGGCCCGCCCTGGTAGGTTGGCCCCCGATCGACATCCTTTAAGACCCGTCCGGAGAGGCGGGGAAGGAGGTCCGGCCGTATGACGACGCCTGCCCAGCACGCGTCCGACCTGCGCGACGGCGAGACTCCCGTCGGGGCAGCCGCCCAGGTCGCCGCCCGTCCGGTGCTCGAGTCCGGTGACATCGACCGCGCTCTCACCCGGGTCGCCCACGAGATCCTCGAGCGGAACAAGGGTTCCGCGAATGTCGTCCTGCTCGGCATCCCCACCCGCGGCGTGCCGCTGGCGCGCCGGCTGGCGGCCCGGATCGACGCCGTCGAGGGCGGCACGGTCCCGGTCGGCTCGCTCGACATCACCATGTACCGCGACGACCTGCGGCTGCGCCCGGCCCGGGCGCTGGAACGTACCGAGATCCCACCCGGCGGCATCGACGGCAAGGCGGTCGTCCTCGTCGACGACGTGCTGTTCTCGGGCCGGACGGTCCGGGCCGCGCTGGATGCGCTCGGTGACGTCGGCCGCCCCGGGCTCGTCCAGCTGGCGGTGCTGGTGGACCGCGGCCACCGTGAGCTGCCGATCCGGGCCGACTACGTCGGCAAGAACCTGCCGACGTCGCTGCGCGAGACGGTGCGGGTGCTGCTGACCGAGCACGACGGCCGCGACGCCGTGCTGCTGGAGCGGGCGAGCGCGACGGGGGCGGGGGAGTGAGGCGGCACCTGGTCTCGGCCGCGGACCTGTCCTACGACGACGCCGTGCTCGTCCTGGACACCGCCGCCGAGATGGCCACCCTCGCCGGGCGCGAGATCAAGAAGCTGCCGACGCTGCGCGGCCGCACCGTGGTCAACCTCTTCTTCGAGGACTCCACCCGGACCCGCATCTCCTTCGAGGCCGCAGCCAAGCGGCTGTCCGCCGACGTCATCAACTTCTCGGCCAAGGGCTCGAGCGTGTCCAAGGGCGAGTCGCTGAAGGACACCGCGCTCACCCTCGAGGCGATGGGCGCGGACGCCGTGGTGATCCGGCACCAGTCCAGCGGCGCGCCGCACCGGCTGGCGTACTCCGGCTGGATCGGCGGCTGCGTGGTGAACGCCGGCGACGGCACGCACGAGCACCCGACCCAGGCGCTGCTCGACGCGTTCACGATGCGCCGGCACCTCGGCGCCGGTACCGACCTGGCCGGTCGCCGGGTCACGATCGTCGGCGACGTGCTGCACAGCCGGGTCGCCCGCTCCAACGTGCTGCTGCTGTCCACGCTCGGCGCCGAGGTCACGCTGGTCGCCCCGCCGACGCTGCTCCCGGTCGGCGTCGAGTCGTGGCCGTGCAGCGTCTCGTACGACCTGGACGCGCCGCTGCCCAAGTCGGACGTCGTGATGATGCTGCGCGTGCAGCGCGAGCGGATGAGCGCCGCGTTCTTCCCGAGCGCGAACGAGTACAGCCGCCGCTACGGGCTGGACTCCGAGCGGGCGGCCATGCTTCCCGAGCACGCCATCGTCATGCACCCGGGCCCGATGAACCGGGGCATGGAGATCGCCGCGGAAGTGGCCGACGGCCCGCGCTCGACGATCGTCGAGCAGGTCTCCAACGGCGTGAGCGTACGGATGGCGGTGCTCTACCTGCTGCTGGGCGGCAGCGAGCCGGCGATCGGCACCGACCGGGAGGTGGAGCAGTGAGCGGCGCCGAGGGCACGAGCAGCTGGCTCGTCCGGGGGGCCCGGCCAATGGGCGGCGAGCCGGCCGACCTCCTGCTCCGCGACGGTGTCGTGTCCGAGTCTGGGCCGGCCGGCTCGCTGACCGCGGCCGGAGCTCAGGTGCTCGACGCCGACGGGCTGGTCGCGCTCCCCGGGCTGGTCGACCTGCACACGCACCTGCGCGAGCCGGGGCGCGAGGACGCCGAGACGGTGGCGACCGGCACGCGAGCGGCGGCGCTGGGCGGGTACACGGCGGTGCACGCGATGGCCAACACCGACCCGGTGGCGGACACGGCCGGTGTCGTCGAGCAGGTGTGGCGGCTGGGCCGGGAGGCCGGCTGGTGCGACGTGCAGCCGGTCGGCGCGGTGACGGTGGGACTGGCCGGCGAGCAGCTCGCCGAGCTGGGCGCCATGGCCACCTCGGCGGCGACCGTCCGGGTGTTCTCCGACGACGGTCGCTGCGTGTCGGACGCGGTGCTGATGCGCCGGGCCCTGGAGTACGTGAAGGCGTTCGACGGGGTGGTCGCCCAGCACGCGCAGGAACCGCGGCTCACGCAGGACGCGCAGATGAACGAGGGCGTGCTGTCCGGCGTGCTCGGCCTGCAGGGCTGGCCGGCGGTCGCGGAGGAAGCCGTGATCGCCCGCGACGTCCTGCTGGCCCAGCACGTGGGCTCGCGCCTGCATGTGTGCCACGTGTCCACCGCGGGCTCGGTCGAGCTGGTCCGGTGGGCCAAGTCCCGCGGAGTGGACGTGACCGCCGAGGTCACCCCGCACCACCTGCTGCTCACCGACGACCTCGTCGCCGGCTACGACCCCACGTACAAGGTGAACCCGCCGCTGCGGACCAAGGCCGACGTCGAGGCGCTGCGCGAGGGACTGGCCGACGGGACGATCGACGCGGTGGCCACCGACCACGCCCCGCACCCGGTCGAGGACAAGGACTGCGAGTGGTCCGCCGCCGCGTTCGGGATGGTCGGGCTGGAGACGGCCCTGTCCGTCGTGGTGGAGGCCATGGTGCAGACCGGCCTGCTGGACTGGGCCGGCGTGGCGGACCGCATGTCGGTGCGGCCGGCCCGGATCGGACGGCTCGGCGGACACGGTCGGGCCGTCGCCGTCGGCGAACCCGCCAACCTGGTCCTGGTCGACCCGGCGGCGCGCTGGACGGTGCAACCGGCGGCGCTGGCGTCCAAGAGCCACAACACCCCGTTCGCGGGTCGCGAGCTGCCGGGCCGGGTGGTCGCGACGTTCCTGCGCGGACGCCCCACCGTGCTGGCGGGGACGCTCGCGTGAGCGCGCTGCTCGTGCTCGAGGACGGCCGTACGTTCCGCGGCGAGGCGTACGGCGCGCGCGGCGAGACCTTCGGCGAGGCGGTCTTCTGCACGGCGATGACCGGCTACCAGGAGACGCTCACCGACCCGTCGTACCACCGCCAGGTCGTGGTGATGACGGCGCCGCACATCGGCAACACCGGCGTCAACGACGAGGACCCCGAGTCCGCGCGGATCTGGGTGAGCGGCTACGTCGTGCGCGACCCGTCCCCGACGGCGTCGTCGTGGCGGTCCCGGCGCAGGCTGGACGACGAGCTGGTGGCGCAGGGCGTCGTCGGGGTGAGCGGCATCGACACGCGGGCCCTGACGCGGCACCTGCGCGACCGCGGCGCGATGCGGGTAGGGCTGTCCTCGGTCGAGACCGATCCGGCGCCGCTGCTGGAGCGGGTGCTCGCGTCACCCGGGATGGCCGGAGCCGACCTGACCGCCGAGGTCACGACCGCGCAGCCGTACGTCGTGCCGGCGGTGGGGGAGCGACGCTTCACGGTCGCCGCGATCGACCTGGGCATCAAGGCGATGACCCCGCGGCGGCTGAGCGAGCGCGGCGTCGAGGTGCACGTGCTGCCCGCGTCGACCACGCCGGACGAGCTGCTCGCGCTCGGCGCCGACGGGGTGTTCGTCTCGAACGGCCCCGGCGACCCGGCGACCGCCGACCACGCGGTGGCGCTGGTACGGGCCGCGCTGGACGCCCGGCTGCCGCTGTTCGGGATCTGCTTCGGCAACCAGGTGCTCGGACGCGCGCTCGGCTTCGGCACCTACAAGCTCAAGTTCGGGCACCGCGGCACGAACCAGCCGGTGCAGGACCGCGCCACCGGCCGGGTCGAAATCAGCGCGCACAACCACGGGTTCGCGGTCCAGGCTCCCGCCGACGAGGTGGTCGGGACGCCGTACGGGCGGGTCGAGGTCAGCCACGTCTGTCTCAACGACGGTGTCGTCGAGGGCCTGGTATGTCACGACGTACCGGCGTTCTCGGTGCAGTACCACCCCGAGGCGGCGGCCGGACCGCACGACTCCGCCTACCTCTTCGACCGCTTCGCCGACCTCATGCAACGGGGAGTGCGCGTATGAGCCCGGCCCACCCGCCCCTCTGCGCGATCTTGAGAGATGTGTCACGCCACGCGGTTGGCGTCGACACATCTCTCAAGATCGACGGGGCGTCGGCCGCGGGCCGGGGGGTGCGCTGATGCCGCGGCGGGCGGACATCGGCAGCGTGCTCGTCATCGGCTCCGGACCCATCGTCATCGGGCAGGCCTGCGAGTTCGACTACTCCGGGACGCAGGCGTGCCGGGTGCTGCGCGCCGAGGGGCTGCGGGTCGTGCTGGTCAACAGCAACCCGGCCACGATCATGACCGACCCGGAGTTCGCCGACGCCACGTACGTCGAGCCGATCACGCCGGAGTTCGTCGCGAAGATCATCGAACGCGAGCGCCCGGACGCGCTGCTCGTCACGCTCGGCGGCCAGACCGCGCTCAACTGCGCGGTCGCGCTGCACGAGCAAGGGGTGCTCGAGACGTACGGTGTCGAGCTCATCGGCGCGGACTTCGACGCGATCCGCCGCGGCGAGGACCGGCAGGCGTTCAAGGAGATCGTCGGGGCGCTGCCCGAGCACCTGCACGCCGAGTCGGCCCGCTCGGTGATCTGCCACTCGTTGCAGGACTGCCTGGACGGGGCCGCCGTCCTGGGCTACCCGCTGGTGGTCCGGCCCTCGTTCACCATGGGCGGCGCCGGGTCCGGCCTGGCCTACGACGAGGCCGACCTGCACCGCATCGCCGGTGCCGGGCTGCGGGCCAGCCCGACCACCGAGGTGCTGCTCGAGGAGTCGATCCTCGGCTGGAAGGAGTTCGAGCTCGAGCTCATGCGCGACCGCATGGACAACGTGGTCGTCGTCTGCTCGATCGAAAACGTGGACCCGATGGGGATCCACACCGGCGACTCGGTGACCGTGGCGCCGGCGATGACGCTGACCGACCGCGAGTACCAGCAGATGCGCGACATCGCCATCGCGGTCATCCGCGCGGTCGGCGTCGACACCGGTGGCTGCAACATCCAGTTCGCGGTGAACCCGGTGGACGGCCGGATGGTCGTCATCGAGATGAACCCTCGGGTGTCGCGCTCGTCGGCCCTGGCGTCCAAGGCCACCGGGTTCCCGATCGCGAAGATCGCGGCACGCCTGGCCGTCGGCTACACCCTGGACGAGATCAGCAACGACATCACCCGCGAGACGCCCGCGTCGTTCGAGCCGACGCTGGACTACGTCGTCGTCAAGGTGCCGCGGTTCGCGTTCGAGAAGTTCCCGCAGGCCGACCCGACGCTGACCACGACGATGAAGAGCGTCGGCGAGGCGATGGCCATCGGCCGGTCGTTCGCGGAGGCGCTGCAGAAGGCGCTCCGGTCGCTCGAGCGACCGGAGTCGGTCTTCCACTGGCGTGCCGACGTGACCGGGCTCGACCGCGCTGCCCTGGTCGCGCAGTCCGCGCTGCCGCGCGACGGTCGGCTCACGGTCGTGCAGCAGGCGTTGCGGGCCGGAGCGACGGTCGACGAGGTGGCCGCGGCGACCGGGATCGACCCCTGGTTCCTCGAGCAGGTCGCGGCCGTCAACGTCCTCGCCGAGACGGTCAGGGCCGCGCCCGAACTCGACGCGGCGCTGCTGCGCCGGGCCAAGCGGGCCGGGTTCTCCGACCGCCAGGTCGGCGAGCTGCGGGCGCTGGGCGAGCCGGTGGTGCGCGAGCTGCGGCACGCGCTGGGCATCCGCCCGGTGTTCAAGACCGTCGACACTTGCGCGGCCGAGTTCGCCGCCCGGACGCCGTACCACTACTCGGCCTACGACGAGGAGACCGAGGTCGAGCCGCGCGAGCGGCCGGCCGTGCTCATCCTCGGCAGCGGGCCCAACCGCATCGGGCAGGGCATCGAGTTCGACTACTCGTGCGTGCACGCGGCGATGACGCTGCGCGAGGTCGGGTACGAGACGGTCATGGTCAACTGCAACCCCGAGACGGTCTCCACCGACTACGACACTAGCGACCGGCTCTACTTCGAGCCGCTCACGCTCGAGGACGTCCTCGAGGTCGTGCACGCCGAGCGGGCGGCCGGACCGGTCGAGGGCGTCGTGGTCCAGCTCGGCGGGCAGACGCCGCTCGGCCTCGCGCAGGCACTCAAGGACGCCGGTGTGCCGATCCTGGGCACCCAGCCCGAGGCGATCCACCTGGCCGAGGAACGCGGCGCGTTCGGCCGCGTGCTGGAGCAGGCCGGGCTGCCGGCCCCGCGCTGGGGGCTCGCCGCCACGTACGAGCACGCGCTGGCGATCACCCGGGACATCGGCTACCCCGTCCTGGTCCGGCCCTCGTACGTGCTCGGCGGGCGCGGCATGGAGATCGTCTACGACGACAGCGCCATGGAGCAGGCGCTGGAACGGATCCACGGCTCGTACCACAAGGACGAGCCCAGCCACCCGGTGCTCGTCGACCGGTTCCTCGACGACGCGGTCGAGATCGACGTCGACGCCCTCTTCGACGGCGACGAGCTCTTCCTCGGCGGCGTGATGGAGCACATCGAGGAGGCCGGGATCCACTCCGGCGACTCGGCCTGCGTGCTGCCGCCGATCACGCTGGGCCGGGCCGAGATCCAGCGGATCCGCCGCAGCACCGAGGCGATCGCCCGCGGCGTCGGCGTGCGCGGCCTGCTGAACGTGCAGTACGCGCTGGTGTCCGACGTGCTCTACGTGCTCGAGGCGAACCCGCGGGCGTCCCGGACGGTGCCGTTCGTGTCCAAGGCCACCGGGGTGCCGCTGGCCAAGGCCGCCGCGCGCGTCATGACCGGCTCGACGGTCGCGCAGCTGCGGGCCGAGGGCCTGCTCCCCGAGCACGGGGACGGCGGCACCCTGCCCCTGGACGCCGCCATCGCGGTCAAGGAGGCGGTGCTGCCGTTCGGCCGGTTCCACGGCGTGGACACGATCCTCGGCCCGGAGATGCGCTCGACCGGCGAGGTGATGGGCATCGACGCGCTGTTCGGGACCGCCTTCGCGAAGTCCCAGCTCGCCGCGTACGCCGGTGGCCTGCCGACCAAGGGCCGGGCGTTCGTGACGGTGGCCGACCGGGACAAGCGCTCGATGGTGTTCCCGGTGAAGCGGCTGGCCGACCTGGGGTTCGAGATCCTGGCCACCGAGGGCACCGCCGAGGTGCTGTACCGGCACGGGGTCGTCGCCTCCGTCGTGCGCAAGCACTACGAGCCGGACGACGGCACCCCGGACGCTGTCCAGCGGATCCTGGCCGGCGAGGTCGACCTGATCGTGAACACCCCGTTCGGTGTCGGTCCGCGGCTGGACGGGTACGAGATCCGGACCGCGGCGGTCACCCGTGGGGTGCCCTGCATCACCACGGTGCAGGGCCTCGCCGCGACCGTCCAGGGCATCGAGGCCCTGGTCGGGGGAGCCATCGGGGTCACGCCGCTGCAGGAGTACGGTGCGGGGCTGCGGGCGCAGCAGCGCTCCCGGGTGCCCGGCGAGCAGCCATCCGGGTCGCGGCCCGGCCGAGAGGAGTCCTGATGGGGGCCGTGCAGGTGCGCGGCGAGGTCCTGTCCACGCGACGGGCCGGCGAGTACCACGCTCTGACGGTGGTGGCCCCCGGCATCGCCGACGGCGCCCGGCCCGGCCACTTCGTGGCCCTGGCGGTCGGCGGCGACCACTCCTCGATGCTGCTGCGGCGGGCGTTCTCGATCTACCGGGTGCAGGAGCGGGGGATCTACGGCGGCACCGTCGAGATCGTCTTCTCCGTGCACGGCAAGGGGACGGCCTGGCTGGCCGGCCTGCGGGCGCACGACCCGGTCGACGTGGTCGGGCCGCTCGGCCGTCCGTTCGCGCTGCCCAAGGAGCCGGTGACCGCGACGCTGGTCGGCGGCGGCTACGGCTCGGCACCGCTGTTCACGCTGGCCGAGCAGCTGCGTGCGCGCGGCTGCAGGGTCGACTTCGTCCTCGGAGCGGCCACCGAGGGCCGGCTGTTCGGGGCGCTGGAGGCGAAGCGGATCTCCACCCAGGTCGCCATCACGACCGAGGACGGCAGCCTGGGCGAGCCGGGGCGGGTCACCGACGTGCTGCCCGGCATGCTGCAGCGCTCCGGCGCGGACGTCGTGTACGCCTGCGGGCCGATGGCGATGCTGCGGGCGGTGCACGAGATCGCGACGGCCTACGGCGCGCACAGCCAGTGCGCGGTCGAGGAGGCGATGGCCTGCGGGATCGGCGTGTGCATGACGTGCGTGCTGCCCGTGGTCGGCGACGACGGCACGACCCGCATGGTGCGCTCCTGCGTCGAGGGCCCGGTGTTCCGCGGCGACCGCGTGCGCTGGGACGACCTGGGTACGGTGCCGGCCGACGCCGAGGGCGCACCGGTCGACGTCGCGCTCGTGGACGGCCGCCGATGACACGCATGCGGATCACCACCGAGCGGCCGGGGACCGCCCCGCTGCCGACGGTCGACATGAGCACGTCGATCGGCGCGCTGGAGCTCCCCAGCCCCATGCTCACCGCCTCCGGGTGCGCGGCCTCCGGCCGCGAGCTGGACCAGTTCGTCGACGTGACCCAGCTGGGCGCCGTGGTGACCAAGTCGGTGATGCTGCGGCCGCGGGCGGGCCGCGCGACGCCCCGCATGTCCGAGACCCCCAGCGGGATGCTGAACTCCATCGGCCTGCAGGGCCCCGGCATCGACGCGTTCATCGAGAACGACCTGGCCTGGCTGCGCCGGCGCGGGGCGCGGACCGTGGTGTCCATCGCCGGCACGAGCGTCGACGAGTACAGCAAGCTGGCCCAGCGGCTGCGCAACACCGACGGCGTCAGCGCGGTCGAGGTCAACATCTCCTGCCCGAACGTGCAGGAACGCGGGCACGTGTTCGCGTGCGACCCGGTCGCCGCGGCCGCGGTGCTCGCGGCGGTGCGGCGGGCGACGACGCCGGGCATCCCGGTGATCGCCAAGCTGTCCCCTGACGTCACCGACATCGTCGAGGTCGCGCGGGCGGTGGTGACCGCCGGCGCCGACGCGCTCGCCATGGTCAACACCACGCTGGGCATGGTGATCGACCCGCACACGCTGCGCCCGGCGCTCGCCGGCGTGACCGGGGGCCTGTCCGGCCCCGCCATCCGCCCGATGGCCGTGCGCTGCGTCTACCAGGTGCACGCGGCGCTGCCGCACGTGCCGATCTGCGGGATGGGCGGGATCCGTACCGGGTCGGACGCGCTCGAGTTCGTCCTGGCCGGCGCCCGCACCGTCTCGGTCGGCACGGTGCTGTTCAACGACCCCTCGGCGCCGCAACGGATCATGCGTGAGCTCACCATCGCGCTGGCCGACGCCGGGTTCGATCGGCTCGCCGACGCGATCGGGTACGCCCACCGGCCGGCCGGGGACGCGACGGAGCCCGGCCTGCACGCGGCGGCCGCCGCGGAAGAGGACAGCGACGACTTCGGGCCGGACGTCGACGTGGCGGCACGATGACAGCGGGCGGCGGCCGGGCGGACCGGTTGGACCGCGCCGCGCCGGTCGCGGTGGCGCTGGACACCGCCGACCTCGCCGTCGCCGTCGGCTGGGCGAGCGCCGTCCGGCCGTACGTCAGCACCTGCAAGGTCGGGCTCCAGCTGTTCCTGAAGCACGGGGCGGCCGCGGTCCACGCGGTGCGCGCCGCGGCCGGGCTCCCGGTCTTCCTGGACCTCAAGCTGCACGACATCCCGAACACCGTGGCCGGGGCCGCCGCCGCGGTCGCCGACCTGCAGCCGGCGTACCTGACCGTGCACGCTTCGGGCGGGGCCGACATGGTGCGGGCCGCGGTCGACGCCGTGCCAGGGACGCTCGTCACCGGTGTGACGGTGCTGACCTCCCTGGACGCGGCGGCGCTCGCACGGCTCGGCATGACCGGCACGCCGCTGGACGTCGCCCGCCGGCTCGCGGTGCTCGCCGTCGGCGCCGGCGCGGGTGCACTGGTCTGCTCACCGCACGAGGTCGCAGCCGTCCGCGCCGAGGTGGGGCCGGACATCGTCCTGGTCACCCCCGGCGTCCGGCCGGCCGGTGGCCGGGCCGACGACCAGGCGCGCCTGGCCACGCCGGAGCGGGCCCTGGCCGAGGGCGCGGACCTGCTCGTCGTCGGACGTCCGATCACCGGCGCCCCCGACCCGGCCGCCGCCGCGGCGGAGCTGGCCGCGTCCCTGACGGCCGCACGGGTCGGCCCGGCAGCCGCGGCGGGCTGAGTCTCGTTGCCCCCGGCCGACCGGGGCCAGTAGGTTCCGGGTGCCCGCACCCGTGCTGACCTGCGAGGACCTGTTGGCCCTTCCGCCCCTCACCCCCGAGCAGCGCGCCGATGCGCTGTTGAAGGCGGCTGCCGCGCGCCGCGAGCGGGCCGAGGTCAAGAACCGGCTCAAGCACTCCGGCGCGTCGCTCGCGGACGTCGTACGGGAGGGGCAGGCCGGCGGCGTCATCGGCAAGATGAAGGTGTCCGAGTTGCTCGAGTCCATGCCCGGGGTCGGCAAGGTTCGGGCCCGCCAGCTGATGGAACGCCTGGGCATCGCCGCGACCCGGCGGGTCCGCGGTCTCGGCGCGAACCAGGTCGCCGCCCTCGAGCGCGAGTTCGGCGCAGGGTCCTGAGTGCCGGGTCCTGAGCCTGCGCGGCTGGTCGTGCTCTCCGGCCCGTCCGGCGTCGGCAAGAGCACGGTCGCGGCGTACGTCCGTGATCACCACCCCGGGCTGTGGCTGTCGGTGTCGGCCACGACACGCAGGCCGCGCGAGGGGGAGACCCATGGCGTCAACTACTGGTTCGTGACCGCCGAGGAGTTCGCCGGGATGGTCCAGCGCGGGGAGCTGCTGGAGTACGCCGAGTTCGCCGGCCACTACTACGGGACGCCCAAGGCTGCGGTGCAGCAGCGACTGTCCGCGGGTGTGCCGGTGCTGCTGGAGATCGAGCTGCACGGGGCCCGCCAGGTGCGGGCGGCGATGCCCGACGCCCTGCTGGTCTTCCTGGCGCCGCCGTCGTGGGACGAGCTGGTCCGCCGACTGGTCGGGCGCGGTACCGAGCCCGCGGACGTCATCGCCAGGCGGCTGGAGACCGCCCAGGTCGAGCTGGCCGCCCAGAGCGAGTTCGACGCGGTCCTGGTGAACGACGACGTACGGTCGGCGGCGGACCGGCTGGTAGCCTTGATAGGCCTGGCCGGCGAGTCCTGAGCCCCCGATGTGGTTGAACATCAGCGGCGCTGACCCACCTCCGGCGTCCACCCGCTCTCTCGGAAGGCCCCCGCGTGTCCGGTACCGCCGCTGCTCCCGAAGGCATCACGAACCCGCCGATCGACGAGCTGCTCGCCAAGGTCGACTCGAAGTACAGCCTGGTGCTCTACTCCGCCAAGCGGGCCCGCCAGATCAACGCCTACTACAGCCAGCTCGGCGAGGGACTGCTCGAGTACGTCGGCCCGCTGGTCGACACGCACGTGCAGGAGAAGCCGCTGTCGATCGCGATGCGCGAGATCAACGAGGGCCTGCTGACCCTCGAGCAGCTCGAGCCCTGAGCCGCGGGCGAGTCCGCTCCGAGCTGCGTCAGGTGCCCCCGTCATGACCGGGACCGCCGCGCTGCCCCCCACCGGGGCGCGGGTGATCCTCGGCGTCGCCGGGGGCATCGCCGCGTACAAGGCCTGCGAGGTGCTGCGTGGCCTCACCGAGGCGGGGCACCGGGTCCGTGTCGTGCCCACCGCGGCGGCGCTGCGGTTCGTGGGCGCGGCGACGTGGGCGGCGCTCTCGGGGGAGCCCGTCTCGACCGGGGTCTGGGACTCGGCCCACGAGGTACCGCACGTGGCGCTCGGCCGAACCGCCGACCTCGTGGTGGTGGTGCCGGCGACGGCCGACCTGATGGCCCGCGCCGCGCACGGCCTGGCCGACGACCTGCTGACGAGCACGCTGCTCACCGCGGCGTGCCCGGTGGTCTTCTTCCCGGCCATGCACACCGAGATGTGGGAGCACCCGGCGACCCGTGACAACGTCGCCCTGCTGCGCAGCCGGGGCGCGGTGGTGGTCGAGCCGGCCGTCGGACGGCTCACCGGCGTCGACTCCGGCAAGGGCCGCCTGCCCGAGCCGGAAGCGGTCCTGTCCTTGCTGCGGCGGGTGCTCGTCCGGGGCGCCTCCGAGGCGACGGCAGCCGATCTGGCCGGGCGGCGCGTCGTCGTCTCGGCCGGCGGCACCCGAGAGCCGCTGGACCCGGTCCGCTTCCTGGGCAACCGCTCCAGCGGGCGGCAGGGGTACGCGCTCGCCGAGTCCGCGGCCGCCCGGGGCGCGGCGGTCGTCCTGGTCGCGGCCAACGCCGCGCTGCCCGACCCGGCCGGGGTCGAGGTGGTCCGTGTGGGTACCGCCGTCGAGCTCGGCGCGGCCGTGCGGTCGGCCGCTGCCGCGGCCGACGCAGTCGTCATGGCGGCCGCGGTCGCCGACTTCAGGCCTGCCCACCCGACCTTGGTCAAGATCAAGAAGGGCGCCGAGGAGCCCGGCCCGGTCGAGCTCGCCCACAACCCGGACGTCCTGCGCGGACTCGTCGACGATCCACCGCGGGCCGGGCAGGTCGTGGTCGGGTTCGCCGCGGAGACCGGCGACGATGGCGCCGACTGGCTGGCGCACGGCCGCGCCAAGCTCGCCGCCAAGGGGTGCGACCTGCTCGTGGTCAACCGGGTCGGGGACGGCGTCGGCTTCGAGGTCGCCGACAACGCCGCGGTCGTGCTCGGCTCGGACGGCAGCGAGACGGACGTACCGCTCGGCCCGAAAGAGGACCTCGCCGACGTCGTCTGGGACCTGGTCGCAGCCCGGCTGAGGTCCTGACCTGCCCCGGCAGCGTGGTCCCGCCGCGACAGCTGGCACCTGAACGAGCGCTGCGACCCCGTCCCGGTGGATCCTGCTCGAGCGGCACGCTCACGGGCGGGTGAGCCAAGACCGTGCCCCGGTCGCTTGCGTGCCGGTTGTCGCTGTCGGTCCGTCTTCAAGCTCGGGCCAGCAGATCGCGGACGAGCGACACGACCTCGTCGGGACGCGAACGGACTTCCTCCCAGCCATCCGCCTCCACGACGATTCGGGCGTCCACGAAGAGGAAGTCGACCCGCGCAACGAATCCGTGCTCGTCCGAGATGACTGCCTGCATGGTCGGCTGTAGTCCGGCACGGGTGAGCACCAGCCTGAGCAGGGACTCCAGAGCGCTCTTCGAGCACGCATCCGCGGCGGCCACCGCCGCGCGCACAGCCGCTGCGCCCGGGCCCCGGGCAGCTGCTGCGGCCCGCTCGAGCTCGGCAACCGGGAGCCCAGCCCTCAGCGCCGAGTCCATCAGGACCACCGACTCTTCCCACGGCAGGCTGCGACCGCAGTCGACGAGCGTCCGGGTCGAGCTCGTGACCCACAGGCCGGACCGTCGGCAGCGGTCGTAGCCCGCCACGGCAGCGCGGTGCATCGTCACCCCGGGCTCCGCGGGCCTGACGCGATTCGGCGCGCTCACGTGCATGCCGGGCTCTCGGAGGAGGTCGAAGCCGTGCAGCCCGGCGGCCGTCGTGTGCGAGACGGTGCCGTGCCGGGCCGCGACGGCCAACAGGCCGGGAGGTGACCCCGGTGCCGCGTAGAGCCCCGGACGCAGCCGCACCAGCTGGCCGCGGCGCGCCCCCCGGCTGAGGGCGGACCGGGACGCGCCGGCCCGGACGAGGTCCGCGGACGAGGCGAGGTCCAGCGCACTGCACGCCGCGAAGGCTTCGGGGGGACGCACCGGTGGAGCGTTCCGGCCAGCAGCCCTCGAGGCGAGGTCGTCGGGGCGGGTTGTGGACGCGCCGGCGGCTCCGCCGACACCCGTGGGCGGCCCGTCCTTGGCACGGATGGCACGTCACCGGGGCAGCAGTCTCTCTCGGCCTGACTTCCCTCCGTGTGGCGAGCGATCACTGCGAGCGGGCGTGTCCCTGACGCGTGCCAGGTGTCGCGTCGCCCGGTTGGCGCGGCGTGTGCTGGCGGCGCAGGCAGGGGAGCGCGGCGGGTGCCGGATAGACTCCGGGCGCACTCAGTCGCCGCCAGCCGCAAGGAGCACGTCGTGTCCCGTCGCCTCTTCACGTCCGAGTCGGTCACCGAAGGGCACCCCGACAAGATCGCCGACCAGATCAGCGATGCCGTCCTCGACGCGCTGCTCAAGGAGGACGCCCGCAGCCGGGTGGCCGTCGAGACCCTCGTGACCACCGGGCTGGTGCACGTCGCCGGCGAGGTGACGACCGAGGCGTACGCCGACATTCCCACGATCGTCCGCGACAAGATCCTCGAGATCGGCTACGACTCCTCCAAGAAGGGGTTCGACGGGCAGTCCTGCGGTGTCTCGGTCTCGATCGGCGCGCAGTCGCCCGACATCGCCCAGGGCGTCGACGACGCCTTCGAGGAGCGGGCCGAGGGGAGTGCGGACCCGCTGGACCGCCAGGGCGCCGGCGACCAGGGGCTGATGTTCGGCTACGCCAGCAACGACACCCCCGAGCTGATGCCGTTGCCGATCATGCTGGCCCACCGGCTGGCCCGGCGCCTCGCGGCCGTGCGCAAGGACGGCACCATCCCGTACCTGCGCCCCGACGGTAAGACCCAGGTCACGATCGAGTACGACGGCCACAAGCCGGCGCGGCTGGACACGGTGGTCGTGTCCAGCCAGCACGCTGGCGACATCGACCTCGCCACCCTGCTGCAGCCCGACGTCGAGGAGTTCGTGGTCCGCCCCGAGCTCGAGGGGCTGACGATCGACACCTCCAACTACCGCGTCCTGGTGAACCCGACCGGTCGCTTCGAGGTCGGCGGACCGATGGGCGACGCCGGGCTGACCGGGCGCAAGATCATCATCGACACGTACGGCGGCATGGCCAGGCACGGGGGCGGTGCCTTCTCCGGCAAGGACCCCTCGAAGGTGGACCGCTCCGCGGCGTACGCGATGCGCTGGGTGGCCAAGCATGTGGTCGCGGCCGGTCTGGCCGAGCGCTGCGAGGTCCAGGTCGCGTACGCGATCGGCAAGGCGCACCCGGTGGGCCTGTTCGTCGAGACGTTCGGGACGGGACGCCTGCCCGACGCGCACATCCAGCGGGCGGTGACCGAGGTCTTCGACCTGCGTCCCGCCGCGATCATCCGCGACCTGGACCTGCTGCGCCCGATCTACTGCCAGACCGCGGCGTACGGACACTTCGGGCGCGAGCTGCCGGACTTCACCTGGGAGCGCACCGACCGCGTCGACGCGCTGATCGCCGCCGCGGGTTCCTGACGCGCCGTCCCCAGCGAGCCGCAGCCCGCGCGCCGCGGGTCGGCCCCGGATGGTAGGACCGGCGGCGTGAGTGTCGAACCGCGCGAGCAGCAGCTCGCGCTCGTCCGGGAGCGGGTGCGTCGAGCCCGCCCGCGCCCGCCCGAAGGGCTCGCGCCCGCCCGCGCCGTCGCGCGGGTGGCCGTCGACGTCTCGCACGCACACCTCGACCGGCTCTTCGACTACCTGGTAGCCGAGTCGGCCGACGCCGATGCCCGGCCGGGCGCACGGGTACGGGTCCGGTTCGCCGGCAGGCTCGTGGGCGGGTTCCTGGTCGAGCGGGTCGAGCAGACCGCCGACGCCGGGGCCGGGCGCCGGCTGTCCCGGCTGGACAAGGTGGTGTCGTCGGAGCCGGTCCTGGCGCCGCAGATCCTCGCGCTCGCCCGAGCGGTGGCGGACCGCTACGCCGGGACCCTGGCCGACGTGCTCCGCCTTGCGGTCCCGCCCCGGCACGCCCGGGTCGAGGCCGAGCCTTCGGCCGAGCCGCTGCTGCCGCCGGCGCCGCCCGGGTCCGACGAGGTCGAGGCGGGCTGGGGCCGCTACACGGCCGGCCCGGCGTTCCTGCGCGCCCTGGCGACGGGTTCGGCGCCGGTGGCCGTGTGGACGGCCCTGCCCGGGCCGACCTGGCCGCAGGAGGTCGCCACCGCCGTGCGCGTGGCGCTGGCCGCCGGGCGTGGCGCGCTCGTGGTGGTGCCGGACCACCGGGACGCCCGCCGGGTCGGCGAGGAGGTCGAGCGCCAGTGCGGCCCGGGTCGCCACGTCGTGCTGACGGCCGAGTCGGGCCCGGCCAAGCGCTACCGGGCCTGGCTGGCGGTCCGGCGCGGCGGCGTGCGCGCCGTGGTGGGGACGCGGGCGGCGATGTTCGCCCCGGTCCAGGACCTCGGCCTCGCCGTGGTCTGGGACGACGGCGACGACCTGCACGCCGAGCCGCGGGCCCCGTACCCGCACGTACGGGAGGTGCTGCGGCTGCGGGCCGCGTCCGAGGGCGCCGCGCTCCTGGTCGGTGGGATCGCGCGCACCGCCGAAGGGGCGGCGCTGCTGGCCGGCGGGGAGGCGCACCCGGTCCAGGCGCTCCGGGCGACCGTACGGGCGGTCGCCCCGGCCGTCCGGGTCGCCGGCGAGGACGCGGACCTGGCGGACGACCCGGCGGCCCGCACGGCTCGGCTGCCCACGGCGGCCTGGGACACGGCCCGGCGGGGACTGCAGGCCGGCCCGGTCCTCGTCCAGGTGCCCCGCCGCGGCTACGTCCCGGCCCTGGCCTGCGTGCACTGCCTCGCGCCGGCCCGATGCTCCGCGTGCTCGGGCCCGCTCGCGGTCGGGTCGGAACGCGCGGGTGCGTCCTGCACCTGGTGCGGCCGGCTCGCGGCCGGCTGGCGGTGCCCGTCCTGCGACGCCGACCGGTTCCGTGCCGTGGTGGTCGGCGCCCGGCGGACGGCGGAGGAGCTCGGCCGGTCCTTCCCCGGCGTCGCCGTACGGACGTCCGGACGCGAGGGTGTCCTGGAGTCCGTGGACGAGCGGCCGGCGCTCGTGGTGGCGACGCCCGGGGCCGAGCCGGTGGCCGACGGCGGCTACGCGGCGGCTCTCCTGCTGGACGGCTGGGCGCTGCTCGGCCGCCAGGACCTGCGCTCCGGGGAGGAGACCCTGCGGCGCTGGCTGACCGCGGCCGCGCTGGTCCGGCCCGCACCCGACGGCGGCCGTGTCGTGGTGCTGGCCGAGTCGACGCTGGCGCCGGTCCAGGCGCTGCTGCGCTGGGACCCGCCCGGGGCGGCCGACCGCGAGCTCGCGGACCGTGCCAGGCTGCGGTTCCCGCCGGCCGTCCGGATGGCCACGCTGACGGGAACGGCGGCGGCGGTCGCCGACCTGCTGGCCGGCGCCGAGCTCCCGGTGACGGCGGAGCTGCTCGGCCCGACCCCGACCGACGCAGGTGCTCGGGCCCTGGTGCGCGTCCCGCTGGCCGACGGCGCCGCCCTGTCCGCGGCGCTGAAGGCCGGCCAGGCACTGCGCAGCGCGCGCAAGGCCGCCGACTTCGTCACCGTCGCCGTCGACCCGCTCGACCTGGGCTGAGCGCTGCCCGCCCGGAGCGACCCGGCAGGATGGGGTGGTGAGCCGCAGCACGAACGCGATCGACACCGTCGTCTTCGACCTGGGCGGCGTGCTGGCCGACTGGGACCCCAGGTACCTGTACCGCCGCCTCTTCGACGGCGACGAGGACGCCATGGAGGAGTTCCTGGCCACGGTCACGACGCCGGAGTGGAACCTCGCGATGGACGCCGGCCGGGAGCGGGCCGACGCGGTCGCCGAGCTCGTCGCCGCGCACCCCGGGGCCGAGGCTCTGATCCGGGCGTGGGTGGAGCGGTGGGAGGACATGCTCGGCGACGAGATCGCCGGTACCGCCCGGCTCGTGGAGGACCTGGCGCGGGCGGGCGTACGGCTCCTCGCGCTGACGAACTGGTCGGCCGAGACCTTCCCGCGGGCTCGCGTCCGCTACCCCTCGTTCGGCCGGTTCGAGGGCATCGTGGTGTCCGGCGAGCACGGGTTGGCCAAGCCCGACCCCGCGCTGTTCCAGATCCTGCTCACCCGGTTCTCCGTCGACCCGGACACCGCGGCGTTCGTCGACGACAAGCCGGACAACGTCGTGGCCGCGGCCGCACTGGGGTTCACGGGCATCCTCTTCAGCACGCCCGAGGCGCTGCGGGAGGACCTCGTCCGGCTCGGGCTGCTCCCCGGCGCGACCTTAGGATGAGACCCCACCCATCAGCCCTGCGCGAGGTTTCGAGAGGACTGCCGTGCCCGTCCAGCCGATCCGGCTCTTCGGCGACCCGGTGCTGCGCACGCCCGCGGCGCCGGTGACGGACTTCGACAAGGAGCTGCGCACCCTGGTCAAGGACCTCACCGAGACGATGCTCGACGCGCCGGGCGTGGGCCTCGCGGCGCCACAGATCGGTGTCTCGCTGCGGGTCTTCACCTACCAGGTGGGCGAGGGGGAGCCCGGCCACCTGGTCAACCCGACCCTGGACCTGTCGGACGAGGAGCAGGAGGGGGAGGAGGGCTGCCTGTCCGTGCCCGGGCTGACGTTCGACTGCGTGCGGGCGATGCGGGTCGTCGCCAGGGGGTTCGACATGTACGGCGAGCCGGTCGTGTTCGAGGGCAGCGACCTGCTGGCCCGGTGCGTCCAGCACGAGACCGACCACCTCGACGGGATCCTGTTCGTGGACCGGCTGGACAAGGCCACCCGGAAGGTGGCGATGGCCGCGATCCGCGAGGCGGACTGGTTCGGTGACAGCGTGCAGGTGAAGGTCAGCCCGCACCCCACGTACGGCACGACCCTCTAGGCCCGCCGTGCGGCTGCTGTTCGCCGGCACTCCTGCGGCCGCCGTGCCTTCGCTGGCTGCGCTGGTCGCCTCCCGGCACGAGGTGGTCGCGGTGCTCACGCGTCCGGCGGCACCCTCCGGCCGTGGCCGCACTCTCGTCGAGTCCGCGGTAGCCGGCGCCGCGCTGGAGGCGGGGATCCCGGTGCTGACCCCCCCGAACCTGCACGAGCCGGCGTTCCTGGAACAGCTCTCAGACCTCGCGCCCGACTGCGCGCCAGTGGTCGCCTACGGCGCGCTCGTGCCGCCGGCGGCGCTGGTCGTCCCGCGGCACGGCTGGGTCAACCTGCACTTCTCGCTGCTGCCCGCATGGCGCGGCGCCGCCCCGGTACAGCACGCGCTGCTGGCCGGCGACGACGTCACCGGTGCGACGACCTTCCGGCTCGAGGAGGGTCTGGACACGGGACCGGTCTACGGCGTGGTGACCGAGCCGATCGGGCCGGGTGACACTGCCGGCGACCTGCTCGGCCGGTTGTCGCTGACCGGTGCGCGGCTGCTGGTCGCGACCCTCGACGGGATCGAGGACGGCACGCTGCGACCCGCGCCGCAAGCCGCCGACGGCGTCTCGTACGCGCCGAAGCTCGACACCGCGGACGCTCGGATCGAGTGGGACGCACCCGCACTCCGGGTGGACCGGCTGGTGCGGGCCACCACCCCGGCGCCGGGCGCCTGGACCACGCTGCGTGGAGCCCGCGTCGGTCTGGGCCCGGTGCGGCCGGTCCCGGACGCGCCCGCCGTCCTGGCCCCGGGCGAGCTGGCGGTGAGCAGGACCGAAGTCCTCGTCGGCACGGGCAGCCATCCCGTCCGCCTCGGCGACGTCCGGCCGCAAGGGCGGCGCGCGATGCCGGCGACCGACTGGGCCCGTGGTCTGCGGGCGGCGCCGGGGGAGCGGTTCGAGCCGTGAGCGGCGACGCGGCCGGCCGGGAGCGCCGGAGCCGTCCGGGCCGCCCGTACCGGCGCCCCCGGCCGGACGCGCCGCGCCGCGCGGCGTTCGACCTGCTCCGTGCCGTCGACGAGCGGGACGCCTACGCCAACCTGGTCCTGCCGGCCCTGCTGAGCGAGCGTCACCTGGACGGGCGCGACGCGGCGTTCGCGACCGAGCTGGCGTACGGGACGCTGCGCGGCCGGGGTACGTACGACGCCGTGCTGGCCGCCTGCGTCGACCGGCCGCTGGATGCCGTGGACGCGCCGGTCCTGGACCTGCTCCGGCTCGGTGCGCACCAGCTGCTGGCGATGCGGGTGCCCTCGCACGCCGCCGTGAGCGCCACGGTCGAGCTGGCCCGGGCCGCCGTCGGCGACGGGCGCGCGGCGTTCGTCAACGCAGTCCTGCGCAAGGTCGCGGTGCACGGCCTCGACGACTGGGTCGCCCGCGTCGCTCCCGACCCGGACGCGGACCCGGTCGGCCACCTGTCCGTGGCCACCTCGCACCCGCGCTGGGTCGTCGACGCGATGCGGGACCGGCTCGGGTCGCTCGCCGCCACCGAGCAGCTGCTGCGGGCGGACAACGTTCCCGCCGAGGTGACGCTGGTCGCCAGGCCGGGACGGACGGACGTCGCGGCGCTGGAGGCGGCGGGTGCGCTGCCCGGCCGGTGGTCGCCGTACGCGGCCCGGTGGCCGGCCGGCGACCCGGCGGGGCTGGCGGCGGTCCGCGACGGGGCGGCCGGCGTGCAGGACGAGGGCAGCCAGCTGGTCGCGGTCGCGCTCGCGACGGCCTGGCTGGACGGGCCCGACCGGCGCTGGCTGGACCTGTGCGCCGGGCCGGGCGGCAAGGCCGCACTGCTGGCCGGGATCGCCGCCGGGCGCGGGGCGGCGCTGCTCGCGTGCGAGCCGCAGGAACACCGGGCCGCCCTGGTCGCGCGGGCGCTCGGGGGTCGGGGCCGGACCACCGCGGGCAGTGCCTGGGTCGTGCGCGCGGACGGGCGGGCCGGGCCGTGGCGTCCCGGCTCTTTCGACCGCGTGCTCGCGGACGTCCCGTGCACCGGGCTCGGCGCGCTGCGGCGGCGGCCGGAGGCCCGCTGGCGGCGCAGTCCGGCGGACGTCGCCCGGCTGGCACCGCTGCAGCGCTCACTGCTGTCGGCCGCGGTCGACGCGGCCCGGCCCGGTGGCCTCGTCGCGTACGTGACGTGCTCGCCCCATCTCGCGGAGACGGAGGTGGTGGTCGGCGCCGTGCTGCGGGCGCGCGACGACGTCGAGCCCGTGGACGCGCGGCCGTTCCTGCCGGCCGTCCCCGAGCTCGGCCCCGGCCCGTCCGTGCAGCTGTGGCCGCACGTGCACGGCACCGACGCGATGTATCTCGCGATTCTGCGCCGCACCCGTTGACGCGCCATCGCTAGCCTTCGGGGCGTGGGCATCCAGATCGCGCCGAGCATCCTGTCCGCCGACTTCAGCCGGCTCGCCGAGGAGGCCGCCGCCGTGGCGTCGGCCGACTGGCTGCACATCGATGTCATGGACAACCACTTCGTGCCGAACCTGACGATCGGCCTGCCCGTGGTCGAGGCGCTGCGCAAAGTCTCGCCGCTGCCCCTGGACTGCCACCTGATGATCGAGGACCCGGACCGTTGGGCGCCCGGCTACGCCGAGGCCGGTGCCGGCTCGGTGACCTTCCACGTCGAGGCGGCGCACGCCCCCGTCCGGCTGGCCCGCGAGCTGCGCCGGACCGGCGCCCGGGCCGGGATGGCGCTGAAACCGGCGACGCCCGTCGAGCCCTACGAGGACCTCCTCCCCGAGCTGGACCTGCTGCTCCTGATGACCGTCGAGCCCGGATTCGGCGGCCAGGCGTTCCTGGACGTGGTGCTGCCGAAGCTGCGGCGCGCCCGCGCCATGGTCGACCGTTGTGGCACGCAGGTGTGGCTGCAGGTGGACGGCGGGGTCTCGCTGGAGACGGTCGGGCGTTGCGTCGAGGCCGGAGCCGACGTCCTGGTGGCGGGCTCGGCGGTCTACGGCGCCGACGACCCCGACGCCGCCGTCGCCGCCCTCCGCGCCGCCGCCGCGTCCGCCGCCGTCCGCGCCCCCACCCGCCTCGTTGATCTTGAGCCGCACGCCGGCACACGCCTGCGACACGCCCTGACCTCCAGTGACCTGCCCCAAGATCAACGCGGCGATGCGGCCGCAGGGCGCGCGTGGCACACTTCAGGGGACAGTACGAACAGCTCGCGTGCTCCGGGGTCGGTGCAAGTCCGAACCGGCGGTGACAGTCCGCGACCCGGCCGAAGCCATCGGCCGGTTGACCAGGTGGAACTCCTGGACCGACGGTGAAAGTCCGGATGGGAGGCGCACGCGGCGGGTCGTGCCGGGACGGTACGAGGTCGGGAGGCGCGCGAGCGCCGGCACCGGCCATCGCGTCCCGTCGGCCCGCGTCCCCGGAGCCCGCGGACGACCGCGACAGGCTCCGAGGAGAACCGATGGTGACGCCGGCCGAGAGCGCCGCGATGCGCCGCGCGCTCGAGCTCGCGGCGTCCGAGGGCGTACCGCGCGGTCCCAACCCGCGGGTCGGCTGCGTCCTGATCGACGTCACCGGCCGGACCGTCGGCGAGGGATACCACCGCGGTGCGGGCACGCCGCACGCCGAGGTCGCCGCGCTGGCCGCGGCGGGGGCGCAGGCAAGCGGTGCCACCGCCGTCGTCACGCTCGAACCCTGCAACCACACCGGACGGACCGGGCCGTGTGCAGCGGCGCTGGTCCAGGCCGGTGTCGCCAGGGTCGTCTACGCGCAGGCGGACACCAACCCGGTCGCCGTCGGCGGGGCGGCCACCCTGCGCGCTGCCGGGGTGGACGTCGAGGGCGGCCTGCTCGCCGACGAGGCGGCTGCGCTCAACCTCGCCTGGACCTTCGCGGTGACGCACCGCCGGCCACTGGTGACCTGGAAGGTCGCCGGGTCGCTGGACGGCCGCGCGGCGGCGGCCGACGGCAGCAGCAGGTGGATCACGGGACCGCAGGCGCGCGCCGACGTCCACGCGCTTCGCGCCACGGTCGACGCGGTGGTCGTCGGCACCGGCACCGTGCTCGCCGACGACCCTCGGCTGACCGCGCGGCGCGGCGGCAGCGACGGTCCCGACCTGCCGGCGGAGCGGCAGCCGCTGCGGGTCGTCGTCGGAACCAGACCGGTCCCGGCGGGGGCGCGCGTCCTGGACGCCGCCGCCCGCTCTCTGGTGCTGGCCACCCATGACCTGCCCGACGTGCTCGCCGCGCTGTTCGCCCGTGACGTCCAGCACGTCCTGCTCGAGGGCGGTCCGACCCTGGCCGGCGCGTTCGTGTCGGCCGGGCTGGTCGACCGGGTCGTCGCCTATGTCGCCCCCGTGCTGCTCGGCGCCGGTCCGGCCGTGCTCGGGCCGGCGGGCATCAGCACGATCGGCGGCGCGTTGCGGCTACGGACCCAGGACGTCACCCGGCTGGGGGACGACGTGCGCATCACCGCACGAGTGCTGCGCGGCAGCGAGGAGGCCTGATGTTCACGGGAATCGTCGAGGAGCTCGGCGAGGTGGTGGCGGTCGAGCGACAGTCGGACGCCGCGCGGCTCACCGTGCGCGGACCGCTCGTCGTCTCCGACGCCGCACCCGGGGACTCGATCGCCGTCAACGGCGTGTGCCTCACGGTCGCCGAGCGCGGCGCCGGCACCTTCACCGCGGACGTCATGGCCGAGACGCTGCAGCGCTCGTCCCTGGGCGCCCTGGTCCCCGGGAGCCGGGTGAACCTCGAACGGCCCGTCACGCTGGCGGCGAGGCTGGGCGGCCACCTCGTGCAGGGCCACGTGGACGGGACCGGGCAGATCCTGGACCGCACTGCGGGCGAGCACTGGGAGGTGGTGCGCGTGTCGCTGCCGGCCGACCTCGCGCGCTACGTGGTCCGGAAGGGCTCGGTGACCGTGGACGGGGTGTCCCTCACCGCCGTCGACGTCGGAACCGACTGGTTCACGGTGAGCCTGATCCCGACCACGCTCGAGCTCACCACGCTCGGACGCAAGCAGGCCGGTGAGCCGGTCAACCTGGAGGTCGACGTGGTCGCCAAGTACGTCGAGAAGCTGTTGGGAGCGACACGATGAGCGCAGAGCCGACACCCGGAGCAGCGACGACGGGCGGGGGCGTTCGCCTCGACGACGTTCGAGTGGCCATCGACGCGGTCGCCGCGGGCCGGCCCGTCGTCGTGGTCGACGACGAGGACCGCGAGAACGAGGGCGACCTGGTGTTCGCCGCGGCGAAGGCGACTCCCGAGCTGGTGGGTTTCATGATCCGGTACTCCTCGGGGGTCGTCTGCGTCCCGATGCGGGGCGTCGACCTGGACCGGCTCAAGCTGCCGCCGATGACGTACGTCAACGAGGACCGCCGGGGAACGGCCTACTCGGTCTCCGTCGACGCCCGCCGCGGCGTGTCGACCGGGATCTCGGCCGCCGACCGGGCGCACACCATCCGGGTGCTGGTCGACAGCGCGACCGAGCCGTACGAGCTGACCAGGCCAGGTCACGTGTTCCCGCTGCGGGCGATGGACGGCGGCGTGCTGGTGCGGACCGGTCACACCGAGGCGTCTGTGGACCTCGCCCGGCTCGCCGGGCTCACCCCGGCCGGCGTGATCTGCGAGATCGTCCACGACGACGGGTCCATGATGCGGGCCAGGGCGCTGCGCGAGTTCGCCGACGAGCACGGCTTGCTGATGATCTCGATCGCCGACCTCGTGGCGTACCGCCGCCGGACCGAGCGCAGCATCGAGCGCGCAGCGGAGACCGTGGTCCCGACCGGGCACGGACCGTTCCGCGCGGTGGGGTACCGCAGCCTGCTGGACTCCGTCGAGCACGTCGCGTTCGTGCGCGGCGACCTCGGCGACGGCGAGGACGTGCTGGTGCGCGTGCACTCGGAGTGCCTGACCGGCGACGTCTTCGGCTCGCTGCGGTGCGACTGCGGACCGCAGCTGGACGCCGCGATGGCCGCGGTGGCCGCAGAGGACCGCGGGGTGGTGCTCTACATGCGCGGTCACGAGGGCCGCGGCATCGGTCTGGTGCACAAGCTGCAGGCGTACCAGCTGCAGGACTCCGGGGCCGACACCGTCGACGCGAACCTCGAGCTCGGGCTGCCCGCGGACGCGCGCGACTACGGGACCGGAGCCCAGATCCTCTGCGAACTCGGCGTGAAGTCGATGCGGCTGCTCACCAACAACCCGGCCAAACGGGCCGGCCTCGAGGGCTACGGGTTGCAGGTGCTCGGCCGGGTCGCGCTGCCGGTGCAGGCCACGACGCACAACCTGCGCTACCTGCGCACGAAGCGGGACCGGATGGGCCACGACCTGCCCGACGACATCGGCTCGGACCTGTGAGCGGCACGGGGACCCCGCGGCTGACGGTCGAGGGCGCGGCCTCGATGCGAGTCGTCGTCGTCGCGTCGCTGTGGCACCAGCAGGTGATGGACGGTCTGGTCGACGGGGCCGCCCGCGCGCTGGCCGAGGCCGGGGTGCGCCCCAGCTTTGTGCGCGTGCCGGGGGCGTTCGAGCTCCCGCTGGCGGCCCAGACCGCAGCCCGGGCCGGTTGCGAAGCCGTCGTCGCCCTCGGGGTGGTGATCCGCGGCGGCACGCCGCACTTCGACTACGTCTGCTCGGCGGCGACCGACGGGCTCACCCGGGTGGCACTGGACGAAGGCGTGCCGGTCGGCTTCGGTCTGCTGACCTGTGACGACGAGGCCCAGGCCCTCGACCGCGCCGGCCTGCCCGGCTCGCGCGAGGACAAGGGCTACGAGGCCGCGCAGGCGGCGATCGCCACGGCAGTGACCCTGCGCGGCGTCACCGCCGACCGCCTTCAATAGGCTGCGCCCCATGAAGAGCTTCGAGGAGCTGTACGTCGAGCTCCAGGACCGAGCCGCGTACCGACCCGACCACTCCTCCACCGTGGCCGCCCTCGAGGCCGGCGTGCACGCGATCGGCAAGAAACTCGTCGAGGAGGCCGCCGAGGCGTGGATGGCGGCCGAGCACGAGGGGCGCGAGCGTGCCGCCGAGGAGATCGCCCAGCTGCTGTACCACACGCAGGTCCTCATGCTGGCGTGCGACCTGAGCCTCGACGACGTCTACGCACGGCTGTAGCCGGCATGCTGCGCATCGCCGTCCCCAACAAGGGGTCGCTGTCCGACCCGGCTGTGCAGATGCTCGTGGAGGCCGGGTACCGGCAGCGCTCCGACCCGCGCGAGCTGATGCTGCAGGACCCCGAGAACGACACCGAGTTCTTCTTCCTGCGCCCGCGCGACATCGCGGTGTACGTGGGATCCGGACAGCTCGACGTCGGGGTCACCGGGCGGGACCTGCTGATGGACAGCGCGGCCGACGCCGACGAGATCCTCCCGCTGGGCTTCGCCGCCTCGACGTTCCGGTTCGCCGCCCGGCCGGGGACGGCGGGTGATGTGCGGGGTCTGGCCGGCCTGCGGGTGGCGGCCGCCTACCCCGGGCTGGTCGCCGCCTACCTCGAGCAGCAGGGTGTGGCCGCGCAGGTGATCCGGCTCGACGGGGCGGTCGAGACCGCGGTCCGGCTCGGGGTCGCCGACGTGATCGCCGACGTCGTGTCCACCGGGACGACGCTGCGGCAGGCGGGCCTGGAGATCTTCGGCGAGCCGATCCTGGAGTCCGAGGCGGTCCTGGTCCGGCGCCGGGGAGCGGAGCCGTCGTCGGCGGTCGAGCAGCTCGTACGCCGGCTGCAGGGCGTCATCGTCGCGCGCACTTACGTCCTGATGGACTACGACATCCCGGCCGGGCTGCTGGAGGCGGCTGTCACGCTGACGCCCGGGTTCGAGTCGCCCACCGTCTCGCCGTTGCACGAGAGCGGCTGGGTGGCCGTGCGGGCAATGGTGCCGCGCCGGGAGACGAACAGAGTGATGGACGACCTGTGGGACGCCGGCGCCCGCGGCATCATCGTGACCGACATCCACGCCTGCCGCCTGTAGCCCGAAATACCCGGGGGGAGCGACGGTGCCGACCCGACCCACGCGGCGAGCCGTGCTGGCGGCCGGCCTCGGCGCGGGAGTCGTCGTCGTCACCGGCGGGGCAGCGGTGGCGACCGGTGTCGTCCCGGTGCCGGCCCGGCTGCGGCATGTCTTCGGCGACGACACCCCCGCAGGCACGATCCCGGCCGCACCGCAGGGACAGGTCAGGCTCGAGCAGCTGACCTCTGCGGCCCGGGGCCGTGAGGTGGGTTTCTGGACGGCGGTGCCGGCCGGAGTGGGCGCCGGTGCCGGGCTCCCGGTCTGCCTGGTACTGCACGGGGCGTCGGCCACGACCGCCGACTTCAGCCGCTTCGGCCTGGCCCGATTCCTGACCGCCGCGGTCCGCGCCGGCGTGCCGCCGTTCGTGCTGGCAGGTGCCGACGGGGGCGGCACCGGGTGGGTCGGCGACGGCCGCTCCGACGACCCGCAACGGATGCTGCGCGACGAGCTCCCGCGCTGGTGCCACGACCGGGGCTGGGACTCGACCCGGCTGGCCGCCTACGGCTGGTCGCTCGGCGGTCGCGGCGCGGTGCTGTTCGCCGAGCAGAACCCCGGGCTGTTGCGAGCCGTGTCCGCGCTGAGCCCGGCGGTGCGGCACGACGACGTGGTCATCGCCGGCGCGAGCGGACTGGACGGGCACCGTACGGCGTTGTGGTGCGGTACCTCCGACGCCCTGCTCCCGGCGGTGCGCTCGCTCGCCGCCGCGATCCCCGGCGGCCCGGCCGTCGCGGCCTACGCGTCCGGAGCGCACACCCGCTCGTACTGGAACACGGTCACCCCCGCGGCGTACGCCTTCGTCGGTCACGCCCTCCGCTCGGCGACCCCTTCGAGCGCGGCACCGGCGGGCTCGACGGCCCCGGGTTAGCCTGGCGCTGTGGAACGCCTCCGGATCGACGGGGTGGACGAGCCCGCCGACCTCGCCGCCCGGCTGGACGCTGTCGGCTACCTCGCCGACGAGGGTCTGGCGACCGCGGCGTTCCTGGCGCTGCGGATGGGGCGACCGCTCTTCCTCGAGGGTGAGGCCGGCGTCGGCAAGACCTCGCTCGCGCGGGCGCTGGCCGAGGTCGCCGGGGCCGAGCTGATCCGGCTCCAGTGCTACGAGGGGCTGGACTCCGCGCAGGCTCTGTACGACTGGGACTTCCCGCGCCAGCTGCTGCACCTGCGCGCCGCCGAGGCGGGTGGCTCGGTCGACGTCGAGGCGGTCGAGCGCGACCTGTACGACCGGCGCTTCCTCGTCGCGCGCCCGCTGCTGCGGGCGATCGAGACCACTCCGGCAGTGCTGCTGGTCGACGAGGTGGACCGGGCCGACGACGAGTTCGAGGCGTTCCTGCTCGAGGTGCTGAGCGACTTCACCATCACGGTGCCCGAGCTGGGCACGGTGCGCGCCGCGACCGCTCCGCTGGTCGTCCTCACCAGCAACCGCACCCGTGAGGTCCACGACGCCCTCAAGCGCCGCTGCCTCTACCACTGGCTCGACCATCCCTCGTACGAGCGGGAGGTGGCGATCATCCGGCGCCGGCTCCCGGCCGCCTCCGAGCAGCTCGCCGGCGACGTCGCCCGCGCCACCGCGATGCTGCGCAGCCAGGACCTGCTCAAGCCGCCGGGGGTCGCCGAGTCGCTGGACTGGACCGAGGCCCTGCTGGCACTCGGTGCCCGCGCGCTGGACCCGGACCGCGCGGCCCGGACCCTGGGTGCCGTGCTCAAGTACCGCGAGGACACCGAGCGGGTACGTGCCGCCGGTGTGGGGGCGCTGGTCCCGTGAGCGCCGGGCCGGACGCCGCGATCGGCAGCCTCGTGGGGTTCGCCAGGACACTGCGCGCCGGCGGGGTCGACGCTTCGCCGGACCGGGTGCAGGCGATGGTGCTCGCGCTGGCGGCCGGACGTCCCGGGTTCGACGCCTCCCGCAGCCGCGACGTCTACTGGGCGGGACGCCTCACGCTCTGCTCGGGCCCGGACGACCTGCCGCGGTACGACCGGGCGTTCGCTGCCTGGTTCGGCGGCGAGGACCTGCCCGGCCTGCGCTCGGCCCTGCCGGTCCGGGTGCCCCGCGACGTGGCGCTGCCCGCCGACCCCGGCGATGTGGGGGAGACCGGACCCGATCCGGTACGGACCGCGACTGCGAGTGACGCCGAGGTGCTCCGGCACCGCGACGTGGCCCGGCTGACCGGTCGTGAGCGCGCCGAGCTGCGCCGGATGCTCGCCATGCTCACGGCACCTGCCCCGGTCCGCCCCTCCCGCCGGCTGCGGCCGAGCCGCCGCGGTCCGCTGGACGCGCACCGGACCGTGCGGGCGATGCTCGAGCGGGGCGGCGAGCCGGCGCGGCTGCGCCGGCGGGACAGCACGGTGCGGCCGCGCCGCGTGGTGCTGCTGCTCGACGTGAGCGGGTCGATGGCTGCGTACTCGGACACCATGCTGCGCTACGCCCACGCCTGCGTCCGCAGCCGACCGGGCACGGAGGTCTTCACCCTCGGCACGCGGCTGACCAGGGTCACCCGTGAGCTCGGCGGCCGCGACGCCGACAGCGCGCTCGCCGGGCTGTCCCGCGTGGTCGCGGACTGGAGCGGAGGGACCCGGCTGGGCAGCGACCTCAAGGACTTCCTCGACCGGTACGGCCAGCGCGGCACCGCACGCGGCGCGGTCGTCGTGATCGCCTCGGACGGCTGGGAGCGCGGGGAGACGACGGTGCTGGCCGAGCAGATGGCCCGGCTGCACCGGCTGGCCCACCGCGTCGTCTGGGTGCACCCGCACAAGGCCAGGCCCGGCTTCGAGCCGGCCACCGCCGGGATGCGAGCGGCCCTGCCGTTCGTCGACGATCTCGTCGCGGGTCACAGCCTCGCGGCCTACCAGAGCCTGTCCCATCTGCTGTCCGACCAGGGGAGGTCCCGTGCGTGACGTGATCGAGGACGTGGCCCGGCTCTACGCGTCCGGTCGCACGTTCGGGCTCGCGACGGTCGTCCGCACCTGGAAGTCCGCGCCGCGGCCGGCCGGCGCGTCGATGGCCGTCTCCGCCGACGGCGAGGCGGTCGGCAGTGTGAGCGGCGGCTGCGTCGAGGGTGCGGTCTACGACCTCGCCCAGGAGGTGACCGCCTCCGGCCGTCCGGTGCTGCAGCGGTACGGCGTCACCGACGACGACGCGTTCGCCGTCGGCCTCACCTGCGGCGGGATCCTCGACGTCTTCGTCGAGGCCGTCTCCGAGCAGTCGTGGCCCGAGTTGCCCGAGGTCGTCGCGTCCGTCCGGGACCGGCAGCCGGTCGCCGTGGCGACGATCGTCGACGGCCCGGGGCTGGTCGGGGCGAAGCGGACGGTGTGGCCGGAACGCGCGGCCGGCACCCTCGGCTCGCCGCGGCTGGACCACGCCGTCGCAGACGACGTCCGGGGCATGCTCGAGGCCGGGCGTACCGGTTTCCTGCACTACGGCGCCGACGGCGAGCGTCGCGGCGACGAGCTCGCGGTGTTCGTGCAGTCCTACGCGCCGCCGCCGCGGATGCTGGTGTTCGGGGCGATCGACTTCGCGGCCGCGGTGGCCCGCATCGGCCGCTTCCTCGGTTACTACGTCACGGTCTGCGACGCCCGGCCGGTCTTCGCGACGACGAAGCGCTTCCCGGAGGCGGACGAGGTCGTCGTGAAGTGGCCGCACGAGTACCTCGCGACCACGGAGGTCGACGCGCGCACGGTCATCTGCGTGCTGACGCACGACCCCAAGTTCGACGTGCCGCTGCTGGAGGCCGCGTTGCGCACCCCGGCGGCGTACGTCGGGGCCATGGGCAGCCGCAAGACGCACGAGGACCGGATCGAGCGGCTGCGCGAGTCCGGGCTGACCGAGCAGGAGCTGGCCCGGCTCGCGTCGCCGATCGGGCTGGACATCGGCGCCCGCACGCCCGAGGAGACCGCCGTGTCGATCGCCGCCGAGATCGTGTCGGCGCACTGGGGCGGGACCGGCGGTCGGCTGACCGCCGCCGAAGGGCCGATCCATCGCGACGCGCCGCGATGAGGACCGGAGGAACCGGATGCCCGTGACGCCCGCGGCGCCCGGTGACTCGGGCCGGCGGCGCCCGGCCCGGGTGGCCGGCCTCGTGCTCGCCGCCGGCGCCGGCACCCGGTTCGGCGGGCCCAAGGCCGTGGCCGAGCTCGACGGCGAACGCCTGGTCGACCGGGCCGTGCGGGTGCTTCGCGTCGGGGGTTGCGACCCGGTGCTCGCCGTGCTCGGGGCGGTGGTGGTGGACGTCCCGGGGGCCGACGCGGTCGTGGTGAACCAGGACTGGCCGACCGGGATGGGCTCGTCGCTGCGTGCCGGGCTGGCGGCCCCCGAGCTGGCCGGCTGCTCGGCCGTGCTCCTGCTGCTGGTCGACCAGCCGGGGGTGCGGGCCGAGGCGGTCCGGGCGATGGTCGCGGCGCACGGATCCGGCGCCGGGCTGGCCGTCGCGTCGTACCCCGAGGGCACCGGGCACCCGGTGCTGATCGGACGCGCGCACTGGGCCGGCGTGGCGGAGCTCGCCCGCGGCGACGTCGGGGCCCGCCCGTACCTGGCCGAGCACGAGGACGAGGTCGTCGCAGTGGACTGCACCGGGCGCGGGGACGCAGCGGATGCCGACACGCCCCAGGAGCTGGCCGGCCGCGGCGTGCTGTCGAGGATCGCCGGCGACCTGTCCGCGGGGGGCGGTGGCATCGGCGGCCTGGCCGCGGGCATGGACGAGCTGGGGGCCCTGCTCGGCGGGTCCGGAGCTCGGGCCCGGCTGGAGGAGAAAGCCGCGCAGGAGGTCCGGCGCGAGACGCAGGAATCCGGCGATCCGCCGTTCGACGTCGACCTGGACGCCGGAGTGGTCCGCCTGCGCCGTCCCGGGCCGCCGCCGCAGTAACGTCCTCGCTGTGAGCGTCCCTGTGCTGCCGCCGGTGGGGGCCTTCGCGGACGACGACGGCTCGGCCGAGCCGATGCTGGCCGCGGTTCTGGCCGACCACGCCGCCGGCCGCGCCGACCTGCACGCCGTGCAGCGCCTGCTGCTGACCGCCCGCGTCCTGGTACCAGTCGTGGCGACCGCGACGCAGACGGAGCGGACCGAGTCCGGCCGGACGGTCGAGAAGGTGGCGCAGATGGCCAGCGTGACCGTGACCGGACGGGACGGCCGGCGGGCCCTGCCGGTCTTCACATCGCTCGAAGCCCTGGCTCGGTGGGACCCGGCCGCGCGCCCCTTCCCGACGACCGCACCGGCCGCCGCCGCCGGGGCCTTCGCCGAGGGGGCCGTCGCCCTGCTGGTCGACTTCGCCGGGCCGTACCACGTCGTCGTCGAGGGGCCGCCCATGCTGGCGCTGGCCGAGGGCAGACTCTGGCTGCCGGCGGCGCAGGACCCGGAGATCTGCGGCGCGGTGCGTGCCGCCCTCGCCGGCCTGCCCGGCCTGGCTGGCGTGGACATCGACGCCTCGGCCGAGGCGGACCTCGCCCTGACCCTGCACGTGCAGCCGTTGGCCGGTGACCAGGTGCGCGAGGTCGCCCAGGAGGCGGCCGCGCGCCTGGCTCGCGTCGACCTCCTGCGCACCCGGCTCGAGCGGGGTCTGGACCTGGCCGCCGTCAGCGTCTGAGCGGTCCGCGCAGCCGGTCGGCCGAGCGGGGATCGGCTGGTAGCCTGGACCGCGACCGACCGTCCCCTGTACGGCTCCTGCGGGCCGTGGCAGTCCGGGGGCGGTCTGCAAGTGGAGGCCCGCCTCCCACCTGCCGACCCGGCGAGTCCGAGGTCGTCGGGTCAAGGTCAGGGCGGCGGCTCGCGCCGGCGCCCGGCGAGCGACCGCCGCGTGGCGGCCGCTCGTGCGACCGCAGACGGGCCCCCGCGTGCACCAGGAGCGGGGGCCTTCTCCGTCTCCGGGGGTCGACCGAGTCGGACGTCCCGAGGAGGACACATCAGCGCAGAGCCCCGCATCAACGACCGGATCCGCGTCCCCGAGGTGCGCCTGGTCGGTCCGAACGGAGAGCAGGTCGGCATCGTCCGCATCGAGGACGCGTTGCGGCTGGCCCAGGAGTCCGATCTCGACCTGGTCGAGGTCGCCCCGATGGCTCGCCCGCCGGTCTGCAAGCTCATGGACTACGGCAAGTTCAAGTACGAGTCGGCCATGAAGGCCCGTGAGGACCGCAAGAAGCAGGTCAACACGGTCATCAAGGAGATGAAGCTCAGGCCGAAGATCGACCCGCACGACTACGAGACCAAGAAGGGCCACGTCGTCCGGTTCCTGAACGCCGGCGACAAGGTGAAGATCACGATCATGTTCCGCGGGCGCGAGCAGTCCCGGCCCGAGCTGGGCTACCGGCTGCTGCAGCGGCTCGCGACCGACGTGCAGGACATCGGCTCGGTCGAGTCGGCGCCCAAGCAGGACGGCCGAAACATGATCATGGTCCTCGGGCCCACCAAGAAGAAGTCGGAGGTCCGCGCCGAACGCGAGGCGGAGCGGCGAAGGCACGACGCCGGCCCGGCGGCCGGTGAGGACGCCGGTCACGACTCCGGTACCGAGACCGTCCCGGCGGCCACGGCGCCGGCCGGGGCCGGCGACGCGACCCAGCCCGAGCCGGACCCGACCGGCTGAAGCAGACGCCGGACACCGAGCACAACGGCCCCACAGCGAACGCCCAGCAACGACCGACGACCCCCGGGTCGCGACCCACGAGGAGACACGGCGTCATGCCGAAGATGAAGACGCACAGTGGTGCGAAGAAGCGCTTCCGCGTGACCGGCACCGGGAAGGTCATGCGAGAGCAGGCGAACCGCAGGCACCTGCTCGAGGTGAAGCCCTCCAGGCGGACCCGGCGGCTGGCCGTGGACGTCACCGCATCGCCCGCCGACGTCAAGAAGATCAAGCGCCTGCTCGGCATCTGACCCGACCTGCACGAGCCCGGGACGCGAGCCCCGGGCCCATCACCAAGGAGCACCTCAAGTGGCACGCGTGAAGCGGGCGGTCAACGCCCAGAAGAAGCGCCGGGACACCCTCGAGCGCGCCAGCGGTTACCGCGGCCAGCGGTCCAGGCTGTACCGCAAGGCGAAGGAGCAGGTCACTCACTCCCTCGTGTACGCCTACCGCGACCGCAAGAAGCGCAAGGGCGACTTCCGGCAGCTGTGGATCCAGCGGATCAACGCCGCCGCCCGGGCCAACGGGATGACGTACAACCGGTTCGTCCAGGGTCTGAAGGCCGCCGGCGTCGAGGTCGACCGCCGGATGCTCGCGGAGCTGGCCGTCCAGGACGCGCCCGCGTTCACCGTGCTGGTCGAGGTCGCCCGCAAGGCGCTCCCGGCCGACGTGAACGCACCAGCGGCCTGACCACGCGAGCCGACGGAGCTCGCACCGCACGATGAGCAACGGCACCGGGCCGCTGTCGGCGCGTAACCCGCGCGTGACGGCGGCCCGGCGTCTGCTCCGGGCTCGCGAGCGCGATCGGGAGCGGCTGTTCCTCGCCGAGGGTCCGCAGGCGGTACGGGAGGCGCTGGCCAGCGCCGCTGTGTCCGGGCCCGGCCACCAACACCCCGTGCGGGAGGTCTTCGTCGATGTGGCCGGACGTGACCGCCACGCCGACCTGGTGCGGGCCGCGGCGGCGGCAGGCGTCCCGGTGCACGACGTCGGCACGCAGGCCCTCGCATCGGTCAGCGACACGGTCACCCCGCAGGGCATCGTCGCGGTCTGCCGGTTCCTGGACGTGGGCCTGACCGACGCGGTCGCCGGCGGGCCGGGGCTGGTCACCGTGCTCGTCCAGGCCCGCGACCCCGGCAACGCCGGCACCGTGCTCCGGGCCTCCGACGCCGCTGGTGCCGGGGCGGTCGTCCTCACCGAGGGCAGCGTCGACCCGTACAACGGCAAGTGCGTGCGCGCCTCGGCCGGCAGCCTGTTCCACCTGCCGATCGTGACCGGTGCGCGCGTCACCGACACGCTCCGGATCCTGCGCGCGGCCGGACTCCAGATCCTGGCCGCCGACGGGGCGGGCGCCGTGGACCTGGACTCGGCCGCAGCGGACGGAACCCTGGGACACCCCACCGCCTGGCTGTTCGGCAACGAGGCGTGGGGGCTGCCGGACGACGTGCGCGACCTGGCCGACGCCGTCGTCCGGGTGCCGATCTACGGGTCGGCCGAGAGCCTGAACCTGGCGGCCGCGGCCGCGGTGTGCCTGTACGCGTCCGCCCGCGCCCTGCGGGCGGCCACCCCGGCAGGGCCCTGATGGACGCGGAGCACCCGTACGACCAGCTCCCGGACGGTCTCGTCGTGGCCGGACCCGACGGGTTGGTCACCGTCCTGAACCGGGCCGCGACCCGGCTCACCGGGATCCGCGCCGCCGACGCGCTGGGCCGGCCGCTGGAGGACGTGCTCCCGCTCGTCGACACGCGCGGCCGGGCCTGGTGGGCCTGCACGCGCCCGTACGACGGGCTCGGCACGCGGGTGCGCCAGCCGGAGATCGAGCTGACGCTGCCGGGGGTCGGTTCCCTGCTGGTCACCGCAGCGTTCGTCCGTGGCCCGGGTCGCGGCGCCCCGGTGGAGTCCGTCGTGGTGGCCCTGCGCGGGACGCAGGGTCGCGACCGCGCCGAGCGGGACAGGGCCGAGCTGGTCGCCACCGTCGCCCACGAGCTGCGGTCTCCGCTGACATCGGTGAAGGGCTTCACCTCGACATTGCTGGCCAAGTGGGAACGTTTCACCGACGAACAGCGCCGGCTGATGCTGGAGACGGTCGAGGCCGACGCGGACCGCGTGACCCGGCTGATCACCGAGCTGCTCGACGTGGCCCGGATCGACTCGGGCCGCCTCGAGCTGCACCGCAGCCTCGTCGACTTCCCGGCCCTGCTGGGACGGCACGTCGACCGGCTCGTCGCCGGCGGCCAACCTTCGTCCCGGTTCTCGCTGCGCGTGGCGCCAGGCCTGCCCGAGACGTGGGCGGACGCGGACAAGCTGGAGCAGGTCTTCGCCAACCTGCTCGAGAACGCCTTGCGGCACGGTGGCGGGCACGTCCGCCTCTCGGTCGAGCGGGCCGGCGACGGGACCGCCGTCACGGTCGAGGACGAAGGGCTCGGCGTGCCCGACGAGGCGGCGTCGCGGGTCTTCACGCGGTTCTGGCGAGGCGACCGTCGCGGCGGGACGGGTCTGGGCCTGTACATCGTCAAGGGACTGGTCGACGCGCACGGCGGCACCGTGACGCTGGACCGCGGCCCCGCCGGCGGCGCGCTCTTCCGGGTGATCGTCCCGGCCGGGACGGCGCCCGGATAACCGCACCGGTCCCGCGGGGGGCACCGCCTAGACTCGGCGGGCAGCCGTCGCCCCCGGAGGACCACGTACCGATGTCCGCGCCCAACCAGTCGTACGACCCCGTCGAGGTGACCGCGCTGCACCCCGACGAGGTGGCCAGGGCCGTGGCCGAGGCGCTGTCCGCCGTCGCGTCCGCCGGTGACCTCGACCAGCTCAAGGCCGCCCGGCTGGCCCATGCGGGCGACCGCTCACCGCTGGCCCTGGCGAACCGGGAGATCGGCGCGCTGCCCCCGCAGGCCAAGGCCGAGGCGGGGCAGCGGGTAGGGCAGGCCCGCCAGCAGGTGCGCGCCGCGCTGGAGGCGCGGCAGGCCGTGCTCGAGGCGGAGCGGGACGCGTCCGTGCTGGTCGACCAGACCGTCGACGTGACCCTGCCGTACGACCGCGTCCCGGCAGGCGCGCGGCACCCGCTGGCGACGCTGGTCGACCGCATCTGCGAAGTCTTCGTCGCGCTGGGCTACCAGGTGGCCGACGGCCCCGAGGTCGAGGCGGAGTGGCTGAACTTCGACGCCCTCAACATCCCGCCGGACCACCCGGCCCGCACGATGCAGGACACGTTCTTCGTGGAGCCGCCGGAGGACGGTCTGGTCCTGCGCACGCACACCTCGCCGGTGCAGGCCCGCACGATGCTGACGCAGTCCCCGCCGATCTACCTGATCTGCCCGGGCAGCACGTACCGCACGGACGAGCTCGACGCCACCCACAGCCCGGTGTTCGCCCAGGTCGAGGGTCTCGTCGTGGACCGCGGGATCACGATGGCGCACCTGAAGGGCACCCTCGACCACTTCGCGGCCGAGATGTTCGGGCCGGCGGTCGTCACCCGGCTGCGCCCGTCGTACTTCCCCTTCACCGAGCCGTCCGCCGAGGTCGACGTGCTGTGCTTCGCGTGCCACGGGACGTCCGTCGGCAACCCGGACGCGCCGTGCCGGACCTGCGGCTCCGAGGGCTGGATCGAGTGGGGCGGCTGCGGAATGGTCGACCCCCGCGTCTTCGTCGCCTGTGGCGTGGATCCCGACGTCTACACCGGTTTCGCCTTCGGCATGGGGATCGAGCGGACGCTGATGTTCCAGCACAGCGTGCGGGACATGCGCGACATGATCGAGGGCGACGTTCGCTTCACCCTCGCATTCGGTTCGGGGCTGTGATGCGGGTCCCCGTCTCCTGGCTGGCCGAGCACGTCGACATCCCCGCGGGGGCCTCGGCGCGCGAGCTGGCCGACGCGCTGCTGCGCGTGGGCCTCGAGGTGGAGACCGTCGAGGACGTGGGCGCGGACCTGGTCGGCGAGCTCGTGGTCGGGCGCGTGCTCGAGTACACCGACGAGCCGCAGAGCAACGGCAAGACCATCCGGTGGTGCTCGGTGGACGTGGGCGCCTCCGAGCCGCGCGGCATCGTCTGCGGCGCGCACAACTTCGCCGCCGGTGACGCCGTCGTGGTCGCGCTGCCCGGCACGGTCCTGCCCGGCGGGTTCACCATCGCGGCCCGGAAGACGTACGGCCACGTGTCCGACGGCATGATCTGCTCGGTCCGCGAGCTCGGCCTGGGCGAAGAGCACACCGGGATCCTCGTGCTGACCGACGGCGAGCTGGCCGGGGCGGCGCCGGGGGACGACGCGCGCGCCCTGCTCGGGCTGCCCGACGCCGTGCTGGACATCGCGGTCACGGCGGACCGCGGCTACTGCCTGTCGGTGCGGGGCGTGGCCCGCGAGCTCGCGGTGGCACTGGGTCTGCCGTACCGCGACCCGGCGGCACGCCCGCTGCCGCCGCCGGACGACGCGGGCTGGCCGGTGCGGGTCGAGGACGCGGCGGGGTGCGACCGGTTCGTGGCGCGCACGGTGCTCGGCGTCGACCCGCGCGCGAACTCCCCGTTCTGGCTGCGCCAGCGCCTGTCGCTGGCCGGGATGCGTCCGATCGCGCTGGCCGTCGACGTCACCAACTACGTGATGCTCGAGCTGGGCCAGCCCATCCACGGGTACGACCGGGCGCGGCTGGACGGTGCGATCGTCGTCCGCCGGGCAGCCGCGCGGGAGAAGCTCGAGACCCTGGACGGCGCGACCCACGACCTGGACGCGGACGACCTGCTCATCGCGGACGGCTCCGGGCCGATCGGTGTCGCCGGCGTCATGGGCGGCGCGAGCACCGAGCTGTCGGAGGAGTCCGTGGACGTGGTGGTCGAGGCGGCCCACTTCGACCCGGTCGCGGTCGCCCGGTCCTCCCGCCGGCACCGGCTGTCCACCGAGGCCTCGCGCCGGTTCGAGCGCGGCGTGGACGACGCGCTCGCCCCGGCTGCCGCAGACCTGGTCGTCGAGCTGCTGGTGCGGCTGGGCGGCGGACGCGGCGATGCGGGAGTCACCGACATCGACCTGCGCGGCCCGCGGGCGCGGATCGAGCTGGACGTGGACTACCCCGCGCGGCTCGTCGGGCTCCCGCTGGCCGAGGCCGAGGTGCGCCACCACCTGGCCGCGGTCGGCTGCGTGCTCGGGGCGGACGGTTCCGGCGGGCCCGGGCGCCTGCTCGTCACGCCCCCGAGCTGGCGCCCCGACCTGGTCCAGCCGGCCGACCTGGTCGAGGAGGTCGCTCGCCTGCACGGCTACGAGTCCATCCCCTCCGTGCTGCCGGCGGTGCTGCCCGGCCATCACGAGGGGCTGCCGTACGCCGACGCGCTCGCCGCGGCCAGGGCGCTGGCCGGGCACGGGTACGTCGAGGTCCGGTCCTACCCGTTCGGGTCGCAGGCGGCCCTCGACGGCCTCGGGCTGCCACCCGACGACGAGCGCCGCCGGGCGGTGCGGCTGGCGAACCCGCTGTCGGACGAGGAGCCGCTGCTGCGCACGACGTTGCTGCCCGGGCTGCTGGCGACGGCCCGTCGCAACGTGGGCCGGGGGATGCCCGACCTGGCCCTCTTCGAGACCGGCAGAGTATTCCGGCCCACGGCCGGCGCGCCTGCCGCCCCACGGCTACGGGTGGACCGCCGTCCGGGCGACGACGAGCTGGCGGCCCTGGACGCGGCCCTCCCGGACCAGCCCGTGCACGTGGCCGTGGTGCTGACCGGCGCCCGCGAGCCCCGCGGGTGGTGGGGGCCGGGACGCGCGGCCGTCTGGGCCGACGCCGTCGAGGCCGTGCGGGTCCTGGCCGCCGGGCTCGACGTCCACGTGCGCGTGCGGGCCGCCGAGCGGGCTCCGTGGCACCCCGGCCGGTGCGCCGAGGTGCTCGTGGGTCACGGCGACGCCCAGCAGGTCGCCGGCTATGCGGGGGAGCTGCACCCGCGGGTGTGCGCGGCGCTCGGTCTGCCCGACCGCACGAGCGCCGCGGAGGTGGTCCTGCGGACCCTGGCAGCCCACCGCACACCGATCGAGCAGGCACCGCTCGTCTCGTCGTACCCCGCGGCCACGCAGGATGTCGCCCTCGTCGTCGCCGCGTCCGTGCCCGCCGCGACCGTCCAGGACGCCCTGCGCGAGGGTGCCGGGCCGCTGCTCGAGTCGGTCCGCCTCTTCGACGTCTACGTGGGTGACCAGGCCGGCGAGGGCCGCAAGTCGCTCGCGTTCGCGCTGCGCTTCCGCGCACCGGACCGGACCCTGACCGCGGAGGAGGCTGCCGCCGCCCGCGACGCCGCGGTCGCCGAGGCCGGACGGCGTACGGGCGCCGTGCTGCGCGGGTGACCGCTGCGGCCGGGATCCTGCTCACCGGCTACACCGGGCCGCCGGACCTGACCGCGGCCGCGGCGCTGGGCAGCTGGGTGCTCGACCCGGGCGGTCTGGCCCTGGTGCTGGCGCTCGGGATGCCGTACCTGCTGGCCGTGCGGCGGGTCCGGTCTGCGGGCGAGCGCTGGCCGCCGGGGCGGGTGGTCGGCTTCGGTGCCGGCCTGGTCGGTGTCGTGGTCGCGACCATGTCGTTCCTGGGCGTCTACGCGCACGTGCTGTTCTGGGTGACCGCCGTGCAGCTCGCCCTCCTGCTGACGGTGGTCCCGGTCCTGCTCTCGCTGGGTGCCCCGGTCTCGCTCGTGCGGACCACGTCGCAGACCGCTGGAGCCCGGGCCGACCGGTGGCTGGCCTGGCCTGCGGTGCGGCTGCTGACCTTCCCGGTCGTGGCCGCGGCCGTGGTAGCTGCGGTGCCCTTCGTCGTCTACTTCACGCCGCTGTTCGAGGCGAGCCTGCGGTCGTGGCCGGTGTACTGGCTGCTGCACGCCGCGCTGCTCGCGGTGGGCCTCACGTTCTTCTGGCCGGTGCTCTCGGTGGACGGCGAGCCGCGGCTGCCGTACGCGGCCCTCGCTGCGGTCGTCCTCGTCGAGACTCTCGTGGACTCGGTCCCGGGCATCGTCCTGTGGCTGGGCACGCACGTCCTCGCCCGGGACTACTACCTCGAGGTGGCCCGACCGTGGGGCCGCTCGGCGCTGTCCGACCAGCGGTTCGGCGGAGTGATGCTGTGGGGGATCGGCGAAGTGGTCGGTCTCCCGCTGCTGATGCTCGTGGTCGTGCAGTGGGTGCGCGCCGACGCGCGGGAGGCCGCGCGGATCGATGCCGAGCTGGACCGCGCCGAGCTCGAGCAGGGCGATCCAGGTATCGCATGAATATGCGTAGTCTGATATAAATGTCCCATGGGGACGACGGTGTCGGTGGCCGGGGCCAGCGGCTACGCCGGTGGCGAGCTGCTGCGGCTGCTGCTGGGCCACCCCGGGCTCGAGCTCGGCGCGATCTGCGCCGGCAGCACGGCCGGTCGACCGGTGACCGAGCTGCACCCCGGGCTGCTCCCGCTGGCCGGCCGCACCTTCGCACCCACGGACGTCGAGGTGCTCGCCGCGTCCGACCTGGTGTTCCTCGCGCTCCCGCACGGGGAGTCCGCGGCGATCGTGGCCGGGCTCCCGGGTGACCTTCGCGTCGTCGACCTCGGTGCCGACTTCCGGCTCGCCGACGGAGCTGCCTGGAGGCAGTACTACGGCCCCGCCCACCCGCACGCCGGCACCTGGACGTACGGGCTGCCCGAGCTCGCCGGGGCCCGCGACGCTGTCGCGGCGTCGGCGCGGGTGGCCAACCCTGGCTGCTACGCCACCGCCGTCACCCTCGGTCTGGCCCCGCTGCTGTCCGCCGGCCTGGTCGAGCCGGAGGACCTGGTCGTGGTCGCCGCTTCCGGCACCAGCGGCGCGGGGCGCAAGGCGACCGACTCGTTGCTGGCCACGACCGTCATGGGCGGGGTCTCGGCGTACAAGACCGGCGGTGTGCACCAGCACACGCCCGAGATGGAGCAGTCGCTCGCCGGGGCCGCGGGAGCTGCGGTGACGATGTCGTTCACGCCGATGCTGGCTCCGATGCCGCGCGGCATCCTGGCGACGTGCACGGCCCGGCTCGCCGGCGGCGTCGGCAGCGCGGATCTGCGCGCGGCGCTCGCCGCCCAGTACGAGGGCGAGCCGTTCGTCCTGCTCCTCGCCGACGGGGTCTGGCCGACGACCAAGGCCACCGCAGGCACCAACGCAGCCGTGCTGCAGGTCGCGGCCGACGCACATGCCGGCCGGGCGGTGGTGTCGGTCGCGCTGGACAACCTGGGGAAGGGCGCCGCCGGCCAGGCGCTGCAGAACGCGAACCTCATGCTCGGCCTGCCCGAGGTCACCGGGCTGACGGCGACGGCGGTGGCACCGTGAGCGTCACCGACCCGGTCGGGTTCCGGGCGGCCGGTGCCGCGGCCGGGCTGAAGACCTCGGGAGCGGCCGACGTCGCGCTGGTCGTGAACGACGGGCCGCTTCGCGCGGCGGCCGGAGTGTTGACGCGCAACCGGGTCAAGGCCGCCCCGGTGCTGTGGACCGAGCAGGTCCTCAAGGACGGCGCCCTGGTGGCGGTGCTGCTCAACTCCGGCGGCGCCAACGCGTGCACCGGGCCGGCCGGTTTCGCCGACACGCACGCCAGCGCCGAGCTCGTCGCCGAGCTGCTCGGCTGCGGTGCCGGCGAGGTGGCCGTCTGCTCGACGGGGTTGATCGGCGAGCGGCTCCCGATGGACCGCCTCCTGCCGGGCGTCCGCGACGTCGCCGCCGCACTCTCCCCCGAGGGCGGTCAGGATGCGGCAGAGGCGATCATGACCACGGACACCGTCGCCAAGTCGGTCACCGTGCGCGGCGCCGGCTTCGTCGTGGGCGGCATGGCCAAGGGCGCCGGGATGCTCGCGCCCGGGCTGGCGACGATGCTGGTCGTGCTGACCACGGACGCGGTCGCCGGGGCCGACGGGCTGGAGGCCGCGCTCCGGGCGGCGACCGCGGGGACGTTCGACCGGATCGACTCTGACGGCTGCATGTCGACGAACGACACCGTGCTCCTGATGGCCAGCGGCGGCTCGGGCGTGCAGCCCAGCGCCGGCCAGCTGGCCGCAGCGGTCACCGAGGCCTGCGCCCGGCTGGCCCGGATGCTCGTGGCCGACGCGGAGGGCGCCAGCAAGGAGGTCGCGGTCCGGGTCAGCGGGGCGGCCGACGAGGACGACGCGGTCGAGGTCGGTCGGGCCGTGGCCCGCAGCAACCTGCTCAAGTGCGCCTTGCACGGCGAGGACCCCAACTGGGGCCGGGTGCTGGCCGCTGTGGGCACGACCGCCGCCGCCTTCGAGCCCGGCGACCTCGCGGTCGCGGTCAACGGCGTCTGGGTCTGCCGGGACGGTGCCGCCGGCGAGGACCGTTCGCTGGTGGACCTTTCCGGCCGCGAGGTGGCCATCCACGTCCACCTCGGTGCGGGTGACGCCACCGCCACGATCTGGACGAACGACCTGACCGCCGACTACGTCCACGAGAACTCGGCGTACTCGACATGAGCGGAGTCCCACCGACCCGCACCGCCCGGCCGGCCGCCCGGCACGAGCACGCGCTGGCGAAGGCCGCAGTGCTGGCCGAGGCGCTGCCGTGGCTCGAGCGCTTCCAGGGCCGCACTGTCGTCGTCAAGTACGGCGGCCACGCCATGTCCGACCCGGCGCTGCAGCAGGCCTTCGCCGCGGACGTCGTCTTCCTGCGGCTGGCCGGGCTGCGCCCGGTCGTCGTGCACGGCGGCGGTCCGCAGATCGACGCGATGCTCGGACGGCTGGGCGTGCCCACCCAGTTCCGCGGCGGCCACCGGGTGACGACTCCGGAGACGATGGACGTCGTCCGCATGGTGCTCACCGGCCAGGTCCAGCGCGAGGTGGTCGGCCTGGTGAACAGCCACGGCCCGTACGCGGTGGGCATGTCCGGGGAGGACGCGCACCTGTTCACCGCCGAGCGGCGGGACGTCGACGTGGACGGCGTCCCCACCGACCTGGGCCTCGTCGGCGACATCGTCCGGGTCGAACCGGCGTTCGTGGTCGGGCTGCTCGACGACGGGCTCGTCCCCGTCGTGTCGAGCGTCGCGCGCGGTCGCGACGGCAGCGTCTTCAACGTGAACGCCGACACCGCCGCGGCCGCGCTCGCCGTCGCACTCGGCGCCGAGAAGCTGGTCGTGCTGACCGACGTCGAGGGCCTCTATGCCGACTGGCCGGACAGCGACGAGGTCATCGACGAGGTCTCCGCCGACGAGCTCGAGCGGCTGCTGCCCGGCCTGGCCGCGGGGATGATCCCGAAGATGGAGGCCTGCCTGCGGGCGGTGCGGGGCGGGGTGCCGAAGGCGCACGTCATCGACGGTCGGCTGCCGCACGCCCTGCTCCTGGAGCTCTTCACGGCCGAGGGCGTCGGCACTCAGGTGGTGCCATGAGCGCCGGGCAGACGCAGCTGTGGCGGGACCGCTGGCAGGGCGCGGTCATGGACACCTACGGCACGCCCGAGCTCGTGCTCGCCTCGGGCACCGGGGCCCGCGTCACGGACGTCGACGGCCGCAGCTACCTGGACCTCGTCGGGGGAATCGCGGTGAACGTGCTCGGGCACGCGCACCCTGCCGTCGTGGCGGCCGTCACCCGGCAGATCGGCACGCTCGGGCACACCTCGAACCTGGTGGCCAACCGGCCCGCCGTCGAGCTGGCCGAACGACTCCTCGCGCTGTTCGGCCGCGATGGGCGCGTGTTCTTCTGCAACAGCGGCGCCGAGGCCAACGAGGCCGCGGTGAAGGTCGCCCGGCGGACCGGCCGGCCCGCCATGGTCGCGGCCGAGGGGTCCTTCCACGGCCGGACCACCGGTGCGCTGGCGCTGACCGGCCAGCCGGCCAAGCGCGCCCCCTTCGAGCCGTTGCTCCCCGGCGTCCGCTTCGTGCCGTACGGCGACCTCGGCGCGCTCGGCGCGGAGGTCGGCGCCGACACTGCGGCCGTCTTCCTCGAGCCGATGCTCGGCGAAGGTGGGGTGCTGCCGCCTCCGGCCGGCTACCTCGTCGGCGCGGCGGACCTGTGCCGCGCCGCCGGCGCCCTGTTCGTGCTGGACGAGGTGCAGACCGGCGTCGGGCGGACCGGGCACTGGTTCGCGCACCAGGCCGACGCCCTCGCCCCGGACGTCGTCACGCTGGCCAAGGGTCTGGGCGGCGGTCTGCCGCTGGGGGCCTGCGTCGCGTTCGGCGAGTCGGCAGCGCTGCTGGGTCCCGGCCAGCACGGGTCGACGTTCGGCGGCAACCCGGTCACGTGCGCGGCCGCGCTGGCCGTGCTGGACACGATCGAACGCGACGACCTGCTGTCCAGGGCCGCTCAGCTCGGTCATGTGCTCGCCACCGGCGTGAACGCGCTGGGCCACCCGCTGGTCGCCTCCGTGCGGGGGAGCGGCCTGCTGCTGGGGATCGTGCTGAGCGCGCCGGTCGCCAGGCAGGTCGAAGCCGAGCTGCGCGACCGCGGCGTGCTCGTGAACGCCGTCCAGCCCGACGTACTGCGCCTCGCGCCGCCACTGGTACTGAGCGACGCCGACGTGACCGAGTTCCTGGACCGGCTGCCGGCCGCCCTCGACGCGGTCGCGGCCACGCTGCCCGACGGGGTGCCGGCGTGACCGTCGTGCACAGCCGCACGGCGCGGCACCAGCGCATCGTCGAGCTGCTCGGGCGGGTCCGCGTCCGGTCCCAGGCCGAGCTGGTGGCGCTGCTGTCCGACGAGGGCATCGCGGTCACGCAGGCCACGCTGTCCCGCGACCTGGACGAGCTCGGGGCCGTGAAGGTCCGGGCCGAGGACGGCCGGCTCTGCTACGCCGTGCCGGGGGAGGGCGGCGACCTCACGCCGAGGGCCGCGCCGGACGAGGGCGGCGACACCGACCGCCTGCGCCGGCGGTGCCAGAACCTCCTGGTCTCGGTCGACAGCTCGGCCAACATCGTCATCCTGCGTACGCCGCCCGGCGGCGCGCAGTACCTCGCGTCGGCCATCGACCACAGCATCCTGCCGGCGGTCATCGGCACCGTCGCCGGTGACGACACCGTGCTGCTGGTGACGCGCGAAACGTCCGGCGGCGCGGCCGTCGCGGCCGAGCTGATGGCCCTCGCGGCGCAGGAGACCGACCACCGACCCACCCCACCACCGCAGGGAGAAGCACCGTGAGAGAGCGCGTCGTCCTCGCCTACTCGGGCGGCCTGGACACCTCGGTCGCGATCGGATGGATCGCCGAGGTCACCGGTGCGGAGGTGATCGCCGTCGCGGCCGACGTGGGCCAGGGCGGGGAGGACCTCGAGGTCATCCGCCGGCGGGCGCTGGCCTGCGGCGCGGTGGAGGCCGAGGTGGCCGACGCCCGCGACGAGTTCGCCGACGAGTACTGCCTGCCGGCGCTGCGCGCGAACGCCCTGTACATGGAGCGGTACCCGCTGGTCTCGGCGCTGTCGCGGCCGCTGATCGTGCGCCACCTCGTCCGGGCGGCGGCCCAGCACGGCGCGAGCACGGTCGCGCACGGCTGCACCGGCAAGGGCAACGACCAGGTGCGGTTCGAGGTCGGCATCGGGGCGCTGGCGCCCGAGCTGCGCTGCATCGCGCCGGTGCGCGACTACGGCATGACCCGGGACAAGGCGATCGAGTTCGCCGAGCGGACCGGCCTGCCCATCGACGTGACCAAGAAGTCCCCTTACTCGATCGACCAGAACGTCTGGGGTCGTGCCGTCGAGACGGGCTTCCTCGAAGACATCTGGAACGGTCCGGTCGAGGACGTCTACGCCTACACCCAGGACCCGGCCGTCCCGCGCGAACCCGACGAGGTCGTCGTCACGTTCGACCGTGGCGCGCCGGTGGCCGTGGACGGCCGTCCGGTGTCGATGCTGCAGGCGGTGCAGGAGCTCAACGCCCGGGCGGGGGCTCAGGGCGTGGGGCGGCTGGACCTCGTCGAGGACCGCCTGGTCGGCATCAAGAGCCGCGAGGTGTACGAGGCACCCGGCGCGATCGCACTGATCACGGCTCGCGCGGAGCTGGCCAACGTCACGGTGGAGCGGGACCTGGCCCGGTTCACCCGCCACGTCGAGCAGCGCTGGGCCGAGCTGGTGTACGACGGGCTCTGGTTCAGCCCGCTCAAGCGCGCGCTGGACGGGTACCTCGCCGACGTCAACGAGCACGTCAGCGGCGACATCCGGATGAGGCTGCACGGGGGCCGCGCGGTCGTGAGCGGCCGGCGCAGCGAGCAGTCCCTGTACGACTTCTCCCTCGCCACGTACGACACCGGCGACACCTTCGACCAGTCGCTCGCCAAGGGCTTCATCGACCTGTGGGGCCTGCCGAGCAAGATCGCCGCCCGGCGCGACCAGAAAGCGGACGCCGGGGACAGCGCGTGAGCGACGATCCCGGGACCCTGCGCCTGTGGGGGGCCCGGTTCGCGGCCGCCCCCGCCGACGCGCTCACCGCACTGTCGCGGTCGGTGCAGTTCGACTGGCGGCTGGCTCCGTACGACCTCGCCGCCTCGCTGGCGCACGCCCGCGTGCTGCACCGCGCCGGGCTGCTCGACGACGCCGAGCTGGACCGCATGCTGGCCGCCCTGGGCGAGCTCTCGGCCGACGTGGCGTCGGGTGCCTTCGCGCCCGGTCCGGCGGACGAGGACGTGCACACGGCGCTCGAGCGCGGCCTGGTCGAGCGGCTCGGGCCGTTGGGCGGCAAGCTGCGTGCCGGACGCTCGCGCAACGACCAGGTGGCCACCGACTTCAGGCTGTACCTGCGCGACGCGGCGCGGCACCTGGTCCGGTTGGTCGCCGCCCTGCAGGTCGCGCTGCTCGACCAGGCCGAGGCGCTGGTCGACGCGCCCGCCCCCGGTTTCACCCACCTCCAGCACGCGCAGCCCCTGTCGTTCGGGCACGAGCTGGCCAAGCACGCGCATGCGCTGGCCCGCGACGTCGACCGCTTCCGGGACTGGGACCGCCGCGCCGCGCTGTCGCCGCTGGGCGCCGGGGCCCTGGCCGGGTCTTCGCTGCCGCTGGACCCGCAGGCGGTCGCGCTGGAGCTGGGGTTCAGCGGCGCGGTGGCGAACTCCGTGGACGCCGTGTCCGACCGGGACTTCGCAGCCGAGTTCCTGTTCGTGTGCGCGCTGGTTTCGGTCCACCTCTCCCGGCTGGGCGAGGAGGTCTGCCTGTGGACCTCGCGCGAGTTCGGCTGGGCCAGGCTCGACGACGCGTACTCGACCGGGTCGTCGATCATGCCGCAGAAGAAGAATCCCGATGTCGCCGAGCTGGCCCGCGGAAAGGCCGGACGGGTGATCGGCCACCTGACCGGGCTGCTGGCCACGTTGAAAGGGCTGCCGTTCGCGTACAACCGGGACCTGCAAGAGGACAAGGAGCCCGTCTTCGACGCGGTCGACACGCTGGCTGTCCTGCTGCCCGCCGTGACCGGCATGACCGCCACGCTGGAGTTCGACCGCGAGCGCATGGCGGCGGCGGCCCCCGAGGGGTTCGCGCTGGCGACCGACGTCGCCGAGTGGCTGGTCCGCGCCGGGGTGCCGTTCCGGGAGGCTCACGAGATCGCCGGCGCCTGCGTGCTCGCCTGCGAGCAGCGCGGCATCGACCTGGGTGGCCTGTCCGACGAGGACCTCGCGGCGATCTCGCCGGCGCTGAGCCCGCAGGTCCGCGAGGTCCTCTCGGTCGATGGCTCCCTGGCCGCCCGCTCGGCGTACGGGGGCACCGCGCCGGCCCGCGTGCGCGAGCAGCTGGCCGACCTGCGTACGGTCGTGGCGGCCGGCGCTGCGTGGGGTGGCACCGGCTGAACCCGGCGGGGCCGCCCGTGCCCCGGGGGACGCAGGCAGGGGCGATGGTGCGCGGCGGGACCGGCGAGGCCGACGGTCTGCGGGAGCTGCTGAGCCGCCCGGTGCTGGACGTCGCCCCGGCGCTGCTGGGCTGCCTGGTGCAGGCCGGTCTCGTGGTCGTGCGGCTCACCGAGGTCGAGGCGTACGACGGCCAGGGTCAGGACCCGGGCTCGCACGCCCACCGCGGCCGTACCGCTCGCAACGACGTGATGTTCGGCCCGCCCGGCCACGCGTACGTGTACTTCACGTACGGCATGCACTGGTGCCTGAACGTCGTCGCCGGGCCGCCCGGTGTCGCGACAGCAGTGTTGCTGCGGGCGGGTGAGGTGGTCGACGGCCAGCGACAGGCCCGGTCCCGGCGGCCCTCGGCCCGCTCGGACGCCGAGCTGGCTCGGGGTCCGGCGCGCCTGGCGACCTGCCTCGGAGTGGACGGCTCGTTCGGCGGCGTCGACCTCCTGGACCCGCTGGCCCCGCTGCGCCTGCTGGCCCGTCCCCCGGTCGGCGCGGACGTCCGGGTGCACCGCGGTCCGCGTGTCGGGCTCGCCGCGGCGGCAGACCGGCCATGGCGCTTCTGGCTCGAGGGCGAGCCGACCGTCAGCCGGTACCGTCCCGCGGTACGGCGCAAGCGTGCGTCAGAATCGGCGCCATGACCGCCGCCGAGACCGTCGCCCCGCTCACGGAGCACGTCCTGGACGACCTCCGCTGGCGGGGGCTGATCGCCGTCAGCACCGACCTGGGCGAGCTGCGGGCGGCGATGGACGCCGGACCCGTCACGTTCTACTGCGGCTTCGACCCCACGGCGCCCAGCCTGCACCTGGGCAACCTGGTCCAGATCCTCACCATGCGCCGGCTGCAGCTGGCCGGGCACCGGCCGATCGCGCTGGTCGGCGGCGCGACCGGGCTGATCGGCGACCCCAAGCCCACCGCCGAGCGCGCCCTCAACGACCCGGCCGTCGTGGCGGAGTGGGTGGACCGCATCCGCCTCCAGGTCCGGCCGTTCCTGTCCTTCGAGGGCCCGAACGCCGCGGTGATGGCGAACAACCTGGACTGGACCGCGCCGCTGTCGGCCATCGACCTGCTGCGGGGCGTGGGCCGGCACTTCCGGGTCAACCGGATGCTGGCCAAGGAAGCCGTCAGCGCGCGCCTGGAGTCCGACACGGGGATCAGCTACACCGAGTTCAGCTATCAGATCCTCCAGGCGCTGGACTTCCTGGAGCTGTACCGGCAGTTCGGCTGCGTGCTCCAGACCGGCGGCAGCGACCAGTGGGGCAACCTGACCGCCGGCCTCGATCTGATCCACCGCGCCGAGGGCGTCTCCGCCCATGCGTTCGCCACCCCGCTGGTCGCGAAGGCGGACGGTACGAAGTTCGGGAAGACCGAGTCGGGGACGGTGTGGCTGGACCCCGAGCTCACCTCGCCGTACGCGTTCTACCAGTTCTGGGTGAACGCGGACGACCGTGACATCGCGGGCTACCTGCGCCTGTTCAGCCTGAAGGCTCGGCCCGAGATCGAGGCGCTGGAGGCCGCGACCGTCGAACGACCGGCCGCCCGTGCGGCACAACGCGCACTGGCCGAGGAGCTGACTGCCCTGGTGCACGGAGCCGGACAGGCGCGGGCCGCCGAGCACGCCAGCCGGGCGCTGTTCGGTCAGGCGCCGCTCGACGAGCTGGACGAGGCGACTCTGTCCGCCGCACTGCGGGAGACGCCGACGGCGAAGGCGCAGCCCGGGTCGACCGTCACCGACCTCCTGGTCGCCACCGGGCTGGTCGGCACCCGGTCGGCCGCCCGTCGTGCCGTCGACGAGGGCGGCGTGTACGTGAACAACGTCCGGGTCCACGACCCGGACGCTGCGCCGGACGGACCGGCCTTCCTGCACGGACGCTGGCTGGTGCTGCGCCGCGGGAAGCGCTCTGTGGCGGGCGTCGACCGCACCCCCGGCGGATGACAGCCAGGTGATTTGACGCTCGCGGCGACGCTCCGTAGTGTTCCACCCCGCTGCTCGTCAGGGAGGAACGGACACCGCTCGGTGGCCGGTCCCGGGGGCGGCTCCCATGCAGGTTCCCGCGACCGGATCCCCGGACGCGGAACGGTCGTGGGTCGGCGGTGGTGCCGGTCCGGGTGGATTTGACCCGGCTGGGCCCCACGGCTAAGTTAAGAGGGTTGCCCCGAAGGTCGGCCGGAAGGCCTCCCATCGGTGTGCGTCCGCTCCTTGAGAACTCAACAGCGTGCCAAAAGTCAATGCCAAACAACCCCGTCCCGCGGACGGCGGCGGACCTTCGGTCCGTGCGCTCCAAGGGCGGATTCCTTTGGTGAAGACAGACGACAGTAACGTCTGCATTTTCGCCAGATCTGAACGGCCACCGGTTGATTCCCATCCGGTGGCCGCTTTCCGTTGTCGGTGAACGTGCCCTCGGGCGCGATACCAAAACAGACATCAACGGAGAGTTTGATCCTGGCTCAGGACGAACGCTGGCGGCGTGCTTAACACATGCAAGTCGAGCGGTGAAGCCCCTTCGGGGGTGGATCAGCGGCGAACGGGTGAGTAACACGTGGGCAACCTGCCCTCAGCACTGGGATAACCCCGAGAAATCGGGGCTAATACCGGATACGACCACCGACGGCATCTTCGGTGGTGGAAAGCTCCGGCGGCTGAGGATGGGCCCGCGGCCTATCAGCTTGTTGGTGGGGTCATGGCCCACCAAGGCGACGACGGGTAGCCGGCCTGAGAGGGCGACCGGCCACACTGGGACTGAGACACGGCCCAGACTCCTACGGGAGGCAGCAGTGGGGAATATTGCGCAATGGGCGAAAGCCTGACGCAGCGACGCCGCGTGAGGGACGAAGGCCTTCGGGTTGTAAACCTCTTTCAGCAGGGACGAAGCGAAAGTGACTGTACCTGCAGAAGAAGCACCGGCTAACTACGTGCCAGCAGCCGCGGTAATACGTAGGGTGCGAGCGTTGTCCGGAATTATTGGGCGTAAAGAGCTCGTAGGCGGTCTGTCACGTCGGATGTGAAAACTCGGGGCTCAACCCCGAGCCTGCATTCGATACGGGCAGACTAGAGTTCGGTAGGGGAGACTGGAATTCCTGGTGTAGCGGTGAAATGCGCAGATATCAGGAGGAACACCGGTGGCGAAGGCGGGTCTCTGGGCCGATACTGACGCTGAGGAGCGAAAGCGTGGGGAGCAAACAGGATTAGATACCCTGGTAGTCCACGCCGTAAACGTTGGGCGCTAGGTGTGGGGGACTTTCCACGTCCTCTGTGCCGCAGCTAACGCATTAAGCGCCCCGCCTGGGGAGTACGGCCGCAAGGCTAAAACTCAAAGGAATTGACGGGGGCCCGCACAAGCGGCGGAGCATGTGGCTTAATTCGACGCAACGCGAAGAACCTTACCAAGGCTTGACATACAGGGAAATCCGGCAGAGATGTCGGGTCCGCAAGGGTCCTGTACAGGTGGTGCATGGTTGTCGTCAGCTCGTGTCGTGAGATGTTGGGTTAAGTCCCGCAACGAGCGCAACCCTCGTCCTATGTTGCCAGCGCGTTATGGCGGGGACTCATAGGAGACTGCCGGGGTCAACTCGGAGGAAGGTGGGGATGACGTCAAATCATCATGCCCCTTATGTCTTGGGCTGCACACATGCTACAATGGCCGGTACAAAGGGCTGCGATACCGCAAGGTGGAGCGAATCCCAAAAAGCCGGTCTCAGTTCGGATTGGGGTCTGCAACTCGACCCCATGAAGTCGGAGTCGCTAGTAATCGCAGATCAGCAACGCTGCGGTGAATACGTTCCCGGGCCTTGTACACACCGCCCGTCACGTCACGAAAGTCGGTAACACCCGAAGCCGGTGGCCCAACCGCAAGGAGGGAGCCGTCGAAGGTGGGATCGGCGATTGGGACGAAGTCGTAACAAGGTAGCCGTACCGGAAGGTGCGGCTGGATCACCTCCTTTCTAAGGAGCACCTGGCGCGAGGTCCTCGGATCTCGTGCCCAGAGCCATGCCGTGGGCATTCGCCCCTCGGATGGTCGCTCATGGGTGGAACATTGACCAGTCGGACGCCCACGTGGTCGTCCGTCCTAGTACAGCTGCTTGCAGCAGGAACGGACGGCAACCGCTCTGGTTCGTCCTCGGCACGCTGTTGAGTCCTGAGGGAGCGGCTCGTAGAGCCCACCTTCTGCTCGGGACCAGCCCTCGTCGAACCGCGTCGCACGTCGGCGCACGCGACGGGCCAGGGCCGGCTCTCCGCCCGTACCTTGAGAACTGCACAGTGGACGCGAAACAAGCATCTTTGTGGCCAAGTTAATAAGGGCGCACGGTGGATGCCTTGGCACCAGGAGCCGATGAAGGACGTAGGAGCCTGCGATAAGCCTCGGGAAGCTGGCAACCAAGCTGTGATCCGAGGATTTCCGAATGGGGAAACCCGGCTGGAGTCATGTCCAGTCACCCATGCCTGAACACATAGGGCATGCGGAGGGAACGTGGGGAAGTGAAACATCTCAGTACCCACAGGAAGAGAAAGCAACCGCGATTCCGTGAGTAGTGGCGAGCGAAAGCGGAAGAGGCCAAACCGCGCACGTGTGACAGCCGTCAGGCGTTGCGTGCGCGGGGTTGAGGGACCATTCAGTCGGGGCTGACGACCCGACAGGAAGTAAGAAATCATCGTTGTAGCCGAAGGGCATGCGAATGGCCCGGCACAGAAGGTAACACCCCTGTAGGCGAAACTCCGATGACTTCCGAGTGGGATCCCAAGTAGCACGGGGCCCGAGAAATCTCGTGTGAATCTGGCGGGACCACCCGCTAAGCCTAAATACTCCCTGGTGACCGATAGCGGACAAGTACCGTGAGGGAAAGGTGAAAAGTACCCCGGGAGGGGAGTGAAATAGTACCTGAAACCGTGTGCCTACAAGCCGTGGGAGCGAAGTCGGACTTCGGTCCGGCCGTGACCGCGTGCCTTTTGAAGAATGAGCCTGCGAGTTAGCGATGCGTGGCGAGGTTAACCCGTGTGGGGAAGCCGTAGCGAAAGCGAGTCCGAACAGGGCGAATGAGTCGCGTGTCCTAGACCCGAAGCGGAGTGATCTACCCATGGGCAGGGTGAAGCGCGGGTAAGACCGCGTGGAGGCCCGAACCCACCAGGGTTGAAAACCTGGGGGATGACCTGTGGGTAGGGGTGAAAGGCCAATCAAACTCCGTGATAGCTGGTTCTCCCCGAAATGCATTTAGGTGCAGCGTCACGTGTTTCTTGCCGGAGGTAGAGCTACTGGATGGCCTAGGGGGCCTAAAAGCTTACCGAAGTCAGCCAAACTCCGAATGCCGGCAAGTGAGAGCGTGGCAGTGAGACTGCGGGGGATAAGCTCCGTAGTCGAGAGGGAAACAGCCCAGACCACCAGCTAAGGCCCCTAAGCGTGTGCTAAGTGGGAAAGGATGTGGAGTCGCACAGACAACCAGGAGGTTGGCTTAGAAGCAGCCACCCTTGAAAGAGTGCGTAATAGCTCACTGGTCAAGTGATTCCGCGCCGACAATGTAGCGGGGCTCAAGCACACCGCCGAAGCTGTGGCATTCACACATTGCCCGGCCCTTTGTGGGTCCAAGCGTGTGGATGGGTAGGGGAGCGTCGTGTGGCAAGTTAAGCGGCGGGGTGACCCAGCCGTGGATGCCACACGAGTGAGAATGCAGGCATGAGTAGCGAATGAGGGGTGAGAAACCCCTCCGCCGAATGACCAAGGGTTCCAGGGTCAAGCTAATCTGCCCTGGGTAAGTCGGGACCTAAGGCGAGGCCGACAGGCGTAGTCGATGGACAACGGGTTGATATTCCCGTACCGGCGAAAGAGCGCCCATGCCGAACCCGGTGATGCTCAGCGTACAGAGACCGGTGAGCCTTCGGGCGAGCTGGTGGATGAACGCGAACCTATCCGGCAGTAGGCAAGCGATGGGGTGACGCAGGAAGGCAGTCCAACCGCGGCGATGGTAGACCGCGGCCAAGGGTGTAGGACGAGGTGTAGGCAAATCCGCACCTCATGTGTCTGAGACTCGATGGCGAGCCGATTCAGGTGAAGTGGATGATCCTATGCTGCCGAGAAAAGCCTCTAGCGAGCTCTGAGCCGCCCGTACCCCAAACCGACTCAGGTGGTCAGGTAGAGAATACCGAGGCGATCGGGCAAACCATGGTTAAGGAACTCGGCAAAATGCCCCCGTAACTTCGGGAGAAGGGGGGCCGCGTGGCGTGTAGGGGCTTGCCCCCGAAGCGTTGTACGGCCGCAGAGACCAGGGAGAAGCGACTGTTTACTAAAAACACAGGTCCGTGCCAAGTCGCAAGACGATGTATACGGACTGACGCCTGCCCGGTGCTGGAACGTTAAGGGGACGGG